>NC_009464.1:0-1200000 GCF_000063445.1 Methanocella arvoryzae MRE50
TAATAACCAAAGCCGGGTATAGCCTATAATAGTCATAATCGGGTATAAATACTTAATCCCGGTTAGGGCAATAGCGCTGACAGGATTAAGCTTAATCCCGGTTAGGGCAATAGCGCTGACAGGATTAAGCTTAATCCCGGTTAGGGCGATAGCGCTGACAGGATTAAGCTTAATGTCGGTTGCCCCTGTATTGAAAGAGTATTAACTGAATGTACACCTGCTGATCGTTCCCCAAATCTCATATATTCGATACGCCCTAATAAGTCAGAGAGAATCGTCCATGCAGGCAAAATCGGTAGGCATCATCTCAAGGCTCGACGTCAAGGACCCGAAGAGCCTCATTCCGGCGTTCGTCAAGCACCTTTCATACAAGGTAAAGCTTTCTCTCGACCCAGTCACTGCCAGCCTCTGCGGCAGCAACGAGCCGACCGAGATCGACGAGATGTACGTGGACCTGGTCCTGATCTTCGGCGGAGACGGGACGATCCTCCGGTCTTTGCAGCTTTTACCCAAGCCCACCCCGATCATGGGCATCAACATGGGTGAAGTGGGCTTCCTGACTGTCACCGACCCTGAGAGCGCTCTCTACATGATTGACGATATCATCTCGAACTTCGAGGTGGTCGAACGCCAGCGGATGGCGGTGAAGCTGAACGAATATGAGCTTCCCTGCGCCATGAATGAGGCAGTAGTGATCACTTCTAGGCCTGCAAAAATATCCCAGTTCCGGGTTTACGTGGACGGCAAGTTCATGGAGGAGTTCCGGGCAGACGGCATTGTCTTCGCCACCCCGACCGGCTCCACGGCTTACGCGATGAGTGCTGGCGGCCCCATCGTAGATCCGGGCGTAGATGGCATCATCATCGTGCCCCTAGCACCTTATAAATTATCGGCCCGCCCGTGGGTAGTCCCGGGGAGAAGCATAATCAAGCTGGAATTACTCAGGGAGGACAAGGAATCCATGGTCGTAGTCGACGGGCAGTACATGACCAGCGTGACAACAAAAGACGTCCTCACTTTTACGATGTGCGAGAACCCGGCCCTGTTCGTCAAGTTCCACGACAAGTTCTACGATCTGGTGCGCGAAAAATTAACTTAGAAATCTACTTCTGCCGGGCGCCAGGACACCAGGTACAGATTTATCTGCGAACTCTATCCTGTTAATGGGGTGTTCTGGCGACCTGGCGTTTTAAGGCCGAGGCCCCCCAGGGCTGAGATCTCAGGTACCTATAACTCTGGCATAGCCAGCGAATGTTTTATATGGCAGTTGAGTAATGTTAACATCGATCGCCTATGTGCAATCAGTTCTTATAGTCTTCTTGTAAACAGTCGGGCAGACCGAAAAACCGGTGAGTGAGAGGCATCGGGGTTTGGCTTTTTAATCATCAGCCATGGCTGGTTTAGTCCACCGGCCAGGGCGGATGGCGTCGTTCACTGACTCTAGTTGTCAGTGTCACAGATCATTACAGTTTCAGGAGAGAATCATATGGAATTTACAGTACAGGACACATTGTCCACCTATCGGAAGATCATCGCAGAGCAGAACGCAGAGAAGAAGACAGAGCTTTTCAGGGAGGAACTCTTAGCGCCCTACGAGGGCATGTTTAATGTTTTCGGGGGGTCCTTGCGCCCGGCAGCGGGCAAGATGGACGCCATGCAGATGCTGGGGGGCTGGTCTTTCATCCCACCTGAGCAGCTGGGCGAAAAAGTGTTGGCCAGGCTGGAGGTTTTCGAAAAGTACCGTGCCCATGACCTGATGACTGAGGCCATGGAAAAAGTCTGCGACGCTTTCCAGGCCTACGAAAACCGGATACCGCTGAAGCACCTGCAGGCAGGCCTGTTCCTCCTCGATCCGGCGAGGATGGACCCGGCGGACCACGGCTATACGGGCTTCGGGGCCATTCCCGGCTACGTGATGGTCACCTACGGTGAACCGGATGCGTACAACCTGTCGAAGATCCAGCCCACGCTAGCGCACGAGGCCCACCACTCGATTTATAGCTCTGCCGTGCCTCGCAACATGATGTCCATCACGGTCGGAGAATACATGATCATGGAGGGGCTGGCGGAGTCCTTTGCCACGGAGTTGTTCGGCCGGGACCGGGTCGGTTACTTCGTGGAAGAATTCGACATGAGCCAGCTGCCCCAGGTCAAGGAAGGCATGAAGCAGGCTCTGACTCTGAGCGGCTTCGACGTCGTACGATCCTACATCTTCGGCGACCGCAAGGCGACGAAGTTCGGCGGCAAAGCCGTAGGTATGCCCGACCATGCCGGCTATGCCGTGGGGTACTTCATCGTGCAGGATTACCTGACAAATACCGGCAAGACTGTCGCTGAAGCAACCTTCGTGCCCGCCGTCGAGATCATCCGGGAGTCGGGCTTTTTCGAGTGAGCGGACCTGCAGTCCGCTTCTCTTTTTTACTCTGCAGTTCCTAACCAAAGGCTCATAATGGTTCGAGTGACAGTTATATGCGACTTGTATGGAATTCACTGTCCAGGATACAATCTCAGTCTACCGGTCGATCATTGAGGAGAAAAACAAGCGGAAGCGGCGGGAGATGTTCAAGAACGATCTCATGCTGCCCTATGAAGGCATGTTCAACGCCTTCGGAGCGACGCTGAACCCGCAGCGGGGCAAGCTCGATGCTCTCAAGATGCTGGACATCTGGAAGTTCGTGATGCCGGAGAAGCTGGATCAGCATTCACTCGAGCAACTGGAAATCCTGGAAAAAAATAACGCGCAGGGCCTGATGTCGGAGACTATCGCCCGGGCGATCGAGGTCTTCAAACCCTTCGAGAGCAGAATTCCGTTAAAACATATTATCGCGGGCCTGTTCCTTCTCGATGCCTCCAGGATGGATCCCGTCGACCACGGCTACTCCGGCTACGGCGGCATCCCCGGCTACGTAATGCTGACCTACGGCGAGCTGAGCGAATACAACCTGTCCCGGCTCCAGGCAGCTTTAGCCCACGAAGTCCACCATAATATTCGACTGTCAGTCATGCCCTGGGATCCTGTCAATATCACTGTCGAAGACTACCTCATCCTCGAAGGTCTGGCCGAATCCTTCGGCACATGGCTCTACGGAGAGGACAAGATCGGGTACTACATATCTGAATTCCCGGCCTGGAAGCTGCCCGAAGCCCGGCAGCTGATTAAAGACTCCCTCGACAAGAAGGGCTTCGGGGAAGTCCGAAACTACCTCTACGGCGACCGGGCCCCCGGAAAAGCCAAAAAGCCACTGGGCATTCCGGCGTTTACCGGCTACAAGATCGGGTATGAGGTCGTCCAGGCATACCTGCGGAAAACCGGGAAAACGCCCGTCGAGGCGACCTTCCTGTCTGCCGGGGAGATCATTAAAGGATCCGGGTATTTTGACTGATCTGAAACGTTAGCTCATATTCAATAAAAACCACTGTGACACAGCTTCCTATCCGGGCAACCGGAAATCAAATACTGAAACCACAGCGACACGGCGGCACGGAGACAGTGCGTACCAGTACAACAGAACAGAGGCTGAAACCACGGCGGCACAGCGACACAGCGACAGTGCGCATCGGACTACGATAGCTTCTTTTTAGATCCACGGCGGCACGGCGGGCTGACGCATGGAGACAGTTCCCCCAGCTGTAACGGACTGGAAACCTGGATTAACGGATTATTTTACTACTGTACTCATCACATGCTTAATCGATCGACCGGTGACCATCTTGATCAATGCACTGTCTCCGTGTCGCCGTGGACATAATAAAGATATCTTGTTTCACAGTACACCATTGTCTCTGTGTCGCCGTGCCGCCGTGGTTACGTGCTTGATTTTTAGGTGCTGTCGGGTTATTTTGCCCTGTACACCGTGGCGCTGTCGGGATCGAGGCCACTCCACTTGACGGAGTATCCGAGGGCCTGGATTACCATATCTACTGAGGTAATGCCCCGATGTCTGATCGTCGTTACGGCCTCTCCGTACTGCAGGCTGTCAGGTAATGCGGCCCGGAGGTCGGTAAGTACTGTATCGCTGATCAACTCTTCTTTTGTCGTCAGGTAGCCTTCGGGCGGGTGCTCTTCGAGATACGCCCTGATTGCATCGACGCTTTCGCCGGCTGCTTCGGCGAGGCCGGCGATCTGAATGACGTCCCCTTTTATGGTCAGTCCTTTGCTGCTGATCCTTGCCGCACCAGCATCTGCGTCGGCTTTTTCCAGCGCCTTTAGCCTGTCGAGCACTGGCTTTATCGGCATCTTGCGGCCAAAGAAGATGACGCCGGGGATTTCCCGGAACGCCTCGCAGGACATCTGGTCGCTGGCCAGGACTATCAACTCTTTATCTTTGATCTCCTTGAGCTTGGCTACCTTGCGTTTCAGGTACTCGGCGGTCCAGAAGCCGGCGATTTCGACGTATACCCGGCTGCGGTTCTTTTCCAGCAGGAAGTCGGGAATGAACAGGTATCTGCCTGTGATCAGGGGCTCAGGCTCCCGGGATATGGTCCAGCCGGTGGCTGCGTTGGCGAACGAGCTATAGAACATTTCTTCTGCCGAGCTGTCGAATTCCATCTCCTTTTCCGGGCCGGGCCTGAAGAGGCTGCCGTGCCTGTCTTCCCGCATCGAAAAGGTGTAGAGCTTCGGATTCCCCGAGAAGTCTTTTCTAAGGATGGTAGCCTCGACACTCCATCCTGGTGTACCGATGATCAGGGGGAGCAGCTTAGCCATGGAAGTGCCGTACCGCTCGGTCATCTTGATCGCAGACGTCGGCCCGTCGATGGTGATGTCCACTCTGCCGTCTCTGGCTTCGGCATCGTACATCAGCCCGAGCCACTTAAGCTTCCGCAGGATTTCCTTATGTCCAGACGCCGTGCGGAACCGGAGCTGGGTCGCTTTGAAGAGCAGCGTCTGTGCCAGGCCCATGTTATATTGCTTGATAAGTTCCTCGGGCGTGGGCTGTCTGAATGCCCTGATCAGCATCTCGTCTTCGAGGTCCGCGTAGAGTGACCGTTCCAGGTCGGCAGGGCTGATGCCGAGCGTGCCGGCCACCTTCCCGAGCAGCGCTTTTCTGTTCTCGCCGCCGATCACCGGGTATGCGTTTGCTGCCGCCTCGAAAACGGCTCGCCTGGCTATGGCTGGCTCGACGGCCGCATCGATAGTGAAGTCGCACCGCCTCTCCAGCAGCGAGACCATCCCTCTGACAAGCCTGTAGTCGAAGCCCTGGTCTTCCATCTCTTCGAGGATGCCGTACAGCTCTCCGAGCTTTTTGCCCGTATGGTCCTCGAAGATACTGATGACGTCCCTGGCCAGGTCCAGGTGGTCGCCCTCGGGCGGAATGAATGCCGGGGCGATCGTGTCGCCCCTGACTCTGGCTACCAGCAGGTCGCTCGAAAGCATCAGGCTTCCCTCCGGCGCTTCCGGGACGAGCCTTCTTCCATGGTGCCCTGAGCCACGATCTCGTAGAGCACGGCTTTCTTATCCCCTTTCTTCCTGAGAATGCGGCCGAGGCGCTGGACGAATTCCCGGCGGCTGCCGCTGCCGCTGAGGATGATGCCCACGTTGGCGTCGGGGACGTCCACGCCCTCGTCGAGGACTTTGGAAGTTACGATCGCCCTGTAAGCTCCTGTGCGGAACTTCGACAGGTTTTCCATCCGCTCGTCCTTCGAAGTGGTATGGGTGATAAAGGGTATGAGGAACTCTTTCGATATCGCGTATACAAGCTCATTGTGCTCGGTGAAGATGATGGTCCGATCCTCCGGGCCGCTGTGCTGCTGGAAAATCTTCGTGAGCTCCAGTATCTTGGCCCTGGAGTTAAGCGCCGTTGTCCGGGCCCTGTGTCTGGCGAGAATGGCCTCTCTCGCCCCTTTGTCCCGGCCGCTCCTCATGACCAGCCGCTCGAAATCCCTGGGAGAGCGTAGTATTATGTGATTATCTGAGAGGTATTTCCTGTAAAGATCGTAGTCCCTGCGGTACGAGGCTTCTTCCTCAGGCAGCAGGTCTACCTTGATCCGCCTGAGGTCGTAGTTTGCGAGGTGGACGCCTTCCAGGTTCTCGACGCTCATCTCGAACACTTTGCCTCCCACAAGCCGGGGCAGGTCTTTCTCCTTTCCGTCCTCCCGCTCGTACGTCGCGGTCAGGCCGAGCCGGCAGGGGCATGCCAGCATTTCGGCGATCGTCGTGTAAGCCGGGGATGGCAGGTGGTGGACTTCGTCGAACACCACGAGGCGGAACCTGTTGCCCAGCTCGGAAGCTCTGATATAAGCCGTGTCATAGGTGGCGATCGTCACCGGCCCGAGCCGGTGCTCCTCCCCGCTGTAGACTCCGGGCTCGATGCCGAACTCTTCCTCGATACGCGACTTCCACTGTTCCACCAGGTCTAAAGTAGGCACGATCACGATGGCCGGATGCACGATCGAGATCGCTTTCAGTGCTACGAGCGTCTTCCCGGATCCGGTGGGCAGCACGACTACGCCCCACTTATCGGCCCGGAGCCATGCGGCTATTGCCTTTTCCTGGTATTCCCGAAGCACTGTTTTTATTCTAAGCGCCGGGCTCGGGAAGATGTCCATGACGTCGTCCCTGAACTCGAATCCCGAAGCTTCGAGGTATGCTTTGATGTCTTTGTAAAAGAGCCCCAGCGCCCGGTAGGCCTGGGACCGGGAGTCCCACGATGAGCCTGGGACTCTGACGTTACCCCGGACTACGATAGTGCCCTTGTCGAACGCGAGGTGTATCATGGGGAGTTAATGGTGCGGAGCTTAAATAATCTTTTTCGCCGCGGGGTGAAAGTATACCAGCTATATTAAGAATGGCTGTCCGGAATACTGTTCAGGCTGAAGTTTACGACCAGCGAGCATTTAATATATGACTAATATTATATTATATTGGTAATTATGATTAGCGGCGAACAGCTAACTGGCGGGGATCAGTCCGGCCGTATCACTATTGGTATGATTGCGCCTGACTTTGAGGCGATAACCACCCATGGTAAAATCAAACTGTCCGACTACAAAGGCAGCTGGGTAATCCTTTTCTCACATCCGGCAGACTTTACCCCTGTCTGCACTACCGAGTTCGTGGAGTTCTCCAAAAAGTACGAGGAGTTCAAGAAGCGGGGCGTGAAATTGATTGGCCTGAGCGTGGATGGGCTGAACTCTCATATCGCCTGGGTCAGGGATATTAAGGAGCATATGGGGGTAGATGTACCCTTCCCGATCATCGCAGATCTTGACACTAAAATATCCCGCCTCTACGGCATGATTCATCCGCCTGTCAGCCACATCATGCCTGTACGGTCTGTCTTCATCATCGACCCCAAAATGGTGGTGAAGATGATCATCTTCTACCCGTCCGGAGTCGGCCGGAATATCGACGAGCTGCTGAGGACTATCGATGCTTTGCAGGTGGTCGACAGGCACAGGGTGGACACGCCGGCTAACTGGCAGCCGGGGGAGCCTGTCCTGATCGAGCCGCCACATACCCAGCACGGGGCTGAAGATCGGCTTAAAGAAGGCTACGAGTGCAATACCTGGTACCTCTGTATGAAGAAGATCTGAGGCCGAAGGCTTTATGGCTGTATTGCGCCACCATATAGATTACTTTGAAGCAGTCGGACCGGGACATACTTTCAAACTATTATGGCAGCAAGCTGGAGCAATACGGTTACGATACCCGGAGCCTCGGGTGGATTCCGGGTGGCCGTAAAGCCCGGTTTACCGCACTGTCGGAGATCGGCGGCCTCGACGGGTGCAGCATCCTCGACGTCGGGTGTGGGTTCGGAGACCTGTACGGATTCCTGGTAGGCAGGGGCTTGAAAGTCGATTATACCGGCATCGACATCAACCCGAAGTTCATCGAGATCGCCCGTAGAGAATATCCCGGAGCCCGGTTTATCGCCGGAGACTTCGATGACTGCTGCCCGGGAGAAGAGTACGACTGGGCTTTCGCAGCCGGGATTTTCACCATCCGGATCAGCGATAACGAGGCTTTTGCGAAAAGCATGCTGCAGAAGATGCTGGCGGCCTCCCGCAAGGGTATTGCCGTTGATTTCCTGCTTCCCACGTACAGCGGACAGGACACCTACTGGAGGCCTGCTCCGGAAGACATGCTCCGGTTTTGCCGGACGCTTTCGAGAAGAGTCGCTCTCCGTTGCGATTACATGGCTGACGAGTACTGTGTTTACGTCTACAAAAATGATCGGTCAGACGAGCGTAACGTCTTCGAAGGCCTTTAGCTGATGTATATCTCCTGCTTATCACGTATCCTTGTTATACTTTTCACGCCGGGGCGACCTCAAATATTCTCCAGTATAGCCTTTTGAGGCCGACCAGGTGTCCGTCTCAATAAATGATATCTATTGAATCGCCAGCACGTATATTCTTCCTCTCGCACGTGCCGCCGTTGACTTCTAGCACGTATTTGCAAGGCCCGGCAGACTCGATGATGTCCCGGCTGAGGGGTGTAGCGTTTTCGTGGATGTTGATAATAGTCCCTTCCTGGTCTATGAAGATCATGTCAAGCGGTATCAGGGTGTTCTCCATCCAGAAGCTGTGTGGCTCGTTGCCCTCGAAAATAAACAGCATGCCCGAGTCGGCATCCAGCATAGTGCGGTTCATCAGGCCTCTGGCATGCTCATCCGGCTCATCCGCAATCTCTACGGCGAAGGTGTGGCGGCGGCCATCATCGCAGCTGACAACTACAGAAACCAGCGATGTCGGGGATTTCATGCCTTCATCCGTCACCTGCGGCTTGCTTATCCTGTCGGACATATACATGAACGTACTGAGCGTAATGAGCAGCAGAATAAATCCGATGATGAGGGCTGCGATCACCGGCGATCTTCTCATATCTATTTGATATGCTGATCTTCCATTTATAGTTCACTCGCTACTGCTGCCCCCATTTCCGGGCATGCTATTCATCTCGCCCGGCCACCGATCTCCCATGCGAGTTTTATACGATGCCCAGGACAGGTATGCCTGCTGGAACTGGCCTTCGTCGATGACGGGTTTCACGCCCTTCCACCGCTCCTGCAGGAAATCCTCAGGTGCGTTCGAAAACCTGGCACAGCGCATGCCCTGGCACGCTCCGAAGCCGAGGCGGTTAAATCTGGAGACATCCGTATTTTTCAGGAAGGGCATATCAATGATCCTGTGTCCTGCGCTCTCGCACCGGCACTCGATAGCTCCCTGTGCTTCTCGCCTTACGTCTGGCAATGGTTCTGACATGGTGCTGCAACGGCCTGTTTTCCCCAGCATCCGCATGACTGCGTCCGAGGCGTGCTCTGCCACGAGGCGGTAGGTGGTCAGCTTTCCTCCTGCAATTGTGATAAGCCCGGCGTCTTCAAAGATTTTGTAGTCGCGGGACAGGCTGCGCCCGTCCCCGCTGCCCAGCAGCGGCCTGATGCCTGAAAAAGCCCTGATGATGCGGGCGCCCTTCACCTGGGGGAGAAGGGCAACTGCTTCTCTGATCAGCTTGTGGTACTCCGTCCGCAAGGGAATCGTGCTGGCTGACTTTTGAGAGGTAGTGCCAATAATGGAGGTGGAGTGGCCGGGGACGATGATGTCTCCATCGCCCGGCAGGCGCATCCGGTTGACGACCTGATCGCAGACTCTGCGCTCGGTAACGAGGAGCGTGCCGTGATCGGGCTGTACTGCCGGAGCCTGTCTCCCGGACGCTTCTAGCAGATTTGCACATTCGCAGCCTGCGGCGTTAACGATGGCATCCGCTTTTAGTATGCTGCCATCGGAGGTCTCGACGAAACCCTCTCCTATCCGCTTTACCCCGGTGCCCACAATGATGCTGGCGCCTGCCCTGTATGCATCGTAAAGGTTGGCCAGCGTGAGAAGAAATGGATCTACAGCAGCATCCCTGGTACCGAAACACCGCAGGGCATCCGGGTTTAGCGATTCTGCCGGCGATTGCTCGTCTATGGGGACTCCGGCAGCTCTGCATGCCTGCAAAAGCATGTCCCCGTACGCGACGTCGGCCTCGTCTATCGCCAGGAATACACCTCCGGTCTCTTCCACACAATGGGGGGCGATCTTTTTCACCACGAGGTTTTCCGAAGCACATTCTGCAGCAGCCCTGGGATCCTTTACCGCATACCGGGCTCCAGAGTGTAGCAGCCCGTGGCACCGCCCTGTAGCTCCAGCCCCGGGGTAGCTTTTTTCCAGCAGGGTGACTGACAGGCCTCTAAGCGCAAGGTCCCGGGCTACACCGGATCCGGTTATCCCGCCGCCGATCACGATCGCGTCGACCATAGGTTACAATTAGGCATGCCGGCCCTGATATACCTTTTGTGACAGCATCTTTCTTTCGTTAAAAAATCGGTTGTAGCCTCGTATCTGCCTCATATATCGCAGGCGGAGGAGCTCTTTTTTAACAATTATCCAGAGAATAATATAAATACAACCATATGCATGTTAAGCATATACATCATTCCTTACCAAACCCCCCATGGCAAGGATATCGTATGATGTGGAGTTAGTGAGGGTTGCCTGTTTTGCAGCTGAGATTAGCTGCCACACCCTCATGACCTCCAGTAAAATTCGCACTTTTGATTTTATCGAAAGTCTTATGCGTGCCGCGGTCGTAAATTTGTGGCACTGCCGTTTTTCTGCGGCAACAGTACCTATTGTAGGCGGTCATGCTGATGACAGACATGGACTCGATCAGGACGGATCTGGAACAGTTCAACGAAGCTCTGATGAGGGAGGAGTACGAGAGCCGGGCCGGGCTTAAAGATGAGCCTGATACTGCGAGTATATATGCTCGGTATTCTGGCATTTTCGACAGCGAGGACCTAATATATGAGGTCAGGGCAAAGAGAGAAAGGGCATCAGGCACCGAAAAGCTGCGTATGAGCTACATGTACGCTTTTCTCCTCTCCGGATTTATCGGGCGGAAGACCACCGATCTCGGGGATAAGCTCAGCGCAACTGAAGCGAAAACCGAGATCGAGATCGAGGGCAAAAAGGTACCCTTCCGGTACTCCGCCGTGATCCAGGCAAACGAGCCTGACCACGAAAAGCGGATGATCATCGATGCTGCCCGTGAAGGTGTCTACGACGTGCTCAACCCGATGCTACAGGAACGGCTGGACCGGTCTTACGAGATCGCCCGGTCTTTCGGCTACGATAACTATGTCTCCATGTGCATGGACATGAGCGGCATCGACCTCCACGCCCTGAAGTTCCAGATGCAGAACGTGCTCCACCGTACTGACCGCCTGTACACGAAGCATTTCAGGAACATGTGCAAGGATCTTCTCGGCCTGAGCCTTTCAGAAGTCCGGGCGGGCGACATCGGCTACCTGTTCCGGGTCAAAGAGTTCGACCGGTTCTTCGCCCAGGACAAAATGCTGGGTGTACTCGACAATACCCTTTCAGGCATGAATATGCAGGTCGGGGAAGGCTCTAACATTCGGATGGACACAGAGGCCAGAGAGAAGAAGACCCCCCGGGCATTCTGCTGCCCGATCCGGGTGCCTGAAGACATCGTGCTCTGCATCATGCCAAAAGGCGGTATGGACGACTACCGGTCACTGCTGCACGAGATGGGCCACGCCCAGCACTTCGGCAACGTCGACCCGGGCATGGCGATGGAGTTCAAGTACATGGGCGACAACTCCGTGACCGAGGCTTACGCAATGCTGTTCGAGCACCTCACCGGCAACAGATACTGGCTGGGGCAGCAGTTCGAGGACATGACCGAGAACGACGTAGCCCGACTTACGCACTTCCAGTCTTTCCAGACGCTGTACATGGTGCGGCGGTACGCGGCCAAACTGTTATACGAGATCGAGCTCCACAGCGGCGCAGCAGACCCGGAGAAAATCTATGCGCAAATACTGGGTGATGCGCTCAAGTTCCAGCACCCGGAAAAGCGCTACCTGTATGACCTTGATTCGGAGTTCTACTCTGCCTGCTACCTGCGGGCATGGATGCTCGAGGTGCAGATCCGGAACCTGCTGAAAGACGAGTTCGGGGACGGCTGGTGGAACGTGCAGGCTGCCGGCGACTATTTGCGGAATTTATGGAGCACCGGCCAGAAGTACGATGGTGTAATGATCGCAAGGAACATGGGCTACTACGGCATCGACGAAACCCCGCTGGTCCGGGAACTGGAGAGAAACCTGAGGTATTGAAATGGAAACGAGTATCGCTCACAAGCTACACCATTCTTTAAAAGAGATCATGAATATCCGGAAGGGCGAAGTCGCCCTCATCATTCACGACGAGTACGCAAAAGATGTCTGCGAGGTCACCAGAGCGGCTCTCGAGATCGAAGGCATCACCGTGCACACTTACCAGATCCCTGAGGATAAGCGTCCGCTGACAGAGGCCCCGAAGGAGCTTCAGGCGCTGATCGAGAAGCTGAAGCCGAGCCTGTTCTTCAACCAGCTCAAAGGTATTCCCGAGGAGACTCCTTTCCGTATCCAGCTTCACCACGACGAGTCCCAGTACGGTGCCAGAGTAGGGCATTCCCCCGACATCACCATGGGCATGATCGAGTACCCGATGACGGCCGATTTCAAGGCTATCAAGGCAAGGGCTGAAAGCCTGAAGAAGCGGTTCGAAGGCGTCGTCAACCTGCGGGTTACTGCCCCGGGGGGCACTGACATTGCCTTCAGCATCAAGGGTCGGGACTTCGCCGACGACATCACCATTCACCCGGGCCACATGGGCAACCTGCCCGCGGGAGAAATGTGGTGCGCGCCCGTCGAGCACAGCATGAACGGCACCATCGTCTGCGACGGCAGTATCGGCGACCTGGGCCAGGTCAAAGCCCCGCTGGTCATGTGCGTGGAAGACGGCTACGTAACCAAATTATCGTCCGAAGACAAGGATCTGGTCCAAAAGGTAAACGAACTTATCAGCGTGGACGACGAGGCTTCGCTCTGCGGCGAGTTCGGCATCGGCCTCAACCCCAAAGCCCGGCTCACCGGCCTCCTGCTCGAGGACGAGAAAGTCTACGGCACCCTCCACATCGCCTTCGGCCACAACTCCGACATGCCCGGCGGCCAAAACATGAGCGCGACACACCGAGACTTCTTGTTCAAGAAGCCCTCCATCATCGTGCTGGAGACCGGCGAATACATTATGAGAGATGGCGAGCTGACCTGAACCAGAGTATAAAAACTAACTTTTTTATTGTAGTTAATCGCCCTGCCCCTATACTCTTTTAAAAAAATTAGAACATCCGGCGGTAAGCCTTGAGTCCTATGTACACGAGCGCTATCAGTATGATCGCCACGATGACGGTGGTGGTCATGGATGTCGGCCGGGCGGGCTCGGCGGTCGGCTCCGGGGTTGGCGTTATGGCCTGGGGGGTGGCGGTGGGGTTCTGGTTGTTCGCCACGATCTGGGAAACGTTTACGAAGTCCCGGTAATTTTTAATGGTGACATCGTTACGTACGCCTTCGTAGCCGGCCTCGGCTCTTATCGTTCCATTTAAGCCGCCTTTGGCGGCCGTTATCTCGTATTTGCCGACGTTAACCGGGAGCCCGTCGATTCTGTAGTAGCCCATGGGGCTGTCCGAGCCGTCTCCGGAGCGGATCGGGTAGGTGAGGTAAGTGGCAGGCCTGCCATCGGGGCCTTTGACAGTGATTTCCGCTCCTGTTATGACGCTCATCTCGTCGTTGACGACGTATCCGGAGATCGGGGCGGTACCGGTAATGTATACGTTTATGCTGGCGCGGTGGAATTCTGTAGCCGCCTCGATCTGCACCAGCACGGGCAGCTTATACCGCTCAGGAGGGTTATCAGGGTTGATGCGTATGGTAGTAGAACCGGTTCCCTTCTCGTCCGTGACAATCAGCTGGTTGTCGAAGATCATGTAATCCTGAGCGCTGAGGAAGTTCAACACTATGGGCACGTTTGCCGCTTCTGCAGGTTTGCCGCCGCTGTAGAGCTGTGCCGTCAGGGTGATGGTGTCGTTCATGCCCATCCTCAGGTAAGACTGAGATGACTGCATCTTGATGCTGTCGTAATGCTGCGCCTGGGCTTGCACTGTCGACAGTGCCAGTAATAGCGCTACAACAATAGCCGTCAGCCAGATTTTCCTCATGCTGTCCTCGTCTCCGTATTATTAATGTCTATAAAAAAGATATAACCTTTCCCGTACAATGACTCAGTCTGTCTATAGAAAGATCGCCGATAGAAAGATTATTGGTCAAAGCTAGCATATATCGGGGAGGAAGTACCCTTTATGGCAGAGGATGAAATCTGGACTGAAAAATACCGGCCGCGAAGGCTTGAGGATGTTATAGGCCACCAGCAGATCACCCGGAGGCTTATCTCGTATGTGAAGTCTGGCAACCTTCCTCACCTGCTGTTCTCAGGCCCGCCGGGAGTCGGCAAGACAGCGTGCGCTGTCGCACTTGCCAGGGAGTTGTATGGTGAAACCTGGCACAGCAACTTCATCGAGCTGAATGCCTCCGATGAGCGAGGTATCGATGTCGTGCGCAACAACATCAAAAACTTCGCCCGCACTGCCCCGCTGGGAGAGGCGAAGTTCAAGATCATCTTCCTCGACGAGGCAGACGCGCTGACCTCCGACGCCCAGTCGGCATTGCGCCGCACCATGGAACGGTACGCCGCGACCTGTCGGTTTATCATCTCCTGCAACTACTCGTCCAAGATCATCGAGCCGATCCAGTCCAGGTGTGCGGTTTACCGGTTCGGGCCGCTGAACGCGACTGACATCACCACTGGCATTACCCGCATTGCCAAGAATGAGGGTTTGAAAATCGAGAAAGACGGCATGGACGCGCTGATTTACGTAGCCCGGGGTGACATGCGGAGAGCCATCAACGCCCTCCAGTCGGCTGCCACGATCGCGAAAGACATCACTGCTGACGTGATCTACCAGACTACGAGCACGGCTAAGCCTAAAGAGATCGAGGACATGCTCAAGCTCGCGTTGAACGGGCAGTTCATGGACTCACGAAACAAGCTGGATGAACTACTGATCACCTACGGCTTGTCCGGCACTGACATTATCGACCAGATATACCGGAGCATGTTTGAGCTCGGGCTGGACGAAGATGTGCTGGTCGCCCTCGTCGACCGGATCGGAGAGGCAGACTTCCGGCTCACCGAAGGGGCGAGCGAGCGCATCCAGATCGAGGCTTTGCTGGCACACTTTAAGATGCAGGGCGCCGCACGCTCTAAGTAGCTCTAAAGGGGGTACCGGAGCCGCTGCCTGACCGTAAAAAAGGTTTCCGGAAGAACTGTATACCATGTTTGCGACGGGCACATTATAAAAGCAGGAACCCGTAACCTGCTTTTACCCGACGATCTTATCCTCGCAGAAAGTGAGCACATGATGAACGTCACCACCAAGATGATCCTGAGTAGCAGCGCATTCGAGTCCGGCAGCCATATACCCAAAAAGTACACCTGCGACGGCGACGATGTGTCGCCGGAGCTGACCTGGGGCCAGGTGCCCGAAGGGACAGAATCGTTCGCACTGATCGTCGACGACCCCGATGCGCCCGGACGGGTGTTCACTCACTGGGTACTATTTAATCTGCCAGCCTCCACCACAATGCTGGAAGAGGGCATCTCCGCCGTAGAGCTCGTTAAGGCCGGAGCGTCCCAGGGCAAGAACGACTTCGGCCAGGCCGGCTACGGAGGCCCCTGCCCACCGCCGGGCAAGCCCCACCGATACCGGTTTCATCTATATGCTCTGAACACCATGCTCGACATGCCCTCCGGCGTCTCTAAAAGCGCCGTGCTCGGCGCCATGAAAGGCCACATCTTAGGGGAAGCGGAGATTGTCGGGCTGTACGGGCGGCAATAACTTAGTCTAATGTGATGAAATACGAACGTTGGCTGTGCCTTACTTGATTGCACAGGCTTCCCCGAGACAGAAATACGAACGCTGCGCTGTGCCAGTCCTCACAGATGCCACAGATTCTGATTGATTCCACAGATTTCTCTGCTGAATCCACAGATTACTACTCGATAGCACGGATGGAATAAGTACGATAATATCGATCACCGATAGCAATCATTAGAGTACTTGATCAGAATATTTTTTATTTATCTGTGCTATCCGTCGTCATCTGTGCTATCCAGTAGAAATCTGTGGAATCTGATTCAATCCGTGGAATCTGTGAGGTTTTGCACAGCGCAGCGTTCGTATTGCTTTCTCACCACACAAGAGCAACCTGTATAGCACAGAGCAGCGTTCGATCGTGATTCTCATCCTCTCTTTAACTGCCCGAGCACCTCATCAATTAAGTCAGTTATATCGAGGCCCCGCTCTCTGGCGATGACGAGCCCTGCGACTTCTGGGGTGACCAGATGGCAGAGCTCTGCCTCTTTTTTCTCGATGAGCCCTCTGACGGAGGCAGCTTCGATGCCAGAGTTCACCAGCAGGATTTCGATGCGCTCCAGCAGCGGCTTTCTAAAAAGGTCTTTGCCGGGCCGGAAACCCGGGGGAACGTCTATGGCCTTGTAGTCGAAGGCAGGTGTAATTCTGCCATCTTCCTCGGTGAGCAACCCTGTCTTTAATCCCGCGTCGATAACGCTCTTGCTCTCATCCGGGCTGAACCACCTGAGGTCGAGGGAAAGGGCAAAGGCCAGCTCAGCTCTTGTAAGTTTTGCCTTCGCCCTGGCTTTGAATGCCTGTGCAATGACTAATTTAAGTTCGTCCATACCTCCAGAGCCCCACGATCAGTATTCCGCCAAGAGCCAGGAGCAGCCCGAATCCCGGCAGCTGCACCCCAAATAAGGCTGGGCCGCTCGAGACGGCCTCTGCTTTCTGCGTCTTCAGGACGACCGGCACGTCTTTATCTACGATCTTAACAGTGAGGCTGCCATTGCCATAGCCCGGAGCGCTAATATGGATCGTATGATCGCCCTCCGCGACGCTGGCCGTAAATGATCCAGCGCTATCGATTGGTACTGGTATGCCGTCCACAGTGACCGTAGCATCGCTGATCCTCACTCCGGTTTTATCATCCATGATAATGCCCGTTATATTATATGGCAGGGCATTTCCTGCTGTGCCGCCGTCTGTCGTCGTGCTATTATTTGTCCCTGAGGCGCTGTCTGCCTGGTCCGGCCCGGGTGTCGCGCCGGGCGTAGCACTGCCTGACGGTATCGGTGTTACGGTTGCCGATGGCCCGGTCGTGGGTGAAATCGTGGCCGTGGCCACCGGAGTAGCAGTCGGCGTCGGCGTAGCCTTATTGATCATGTCCCTGCCAATCATCAGGGCACCGGCCGGAGCAGGACTTAAGCCTCTGGCACTATACTGGCCCGAGTCATGTACGCCGGAGAACGTGATAGAAGTCTGGACTGAGCCGGACGACCCCTGGTTGACGTTGACCGTCTTGAACGTATCGATCACGCCGCCCGTGCCCGAGTCCATCGTGTCAGAGTCGATCGCCGTGCCAGCTTTTACATGCCGGTGATCCAGGAAACCCTTATTCATCCACGGATCGTAAGGGACCCAGCCTTTCTGGGGGTAGTATACTTCTACCCACGCGTGCAGTTCTTTGCCCCACCGGAAGGTGGCGTAGCCAGTCGTCCCTGAGATCGAAAAAGGTGCGGTGATCTGTTCGTCGCTGACGATGCCGTTCACGTACCGGGCGGGAATGTTTTCAGCCCTTAGCAAAGCCAGTGCCAGGTTGGCCCGGTTGACGCAGGTGCCATAGTCGTGGTTCAGCGACCATACGGCATCTTTAGAGCCCGGTGATGCCTGATTCGGTATCTTCGTCCGGACGAAGTTCATGATCCTGTCTACCGCTTCGGCCTGAGTCTCAGAGCCTCTCGTGAGCTCATCGGCTTTCGAGATGATGGCGCTGTCAGAAGACTGGACCAGAGGCGTGCTTTGCAGGTACTGGCTCATTCCCGAAGTGCTGACCGGGAACGGATCGCTGAACGTCTCAGGACCCGGATTTCCGGTGCTGGTGACGTCGAACTCAGTTTTTACGACAATCTGCTTATTACCCTTGAAGCCGTCAAGGCTCCACTCGTATATCCTGTAGTGATTGCCAAACGTGTCGGTCATCTCTTCCGAGACGGACGTCGGTGGCTGGTCAGGGGTAATCCGGAAATTGCTGATCGTCTGGGAGAAGCCGTTGACACTGTCCGATCTGTAAACTGGCGCATAATATACGATTTTGGCGCCGTTGATCGCCGTGCAGTCCAGGTTATAAGCGTTGAAGGTATCTGTCAGGGTGACGTGGGCGCTGGAACTTACAGAACCGCTTACAATAATTGTCCCGGAAAGAGACTCTGCATCGGCTTGATGCGTCGTCAGCCAGTATGCCGGCGTTATTAGGCATAAAATTAGAATAAATGATGTCAGCCTTTTGACTGGCTGTAGTTTTTTCGTTTTGTCACTGTACCCCTCTTCAGCCTTTGAAGCGCTTGAGCTGGGTCTCGATCGTGTTGGCGATCTCCTCTGGCAGTGTCCTGCCCTGGCCGTCCACCGCCGCTACCTGCAGGTTCAGGTTGCCGTCTACCGTGGCCCGGACGAGAAACACGTCGTTTTGCAGCACTCCTTTGTTAAAATTTTTATCGAAATAAGAGTACTTGACCGTAAACCGGAAATCAACCATACCGTGATGCTGGACGGTCGGCAATACTGCCGCCAGGTTCTGCGGTGTCAGCGGCAGAAAATCCATCCTCTTTTCCGAGATTTCTACGGCCACTTCCCGCTTCGCCCTGACCATGTTCTGGTGAGCCCCGATATCCGGCCCCGGGGTCTCGAACTCCGACGAGCCGGTCTTTCCGTGGATGCCCGCCACTGCCTTGATCAGGTATCTCAGGTCAGCGCTGTACCCGTAGTTCCGCTCGAAGTCTATCTCCGCCGGAAAATGGTAGTGAATCCGTTCCATAATGAGACGTTCTCCTTCCCCTGCTTAATATAAGCCTTGGGATTGCTGCCAGATATATTTTTTGTCAGTCCGGCGGTAGCCTGCAGGCCTTAACCGCTTGTATAGCAGCCGAAAGAAGTTTTTTTCGTGACGTCCACAGCCATGCCAGTACTTTTCCGCATGAATCACTGGTCAGAATATTTGTACATTCAGGTCGTGAGTGGATGAGATCACCATGATGCGGATTGTAGAACTGGTGCCAGAAGAAGAGTTCACCGACCTCGGAAAGCTAAAAGCCTTCTACGCCAGCACCATCGTCCAGTGCCTTTCAACCATGGGGTACTCTGCATCGCACGTCGACCAGAGCGAATACTACAGCTACGAGCGAAAGATCATCCTGGATACCGATGCCCCGGGCAAAATCGTCGATCAGGTGATCAGCGATCCCGATATCCGGGCGAAAGAAGCGTTTTGCGTACTTGTCAAATAAGCACGGCAGCCGGCCATTTTATCTATGGCACGCATATCTGACGAATGAGCGGGCGGTGGAATCTTCCCGTACCAACCCTTTTATATGATCGCCGCACTTTTTCTGGAGGGTTTAAACATGGTAGATACAGCCGGCCTTGGGGCCATGATTGTACTTATACTGCTTATCCTGATCGCTCTGGCAATCATTCTCTGGCTCCTCAACCCTAAAGACAGGCATATAGAGGCTAAACAGGTCAACTCGACCCCGGTACCCTTCGATGACGGCCAGTTCATGGAGGCTTTCGTGAAGCCGATCTACGAAGACGGCCTGGAGCACCTGGAGAACGCCGTAGACTCTATCCGCAGCGGCTTCGACATCTATGATAACGGCGCCTACGTGGAAGCGGCAGAGGAGTTCATCTCTGCGACCCGCAGCACCGACGAAGCCTCCCGCAAGTTCCGGGAAGTCCTCGCCATGGTCGAGGACCAGGAAGCGGCACCTATCAAAAACGCCCGCGCCAGGCTCACCGAATGCAAGCAGATCCGTCAGGGTGCCAAAGACATGGAAACCGCCTGCGATGCCATGATCGCCGGTAAAAAGGCCGAAGCACAGCCCCTCCTGGACGGTGCCAGGAATCTCCGCAGGCTGGCTGCAGAATGGAAAAAAGAGCCTTAAGTAAACAACCCGGGCATTACTGGCTCATAAAAGTGTCACGGTATGCCGGTCCCGCCACTCAGTTGCAGGTTGACCATGCCCTGCGCAAGGATCTCGTACTTGATCGAGAGCACAGTGCCGGGCGGAGCACGTTTGACCATGTCTGAGGCGAAGGTGATGTCGAAGCATATTTTGGGATGTGTCATCTCGTACTTGGACATGGTTTCCGGGAAGAGCAGCTTGGCTGCCACCGCGGGAGAGACGCTGAACATGGCTGCGATGGCCGGGAAGCCGGGGTTCTGGGCGAGCATGGCGATCAGTGCGTCGCCGGGCTTTGCCCTGTCCGGGTACTTCGAGGCGAGGCTGGTGAAGTACGGCGTCTGGGTGACCCGCACCAGCGCTTCTTTGATGAACTCGGGGGTCACTACCTCCTGAGAGTAGTTGGATGACAGGAAACTGTATACCTGATCCGAGTTCACGACGAGGGAGAAGACGTCCCGGTAGCCGTCGAATGTCCTCGGCAGCCTGTACATGGACTGCTCATCGTTCTCCATTTTCACTTCGAGCACGTCGCAGATCTGCTTCAGCGCAGGCCTGATCTCTTCGTGGCTCTCAAACCCCGACAGCCGGTCTTTGTGGATATCGTGGATGGTCACGTAGTCGGACTGCGTTGTCAGGTACATGATCAGCTTGATCGCTTGCTCTTGCTTATCGACGGCCATGGTAATAATCAGTGTTTTCTCCTTTGTGATAATAAACATTGTTACGCCGGCAGGCGGCGATGGCTGCGGTGTCGATTGTCGGCCCGAATATAAAGTTTTATTACGGGTGGCGAGAATGGTTGTTCCAATGGCGCGCTATACCATCATCGTCTCCACTGCTGACTTTGCCAGCGTCACTATCCGGGACAGCCTGCTCAAGCTCGGTTTCTGGGAGAAGACCTACTCGGACAGCCGGTTCAGGATCTTCCGGCAGGGCAGCTTTGAGATGGTCGAGATCGACGATTACCACGTTTTCCAGGATGGAGTAGACCGGGCCCTTGAAGCCGCGGGGCATAAGCCTGAGATCATCGTCTTTGCCTCCAAGCACCGGAGCAAAGACGGGCGAAAGACGCTCACAGTCCACCATACCGGCAACTTCGGCGAGGCGAAGTTCGGGGGCAGGCCGCAGGAACTGGCGACTGCGGCGCCCCGGGTTGCGCAGTCCCTGCTGAAAAGTCTCAGCGCCTCGGTCACCGGCTATAGCGTTTCCTACGAAGCCACTCACCACGGGCCTTCCGATCTCCTCACGCCGTCGGTCTACGTCGAGATCGGCAGCACAGAAGAGGAGTGGAGGGACACCAGAGCAGGCGAGGTGGTCGCCAGGGCGATTATGGCTATTAGTGAAGACCCTGATGCGCCTGTATACGTGGGTATCGGGGGCAACCACTACGCTCCCCGGGAGACTGCTCTTGCACTGGAGGCGAACGTCGCTTTCGGCCACATCATCGCTGACCACGCGGTTCCCCTGCTGACCGAGAAGACCTTTGCCCAGGCCTTCGAGCGATCCGGCACCCGGCTCGCCTACGTCGATCGCAAATCCATACCCGCCGAAGGCCGCAAGAGGATCGATGATCTGCTCCAGTCCCACGGCATCGAAGCGCACACCGAATCCCGCATCCGGGCAGTAGCGCTCAACCCGGTCCTGAAATGCCAGCGCCTGTGGGACATCGCTGCCCCCCGGGGACTATCCAGGCCGCAGGTGCCCGACCGCTTTCGGTCGACCCTGCCGGGCTGCGGGCCGCACAAGTGTGCGGCGTGCCCCTTCGGCGTGACGGCAGAGCTGAATAAAGAACTGCTTCTCCTGGCATGCAAGGTTGACCAGGACCTTGTTAAAGAGGCTTTCCACGCTCAGCCAGCCATCTATTTCCTCGACGCCAACGGCTGCCCTGCGCCGCTCCTCGTCGGGCTGGACAAGAAGTCGGTGGATGCCGCGGCACTGGCGATTACAGATCGATGCATCGCTATCCTGAAGATGCGCTACACTGTCAAGTACGACTGCATGGAGGAGATGCTGTACGTCTTCGAGCAGAAATTCGACCCGACGAAAGCTAAATCGCTGGGCGTAGCCCCGGGGCCTGATTTCGGCCGGCTCGCCAGAGGCGAGAGCGTGCAGCTAAAGAGTGCCGTGATCACTCCCGATCAAGTTTTTTCCGAAAGTGTCACACGAATAAAATTAAATAACTATGCCTACAATAGTGGTAGTGGGGATGGGGCAATGGAACCCAGTATCTTTAACACAGTTTCTAAAGCGGCAAAACAAATCGATGACAAGGGAGAGATCATCGACAGCGAAGAATATCAGGCTAATATCATCGACGGTGAGGGCCAGATAGCTGCGCCGACTGACATCGGCATCTCCGACGAAGAAATCATGCAGATGATGAAGGAGATGAAGACCAACGTCGTGGTCGTCGGCTGTGGCGGAGGCGGCTCTAACTCGATCGCCCGCATGGCCCGGGAAGGCATCTCCGGAGCGAAGCTCTACGCAGTGAACACAGATGCACAGCACCTGCTGCACACTCACGCTGATAAAAAATTCCTCATCGGCAAAAAGCTCACCAGGGGATTTGGAGCAGGCAGCCTGCCGGAAGTCGGCGAAGGGGCTGCCAAAGAAAGCCTGAACGAGATCAAGGCAGCGCTGATCAAGTCCGACATGGTCTTCATCACGTGCGGCCTCGGCGGCGGCACGGGCACCGGCTCTGCGCCGGTAGTAGCCCAGGCGGCCAAAGAATCGGGCGCGCTGACCATCGCCGTCGTCACGACCCCTTTCAAGGCAGAAGGCGCGATTCGCAAGCGGAATGCCGACTGGGGCCTGGCAAAGCTCAGGGAATCTGCTGACACCGTCATTGTAGTGCCGAACGATAAGCTGCTGGAAGTAGTGCCGGACCTGCCGGTCCAGAAGGCCTTCCGGGTGGCGGATGCAGTGCTGACGCACGCGGTCAAGGGCATCACCGAGCTGGTCACCAAGCCGGGCCTCGTAAACCTCGACTTCGCCGATATCCGCACCGTCATGTCCAACGGCGGCGTGGCTATGATCGGCCTGGGAGAAGGCAGCGGCGAGAACAGGGCTATCGACTCGATCAACGCGGCGCTTGAAAGCCCGCTGCTGGACGTGAACATTTCCACGGCTACCGCGGCCATCGTCAACGTGACGGGCGGCGAAGACATGAGTATCAGCGAGGCGGAAAGCATCGTCGAGCAGGTATCCAACAAGATCGATCCTGAGGCCCGTATCATCTGGGGCGCTCACGTCGACCCTGAGCTGGAGAACGCTATCCGGACCATGGTAATCATCACTGGGGTGAAGTCCGACCAGATACTCGGTAAAACTGATCCTCTGGCCCAGGCTGGCAAGACCGTTCGGACACAAAAGTTCGGCATAGACTTCATATCCTGAATTCTATGCCCGAAAACTTTATCCGGTAGAACAATATTATCTAATTCGTCTTTTCTTTAAATTCATTTGAAGGACGGAGATATTGTGGCAGAGAAGGCAACTCAAAATCAGTTCTCGCTGGAAACCATAACCGGCGTGTTAAAACAGTATTACAGGATCATTCAGCTGACGCGCAAGCCGACCAATGAGGAGTTCTTTACCATCGCCAAGGTGGCCGGTGCCGGCATTCTGCTGATTGGAGTCATCGGTTTCGCAATCTACCTGATCATGGTACAGCTGCCTAAGCTCGTAGGCTTCTAACGGGGATTCAGATGGCAGACGAAGCAGCCCAGCAGGCCATTCCGAAGTCGGCGATCTTCGCCGTGAAAACGACCGCCAACCAGGAGCGGTCGGTGGCGAACCTCATCGCCATGGTTACCCGAAAGGAAAATCTGGACATACGCTCGGTGCTCGTACCCGAAGAACTGAAAGGCTACGTTCTGGTAGAGTCTCCCATGGCGGAGATCGTAGAGGACTGCATCAAGAACATTCCCCACGCCAAAGCCGTAGTGCGCGGCGCGTCATCGATCACTGAGGTTCAGCACTTCCTGGCGCCCAAGCCGACTGTCACCGGCATATCCGAGGGCGACATCGTCGAGCTTACCGCCGGCCCGTTCAAGGGCGAAAAGGCCAGAGTCAAGAGGATCGACGAGGCCAAGGAAGAGATCACGGTCGAGCTCTCCGAAGCCATGGTGCCCATCCCTGTCACTGTCAGAGGCGACATCGTCCGGGTGCTGAGCAAGGAAGAGACCGGCGCAAAGAAATAAGGGCACTGAGGTGCCCTTCCAGTACTTTTTTTAAGTAAGCTTGCCTACTGTAGCACTCGTTATTGCCGTGTAGTGCCGATGCGGATCTGTCGACCTGATCCACCTTCTGCCGGCACTAGTGCGGGGTGTGCCTGCTTTTTGGGCGAGGCAAACACAGTAACGTTTAAATATTATATCTGTATTATGCAGTATCACAATTCCAGGTGAATAACCATGGCAGATGTAGTTGAAGTACTGGTTCCTGGCGGTAAGGCGAATCCGGGACCCCCACTGGGTCCGGCGCTCGGTCCCCTTGGAATCAACATCAAGAAAGTGGTCGATGAGATCAACAACAAGACCAAAGACTACAACGGTATGACCGTCCCGGTCAAGGTCATCGTCGACGCCAGCCGTAACTTTACGGTTGAAGTTGGAACACCACCGACATCTGCATTAGTTCTTTCGGAATTGAAGCTTGAGAAGGGCTCGGGCACTCCCAACACTAACTTTATTGGCAGCCTGACCATCGAACAAGCGATCAAAGTTGCCCAGATGAAGAGAGACGCGATGCTTAGCTACACCCTGAAGAACGCCGTCAAGGAAGTTGCAGGAACCTGTGTCAGCTTAGGTGTCATGATAGAGGGCAAGAAGCCGAAGGAATTTATCGCAGAAGTAAATGCGGGAAAATACGACGATAAACTGTCGGAGTAACATTAATGGCGACACTGACTGGTGTTACTAACACCTGCTGTGTCGTTACGACATTTTAACTGTCGTAGTAGACCGTAAGGTCGTGGACTACGGAGGAATTTAATGGCAAGAAAAGAAACGGTCGAAGCTGTCAAGAAAGCACTTGCCAGCAGGCCAAAAAGGAACTTTTCCGAAAGTGTTGATCTTGCTATCAATCTCAAAAACATAGACATGAGCCAGCCCAAGAACAGGGTTGACGAGGACATCATCCTCCCGAGCGGGCTCGGCAAGACCATCAAGGTCGCCGTGTTTGCCAAGGGTGAGGTTGCCGTCAACGCCGAGAAGGCCGGCGCAGACTATGTCTTCCCACCGGAAGAGATTGAGAAGCTGGGCGCTGACAAGCCCCGGGCTAAGAAATTAGCCTCAGAGGTCAACTTCTTCATTGCTGAAACAGCCTACATGCCTACGATCGGTAAGAGGCTCGGTACTGTGCTCGGCCCGAGGGGCAAAATGCCCGCTCCGCTGCCGCCGCAGGCTGACGTCACCGCTCTGATCACCAGGCAGAAAAAGTCGATCAAAATCAGATCCAAGGACAGGCTCACGTTCCATGCCACCATCGGCACGGAGACGATGACCCCTGAAGAGATCGCCGAGAACATCGACGCTATCATCAAGAGGCTAGAGACGAAGCTCGAAAAGGGCAAGCAGAACATCCACGCGATCTACGTCAAGACGACGATGGGCCCCGCTGTGAAGGTGATGTAAGCATGAACGCCGAAGCAGAGGTACACCACAGCGAACACATTCCCCAGTGGAAGAAAGACGAGATCAAGAAGATCGTGGACGGCGTGCACTCCCACAAGGTAGTCGGCATCGTCGACGTACGCGGCGTTCCGGCCGACTCGCTGCAGAAGATGCGGCGGAACCTGCTGGGCAAAGTCGAGATGCGCATGGTGCGCAACACGCTCTCGACCATCGCTTTCGACTCTCTCCCCGAGGGCGAGAAGGCGAAGGAACTGGCAAAGTACGTAGACGGCCAGATGCTGATCGTCTACACTAACGACAACCCGTTCAAGCTCTACAAGCTCCTGAACGCTACCAAATCCAAGCGTGCAGCCAAGGGCGGCGACATAGCCCCCAGCGACATCGTGATCCCCAAGGGACCGACCTCGTTCAAGCCCGGCCCACTTGTTGGCGAATTCCAGCAGGTCGGCATACCGGCAGGCATCGAGGGTGGCAAAGTAGTCATCAAGGACACTAAGACCGTCGTCAAGCAGGGCGAGAAGATCTCGGCCAAGCTGGCAGAGGCGCTCACCCGGTTAGAGATTATGCCCATCGATGTGGGTCTGAATCTCATGGCGGCAGTCGAAGGTCACATGCTCTACAAGCCTGAAGACCTGGGTATGGACGAGGATCTGCTCCGTGACATGTTTGCACAGGCAGCGGCCCACGCGTTCAACCTGAGCATTGAGGCAGGCATCACCACCAAGGACACAATCGAGCCGCTCATCCAGAAGGCGGTCATGGAGTCCAAGGCGCTCGCAGTGAATGCCCCCATATTCGAGAAGGACGTCATGGACTTAATTATGTCCAAGGCTGAGATGGAGATGCTGGCAGTCGCAAAGATGGTAGCCGGCAAAGAAAATGCACTTGACGATGAGCTCAAGGCAAAAGTACAATAACATTAACTAAGAGGTGTCAACAATGGAATACGTATACGCAGCACTTTTACTACACAAGGCTGGTAAGGCAGTCGATGAGGCAGGAGTCAGCTCCGTTCTGAAGGCAGCTGGAGTAGAGGTAAACGAGGCCCGTGTCAAGGCCCTGGTTGCAGCCCTGGAAGGCGTCAACATCGACGAGGCTATCTCCAAGGCAGCATTCGCAGCAGCTCCGGCCCCGGCCGCAGCCGCAGCTCCGGCCGCAGCCGAAGCCGCAGCAGCCCCGGCAGAGGACGAGAAGAAGAAGGAAGAGGAAGAGGCATCCGGCATGGAAGGCCTCGGCGCTCTGTTTGGCTAAAAAAGCCAAACATCCCTTTTTCTTTCATTTTTTTATAAAATAAGCGTTTTATAATAAAGTAATTTCCCTCCAACCTGTACTTTCTACTGCTCAAGCACCAGAACTTCGCATTTATCTGTAGCTTACTTTTAAATGCCCGTACAAAGAGCGGTTATATCGCGATACTATGTCGCCGGGGGGAACAGGCGTTACACTTGAACAGGTAAAAACTGGCGTAGACGGTCTTGATATCCTGCTCAGCGGAGGCTTCGTCAAGGGCTCGACCATCCTCATTTCGGGCAGCTACGGCTCAGGTAAGACACTGCTGGCGCTCCAGTACGCGTTTTACCAGGCCCAGCGCGGGGATAAGGTTCTATATGTCAGCACCAGCGAGCCTGTCTTTAAGATCCGCCAGTTCGCCGGGAACCTGGCATTCTTCGACGAGTCCCTCGTACGCACTGGCTATAGTGGTATAGCCGGCAAGAAAGATCGGAATCACGCCGGCTTCGTGGAATTCGTGGAGTCTTCAATGGGTATAGTCACTGGTATCTACTTCAACGACGTCAGTTCTCTGATGGAGGAGATCCGGGACATGGTAAACAGCAAGGGTATACAGCACCTGATCATCGACCCGATCACCACCATTTCCATGCTGTATGACAGCGAGGCCGACCTGCGGAAAGACCTCCTGCTGATGAGTGCCTGGCTCACAAGGATGGGCTGCACTGTACTACTCACTGCCGAGGCGTCCGATCAGAAGCTGCTGGACGTGGAAAAGTACCTTGCCGACTGCGTCATCGATCTACGTTCCCACATGGAATCCGACGAGCGGCGCTTCAGCATCTGCATCGAAAAGCTCCGGGGCAACAGACAGCTGATGTGCAGCCAGCAGTACCTGCCCGGCAGCGATGGCATAAAAATGCTCACCCGGGAGCAGGCTGTGTCCGAGTAACGATTATTTGCCGGTGAATACTAGAAGCAACACTGCGCAGCAGTGGTAGCATGCGCAGTGTTGTCTTCCCCTACGATGCACCATTATCTGTAACAAGTTAAGTAGATCGAGGCACATCTACAATCTATGAAGTTCGGCCTGAAAGTCCACCACACAGATATCGACAGCCTGCTGTACTTACGACCTCAGGCGATCGAGTTTGCGCTGTTTCATGGAGATATGGGTGGCGAATGGGCAGACCGGATCCGCTTCGACGGCCCGATCATCGTTCACGCGCCGGAGAAGTTCGGCGACGGAACCATCCTGGATGCGGGCTCTGAAGACGAAGTGCAGCGCACCAGGGCGACAGAGATGCTCAAGCGAACGATCGATATCTCTGTTCGGCTGCAGGCAGAGCTGGTGATCATCCACCCGGGAGGCGTGTTCAGGGAGCACAGAACAGTCTCGCCGGAGAGACTGATCAGGACGATGGCGGAGCTAAAAGCCTGTGCTGGCAATCGGGTTGAGCTGGTGCTGGAAAATATGCCGGGCTACTACCGCACCGGAGGCACACTCTGGCACCCCTGCCTGCTGACCGGAGCAGATGAAATAGTTGCAGTGCTGGACCGGACTGACGTCGGCTTATGCCTGGACGTCTGTCACGCGAAGCTGTACTGTAACGTCAGCGGACATGATTTCAAGCAGTATATCGAAACGTTGTTGCCGTATGCCCGGCATCTTCACGTCTCCGACGCCATGGGCGAAGCCGGTGAAGGCCTCCAGATCGGCGAAGGGGAGATCGACTGGGAGTGGCTGGCCTCAGTAACCCGGGACCTCGATCTGGTTGCGGTGCCCGAGATAGACGACGGTTTCAGGGAGGGGGGCAAAGGTTTCAGGATCGCCAGAGATCGGTTGTCAAGCATGGGTTTCTATGGCAGGTCTTAGCGTTTATCTGACAACTATTTGAGGTAGTTTTACCATTATATCACTCATACCAAATTACAGGAGCTGGCAAATACATGATTCTAGTTACCGGCTGCGGGCCGCTGGGTGCGGGCCTGGTGAAGGCAATGGAAGATCAGCCTGCAAAAGGCGCTTGCGACGAGAGCAATCCCGATATCCCGAGAGGCTTCATGACCTACAACTTCGAGAAAGAGCAGGATATCAGGAGGATCGTCGATGTGGAGAAGCCGAAGATCTTAGTTCTCACCGAAGAGATCGACAACGTCGAGTACTGCGAGGAGAACCGCATGGATGCCATGTACTACAACACCCGGGCTCAGCGGTATTTCGCCGAGGCTGCGCAGAACGTCGGGGCGAGGCTTGTGCTCCGCTCAAGCGCGATGGTGTTCGACGGCCGCAAGCCCGGTGGCATGTACACCGAGGAAGATCATACAAATCCCCTGAACGTCTACGCTGAAACTAAGGTGATGGCGGAAACGGCTGTCGACCGGACCAAAGATTTCCTGGTAGTCCGTTTGGGCGAGCTATATGGCGCCTACTTTGATAACTTCGCCAGCCATCTGGTTGAAAGCCTGAGTATGGGACAGAATGTGGAACTGGCGACTGATATGTACTTCTCACCCATCTACCTGGATGATGCTATCGCCGCAATCAAGGAGCTTACACTAAATGGTATGACCGGCTTCTATCACGTGGCCGGACCGGAAAGGCTGAGCCACTACGAGTTCGGGAAAAAGATCGCCAGGGCTTTCGGGTTTAGCGAAGACAGGCTGGTACCCATCACCATGGCGGACCTAAAGCTGACTGTGCTGGTCCCCCGGGATACTTCGCTCAGCTCGGCTAAGCTGAACGCGCTGATGAAAGTGCGCGGCGTAGACGAAGGCCTGGCGGCGATGAAGACTGCTGCGGCGGCCGGTAAAAATTAAATTTTTTTACTTCAGCTCTCGCTTGACCTTCTCCTCGACCTTGCCCATTTCCTTAACTGCTTTGCCCGCTTCCTTCTCGGCTTTGCCCCTTGCTTCCAGGCCTGGCCTGCCTGCTGCCTTTCCTACTTCTTCCCTGGTCTTGCCCATAGCTTCCTTAGCAGTGCCCTTCACTTCTTTTTCAATACCACCCATGTTCTCACCATCTCCGAGAATGAAAGAGATGTATAAAACGGTTGACCAAATTATGGTGAAAATAAGATCATGTCTCGCACGATCAAGTATGCGCGGGAAACAGGCTATCTGCCCTGCCGCAAGTGCCGGATGCCGGAGAGCGCTTACGCGCTGCGGCTGAAAAGAAAGAAAAAAGAAAAATTGGGGGATGGCCGGGAACTTAGAGCTGATACGGAGTAATCAGCACGTAGCTGGCCTTCCCGCCGACCTGGGTGCCCTCTACCTTGAGGGTGTAGATGCCCGGGGCCGAGTTCTGGTAGTCGATCTGTGCGTAGGGCGCCATCATCGAGTTCTGGCCGGCGCCGGCGCTGGCGATCTTATTGCCATCGTCGTCGTAAAGGGCCAGCGTCAGCTTGTTGAAGCCCCAGTTCCACGCGAGCCGGGCGTTGATGTCCTGGCTGCCTGCGGTGAAGCTGTAGGATGCAGCCTGCCCGTTCGAGATCGTACCTGTCTTCTTATACGCCGGTGCGACTGCAGGCGTTGCCTCGCCCGTGATCGTAACCGGCTTGAAAGCCTGCCTGGCATATACTCTGAGCAGGTAGTAGCCGTCCTGCGGAGCGTTGTACTTGATAGTCTCCGAGGTGGTGTACCGCTGCTGTGACTGCGCCACTAGCTTGCCGGCCGGATCGTATAGGTACAGGTCCAGGTCGCTGGAGGTGCCCTGCCACGATACCTTTGCGGTGATCTGGCCCGCCTGAGTCGGCGTTATATAGGTGTAGTAGTCGCCGCCGTTGCTGACTGTGCCCGTGAATGCGGTGCCGGGCTCAGGCACCGGAGTTGGCACAGGGGTGGAGGTAGGTTTCGGGGTCGGCACCGTCGTCGGCGTCGGGGTTGTCCTGCCTCCGGCCACGTTAAGTGTATACGACTTGGAACTGCTGACCGTGCTGTCAGAGCCGGACCTTACTGTCACGGTAAACTGGTGACTGCCAGCCGTCGCGTCTGTGCCCGGTGTCAACTGTACCTGCATAGAGCCTGCTGCACCCGGGCTGATCACGCCGCCCGAATATCCCGATACCTGGACCCATTCTCTGGGAATGCCGTTGACCGTCACGCTGTACGCGTCACTGGCGCTTCCTGTGTTCACGATCATCATGGTCTGGCTCACTGTGGTGCCGGGCGCTACCTGGAATCTCTCAATGCTGCCCATCTGGCCTTTGTAATGGGCGAACATCGATATCAGCCCGACTGCGTAGCTGCCCGGTTCGGGCGACGGAGTCGGCGTGGGCGTCGGGTTCGGCCCGGGTGTCGGGGTGGGTGTCGGGGTCGGGTTCGGTCCCGGTGTCGGCGTCGGGGTGGGGCTGGGGGTCGGCAGCTGGCCGCTGAGGACGTATTCCAGCGCTGCTTTCGCATCAACCCGGCCGTAGCCGTAGTTATTGTTAGGTACGCCGCTGCCCAGGGGCTTTGCGGTCCTAGTCAGCGCTTCTTTCACCTGGGCCGGGGTGAGGTCCGGCTTGGCCTGCAGCAGCAGGGCGGCGACGCCAGAGGTCATCGGGGTGGCCATCGAGGTGCCGCTCATCGCCTGGTAATACTGGCCTACGGGCTTGGAAGAAGCTACTCCCGTGGCTTTGGAAGCGACGAGGCCGACGCCCATGTTGGTGACGTCCGGCTTGACTCTGCCGTCGTAGGTCGGCCCTCTCGAGCTGAACGAAGCGATCTGGTCGTTGCGGTCGGTGGCGCCGACTGTGATGGCATCGGGGCTGTCGCCCGGGCACGCTACAGTCTTGCCGCTTGGGCCGCTGTTCCCTGCCGCCACGATGACGGTGACGCCTGCGTCTACCGCTCTCTTGATGGCGTCGTCACTGGCCTTCGAGTGGCTGGAGCTGCCGAGGGACATGGAAATGATGTCCGCCTTGTTCTGGACTGCCCAGTCGATACCCTTGATAATGTTAGAGTTGCTGCCGGAGCCGTCCCTGCCGAGCACCTTGATGCCTATTAAGCTGGCTTCTGGGGCTACGCCCTTGTACTTGCCATTGTCTGCGGCGCCCGTGCCTGCGACAGTGCCGGCTACGTGGGTGCCGTGTCCGTGATCATCGTACGGTGTCGTCTTGCCCTGAGTATAGTCTACCCAGCCGACGATCTTGTTGCCGTTCAGATCTGGGTGGCTGCCGTCGATGCCCGTGTCGATGATGGCGACGGTTACGCCTTTGCCGGTGTACCCGGAGTTCCAGGCCTGGTCAGCGCCGATCTGCGGTACTGCCTTGTCCAGAAGGACGTGAACCTGCTGATCCTTCTCGACATACTTGACATTGTCCATAGCCCTCAGCTGATCAACCTTACTGTCGGGGATCGTAACAGCCATGCCGTTGATGATGCTGTACTTGTGGATGATCCTGCCATTGAAAGAGTTGACGAGGCTGGTCACTTGATCTTCTGCGGCTATGGAAGCCGTTCCTGGCTTGTCTTCGAAAGCTACGATATAAGTAGAGTAGCCGGCGGGCTCTTCAGAGCCAGCAGGTTGTGAGTTTTTCAGGGGTGGGACCGCGGCGATTGCCACTGCCGTCAAAGACAGCAACATTATAAGAATAGCCGCTATGCCCAGCACAGTTTTTAGCTTAATGTTTTTCCCTCCAGATTGTTCAAGGCGTTGCCTGTACACCTTTAGCAACGTGATAGCGAACAATTATTATTTTTGCTATAAATACTTTACAGTTAAATTTTCAAAAATTTTCACTTTTTCAACAAGAGTATTACAAATTTTATACAATGTGTTTTCCGGTATCCGCCGAATATGGTCTTCAGACGGTGAAAATGGCTATCCGGGCGCTGACGTGAATTGTTTTACGCACAAGGGCACAGATTATAGCTGATATTGTTATTGCTTCGATACAGGCCTGAATTTTTTAAATACTTTCCCTGTAAGGGGATAATTTGAGATGATTTCAGATATTTAGATATATTTGACACTGTCTGCCCTTACTATGCCAGTTTCACATACGGGTACAGATTTTTTACTTTCCATTTTGCAATTATAATAAAAAGAACACTAAGTTTAAATATACCTAAGCGCATACTAAGCTTGGGATTTGGATTGGATCAGTTGAACTTTTAAGCTCAATTTGATCGACATACGCATAGCTCTCGAGCTCTGTCTATCTTTGACGGATGTATAGCTCCGGCTATTGCCTGCCTTTCCTGTCGGGGTTGTGACTGCAGCCCATTAAACTCGTCCAGTATTTAACCGGGACGGCCAGGGACAAAAGGGCATAATATAAAAACGTCGGGTTCACGAGCGCCTGCGAGCGAGTGTCGCGCGCTTACAGACAACGAACGGCTTGCCGTGAACGCCGAGGGATAAAACCTACATCAATGGGGATGGGATATTATGCAATCTATTGTGCAGGAAGCACTTAAATACACTGAAATGGAACGCGAGTACAGGAACGAAAAGGGAGAGAACAGCGTAGGTGCAGACTTTGAAGACTTCGGTCTCCCACAGATCAAGATCGTCGGCTGCGGTGGTGCCGGTAACAACACCATCAACAGGCTGTACAACATCGGCGTGGACGGCGCAGAAACTATCGCAGTCAACACCGACAAGCAGCACCTCGACGTCATCAGGGCAGACAAGAAGATCCTGGTAGGCAAGTCTCTCACCAGGGGTCTCGGCGCAGGCGGTTTCCCCGAAATCGGCAAGAGGGCTGCAGAACTCGCGAGAAGCACACTACAGGAAGTCCTTAAGGACACCGACTTAGTATTCATCACGGCAGGCATGGGAGGCGGAACGGGTACCGGCACGGCGCCCATCGTCGCACAGGTCGCCAAAGAACAGGGCGCCATCGTCGTAGGCATGGTTTCTACACCGTTCAAGGTAGAGCGCGCCAGAATGGTCAAGGCAGAAGAAGGTATCGCCGACCTTAGAGCAGCAGCAGACACCGTCATCGTGCTCGACAACAACAGGCTGCTCGAAATGGTGCCGAACCTCCCGCTGGAGCAGGCATTCTCCGTAATGGACCAGCTAATCGCTCAGACTGTCAAAGGTATCTCAGAGACCATCACCAGGCCTTCGCTCATCAACCTCGACTTCGCCGACGTCAAGGCGATTATGAACGCCGGCGGCATCGCAGTCATGCTCGTGGGCGAGACCAAGAGCCAGGACAAGTCCGAGAACGTAGTAAGAGAAGCACTCAACCACCCGCTGCTGGACGTAGACTACCGCGGCGCAACCGGCGCACTGGTGCACATCACCGGCGGCCCGGACCTCACCCTGCGTGAGGCGGAGAACATCGCAGAGTCGCTCACTTACGAGATGGATTCCCACGCCAACGTCATATGGGGCGCCAGAATCCAGAAGGACTACGAAGGCAAGGTCAGAGTGCTCGCCATCATGACTGGCATCCAGTCGCCGCAGGTCATGGGCAAGAGCGGCCAGAGAGCCTCGGCAACCATGTCTGACGAAAGCACCAGCCGCTACCGAAGGGCTCCCGGCACCACCGGCGGCCGCAAGACTGGCAAGCCTCTCGACACTATCATTGACATAGTCGAATAGTCCTACAAGCAATCCGGTGCGCTGATGCGCACCACACTTTTTTATTAAGCTTTTATTAAGTCTTCAAAAACCTTTCACGGGCGCATTTTTCGCCTCATCACCTGTAAACGACTTTCTACCTATCCGTCGAATTGACTTCTATGTCACATGGCCATGACGAACCTCAGGAACAGCTCGAGCATATCTTCAAATGCTACTGCGAAACAGGCCTGACTCTCGCAACTCTTGCCGTTGTCCGGAGGGGTGCGTCCACTATCTCCGAGGCCCGGGATAACATAGCATCCTACACGGCAGAGATGATGATCGTAGACGAGAAAAAGCTCGCGCGGGAGCTCGAGGATCTGGTGCGCCAGGGCTGTGTAGAACTAAAAGAAGGCCGCTACTACATTACTCCTAAAGGGAAAAATCTGATGTTCATAATGTTGAAGCAGTGGAATAAGTACGTGGACGCGATGAACAATCTATGGGGCTGCTATTACGGGGCCTGATGCCGCTATGGCTGAGAAGATAAAACCAACAGGGCTTTTATGGCCGTCTTCGTTGAAATAAAGTCTTTTTGACGCCCTGAAAGCGATAAAGCTATAATCAATGATACGCAATAGCAGTTTATATGTCATTCCTGGGTGGGGATAAGATCGACGAAAAAGTCGAGCTGAACCCAAAATACGTGGGCAAACTCATTGAGACCAGGCTTTATGCCATCAACGAGAAAAAGCATTACGATGGCGTGGTTTTAACCTTTTACTGCCCTAAGTGCGGGCATAATAACACTCTGGTGAAGCCGCTATTGCTGTATAACCTGACGATGGACTCTTTCATGCAGGCAGTCTCCAGCTACCGGTTTGAGACGCATGCCTGTGTTTGTGGTACCAGACTGACTTCAAACAACCTGATCGTCGCCCAGTACAGCCACTTTTTCCCGGAGACTCAGCTCGATTTTCAGGCGGAAGTAACCGCCGGGAGCGAGTTCGTATCGTTCTACCGGATGGACTTATCGGGTGACCGGGAGCTTATCCGGCAGACTCCTGATTTCAGGTACATGTATGATACCTTCGGGCGGGTACTGAGCATAAAAGAGTGCTGGAAGCACATGATCAGCTCGGCGCTCCAGACACGGACTATCCAGCTCTACAACGTGGAGAAAGGTTACACAATCCTCGCTGTACCCGTGGACAGCCCCCGGGCGAGGGTGAACATTCGAGAGATCGCAGGTCCCGTGTGGCCCGGCGAGTCGGGGCAGGTTATCCGACTGTCGGACATGGCCCGGGAAGAAGGACTGAAGCTGGAAGATATGTACCAGGACTGGATGCCGGAATACGCCGCCGAGATCAACGGCGGCCACGTCGACGTCGCTGCTGTTCTGGACCTTGCCAGAGTGCTGGCGCTGCTTAAGAAGATGCTTACCCGGGAGGCCATCGAATTCACGGCCCAGGGGGATATCGTAACCATCACCAGCAGGCCGTTCAAGGCTCAGCTATCGATCAAGGACATCGCCCGGGAAGCGGTCTATACCGGCAAGAGCTTCCACGATGTCATCGATGCCAGGATCGAGGCCGCCCTGACCCGGATTCACCAGGCAGAGTGTATCCTGAAAGATATCCGGAAAGACATGCCTGCCTACCAGTACCATGTAGACGGGGACTTCCTGGAGATCATCAACCCGTACAACGGCCTTTCAGAGCGGGTCAACCTGTATGCCCCGTTGCCTAAGGGTGGCACCAGGATCATTATAGCAAAGCTGCGCGAGGCGCTTTGTAAGAATGAAAAGTTCCACCCGGTCTGCAAATGCGGCCGGGACAGCTTTGTCTATAAGACCATCGAGCCCGCTTCGTGGCTCAAGACCACGCCAGACTCCTTCAACTACGTATGCGACGAGCGCGAGAACGCCGTCATACTCTACTATATCTCGTGCACAGAACACACTAACCCGGTCATGAGGACCGATTTAGCCAGCTGGCTGATCGATCGTGAAGTGCTCGACGAAATTTTCGAGGAGGAGCTGGATGTCCTGAGGCTAAACATCGAAGCCCACGCCGGCAAGTTCGGGGATGACACCATCGTCGGAGTCCTGAGCAAGCACGCATGCGACATCATGACTCACCCGTCTTTCATCAAAGCGCTGCTGGACGAGCTGAAAGTCCGGCTCGGCGACAGAGTCATCGCTTACGCTCCCTACAAGGAAATGGTGCTCATCTACAAGGAAGACGCGAAGGTCGAAAACCTCAACGCCGCCCTGCTCGATATCCAGACGATCGTTGACAGGAAAGACCTGTCCCTGACCCCGCTGGACTACATAGAACTGTTCGAGCTTACTCATGGTCATGGGATCATCAATCTAATCACCCTGCCGGAGAAGCCGGAACAGCCTGAGCAGGCAGCAATCTCCGGGCCTGACACCGCCATTGAGGAAACCCAGGGCAAGACTGGAGGAAATGCCTGATCAAGTTCTGGAGCGTAATGCCATTGCATATCCTCGTGTGAATGTTGAAAAAGCTGCGCTTTGCCGGCCAGCATTATGGGAATAATTGCATTCTATTGTCTCTATGTGCCTGTGAACGTACACGAACGCTGCGCTGTGCCTTACTTGATTGCTTAGGCTCCCTGAGACAGCAAATCGAACGCTGCGCTGTGCCTTACTTGATTGCTTAGGCTCCCTGAGACAGCAAATCGAACGCTGCGCTGTGCTAATCCACACAGATGCCACAGATTCCGATTGATTCCACAGATTCCTCTGCTGAATCCACAGATTACTACTCGATAGCACAGATGGTAAACGCTAATACAATCGATCACCGATAGCAAGCATAAGGACAGTCGATCAGATTATTGTTGTTTATCTGTAGAATCCTTCGCCATCTGTGCTATCTATTAAGAATCTGTGGATTCGGTATCAATCTGTGAAATCTGTGTGGTTTGGCACAGCGCAGCGTTCGTATTGCTGCCTCACCATACACGAGTAATCAGAGAACGCGCAGCACAGCGTTCGCGTACGTTCGAGGGTTCCTGAGAAATGGCATATCCCAGTCACCCTGTTGTATAGAGAGTAGCCAGAATTAATCAACTTCAGACCATAGCATATCTTTATATGCTACGCAGTGTTATAGGATAGCATACGACACAGTAACAGATACTGGGGTTAGCATATGGAATACTGGCAGCCGAAAATTGAAACAATGCCACGCAAGGATTTACAGGAGCTACAGCTGAAGCGGCTTAAGAAGACCGCCCGTGCCGTTTTTAACAATGTGCCGATGTATCAGCAGCGCTTTGCCGACGCAGGAGTCAAGCCGTCGGACATCAAAACTATCGACGATCTTAGAAAATTACCGTTCACTAAAAAAACCGACCTGCGGGAGAATTATCCCTTCGGCCTGTTTGCAGTGCCGATGAGCAAGATCAACCGTATTCATGCCTCTTCAGGCACCAGCGGAAAATCCACCGTTGTCGGTTATACAAAGAAGGACCTGGAAGTCTGGGCAGACCTGATGGCCCGGTGCTTCTTCATGGCGGGTGTCAGGCCCGGCGATACTTTCCAGAATGCCGCCAACTATGGCCTTTTTACCGGCGGACTGGGCATTCATGCGGGCGCAGAGCGGCTGGGCTGCTCCGTCGTGCCAAGCGGTACGGGCAGCACCCAGAAGCAGATCGAGATGATACAGGACTTCGGGGTAAAAGCCATGCACTGTACCCCCTCCTATGCTTTGTACATCGCCGAGACCTGCAAGAAGATGGGAATAGAACCGGGCACTCTGCCCCTAAAGATCGGGCTGTTCGGCGCGGAGCCGTGGTCGGCTAACACCCGCCGTGAGCTGGAAAAAGCCTTCGGGATCAAGGCTTACGACTCTTATGGCTTATCAGAGATGATGGGCCCGGGCGTAGCCTTCGAATGCGTGGAGCAGGATGGCCTGCACATCTGGGAAGACGCCTTCATCGTGGAAGTCCTGGACAAAAACGGAGAGCAGTGCGCTCCCGGTGAGAAAGGCGAGCTAGTGTTGACGACTCTGTGTAAAGAGGCGCTGCCCCTTATCAGGTACAGGACCGGCGACATCACATCTCTTATGGAAGACGAGTGCCCGTGCGGCAGGACTGCCGTCAAGATCTCCAAATTCTACGGGAGAGTGGACGACATGCTGATCATCCGGGGCCTGAACGTGTTCCCCAGCCAGATCGAGCACGTGCTCATGGACATGCCAGAAGTAGGCGAATACTTCCAGGTAGTCCTGGAGCGGGTCAACCACATGGACGAGATGACGGTGAAGGTAGAGATGAGCGACAAAGCCTTCTCCGGCGAGCTTGGCGACCTTCAGAAGGTGACCGGCTCGGTGGCGAAGAAGCTGAAAGAGACGCTCAACCTCAGGACTAAAGTCGTGCTGGTCGAGCGGGGCAGCCTGCCGAGAGTTGAAGGGAAGAGCAAGAAGGTCCTGGATCTGCGGACAAGCATATGACAGCCAGGTCAACCGAAGTACGGACAATCACGTTACAGGTCTATAAATAGCAGGCTGTCATTTTATAATAGAGAGGTTACTGAATGGCATCAATGCTGGATTTCTGGAACTCCCGCATAGAGAGGGCTCCACTTGAAGAGCTGCAGGAAATACAGCTCAGGAAATTAAAATCACTGGTAGATAACGTGTACAGGAACTCTGCGTTCTACCGGCAGAGGTTCGACGAGGCGGGTGTTAAGCCGGAAATGATCAAAAGCCTCGACGACATCGTAAAGCTACCGTTCACCTATAAAAAAGACCTGCGTGACAACTACCCGACCAAAATGTTCTCGGCCCCGCTGAGCCAGGTCGTCAGGTACCACGCCTCGTCCGGCACCACCGGCAAGCCCACTGTAGTCGGCTACACCCGGGGCGACATCGAGTGCTGGAGCACTTCCCTCGCCAGGGCCTTTACGTCCTGCGGCCTGGGCCACGGCGACGTCATGATCGTGAGCTACGGCTACGGCCTGTTTACAGGCGGCCTGGGCGCTCACTACGGCGCAGAGGAAGTCGGCGCCAGTGTCATCCCCATGGGTGTGGGCAACACTCAGCGCCAGATCGAGCTGATGCAGGACCTGCATGCCACTGCGATCGCCTGTACTCCCTCCTATCTGCTCCACATGAACGAGACTGCGAAAGCGATGGGCATCAGCATCAAGAAAGATACCGATCTCAGGATGGCCTTCCTGGGCGCCGAGCCATGGTCTCTGGAGACCCGGGCCAGGATCGAGAAGAGCATGGGCATCAAGGCTTACGACATCTACGGCACGTCCGAGCTTTCCGGCCCGCTGTTCACCGAGTGCAAATGCCAGGACGGCATCCACGTCTGGGCCGACCACTTCCTGCTGGAAGTGATCGACAAGAACGGCGACCCTGTGCCCGAGGGCAAGAAAGGCGAACTCGTCGTGACCACCCTCTCCAAGGAAGCGCTGCCTCTCATACGCTACCGCGTGGGAGATACGACCATCCTCAACAACCAGGAATGCGAATGTGGCCGCACCCACCCGAGGATCATGCGCATCATGGGCCGTACGGACGACATGCTGATCATCCGGGGCATCAACGTCTTCCCCAGCCAGATCGAGTCCGTGCTCATGACCATACCCGAGGTAGGCGAGCACTTCCAGATCATCGCGGACAGAAAAGGCGAGCTGGACGAGCTCACCGTCAGGGTGGAAGTCACGAAAACGGCGTTCAGCGACAAGCTGGCAGATCTCATGAAGCTGGAGCAGAAGGTCGGTTACGAGCTGCAGAAAGTGCTCAACCTCTCCACAAAGATCGAGCTTGTAGAGACGGGCACGTTGCCGAGATCCCAGGGCAAATCACAGAAGGTCATCGACAGAAGAAAGATATAATATTTTTAAAATCGGAGTATCTATTATGAAGGGGACGATCAAGCAGATATCTCTCTTTGCAGAGAATAAGCCCGGCAGGCTGGCGAAGATCGCAGAGTCGCTGAGCAAGGCTGAGATCAACATCCGGGCGTTCACCATCGCAGAGGCGGGCGACTTCGGAGTCATCCGGATGGTCGTCGACGACCCGGACAGAGCTTATAAAAACCTTCAGGGGCAGGGCTTCGCCGTGTCCGAGACCGACGTTATCGCCGTAGAGATGAAAGACATCCCCGGCGGCCTGCACGAGATCGCCAACTCGCTCGGCAGCGGCGGCGTCAACATCGACTACGCATACGCCTTCGTCACCAGGTCCGGCCTGGCGCTGCTCATCTTAAGAGTCGATGACATACCTGCTGCGCAGAGAGTTCTCCGGCTGGCAAAAGTACGCCTGGTCACCGACGAAGAGATCAGCAAAATCTAATGCCGCATGATGCGGCCCTTCTTTTTAGACTAAGCAATACGAATGCTGTGCTGTGCGCTCTCTGGTTACTCCTGTGTGGTGAGACTGCGAGTGGAACGCTGCGCTGTGCTAGTCCTCACAGATTTCACGGATTGAAACAGAATCCACAGATTTCTAATGGATAGCACAGATGACGACGGATTGCACAGATAATCTATAAAATGTATTCTGATCGACTATCTTATGGTTGCTATCGGTGATCGAATAGTGTTAGCGTATTCCTTTTGTGCTATCGTGTAGTTATCTGTGGATTCTGCAGAGGAATCTGTGGAATCAATCGGAATCTGTGGCATCTGTGAGGATTGGCACAGCGCAGCGTTCGTTTTGCTGTCTCGGGGAGTCTGCACAATCAGTCAAGGCATAGCGCAGCGTTCGGAAACGTTTACCGGCTCAGATGCAACATTCTCCTGACTATAAGATGCCTTCAGTACACCTGACAACCAGCTTTCTCTGACCATCGCTTAACATGATCGGCAACCGGTGATCTCTGACGATGTCGCCAAGGCATGGGGTCTCGATCGTGAAAGCGGCAAGGTAAGCGGTCTGTTCCGACTCGACGGCTAGCGCAAAAATGCCTGTCTCTCCGTACTTTGCCCACAAGAACTGGGCATCGTCGGCAGTATCTGGAAATTCCTGGCAGAGTACCATTATGCCCGGCTCACCGGCCACGAACGTAGCCCTGACGCCGCTGGTCTTGAGGACCTTTTCGTCCATCATACAGGCCTCGATATAGGTTACCAGGTACCGGTACAGGATGTCCCGCTCGGCGCCAGCCAGCGTCGCCAGGTCTGCCTCTCCGCCCGTGTGGAACTGGCGTAAGGTTCCGTACTTCTTTCCGATGGAGATGTAGAGCGGAAGATCGCCTTGCCGATAATCTGCGAGGCGGGCCAGGAATTCTACCTTGTCTGAATCGATATCCTCGTGGGACATGAAGTACTGCCTGTCAGTGTCCTCCCTGATGCGGAACCTGATGGTCTCTTCCAGGTTCGGCGCCAGTATTCCATGATCCGGCAAATCCCAGACGCCGCACTTTGAGAGCCCCGTTCCTTTGACTGCCGTGTCCTTCAGGCACGCTTTCAGCCGGTCGGTCGTGATAAACCCGTCAGGGTCGGGAAAGATGCTGCATACAGCGGGCTTGAACGTATGGACGATACAACGGTCATCCTTCAGGAAGGGGCACTCCCCTGCCAGCCCTCTCAAAAACATGCCTCTACGGCTATCGTGGGTTGTAATAACGCAGTATTCCCGCATAGCTTCGTCAATACCAATCCCCAGGCCATGGGCGAGCATTACCAGATCGCTCGAGGTGACCGGATATAGCGCGTGTTTACGGCAGCAGTCGCCGCATTGCTTGCAGAAAAACTCGATGGTGTGAGACGAAACCATATCGGTTCGGCATATGTGATATGGTTGATATAAAGTTTGCCAGCCTTTTCCCACGATTGGCCCGGCTCTGATTGTGATTAACGTTTTAGCCAGAGTCGAAATCGCTTATATCATCCTGGTCAGGCTTAGTGGTTTCTTTGCTTTCAGCGCTTGTAAAGCCAGAGCCGAAGGCTTTATGGGACGCACTTTTTACCGCCGCCGAAGGCGACTTCCACCGACATTTCGGTGGCTTGCTGTTATTGGTCCAAAGGACCAATAACAGCTACAATGTATTGAGATGAGGGTGGTACCGTGAGAAAACCAATAGTCATCACTATGTCACTTGTGATAGCCGGGATGATGATCGCTTCGGCAAGCGCGTTCTCTTTCCCGTCCGGGCTGTCTTCGATGAGCCTGCCCCAGCTGAGCTCACCTGCAATGTCGTCGAACCTTGGCGCTATTAGCGCGCCTGTGACAAGCTCGCAGGTATCTACTCCTTCGACTCCGTTTGGCAGCAGCAACTGGGGCTTGAATAACCTGCAGTTTTTCCAGCCGTCCAGGGCGACGGCTCAGCCGCCAGGAAGCAGCGGACTGGGTATTCCTGCATCTGACGTGGGGCCTATCCTGCAGTTGATGTCTCAGCTACCGTCACCAGAGCAGCTCCAGCAGTATCAAAACCCGACTCCGACGCCGGCTCCTGTAAACACGTTCACGAGCATATCCCAGGAGATACCGGCTGATCAGGTGATCTTCCTGGAAGTCTCCAAGAACATCGTGTTTATCGATGCTTCTGCTCAGGGATTCAAAGTTCCGACGGTTACGATGAACTACCAGTATGACGATAAGAACAAGAAGCTGCTCCTGAAGAACAAGGGCGGTACCGACATCAGCGGCGCGAAGATCATCGTAGGCTATACGAGACAGGATGACAGGGACAGCACCTATCTGTTCGACTACAACATCGGCAGCGTCCCGTACGACGATATCCCAATAGTGTTCACGGGGTCTGACGGCCGGGTATCCATCATTCTGAACGGCACCCAGAAGGACCTGATGCCAGGTGAGAAAGCCGAACTGACGACACAGGGGAACAATTTGATGACCACGATCACTGTGTCTAACTTCGGCCTGGTACCGAAGTCGAACATCGAGCTGAAAGACAAGCTATAAAATCAGGGGCCTTTATAGGCCCTTTCTTTTCTTTAATATTGCCGCTCGTCGATGAGCCGCTTTGTCTTCTTTTCCTGCCTCGGAAGCGTCCCTACCGGCACGAATTCCAGCTCCGGCTTGAGACCCATAAGGGTGGAAGTGAGTTCTCTGGATAGCATGGCGGCCATCTCTTTCGTCGGCCTGTCTGTCTCTACTTTGATGTACAGCGAATCCATGGAGCCCGTATCGTTGCGCCTGGCATAAGCATACCACTCGTTGTTGATGTCCGGGTGCTTCATGAGCACCGACTCGATCTGCCCGGGGAAGACGTTGACGCCTCTGACGATGACCATGTCGTCAGTACGCCCATGCACCCTGTCGATGATTCTGTGTGTCAGGCCGCAGGAGCATTCGCCTATCAGCTTGCTTAGATCCCTCGTCCTGTACCTGATAAGCGGCATGCCTTCCTTGGTGAGCGGAGTCAGCACGATTTCGCCTCTCTCGCCTTCGTCGCAGGGCTCGCCTCTCTTATCCAGGATTTCCAGGATAAAGTGGTCTTCCCAGATATGGATGCCCTCATGCTGCTTACAGTCGATGCCCACGCCGGGGCCGCACATTTCTGACAGGCCGTAGATGTCGAACGCGTCGAAGCCGAAGGTCCCCTCGATTGTCTTCCGCATAGCGTTAGACCAGTGCTCTGCACCGAAGACGCCGATTCGCAGGCCGAGATCTTTCGGGTCCATGCCCAGTTCCTGGCAGACCTCTGCAATGCGCAGGGAATACGTCACTGTGCTGCCGAGTACTGTAGTACCGAAGTCCTTCATCATCTCGATCTGCTTGCGAGTATCGCCAGGCCCGATCGGGATGACCATACAGCCCAGTTCTTCGCCGCCATAGTGGAAGCCCAGGCCGCCCGTAAACAGGCCATAGCCTGGAGTCACCTGCATTATGTCTTCACGGGTGACGCCTGTGACTTCGAGGCACCTGGCGAACATGCTGGCCCACGTGTAGACATCATTTTTCGTGTAAAAGACTGCCGTAGGCTTGCCGGTAGTGCCAGACGAGGCGTGCATCCGCACTATTTCATTTCTCGGCGCAGATAGAAGGCCATAAGGATAATTATCCCTGATGTCAGCTTTATCCGTCATCGGGAGCTTGCCGATGTCTTCAATGCCTCGGATGTCAGACGGCTTGAGGCCCAGCTCGTCGAACTTTCGCCGGTAAAAAGCATTGTTGTCGTATACTCGCCTGACCACAGACCGCAGCCTTCTGGACTGAAGCTCCTCCAGATCCTTGCGGGGCATCCGGAGGCTATCCGATACAGCATATGCAGAATGACCGTTAATCTTGGGAATATACGAGCTCACGACAGGCCTCCAATGTATATGATTGTACAATATTGTATATCTATATCTATTAATACCTTTCGAGATAATGTCATCGGTAGACTAAAAAGCTTACTATGTCTTCGCTCGGCTCTCTGGTTGCCCGGATTCAGCGAGACAGCAAGACGAACGCTGCGCTGTGCTGGGACACAGATTTAACAGATTGTACAGATTGCACAGATGAACACAATAGATAAATAGGTAAGGGCTGCCTTTACCAGTCTGATTCGACGATCATCTGTGTCAATCTGTATAATCTGTGCAATCTGTGACCCTGGCACAGCGCAGCGATCGTCATCGGATCGCCCGCATCGGACGCCTGCCCTGGCAGGCGTCCTGGCGGGCGAACTAGGAGATAAGATCGTACTGTTTCTCTAATAAGGATAATTAGTTCCTTATGGTATATTGAAAATGAATTATATGACAGCTTGAAAGGCGCAAGGGCGTAAAGTACAATTTTAATCATCTTTGCGTCTTAGCGCCCTTGCGCCTTTGCGATATAAAAACAAGGCCGCTCGGGGCCGAAAGTCTATGTGGCTATTTCTTGCCCTTGAACTTTTGCAGCAGCCGGCCGTAGAACTCTTTTTGGTCGCCGTCCGATGTCCTTGTCAGCCGCTCGACAATGAGCTCTGGCGTGCTTTTGGCGAGATAGTTGTACCTCGGCGTCCTGTCGACAATTAAGTTCAAATTCTGGTCGAGGCCTTTGGCTTCAATACCATCCACGCGTACCGCACACTGGGTATTCTCAAGGATCTGCTCGGCGAGGTGGCTGACGAAGACTGCTATGCTGCCGTCGTTATCGTGCAGCGTCTCCAGGATGCCGGCGATGATCTTCGCCGATGCGCCGGGCTCAGTTATGGATTCGAGCTCGTCGACCAGGACAACTTTATTGCTGTCGGAGATCACTCTGGCGAAGTCTTTGATAGTGGTCTCGAAGGCGCCGGCGGTCAGGGTTCCTTTGGATTTGCTGAAGTGAGCAGCTGATCAGTCAGCCCTATCTCAGCGGAGTCGGCAGGCACCGGGAAGCCCATGTGGGACAGCACGATGATCTGGGCGAGCATGTCGAGCATGGTAGTCTTACCGCCCGAGTTTACGCCGCTTAACAGCACAATGCGCTCGCCTTTGGTCTCGGGCGTCTTCGTTCCGACTGCGTAGGAGACCGGTTCAGCCTTCTGCGCCCCGATGAAGATGTTCCGGCCGCCAGTGATTGTGACACCCGCCTTCTTCGTCATCTTCGGCATCCTGAGCGCATAGTCGGCGGAGAATAATCCGATCGCGTAATAGGTGTCGAACTCAAGGACGTCCCGGATCATGTCTTTGCAGACCGACTCATACTTAGCGAGGCGCTTTGCGCTCGCCCTCTTCATGTCGAGGCTGCGCTTGATCAGTTGCCTGTTTATGGCGTTCCTGAAGCTTTCGGTTCCCCGGTAGTTGATCTCGATCGGATAGACGATCTCGTCCTTAAAAATGAGGTCGACGTGCTGCATCTCGAAGGGCTTGAGCTGAAGCTCGTTCTTCATGCTTTCCTTAGCTTCAGCCACGACTTCTGCGTAATTCTTGGCCACTTCCTTTTCGAGCATGCTCTTCAGGCTCTCGGTATTGCTGCCGAACATGTTCAGGAGCTGGGAGCCCTTGAGGGTGACCGTGTTCTTCTCCATTCGCTCGCTCAGGTCTGCATTTGCCTTTTTCAGCGTCGCCTGCAGAACCTCGTTGAACCGCTTCAGGATGTCCTTCAGCCGGTCGAGCTCCTGATCGACGCCCAGCGCGAGCTCGCCGTCGGGACTGATGTTGGCGAGCTCTGTCGAGAGTTCCGAGAGCTTCGCATCGTCAGCATACTGGCATATGGGGAAGTCCGATTTGCTCCTGATCAGCCTGATCGATTCTATTGCCGCTTCAATGGGTTCCTTGTTGACCGCGAAGTAGCTGATAGTGATCTCCGGCACCAGCCACCACAGGTCCCCGGGGTTGTCCGCGAACTCTAAGCTGAGATCTTCCGGGTAGTCTGCGCCGGTCAGCTTGCTCCCCACGACCAGCACCTGGGCGTAGCCCCGGGCAAGATCAACAAGCTCTCCAGGGCTGGACACCATGTTTACTTCCATGTACCGGTCAATCTGCAGGCTCAGAATTTTCTCGTAGTCCTTCTTATTATCGACAAAGACGGCCCTGTCTCTAGACTTCTGGACGTTGGCCGGCCTCTTCAGGTACCTGATCTTCTTCAGCGAGCTGTCCAGGGCTGCTTCTCTGGAGAGTTTGCCCGCCAGTGCGACGTAGTCTTTCAGTAAAGCCTGAGTAGCCTTGATCTTATCGGCTTTAGCCGACGGAAAGGGGATGTAGGTGCTGATTCTCGAGCGTGAATACTGAGTATGGGAGTAAGACCTGATTAGGCCGATGACCCGCTCGTAGACGTTCATCGCTTCCGGGGTCTGCAGGAAATCATCGATCGATACGCCGTCCTGGTGGGCGATAATCTGGTGGATGATCGAGACCGCATACTTTTCGCTGATGCCAGGAACTTCTGCCAGGCTGGCTACGTCCCGCCTGTTCAGGATCTCCAGCGCCTGCTCTTCAGAGCCGAAATGCTCGACAAGCTTTGCAGCTATCTTTTCCCCAATCCCCGGGTACCCTGTCAGTTCGCTCACGTGCATAAAATGCTCCAGCAGTATAATAACCGTTGAGCAAGCATGGTGAAAGTATTCTACAAATAGTTATCCGTAAAAAGAAAGGGCGGGCCGGACGGTAATCCGGCTGACGCTAAGGGTCTAAGAGCTGCTCGAGGTCGAGTAGTAGACTTCCTCGTAAGGCTGGACTACTACAAAACCATCGCCGCGGAAGACCAGCTGGAAAGTCTCGCCACTGCCCCTGCCTATGAGCGACCTGAAATTGATATTAGCGGTGAGCTCCGGGTTGAGGTTCTGAGACCATGCGACTGTTGCGTTAGGATCTGTGACGACCGGCTGGTCCGGGGTAACCCGGAGCGTAAGGGGCTCGCCTTCAGTGGTGATGGCGATCATGCCGGTGCCTTCCAGCCTCATGTTGAACAGGCCGCCGGCAGCCATCGTAGCGATCCTGCGCATCATCGTGATGTCCCATTTGATGGTGGGCTCGAAAGCCAGCACGTCGTTGCCGTTGACGTAGATTGCCTGGTTCTCGAGGTGCAGGATAGCGATCCGCTTGCCCTGGTCTGCGACGTACACCTTGCCGGCACCGGAAGCCTTCATCAGGGTCGTGCCTTCGCCGGTTAGCGCCTTTTTCAGGAATTTGTCGAAGCCGTGCTCCATCATACCCTCGCGCTCGAACTTCACGTTGCCCTTATAGGCAATCATGGAACCCATCTTCATCCACACCAGGCCGTTCAGGTTGACCTCCAGGGTGCGAGAGTTCTCTAACTCAAACAGGCCCTCGCCTTTATCTTTCTGGGCGGTCTCCTGAAGGAACTGATCTAAAGAATACCTTGACATAACTCCTCCACCAATTTTAATGCCCTACATCAGGGCTTATAATATAAGCATTTGCTCTGAGATTAAATAATTAATCTATGGTGCATAGCCGGGAAGAGGAGCATATAATTCAGTAAGTTATTCTACAATCGATCTGAGAATTTTCAGTGCAGTCTCCTTATCCAGCGGAGCATTCTTGTTGCCGCACTTGGGGGAGTAGATACAGGCCGGGCAGCCGTCCTCGCATTCGCAGTCACGGATCATCTCCAGCGTGGCTTTTGCCAGCTCCGGGAAGATCTCGTAGCACTTCTCGGCGATGCCGATGCCTCCTTCGTACCCGTCATAAACAAAGATCGTGGGCATACCGGTATCGGGGTGCAGGGGCGTAGACAGGCCGCCCAGGTCCCACCTGTCACACAGCGCATAAACTGGAGCCATGGCGATCATGCCATGCTCTACCGCATGGATGCCACCGTCGAAGTCTTTCCCCTGCTCCAGCAGCTGCTCCTGGTACTTCGGCGACAGGGTGAACCAGACGGCCACCGATTCGAAGACCTGCGGGGGCAGGTCCAGCGGGAAGTAGCCGACCAGCTTTTCATATCGCCGGACTGCATACTCGTAATACTGTTCGGTGACAGTGACGTCGCCCACCGAGACCGTGATGCCGTTGACAGTCTTGTGGCTCCGCTCAGACTTTATTCTTACATCCGACAGCTTCAGGGCCTCGGTATAGTAGTCCACGTTCTGCCGTCTGGCCTTTGCTACTCCGAGGTTCAGGTCGAGGCTCTCGATCAGGTATGTCTCGCCCTGGTGGAGGAGGACAGCACCCTCATGCGCTTCTGAGCACGCCCTCGCCACTTCCAGCGTCTCGAGCACCCGCCCGTCGCATATCACATTCACCGCCCGGCTGGAGATATTGTTGAGGCTCACAATCTCTGATGGGCTCTTAGCCCCGCCGTACACGTATCCTCTCGGCGTATTCCTGAGCAGCCCCGAGGAGGCCATCGCCTCGATGATATCGGATATGTCCCCGAAATAGAGTGAGTCGTTAGCTGTTAGCGGCATTTCAGCCGAGGCACATATGAGGTGCCCCATGAGGATGTACGGGTTGTGCAGGTTAATGATCGCCTCTTCGCTCTTCCCTCCGAAAAAGCGGTCCGGGTGCTTCATATAGAACTGGTCGATCGGGTCGTCGAAGGCGACCAGTGTGATAAGCGCATCGTCCCGGCCACGGCCCGCCCGGCCCGCCTGCTGCCAGGTCGAGATTCGGGTACCCGGATAGCCCGAGATGATCACAGAGTCCAGCGAGCCTATGTCGATGCCGACTTCGAGGGCGTTAGTCGAGGTGACAGCTCGCAGTCTGCCGTTCTTCAGGTCGTCCTCGATCTTGCGCCGGTCTTCGGGAAGGTAGCCGGCCCTGTATGGCATAATCTCATTCCTGTACAGGCCATTCTCCCTGTCTCTCGCCCACATGGCGATCAGCTCCGCCATTCTCCTCGATTTAGTAAAGCAGAGCGTCTGCAGGCCGTGGTCAAGCTGTTTCGTGATGAGGCCGGCCGTTTCCTGGTGAGTAGAGGCTCGCTGATTGCCGATGACGGGCGGGTTCCAGAACACGAAACGCTTTTTCCCTCTGCCCGAGCCATCCCTGGATACGACTGTAAAGTCCTTGCCTGTGAGCTTCTTCGAGTGCTCTTCCGGATTCGAAATCGTCGCAGATGACAGGATGAACTGAGGATCGGAACCGTACCTTTTCAGGACTCGCAGCAGCCGCCGTAGCAGCATTGCTACGCTGGAGCCGAATACGCCCCGGTACATGTGTGCCTCGTCTATGATGATGTATTTGAGGCCGGAGAAAAATTTTCGCCACCGGTCATTCCAGGCTAAATAGCGGTGAATTGCATATGGGTTACTGACGATGATGCGAGACTTGTCCCTGATGGTAGTCCGGGCAGACTGAGGCGTATCGCCGTCGTAGGTTGCCGGCATGGCTCTGGTACCCAGCGCTTCATCCATGCGCCGCAAGGTCTTGAGCTGATCGTTGGACAGCGCCTTCATCGGGTACAAATAGAGCGCGGTCGCCCTCTTGTCCTCCAGCAGTGCCTGAAATACCGGGATGTTGAACGCCAGCGTTTTACCGGAAGCCGTTGGGGTACTGACGATCACGTTCTTCCCGTCGAGGGCGAGATCAATGGCCTTTGCCTGGTGAGTGTACAGCCTGATCTTTTCCCCGTCGAGATATGCCCGGAGCCTGTCATCCAGGATGTGGTTGACGTCGTCGTACTGGGGCTCCCTGGCGTCGATCTCCTCCAGGTGGACGATCTGCCCTTCGTAGTCGTCCGAAGCCCTGATCTCTCTGATGAACTCGTCAACGGCAGACATGGTAGCAGTTGCACTCCTCGTCGCAGATGCGGGTAAAAATGTTGGCCAGCGTGATCATATCCTGTTTGTTGTGCTCCACAATCGGCACCAGCGGGCCGGGGTTGTTCTTATTCAGGTACGCCTCGTAGAATTCCGGCACCATGGCGCCCGGCACGTCATCCTGTCTGTCTTTACCATACAGATGCTTTTCGATGGTGACCAGCCGGGCATCCGGGACTTTATCCTTGAAGACACGCCTGGAGAAGTGCAGCATGTCGAAGTGAACGTTCTCAAGCTCCCCGGGCATGTCATAAAACCACCGGCGCTGGTTGACGTATGGTACGTCGAACGACCTGCCGTTGTACGACAGGATGGGCCCGTCCGAGACTTTAGCGCAGAACTCCTCTATAGCAGCGGCCTCCTCCTCGACGCTCCGGGCGAGATACTGCACCGTGTGAATCTGATTATCCCTCACATATGCGGCTCCGAACAGGATGATCGGCCGGGAGAACAGCCCCAGAGTTTCTATGTCTATGACCGTGAGCCTCTCCATATCCGTGTATGCGGTCACGTACAGGTTCAGCGGGTGAGACTTCGGCAGCCACTTCCAGATCTCCTGCTGAATCGAGGCCGGATCGCCGGCGTCCACAAGCTCGACGAACTCAAGGGCCTTTTTGCCCCACCGGGGATGGCTGATCAGGTCCTCGATCGTCTCGTGTCCCTCCGCCTTCAGCTTAGCTTCTTTCTCAGGTCCGATCCCGTGTAATAGCCTTAACTGGGACAGCAGCGCCTGCCTCGCATCATCACCCCTGATGTGGGCCTGGCGGCATTCCGACTTGCTGCTGATCGCATAGCATTCCCCGAACTCGTTTGATACAGGCTTGCCAGGAATTGCCTGCTCAAGGGACACACCACTGTAAAGGTCCAGATACTTCTTCTTGACTTCCAGCCCTCTTTCGAAGTCGTCATCGTACAGCCACGATGGCATAAAGTCGTCTTCGGGCGCATCGTCAGCCTCAGCTATGACCTCGTACTCTCTCCGGGCCTCTTCCCTCGACTTCAGCCGGCCGGCGATATCAGTGAGCCTGTCGTACGTATGCGGTACCTCATAACACTAAATACCATCCTGTTTTATAGCTTTTGTAGTGAGCGCACTGAAACTAACGTATAAGAGTATCCGGGGTATGGCGGGCTTTATAAATGACATTGGGCTCGCTCGAAACCTTTATATGTAATATAGGTATAGTATAGGTCGCACAATGCGTACGCACAAAGCGAACGCATAGTGTTGTTGGATAAAGCGATGGGCCCGTGGTCTAGCTGGTTATGACGTCGCCTTGACATGGCGGAGGCCATGAGTTCGAATCTCATCGGGCCCACTCATCGTTTTCTTGTTTTTAAGTTTTCTGGATTGTGTACCTTTCGGTATCAGTGTCGAGTTGAAAAATTGAATGGGCTCGGCCCCGAGAGGCCTCGGTTTTAATTCGCAAAAGCACAGGGGCGCAACGGCGCAAAGGGATCTCTGAATAATCTTTGCGCCTTTGCGTCGTTGTGACTTTGCGAATTAAATTCAAGGCGGCCTGGCGCCGAAACACATTCACATACTCATTTCTATCGAATTTCGATCTGTAACCGGGGTACAGCACAGCAATCGTATATGTTCGCGCTTTAATAGACTGCACTTGAAACATATCAGAAGCTGAGTCGTCACTCGGTGGAGACAAACGTGGAAAAATAAGAAAAAGGTATAAGAATGTAAGGTCTGGCCTTACATTCCCATGCCGCCCATTCCGGGTGGCATTCCTGGGGGCATGCCGCCGCCCGGTGCGCCGCCGGAGAGCTTGGAGGCTGCGAGGACGTCGTCGATCCTCATGATCATGACGGCTACCTCTGCGGCGCCGCTGATGCCCTGGGTCTTGACCCGGAGCGGCTCGATTACGCCGATCTTCTTCATGTCTACGGCTTCGCCGGTGAAGACGTTGATGCCCGCGGTCTTCAGGGCGCCCTTGCCTTCGTGCTTGCTGCGCAGGCTGACGAGAGTGTCGATCGGGTCCAGGCCTGCGTTCTCTGCGAGGGTCCTCGGAATGACTTCCATAGCCTCTGCGAACGCCTCGATAGCCAGCTGTTCCCTGCCACCGACGGTAGAGGCAAACTCCTTGAGCCGGAGCGCGAGCTCGACTTCAGTTGAGCCGCCGCCAGAGACATACTTCTTGTCCTGTACAACCGTACCGACCGCCCTGAGTGCGTCATGGATCGCCCTGTCGAGTTCGTCTACTACGTGCTCGGTGCTGCCTTTCAGGATGAAGGAGACTGCTTTGGGGTTCTTGCACTTCTCGACGAAGATCATGTTCTCGTCGCCGATCTTGCGCTCTTCCACGAGGCCTGCTGCGCCCAGGTCATCCTTGCTCAGCTCATCGATGCTGGTGCTGACTTTAGCACCGGTTGCCTTTGCCAGTAGCTTGAGGTCGGACTCCTTCACTCTGCGGGCTGCCATAATGCCAGCCTTAGCGAGGTAGTGCTGGACGAGGTCGTCAACGCCCTTCTGGCAGAACACGACGTTTGCGCCGACCTTCTTGATCTTCTGGACCATGTCCTTGAGCATCTTCTCTTCCTGGTCGAGGAAGCTCTGAAGCTGATCAGGTGTCGTAATTCCGATCTTGGCGTCTATCTCGGTCTTCTGGATCTCAAGCGCAGTGTCGAGGAGCGCAATCTTTGCGTTCTTGACGGTCTTCGGCATGTTCGGGTGGATGCGTTCCTTGTCGATGACCAGGCCCTGGATTAATTCGGAGTCGCCGATGGAGCCGCCGACTTTCTTCTCGACCTTGATGTCGTCCACGTTGACTTTGCCGTTCTCGTCGACGACTGCCTTGACAGACTTGACAATGAGGTCTGCGAGCTTATCGCCCACGAACTCCGGGCTCTTGCCGGTCATGGCGGTGATCGCGAACTTCTTGAGCAGCTCTTCATCCTTGATGGTCACCGGGTAGGCGAGTGAGTTCAGTACCTCAATTGCCTTCGAGGCTGCCTGCCTGTAACCCGTTGTGATGACTGTCGGGTGGATGTCCATGTCTAAAAGGTCTTCAGCCTTCTTGAGCAGTTCGCCTGCGATAATGACGGCGGTGGTGGTGCCGTCGCCGACCTCATTGTCCTGGGTCTTGGCGATCTCAACGATCATCTTGGCTGCAGGGTGCTCGATGTCCATTTCCTTAAGAATGGTGACGCCGTCGTTCGTGATGATGACGTCGCCCGTCGAGTCTACGAGCATCTTGTCCATGCCCTTCGGGCCCAGCGTGGTCCTGACCGCCTCAGCCACGGCTCTCGCGGCCATGAGGTTCATTCCCTGAGCGTCCCGGCCCCTTGTCCTGCTGGAGCCTTCTTTCATAATTATGTATTGGGGATTGCCTTGTTGTTGTACCATAATTTTCAACCGCCGTTACTTGTAATACTGATTAAAAAGTACCCGAAAAAAGTACCAGTTAAAAAGTATATATTAAAACGATAATCGGCTAAACTCCTTACTGCTCTAGTTTAAGAGTTCTATATATAACTTGTGACAGAGCTCACCTTTTGGACCAGCTGGCCCCGAACTGTATTCTGTACAGAACCTCCCGGTCCTCTTCAGACATCTCGTCCTCAGAGCAGAAGACGTACAGGCAGGTCGGGCTACGGAACTCTCTCGGCAATACGCACCCTATGCCAGGCCGCATGAAGCCTGTCTGAGCGTCGAAGTACCCGGCCATTGCCCGCACTGAAGCCTCGTCCAGCGCCGGCCCCTCCTTGCGCCAGTAGCCGAAACCGACCGCGCACTGGTGGCAGCACCCGCCTCCGCCGAGCAGCATGCCCTTGCAGATGCCGTTGCGGAAATCGCAGTCGTAGTCGATAGTTTCGGTGCGCTTTGCCAGCTTTTTATAAGTTTCAAGATCATAGCCCCTGACACGGGCTTCTTCTGTGGGCACGATCTGGATATTCAGCTCTTTAAGGTAGACTAAAAGCTCCTCGTAGTCCATTAGCCTTCACCTGCTTGAATGACGTCGCAGGCTAAGAGGGGCTTTTTCAAATATTAAGAAATCGCTAGCTGCCCTGACAACTTCTGAGTTCACCGGGAGCTGTTTTTAAAGATGATGTAATATTTCCCGAAGTTCCCGTCTGCGGCCTGGAAGGGCTTTACTACAGACCTGCTGAAGATATCCTCCGGATCGGCGTCCGGAAAGAGCTTCGCAACTCGCGCCTTATCGTACTCAGGATCATGCACCAGCGTGCCCACAGGTATCACGTGGGTAGTGATGTTCTCGTCGATTCTGTACCCGTGAGAGCACTGCTCTTCGATGATCTGCTGCAAAAGAGAGTATGGATTGCTGATTCGGAACTTGGATAATACGGCTATGCTGAGTATTGTCTTCTCCTGGTCAGCAGACGGTACTTTTGGTCTATTGCCGAAGATATTATCGAGGATTCCCATACTATCACCAGCTGTTAGATCAACTTCTCCTGATCCCCTGCCTCAACCCCCCGAGGATTATTTTGTCCTCATTGCCAGTTCCGGGGCAAATTTGCCCTAATTTTATTTAATAAGTAGTAGTACTTAAATCTATTCTTGATAAAACGGTGAATTTATGGTCCTCTGGCATTTAATCGGCTGGATATCGACCGGTTACCGTTATGCAGGAGGGCTGCCGATAAAATTGTTCTCGAAAAACTTTAAATAATCAGAAAGGCATAAAGCGGCACGAACAAGTGCCCTTCGGCAAATCTCAGAACAGTCCCATGGGGTAGAGGTCAATCCTGCTGGACTTTGGATCCGGCGACACCGGTTCGAATCCGGTTGGGACTATCAGTTTTAAAAATCATGGTTTTGTCTCTGATGCAAGGCTCGAGTCTCGAACCCGTCTCAACCTTAAATGAATCTCCCTCCGGAGTCAAATCAGCAGTCGCTGCCATCGGCAAGCATCAGGACAGTGTCCCGGTCCCGGAAAAGCCCGTCAAATTATCCTTGTATCTCCGTACCGCCTTAGACATGGCCGGCTATGTGGTAGAACTCCCTCTCAGATGGAAAACCATGGACCTCAAGCCCTACCTGCCTATTTACACGAAGATCGGCTACGGAATTATGCTGAATGCCATTACCGACCTGTGGCTTTTGACATCCGGCGTCGACCGGAAAAAGTTTGACCCCGGCTCTATAGTCGTCGTAAAGCATTTCATCGGCTACATGAACACGATGGACGATTACCTCGACGCGCCCGAAAACAAGCACAAGCAGCGCCCTTCTTTACGTTTTACAAAAGGTGACGAATTGTGGGAGCGGAGAAAAGAGATGTTCGGGTCTATCGAGCACTACGACGTTCCCAGACAAAAGAAAATTAAGCGTGCGATCTGCGCATCTGCCGACAGGCTATTGTCTGCTTTTGTCCGCTTCAGAAGCCTTAATGCTATCGGCTTCGACGACGCGCTCCATATCCGGGAGGAGACTGCCGGGGAGCTGTGCAGGGTGACGGCCGAGCTGTTCAACGTGATCCACGACGTCCCTTCGGACCGGGCAAGAGCTGTCGAAACCGCTTTCTGGAACGTCGGCATGGTCCTGCAGGTGCACGATGACGTCGGGGACATCTGTAAGGATGATCGAGAAGGGTTTGGCGAGAACATGGTGTTGCAGCTTCTCAACCAGCGGCCAGAGGAGAAAGCCCGGCTGATGGGGGCTATAGCACATAAGAAAAATTGTCCGTTTAGTAAGATAGAGCGTTATGCACCAGAGACTGCGAGGGCGGCCAGAGAGCTACAGGACCGCTACATGGCAGCAATTCCCGATACAGGCGGGTTCGAAAGGATCAGGTGCTTACTTGACCTTACCGTATCTATGCGCGGGAGATCTGCCGCACTGCGCTCGATAATAGATAAAATGGAGCTGTAGCGCGAGTGGATACAACAATATATAATTCCGCTTTATATTCGAGTACGCACGTTCAATTCGCCGTCTTCGTGGATCTTTTTTATGTCCGCTTATGACAAGAGTGACCCTGCAATATTAGAAAAAACGGGAATGCCAGGGGTGTGTGAGCCTCCAGAGCTTCTGGCATCCGGAATGGTGGCAATATGGTATCAGTAAAAGATGTATCCAGAGCGATGAGGGGGATGTGTTTTCCCGCAGATAAGAAAACGTGCGTCGAGTGGGCAAAAGCACACAATGCAACCGCAGAAGTAGTACAGGCGCTGGAGCATATGCCGGCAAACCGGTTCAGAAATATGTCTGAAATCTGGTATATGATCGGTTAGGTAAGCGACCATCCTCCAGTACTTTTTTTGAATAACCTACTCCTGATTCCGGTTTTATCTCGTGCGGTTCGAGGCCCTATTGTATCTAGCGATCGTATGTACAAGTGCTCAGTCCTTTACCTGCTGTAAATATGTATTTGTCCCTGTTTATAAGTGCTGAACTCAGAATCAGGCCGTATTTGCTGCTTTTTACGTCTGTTAATTTGAATATTCGGCTCATCGAAAAGGCTAGGGGATTGAAATGCCGATTAAGACCGTGAATGATATCGATGTCACCTCAAAAAGAGTCCTCCTGAGAGTGGACTTTAACGTGCCGATGGAGAAGAGCGGAGGGGGTATCAGGGACGATACTCGTATCCGGGTTTGCCTGCCGACGATCAGGTACCTGCTTGATCATCATGCAAAAGTCATTATCTGCTCTCATTTAGGACGGCCAAAGGGTAAGATCGACGAAACATTAAGGATGACACCAGTGGCCAGGCGATTATCTGAGCTACTGGGTCAGCCTGTCAAGTCCTTGAAAGAGTGCGTCGGCCCCGAAGTCGAGAAAGTAGTTTCCTCCATGAATGATGGAGACGTAGTGCTCCTGGAAAATTTGCGGTTCTACCCGGGGGAGGAGAAGAATGATCCCGAGTTCGCAAAAGGCCTGGCAAGGCTGGCCGATGTTTTCGTCAACGACGCGTTCGGAGCGAGCCACAGGGCTCACGCCTCAGTCGTGGGTGTCACAAACTATCTCCCGTCGGTCGCCGGTTTCCTCATGGAAAAGGAAGTGACTTCCCTCGGCGGCCTGCTCGAGAAGCCTGAAAGGCCCTTTGCCGCCGTGATCGGCGGAGCAAAAGTCAGCGATAAGCTGGACGTACTGGATAATATTGTTCCAGACGTTGATGTGCTGATCATCGGCGGAGGCATGACTGCCACCTTCCTGAAGAGCCGGGGCAACCGGGTCGGCAAGTCACTGGTAGAGGACGACAAGATACAATACGTAAGAGATCTGTCCGAACAGGCGAAGTCCCACGACGTCAGGCTACTATTGCCGACAGATGTGGTCGTTTCGCCCAGCCTGGACGGCACCTCCGAGTCCAGGACTGTATCAGTCAGTGACATACCTGACGGCTGGTTCATCGGGGATATCGGCCCGCAGACTATCGCAGAGTACACCGGTGCGTTAAGTGGCTGTAAAACGGTCTTCTGGAATGGGCCAATGGGCGTATTCGAAGTAGAGCAGTTTGCTACGGGGACCAGAGAAATTGCCAGCACGATCGCAAGGCTCGACGCAGTCAAAGTAGTCGGCGGGGGCTCTACTGTCGAGGCCGTGACCCGGCTGGGCGTGGCAGATCAGATGACACATGTCTCCACCGGCGGCGGAGCCACTCTCGAGTTCATCTCGGGCAAGCAGTTGCCGGGCGTCAAAGCGCTGGAGGAAAACCGGCTGGAAGTACCTGCTGTCAGATAAATAGATCACCAGGCCATCTGCCTGCCTACCTGCATGCCGGGCAGCAACCGCGGATCCGGCCCTGTCATCTTTTCTTTATGTGATCCTGTTAATCGATTACCTCAATATCGCCCGCTATACATCACTAGTTTTAAGTATCATCATGTTCATCATAGTACCCGATGAGCGGTAACTCCTCAGCGGTGTTGAACATTTCTTATATGGCCGGCATCGAGCAGCAGCTCATGGTGGCTACGGGGTTCAGCAAACTATATACAGATATACTGCTGGCGGTTATACTGCTACTCGCTTCAGTCTTGCTGGCAAAAGCGGTCAATTATTTCATAAAGAGCATAGCGCCTTATATAGTCTCGAAGACTGAGACGACGCTGGATGACGAGATCATCGAGGCCGTTAATGGTCCTCTGCAATATTTCATCATCGTAATGGGCATCTATGTCTCACTTCTCACCATCGAATCCCTCTCAGGGGTGTTTAATTTCTGGATCGACAGGCTGTTGCTCGTGGCCGTAATCTTCATAGCAGCCTATCTGTTAGCCAACCTCGTCAACGCGCTGCTCAACTGGTACCGTAATGACATCGCCCCGAAAACTGACTCTGACTTCGATGACTCTTTCATACCGTTCCTGCAAAAAGTCGCGTGGGCTGTCATTTCCATCATCTCCCTGCTCGTGGCGCTGGAGCAGCTGCACATCATCGAAATAACTCCTCTGATCACCGGGCTGGGAATCGTCGGAGTAGCTGTAGCTCTTGCCGCCAAAGAGCTTTTATCCAACTTTTTCGGCTCAGTAGCCATCCTCAGCGACAGGCCTTACAAAGTAGGCGACCGGGTGAACATCCAGGGCACAGACTCGGGCGACGTCATCGAGATAGGCCTACGGAGCACTAAAATACGCACAGTCGATAACCGGTTTATCATCGTGCCTAACACCAAAATCGCCAACTCCAGAGTAATGAACTATTCACAGCCGGACACCCATTCTGTCTTCGAGATAAAAGTAGGCGTATCCTACGATGCCGACATCGGCAAGGCGGCGAAAATCATGAAAGAGATCGCCCTTGCAACTGATGGTGTACTGGGGGATCCTGCACCCACCGTACACGTGACCGAGCTGGGTGACTCCGCGGTAAAGCTGTTGATGCTGGTGCCTGTCGAAAACTTCCGAAAAAGCTGGGAAATCCCTGACAGGATCTACCGCCAGATACTCAAGCAGTTCGAAGCCGAGGGCATAGAGATCCCCTACCCGATACAGACAGTACTGGTCAAAAAAGTCCAGCCGGACCGCAGCGTACAACCGCAGACTGTCAGCCCCATCCAACAAAATGCTGATATTGCAATAATCAATAAAGGTGAAAATTAACTGCTTATTACCTTTATTCAAGAGCAGCTTTCCTGATAACCTTAAAATCGGACTCTAGAGCATCCTTGAGCTTTCTGTTATAGATGATGGCGGCAGGGTGGTAGGTGATCACCACAGTCCTGTCTTCGTGCTTGAAAGGCTTGCCGTGCTCTTCCCCCATGACAACTTTGCGGCCGAGGTACGATTCGGCTGCTGTCTTGCCGAGCAGGACGACGACTTTTGGGGATATGACTTCGAGCTGCTTTTTCAGGTAGACGCTGCAGGCTTCTATCTCGTCTTTCTTCGGGACCCTGTTTTCCGGCGGCCGACACTTTACTACGTTGGCTATGTATACGTCATCTCTGCGGATGCCGGCGCTTTCCAGTACCAGGTTGAGCACCTTGCCAGCCGCACCGACGAAAGGCTTGCCCTGCTTATCCTCGTTCCTCCCGGGGGCTTCGCCGATCAGCATGATCCTGGCATCGAGGGGCCCTGATCCGATGACTACGTTGGTCCTCGAAAGTGATAGATCACATCTTGGACATTTGAGCACATCGTCTATCCTGCACAGGATCTCCGTCATCCGGTCCATCTCTTCTCCAATCTCCTGTCTTTTGCTTTCCCGCAATAAATATTGAGGCTCTAAAACTTGACGAAGGTGAGGATCAGAACGGTCAGCGAGAGCGCGGCCACGATGACTGCAGCCGCAAAGGCGCCTGCCATGGCGACCATGGCGTTAGCCGTGCTGGCGAGCTTGGCGATCTTGTGCGAGCCGAATACACGGATATCCTCCGCTATCTCGATCTCCATGCCCACGCTGACTGGCTCGAGGTCTGAGATAGCTTTGTCTACAAGTTCGGCGATCTTTGCTATCAGCACGTCGCAGTCAAGGTTCTGGCCTACATAGTTGACTCCCGAGAGAGTGTTGACGACGTGAGTATCCGTAGTCATGACCTCAGCCTCGTCCACCGGCAATTTTTCTATGATCTTTTCCCGCAGCCCGGTGATCATGTTGTTGCCGTCTATGACGATGTAGGCGGTCCGCTGGCCCTGGGTTTCGACGATCGCCACACAGATGCCCAGGTCTCCCATGCCCTCCAGCCTCGTGCATATGGGCGGCGAACTGGCCACTCCCACCCGGAGCTTATCGACATTAGACGATAACAGGTGTTTAGAAGTATTGGCTGCTGCCCGGATGATGTTGTACGAGTCCCGGGTTCCGGGCTCGATAGGGGTTGCCAGGGGCTCCATACAGTTGTGAGCGTCGATGATGGTCGCATACCTCGACCCGGCTACTCTGGCTTCTGCCATCGCGGTGAAGCCTACCGAGAACTCTATATCATCCGTAGTCATAGGCGCCCGGGTCGATACCAGGAAGACCGAGTCCCCGAACCGCTGGCCGAGGACATTGCAGTCGCCTACGCTCTTCCTGATCGACTTCGTGGCAGTCTCGGTGTATGTGATCCGGGCGAGCGCCTTTTTGGCAGCATCTATGACCTTTACCGATTCTTCTGTCGTAACGGGATTAAAGTCGTGGGATGCCGTTCCGTGCGGTACCAGCACAACATTTCCCGGGAAAGCGGCCGCGATAACCGCAGGCAGGTTGCCTCCGCCTATTTCACCCATGGGGCCCGGGTGGACGTATGGCGTAATGATAATGGCCTTGTTCGTGCCGTCGGCACGCTTAAAGGCTACTACACTGACGGGAGCGTCGATGGACTCGCCGATCTTCTCGAAGAAATCCTCCATGTCCTGGGAGCCTTCGGTGATGTGGGCGATGAAATCCTGGACAAAGTCGAAGCTGCTGACACCGAACGATTTGACCATGGGATAGTCTACGTACTTGACGAAGACGACTGCAGCGGATACGAAAATGACGCTCGAAACCATCAGGTCGAAGGCGACCTCAAAATCCTTGACATAGTATACCAGCAGAACCCCGCCGAGCAGCGTCTGGATAGAGGCCGGTATCAGCACTTTTGGCAGGCTGTTGATGGAGATTCCCAGCAGGATCAGTATCCGCAGTGCGAAGATCAGCGACATGCTTAGCGCTAAGCCAGTGTAATTATAGGGCGTGCTCGTGACGTAAGAGTACAGGCCCATGATCAGGCTGGCGACGCATACGACGACCAGGGAAATCAGGGCAATCAACATGGACCGGTTATAGGTCATGTTTCTGCCGAAGACCTCCGATATAGGCTTGGTCACGATAGCCGCAAGTACTGCCGGTACGCCGAGGAGCACGATACCCTGGAAAACGTCAGCCTTCCAGGAGCCCGGGAACGATACTGCTCCGACAATTACTGCCAGGAGGACTATTGCGGCAAACGATAGTTTCCAGTCCGGGGCCTCGAAGATATAGTCAGCATAGCTTGCCAGCTGCTCTTCCATTCCTTTCCGGCGTTTTTTCTTTCGCCTGAGCCGCGTCACGCGCTGGGCGATGGCAGAACGTGAAAAGTATCCGTTGGCCGTACCAGACTCGCTCCTGCTTAGTTCACTCTATTCTATTATTCTGTTCTACTCTGCTTCGGTGATGTCTACCACCTTCAGGGGCACGTCTCTGAGCGCTTTGCCAATACCCTTACGGGCGATGCGCTCTGCGTGCTCCTTTGACTCAGCGTTGAACACTTTCATCTCAAGGAGGAGCCCTACTATGCCTGTGCCGGCAACTACGAACACGCTGTCGAAAGGCTCTCCACAAAAGGGGCAGAACGTGCCGCCGACCTCCACTTCTACAAAGTCCATCTTAGCTGCGTTAAGCCTCTTTCCAGCCTCTGAAATAGCTACGCTCATCGCGTCGTCGACGGATTTGGCGTCCTTCACAATCCAGGCCGCCTCAAGGACTACTTTATAATTTGGCATCTTTATACCTCACTATTACTTTCCAACCAGTCTCGCACCAAAAATACGGGCGCCTCTGTGATCCTATTCATTGGATATGAGTTGTACGCTCTACGATGATTTAATACATCGCATACTGACTTTGATCGGGGATATAGAAACATGGTCAGGGTATTTAATTTTTCCGGGACTCTACGCTGCGAACAGCTCTCTGTTTGTCACTGCGAATACCCCCAGGCGCACACCCGCGTCCAGCCACGCGTGACCATAGCTGAAACAGACGAGAGCGTTGACCGGGTCGTTCTCCTTTATGAAGTTGCTGCCGTCGTCGTAATAGCACCTGGCCATGTTCAGGTAGTCGTCGGCTACCCTGTTCATGTGCGTGCCTTCCGGGGTGGTCTTTTTCACGTCGTCGAGAGCTGCCCGGAGCAGTTTCTGGTATCTTCCGACTTTTTCCGTAAGATCCGCAGCCATCCTATCGCTTCCCGAACATCCTGTGGAACAGGCTTTCAGTTATGCTTTTTTTCGGGGGCTGCTCCACTAATACCGCAGCGGCTTCCGGCTTCTCCTGAGCCGGGGCAGGCTCCTCGACGGGCTCCTCGATGGGCACTTCCTCTTCCGAGACTTCTGCCGATAGTCCGCCGTGCCTGCTTCTCCTGACCCTTACCTGGACCATGACTGGCATGGGGATATCCGGGTTGACCAGCAATGCCACGCCGGGCGGAAGTCTCTTGATCTCTTCCTCAAGTTCAGAGCTGATTCCTTCGAGGCTCTTAGTGATCGCTTTCAGGTCGTTGGGGTTGGTGACTCTCATGATCACCTGGGTGCTGCACTGGGATAGCACGTTCTTGTCGACCTTGGCGGGACGCTGGGAGACGATGAGGAGGCCCATGCCGAACTTCCGGCCCTCGGAGGCGATAGTCCTCAGGACGTCACTGCTTGTCGTTTTCTGGAATCCTCTCTCCGGACAGAAATTGTGGGCTTCCTCTACAACCACAATCCCTGCGGGGACGGTGCCTGCTTTTCTTGCCTCGAACAGCATGGACAGGAGCCTGGCTACGATGACCTGCTGGACATCCGGGTTCACTCCTTTCATATCTATGATGGCTGCCCTGCCCTTTGCGAACAACTCTTCCAGCGGCGTAGGCTTGTCGGCCAGAAACTCTGCCGTCGCGAGCGGCTCGAGCTTGTTGATGACCGCCCACTTCATGTTGCTCTTCATCGACCCGATCTCACGTAGCACGTCGGCCAGCGTATAGTTCATCCGATCGTTCCTGATCTCTCCCACGGCCTCGTAGATCAGGCCGATTTCGGAAGCGCTGAGGTCTCCGCCCATATAGTCGATGATCTCACCCGGCTTCAGGTTGCGACCGTTGAGGCGGAGCACTTTATCCGCGTAGTCGTTGACCTTCAGATTCGCAGGGGTATAGATGGTCACATTGTCGTATCCTCTGGCCTCGACCCCAAACCGCTGGCATAGTTCCTCTATGTCACAGTCATCGTTCGCCTGCTTAAGCGAGGCGTACTCCCCGTGGGGATCGATGATTAGGAGCGGGATCTCTTTTTCGAGCATCTCTTCCATGATCACGGCTGCCGTATACGACTTTCCGCTGCCTGTCATGGCTAGGATACTGCAGTGCTTCTGGACCAGCTTATTCCGGTCGACCATCACTTGCAGGTTAGTCCCGTCCAGAAGGCCTATGTAAGCGCCGCCCTGTGTCAGCCCGAGCGTCCCTGTGATCAGTTCGCTGTCTGCCGGGTACACCCGGTCCCCCGGACAAAACGGCGTTTTAGGAGTTCTCAGCAACCCCTGTACGTCTCTGGCGCCTATGACAATAGCCTTCGCTACAATCCTGTCTGCGTTCTTCTGCACGCTGTGACCGGTCCCTTCGCTAATCGCCTCAGCTAGTCCGAAACCATCCGACGACCTTGTCATTGACAGGACCTGGCATAGCACCCACCCGTCGGTCGCGTGCCAGACCTTCACGTAGTCGGTGCGGCGCACTCCTGCCGGATCGCTGACGGCGAACTTGATCTCATGGGACCCGGTTTCTCCAAATATTACCCCTACCGAGCCTATCATTAACAGTAATAGAGTCCCCACGTTATATAATCCTTTTAGTTTCAGGCTGCACCAGTTCAATCCTCCGCACCGCCAGTAAATATGTATAAACTGGTGAAATGCCAGCCTGTCCGCGCCCTGTTTTAGATATGTTTATATAATTAATAATATTATTTATATTTGTGAGGTAATATCTCGCTCAAGTCAACAGCGGATCGAGGTGGTTAAGATATGAAACTGATATATCTGATGGTAAGCGCTTTAGTAATAGCCATGCTTGTCGCCGGGACGGCGGCGTTCTCCTTTCCAAACCTGTTTAGCATGCCGCTTGTCAACAATCTGAGGCCCGGGACAACATTTGTTCCTCCTCAGGTAGCGGCAGAAGATACCAGCGGGCCGTTTACACTATCCGTGTCCGGCAACGTCTACCTGGATAAAATTCCGGTGAGCGGCGCAGAAGTGTCCATCTATCTGAACGGCAGGTACATGGGCAAGACTACTGCAGGAGACCTCTACATGTTTAAAGTGCCCGGGGTAAAAACCGGGGATATAATCCGTGTAGACGCCAGCTACCAGGGGTATAAGGGTAGCGTCTCTGAAGTGGTCAAGTTCAAGAGCATGTATATGGATGTCTACATCAAGACAGACCGGTCCTTCATACGGACAGCCCTGGAAATGCTGCCGACTTCCGAAGATCTGCAACAGTCAGGGCAGCAGTCCACGACTGCGCCCGCGGGGAACGCTGACAGTTCCAGCACGACCACCGCCCAGGCATTGCAGGACATGTCTAAACTTCTGGGAAGCGCCCTGGGGAAGTCCGGCTCGTAAGTAAGCCGTGATATTCCTGGCATCAGCCATGCGTCAGCCCAGCTTCAGCCCGGCCAGGTCCTGTAGTGCCTCTTCCTCGAGGAAATGCAGGTCGGCCGGCATCACCATGATGTGCAGCGGCCCCCCGAAATCGAAGGCTTGAAGTTCCTCAATCCTTCCAGCCCGAACGCATGGTGAGGGCGAGCCCGCACGAGCGATCCCGACGCAAAGGGCGCCCGCTACAGCGCCCTCTTTGCGTCGCTCCTCTACTTTCAGCAGCAGCTCGATACCACGGTTCACTGTCATGTAGCCCTTTTCCCGGTCGATATCCAGGAAGAGTAAGGTGTGCAGGCCGTTTTTCTTATTCATCAAGATGGTATCATAAGGCGTCTCGGAAATGATGTCCTTGTAAGGAAAAGCGATTGTAGCAGACTTGCCGAACCGATAGTTCTGCAATCCGGTAAGGCCGCATACCGCAGACTGGATCGAAGCCCCGTGAATCAGGCGAGTTTCGATGCCCATCTTTTTCGCCCGCAGCCTGAGATCGACGTGGGTGGTGGCGACCATTGCATCTCCGCCGGTCAGGAAGACCACTTTCTTATCCACAGCGTCCGAGAGAACTGTATCTTTAGGGTGTTGCTCTACATCCTCTCTCATCAGGACCTTCACGGGCTTACCGTAAAGCTCCTGCATATCCTCCAGCGTCGCGCCCATCAGGCGAGAGGTGTAAAACTCTGCATAGACCACGTCGGCTTCCCTGATCGCCTCGAGTCCTTTTACTGAAATGTCCTTCTGATCATACAGGCCAAGCCCGATAAAAGTAAGCATATAGCGGCACCGAAGTACTGATGCACCCGGGACTATATTATTTTTCCGGGGCAGGCCTGTCAGGCCTGTTGAGGATGAGGATATTTCCTCTGCCTTTTTTAACTTTCTTGACGATGCCCCGGCTCTCCATGTCTGAGACAATCAGGCTCACTTTAGCCTCGGAATACGGCAACTGTTTCCGCAAGTCCAGCTGAGTCATGCGGCCGCCGTTTTTCTCCAGGATCGCGATCACGTCACGGCAATCCTGGGGCAGCATCGGGTCGTATGATGGTGGCGGCGTCTGCACCGGCTGCGCTTGCTTAGGTGCCATGGCATCAGCAGGCTGTTCAGGGGCCTGCTCTTGATCCACAGGGTCATAAGAAACCTCCTTTCCCATATTGAAAGGCGTTGCGCTCTGAGTGGCGTTCGTCTCCCGGACGGGCATTTTCCGCGTCCGCTTCCGGTACAGGAAAACTCCTCCGATGAAGACTACCGCTGTAACCAGAACCAGGCCTATGGCTGGGTATAGCAGATCAATTGGCTGTCCATGAGGTGCGGGGGTTGGCGTCGGAACTACCTGCTCTGGCACCGTCGCGTTCAGCGCCTCGAGGTATTCCAGGTCTGACGGCGGGAACAGAATGAGATCGATGGTATAGTTGCTGTTTTCTGCGATCGTGATGTTCTCGGCCGCCAGCAGCTCAGTCGACGTGCCCGGTGTACCTGCTTTTGCGTAGAGCATGTAGGTTCCTGCAGGCAAGTCGAGGCTATAGCTGCCTGTTTTGACCACCCTGCGCTCGATAAACGCATGGCCGGGCATCGAATATACTTCAACGACAGCGTTATCCATTATGTCAAAAGTAGCCCAGTCATATACTTCGCCTTTTACGGTAGAGCCGGCAGTCGCAGTAGCAGATAAAATGAGCAGGCTAAGGCCGGCACAGGCTATAAGAAGGCAAATTACCCTGGCTGAAGCTATGGCAGCCATACCGACCCTCGACATACATTTGTGGTATAAGCGTAAACGCATAAATACTTTGTTTTAAAGTGAATAAACTCTTAATAAAGTTTTATTTTGCCATACGAGCCTAAAAATATTCTATATTTCCTCGGTAGCGAACGGGTAGAAAAAGTATGCTTATATATACGGTAGGCTATAGAATTTATAGTCATAACACAATAATTAGTACAAGCCGGGGTACGGATGAAGACGCGAAAAATGCTAATGCTTGCGATAATGTTGACCGTTTTAATGGCAGGCATCACTATTTCTGTTTTTGCAGATGCTGATACGAATAAAAATGCAAATAAAAACAGCGATAAAAAAGCTGAAAATAACTCCGGCAAAAATTCTGGCAACGGCAATAGTAACGGCAATAGCAATAACAATAGCAATAGTAACGGCAATAGTAACGGCAATAGCAATAACAATAGCAATAGTAACGGCATCGGCAACGGCAATAGTAACGGCAATGGCAACGGCAATAGCAATAGCAATAGCACTAACAATAGCAATAGCAATAATAACGGCAACTCCGGAAACGGCGAGCTTAAGACGCACTCCAATAATGGGGCAGGCAACTCTTCTGGACAGCAGAACGATAAAGCTCAGCCTGGCAAGAGCGACAAAATCAAGGTCGGCAACCTCCACAAGCCTGTGAAGAACGGTACTGGCTCAAGTGCCGGTGTTTCTGCGACAGCCCCTGTAATTAGCGGTATGCCGGCCGCAGATCAAAAGGGCCAGAAAGAGAAAGTAAAGGCAGACAAAGCCCTGGCCGATCACAAGATCAAGGCCTCTGTCAAGCATCTCAATATCTACATCAAGCTGGTGAGCAAGAGCAAGCTTTCTGACAGTGAAAAAGCGCTTCTGATCAGCCAGGCCGAGGAAAACCTGGCCTGGTTCATGCAGATGAACCAGGATGTCCAGACCGCGACGATGCCTGAACTGGTTCATAACATCGCTACTGACGTAGACATGCACTCAGATATACTAGAGTCTGACATTAAAAGGAATGCCGGCTTGCTTACGTCTGACTCGATCGATCAGAAGATCGCAGCCGCTCGCGACGTCTCAGCGCTGGCTGAGCAAAAGATCGCAGCTGCCGGTCTGGATGCTGACACGACCTTAAAACTGAACCGGCTTCTGGCCGACTACAATGGGCACATCGACGCCGCAGCTCAGCACACTGAGGCAGCAAAGGCTAACTTCAACAACATCACCTCTCCGGTCGATTCTGATCACTATTACAACGCAGGATATGCTGAACTGCAGCAGGCAGAAAAGGAGCTGAACCTGGCTTATGCGGACCTCAAAGAACTTTACCGCATACTGCTTGGCGCTCGTTAGCCGCACATACCATTTTCTCAAAAGTAAAAGTTCACCTGCACCCCTTTTTAAAACTAGCGATGCTTTCAATACACCAGAGGTACCATTAACCCCTGTGACAGTCCGACACTCGTGCGTTATCGTGCCAAAGCAGGAAGGTGAAAAGATCCGGAGAGCGCTCATGGAAGCAGAGTTGCTTGACGGGGGCTATAAGATCCGCTCGGACGCCCAGTATCTCTATATCCCGGTTGTGCCTGACGTTTCCGGCTCCATCCTGGGAACCGTAGCGCCCGGCCTGTCGATCTCGGAGTGCGAGTTCGAGGAAAGCGAGAAGCGCAAGACTGTCGAAGACCTGATCGGGTTCGCCCCCTCGTACGAGATCATCGGTGACATTGCTGTTACCGCTCAGAGTTATGATCGAAGTGTGGGCGAAGCCATCATGGCCGTGCACAAGAATGTCAAAACCGTGCTGGAGCCGACTACCGGCGTTACCGGCGAGTTCAGGGTAAGGGAGTTCAAGGTGCTCAGCGGGGAAGAGCGCACGACGACGACCTATAAGGAGCATGGCTTTATCTATGAGATGGATCTGGCGAAAGTCTACTTCAGCCCCCGTCTCTCCACAGAACGCAAGCGTATCATCGACCAGATCAGCGACCTGGAACTCGTCGTCGACATGTTCGCCGGCATCGGGCCGTTCGCAATTCCGGCTGCAAAAAAGGCCATGTACGTGGTTGCGGTTGATAAGAATCCGTACGCTGTGGAGTACATGAAGCGTAATATACAGATCAACCATGTTACCAACATCGAGGCTGTCTGCGCCGATGTCCGGGAGATCAAGCTCCCCCAGCAGGCCGACCGGGCGATCATGAACCTGCCCCATTCGGCCCACGAATTTTTAGACAAAGCGTTCGAGCTCGTCAGGACCGGCGGAATAATTCATTACTATGACATCCGGCCTGAAAGCGAGATTTTCGACGCCGTGATCTCGATGGTCCGGGAGAAGGCAAGTAAGAGCGGGTGCCTGATCGAGATCGTGAACAAAAGAATTGTTCGATCGTACTCGCCGCACGAGTATAACATAGTGCTGGATATCCGCATCACCGGGAAACAGGAGAGCTTCGAGGGCTGAACTGTTGGTGGAATCCCGACATACCAAGATCGGCCTTTGAGCCGGTTAGCTTGTTTAAAATGCAAACGCTGTGCTGTGCTATCCACTATTACAGGGATAATCGTGAACAGTTGTCTCTGTGTGGGTGAACGTACACGAACGCTGCGCTGTGCCAATCCTCACAGATGCCACAGATTCTGATTGATTCCACAGATTCCTCTGCTGAATCCACGGATTACTACACGATATCACAGAAGGAATACTCTAATACTATTCGAACACCGATGCAATCATAAGACAATCAATCAGAATATTTTTTATTTATCTTTGGAGTCGGTCAGAATCATCAGATTCTGCGTCATCTGTGCTATCCATAAGGAATCTGTGGATTCTGTTTCAATCCGTGGAATCTGTGAGGCTTTGCACAGCGCAGCGTTCGACATGCTGTCTCACCATACCAGAGCAACCAGAGAACGCACTACACAGCGTTCGTCTTGCTATCTCACCGCACACAAGCAATCATAAACGCACTGCGCATCGTTTAATATTCACTAGCATGTCTGTCAGTATTGAAAAAAGGGAAGCTGAACACGTGTTTACACGTGCTTAGCGCCCGGACTGTCTATAACTGCCTTTTCTGCCTTTTCTGCCTCTGCCGTGCTGATGTATCCATACAGTACTGCTGCTGCAAGCGCTCCAATAACTGGCCCTGCAATGTAGATCGGGAACTGCCACCAGAGGTTAGCACCTCCGAGCAGGAAGTCCGCCAGGTACGGGCCGAAGGTGCGTGCCGGGTTGAGGGAAGAGCCGGTGATGTTGCCGATCACTGCTATGTCAACTGCAACTACCAGGCCGATGATGAGGCCGGCCCAGCCCTGTGGTGAGCGTTTGTCAACCGCAGTGCCCATGATCGCCAGCATCAGGAAGAAGGTGGCTACCGCTTCGCACAGTATTGCCTGCCAGTAGCTGACGCCTGCGAACATCGATGTGGCTCCAAGGCCGGTGGCCAGCGAGCGGGCGCCCCAGATGAGGTAGACGGAGAAAGATGCCAGTGCCGCTCCAGTAAACTGTGCAAGCATGTAGGCGATCAGGTCTTTTGTGGGCAGACGTTTTGTGGCCCAGAGAGCAATGCTGACTGCCGGGTTGATATGGGTGCCCGAGATGTGCCCGAAAACATAGATCATAGCTGTTACTGCCAGGCCGAAAACCAGTCCGATCGCCAGCCAGGCTGCAATATCGAACCCGACGTTGAACTCGTTGCCCGGGATCAGCGCCTGGCCCTGCAACAGTAAGACTGCTGTCACCACTGCGCCGGTGCCTAAAAAAACAAGTACATATGTGCCGATGAGCTCTGCGAGAGAGCGCTTTAACAAGCTGAATTCTGCCATGAGGATCAGACCTTAAGAGGGGGTTTAAGCCCCCTCAGACTGCCTCTTTCCAGTTGCAGTATCCGCACTTGTAGTCGATCTGGTTGGCGGCGCAGAACTTGCACGTCCTGGCCGGCGAATGGGGCCTCTCGGGGTGCAGCGCGACGATGTTAGTCATGAGCGTGGCAGTCACCGGCTCGCTGGTGAGCAGGCACGGGAAGTCCGCCAGCCTCATTAGCGCCGAGAATCTTACAGTGATGGCGCAGGCAGGGTACGTGTACCTCTGCGGGTTCATTACGGCCTCGTTCTGTTCGATCGGGCTGAGGTCTACCGGCAGGCCGCCGACCGTGCAGCCGGAGCCGCGCGGGCGATGATCAATGATGCGCTCGCCTCTGACAATCATGTCCATGAAGTCCACGTTGTGCAGTTCCGCAGCGCCGCCTCTACCGGGGTTGTTCAGCACGTAGTTGTGGAACCGCTTGGTCAGCAGATCGGTGACCATCGTCGCGGTAAATCCGTCCATCGCGAGTATCTTCGCCGTGGCTGCCGCCGTAGAGCCGGTGGCCAGGCTGAGCACCGCGTACTCGTCCTTAAACTTGCCCTTCGCCTTATTAAGGGTACTTTCCATGACGCCAGATACCGCCTCGATGATGCCCATGACCACGTCATCCTTGGTCATGTTGAACATGGACTGGGAGATGTGGTGAGCTATGTCACCGACACAGTACGCCGGCACAGTCATGATGTTGCCGTAAAACACGCCGGCATCTATGGCCGCCTTGACCGTGGGCTTCATCCGGGCCTTGTAGTCTTTCATGTATTTGCGGATGTCGAAGGACGTGACTCCCGCCTCATCCATGAGGATCGCCTGAGCTTCAGAGGGCTGATCATAGACAAGCTGGAGCATTTTTACTTCTTCCTTCGCCGCTTCTGCCGCAGTCTTGCCGGCCTCAATAGCAGCCTGGAACCGGCCGCCTATGCCGTAGGAAGTGTTCATGCCCCAGGACTTGGCGCTGAGAATGGCACGCTTGTGCTCCACCGGGATGTCCACCGTCTTGAGGATCTCATTCACCACGTTGCTGGTGCTCCCTGGCACAAAGGCGAAGTCGACCACACAGGTCGGGCCATAGAACCCGCCGTAGCGGCGGATGGATTCTTTGCTGATCAGCGCTTCGGCCTTGCCGATCGCTTTGATGAATTTGTCTGCGGATTTCCTGAAGGCCGGGTCTTCCTCGTACAGGATCTCCATGATAGGCGGAGTCTGGTAGTGCTCCACCATCGGGTCATCCTCAGGCCTCACAGTCTTCGTCATCTTTTTCAGGATCTCGTAGTGGGCGTTCACCGAGTTCACGTGCAGCGCAAAGACCTCTTTGCTCTGAGCGCCGGCCGGCTTCATTGCGTTGACTGCATCCACATAGGGCTTCGCGTGAGAGATATCGAACTTGCCGCCCCGGTGGGCCTTGATGGCGGAAACGTCCGCATTCTGGGCAGCGACGGCCTCGTCTACCATTTTACTGAACAGCTTCTGGTCGACGGTTTTCTCAATCTGCTTAGGTTTTACAATCTGCTTTGCCATGATGAATCACCTGGGAACCGAAGTTTATCGGCAGCTGAATATAATTATATTGTAGTCCTCGGAGGATAAATACTTGCTCACGTAGTTGCTTTAAAAACTACATGGGTTTATATTCGCACGATAGCCGGTTGTGTCTGGAGGCATCAGAAACAACTCTATCCGGGAAGTCGGGGAGGTCGGGGTTTCAGAGGTGCCGGGAGGTCAGAGAGGACTTTCAAGCTGGGAGGTTGGGGAGGTTCGGGAGGTCGGGAGGGCCGAATTCTGGGAAATAGAATTACGAAAATTGTCGGATGAAATCGCGCGGCATCCGTATTCTCTTAGATGTTGGGTATATCTGCATACTCGGGAAGCCGTTGGAATCTGTCTGTAAGCTACGATAATTCGGTTCGCGGAGACGCAAATTTTAAATATTGGCTTTTACATTTAAGGTATGCTTTCATGCAAATGCCGCCGTGGCTTAGCCCGGCAAAGCGGCTGATTCGTAATCAGCAGATCGGGGGTTCAAATCCCTCCGGCGGCTTGAAGTTTATTTTTCAAACTTTAATCAGTATTATTTAGTTCAATATCAGCCAGATCGTGGAACGACCAATAATATAACAAGTTTTAAGGAAAATCTATTAAAGATCGTATACGCTATCTATCCTGAGTTATATCTCGCTATTGGATTTCGTATGACTGACAATCAGGTGGACTTATGGATACGGTAAAGAAAGAAGTAGAATCCCTTGTCCAGGAACTGAAAAATCCAAAAACCAATCTTACCAGGATCAGAGCAATAGCAGACGAAACAGGAAAGAATACTGATCTTGCAGACGCTCTATGGGCCACTGGCATAATAAAAGCTCGCTTGCTCTCACTACTTCTTTTCGACCTCAAGACGGTGGACGAAAAGCGCATTGATTCCATGATTGCCGACATAGAGAAAGCCCCGGAAAAAGATCAAGTACAGCTCTCCGACTGGCTTTTATCAAACGTTATCATGAAGAAGAACCCGCTCAAGAAACAGGTGGCAGGGTGGGCGTCAGAAAACTCCCTCATTAAACAAAGACTATACTGGCAATTCAGGGCAAAAACCATCGGCGCAGAAGACAAAGAACTGAACCTGCAGTTGCTCGATTACCTTGAGAACCATATAGTCGATGCTCCCCCACTGGTTCAATGGACTATGAACTGGTGCATCGCTTCGATAGGTATCCAGGATGAAACGCTTAGAGAAAGGTGTATCCGCATCGGGGAGAAAAATGGTCTTTACAAGGACTATCCTGTATCTAAAGGCTGCACCTCACCATATTTGCCGATCTGGATCAACGCTGTAGTTAATAAGAAAAACAAGAAATAGACTCTATTTTTTAGGCAATGCCGGATAATCCGTATACCCTTTCGCACCGCCCGCATAAAAGGTCTCCACGTCCGGCTCGTTCAGCGGCGCGTTCTGCCGGAAACGTTCGGGCAGGTCAGGATTGGCCAGGTACGGCACTCCGAAGGCAATCAGGTCTGCATCTCCCCGGGCAATTGCTGCATTTCCACTTTCAGAGTCATAGCCACCGTTCAGCATGAATGTCCTCTTAAATATCCTGCGCAACTCAGGCCCGATCCGCTCTTGCGGCGGCACAAACCCCATCCGGCCTCCGAGCGGCTCGATCAAATGTAAATATCCCAATCCCAGCTTGTCCAGCTCTCTTGTAAAGTAAGAAAAGGTCTCCCGGGGATTGGCATCGGATATAGAATTCCAGTTCATGTGTGGCGAAATGCGGTAGCCTACTCTGTCGCCGCCCCATACTTTGATGACTGCCTTCGCGACTTCCAGAGGTAGCCGGGCCCTGTTCTCAAGGCTGCCACCGTACTGATCGGTCCTGTGATTTGACCCGCTCCGCAAGAACTGGTCGAGCAGGTAGCTGTTGGCACCGTGGATCTCTACGCCGTCAAAGCCGGCAACTTTAGCGTTCTCCGCCGCATGCCTGAACTGCTCGACTATGTCCGGAATCTCTTCGGTTCTCAGAGCCCTTGGTACTGGTATCGGTTTCTTTCCACCCGGCGTATGAACGTAGCCTTCGACGGGCAGCGCTGATGGTGCTACGGGCAGCGCACCGCCCAGGAAGTCCGGATGGGAGACACGGCCTACGTGCCAGAGTTGAATGAACATTCTTCCCCCTGCCCGATGGACGGCATCCGTCACCTTCTTCCAGCCGGCGACCTGTGCTTCTGAGTAAATGCCCGGAGTCCGCATGTAGCCCACGCCCTGCGGGCTGACCTGCGAACCCTCGCTGATGATCAGGCCGGCAGATGCTCGCTGTACGTAATACGTGACCGTAAGATGGCCGGGGACATCGCCTTCCTCTGCCAGGCAGCGGGTCATCGGGGCCATCACGATCCGGTTCGGCAGCGTGAGGTCTCCCATCCGGTATGGTGAAAAAAGGTCCGGGTCTGCTGCCATGATAATGAGAACGTTGATCGGCAATAAAAATATTTGGCAGGGCAACTGAAGTGTTCTGGCATTTCAAAGAATCTGGACAGTGTTGAATATACTTTTCATATAAACGCAACATTTATAATAACACTTCACAATAATTTAATGATGGCAAACTCAAGCTCAGATATGGATTTCTTGTTCTGGCTGTTACTATTCCTGTTATGTGCACCGCTGGCCATCATCCTGCTCGCCTGGGAGTTCTTCGGTCGCCGGAAGCGTCCTCAGAAGCCTGTGTACCAGGATATTGAGTTCTATAAATGAAAATTTCACTGAGTTTGAGAAAGTGCTGTACGGAGGAGAACACTGCCCTCTCAGGCCGTGAAATCTCTCACCCAAATTTAATACTCTGTCAAACAAATGGCTTTTGATAGCGATGGAAAAGAATCTCAAGCTCACCATACGCGACGAAGACATCATAGAAATGGAGCGAATTAAGTCCCTGCACGGCCTCACGGACGATGAGTTGTTCAGCTATCTCCTGCGGCTCGACGCTCTCGCCGATGCTGACAACTTAACGCCGACAGAGCGCAGGCACCAGGTCGAGCGGGCCCGACAGGTTAGCGCAGAAAGGGCCAGAGCGGCGAAAAAACGCTAAATCTGTATTTATTAGTCCGCTATCTCTTTCACTTAACCTGCTGAACATTTAATACATTACAGCTTATTCTATATTTGATCGGCATGGAGAGCTACCGTACTTTCATTAATAAAGATGTTGACTTCGGCGCCAGCGATGCAAAGATTATTAAAACCGACAGCGTAGTGACCGCCCCGTGGGTGAGGTGGAAGTGCAGGTATGGTTGTGACGGGTATAACAGCAGCCTCTGCTGTCCTCCCAGTACTCCCGTTCACAGGGAGACAAGGGAATTGCTGGACAGCTATAAAGTGGCATTGCTCCTGCACCTTGCCGGTAATATCAAACGCTCGGCGGACCTGACTGAGATCGCCGTAACGCTGGAACGGGATCTCTTCCTTGCTGGATACTACAAGGCCTTTGCGATGGGTGCCGGCCCGTGCGGGTTGTGCCCTGTATGCTCGATGGGGGAGTGCAGGTACCCGGAGAAAGCGAGGCCGTCCATGGAGAGTTGCGGCATCGACGTGTTCAGCACGGCGAGGAACAATGGATATACAATTGAAGTAGTGAAAGACTATAGCGATAAGATGAACCGGTTCGGGCTGGTTCTCATCGAATAAAAATAATATCATATGGGGTTCTGAGCCAGAGTGGTCAGGATTTGCCTCTGGCCTTTATCAGCGGGCATCCCCGTCACTCTTTTTTATAAACGGCTTGCCGGACAGGTATAGCCACCCTGCGCTGGTAATTACCCCGATCATCGCAATTATGGCTCCTACCGTGGGTATTATCCCTGTACCCCAGTCGAAGGAGATCAGTAGCATTCCGGTGGTTCCCATGACAGTCTGGGCACAGCCCATGAGGGAAGAGGCAGAGCCGGTGTCACCCGTCTGCTGCTCCAGCATCATGCTCGTGCCGGGGGGCCGGGAGCAGACGCTGGCAACTGTTGCAGGCAGGATGCAGAGCGCGAAAATTATCGGACTCAGCGAGCCGAGGAAGAACACCAGCACTCCGCTTATTGCTATCAGGGCGAAACATGCCTTGACGATGGAGTTTCGATCAAATCTGGCCGACAGCCGCACGTAGATCATGGGTCCGAGTATCAGGCCAATCCCGTTCAGCGCAAAGTAGTAGCTGTATACCTGCTCGGTGGTGCCGAATTCGACCTGGTAGACGTAGGATGACGAGGCTACGAAGGCCATCATAGAGATGCTCGTCATAGAAAACAGGGCCAGCAGCGAAGTGAAGCCCGGGTTTTTGAGCACTACCCAGAGGCGGCCGAGGGATCCGGGTATGGACACGTCGTTGCGCCTCGGAATGGTTTCCGTGTAGGCGACGCTGCCCGCGAAAGCGATGAAGCCTATGATGGCCAGCGTCCAGAAGACGCCTCTCCAGCTGATGAACGACAGGATAAATGCACCGATCACAGGGGCAACTGCAGGTGCGATCATCACCATCGACTGGACGATGGCCAGTATTCTTTCCCGGTCTCTGCTGTGGTATACATCCTTCACGATTGCCGTCGCCACTGCGCTGGCCGCGCTGCCGCCGATCGCCTGGAGTGTGCGGAATACTATAAGCTGGTAAATATCGGTGGATAGCGCACACAGAATACTGGCTGTCAGGTATATTGCCAGCCCGGTGAGCAGGATCGGTTTTCGCCCGTACTTGTCGCTGAGCGGCCCCCAGATCAGGATGCCGGCGGCGAAGAAGACGAAGAATAAGATCAGCGTCAGGTTGACGAGGCTCACCGGGACGTCGAAGACTGTGGCCATGCCGGGCAGCGCCGGGAGGTACATGTCCATCGACAACGGCACGAAAGCGCTGATCAGCGCCAGTAACATAATTAAGCCATATCTTCCGAGATACTTTTGCCTGTAGCTGTTGTTTTTCATTTTGAGGCCTTAACGGGTCGGATAATTGATCGATATCTTATTTAAGTTTATACCCTGCCACATATCCTCGCGGCACTATCTGGGTGCCTTACCATAAATCTTGTCGCGCAAGCGGCGGTTCGACCGGCAGTACCATTTGTCCTCCGCTGTTTACTTTTTTGAGCATCGTCAAGGGAGTCCTCTACGTCACGGTGACTGCAGTGCTGCTATACTGGCTGGTTTCCGCTTACGTCTCGGAGCGGAAAGCGGTAGAAGAGGCCCTGCGGGAGTCGGAGACCAGGTTCAGGGCCCTTGCCGAATCCTCCCCGACAGTAATTTTCATCCCGCGGGACAATCGGTTCGTGTACCTGAACCCTGCGTTCGAGCGGATAACCGGCTATACTATGGCTGAAGGTCTCTCCATGCGGTTCAGCGATATAGTTCAGCCAGGAACGGATAGCGGGGCCTCGCAGCCCGGGATCATTGACTTTTCAGGCAGTATTCTCCGGGCGCAGGCGAAGTATGTCTGCAGATTTCGGATACGGGTGTAGGGCTGCCTCCCGGCATCGAGGTGGACAATGCCCCTTCGCCGGGCCTCCAGCTGGTCACTTCTCTGGTCAATCAGATAGGTGGTAATATCAATTTAGACGGGACAAACGGCACTAAGTATAGCATTACCTTCAGAAATTGAAAACCTGGATAGCAGCCAGCCGCAGGCTGCTATCCTGCCTGGCGAAAAGCCGCGGCTTTTATTTTCCCGGCATCACCATGTCGTTCTTAAACAACCCCACCGGTGTACCTTCTTCTTTATGAGCCGCCACCACCTCGCCGATAAACACCGTGTGATCCCCGCAGTCCTGTCTCGAGAAGACTTTACACTCGAGTGCGGACGGGCTGCCCTTCAGCAGCGGGGCCATAACTTTGCTCGCCTTCTGTACCTCGATGTTCTGCTCCTTGAGCTTATCCTCGCTCTTCAGCGATGCGTGCCCGCAATAGTCGGCCACCTTTTTCTGGCTCTCCCTGAGCGTGTTCACCACGAACTCTCCCGAGTTCTCTATCAGCTCGTGAGTTTTTCGCTTCTTGCCGACACTGATCATGACCATGGGCGGGTCGAATGACACCTGGGACGCCCAGACCGTGGTCATCGCGTCGCTTTGTTTGCCGTCTGAAGAGGTAACGATTGTGTATGGCTTGATCAGGTCATCCAGCGCTTCGCCTGGCTGCACGTCTTTCATATCAATCACCACGGACATATTGTGCAGTATTCTTATGAAGCTAACACGAATAACCAGCGCTACAGTGGTCACTGGTCATTTCCAGCGGCTGGCGCACCTGTCGCCGGGTCAGGCCTGCAGGCCGGATACCGTGTCTTCATCATGTCTCTCAGCCCTTCTTCCAGGCTTATTCCGGGGCTTCTTCAAGAGCGGATGGTGACGCAGGCGTGGGCTTCCCTCATGGCAGAGACTACCCTAATCCGAATGCTGGTTTCCCGGCTCGGTAACCGTCTCGAGCTGTAGTTCGAACAGGTCCTCTACTGTCATGCCGACGCCATAAGGCCGGAGGAAACCTTCTGTTCGAGGTACTCTTTCAGGGCAACCGCAGCGTTGTGTTCCCGATCCCGGGCGGAGTAGATCAGCGTGACAGGTCCCGTCCGCAATTTTTGCATGATGGTCGCCACTTCCCGCTTTTTGCCGTCGAGCTCGCGCCAGTATCTGCTGCGGAACTCGCCCCACTTCCCGGGGTCGTGGCCAAACCACTCCCTCAGCTCTGTGCTGGGAGCGATGTCCTTCAGCCACAGATCGAGGGCTATGCGGCTCCTGCTGACTCCGCGAGGCCAGAGCCTGCCGATCAATACTCTGAAGCCATCGTCTTTCGAAACGGGGTCGTAGGCCCGCTTTACTTTGATCGTGCCGGTCATCCGTGTATCCACCCTACTGACGACCATTACGGGCTGCGCGGATAAGCCCAATCCTGAGAAATATCACGGGGAGAACATCATTCGGACCGCGCCTGGCAGTTGTTGTCATGTTCGCCTTAGAGAACGCCTGCTAAAGCAGGTGTTCTCTGTTGCGATCTGCAAACGATCGCTGCGCTGTGCCAGAAACACAGATAACGCAGCGATCGTACTGCTGAGTCGCACGATCTGCACTGGCCGGGTTTGGAGATGCAATACAGTATTATTCAATACAGCACGTGGCAGCAGTCCCGGCTCGATTTCCGCCCGCTTACCCGAAGCTGATCTTTTCCTTCGGCTTCAGGTTATCCTTCATGGTCCAGAAGTAAGCCTGGCCTTTCGCCAGCCTGAAGATGATCAGTTCAGGACTGTCAGGGGTGAGGCCGAAAGCCTTAAGGAACGGTCTGTCCTCAATAGCCTTTACCTTGAGCTTCTTATCGTCCACGAACTCGATCTCTCCCTCGACCCTCATCATGGCGCCAGCCTGCTCGCCGGGCTTAAAAAAGCACATCTCCACTTTCGGATTCGCTTTGAGCTGCCTGTACAGGTCTTTCATCGTGGCTGTCTGCAGGTAAATGCCGGTCTCATCGGCTAAGAAGAGGCCCATAGCCCTTACTCTTGGTTGTCCGTTGTCGATCGTGGCGAGATAGCATACATTCGTTTCGTTCGCGAACTTTACGCAGTCTTTGAAATCCATGTTTATCATCCCGTGGTTTATCTGATTAATACGATCCAGGCTGCTATGGCGATAATGACTATGGTGAGTATGATCGTAATGGTGATCGCCAGATTTATGATCGTCTTCATGAGCCTGAGATATTGCCTGATTAAGAAGCTGGCTACCGAAATGACTATGGCTACGATGACCAGCAGGATGGCCAAAATTACTATCAGGGTGATCCAGTCGATTGTCATAGGCTCAGCTTCCGGACATTCTGTTTTTCAGTAATTAATATGTGTATAAGCGGTCATATCTCTTCTCATCTCATAAATCTATTTTGGACGCGGAGGTTAATACATGAAAGCAGGATTCATCGGGCTCGGCCACCTGGGTAAAACGATCGCTAAGAGGCTGATCAGCGAAGGCGTGGAGCTGGTTGTATGGAACCGGACTATAGAAAAGGCAGCAGATCTCGGAGTTCGGGTTGCGGATACTCCTGCGGCGGTGATCTCCGGGGTGGACGTTGTCTTCCTCAACCTGTTCGACAGCGATGCCGTAGCCGCGGTATTGCAGGGCCCCGACGGGCTGTTATCGGGCAACTGTAACGGGAAAGTCATCGTCGATACGACCACCAACCACTTCGACCGGGTCGGGGCTTTCTACGCTGCGGCGAGGCAGCACGGCGCCACGTATCTCGAAGCGCCTGTCCTCGGCAGCGTCGTACCTGCGTCCCAGGGCGCGCTAACGGTGCTGGTCAGCGGCGACGAAGGTGCCTATAACCAGGTGCGGCCGCTGCTGGAGAAGTTCGGCAAGACCCTCTTCTACCTAAAAGAAGAATCCCTCGCTACTAAAATGAAGCTGGTCAATAACCTGGTCCTTGGCACGCTGATGGCCACGTGTGCAGAAGCGGTCGCCTTCGGAGAGGCGGCCGGCGTCGATCGGGCAACCGTGGTCAACATTCTGCTGGCCGGCGCAGGCAACTCCATGGTCCTCAACGGTAAGAAAAACATGCTGATCAACGAGGACTTCCAGACGCAGTTTTCGTCTTCGCTCATCTACAAGGACCTCCACTACCTCCAGGACCTGGCGAAGTCCCTGAAAAAGCCGCTGTTCACGGGCAGTGCTGTCAAAGAGATCTACGGGATGACATACCCTATGGGTATCGAGGGGGAGGACTTCTCGGCGATCTACAAAGTATTCAAAGAGTATTAGCCTCCTTCCCTGGAGGCTATTTCGACAGCTCCCGGGCCAGCTTCAGCAGCCTGAGGTCCAGCTCTTTCGACTTACAGCAGGACTCGTCAAAGCTGATGCCGGTGACTTTTCCATGCTGCAGAGCTGCGATCAGATTTTCCTTTCCGTCCGCCAGGAATTCTACAGCCGCTTTCCCGAAGACGCTGGCCAGGAATCGGCTCCGGGCGGTCGGGTGTCCGCCTCTCTGGGCATATCCCAGGACGCTGAGCCGGGTTTCGATTCTGGTATGCTCCTGTATCTCCTTTGCCAGGGCATGGGTATCACCGATGCCTTCCGCAGCTACGATGATGCCTGACTTTTTCCCGGCAGCGCTATTTTTTAGGATCGTGTCGCAGACCTCTTCAGGTTGGAACTTGACCTCCGGCACCAGGATGATCTCTGCGCCTACGGTCAGGCCTATCATCGCGGCGAGGAAGCCTCTGGTCCGGCCCATGACTTCGACGATGAAGACTCTGTCCAGCGATGTTGCCGTATCCCTGATCTTGTCGATCTCTGTTACACCGGTGTTGACGGCCGTATCGAAGCCGATTGTCTCGTCGGTCCCGTAGACATCGTTATCGATGGTCGCGGGGATGCCGGCAATTCTGGTATCGGTTTTTTTGCTGAACTCGTGCGCCGCCCGGAAAGAGCCGTCTCCGCCGATGACGATCAGCCCGTCGACCTTGTTGTTGGCAAGAGTAACACTGGCTTTTTGCATGCCTTCGTCCGTCATGAACTCCTTATTCCTGGACGTCCTCAGAATCGTGCCGCCCTGCTGAATAATACCGCTTACGGACCGGGGTGTAAGCGACATTACGTTATCGTAGATCAGGCCTTCCCAGCCCCGCTCGAAACCAATCACAGCTATGCCATGTGCCTGGGCTACGCGGACGATTGCCCGAATAGCCGCATTCATGCCGGGTGCATCCCCTCCGCTGGTTACGACGCCGATGGTCCTCACGGTATATCCCCTATCTGAGTCTTTTTGCCGTGTCATGAACCTTACCGAAGTTCTGGACGAAAAAAGGCCGGCCGGTTGAAGGCACGCCGGTAGCCCTGTGGCTCCGACAAAATTGATAAACTGTCACGTTGTAATACGTTCGGGTCATCACATGTTAAAACAGGGGCGCCAGGTCAGGCAGAGGGCTACCTCGGAATTCGAAGGCCAGTCCGGGAGAGCGCATGAGCTGAACTCTGGAGCAGGTGATGCCCTGTCGAAAAACCTGAAGTATCTCTCGCCAGGCACTTCCTATGCCTTGCTTATCCGGCACGCTGAGCGTCCGAACTTCAGCATGCTCAACTTCAGCAACGATACCCCTATCACTGAAAAAGGCCTCGAGGACTCCGTCAGTCTCGGAAACTGGCTGCGGGGCCAGCACCTCACGGGATTGTATTCTAGCCCCGTCCGCCGGTGCATGCAGACCTGCGAAGGTATCCGGCAGGGGGCAAATCTCGAGCACCTGCCCATCGCTTCCCGGCCTCGCATAGGCGAACCGGGGTCGTTCATCGCCAACCCCCTCGTCGTGTTCTTCTATTTTCTGACGTCGGATATGTCGATGGTCATCCGGAAATTCATCGCTAAGGGCAGGTTGTGGGGCTTTACCCCCTTGAGAGAGGGGAGCGTCGGGATACTGAACGACCTTCTCGCCGACTTATCAGTGGAAAATACCCGGAACCTGTACGTCACTCACGATGCGGTGCTGGCCCCCTTGATCAGCTATTTTACTGGCCAGAAATTCGGGGATACGGACTGGATCAATTTTCTGGACGGCGTTTTCATAGCGGTGAAAGACGGAGAAGTGCGGCTGCTCTGGAACGGCAGGGAATATTACATCGACAGGGAATTATTGGCGTTCCATGAACAATCTGGGTCCGGGAGGTATTGAGAGGTCGGAGGGGAGGTCGGAGAGGTTCACGGAGTTCAAAGAGGAAACGTTCAAGCTGGGAGTTCAGGGAGTTCATGGAGGTCAGAGAGGAGGTTATGTGAGGTACCCGGAGGCCAGAGAGAATTAACCTAAAAAATCCTCCCAAACCTTTCCACACTCTCCAACCTCCTCTCAGACCTCTCCGCCCTCTCAAACCTCCCAGCCTGAAAACCCTCCCCCTCCTCCCGGGAACTCCCCGACCTCCAGGAGTTTTTCATCGGCTTAAATAGAAAAACCAGTTTTCATGAGAAAGGTGAGAGAAAAAATCCATATATCTTGCCCCTGAATTACCTCACGGTAATCTTATGGCACGCTTGCTTTACTACGAGTCGCCCCGCACAACGGAGTGGCAGACCGAGGTCGTCAACGTTCTCAATAAAGATGGCAAGTACCATGTAGTACTGGCCGAGACTAACTTTTATCCAGAAGGCGGCGGCCAGCCGGCGGACAGAGGTACTATCGCAGGAATACCTGTAGAGCACGTGTATGAGGAGGGCGGTGAAGTGTATCATGTACTGGCTTTCGCTCCTGCCGAAAAGACTGTCGCCTGCAAACTGGACTGGGCGCGCAGGTTCGATCTGATGCAGCAGCACTCAGGGCAGCACCTGCTCTCGGCTGTGATGTACAACAACCATGGCTGGGAAACCGGAAGCCTGCATATGAGCGAGGAAGGGCTTTCCGTAGACGTACTGACACCTGACGTGACTCCAGAAGCTCTGAAAGAGATCGAAGACGCCGCGAACGAAGTGGTGACCCGGGACCTGGAAATCAAGACTCACATCGTGACCCCGGAAGAGGCGAAGAAGTACCCTAACCGCAAGATTCCGCCAACGGCTGGCACCATACGGATCGTCGAGATCAGCTCCCACGATTTCTCTCCGTGCTGCGGCACACACGTCGCACGCACCGGGGAAATAGGTATAATAAAAATCACTGGCACCCAGAAGATGAAAGACTCGATGCGCCTGTTCTTCAAGTGCGGCGGCAGAGCACTACGGGACTACCAGGCCAAGCAGGAGATCATCACGAAGCTCTCCCAGCTCTTCAAGGCTGACCAGGGCAAGCTTCTCTCCAGGATTGAGGCTCACGAAGCCGAAGCGAGGGCCCACTGGAAAGAGCTGACCGAGCTGAAGGATAAGCTGCTGAAGATCGAAGCCGGCAACCTTGCCCGGTCCGCGTCCACCCCGGTCATCCGGGTGGCCTACGAGGACAAAAGCTTCAACGACCTGATGTCTCTCTCGAAATACCTGCTGCAGGCAGGCGACTTCATCATGATCCTGGCGTCAGTGCCCGAAAAGCGGCTGCTGTTCGCCCGGAGCAAAAAATTTGACGTAGACTGCGGCAAGCTTATGAAAGAGCACCTGGCGGCTTTCAACGGCAAAGGGGGCGGCAAGCCCGAATTTGCCAACGCGGGCTTCAGTTCTGTCGAGGACCTGCAGCGGTTCGAGGCATTCCTGGCGGACAAGATAACTTACTGATGATGATGGCCGTGTGCCATGGCAGGGATAACCGGGGCATAGATTCCTGTTATCTCCTGCCCTCTCGTCATCCTTCCAGGAAACAATATTAAGCTGATCTGCCTTAGATCATTATTCGGTCAGATAGATCATGCCGTCAGACAGAAACCTTGAGCCTTACAGGGAAAAGCGCCAGTTCACCCGCACCCCCGAGCCTTATGGCAGGGAAGAAGCTCCTTCTGATAAACCGATCTTCGTCGTCCAGAAACATGACGCGTCCCACCTCCACTATGATTTCCGGCTGGAGGTAGGCGGAGTCCTTAAGTCCTGGGCTGTTCCGAAAGGTCCCTCTGTAGACTCCAAGGTCAAGAGGCTGGCCATGCCTACTGAAGATCACCCCCTCGACTATGCCGGCTTCGAGGGCACTATCCCGGAAGGCAACTACGGCGCAGGGACCGTAATGGTATGGGATACCGGCACCTACAGCAACCTGCGGGAGACTAAGCCTGCAGGCCGCGGACATGCGGCGATGGAGCAGGCTGTCACGGAAGGCAAAATCGAGGTCAGGCTGGACGGTAAAAAGCTCAAGGGGAATTATGCGCTCATCCGTACTGGACTACAGGGGAAAGGCTGGCTGCTTTTCAAGATGAAGGACGAGTTCGACAGGCCGGGATACGATATAGTGGTAGAAGAGCCTGATTCTGCCCTGACCGGGCGAACCCTGAACGAGATCGCAGGTACCAAAAACTAGTACAGACCCGGAGGGTCATCAATCCCATTTTGTTTTCGGCAGCTGCCAGTGTCTCCAGATTGCGAGGAGCCTGAGCACCAGGGTTAGTGTGAAGGTGATCAGCATTATTACTGGCAGGCTCCAGTCTAACCAGTAAAGCACTGCAAAGATCACTGCGCCGATGATCGTGGCTGTCGCGTAAAAATCCGCTTTCAGGATCAGTGGTACTTCTACCACCAGAAGGTCTCTGATGGCGCCTCCCCCGACGCCTGTGATCGATCCAAGAAGGACGATCCCGAAGAGGTTGAGCCCTGCATCCGCTCCCATTCTGGCCCCAAGGACGGTAAACGCGGCGAGGCCGATAGCATCAACGACGAGGAAGGCTTTGCTTTCCGGCTGGGTCAGCATTGCCAGAATTTTCAGAGAAATCCTGCCCGAGAGCATGGCAATGATACATCCGATAGCAGCGTAGATTGAAGGCATGACGTCAATAAAGGCCACGGGCGTATGGCCCAAAAGCGCGTCTCTTATCAATCCACCGCCCAGCGCGGTCACAAACCCCAGCACAAAAATGCCGAGGATGTCCAGATTGTGGCGTATGCCCTTGAACGAGCCCGATGTGGCAAAAGCAATCGTGCCTACAGCAGCAAACACTGATATGACGAATTCTTCGAGCATACTACCGGTCGTCCGATGGTCTTAACTGCTCTATATGCATAATTATATCGCTTTATACTTTCCGCGACAGGTCAACTGTATGATGTTAGCCCTGGCCTGCGTCACATTCTTTTATCAGAAGCTACAATAATACAGGGTAATTTGCAGGAAGATCATCATGGGAAACATTTATCCTCCGGAAATCCAGGCGCTGGACTTTATTTATCAGCAGGATTCTAGTTTAAAGAATGAGCTGGCCCTGGAGAAAGCGAAGCTGAATTATTATAAGAAACAGCTGACGGACAATCCCGGGGACAAAGACCTCGAGCAGCGGGTCAAATACCACGAGGCAGAGGTTGCCAGACTGGAGTCGGAAATAAAAATAGGCTGATTATCTGGCCTTCTTATCTTGAGTTCGGCTGGACTGTCACGACAATTGTGGGGCTTGGAACCACAGTTACGTTGGGAACTACAACCGGCTTTTCTGTTATGACCGGGGTAACAGTACCTCTGAACTTCGGTATAGCCGGAGGCGCAAATACCCCCTCATCCGGAGTGCTACAGCAGCATATGCATCCGGAGAGGAAGGCCCCGCCCATTATGAGTAATATACCCAGCACCAATAGCTTCTTAGACACAATAATCACCACTGTGCAGGTATTCGGCGCGCATATTCTAAATTTGGATGGCCGTTTTGGGCGCGAACTTTACTGGCCATCAGATTTTTTGGCGCCGCATTGGACAGAGGAAAGCTCGTATAACCCGGGCAGCCCGGGTGGAGTGCGGGCTGACAGAACTTTTAAAAATGGCAGCGGAGAGCGGCACCCCGCTCTCCTGACTTTTCACTTTTAAAGCCAGGCCGCGTATGTGCAGTTGCAGCCGATCTGGCGGGGCAGCCTGGGCAGTTGTTCCAGTTCCGACCATGCGTACGTAAATTTACCGTTGTGGCATACGTGACAGTCGTTTCCCTGGACTGGCAGGACTTTGATGCCTTTGCCGAGCCTTGCAGCCTTGAGGCTGGCCAGTTCGCATGCTGTGAGGGCCTCGTGGATCCTTGTAGTAGCGTAGAGCACAGCCAGAGCTTCGGCATCATCCGGCTGGCCGGCAGTGCCGCACGGGTTCGGCCTGTGGAATGCGAGCGCCTGAGTCAGGTCGAACAATCCGCCTGCGTAGTTCATCATGCGCCTCCCGGCATCCTCAAACGATTCGCCCAGTAATACTGATAGCGCAAGATGAGCTCCAAGCTCTTTCTTCTGTACTGCTGTCAGGGGCAGGTCGTCGTAAGGCATCTTCAGCAAGTGCGCAGCCTCGCAGGCTATGATCTCGGGCACTGGCTTAGCCCACTTTGCATCGCAGGTAAGCTGACTCTCATAATATCGGGCAATCCGGGCCCAGGCTTTTTTCACGTCTCCTTTCAGCAGCAACGCAATAGCCTCAGCTTCCATCTCTGCCCTGGCTTTTTCATTAGTCGCCCGGTATTCTTCGATCTTGAGGTTCCCCTGCTCTGTAAGCCGGTACATGCGGACGTCCGACACGAGCAGTTCCGCCTGCGGAAGGGTCATAGAGCCGATGAGTGTGGCGATCATCTCCAGTTTTTTCCCTTTTGGCTTGATGCCTCTGTCTTCCAGCATCTGCCGTATCTCGGTCGCCTTATATCTGGCGTCCAGCTTTTCTTCCAGAGACGCCTCTTCCAGCAGTCCATCGCTGACGAACCGCGCGATGTTGTGCTCCAGCGGCCCCGCTATCGGCGTCCATGCCTGTTCCATCGAAAGGTCCACGCGCTGGCGAGAAAGACACAGCAGCAGTTCCATCTGTGCTGTGGGAAGACTATTATTGCCAGTGTTAGGGTTACCTAATATATAGCTTAGAAAACTTACCATTTTCCATCCCCAAGAGAAATATATACCTATTATATTCTTATCCTTTGTGCTCCTTGCGATGGCCAAATAATCGGCTGGATCGTATCAGCCAGAAATAGTTTTGGTATTCATGCGACTGGAGTTGCCAGTTTTCCTCGTGACAAAATCTTTATCTCATATTTGCCGATAAATAATACTCTATTGGAGTGTAAGCCATGCTACCTGTACGCCCTGTTACCTTAGCGCTGATTATGCTGATCGCACTGTTTTACTGTACAATGGCCCCGGCATGGGCCCAGAGCCCTTTCCCTGATGGCGTCCGCTTCGCAGACACAGGTACTGTTATGCAGGCTGGCCAGAACTACAGTATAGTCTTACAGGTCCTGCTGGACGGCGGCGATTATCCTCGTGGTAGCATTGGCATTTACCTTGAGTCTAACAACACCTCCGTGCTCGATATTCCGGGTTCGGCCATGGTTGCGACCGACCAGAATGGCACTGCTGTATACAACCTGTCCCCCGGCGAGGTAAAGCCCGGCACGGCAAAGGTGACCGCCATCCTGCTGGACAAGCGCACGGGCGTCAGAGCATCTAAAAACTACACTATCGTCAGCCTGGGGGACATTACCGGCTTCGTGCTGGATTCAGCCGGCGAGCCTGTGCCTGTCGCCAAAGTCACGCTATACCAGCCGGTGAACGGCACGATGCAAGTATACCCTGTGGCAGGGAACCCGACTTATTCGGCAAGTAACGAGACTGGCATTCCGGGCGCTTTCGCGCTGGCGGGAGTCCCTTACGGCACTTACTACCTTGAAGCCAGCTTCGCAGATCAGGCCTCCGGCATCAACTATACTCTGGATGGCTCCGGTCAGCCGGTGAACGTCACGATTGCAGGCTACACGATCGCTACTCCTGCACCGACTCCGACTACGACTCCGACGTCGGCTGTATCGCCCTCTCCAACTATGATTCCGACTGCGACTGAGACTCCGGCACCCACCTCGTCCGGAGATAGCGGCAGGCAGGTACTCTGGATAGGCGGGCTTGCGATAGCCTTGACGATCATTATCATTGCAGTTGTCCTGCTGACGAGGAAAAAATAAGCTAAAAATGCAGAGGGCCTGACCTGCAGGTCCTCCAGTTTTATTACTCGGACTTGATCTTGTCAGTCGGCACGGCAGCCTGGATGCTTCCATCTACCGCACTTTCGTCAGGGCGCTTTCTAATGCGCTCCAGCATGCGCTCTTTCTTACGAATCGCATTGATGGCCGCCTGGTCGACCTTTTTCTGCATTTCTTCGAAGGTCATGGGCGTTTCCTCGCCGACTACCTTCTTTACAGGAGTGTAAGCAGACTCCCTGAACCTCGGGGTAAAGTCTTTCTCTTCGCCGTTGATGACGATGTATGCGCCGCTACCTTCCTGTACTTCGCCGACGATGTCTATTGCGACTCCTCTGCTGCGCACAGCGCTCATGATCTCCTCTGCATGCTCTCTCGGAGCGATGATCAGCAGCGCGTCCAGCGATACGCCAAGGTAGTCGATCTTGAGCGTCTCCAGCATTCTGAGCACGGTCGGCTCTACGAGCTTTCTGAGCTTCTCTTCGTGGAATACCAGCTTGACGTTTGCAGTGCCGGCGATTTCGTACGCGTCGCCTCTGATGCCGCCGTTGGTCACGTCGGTCATGGCGTGGATCTTGCCGATCAGGTTGTGATCGAACAGGGCTTTGCAGGCTTCCAGGAACTTGACGTTCATAGTCTTCTCGACTACGTCATGCATGCCGAAGTATAGCGCAGTCGTGGAGACTGTGCCTCCGCCGGCGCCTTCGCTGACCATGATTACGTCGCCCGGCCTGGACTGGATGCGGGCGGTCAGGTCTTCAGCTACGCCTACTGCGCCGACACAGCCGGTCATGCGTTCGCCGATGACCATGTCTCCGCCGATGCGCAGCGTGCTCCCGGTTATGAGCGGCACGCCGATTAGATCAGAAACGGTCGTGATCCCTGCGGTATAGTCGAAGATCTTGGACACGTCCCCGTCATCGGCTATGTGGATATCGGATAAGAGTGCTACAGGCTTTGCGCCCATCACGTACAGGTCCCTTAGCGATGCCCTGGTCACGTGGAAGCCTGCCAGGAACGGGAAGTCCGAAAGCCTGGAATGCATACCGTCTACGGTGACTACGACGAACTTTCCGCCTGCCTTGACTACGCCGGAGTCGTCCATCTGGCCTGAGTCGCATACAGCGCTGGTTTTGCCTATCACTTCGGCGATTTTCTTGTGGGCGTAGAAGTCTCCGCGGCCGCGGGAACCGACCCCGAACTCTCCCATGGTTACGCCGCAAGGCTGCATCGCTATGATGTCGTCCTTGACGTCCAGGGTCGCCTTAGCCTCGGTGATCACCGCGCCGGCGAGCCTTTCTGCGCTTTCCCTCGAAATGTTCTTGATCTCGAGAATGCGATCAGTCAGCTTTTCAAGCAGATCAGGGTCTCGCTTTACCAGTCCTCTCTTCGCGTAGCCTTCAATATCCATCGTTGCCACCAGTAAAAGAAATATATGTTCGTTTTATTTTCTAAAAACTGTGCCTATCCAGCATATATATTTTGCTTGGGTGAAGTTTTATCTATAATGAAATAATATATCACTTGAATGTATCTGGCAAGCCCGGTTCGGGGCTGCGCTGACAGGTGTCGAAATGGCAAAAGTGCTTGTTGTAGACGATGAAGTAGGAATTTGCGAGCTGATCCAGATGGCGCTTACCCATAAAGGCCATGACGTCCGCTATTCCACCACCGGCTCTGGTGGTATAAAGCTATACAGCGAATACTCGCCTGATCTCATACTTCTTGATCTGACGCTTCCGGATATGGATGGCATGGATTTTGCGAAGAAAGTCAAAAGTTCAGAGCAGGCGAAAAATACGCCGATTATCTTAATCTCAGGGCGTATCCTTTCCCCGTCTGAGATTGACCCGGCCCTGTTCGCGGGCGTCCTCGAAAAGCCCTTCAGCATGTCAAAGCTGACCGACGAAGTGCAGAAATACCTGTCAAAGCCCTGATCTATTCATTTTTTCCGTTATAGTAGAGATCGTACTCTGTGATCAGGTGATTGCCTACTTTGTAAAAGTCTGTCAGGTTTACCTGCACGACCTTGTCGATGCTGTCCACGCCAGGGCCGCCTACCAGCGAGGGGGTGCTGTCCCCGCCGATGATGTACGGGATCTGGATCAGCGTGATGTGGTCGATCATCTTGCGGCTGATAAGCTGCCATATCAGCGTCGGCCCGCCTTCTACCATCAAGCGCCGGATTCCCCTGTTGTAGAGCGTATCCATGAGCAGGTCGATGTCGATCCTGTCCCTGCCGCAGATCACGACTTCTGCGCCTGTGTTTCTGATCGCCTCCACCCGGCACGCATCGGCTTTTTCCGAGACGCAGATCAGCGTGGGAGCATCCTTATTGAGCACGTTTGCGGTGAGCGGTATAGAGCCGTCGGAACAAGGTATGACGCGGATCGGGCTGGCGCCAGTGGCAAGCCGGTTGGTCAGGATCGAATTGTCGATCTTGATCGTGTTGCTGCCTACCATGATAGCGTCGAACTCAGATCTCTTCTTGTGTAAGAAATAGTGGCTGTGCTCGTCCATCAGCCCCATGATGATCTTACTGGACAGGCCCCGCTTTAGCGTGAGCTTGCCATCAACCGTCATCTCCGATATGACTTCCACGTACGGCCGCTTCATACCAATTAACCTTTGATCTACAATGCGCGGATGATATATCTCTTTACCGGCCGGCCGGGTGCCGGTCTTTGACGCTGATCAGAATATCGTCTCCCGCCCCGAGACCGGTGTACTCTGATGCTCTGTCACCGTTGATCGCTATCTCCGCCATGCCGTGGCTGCCCTTCAGCAGAAGCAGGTCCCCGGCCCCTCCGTCGTGATATGTGGTTACGTAGGTTGCCGAAGCGCCGTTAATCTCTACCGTGTCGCCGAGGAACAGCAGGCCGCCGATAACATCTCCTCCAATGTTAGTGATCACGTTGCCGAACGGGTCCACGTAGATGACCTGTCCTCTAATGCCATCCTCCGTGAGGGCCGAGGTTCCGAAGTCCAGATCGACCGGGTCGAAAATTTCTCTGAGCCCTGGTACACTCTCTCCCGCTGCTATCATGGCTGCCGCAGGCGCAAACACGTCTCTCCCGTGAAAAACGGGGCTTACCGCTTTTCGGTAGAATTCCAGATCAGTGATCTCGTAAGCCCTGAACTGCCCCTGGGCCCTGGCAGCCGGCAACAGCAGCCCGTTATCCGGGCCCACGAAACAGTATTCCTCTCCGAGGATGACGAGCGCCCTCCGGCTGCTCCCTACCCCGGGGTCAACGACTGCAAGGTGGACAGTACCTCTAGGAAAGCTGAGGCTGGCGTACTGCAGGATAAAAGCACCCTGCCTGATATCTCCGGCGGGAATGGCGTTCGTTATGTCGATTGTCCTGACGTGGGCGGATATGCATGCGATAACGCCTTTCATGACGCCCGGGTAGATATCCCCGAAATCAGTGGTAATAGTCACTATGCCCGGCATAAGGTCTCGATATAGTCTCTGTAGCTGTAGATATTATTGTTCCTACGCAACTATATCCCAGCATTCCAGATATATCATTCTCATAATTACGGTTTACTAACAATTCCTTTAAGTCTACAATGGCGAATGTCTCATATTGGTAACTTTCTGACGGACGGTGATCAGATGGTCAATATCAAGAACGTGACATTAAACGATCCGCAGTTCACCATTGAAAAACAGTGCGACCGGTGCCTTAACGTGCTCTACTTTTCGGAAGCCGTGCTGACCGACGTGGAGACCGATACCGAAGGCAACGTCATCCGCTCGTCAATCATCTGCCCGATCTGCGGTAACGTTATTGTCCTGTACTCCAGAAGCGTGGATACACAGGATTTTGTAGTTGATCAGGCTTGAGAGTCTGACAAAGTCATTTTGCCCGGATTCGGTGAGACAGCAAGACGATCGCTGCGCTGTGCCAGGGTCACAGATTTAACAGATTGTACAGATTGCACAGATGAAGACAATAGATGTTCTTCTCCATATATCGGATTATGATTCCCGGTAAAAGTGGCCATCATGATGGGGTAATCTGACCAATACTTCAATTATAATCGCCTCATTTTCCGCCTCTACCGGAGTTATCTCGTCCTCCCGGACCTCTGTACCTCTTGACCTCCCTTTCTTTAAAGTTCCTCAAGGACCTCGGCGACCTCCCCCACCACCTCCTTTCCTCCCTTGCCTCCTTTTACTCGGGATTGTCGGGGATCGCATGAACCGGCAAAGATTCAGAGGTGATGGAGGCACCGGAGGCACGGAGGCAGGTCAGGGAGGTAAATGGAGGTCAGGGAGGACTTAAAAAAGGGAGGTCGGGGAGGTATAGAGGTCCGGGAGGGAGGAACTGAACCGGACAGACTAGAAACGGGAAATACCCTCCCCTACTATCATTAGCAACACATCATCTGGCAACTGGAGAAGAGCCACAATAGATAAATCGGTAAGGGCTGTTTTTACCAGTCTATTCGACGAGCATCTGTGCAATCTGTAAAATCTGTACAATCTGCGTCCAGGCACAGCGCAGCGATCGTAATCGCATCGCCCGCGTCGGACGCCTGCAATTGCAGGCGTCCTGGCGGGCGAACTTATGGTATAAGATCTTACTCTTTCTCCAATAGGAAGTATTAGTTCCTTATTGTATAGTGAAACGAATTAATAGACAGTCTGTTTGAAATCAACGTGCTTTAAAAATGGGATAGGGGAATTGCAGTAATTCCCAAAAATTTTACTGTAACTTATTTATGCCGTACCAGCCTGTTGCTCGACTCGATCGCTCAGGATCTGGATCAGGGCTCTGTAGTCCTGGTTAGGCATTTCGGTCTCAGTGTCAAGTATTTTTAGCGTATAGAGGACGATCTTGGCGCCTCTCTCAGACAGGTGATATCCGTCCCGGTCCTTGTTGAGGATGCCTGCCGTCAGCAGCGTCTTGAGCAGGCGGTTCAGGATGCCCGGATTCAGCTCTGTCTCAAACATAATATCGGTGAATTTGGTTTTCCCCTTGCAGATGGTAAACAGTACGTCCATCGTCCCCACGTATGACAGGGTCTTCAATATTTCCATCTCATTTCCTCCATATTATCTGCTACGCAGTTCCCACACGCGTTTTTATGATGTATATTGGGTCGATGAATGCCGTAAAAGGCTGGAGAAGCGTTATTTCTAATTATAGCTGGTTCTTTCTGCTTTATTAAGGTATCTCTTGCCTTACTACTGCAAATAGTAATTAGTAATTATAACTATATATAAGCGTATAACTTGCGTGTACTGACAAATTATACATTTATTTGGTTTATGTATCGGCCTTTGAAGTACAATTTTTCCCGGAATAATACAACAAGCAAGGCTATGCCGTGGTCTTCATTGCTCCAAAGACATAATCTTTAAGATCGATCTCCTCGCCGTCCAGAAAGAGCTTTGGCTCTTTGATGATGCCGTCGAAGTGGAATGGCACGCTCACTTCCCCGCCGAAGCCAGTATTGTCGCCCAGTGCGACGTGTACTGTATTGCCGACTTTTTCATCCTCAAGCAGAATGCCGCACAACCTTGCTTTTGGGTTCATGCCTATGCCTAGCTCGGCGATGTTTCTGGAGTTTCTGCCGAGGTGATCGAAGACTTTGTTGAGCTCTCTGGCATGGCCTCCTTCTGCGGAAGTCACATAGCCGTCTTTGACTGTCAGCTTCAGCGGCTCATCAAGTATTCCGAAATCGCCGAAAGTGCCATCGATGACTGCAGTGCCTTCCGCGCTGAACGGGGCGACGAAGACCTCTCCTCCGGGCAGGTTGGTGAACTCTCCGGGCTTAGATACAATACCTGTATCTGCATGCCATCTCCTGTGCTCGAAAGTGAATGTGATGTCGGTTCCTTTGGCTGTAGTCACCCGGGCCTCATGGATGTGCTTCAGCCGGTCCATCATCCGGCCTATGCTCTTGCTCATGGCGGGGTAATCTGCGGTCATGCCTCCTCTGGCAAAGGTTCTCAATACCAGATCCTGGTCATTGCTCTGGATCGGTATCGACGCTCCTCTGGCTCCTGCCTTGCAGGCTTCTTTCCGGGCCTGGGTATGCGACAGCGAGACTGTCGTGACCAGTATGAACACATCCGTATGTATCAGGGCATGCTCGACAGCGCGAGGCGGTTCTTCCCCGCTGCGGACCCGGGGCTTCATTTCCATGAGCAGCGCGTCGCAGCCTCTCTCGAGAGCTGCCTGGTAGATCGGCACGCCGATGTCCTTTCTTACTGTATCGGTCACCACCAGTACTCTCTCGTCGGAAGACACGTTAAGGCAGTCTCTGATGGCTGCAGTTGCACTTTTCCTGAGGTCCGGCCCGATGTCCTTCACGCTTAACAGATTCGCTGCCGGCTTAAAAGATGTAATGAATCTTTATGCCGCCGGGGTTTAAAAAAGAGGGCGTCAGAGGTGGGCAGCGAGCCACTCTTTGGCCTGTTTTACCGCTTCCGCATCGTAAGACTTCAGCTTGATCTTCACGATCCCTGACGGGTAAGACCCGAAGGCGATCTGGGGGAACATTTTTACGGCCTCGTTGAGCGTAGGGACAATGTCTGACTCAGGCCGTTTCGTGATGACCCAGTCTACGATGAGCCGGGGTCCTTTGAAGTGGTCTCTGACCAGGCTAAACATGGCCTTCATCTCAGACGGCACTCCCGGTAAGACGTAGATGCGGCTATCTATGATGAACCCTGGCGCGGCGCCTGCCGGATTGTCGATCACTACCGCATTTTCCGGTATGTCGGCCATTACGTAAGCAGCGTCGATTAGTCTGCCCCTCCCTTTCTCCACGACCCTGACTGCATATGGGTCGCGGTACAGGCGTACTCCGGCTGCTTTTGCTACTGCGTAGCGGGTGACGTCATCATGGGTGGGGCCGAGTCCTCCAGTCACTATTATTTTGTCTGTCTTTGCCTGCCGGATTTCGGAGACGATGACGTCTATGTCGTCAGGTATGGTGACTATCCGTTTCAGCAGGGCTCCAGTTTCCGAGAGCTGGCGGGCGAGCCATGTGGAGTTCAGGTCCTCCACGTCGCCGGTCAGAAGTTCGTCTCCGATGCAGATGATGGTGACGTCCATGTTAGCGCCGGCCGCTCCTGCTATAGATCAGGCCTGCTGCGCCAAAGCCGCCGGCTATCAGTGCCATTGGCAGGAAGGACAGACAGGGCTGGGAGCCCGGTGCCTCAGTGGGCACGGGGGTAGCGACAGGCGTCGCTGTCGGGGCAGGCGTCGCCGTCGGCGAAGGCATGGCCGTCGCTGTCGGTGATTCTTCTGTCAGCGTGATGTTGGTTACTACTATAACATTGAGGTATCTGTCGATATGCTCCCATCTGAGGTGGACTCCGGTAGCATTGCGGTAGACTGCGAATTCCTTCTGTGTAGGCGGGTACTGCATCATGTCAAGGAGCTTTTTGTTCGGGCCTACGTTCCCGGCAAGGTTGTACTCTTCGGAAGTGTATATTCTTCCCTTATCGTCTGCAAAATTGATCCTGAACTGGTATCTGATCTGCTCGTCGGTGGGATTCGCAATCCAGTAGGATACTGTGTAGAACTGGTACTGTGTTGGCGGGTAGTTGAAGGTTGAGTACCCGGTAGGCGTGTCGGAGACTTTGATGTCCTTGATCTGGATTTCGATGCCCGTATCGTCCACCAGTCTGGCTGGCTCGGCATAATAAATCTTTTCAGCGGCATAGGCAGGCGCAATAAACAAGAGTGTCATGAGCGCTGCGATGATCATGATTCTGAGCTTCATGCTTACCACATTCCTTCGTGCTCTGGCACGATCTTATAGTGACTGGTTAATATAGGCTATCTAGGGTTATTTTATCTTTATCTAACTAAGAGGTAATATGGGAGTTAGATTTGCCTGACTAAATGCGATACTATGTCGCGTATTCCGCGGAAAAAGCAGATCATGTATATCATATTTAATAATTACAGATTATTTGTAATTTCATCACGAATTTGCTTGACGGCCTCAATGCTATCCGAAATTAATTATATACAAGCCTTGTAATATATCCTTTACCACGGTTATATTCTTTGATTTACGTCAATTGACTAGCAATATCTTTATCTATAAGCAGTTTAATTTATCAAAGGAATCAGTCTATAATGATTATATATTATAGTCGATTCTGAGAATCTAATAATAATGTGGAGGCCAACAATGAGCATACAACAGGTGAAACTTGTCAACACGGTCCTGGATGGCCCTGTGCGCGAAGTTGCCCTTGAAGAGGCAAAAGAAAACCTGTCAAGGAATCAGAACACCATCATGATCGACGAGGAGGCCTGGATCACAGTAGAGATGATCGCTACCGGTGCGCTAAGCCCGTGTAATGGATTCATGACCCGGGAAGACTACTCATCTGTCCTCCACACCGGAAGGCTTGCTGACGGTACGCCGTGGCCTACGCCGCTATCTTTTGCCATGGCGGGCGAAAAGAACCAGGAAGTTCTGAAAGGCCTGAAAAAGGGCGATGTCGTAACTCTGATTAATCGGGAAAAGCAGCCCGTGGCCCGTATACATGCGGAAGAGGTCTTCGAGTATGACCGGGAAGAGCGTGCGCAGTGCGTGTTTGGCACTACTGATAAGCGCCACCCTGGCGTTCGCAGCATCTACGAACGGATGGGCGAGAGGTCGCTTGCCGGTAAGGTAGAACTGCTAAACCGGGCTTACTGGGGCGCCTTCGAAAAATACCGGATGACTCCGGCTGAGAGCTTCGACTACTTCTACAAGAAGAAGGGAGCCCGGACCGTCGTCGGCTTCATCACCGGGGCAAACCCTGTCCACCGGGGCCATGAGCACATCCACCGGGTCGCGCTGGAAAACAACGACATGCTGCTCATTCAGCCGCTGGTCCAGCTGGCAAAGCCTGAATACATCAGGTCCGAGCACCGCATCCAGGCATATGAGACGCTTATCAACAAATATTACCCGAAAGACCGGGTGCTGATGAGCCCGCTCCGGGTCACCTACATCTTCGCCGGCCCCCGGGAAGCGATCCTCCATGCCATCGTTTCCCGCAACTTCGGTGCCACACACTTTGCCATCGGCAGAGATCATGCTGGCGTCGGCAGCTACTACGGAGACTATGAATGCCAGTCGATCTTCGACCGCCTGTACGACGGAGGCTCGAAAGAGCTGGGCATCGAGCTTATGGCGTTCAGCGAGGTCTTCTACTGTTGCCGGTGCGGCACCACCGCTACGGAAAACACCTGCCCGCACGGCAAGCAGTACCGCATCAACATCAGTGGCACCGGCATCCGCGAGCTCATGAGATACGGCTACCTGCCACCCAAAGAGGTGTCCCGGCCGGAAGTCTCGAGGATCGGCATGCAGGGCATCCAGCCTAAAGGCCTGGACGAAAACGGCGGCTCTATCTACCCAGTAGGCGCCATTATCAAGAAGATGTTCCCGTTCTACCTCGTGGCCAAGCGTCTCGGGGGACAGCTCAGGGAGAAGCCCCTGTCGTGGGAAGATCTCACTCTCGAGGACGTCGAACGGGCGCTGATGGATGTCAGAGAGAACGCTGACCGGATTCTCCGGGACATCGCCACCGACGTCGAGTACCACATGGACGTGCGCCGTGACATGGCTCATCAGTGGAGGGCCGAGACTGCCGAGTACACCCGGGAACGCCAGCTAAGCCTGATCAAAGCCCTGGACGAGAAAGTCAGGTCTGCAGACCCCAATGCGGACAACAAGATGTTCCAGAGCAAGGCCGAGGCCGAAAAAGAGCTGGAGGTCGCAAAGGCAGTTTACGACAGCATGCCCGATGGCAAGATCGATAACCGCAAGCTCGTCTGGAACCCGCTGAAGTACGAAGAGTACAGATAAAAAAGATTACTGGGAAGGGATCTCAGATAGCCGGAGATCCACTTCCTGCCTGATTGGGCCTCTCTGGATGACCATGGTCACCCGGTCGCCCACTCTTTTTGACCGCACTTCTTTAGTCAGCTCGTCCATGTCAGTGATGCTCTTCTTGTCAGTGGCCAGGATCAGGTCTCCGGCGGAAATCCCCGCCTCTTCTGCCGGGCTGTTGTTGAAAACCCGGGTGACCAGGATGCCTTTGTCCGAGGGCAGATCGTAGTACTGGGAGATCTGCGGAGTGACGCCCACGCCGAGAATGCCCAGCCAGGGCCGGATAATCCTTCCATGCTCTATCAGCTCTTCGGCGATGCGCCGGGCCACGTCGACTGGTATAGAGAAGCCGATGCCCTGGGCGAACGGGATATTCGCAGAGTTGATGCCGATGATCTCTCCCTTGCGATTGACCAGCGGGCCACCGCTGTTGCCCGGGTTGATGTGGGCGTCCGTCTGCATCAGGTCTTCGAACACGCCTTGCTCCGCCTGTATGGTCCGGTGCAGGGCGCTGATTACGCCAACTGTCACTGTCGGCCCTCTCAACAGAAACCCGAACGGATTGCCGAAAGCGATCGCGGTCTGGCCGACCTTGACGGTCTCTGACGTGCCAAGCTTTGCCTCGGGGAGATTGTCCGACTTTATGCCGACCACGGCAATATCGCTGGTAGGGTCGGTACCGATCAGCTTACCTTTGAATTTTCTGCCGTCGAAGAGCGTGACTTCGATACTTTCCGCTCCTTCTATGATGTGGTTGTTTGTCAGTATGTAGCCGTTCCGGCCGTCGAAAATCACGCCGGAGCCCATGCCTCTGAGCGGCACGACGTTCATGTAGTAATCGTGAACCAGGCGAACGGTGTTAATGTTGACAACCGCTGGCCCCACTCTTTCGATCATCGCTATCATTTCATCATCGGATATTGACATGGCACACTCCCTCTAACACATAATTTACATATTTATATAAAATATATGGCACAATAATGTAGTGATAGTGGCTTGCCTGCAGTCGCTTACTGTGTGTCCGGCCGCTCGCAAAGCCTTTATCTGGCATGCAGTCCGATTATGATGCGTCATGCCTGCCGCTGAGTGTGGACCCCGTTTCAAGTGTGAGTGCTGTGGACTTTGCTGCCGCAGAGACCCGTATTATGCTGTATCTTTGCTCGACATCCAGAACATCAGCATGGGCCTGGGGCTGCAGCCGGGGGAATTTTTCCGCCGGTACTGCGACGTCGTGACGACGCCCGGGGGATTCAGGTATGCTGTCATTCTGGCGCCTGACGGCTGCCCGTTTCTGAAGGACGGGCTGTGTGGCATCCACCAGGTGAAGCCTATAGGCTGCTGGGTCTTTCCCGAGTCGTCTCTCCTGCCTGTCAGGGACCTGAAGAAGCACGTCAACGCCATTCCTACCTGCGCTATCCTGAAAATGCCGGACGATGATCGGCCGCTGACCGCCGATTACGAGCTGCTGGCAGCCAGGGAAGTTCATTTCGAGGACACGAGAGCATATTTCGGGCAACACGAAATCTTTGAAGAGCATCCCTGGCGCGAGGCGACTGATCGGCTGATAGAGAAACTTCGGGATGCTGAAGAGATCGGCCGTCGGGCGGAAGCCCTCAGGGCTATGGCTGGTAAGCAGATCGCTACAGCCAGAGGGAAACTCTAAGGCAGGCGAGTATAAGGGAGTTCTCTGCGAGCGATCTCATTCAAGGGCATACAGGCTGCGCAGCCCCGATAATTTATCTTTTTTAATTGGCAGATTAATGGTAGAGTTTTAAATAAAATCAGCTCTAAACATTATCCGGGTAGTTATGTTACCTCTGTCATCCATCAAGTTCCATGCAATTATCCTGATAGCTATTCTAGTAATTGCGTCCGCAGCGGTCATAGGCGGCGCAAGCGTTCTCTACAACCGGGAAGTTATCAAGCACGAGATATGGGACAACAATCTGGCAGTAGCAAAGTCAACTTCGGCACTTACTGTCAATTATATGGATCTCGCCCGGACCTACCTTACCAGCCTGGCAGATCGGCCGCTGGTGATCAAAGCTATTCAGGAGAAGGATATTGCTTTCCTTGATTTTAACGCTCAGTATGCCGTTAACCAGAGTGAGCAATTGACCTCGGTCTTTTTCACAGATCAGTCGGGTACCGTCATATCCAGCTATCCGTACACCCAGCGGATAGGTGAGTCATATATCGACCGGCCTTACGTCGGCGAGGTACTCAACACATCGGAACCTGTAATCAGCAGCGTACAGATAAGCCCGTATACCGGTCAACCGACTGTGTACTTCGGCATTCCGATCATGGATAATACTACGGCCATAGGGACGCTGATCGGAAGCGTCAATCTGGCCAACTTTAGGGACCTTCTGGCCGAAACGCAGGTGAAGGAAAACCATTTCGTTTACCTTGTAAATAAAAGCGGCCGGGTTATGGTCCACAGTAATAGTTCATACATGGATAAAATGGCCGATTTTAGCTCTATACCTGCCGTAGCTAGTGTTATTCGGGGAGAAGAGGGGATTGTAGAGCAGTATTTTCCCTTCGAGAATGATCAGCGGCTGGTAGCGTATACGCCAGTGACACAATACGGCTGGGGCGTCGTCGTGGCTACGCCTGTAGACGTGGCCTATAAGCCGATTAATGACTCCATGTGGTTATTCATTACGTTCATCGCGGGCTTATTGATCTTATCGCTGCTTATCGCTATGATTGTCGGGAAATACATTACTGATCCCATTCTTAAGATCAACAGCGCAACTTCATATATTCCTGATGGCGATCCTGAACGATTGAAAGCGTTTTTGCCCGTCGGCCGGAAAGACGGGATCGGCAGCCTGGCGAGGTCGTTTATCACTATGGCCAGCACAATCAAAAGCGACCGCGAAAGGGTAATAGCCGCCATGAACCAGGCCGAAGAAGCCCGGGCGCATGCCGAGAGCGAGCGAGAGCGGGCGGAGGAAGAGAAGAACCGGGCTGAACTGTACGTGGACATCATGGGCCATGATATCAATAACCTGAATCAGGCTGCTCTGGCTAACCTGGAACTGCTGGAAATGGACGAGAGCCTGACTGATGAGCAACGAGCGACCATCGAGGATGCTCTGGTAGCCGTCAAAGGCAGCGCCTCGGTCATCGACAGCGTCAGGACTATCCAGCGGGCGACTGAAGAAAAAATTACCCTGGAGAATGTCGACATCAACGACTATGTCGTACAATGCATCACTGAAGCTCCCCGTCCCAAAGGCCGAAAGGTCACAATTAATTACCAGCCCCGGAAAGGCTTGCTGGTCAAAGGCAGTTCGCTGCTGAAAGCAGTTTTCTGCAACCTCATAAGTAATGCGGTTAAACATTCTACCGGAGATGTTACAATCGACATATACGTCCGATCTACAGAGAAGCTCAGCAAGCCTTTCTGGGAGATCGCCATCGAAGACGACGGCCCAGGAATACCCGATGCAGTGAAGCCCCGGCTCTTCGCCAGATTTCAGCGAGGGACAACAAAAGCGAAAGGCAGAGGTTTAGGATTATTCATAGTCCGCACCCTGGCCGAAAGGTTCGGGGGATCTGTGACTATGGAAGACCGCGTTCCGGGTGATCACACTAAAGGGAGCAGATTCATCGTAACTTTGCCGGTGAGTGCGGATAAATGAAACCAGATTATAATTTTATATGCGTCAAAACATATCTATGGTGAAATAATTTATCTATTTACCAATCTGAACCTATTGTACAGTCCTGTAGCAGCCAGACTGTACAAAAAGTTTCTTGCAGTACTATAGTTAGCTGTCCCGCATTCACCCATGAGGAATGCCAATGATCGAATGTAGTCCAGCATGCAGAGTAGGTATAGCTATCGTGGAAGATGAAAAAGAGCTGGTAAAAGTTTACGAGAAGGCGTTTTCCCGGAGGAAGATTGAGATTTGCTTCATAGCCTATGATGGCCTGGAAGCGGTCAAACTGTATCTCTCGTGTACTCCCAGGCCGCATGCAGTCCTGATGGACTATCGCCTGCCCATCATGAACGGCCTCGAAGCTACGTCAGAGATCAAGAAGATCGACCCCGAAGCAAAAGTGATCTTTTTAAGCGCCGACGTATCCGTCAGAGATGATGCGATGAAGGCCGGAGCCTTCGCCTTCCTGAAAAAGCCGGCCAGCCTCAAAGAAATCCTTGATACTGTCCAGAAGGCGTTAGGCAGGATTCCTGCAGTATAGTCCGTTTGGATAACCCGTCAGAATAACGTGATCTCCAGAGCGAGGACTGCCGCAGATGCTAAGATGACCAGAGGCGTCACTGTAAGCCCTGTTTTGATGAACTCGGTAATTCCGGTCGTCCACTTTTCCACTCTGGCACATTCGATCCAGAGAATGCCTGCCAGCGCGCCGGTAATGGTGATATTGGCTCCGAGGTTGCTCCCGATCACGAGTGAATAGGCCATCGCGAGAGCCATATCCTGCGTATGGGCAATGCCGAGCGACACCGGTACCATCATGGCGGTCATCGGGATGTTGTTTACCACGTTGCAAAGGAATGCCGACATCATAGACATAAAGAACGTGGCTACAATCGGATTCTGTCCTACGATAGATAATATTGCACTGCCCGCCAGAGCGTTGACTCCGCTCACTTCCAGTCCCTTGACTACGATGAAGAGCGAGATCACGAAGACGACCACCCGCCAGGAAATCCTCTTAGTCCTGAGCATCGGCTTACGCTCGGCCAGGTATATGGCGATCATACCGATGGTTGTGATAGCTGACAGTGGGATGGCAATGGCGCTGGCGAACCCGCACCCTATGAGGACGAAGGCAAGCACTACGAGGCCTACTGCTACCATGGGCATGCTTTTGATCAAATCTTTAGAGTTCACGTGCTCCAGCGGCTGGTAACGGGCTGTGATCGAGTTCCTGAACATGTACCGGAAGATCACGTAGTTGACAACAAGAGCCGCCATTGTCGGCAGGAACATGTAAGCCGCAAAGTCGACGTATCCCAGGTGGAATGCGTCGGCTATCATGATGTTGGTCAGGTTGCCTATCAGGAGGAACATAGAGGCTATGTTTGCCGCGAAGAAGAACGCGTACATGAATGGCTTTGAGTTTAGGTTGGCCCTGCGGCAGAACTTTAGGATGATTGGGGTGAGCGTGAGGATGGCGATATCGTTGGAAGTGAATGCAGTGATAAGGCAGGTGACCACGTACGTATAGGTGAACAGCTTCCAGGCATCGCCCTTCGCCATCTGCATAGCTTTAACCGCGCACCACTCGAAAAACCCGTAGTCGTCCAGAAAGGTGCTGATCACCATCAGCTCGATCAGGATGATGACCACGTTCCAGGTCGTGACCTGCGGCGTAGCAAAAGGCGTCGCGAAGCCCAGCGCTTCAAGAATGTGGTGAGGCTGCAGGAAGACCAGCATCAGCAAAGCGCCGAGTAGTGCCCCGGTTGTCTCATTGAATCTCCAGGGGCGGACCATGATCAGGAAAAAGGTGAGCAGGAAAATGAGGACGATGAGGATTTCGCTGATCATACCTTGTCTGCTACAGGATACGATCCTAGTACTTTAAGCTTGCTGGTCCTGTCCTTCAGGGCATGGAGCGCTTCGCCCAGCACTTTATCCTGGCAGTGGCCTTCCACGTCTATGAAGAACCGGTAGTCGCCAAGCGTCAGCTTGGATGGCCGGGACTCGATCCTTGTCATGTTGATGCCTCTCGTCGCGAACTCTCCGAGGAATTCGTATAACGCCCCGGGCCTGTCCCGGTCGAGGTAGACTGCCAGCGAGGTCTTGTCCTGTCCCGTCGGGGCTGGGAGGTTCTTGCCGATGACGAGGAACCTGGTATAGTTTGCCGTCCGATCCTGAATTCCCTCGGCGAGGACTTTAAGATGGTACTTCTCCGCCGAAGCCGAGCAGCCGATGGCAGCCATCTCAGGGAACTCCTGAGCCAGCCTGGCTGCATGAGCAGTGCTGCCCGTAGACCTTATCTCAGCATTTGGATAATGCTCCCGGATATATTTCCTGCACTGGCCGAGCCCCTGAGGATGAGATAAGATGACTTTAATCTCGGACGCATCCGGCCTCGCCATCAGGCACTGCCGGATCGGAATGACAACCTCCCCTACGATCGGTGATTTGACGTCAAGCAGCCTGTCATGGATAACGCCGACCGGGCCTTCTACCGAGTTCTCTATCGCCACGATGCTCTCGTCGACCCTGCCCTCGTCGACGGCCATCGCCGCAAGCTCCATGTCGTCGAAAAAGACGAGTTCAGCATCCTTCCGCCACTTCTTCGCCGCCATCTCCGAGAACGTCCCTTCCGGGCCCAGCAATCCGAGTCTCATCTATCTGCAATAAGCGGCGCGGATATATAAGACTATGCGCAAAATCGGCTTACGGGGACGGATAAGTACATACAGAGGCGTACATGGGCAGCTATTTGGCGCACTCGTCTACCTACCAGGTAAAATCTCCAGAAAACTAAGCATTATTACTTATACTCCCTCTTGATCGGCTTTTCTCCTCCGCAGGAGGAAAAAATCGCCAAATGTTGCCCTGTTTTATTTTGATTCACAATGTAACTATGTAATCAAGGAGTTCATATGGACCACGAGCATCATAAACCGCCAGATCACGGGGGACCCGAAGCTGAAGAGGATACCCGGCTGAAGCACAAAGGCTATGAGGCCCACAAAGGTCATGCCGATCACCACAAGATGATGCTCGAGGACTTCAAGAAGCGGTTCATCGTCTCAACTATCCTCACAATCCCGATCGTCGTCTTATCGCCCACAATCCAGGGCATCCTGGGCTACCGCTTCGATTTCCCCGGGTCAATATATCTTCAATTCATTTTATCTTCGATCGTGTACTTCTATGGCGGCTACCCGTTCCTCAAGGGCATCTTCGAGGAACTCGGGAAACGCACGCCGGGCATGATGACGCTCATCGCTGTGGCAATCACGGTAGCTTATGTGTACAGTTGCGCTGTCGTGTTCGGGCTGCCGGGCATGACCTTCTTCTGGGAACTCGCAACGTTGATCGACATCATGCTGCTGGGCCACTGGATAGAGATGAGGTCAGTCATGGGGGCATCCAGGGCACTCGAGGAACTGGTCAAGATCATGCCTTCGGAAGCCCACATGGTGATGGATGGCATGGTCCATGACGTCAGCGTGGAAGACCTGCAGGTGGGTGACCGGGTACTGGTCAAGCCCGGCGAAAAAATACCCGTGGACGGAGAAGTGATCGAAGGCGATACCAGCGTTAACGAAGCCATGCTTACCGGCGAGTCAAAGCCCGTGTCTAAAACTGTGGGCGATAAGGTCATCGGTGGATCTGTCAACGGCGAAGGCTCCATCAAGGCAGAGGTAAAAAAGACTGGCAAGGATACATACCTTAACCAGGTCGTCGAGCTGGTTAAGCAGGCCCAGGAAAGCAAATCCCGGGCGCAGGACCTGGCAAACCGGGCCGCATTTATCCTGACGATCATCGCGCTGAGCGTCGGCGCCATTACCTTTATTATCTGGGTTCTCGCAGGGCAGACATTAAACTTCGCGGTAGAACGAACTGCCACTGTGATGGTGATCACCTGCCCTCATGCTCTGGGGCTGGCGGTGCCACTGGTTATTGCTGTGTCAACCGCACTGGCAGCGAAATCGGGCCTGCTCATCCGCAACCGGACTGCCTTCGAGAAGGCCCGGGGCTTACAGGCGATCATCTTCGACAAGACCGGTACGCTGACCCTGGGTAAATTTGGAGTAACCGAGGTCTTACCGCTGGAGGGCAGCTATCGTGAGGAGGATTTGCTAACATACACGGCATCTCTGGAATCCAGATCCGAGCATCCGATCGCGGCTGGTATTACCGGAAGCGCCCGGGATAAGGGCATCGGCCTGAAAACCGTCTCCGGCTTCAAATCTATTCCCGGCAAAGGTGTGGAAGGCATCATCGACGGCAAAATATACCGGGTGGTCAGCCCGGGCTATCTCGAGGAAAAGGGCCTTGCGATCGATAATGATCGGGTGGAAAAAGTAAAGCAGCAGGGAAAAACAGTCGTCTTCCTGCTTGAGGGCGACACGCTGGCCGGGGCCATTGCGCTGGCCGACATTATCCGCCCCGAATCTAAAGATGCCATCGCCAGGCTAAAAGAGATGGGCATCAAGTGCATGATGCTGACCGGCGATAACCGCTACGTAGCCCGGTGGGTAGCGGAAGATCTGGGCCTGGACGACTATTTCGCCGAGGTGCTGCCCGACCAGAAGGTAGAGAAAGTAAAGGAAGTCCAGCGAAAATACGTCACCGGCATGGTGGGCGACGGGGTAAACGACGCGCCTGCGCTGACTCGGGCAAACGTCGGCATCGCCATCGGCGCGGGGACCGACGTGGCCATAGAGAGCGCCGACGTCATACTGGTGAAAAACGACCCGCGAGACGTGGTGAAAATTGTCAGCCTCTCCAAAAAGACTTACCGCAAGATGGTGGAGAACCTTCTCTGGGCCACCGGGTACAACGCTTTTGCTATCCCGCTAGCAGCGGGCGTTTTATACGCTTACGGAATCTTTCTCTCCCCCGCGGCAGGCGCCATTCTCATGAGCCTGAGCACGGTGATCGTTGCCATCAATGCCCGGATGCTGAAAGCGTGAAACCGATAAGGCGGCGTATCGTACCTCGTTACCTTCAGGCCGCAGTCACAATAGCTACTTATATCCTGATTTCATTCTATACTGCTGGCTATTTACATGGCAGGCGGCAGGCATGGACAGTAAAATCAAGGCCAGGCAGATAATCGTGCTCGCAGTAGGCATGTTTATCTTTACCTTAGGGTTCGGAGTCATCATCCCTGTCATGCCCTACTATGCCAACAACCTGGGGGCAACGGCTCTCGATCTCGGCCTGCTGATGGCGACTTTCTCGGCGATGCAGTTCGTCTGTGCTCCTGTATGGGGTGCCATCTCTGACAGGATCGGCCGGAAGCCGGTGATGATGATCGGCTTGACAGGGTTTGGATTAGCTTTTACTGTAACAGGCCTGTCGTCAGAACCCGCAGCTCTGGCGATCTCCGAAGTGATCGGCCACTGGACTGGGCTGTCACCGCATATCGGCGTTCTGTTTATCTCCGAGGTGATCGGAGGCACGCTGTCCTCCGGCATCTGGCCTGCCACGCTCGCCTTCATTGCCGATATCACGAAGCCTGAAGAGCGTGGCAACCTCATGGGGCAGATGGGGGCTGCCTCAGGGCTTGGAGTTATTATAGGGCCTGCTATTTCGGGGTTCCTGACCTCGTGGAGCCTTACCCTGCCCTTCTTCGCCACCGCCGGCATCGGGTTCCTGACTGCAGTACTCGCCTACCTGCTCCTGCCTGAATCCCGGGTGCCAGGGCAGCAGCCGGAAGTAGTAAAAAAAGTCTCCATGCTCTCGGCGATTAAGACCTCTCTTGGCTTTATCTTCATACTGACCATGCTGATCAGCTTCGCCGGCGCCATGATCGACGGCACCTTCGGCTATTTCCTCATGGGCAAATTCGGCCTGTCCGACCAGCCTGGCCCTGTGCCACTCCTGTTCTGGACAGTGCAGATGACCGGCCCCGGAGTGATGGGCGTCGTCTTCGCCTTCATGGGCATCACCGGCGTCGTCTGCCAGGGCCTCCTCGTCGGAAAAGCGATCAGCACCCTCGGAGAGCAGAAGACCATCATCGCCGGGCTCATCATCTACAGCGCAGGCATCATCGCCATTTACTTCTCAGTGGGCATCGTCACCCTGGCGCTCTTCACCTGCCTCATCGAAGTGGGCTTCGGCCTCATCTTCCCCAGCCTCAACACGTTAGTATCAAAGCGCACCGACCCCGACCGCCAGGGCGAAATGCTCGGCGTCATGGGCTCCTTCAACAGTTTAGGCCGAGTCATAGGACCGCCGGCTGGTGGTCTGATGTTTGCAGTCCACATTGGGCTGCCCTACTTCGTATCAGGCATCCTCGGGTTCATTGCTGCGGGAGTCATGGCTATGCTAACGAGAGCCGAAAAACGGAAAGCAGAGATACTGCCGACTAGTGTAGTAAAAACATAAACGATGGCTGGGCATGGGCATTCACCACAGAGGCACAGAGGGACACAGAGAATGGTTCACCACAGAGGCACAGAGGGACACAGAGAACGGTTCACCACAGAGGCACAGAGGGACACAGAGAACGGTTCACCACAGAGGCACAGAGGGACACAGAGAACGGTTCACCACAGAGGCACAGAGGGACACAGAGAACGGTTCACCACAGAGGCACAGAGGGACACAGAGACTTACTATATAACTGATTATGTACCTGCCCAATTATAGGATAATCTCTGTGAGCCTCTGTGGTGAAATTTATATCACTACAAGCAATGGTTTAAAAAAGATTAAGTTGGCCGGATCAGTAAGATCTGGCCATGGTTATAATGCGATCTGTAGCCTTGCCGCAGATGGGGCATTTGCCGGCGCCTTTGATGGTGTGGGCTTCGCCGAGGAGTTTGCAGTTGACGGCGTTCTCCATTTCGAGGCCGCAGGCTTTTTCGCCGCACCAGGGCATGGTGGCCCATCCGTTTTCGATCTGCTGCTTTGCCTCGTCCAGCGTCTCGCACGCTTTGACCCGTGCCAGCATGCTGTCTCTTGCGGCGTTCAGCAGATCGGTCTGGAACTCAAACAGCTTGTTCCTGACAGTCTCCGGCAGGCCGTCCATGGGGATGGATTCCTTCTTGCCGTCTCTCCTGACCAGCATGACCGAGTTGTTCTTGATGTCACGGGGGCCGATCTCTATGCGGAAGGGCGTGCCTTTCATTTCCCACTTGTAGTACTTGGCGCCGGGGCGCTCGTCGGCGTCGTCGATGACGGCTACGATGTCGTTAGCCCGCAGGAGTTCCTTGACCTTCTGGCAGGCCTCCTTGACTCCGCCATCGTCCTTCTTGAATATGATGGGGATGATGACGACCTGAGTCTGCGACGCATTCGGGGGCAGCACCAGTCCCTTGTTGTCGCCGTGGATGCCGATGACGGCGGCTATGCACCGCTCGGAGATGCCGTAGCACGTCTGGTTGACGTACTGCCTTTCGCCCTTCTCGTCCTCGTAGGTGATGTCGTAAGTCTTCGCAAACTTGGTACCCAGATGGTGGACTGTGCCGACCTGCAGGGACTTTCCATCCGGCATCATCGTGTCGAACGCCATCGTGTAGTCGGCGCCGGGGAACTTGTCCCACTCAGGGCGCTTGTGGACGATGAAGGGTACTGCAAGCTTTGTAAAGAATTCGCTGTACAGGTCCATCGCTTCGTGCACCTGCTTCTCGGCATCATCCCATGTGGCGTGGGCGGTGTGGGCTTCCTTGAAGGAGGTGATCTCCCTTAGCCTGATTAATGGCCTGGTGTGCTTGGTCTCGTACCTGAAAGTGTTGACGATCTGGTACAGTTTCAGCGGGAGGTCTGCGTGGGACCTGATCCAGAGCTTGTACATCGGGTAAATTGCGGTCTCGCTCGTCGGTCTTAGCGCAAGGGGCACCTCTAACTCGGAGAGGCCGCCGTGGGTGACCCAGTATACTTCGTCTTCGAAGCCCTTGATGTGCTCCGACTCTTTCAGGAGTTCGGGCTTCGGGATGAGCATCGGGAAGTAAGTCTCCTGGTGGTCTACGTCCAGCAGGTTGCGCAGCATGTTGTAAACCTTCTTGCGTATGGAGAACCCGAACGGGTACCATACGTAGACACCCTTGATCGGGTAGCGCACATCCATGATCTGCGCTGTCATCAGCAATTCGTTGTACCATTCGCTAAAATTATCTTTGGATGGTAGAGACTTAGACTCTTCTTCCATGCATTCATCCTCTCACTATCAGCCATAATGGGCTTTGTAATATATAAGTCATTGCGCAAACGCACACCATAAAATGCCGTCATGCACTTAAAATTTATTATCAAGTTTCCGGCTTATCACTCGTATTTTCCGGTGTCCAGAATGCAGACTGCATATACGCACATCCCGTGGTCGAGGTGCTTTTCCACAATCTCCTGCTTTACCCCGGCAAGGTCGCACAATTCGCCAGCGATCGCTTTTTTCCCGTCGGCAGCCTTACATCATAGCTGCACGATCTGAATGGGTCTTTGTCCTACTCTGAATTTACATCCGGCCGCCGAGCGGAGGGACTGGTGAATGACGCAGAAGGGGCTTACGCCTGAACCGTGGCCGATCATCCGGTCGCTCGAGTGTCTGCCTGCCTTGTTGAACTCTTCCACTATCTGGGCATACTCGGGGGCAGCTTCTGAAAAATGTCTTTATATGTCTTGATGCTGGGGGCGAACGGACATGCGGGTAGTACGAACAAATTTCCATCTCTGACTGCTACTCCTTCGATCCGGGCGATGGGGTGAACCAGTGCGTTGACGGCTGCTTCCCATTCTTCGAGGCTGTCGTACTCAGTCTCGGGCAGCTGTCCGGCAATGTTTTCGGCTCTACGGATCAGGCTCCCCTTAGTGGCTGCGGCACCTGTGCGGATTGACCGAAAAGCACAATAAATGGTAATTACATAATTGATATGGTTATTTTGTATGATCAGGGTCAGAATGCCACATGAGATCTACCAGTCCAGGGGCCAGATCGAGAACGGCACCTTTACTGGCAAGTGGCACTTCAGCTTTGGCAGCTACAGGGACCCTAAACATGTAGGTTTCGGGCCGCTGCGGGTGTTTAACGACGATACCTTGTCGCCTGGTGCAGTGTGGCCGCTCCACCCTCACAGGGAGATCGAGGTTGTGACTTACTGTGTCGAAGGCATATTCCGGCACGCTGATCAGAGGGGAGAAGGCGGAATTCTGAGGGCCGGCTGGGTGCAGCACACGACTGTCGGGACGGGCATGATTCACTCGGAGATCAACGCCAGCTGGGATAATCCGATGCGGTTCATCCAGATGTGGTTCAAGCCTGACCAGCCGATGCTGCCGCCTTCCGTTGAGCAGAAACACGTGGCTAAAGCTGATCGGACCAATCGTCTGTTTCCTCTAGTCTCCAACCGCAAGCCCGGGGCTCTGAGAATTCACCAGGACGTAGAGATCTTTTCAAGCTTCCTCCAGAAGGGCGAAAGTGTACATTATGATTTACCGGATAGCCGTGGCGCATACATCTACATTCTCGACGGAGGGCCGGTGACGCTGGACGGACATGTGCTGCCTGCCAACTCTGCTGCAGAGATCGTTCCGCCCGAAGCTGTCTCCCTGAAGTCGGAGAATGATGCAGAGCTACTGCTGGTTGACGTGCCGCTGCCGCAAAGTGGTAAGGCATGAGGAAAGACTGTGAAGCTTTGGCATCGATAATGCTTATATAATCCGGTGCCCATTATTCCTCGGTGTAAGATACAATGGTAATTGGCGTGACCATGATCAACGTGGTGCCGGGCGAAGAGCGCTCTGTCTACAACGAACTGATGAAGATAGGGGGCGTCCGGGAAGTCTTCCACGTATTCGGCGAATACGATTTCATCGCGATCATCGACGTCGGCGGCCTCACCGATATAAACAGGGCTGTCGATACCGTCAGGGAAATCGAAGGTGTCACGGCAACCAAGACGATCATCGGCGCAGAGCTTTAGCGCCTTATCGAATTTCTTGAAGGGACAGACGGCGATAGCCGTTTTTCAACATCAAAAATGAACTGGATGGACTTTATGGCAGGATTTGACCTCGATCAGTTTCATTATAAAGGCATCATCGGCATACTGGTATGTCTGGTTCTATTCGTGGCCAGCGAATACCTCTCCAAAGTGCAGATGCTGGGATTCCTCGTGGTTTTCAAGTGGTTCTTCCTTATGCTTGCCGGAGTGATCTTCCTCTTAATTGTCCTGGCAACGATCTCTCACAAGTAGACTGAAAAACCAGCTGACACACTACCGTGCAGGCCACCAGCAGGACCTGGTGAACGACATGATTTTATATGATCATAATATCTTCTATTTCTGTAAAAAGACTATAGCGGGGTAATTTAGATGGATTTTTCATTCCTGAGCAATATCAGTATATTGCTCGCCTTTTCCATATTGGTGTTGTTAATATGTTACCGGTTTAAGATCCCGGAGATCATTGGTTTTCTGGTAACTGGCGTTCTTGCCGGGCCTCACGTGTTCGGCATCATTCACAATGCCCATGACATCGATTACTTCGCGGAGATCGGCATTGTTCTGCTGCTGTTCACCATCGGCATGGAATTTTCTTTCAAGAAGCTGATCGAGCTTAAAAAAGAACTCATCATTGGTGGCGTAGCTCAGGTACTATTCACATTCCTTGTGGCCTTTGTCGTCTCCAGCATGATCGGCCTGTCTTTCAACACTTCAGTTCTGATAGGCTTCTTAATCTCCCTCAGCAGCACTGCCATAGTGCTCCGGCTGCTGCAGGACCGGGATGAGCTCGAGACCCCGCACGGCCGCATCATTCTCGGGATACTGATCTTCCAGGACCTCATCGCTTTGCCCATGATGCTCCTGATTCCTCTGCTCACGGGAAAACCGGGTGACATCATCAACACTATCCCCGCGATGATGGTCGAAGTAGTGGTCATCGTCTTCCTCGTCATCGTCGCTACTGTATGGATTGTGCCCAAGGTGCTCCAGAAAGTGGCCCAGACGAGGAGCCAGGAGCTTTTCCTGCTCAGCGTCGTCGTGCTTTGTCTCGCCATGGCGTGGCTGACCCAGAGCATCGGCCTGTCTCTCGCGCTGGGAGCGTTCCTCGCGGGGCTGATCATCTCCGAATCCCAGTTCAGCCACCAGGCGCTGGGTGGTATACTGCCTTTCAGGTACGTCTTTACCAGCATGTTTTTCGTGTCTATCGGCATGATGCTGGACATCCATTTCTTCATCAACAATCCTGTATTGATCGTTGCTGCGGTCATCGGTGTCATTCTGCTGAAAGCCCTTATGGGAGGAGCGGCTACCTTAATCCTTGGCTACCCTATGCGGACGGTGGTCCTCGTCGGGCTGGCGCTGTCACAGGTAGGCGAGTTTTCGTTCATCCTGTCCAAGATCGGCGCCGACAGCGGCCTGCTCACAGCTGACCAGTACCAGTTCTTCCTCGCCGCCTCGATTCTGACTATGGGTGTCACGCCATTCCTGTTGAGCCTCTCGCCTAAGACTTCGGACTTAATTTGCAGAATGCCCCTGCCGAAGCGGTTCAAGGCGAACAACTGTCCGGTCAAGGATGAGCCCGTGACGCTGAAAGACCATCTCGTCATCATCGGGTACGGCCTCAACGGCAGGAACCTCTCCAGAGCGGCCAGGACTTCCAACATTCCCTACGTCATCATTGAGATGAACCCTGATACGGTTGTCAAGGAGAAGGCTAAGGGTGAACCCATCTTCTACGGCGATGCGACCAATGAGATGGTCCTTGAGCACGCTAAGATCTCCGAAGCGAGGACGGCAGTGATTGCCATCTCTGATTCGATAGCTACCCGGAGAATTGTCCATGCCCTGCGGAGCAAGAACCCTCACCTTCACATCATAGTCAGGACCCGGTATCTGAAAGAGATGCCGTCTCTGTACGAGCTCGGGGCTAACGAGGTCATACCTGAAGAATTCGAGACTTCCGTGGAGATCTTTGCCCGGGTGCTGAAAAAATACCTCGTCCCGAAGAGCGATATCGACCGGCTGGTCTCTGATGTCAGGTCGGAGAACTACGAGGTGCTCCGGACCAAAAAGAAGACCTACACGCTTGACGACCTCCAGACTAATGTGCCCGAGGTCGAGATTAGTACTCTGGTAGTGACAGAAGGGATGCCGGCTCACAACATGAGCATCAAAGACCTGGAAATCCGGAAAAATTATGATGTCACCATAGTATTGATACAGAGGGGACTAGAAACCATTTATAATCCTGGAGCAGATACTTTGCTATTAAAGGGTGATACGGTTTTCCTGTTCGGCAGCCATGAAAATCTTGCCAGGGTGGCAGCGGAGCTGTTCAGTGAAAAAACCGTAGTAATGGAACAAACGAGTGGCCCAATTCCTGCGCAAAGTCGTGAAAATATGGGGGCATAGCCGGCGAAGTTCGGCTAATGGCATCGAAAGGCGTTACGTATCGCTAATCTGATACGGCAGCGCCTCCCCGAATCTTTCCTGGCGCCGGCGCTCGTACGTTCTGTCAGTCAGCTATTATATAGACGAGGGGTAGATGATGATAACGATTGAAACCATCCTGTTCGGCGCGGCTATTCTCCTGCTCATGGGTATCCTGGCAAGCAAGACCTCGGAAAAGCTAGGGGTACCAGTCCTGCTGTTTTTCCTGCTGATCGGTATCATCGCCGGGTCAGACGGGCTCAACGTCATCTATTTTGACGATGCCTGGCTGGCGCAGGCTATCGGCATTATAGCGCTGGCGTTCATCCTCTTCGACGGCGGGATCAGCACTAAATGGAAGAGCGTACGCTCTGTCGTTGAAGACGGAGCTTTGCTTTCAACATTAGGCGTTCTATTGACCGCAATAATTCTTGGCGTATTCTCCGCCTATGTGCTAAAACTGCCGCTCCTCTACGGCCTGCTCCTCGGGTCCATAGTATCCTCGACCGATGCGGCGGCTGTGTTCGCCGTTCTCCGGTCTAAGAGAGTGTCGCTGAAAGGCCGGCTGAAGCCTTTGCTGGAACTGGAGTCGGGCAGCAATGATCCAATGGCTGTATTTCTGACCATCAGCGTCATCTACCTTATCGCCAATCCGCAATCTTCGCTCACAGACGTGATTCCCATCTTTTTCAGCCAGCTGATCATCGGCGCTTTTGCAGGCTATGGGATGGCCAAAGTCAGCCTCGGTTTGATCAACCGGCTGCGTCTTGAGTACGAGGGGCTCTATCCAGTCTTTACTGTATCTACCGTCCTGTTTACCTACGGGTTAACAGCCCTGCTCGGGGGAAGTGGGATACTGGCGGTCTACATTCTCGGGCTGATCTTCGGAAACAGCAAATTTATCCACAAGACCAGTATCAAGTACTTCCACGACGGGCTGGCGTGGATGATGCAGATCATCATGTTCCTGACGATGGGCCTGCTAGTATTTCCATCGCAGCTCATACCGATTATGCCGGCGGGCATTCTCATCTCGCTGTTCCTGATGTTCATAGCCCGGCCTGTGAGCGTCTTCGTGATGATGGTTCTGTCGAAATTCGGCTTCAGGGAAAAATTGCTCATATCCTGGGTGGGCCTTAGAGGCTCCGTGCCTATCATCCTGGCCACGTTCCCGCTCATTGCCGGAGTCGACCACGCTCACACCATCTTCAACCTGGTGTTCTTCATCGTGGTCGTATCCGTGCTGCTGCAGGGCTGGAGCATACCTTACATAGCGCGGCTGCTCAAGCTCGACGAGCCTGAAACTACCATCCTCACCTGTGCCCGGGAGCAGGTCCACGTCGGAGATATGAACAGCGAGATCCTGGAGATCGATATACTGGAAGATTCGGCGGCAGCCAACAAGGCTGTCATGGACCTGGACTTGCCTGACGGAGTCCTGATCACGACAGTAAAGCGGGGCAACGAAGTCATTATACCTCGCGGCAGTACGATTCTGGAGGCCAACGATACGATTACCGTACTGGCGAACAAAATGCAGCGGAAGCAGATCTGTCCAATATTTGGACTGAAATTTGAGGATTGACCTGTTCTCGCCGAACCGCCATCCTTATATATACCTATTATCTCTGCTGCCCATGAGTATTTATAGGTTAATGCCGCTATTAGGTAAAAAGCCGTTTTGCGGTTGGTGTTAGCGTTGTATATCATCATTGTGGGCCTTGGCGGAATCGGTCAGAACCTTGCCCGGATTGCAGTGACAGAGAAGCACAATGTCGTCGTCATCGACGTGGATCACGAGCGCTGCAAGGATATCGCTGCCAAATACGACCTGATCAGCATTCCCGGAGATGCGACTTCTGCCGCCATTCTTGAAGAGGCGAGCATTGGCGAGGCTGATAGTGTTATCTGTACGACGGGAAGCGACGCGGTCAACCTGATGGTGATGATGCAGGCTAAAGAGCGCGGCGTCAAGCATCTGACCACCATTGTAAATGAGCCCGAGCACATCGACATCTTCAAGCGGATAGGCATAACCATTCAGAAAAATCCGGATGCGGTCGTGGCAGAAGATATCTATAACACGATGCTTCGGCCTACTATCAACGATTTCGTAAGCCTCGCAGGCGGTAAGGCGGAAATCCTCGAGATCATCATCAAAGAGAAGTCTCACGCTGCAGGAAAAGCCATCAAAGACCTGGGCTTGCCGCCCAACGTTCTGGTCATCGCTATCGAACGGGGAGATGACGTTATCATCCCTGAAGGCGGCACCGTGATCAACGAGGGTGACTCGGTGTACGTGTTCGTGAGGAGAAACCTTGTCGATCGTATCTTCCATCTATTCTCAGTGGGAACGCTCGGAAAATAAGCTGGTGTCGCATAAGCACCTCCGTATCATCCTGAGCAACCTGACAGGGCTCTTCGCTGTGACAGCCGTCATCATGGCAGTGATGGCTGTCCTTTGCGTCCTCCTGAACGAAGCCTACGCAGCCCCGGGCTTTCTTGTAGCCATGGCTCTCAGCGGAGGCCTTGCCATCGTTTTAAAGCTGCTTTTCCCCAGAGCGGAAGATCTGGAGCTACGGCACGCCATGCTTGTGGCGGCCATCGCTTACCTGGCTGTGCCTGCCGTCAGCGTATTCCCCTTCCTCATGGTCGAGCAGATGACGGTCATAGATGCATTTTTCGAATCTATCTCGGGCTGGACCTGCACGGGCATGACGATGATTCAGTTTCCCGAACATTCCAGCCGCTCGATACAGCTTTATCGTAGCACTATGGAGTGGATTGGCGGCATCGGCGTCATTCTCCTGATGGTTACAATCCTGATCCGGCCGGGCACCAGTACCTATCTGATGTACAAGTCCGAAACGAGAAAAGACCGGATCATGCCCAGCATACAGTCGACATTAAAAATGATCTGGTTCCTCTACTTCCTCCTCACGGTCGGAGGCGTATTACTCCTGATAATCGCGGGGATGCCTGTCTGGGACTCGATCAACCATAGCATGGTAGCGATCGGTACTGGTGGTTTCTCTATCTATTCAGATAGTATCGCTCACTACAATAGCTTCCCGATCGAGATCGTCACGATGGCACTGATGATCATAGGGGCGCTGCCCTTCATCTTCATCTTCAAGGTCATCAAGAACCCGGAAACTGTCTTTCGCATGGACTCCGAGGTCAAGGCATTCTTCTTCATCCTACTTCTTGGCGCAGCCCTGGTCACGGCAGAAAATTACCTGCACTTCGGCAATTTACTCGGCACTTTCAGGCACAGTGTATACCTGTTTGTCTCCTGCCTGACGACCTGCGGCCTGCAGACGTCCAACCTGACCGGGTGGTCCTATACGTCCCTTCTGATCATGTCTATCGCAGCCATCATCGGCGGCTGCGCAGGATCTACCACTGGCGGCCTGAAGGTGGCCAGGGCAATGTTCCTGTACACCGAGTTCAGGCTGTGGCTGAAGAGGACCCTGCTCCCCCGTAACGCGATCGTCACTATCAAGATCGGCAACAAGAGACTGGAAGACGACGTGGTCACCAAGGAACTGTCAGAAGCAGCACTGATCCTGTTCCTCTACCTGATCACTATCCTGATCAGCGTGATGGTGTTGTCCCACCTCGTGGACCCGAAGTACGACCTCTGCCAGATCATCTTCTCGATCTGTTCAGCCCAGGGCAATGTCGGGATTCAGAACGACCTTATCAACCCGGCCATGAGCAGCATAGGAAAAGTCCTGCTCATGATCAACATGTGGCTGGGCCGCCTGGAGATTATTCCAGTACTCCTGCTGCTGAGGGCGCTTCTAAAAGGCTTTAAAGTATAATCTATTTGCGCGCTGTTTGCATATTCAGGCCACATTTACCTGTAGATCTCCCTCGGGCTCCTTTTTATCTCTACCGAAGTCCGAGAACATCCAGCCGTAAAAGCGTGCCACTGATGTCTTTTCCAGCAGGAACACCAGGATGGAATTCAACACGATACTGAATAAGATGACTGCGTAGGTTATACACTGGATCAACTCCCCGGAAGCCAGACCCATCTGCAATGGGATCGAGGCCAGCACTGCTGCTGCCAGTCCCTTAGGCACCATGACGGCCGAGATTGAGGCATCTGCTACCGGCGTCTTTCTCGGCAGGGAAATCCATACGGTAGGTATGCGCACGTAGAAGATGATCAAGGTCAGGATTAAGCCCATAACCATCAGCGCTACGTTAGAGACTATGATCGAGAGGCCAATGTAGACGAAGAAGAAGGTCTTCAGTAGAAAGACCACTTCCGAAAAGAAAATTTTCTCAGTGCTGTTTAATGATACCGGCAGGATCCTGATACGGGTGATAGCCAGTAATCTGCTGAAAAAGTCCGCGTTGCCCAGCACGATGCCGAATGCAAGGGCTGCTATTGCTCCGCTGAAGCCCAGAACCTCGACGATACCGTATACGACGAACACGAAGGCGGGCGTCAGAAAAATCGAGTTATCCAGCGCCCGGATCTTGTTCAACAGCAGCGACCAGCCTAAAGCGCCGACTGCGCCGAGCAGGCTTGCGATCGTGAACGAGGCAATGATTTTACCGCTGATCTGCGCAGGGTCGAACATGCCGTACTTCAGCGATTCCATCAGCGCTATGGCCACGACGATACACAGCACGTCGCTAAGAGCAGACTCTAAGAGCAGGACCGTTTTACTCTCCTCTTTCATGCTGAGCTGGCGAACCATAGGTATGACCACAGCCGAAGACGTACCTCCGAGAATTGCGCCCAGCGTAAACGCGCTCAGAACGTCCATTCCCGCCATGATCATCGACAGCAGTCCTACTGCAATCATTGTGATGACAAAGTTGGTCACCGTCAGGAAAACGGACCCACGCAGTGATCTGTAGAGCACGTCTAACTTGAGGTCAAGGCCTCCCTGGAACAGGATGACGATAAGGGTGATCGAAGTGAATAGGGGACCCAGTGCTCCGAACTCCTCAGGGGTGACCAGATGGAGGAAGGGACCGATCGCAAGCCCGATAAGCATAAGCAGCAGCACATCCGGAATGCGGGTCCTGCTGAAGATGCCCGTAAACAGGTGGGCGAGAAACACTAGCAGTCCGACAGCGAGAATTGCAGTTGTAATCTCCATTGGTTTCACCTTTTCCTGGCCAGATCCTGATGACAAGCAATCGTTAATAAATGAGATATCTTCTTTATGGGGCTTGATGAAGGACCGTTGCGGGTTGTATGCTGTTTTATAACTATCATATAAAAACATGCCGATCAACACGATATCGCTAAATGCATGGTTTACTATGCTTAATTGTCCCAACGAGAGCGTTTTACTGGTTTTCCCGGAAAATGGCAATGTTTAAATAGGACAATAAGCAAGCATTTATCGAAATATCTGGTGGAAAAGAGGATGGAAGGAGAAATTGTCGTCCTTGAGACTTTACTTAGTCTGTGCTTACTGTTAATTGGTGCCAAAATCGGCGGCGAGATCGCTAAACGGCTCAACGTCGCAGCCGTTGTGGGCGAACTGCTGGCAGGTGTCCTGCTGGCTCCGACGCTGTTCGGCGGCCTGGTCTTCTTCGGGACACACCTGATCGTCGTCAACGAAGCCGTCCATGTACTGGCGGAACTGGGGGCAGTACTGCTGCTCTTTCTGGTGGGCCTCGAAACCCGGTTTGCGGACTTCCGGAAAAGCGGACTACTGGCTACCCTGGTAGCGATCGGTGGAGTGGTCGTGCCTTTCGTCCTCGGATACGGACTCGTCATTTACTGGGGCTATCCGGCTGAAGAAGCTCTGCTAGTCGGAGCCGCGCTTACCGCCACCAGCATTGCGATCACAGTAAAAGTCCTGAAAGACATCGGCAAGATGAAAACCCGGGAAAGCAACGTCCTCATCAGCGCAGCCGTCATCGATGACGTGCTCGGCCTGATCGTCCTCGCCATTGTGCTCGGCCTGGTCCGCAGCGGCTCTCTGGACGTGACCTCGATCATCTGGACTGCAGGTGTATCTATCGGCTTCTGGCTGGGGATGACTCTCTTCGGCGTGTTCGTAGTATCGAAAATCATCAATATACTGTGTCCGAGGAAAAATTGCCAGATGTACGATGCAGAAGGCAAACCACGGGAACCCCACAAGGCTGGCAAACACTGCACTATTCGCTGTAATGGAACTCAGGAAGTATCAGCGATTGCTATGGGCTTCGGCTTTGCCTATGTGGCGGGCATGGCAGGACTCGCCCCGATCCTGGGCGCTTTTGCTGCAGGCATGTCCGTGGCCGAGACCAAAATTCTCAATACTATCCAGGAAGTCACGGAAAAGATAAATTTCCTTATGGCGCCTCTCTTCTTCGTAGTCACCGGTACTATGGTAAACTTGAGCGGCCTGACCCTGGATTCCTTAGTCTTCGCGTCTATCCTGATCGTGCTGGCTATGCTGGGTAAAATCCTGGGCTGCGGCATCCCGGTCTATATCATGACCAGGAACGCCAGGGAAGCAATAATCGTAGGACTCGGCATGATGTCCCGGGGAGAAGTCGGTTTAATCATTGCGGGTATCGGTGCCACTTCCGGCATTTTCTCCAACGACGTTTTCTCTGCAGTCGTGTTAATGGTAGTGGTTACAACGGTTATCACGCCGATCGCTATGACACAGGCCTATAAGCTGCTGAACAGCCACGGCAAGCCGAAGGCTAAAAAAGCTGCGATCTAAACCGGCATACTGCAAAATCAGTAATACTGGGCACGGTGCCAGTAACCAGTGCCCTTGTTTTTCTTATTTCAGCCTTTTCTCAGGTATCCGTGGCGGGGAGAATATGCTACTCCGATCTCCAGCATCTTCTCGATCCAGTCGTCGAATTTTTTGCGGGAGATGCCCTGGGCGGACACACTCGCCCAGTACTCATCCACGGACACGTCTCCATTCGCCCCGAGTTCGTCAAATGTATCGGTCAGGATAGCCTGCTGCCCTTTTGTTCTGGTCTGCTTCGCCTCTTCCCTCATCTTCTCTTCGACGAGACGCTTATCCTCAGTAAACCTTTCATCCTCGATGTCCGCGACGACTTCTCTGTCAAACGCTCCGCAGGCGACTCCCTCGTCAAAGGTCGGATCACCGCAGATGTGGGCGTTGATCGAGCCCCGCATGGTCTGCGCTTCCTTGAAGTCGTCCGTGGCCAGAAACACTCTCAGGCTCTTCGTTTCATGCTTCTTGTTACAGTAGCGACATGACACCGTCTTCGTCCCCGGCTCTATGATAAACGGATTCCTGCAGGCTGGACATATCACTACGGCATACTTAGGCATGATTTTGAGATGGGCAGGATAGTATAAAAAGTTTGACGGGTTGCCCGGCCTGCGGCCGGGACAATCCAGGTTCATCAAAATCTCGCGGCGATAAATTGCCTGACTGTTTTTAAACGCACTTGCTCAACACGAAGTCTGCAAGTGCCTTGCTCTTTTCAGCGTTAGTCATCAGGGTGTCGAACTTGTCCACCTCGAAGTCGTAGCGGGAGAGGTCGGTGTTATCGCGCTTGTCCATGATGAACACATCTACGATGTCCTTGTAGCACTCTGCTACACCCCGGGTAGACGGCTCGAAGCCTTTAGCCTTCATCAGCTTTGCAGCCGGGCCGCTGATGGGCCTGTCCCCTATGAATGGGCTGACAGCTACTACGAATTTAACCTGCAGCGCATCTCTGACGCCCTCAAGGGCGAGGATTGGCCCTATGCTGGTGATCGGGTTGCTCGGGCCGATGATGATGTTTTCCGACATGCCCAGCACGTCCATGACTTCATCAGTAGGCTTCAGGGCTCCCAGCAGCCGGACATCCTTGACTTCGGGCTCACCCCTGAACGTGATCCAGAAGTCCTGGAAGTGCATGTCTCCTTCGGGTGTGGACACTACTGTGGTTACGTCTTCCTCGCTCATAGGCAGTACCCTGGTCTTGATCTCGAACTCGTCGCACAGCTCGAGAGTCGCCTCTGTCAGGGTGCTCCCGTACCGCAGCAGCTCGGTCCTGATGATGTGGGTGGCTCTGTCCTTGTCCCCGATCATCAGTTCTTCGTAGTGCCCCATTGCCTTGAGAGCGTTATATGTGTTGAACGTGTCTCCCCTGATGCCCCACCATTTCTCGTCGTCGATCACGCCGGCGATTGTATAGATGACTGAGTCGATGTCCGGAGTGATCTTGTTGCCGGACGCATAGATATCCTCTGCCGTGTTGACGACGACCGCAAGATCTTCGCTGTCCTTGAAGCCCCGGAGCAGCTTGGGGGTGCCAGTACCACCTGATAAAACCGTGAACATTGCTTCTTAATTGGCGGCAAGGGTAATAATACTATATCCCGTCATACTTGTCCTGCAAGATCTGACAGTTTCGAATGCATTGGCTCTCCTGCTTGAAATCAATATATACTATCAGCGTCAATTTTAGCATGTGAGCCCAATACGTGACCCGATCCATGGCTATATAGAAATACTGCCTTCCATCGAGAAGCTGCTGGACACGAAGATCGTCCAGCGCCTGCGAAACGTCAAACAGCTCGGATGGACTAACCTGGCATATCCGGGTGCCAACCATACCAGGTTCGAGCACTCTCTTGGTACATACTACCTGGCGGGCAGGCTCGCCGCTAATCTGGACGAGCAGGAAAAAGCCGAGATCGAAGTCGCTGCCTTGCTGCACGATATCGGGCACGGCCCGTATTCTCATGACTGCGAAGACGTGCTCGAAAGGTATACTCGCAGGGATCACGCGGATGTCAAGTTCCTGCTGGAGCGGCCGGAGATCGCCTCCATCCTCGAGGAGCAGGGCATGAAGCCGGCCACCATCGCCTCTCACATCAAAGGAGAAACCCGGATCAGCCAGATCGTGAATGGGACGCTGGACGTGGATCGGATGGACTACATCCTCCGGGACGCTTACTACACCGGCGTATCTTACGGTATCGTCGACGTCGAGCACCTGCTCAGGCACCTGGGCTTCAGGGACAATTCGCTGGTGCTGTACCAGCGTGGGCTGAAGTCTGCCGAAGCCTTGCTGATGTCCCGGTTTTTAATGTACCCATCGGTATACAACCACCATGTGGGGCGCATCGCAGGCGCCATGTTTGTCAACGCGCTCGAAACCGCTATCGATGCGGGGATGATAAATCCCTTCGACCTGCAGTTGATGGACGACTACGAGCTCAACGTGAAGATGAGGAGTATGCAGGGCTATCCGGGCGAGATCATCCGTCGGCTTAACCAGCGTGAGCTTTTCAAGAGGGCTTTATTCGTGGGCTTCGAGTCCGTGGACCGGAACATCGTGCGGTACTCGAGCGTGCACCGGGACGCAGAAGTGGAAATCGCCCGGCTGGCTGGTATCGATCGGGGCTATGTGTTAGTCGATATTCCTAAAGTGCCCGACTTCAAGGAGCGCAACATGAAAGTGCTCACCGAGAACGACCAGTTGAAATACCTCGACAGTGTCTCCAACCTGGCCCGGATCATGGAAAGCTCATACACCGATGACTGGCGGATGGGCGTCTACACCCTGCCGGAATACCGGGAGAAAGTGGGCCAGATCGCCAGGGACTACTTTAACGTAGAGAAGGTGCCGAAGCAAAGTAAGCTGGAGATTGCATGAATAGCCAGATCGTTCTCGAGAAGTCAGCAGGGCGGCTTACGGTCCGCCTGAGCGCTACCCGTATCGGGCCCGACCTGCTGGTCGTAATCTCCGGGGGAGCGGCTCACATCGGTGCCGTAGGTGCGGGCAATACCTGCTCTGGCCTGGCCAGTTCTTCGGTCATCACTATGCCAGGGCACAGGGACGACCGGATAGCGAAAGATGCAGCTGAACTTCTGGCCAAAAAGTTCGACTGTAACTGCGTGGTTGTGGTCGGAGTGCACTATGACGATATAACCCCCCAGGAGATCAAAGACGTGATGATCATGAGTAATTCCCTTATCTCGGAGATGGAGGAAGCGCTACGAACCGCAGAATAGTCATCGGAATTACCGGCGCGAGCGGCGTCCAGTACGCCATCCGGCTGCTGGATGTACTCAACGGGCATGTAGAGACTCACCTGATCATCTCAGAGCAGGGCAGAGAAATTATCGAGTACGAGACGGATATCCCGGTCGACAGGGTCATTAAAAAGGCTACCTTCTACCACGATGATGGAGACTTCATGGCACCGGTGGCCAGCGGCTCTTACCGGTGGGATACAATGGTCATCGTGCCATGCACCATGAAAACCCTGTCCTCCATCGCCACCGGCTTCGCCGATACGCTCATCAGCCGGGCTGCAGACGTGACCTTAAAGGAGAGCCGCAGGCTTATCATTGTGCCCAGGGAGATGCCTCTAAATCTCGTCCACCTCGAGAACATGGTCAAGGTAAAGCAGGCTGGCGCAGTCGTCATGCCCGCATGCCCTGGCTTCTATAACAAGCCTCAGACGATCGACGACCTCGTCGATAACGTCGTCGGGAGAATACTTGATCAGGCGGGCATCGACAACGATATTTTCCGGCGGTGGGGGGAGCCGGAGAAGAAAAAGAGCACCCTGCCGGCTTCGTCGACGAAGATACGGAGAGAGAAGCAATAAGCAGCCGGGTATCTCTCCCGGCAGCATGTCTTTTCGATTAGGGCTTGCCACAGGCAGCGCAGGCAGGATTACGCTCGATTTTCAGCTCATGGAACTCCATATACTCCCCATCGTAGACAAGCAGCCGTCCCGCGAGGGGTTCACCTATTCCCAGTATCACTTTTACCGCTTCGGTAACCTGGAGTGTGCCGATGACACCAGGGGTGGCTCCAAGCACCGGGAATACTTCCTTCGGCGGCGCCTTCGGGAAGATACATTCGAGGCAGGGCGTCTTTCCCGGTATCAAAGTGGTGATCCTGCCTTCCATGCCCCAGACCGAGCCGTGGATAAGCGGAATGTTGTGATGAAGCGAGGCCCTGTTGAGCAGGTACCGGGTTTCGAAGTTGTCCATGGCGTCCATGATCAGGTCACAGCCTTTCGTGAGCTCGATCACATTATTTTCGTCTATACGGCCGTTGAAGGGCTCTATATTGATCGACGGATTGATCTGGGCCAGTTTTTCATAGCCGCTCTTTACCTTGTCCTCTCCCACGTTTTTATCCCAGTGCAGGATCTGCCGATTCAGGTTGGATAGGTCGACGATGTCCATGTCTGCGATGACCAGCGTACCGAACCCGGCGACTGCCATGTATGTAGCAATCGGGCTGCCCAGCCCTCCGCACCCGGCGATGAATACTCTGGCCTTCCTGAGCTTTTCCTGGCCGGCTTCCCCGAAGCCCCTGATAAGCATCTGGCGGTTGTAGCGGCGGCGGTCGTAGTCTGTCAACGCAAGTGGCTGCATCAGTATTAAGTCTCACTTTCTGGTTAATATTGGTTGCCCAGAAATGCATTTATGCGCAATCTCACTGGTAAATTTTATATATCAAAAAGTGCCTATGAGATGTGCTCGATGCGCCAACGTGGCAGAGCGGTCATGCAAACGCCTGCAGAGCGTTTTCAACCCGGTTCGACTCCGGGCGTTGGCTTTAAAAATACTTTTTGTTATCTTTTCAATGACTGGAAAAGGGTTATAGGCCGTCTAATATTTCCTGAAAGACTTCAAGATCCCGGAAGATCGAATCTCTGGCTGTATGTGCAACTCGGGAGCCTTCGGTGAAAACTTTCTGTACGGGAGAATGTCGATTTCCATCTGGCTAATCTTGTCATACAGCTTTCTCTGCTTTCTGATCGGCCAGAGCTGGAAGAGAAAAACAGTGACCGGTTCCCACATGGCTACCCAGCCCGTCACTTCCAGGGCGGTTGAAACAAGGTGTGCTGCCGGGTGCTGGCCTGCATAGGTATCTATTGCCATGCTGGCAATGGTCGCTATTGCCAGAAAAGTAAGCCCGACGACGAGCGCAAACTCTCCATAGATCAAACGTTCCCGGAACTTGCGTCTCTCCATATGCGACCGGTATTCGAAGTGCGACCTGATCGCCTTTGCAATTTCCACCGATACTTTTGTGTTAATGTCTCTGTCCGGGAGATAAATGACGATCTTGAACCGGGTCTTCGGGGGGAAATCCTTGACTGCGTCGATGATGTACTCCTCGGCGTACTTATCCAGCTCTTTCTCGTGGAAGGGGGCAGGGTCAAGCGAGTTAAAAAGCTGCAGTACGGAGGATAAGTTCATCTCGATTAGGACACGCTCGTTCTCTACTTTGTAGAGCGAGTCTATGCTTGCCATGATCTATTCACTCCCTGTCCCGGTATACATAATTTCCTCTAAACTGTACACTCTGGCAGGCGCATGCCACCAATAAATTTATTATCTCCAGGCCTCGGTATAATAAAAAATACAGTGCCTGCAGGAGTTCTGCCTGGAACCCCGGCTGAGGCACGAAAAGCAGAGGCTCTGGTATGACCACAGGATTCAGAGAATTCATCGAAATGCAGCGAAAAGAAGGCAATGTGCTGGACGTGACGAAGACTGTATCACCGATCTTCGAGGCGCCGCGCATGGCGTACAACGACAAGCGCTGCATTGTCTTCCACGACTGTTTCGGCCGCAAGGCTGCCATGAATGTGATGAACTCACGAGAGCAGTTAGCGAGGGCCCTGGGAGTCAGCCAGGACCAGATCATCAGCAAGCTCAGCAGCACTGGCTATGACGGCCAAATCCGGAGGGTCGATGACTCCCCGATGTTCGAGGTCAAGTCTAAGGCGAACCTGAGCACTCTGCCCATCATGAAGCACTTCAAGAAAGATGGCGGCGCATACATTACAGCAGGCATAGTCGTTTCTAAGTATAAGGATCAGGTGAATGCCTCCATCCACCGTCTGATGGTTGTCAACGACAACACTCTGGCAGCCCGGCTGGTTCCGCCCCGCCACACCTACGTGCTCCACAAGGAAGCCGCTAAACACAACGAGCCCCTGCAGGTCGGCATCGTCATCGGCGTAGACCCTGTGACCGTTTTCGCAGCATCCACCCGGGTGCCCGAAGGCCTCGAGTGGAACTATGCCGCAGCCCTCAAGGGCGAGCCGCTGGAACTGGTCACGCTGGACAACGGCGTGGAGGTGCCTCACGGCGAGATCGTCCTCGAAGGCGAGATCGACCCGACGGAGAAGGTCAAGGAGGGCCCCTTCGTAGACATAACCGGCTCTTACGATCACATCCGCCCCGAACCCGTCATCCACCTGAAAAAGATGTACTCCCGGAAAGACCCGATCTACCACGGCATCCTGCCCGGCGGCGCAGAGCACAAGCTACTCATGGGCGTGCCCTACGAGCCGCTCATCTACAAAGCCGTCGGCGGCGTAACCAAGGTGAAGAACGTCGTCCTCACCGAGGGCGGGTGCTGCTACCTGCACGCGATCGTGCAGATCGAGAAACAGACCGAAGGCGACGGCATGAACGCCATCATGGCAGCGTTCGCCGCCCACACCAGCCTCAAGCACGTGGTCATCGTGGACACTGACATCAACATTTTCGACCCGATGGACGTCGAATATGCGATCGCTACCAGAGTCAAGGCCGATAAGGACGTCATGATCATCTCCAACGTCCGGGGCAGCTCGCTGGACCCGGTCTGCGAGGACAATGTGACCTCCAAAATGGGCATTGACGCGACCAGGCCGCTGAAAGCCAGCGATAAATTCGAGAGGGCGAAGATCTGAAACCGGAGATCTGAAACTATTTATTTTAAACTGTAAACCCACAGTATCAAATACAGGACAGGTCCCGATATGGTCGCAGACATCGGCAGACAACCCGTCAAAGACGATACAGGCTCTATGTACTATAGCCTCTGCGATGGATGCAGGCTCTGCCATCAGGGCGCCAAGATGGTACTCTTCATTACTGGCGTCTGCGGAAGAGACTGCTACTACTGTCCCATATCTTCCGAGAGAAAGAACGTTGATTCTACTTACGCCAACGAGCGAATGGTCGAGTCCGACCAGGATGTGCTTGAGGAAGCCCGGGGTATGGATGCCCTGGGTACTGGTATCACCGGGGGCGAGCCGCTGGCGAGGCTGGAGCGTACCCTCTACTATATCCGGCTGCTAAAGGCTGAGTTCGGGCAGGAGCATCACATCCACCTCTACACGTGTACTGCGCCGTCCCGGGATGTCCTTATGCAGCTGAAGGATGCCGGCCTGGACGAGCTGAGAATGCATCCGCCCCGGGAGCTATGGGATCACTTCTACGGCTCTAAATATCACGATTCACTTAAGCAGGCTATAGAACTCGGCATGAGCGCGGGCATCGAGATACCTGCCATCGCTAAAGTGCCCGAGATAGAGCGGGCGATTGTCAAAGCCGGGGCTTTCCTGAACCTGAACGAGCTGGAATTCTCCGACACCAACAGCCAGGCGATGAAGCAGAGAAACTATCGCCTGAGGGATGCGGTATCCAATGCAGTCCAGGGCTCTGAAACTCTGGCGCACGAGATAGTTTTAAATAGCAGTGCAAATATTAGGTATTGTTCCTCGCGTTTTAAGGATGCCATTCAGCTGCGGCAAAGGCTGAAGCGGACAGCGTCGAGGATAGCGAGAGAGTTCGACGAGATCACCGACGATGGTACAATCGTTTACGGGGAGATCCGGGGCGACCTCGCAAAAGCCCGGACGGTTATCCAGACTCTGGGCGTTCCGCAGGAGATGTATGCCTGCATCGACAAAGAACGGATTGAACTCGCCTGGTGGATCCTCGATGACATCGCCGAGGAACTGGCCGGTTTTGAGAAGTCCATTGTCGAAAGGTATCCCCTGAAAGACGGGCTGGTCGTGGAGAGAATACCTTTATGATTAATGACAATTTACAGACTATTGATTTCATTATCTCATCATCCGGGAGTGGTCACTCTGAATAGTACGGAAGACGAAATGGTGCTCGTAAGGATCAAGGATTACCTCAGCCGGGATAAGGACGGCCGTCGCCGTGCAGTTCTGGAGATGTTCCTTGAGAACGGGCCCTATGAGACAAAAGACATAGACGACAGGCTCCGGGAAAAGAACTTCGACGTCAAGAACAAGGGTACCCCTGCAATGGTAGGCCTGATGGGCTCCAAGACCGGTATCCTCAGTGTGGACGTCACCGGTGACCACAACGTGTATTCCATTAAGGAAAAATACAAGCACCTCGTCAGAGAGGCGCTGAGAGAGACTGAGAACGCGTGAGTATGCAGCTTAAAGGTATCCTACGCAACATGCTGTTTTCCAGGTGGTACGAGCACATACCTGTCATTTACAAGTGGTATGAGCTTTCCATGAAGCGCGAGATACTGAAAGGCCCGATTCCCCAGCACATCGCCATCATCATGGACGGCAACCGCCGATATGCAAAGCGCATGGGCGAGGTGGTCGAAAAAGGGCATATGCTGGGTGCCGATACGACTGAGCGGGTCATCCAGTGGTGTGAGCAGCTCAGAGTTCGCCAGCTGACGCTTTACTCCTTTTCGACTGAAAATTTTCAGCGAAACGAACGCGAAAAGAAGGCGATTTTTAACCTGATCAAGGACAAGCTGAGAAAATCCCGGGAGAGCCCCGAGACTCATAAGTATAAGATCCGGATCAACTGCATAGGCGACATGGACATGCTGCCGGACGACATGCGGGAAGAGATCCGGGAAACCCACAATGCCACAGGTAAATACGATAACTTCTTCCTCAACGTGGCACTGGCCTACGGCGGCCGCAAAGAGATCGTAGACGGCGCTGCCAGAATCGCGGAAAAGGTCAAGGCCAGAGAAATGAATCCGGAAGAGATCACCGAGGACACCATAGACCAGTACCTGTACTTCGACAAAAAGCAAAAATCCAGCGTCGACCTGATCATCCGCACAGGCGGGGACGAGCGTACGTCCAATTTCCTCCCCTGGCAGGCGAGCGGCAACGAGTGTGCAATATACATTTCAGCACCCTACTGGCCTGAATTCCGCAAGATCGACTTCTACCGGGCAATCCGGGCTTACCAGAACCGGGACCGGGACCACAAGGTCAAGTACGCGCTGAGAGTTATCAAGATCAAAAAACGGGCCGGCCAGTTCAGGAAAACTGAGGTCGTCGACTGCCTGAAATCCGGGCTCTCCTTAACCGCCGAAGAGGCGGACTCGATTTTGAAAGACCCGCACGTAGTCCGGGCGATGAAAGGCGCTGCCGCATAAGGCATCAACATTGTCGAATCCAGATCCACATTACTTTCACCCCACATAACGCGTATTTATCTTCTCAGATCGCCATTATCCAGTTACTATATGGATGCCGTTTTCTCATCCGGGGACCCTTTTAAAGATACCGGCCGCAAAGGCTTTTTTGCTCAGCCTGAGCCTTCGCTCTGTGTGGCCTGCAAGGGGACGAAGATGCTCTGCTCTAAGTCGCGCTGCCCGATCATGATCAAGCACTATGCGAAGCTGAAGACGGCACCGCAGATCGACAGCACTTCACTTTACGGTTCTGCGCCGGGGGTGTTTGTCGGGCGGCACGGGTACCCGCTTGTATCGATCGGGCCTCTGATACCTCCCGTGATCGGGGATACCTCGGAGATGGACACGCCCGAGCGGTGGATTGGCAAGACGATCGACGACATCGTCGGGTTCCGGAGCTCGCTTGTCAGGGGACTATATAAGGTCAACGTACGGAAGCCGGAGCAGTGCGGGAAAATCGTGGAGGACATGACGCTGCTTTCGATGGCAAGTAACCCTGTGGATACCGCCGCTGAATTTCTCCGCAAGCCGGCCGGCAGGATTGAGCTGGACGACGAAGTTCAGCCGTTCGGCCCGTCGGCGCCGCTGAAGAAGGCGGAAATCGGAAACTTCAGGCTCGACCATCGGATAGAGAAAGCCCACTACGATGGCGATCTTTTAGCCAGGGATGCGGTGCTGGAGCTTTATAAAGACGAAACAATGGTCACCCGCATCCAGCGGGCCTTTAGCATGGGGGCGTTCGGAGTAAAGAAGTCCCGGCGTATAGTTCCCACCCGGCAGAGCATCACCGCAGTCGACAGCATTATAGGGGAGACTTTGATGGAGCAGGTCAAGGACCTGCCCCTGATCAACGAGTACCGGGTTTTCGAGAGCTGGCAGCTGGATAACCGTTTCATCGTGCTGATGATCCCGGAGCCCTGGAGCTATGAGCTGGTGGAGGCCTGGTACCCCGACACGATCTGGAACCCTGCGGGCAGGGAGATCATGATCATCTCCGATGCCGAACGCTATGAAGGAAGGACTACCTACGCGAGCATAGGCGGCTGCTATTATGCTGCCAGGCTGGCCACTTGCGAGTACCTCGTCAGGGAGGGCAGGCAGGCTAAAGTGGTGATTCTGAGAGAGGCCCATTCTGGCTATGTGATGCCTGTGGGCGTCTGGAATGTCCGGGAGAATGTCAGAAACGCCTTAAAGGGACCGTGCTCTAAATTTAACACCCTGAATGAGGCGCTCACATACATTCAGACCCGGTTCGACATACCTATGAGCCGCTGGACGCTGAACAGCTATGTACTTAAGGATTCGAGATTCCAGCGGAGGCTGACGGATTTCTGAGAGTGCCATCATGAAGTATGAAGAGATCAACTGTAAGACCGCTTTAAGTAAGTCCTCGCTGCCCGAGCTGGACTATTCCCTTAACCCGTACAGGGGCTGTGAGCACGCCTGTAGCTATTGCTATGCGCCATCCACGCTACACTATAGTGGTAAAGATTCCTGGGGCTCTTTCGTGCAGGCAAAGGTCAACATGCCAGCCATCCTCGAGAAAGAGGCAAGGAAGTTCAAGCCGGGCACCGTCGGCCTGAGCACCGTCACAGATCCTTACCAGCCGCTGGAAAAAAAGCTGCGGCTGACCCGGAGTTGCCTGGAAGTGCTGCTGGCCAAGAGTTTTCCTGTCTGCATACAGACGAAATCTGCGCTGGTGCTCAGAGATCTCGATCTGATATCCGAGTTCCGTAAGAAAGAAGTAGGCTTTACTATCACTACGCTTGACGACAGAATATCCCGTATAATAGAGCCCGGGGCCAGTGTAGCGAGCGAACGGCTCGAGGCAATGAAAAAACTCTCTGAAAGCGGCATAGCCACGTGGGCATTCATCGGGCCGATTATTCCCGGCATACTCACCGAAGATAACGTCCTTGAGCTTATCAGAGAGATCAAGGCCGCGGGTAGCTCGCGGATACTCATCGACCCGCTCCGCCTGAAGCCAGGCTTAGATGTTGCTATGGATAAGCCCCTGAAGCAATTATCCGAACTGACAGGCCGCGCCTGTGTAATAAGGCCGTCAGAAGCCCTCTGGTATGAAAAACTGAAGGGAAAAATATTCGGGCTCTGCGCAGGCGAGAAAATCGACTGCGAACAGGGCCTCTAAGTTTAGTCAATCAACGTATCCAGGTTGCCGTGGATACAGTAGTAGCCGCCATCAAGCTGATGCTGGATGGCCACAGGGCACATGCCACATTTGCAGCCTTTTCTGACGATATTGCCAGAGCTATTCCCTCTGGAGCAAAAAAGTAGTTTACCTCCCTCTTTCTGGAAACTCGGGCACGAGCCACAGTACTGCATACAGATGTTTTTATTCTCCTGGCTGTTTTCGACGAACATCATTTCACCCGACCAATACTGACATAGAATCAATCTTTTAATATATAAATACACGGCGTAATAAAAAACCGCAGCTTAATTGCGCTGGCAATTATCAACGAACCTTGCGGAATGTACACGTAACTTTATTAAAAGTCCGGGTAGTCGTCCTATCTGTGATCTAAAATGCAGGAACTTCAGGTCAGGCGGATGTCCATCGAAGAGCTTAAAAAGCGAATGAAACTCGAAAAGCCTTTCATCCTCGCAGATGCCAGAGACATCGACTCGTATGATTCATCGCATATTCCGGGAGCTATCCCTATCCCCGTAGATGAGGTTGATCAACTGGCAGAAGGCTATGACCGGGATATGGATATTATCACGTACTGCAGCAGCTATGAGTGCACTGCGAGTACTGCCGCAGCTAAAGCGTTTCTTAAAAAAGGGTTCAGGAATGTGTGGGACTATAAAGGTGGTTTACAGGAGTGGCAGGAGCAGGGTAATCCACTGGAGAGTAATAAATAGCGGGATCCGGACTTCGCTTTCAGCCCCCTGATGACCCTCCGGTAGCAATGGCTCTGTCATCTACCCGCGCGGGCATATTCCGATAATATCTATTATCGGGCTGAGAGATGTTCTCTCTTTATCTTAGTCATTTTTATATTAATTACCTTTGTACTCTGCTCTGGTGATAAATTTGTACGCACAGCAGATCAAAGAGATCAGCGTCGACGACCTGCAAAACCAGATGAGGCGCAGAGAGCGTGGATACGTCATTGTAGATGCCAGAGAGTTAACCGAGTATTATAAGGGCCACATTCCCGGCGCATGCTCGCTTTTCGACGGGGAGATGAACGCTATAGCCAAAAACCTGGACAAGAACGCTAATATCATTGTTTATGGTCCCGGCCAGACTACGCCTTCCCCCCGGATGGAAGACAGACTGGCAGGAGACGCGGCAATGAAGCTCTCGAGCCTCGGCTTTAAAAACGTGACAGTCCTCAAGGGTGGCTTGCAGGAATGGGCAAACAGGGGTAACCGGCTGGACCGGTCGGAACCTGAGAGCATCAAGCCGGCTAAAACGTCGATCATGTCGGAAACTGTCCGCAGTGTAGAAGATATCTGATTCGGTTGATCAAAGAATGGAGTATCCGGGGAAGGGGTGCTTCCCCTTTATTATTTGTCCGATACCTTTATAACTGCCTCAGTTTTCTTCTTCCAGAACTTTACGGGGGTACCGTTCGCTTTAGCCGGCACTATGCGGGCGAGTAGCAGGAAGCCGAAACTGCAGACGACAAAGAGGGCACCAACGACAAGCCACATGGAGGGCACATTGTTGTTCATCGAATCTTTCAGGACGCCGCCGAAGAGCGGGCCTATAGCGTAACCGACCTGGGTGAACAGGCTGCTGAAGCCAAAGTATCCGCCTCTCCGGTCTTCCGGTGCCAGGTTGGCCTGTAGCGTAGCTGCAGCGGGAGACCATATCATCTCCGCGATTGTCAGGACGGCGACTGCTATGAAGGGCAGGACGACAATCGTAGAAGTGGCCAGCATTCCGAAGCCGGCGGCAAAGATCAGGCAACAGACCACAAGTGCAGTCGTCATCCTGAATTTTTTCACCTGCGCCGAGACTGCAAACTGGGTGAGGACCACAATAATGCCGCTCTCCGCGAAAATCACGCCAACCCAGAACTCGTTTAAGCCTACGTAGGACGACGAGTACACCGAGAGCAGCGTATACATCTGCTGGTACGGGACCAGCATGAGCGCCCAGAGGATACAGAAGAATAAAAACACCCTGTCGCTCAGAATGTATTTTATATCCTTCAGGTTCAGTTTCTGTTTCACTGTAGCAGGCTTAGTATCTCTGAGCAGGAACACGGCGATCAGGAGGTAGATAAACGTGGTTAGAGCTGTGATGTAGAAGACGCTGGAGTAAGGCATGAACAGCAGCAGAGAGCCGCCGAGTACAGGTCCTATTACCCAGCCTAGATTAGCCCCTATACGAAGCAAACCGTAAGCTTCGACCCGCTTTGAGGGCTCTACTACATCGGCTACCATGACTTCTGGTATAGGCCTATAAAGGCTTCCAACCAGCGCATTGATGGCCATAACTATGACCATATATGAGAATGAGAAGTTAGCATCGAGCGCATAGCTGAATAACAGATATACGCCTACCTGCATAGCCAGGCCTGCGATCAGGATCTTTTTCCGGCCGACAGAGTCTGCGAGCGAACCGCCTATGTACGATGCGACGGCACCTATGATGGCTGATACGAAAAAGCCGATGCCCACATCGGTCATCGATATGCCCATGTTTGTGTACATGTATATGGCCAGGAAGGTGTTGACCAGGGAAGTGCCAAGCACATTGATTATGTCTGCAACGAACAGCGTCCATACTTGCCTGTCAAAATACTTTAGAGTCCTGGTTAGCCTGGTTATCGTTTTCATAGGAAAGACCATGTTCTTGTCGCCTGAGTCAACCTGTAGATCAATTATATGGCCATATATACATAGAGGACTACTGTCTGAAAGTAATGCCTGTATATTTGAATGGCTGCAGAGTAGCACCAAAAAGGATACTTCGCTTATATATAGTTACCGAAATACAGACGCTTATAAAAAGATGTCCGGGGGCCCGTATGGACCTCCCGCTGGCTTAGTCTTGCTGTTTGCCTCTGTTGATGAGGTCCCTGACCTTCTGTCCTCCCTTGTGGCCAATCTGGACATAGAAGTCATGGCCGTGGGTCTTCTTCGTGGTCTCTCCACCCTTCCGTCCGGCCTCTCTGACAGTCATTTCTCCACGTTCTTCTCTTCTAGCCATAGGTATCACCAACACACGTTTTAATATGTATGTTAATGAATATATCCTGTGTAAATGTGTCATAGCTGTCCGAAAAATAAAGAAGAATATAAAAACCCTGCCGATGCTATGATAATTAGAATAAATTCCTAAAACGCTCGTTACTTTGATAATTAACCTTATTTTGTGATATATGTAGAATATATGATTTAATTCATCACCTGTTCCTGGTATCACTCATTTTGCGGGTCCCATACTGAGGACAGGGCCTTGGATCATTGCTGCATTACTATACCGTTTTCAGGCTGTGCCTGTTATGCTGGCAGGCCTGTTGTGATCTGCGATGATCACCACCTGCCTGCCAGCGTGCAATTACATGAGGCTTTCTTACAATCTATCTCCAGACTTCGTCGGTCCTTACCCTGGCCACCATATCGATGGGCAGGACGAAGATTTTGCCGTCTCCGTATTTGCCGGTGCGGCCCGCTTCCCTGATGATCGATATAATAGTATCGACATCCTTGTCTTCTACAACCATCTCGATCTTGACTTTAGGGATGGAATCCACATCTATTTTCTTTCCTCTGTACTCCAGGGAGATCCCCTTTTGCTCTCCCCTGCCTTTTACGTCGATGATGGTCATCGCGATAAAGCCCCGGTCATCCAGGGCTTTTTTCACGTTGTCCAGCTTCTCGGGCCGGATTATGGCTTGAATCATCTTCATAGTATCACCTTACCGAATCCATATTTTAGTTGAAAGCCCGCTCCCCGTGCTGCGAAAGGTCCAGGCCGACGTATTCTTCCTCTTCCTTTACCGTCATGCCGATCGTCTTATCCAGGATGTATACCAGGACGAAGGTCACGACGAACGCGTAGGCGATCGATGCGCCACTGGCGATGATCTGGCTGACGAACTGCTGGATGTTGCCGTAGAGCAGGCCGGTGTAGTCCGGCTGGATCGCAGCCGTGGCAAAGATACCTGTTGCAAGTGCACCCCACAGGCCTCCCATGCCGTGTACCGACCAGCAGTCGCAACTCTCGTCGAGGCCTTTCTTGATCCTGAAGAGCATGGCTGCGTAGCAGATGATCGAGGCAACGATACCGATGGCTATGGCGCCGAAGATGTCGACGAAGCCTGCAGCGGGAGTGATCGCTACGAGACCAGCGACAGCACCGCTTGCGAATCCGAGCGAGGCGGGCCTGCCCTTAATCCAGCTAAGTACCATCCAGGTCAGGGCTGCTGCCGCTGCGGCCGTGTTTGTCACCACGAAAGCACTTGCGGCGAGTCCGTTCGCCGTCAGGGCGCTGCCCCCGTTGAACCCGAACCAGCCGAACCAGAGCAGCGATGCTCCGAGCAAAGCCAATGGTATGTTACTGGGCTCCATCAGATCTTTGCCGAACCCGATGCGCTTGCGTATCACCAGGGCAATAGCCAGGGCCGAGAAACCTGCGCTGATGTGGACGACAGTGCCGCCCGCGAAGTCGAGCGCTCCAAGCTGAGCCAGCCAGCCGCCGCCCCATACCCAGTGAGCGAGCGGGTCATAGACCAGCGTGGTCCATAGCAGCCCGAAGATGATGAACGAGCTGAGTTTAACTCTCTCCGCAAATACCGACGTTATGATCGCAAGGGTGACTGCAGCGAACACCAGCTGGAAGATCATGAATGCCAGTGCAGGGTATGTCGCAGTCTCCGATCCGGGCTCCATGCCGATACCTTTAAGCCCGATGTGGTCCAGGCCGCCGATGATCCCCATGCCGTTGAGGTCGGGTGCAAAAGCCAGGCTGTAGCCGAAGAGCACCCACTGGAGGCTTACCAGCGCAAAAGCGACCAGCGACAGGGTAATCATGTTAACTATGTTCTTCCTCCTTACCAGGCCGCCGTAGAAGAAGCCTACTCCCGGTGTCATCAGCATGACCAGCGCGATCGAGATGAGCAGCCATGCTGTATCTCCTGTATCAAGTACCATTTTAGAACCTCATAGAGTCTTGTCTGACAGTTATGGCGATACCTGTCGTATGCTCCAATACGTAGGTTGATAGGAATACCTCCAGAAGCTGTTCATTGAGACTTCTCCTGGCAACTTCATGGGCTTTCATAGCGATCACAAGTATCACCGTAGGATATGCTATTCCTATATCTAATACTTATATTTTTCTACAACATTGTGTTCATAAAATCGCTTAACAGTTATGAATTTTTTATGATTTCTTAAAATAGCGTGGTAATATTGATTCGGTTCTCTGGTAGTTATAAAAAATAGCGTATGTGTAGTAACCTATATATATATGTGTAATAGGCAATGTTCTTCCAATGAAGTCTCCTATCCGGGTTACCATATCCTTCGACGAGGAATCGTTCGAGAACTTTGAGAACCTGAAAACCGATCTCAAAGTCTCCCAGAGTGAGCTTATCCGACGATGTATTAGATTTTATTATGAGAACCGGATAGCGCTTGGTAATGGTAACCGGGAGAGAACCCATGAATATGTAGAGCTGCTTTCCGAAGGAGAGCACGTGATCCTCGACGTCGACCACTGGCTGCTGTTCCTGAAGATGGTAGAAAGCTCGGCTGGTCAGACAGAATTCTGGGAGACTCACAGAGAGATCGCCCGGTCTCACGCGGAACAGCTGAGCAGGAAAGTGACGACACCCGACGCGCTGCTCCGCAGGCTTGAAACTTGCAACTTCTTCAAGATCACGACTTCCGGCAACTCTCCAAAAGAATATACACTGTTAACCGGCCCCGGCACACAGCGGCGCTTCATTCGGGAATTCCTGGAAGAGACCTTTGCAGGCATGGGCTTCAATGCCATCATCAAGGAGGATTACTCTAAGCTTAGAGTAATTCTTAAAGAAGATGTCGTTGATAAGCAGGAAGCTCAAGCCTCAGTTTCAGGCCGTTGACTTTTTTCTTTTACTTCCTCGGCCTTCTGAACCCGCCTTTCTTCTTGCCGCCCTGCTTTGGTTCGGTCAGGACGACGGGCGTCTTGTCCGGCTCTTTGATGAGCATCGTAAGCGCAGCAGAGACTAGTGTGACGGAGTCGTTATCATTCAGCAGTTTTTCGGCGAGGTGACGGTACCTTAGTGCATCCTCCCCGTATGCGGCCTCTCTCAGGCTGTCGATAACCTTCCGCTGTTGTTCTTCGATTGCCTCTTCCAGTGTGGGCACTTCCATCCGCTCCATCCTTCTGGCGGAAACCTGCTCGATAAGCTTAAGCAGCTTGATCTCCCTGAACGTCACGAAGGTGATCGATATACCGCTCTTTCCTGCCCTGCCGGTCCTGCCGATGCGGTGGACATAGCTTTCCGGGTCCCGTGGAATGTCGAAGTTGAACACGTGGCTGACGTCGCTGATGTCCAGACCCCTGGCTGCCACGTCAGTAGCCACGAGCACCTGTGTCTTGCCATTCTTGAACTGCTTCATGATGCTGTTGCGTCTCTGCTGGTCCATGTCGCCATGCAGCCCGACAGCCGCATATCCTCGCCTGGTCAGGCCTTCCTGGAGCTCGTCTACTCTGACCTTGGTCCTGACGAACACGATGGCAAGGTCGGGGCATTGAGTATCGAGGATCCTGCACAGGGCTTCGAATTTACCGCTCTCATGCACTTCTACATAATGCTGGGAGATGGCCGGGGATTTCACCTTCTTCGATTCCTGTCCTACGATGTGCGGTTTCTTCATCAGCTCGACAGCGATCTTCTTGATCTCGGGCGACATGGTTGCAGAGAAGAGCAGCGTCTGGCGTTCGGCCGGCAGTTTCTCCATGACCGCGTAGATGTCATCGATAAAGCCCATGTCCAGCATCTCGTCTGCCTCGTCCAGGACCAGCATCTTGACGTCGTTACCCTTAATGCTCTTCTGCTTGGTCAGGTGATCCATTAGCCGTCCCGGGGTGGCCACGATAATCTGAGGCTTTTCTTTCAGGCCTTTCATCTGCCACTTGTATTCCTGGCCGCCGTAGATGGGCAGCGCCCGGATACCTTTGAACTGGCCGATCTTGTTCAGCTCTTCCGATACCTGTATGGCGAGTTCTCTGGTGGGCGTGATGACGATCGCCTGAATGCTGGGACTGTTGTCGCATATCTCGATCATCGGGATGCCGAACGCGGCGGTCTTTCCGGTGCCTGTGGGTGCCTGCCCTATGACGTCCTTGCCTTTCAGCGCAAGGGGAATGGTGCTATCCTGAATGTGGGTGGACTCCTCGAAGCCCATGCTGGCCAGAGCCTTCATGACCGGCTCGCTCAGCTTTAAGTTTTCAAATGAACTCATACTGTTTATCAATCCTTTTACATTAGCAATCGGGACGGCCGCGTGATTAAACTCTGGCAGCCAGAGTGCGGAAATCCCGATTTCATAAGCCCAAACTCGTCTGCGAAAATCTTTCAGAGCCTCGAGGGTAAACCTCTAAAAGCCGCTTAAATTTTAGAAGAGCGATATGATCTGTACTTATCTGACTCTACAATGGCCTCGAAGTATATCATTCTTTCTGTCGGCTGATGCCGGCTAAAGATAACGACCTGTTTAGGGTATGATTGCTTACGGGCCAATCGAAAGGTTCATAATCATTTACAATATATATTATATATATAATAACTGTTTGGGGTAAGTGTCTCAGATTATCGGCCGGGTAGCCGGGCCTGGGGCCGGGTATTGATCAGGCTGTGGATGTTCGGGTAAATCAACCTTTGGCGAGGGCCTGAACAATGGTAGAAGTGAAAGCGTTTATCGGGCAGCTGTTAAGTCGCCCTGCTCCAAAAGAGCTTGTAGAAACACGGGCAGCATCAGGGTATGTAGAAAAAGACGACATGGTGTCGACGGTTAAATGGGGTATATCCTGCATGTCCTGTCCACTGACTGATTATACCAGAAAAGGGCAGTGCTTATCTGGCTTTACCTATGAAATGGTTCGGTACGAAAGTCTGAGGTGCAACCATCTCGTCAGCATAGGTGGCCGACTGGCGTCAAAAGAGGGGCATGGTGTATTTGTCATGTGTAGGGGCCCAGGCGGTTAGATTGTTTATCATTTGTTTTTCAGGCGCGGATGGAAGATCGGGTACCTGGTGACTATCGGCAGGGCGCCAGATTTGTGATCGTACTGCCTGCCGCCGATTAACTACAATAGTTAGCCTTAGTTCATCATCTATAAAAACAAAAAGCCCAAATCCCCACCCGGGAGATCTGGGCTTTTTTATCAGTGCTCCGATGGGGATTTGAACCCCAGTCGACGGAGTGAGAGTCCGTCATGATTGGCCGGTCTACACTATCGGAGCATTACTGTTGTGCGACACATAGAAGTCATTTATGATATTTAAAATTTGCGTTCGGTATCATGGGTTTATTCAATCTTACTGTATTAAAATCAGGATAGAACATAAAGTACCCCTACTTCCTGGTTGCCATCTGCTGCCGTGCTTCCTTCCCTCTCCGGATAAGCTCCCGGACTCTTTGCCCGCCTTTGCGGCCTGCATCTTCGACCGTCATTTTGCCCTTCTGCTCTACTTTGGTCCTTTCTGCCATTAGATCCCCGCGCTCTGATGTGAGTGTATTGTTAAAACTATATGGTGATGCTTAAGCGTGCATATCCATGACGTGAGTCGACTGCTCTACAGGCTGGCCATGCCCAGGTGTAAGTGTAAGGTGTAAAAAAGTATAGGCTGAAGCACTTCTGCCGGTCCGGGGGTGATTATTGCATACCGACCTGTCATTCGTCTGTTTTGCCAGACCGGCAGAAGCGCCTCTGGTTTAATCTATGGGTACTTACTGGTGTTTGATGTTTAATAATCCTTAGCCAGCAACTCACATCGCTTTGACGCGGCGTGCGATCTCCTTGCCCATCTCGTAGCATTGCTTCTGCTCTGCGTCGTCGGGCTTGTAGTAGACCTCGTATCCGTCGTTGATCACTTCGATGCCCGCGGCTTTGAGCTCGGCATTAATCAGCTTTATGGTGCCGCCGTGGCCGCCGTGGGAGCCGAAGGCGCAGCCGATTTTCTTCTTGCCCAGCTTACCGGGCTCCACGCCCTTTAAGTAGCAGAGGAAATCAGCTACAGTCGGATACATCTGGTTCTGCAGGGTGGGCGATCCGACCAGGATGGCCTTGGAGTCGAGGACGTCAGTGACTACGTTGCTCCTGTGGGTGCCTTCGTGCTTGCCATCCTTGAGGATGTGGACCTTGACTTCCACGCCCTCTGCCATAATGCCCTCGGCGAGCATCTTCGCCATGGCATCTGTCGATCCGTGCATGGTGTCATAGACGATGGTTACCTTGTTCCTGGATTCTCCCTTGCACCAGCTGACGTAAGAGCCGAGCAGGTCTCCGACGTAGGATCTCCAGATGACGCCATGGCTGGGGGCGATCATCTTGATCTCAACCTTGAGGTTAGTGACCTCATCGAGCTTCTTGATCACTCTCGGTGCCAGGGGCACGATCAGGTTGGCGAAGAACTTTTTCGCATGCTTGAGTGATTCTTCCTTGCCAAGCTCGTCGTCGAACCTCTCGCAGCCGGCGATGTGCTGGCCGAAGGCGTCGTTCGGGAAAAGGACCTTTTCTTCAGCGAGATAAGTGAACATGCTGTCCGGCCAGTGGAGCATGGGGGCTTCCAGGAAGACCAGAGTTTTACCATTGCCCAGGCTGAGCGATTCAAGGCTCTTGACAGTCTTGAAGTTCCAGCCGACGGTGTCATAGTGCTTGCCGAAGCCTTTGACTGCGTTCTCGGTGCAGTAGATGGGTACGTTCGGGAGCATCTTCTGCAGCATCGGAAGTGCTCCCGAGTGGTCCTTCTCCACATGGTTCATGATAATGTAGTCGATCTTCTTCGGGTCGACGACGGACTTGATCCTCTCGATCATCTGCTTCTCGTGGCCCGGGTAGGTGTTGTCGATCAGTGCCACTTTCTCTCCTACGATCAGGTAGGCGTTGTAAGTGGTGCCCGGCAGCGTGTAGCCGTGGTAGTCCCTTAAGTTCCAGTCGATCGCTCCGACCCAGTATACGCCGTTGGAAATTTCTACTGCTTTCATGCTGTTAGTCTCCGGTAAATTGGTTAAGTGATATGTCGTTTGAATATCTGACTACTTAAAAGTTCGTGATATAACGAACGTTCTATTGTATGCGAACGATTGTATTTTAAGGTTTCGGCTGGCCAGAGAGGAAAAATATAATAAAAAATTATGATTGGGTGGCTATCATTGCGTCACTCGACGCGATAGATCCTGTATTGTTCGCCATTGGGCGCAGTCCAGTCAAACACCGGCTCCCAGTATTCAAACAGCGACTGGTTTACGTGGTACATCTGAGATCGGAGCTCCTGGGGCCCTAAATGTACGTAGCTGATGTTTTGTTCTTTTAACCGTTCTATCATCGCGTGCATGCTCTCAGCATTATATATGCTCCTCACTGTCTGGACTCGATCGTTTGTATCTACTCCGTGGGTGTACATCCATGGGTAGTATCCCAGGTATGACAGCCGCCCGGCGAGGGCGATCACCGGGTGCGTGGGCGCGTCGCCCGTCAAAAACACGGCGTCCGGGGGAGTATTTTGCATAACCCAGTCGGCTACATAGATGTCGTTCTTGGAGAACTCCACGTATGGCTGGGAGACTATGAAAAAGGCTACGAGTGCGCCAGTCAGGATTGTCAGGGCGAAGACCAGGGCGAAAAGGGGCTTCCCGGCAACTCTGAAGTCATAAATACGGAGGAGTGCCACTGCGATAAACAGGGCGGAGGGCATGAGCCAGAAGCTGAACATCTTGTGGTTATCATAGTCCCAGGCCTGGAAGACGATGACGTTGGCGACGATAAAGATGGCCAGGTAGGGAAGGTAGAACATGGCTTTCTTCTTGCCTGCTATCAGCAATCCAGCGATCAGCAGGAAGAGTTCCAGGCCCATATTCATAATCCAGAAGCCAGGTATGTCCGTCAGGGATCCGGCCATCCAGCCGAGCTGTACTCGAATCAATGACTGGGCGCCCTGTCCAGTGATGTAGACGGCCTGGGGAAGAGCGAGGATAATGGCCGGTAGCATGAAGTAGTACCACTGTCTCTCCCGGTACAGTATGAAGAGGAATACCATCGAGATCATGACGCAGGCGTAAGAATACGTGTGGAGTAAAGGCAGCAGGCCGGCCAGCACGCCTATTACGAGGAGAGTCATTCTGCCCGATTTGCCATCTTTGTTTTTCTCAAGATATTGTGTATAGGATATGAGTATGATCAGAGCTCCGACGGCAAACCCGATCAAAGCTGCCCGCTGGGCCATGATAATGATGAGGAAGTTGGTAAAGACGTAGTTGAGGTCGAAGACGCAGGTATAATTAAGGTTATTCGTAGTCAGGAAAGTCATGATGGGCTGTCCTGATGTGCTCCAGTCTTTGAAGGCCTGTATGAACTGTAGCCCGCCGCTGAAGGCAACAACTGATGCAGTGATCAGGCCGCCGGCCACTCTTCCCGTAAACCTGCACCCCAGAGAATAAATCAGGTAGAACAGCGACGTCATCAGGCTGATGCCGGGGAGTACTACGCTCCACTGGATGCCGCTGCCCAGCCGGTCCAGCAGCGCTGAGTAGAAGTCTATCAGGAATGTGTACCTCAACAGGTGCCCGGACATGATCGGGTACTGTGGAAGGTAGTTGCTGCCCTGGGAAAAGGAAGTGATGATCGAGGTGTGGAAAGCAGCGTCTCCGTAGAAGGGAAAGGCGATGTGGTACTCTCCCCCGTAGTACGTGAGTAAGCCCTGGTACATGAGGATGGCAGACGCAGCCAGGATCAGGAGGAATGCGGGGAGATGTTTTTTCTCCGGGGCCGGCCTGTCGGTCCATGGCTTCAGATATATTATGGCCGCAATCATCAGCAGAGTCGTTAGAAGAATGCTGATATCCAGGCTGCCGGTGAACAGGTAAACTACCAGTGCTACCCAGGTAGCAGGGATGATGCCGATCACTGGCGAAGCGGCAGCAGCCTCCATCCAGGTCAGGTGACTTCGCAAGCGGATGGCCAGAGCATAGCCGGCGAAGATTGTCAGTGCGAAGAAGATCAGCGCAACCAGTCCGTACAGGAACACGGCTGATAGTAAAAGGGCATCGCTATTAAACCTTTTTGAGGTTTTTACACCAGGGCGGTTTTTACACTGACTTGCAGTAAACTATATGAATGAAAGACTTGAATTTAGATCGTACTATGAGCAAAGGGGAGCATATTGTCAAATCTGTCCTGGTCCTTATCCTGTTTGCGGCGATGGCTTACGCTTCTTATAGCTGGCACGGTTTCGATAAGGATTACATACTGATCCCGCAGGACGCGCTTCCCAGATACATTATCCCTGTCGAGCCGAATACTTACATCTTCTTCCCCGAAGTCCCCTGGTTTTCCCAGTGCTGGATGGGCGTCCAGGTACTGAAGGGCGAGCTCGAAGCCACTGAATGGATCAAGGAGAACACTGCTGAGACAGATAAATTCGTCAACGACATTCCCGGAGCAGAACTGGTCATGGGTATGACTACCAGGGTATCCACGGTGGGCGGCGACTGGGCGAACGCCCCGAACGCGGTACAGGATATGTACGATAATTCTGAAATATACAGCACGGCCGATGCAAAAAGGGCACACGATCTGGCGGTAGGCATGAATGCCACCTACGTGGTCTCGCCCAATCGCAATGTCTGGGCCGGCGCTTACGATAACTACGGGAACCGGGAAAAGTTCGAGGATACGAGGTATTTCGAGCCGGTCTATCGTAATAACGATGTCACTATCTACAAGGTGTTACCGTGAACATAGAAGAGTTTATCAAGCGCTACTGGTATTACGGGGCACTCCTTATTATTGTCCTCATAGCCTTACTGTACCGGGCTCAAATTCTGGGCAACTTCCTGATTCCCACGTGGGGCAACACTATGTATCACGTGGGTATCGAGCGGGAAATGATCGAGACCCAGCATTACCCGACGACCGAGCTATCCTACGGCGGGGGTTTCCCCAACTTCTACGTGCCTGGTTTCCGGCTTCTCGTAGCCTCGCTATCCATCGCCACAGGCATCGACGTGATGGTCATGTCAGCCCTGATCGTTCCGGTGCTCGGGGTGTTCGGCTTGCTGGCAGTCTATGCAATCGCCTACCGGCTCAGCGGCGGCAATAAATTCGTAGGGCTCTTTGCGGCATTCTTTTTCCTGCTCTCGCCCGACATCACGCTCAACACCGTCAGGCCTTTCCCTCAGCTAATGGGCTTGTTTATCCTGCCGCTGGCCTTGTACTTCCTGTTGCGGGAAGACTGGCCTATGGCTATTCTCATGTCGGTCACGATGGCGCTGACCCACCAGCAGTCCATGTTCACGATGGTCGGCATCATGGGCCTGTACATGGTCTTCCAGTTTGCATATGCCGCCATCAAGACTAAAGACTTCAAAAAGCCGGCGATGGTGACGATCTGTATCCTGGCGCTGGTCATGACCTATGCGATATGGCAGATGCTGACCATGGGCACCCTGAACATCCTGAATATCGCTCAGATCACCTACCATGAGGCGTGGCCTGTAACGATGTCCACCATTATCCAGACCGGGCTGTTCGTGCTCCTGTTCTTCATCCCCGGGCTCGTCTACATCTTCCTGGAAAACGACTCGAAAAAGGCTGCTGCCGGCCAACCGCCAGCGTCTGCTCAGGCAGGCCGGAAAGCCCGGAATAACTATAACCTGAACATCTCCGTCGACGCGAAGCTCCTCATACTCTCCTGGATCGCTGCCACCGTAATCCTGTTCAAAAACGAAATGTGGGGCATCTGGCTATCTGCGCTCACGCACATCAGCGCGTTCAACCTCTCCACAATGCAAAGCCGGTTCTACACCTACTTCACCGAGGTAGCCATCATCATCGCCGCCTTCGGCATGTACTGGCTGCTGTCGCTGATCAACTTCGACGTCATGCTGGAGAAGCAGGAATGAGAAGAGAGTACTGGCTCGGGCTTACCCTCGCAGGCCTCGGGATGATGCTTCCGCTGGGCTGGCTTACTTTCGTACTGCTGCTAGTCATTCCTGGGCTGGCGATCCTGCTCCTGCTGAAAGATCGGATGACTCTGTCCGAATTGATAGGTGTTTCGGGCACCCTGTCCATACTGGTTTTTCCCCTTGTAATACTGTTCATATCGCCAGTATCAGTCCGGCTTGCAGGCATACTGCTCGGATTGATTGTCATCGCTGCAGGATTCTACGGCTTCTGGAAACGGAAAACGATCACCGTGGACACTTCCGACTGGCAGGTGCAGGTCATCGCAGCCCTCATCTTCCTTATCGTGCTGTTCATCATGCTGAAGACCTTCGTGATTACTGACAAGGGGCTGGAGATCGCTACCACACATGCCTCAGACCTGAACTGGCACCTGTCGATCGCCCAGCGCTTTATCGAGGCCCCTCAGCTGCCTCCGCAGGACCCTTATCTGCCAGGTTATGAGATCGTCTACAACTGGTTTATGCAGGTCGTATTCGGAGAGCTGACCCTGTTGACCGGACTAAGCCTGTTCGAGGTCTTCAAAGTACTGATTACCTTTGTATCTGCCCTCATCTTTATCGACGCTTACCTGCTGGCCCGCACCATATTTGACGAAGACTTGAAAGCCTCATTGCTGGCGGGGATCATATATGTAGTAAGTTCAGGACTTTCATGGCTGTATCTTGCCTATCTTGCACTGAGTGACCGATCTATAGATATGTTCCGGATCCTCATCTTCGAGTGGACCGGTATCATGGGGCTGAAGTACGATTCGCCATCGCTTTACATGCTGCTGCCCCAGACCCAGACGTTCGGCCTGCTGGCCATGATTTTTGGACTTTACATTTACCTTCAGGCAGTGAGTAAAAAATCGCTCGCCATCTCGATCGTAGCGGGAGTTGCCCTTGCGTCGCTGGTCATGTTCCACGTGATCACCGCATTCCCGGTATTCATGGCGCTCGGCCTGTACTTCCTGTACTTACTATTCAAAGAGCGTAAACAGATCCTCGGGAACAGAGACCTCAGCATTATCCCTGTAGCTGCGATCCCCTTAATCATGGCTGCCATAGCCACAATTTATGAGATCATGCTGATGTCCTCGAACGCGGGCTCGCAGATCAGCCTCGGCCACCACCCCGACGTATATGTGACCCTGCTCGTGACTCTCGGGCCGCTGTTACCGTTCGCCATCTGGGGTATGTACAGGGCTAAAAATAACCAGTATGCCGTGCTCCTGATGATCTTCGCGGTGCTGAACTTCGTCTTCCTCAACATCTTCGAGATGACGATGACTCACAATACCTACCGGTTCCTCGTCTACCTGGCGCTGCCGGTATCGCTCTTCGCCGGCCTGGCTCTGTCGAAGTGGCTGTTCTCTGCCTCGAAGCTTAAGATCATTACCGCAGCCCTCATCATTCTCGCTCTGGTCCCTTCGACGGTATGCATAATCATGTTCTACAACGACTCGTCCTATGTACACGCCCCTCCGGGAGACGTTAAAGCGGCACAGTGGATTAAGGCCAACACTCCAAGAGATGCGGTCATATACGAGGAGCCGACACACTTCGTCAGGGTTCCGGTCATGACCGGCAGAAACGATGCGTACGCCGGAGAGATATACACGCTACAGTATCATAACGTGAACAAGCAGAGGGAGATGGAAGCCATCCTCCATATGACCGATAAGGACGCGCTGTACAATACTATGCTCTCCGAGGGCGTAGACTACGTGTTCGTCGGGTCGAAAGAAAGCGGCTACTCGTTTGCAGAGACACTGAAAAGCAATCCGGGCTTTACAGTGGTGTATGACGAGGAAGGCGTAAAAATATATCAGGTAAACCGACCATAGGGTGATAAGATGGAAATCTCGATACTAGACTGGATTGCCTTTATCCTTGCATTCCTGTACCTGCTCATACTGCCGGGCGCCAACATCCTCCGGACTACCGGCTGGGTGAAGACGAAGGGCTACAACCTGCCCGAAACCATCGTCGTAGCATTCGGCATCAGCGTCGCAATCCTCGTCATAGTCTCTCTTGGGCTTGCACTGTGGTTCAGCATAGGGCTAAATTTTTATACGTTAATGATCGCTGAAACACTGGTGATCATCCTCACTACAAGAGAAGTCGTGGGCTTTTTCCGCCGGATGATCAGGAAGCCTGCGGCATAAATCATGGAGAGCACAGTGACAGCGGCTAATCTCATCGATCTTTTACGGAAGCAGGGGTACCATATACTCGGCAGGCACAGCGCTATCAAGCCCTGCCTGTGGCTGAACCGGTCGATCAAGGCTAAGGGTTCCTGCTATAAAGCCCAGTTCTACGGCATTAGTTCCCACCGCTGCGTCCAGATGACGCCCTGTGTCGCCTGCAATCAGCGTTGCCTTCACTGCTGGAGGCCGGTAGAAGAACCATTCACCATAGAATCCTGGGATAAGCCAGAACTGATCGCAGAGCAGGCAATAGCCGAGCAACTCCGCTTCGTATCAGGATATGGCGGTACCGACTCTGCGGACAAGGCCATATGGAAAGAGGCGTTCAAGCCAAAACACGCGGCCATCTCGCTCGTAGGCGAGCCTACCTTATACCCTTACCTGGACGAGCTTATAGAGCTGTTCAAGAGTAAGGAAATGTCTACTTTTATCGTCACCAACGGGACTCGTCCGGATGTGCTGGCGCAGATCAGCCCCAGCCAGCTTTACATGTCGCTCGACGCTCCGGATCACGAGACCTATCTGGCAACCTGCAACCCTGCCGGAGACCTGTGGAATAAAGTACAGGAATCTCTCGAAGTCCTCGGATCCCGGCCTCAGCAGCGCAGAGCCCTGCGCATCACCCTCGTCAAAGGCCTGAACATGAAAGACCCGGCAGGCTATGCCCGGCAGATCAGTACTGCAAAGCCAGACTACGTGGAAGTCAAAGCATACATGCATTTAGGATACAGCCGGTACCGGCTTCCCCGTGAAGCGATGCCCCGCCATGCTGAAGTGTTAGAGTTCGCTAAAGACGTAGCGGCCGCATGCGGCTACAAGCTGGCAATGGACGTGGAACTCAGCAGAGTCGTATTACTGAGCAGAGACGGGACGGCCAGACGGCTTGAGTAGTGCGCCTGCTGATCGAGTCCCCTCACTGTTACCTGTTTATTGCTTGTCTCGGCCAGTTTTATTCTTTCCGCATTTCCCCTCTCCATCGTCACAGGCCTCTAAAATTTTTTTATAAATGTGCCGGATTTCAGAAGTTAAAGGGGATGGTTTAGAATGAGAACCCGAAGATTGATAACAGGACTAATCTTGTCTGTCCTGATCTCTGTCCTGTTTGTAGCGACGGTGACAGGAATCGCACTCGCAAACGTGCCCGGCGTAGCCCTAAACGCTCCGCCTCCGCCGCCGGCTCCGAACGTGCCAGTGCAGGGAGGCGAAGGGCTGGTAAAAATAGTGGTAACTCACCGGGACAGCATGGTGCCGGCGACCCACTATGTCGATCACGTCTACCTCTTCGACGGGACAAACCTGATCAAGGAATGGAAGTACACAGAAGCCAGCGCGAATCCGAACGAGATATTCACTGAAGCAGTAGTGCTTCCCGCCACTAAGGACATGAACCTGAGGGCTATCGCACACTGCACCCTTCACGGCTACAGTTCTGCCAACGTGATGGTTACTGTACTGCCCGCAGGTACCACGCCTCAACAGATGGTCTCGATGAATGTAAAGAACGCTGGCATGCAGATCAATGGTATAGCCGATCCCTCCCAGGCTGCCGGAATGGTCAACGCCCAGGACCTGGCGCTGATTAAGCAACTACAGTCTAAGGAGATGAACACGATCCAGCAGCACCAGATGCAGACCACGCAGTTCTTCCAGACTGAACAGGGCAAACAGTTCCTGAAGCAGTTCGACTTCACGGCAAAACAGGGAGCCCAGCCGATGCAGGGTGCCCAGCAGATGCAGGGTGCCCAGCAGATGCAGGGTGCCCAGCAACCCGGGATGATGAAGAAGCCTGGTAACCAGACACTAAAAATGGGCGCTTAAATAATGCGCTAATGGCAGAGTCTGGAACCGATAAGCATGACATGGCCAGCAGCGACTGGCCTTACATTTTTTACCTGCAGTTTCAATACCTATCAGGACAATGATACCTTATGAACCACGGGATTGAGGAAATCTGCGACAGAATACGGGCAAGGTTTGACGCCATGGATAAGGCTAGGGAACAATCTCTGGCACTCTCGAGGAAGATCACCAGAAACTCCGGCGACGCCATCAAAGCCATACACCGTGGGGAGTGGGACCAGTCTGCAAAACTGATAGACGAGACAAGGTCGCTGGTGTTGCAGGTGAACGATATCCTGAGGGATTTTCCCGACATCTACTATTCCGGCTACGTCGGCAACGCGCAGACGGAATATGCAGAAGTATCTATTCTAAATGCTGTGCTGCACGGCGAAAATATCCCTTCGCCGGATGAGCTTCAGGTAGACTATGCCGCTTACTTGAATGGGGTGGGGGATACTATCGGCGAGCTCCGCCGGCACATCCTGGATCAGATCCGCACTGGCAGGCCTGAAGAGGGAGAAAAATATCTCGATCTGATGGATGAGCTATATACGGAACTGATGTCTTTCGACTACCCCGACGCCATCACCCATGGCCTGCGCAAAAAGACAGACGTGGCCCGCTCCCTGATCGAGCGCACCCGCGGCGAGATCACCAACGCCCTGCAGATCAAAGACCTCAAGGATGCGATGGGCAGCTTTAAGCAGAAGATCAAATGATACCCTTTAGTTATTCTCTAATTTTTTGGGCGCTCATCAATCCGAAATGCTGATATACTCTGGCAGTATTCATCATGAGCCATCGGTGAAGCTTTGATAGACGGAATTTTCAGACGGTACGATAGGCAGATATGGATTCTGACCGGAGGCTCCCTCATCAACAGCTTCGGCTTTTCCATTGCATATCCGTTTATTTCACTTTACCTCTACATGTACCGCGGCATTCCGATGACCGATGTGGGCATGGCTTTGCTGATCGCCGCTGCCATCGGCCTTCTGGGCCAGGTTGCCGGTGGGGAACTGTGTGACAGGATCGGGCGTAAGGCAGTCATGAGCTTTGGCATTGCTCTGAACGTCGTTGCTTTCGGCCTGCTGACCACTGCGATTCTCTTTCAGGCAGGATATCCTGTATTTGTGGTTTTGCTCTGCCTTCGAGAGATAGCGGGAGGCCTGTACAAGAACGTGCCGTCGGTGATGGTATCCGACGTGGTGCCTGAAGGCGACCGGAACGGGGCTTTCAGCCTGCTGCGCATCGGCGGCAATCTCGGCTTTGCCATCGGCCCGATCATCGGCGGCATCCTGGCTACATATTCGTATGCTTACATGTTTGCCGTCACGATGTTTACCAGTGCCATCTTCCTGCTGATCACCATCTTCCTGCTCAGGGATACCCGGCCTGACCAGTGTGGTGCTAATTTTGCTATAAACGGTGCGAAGGTCTGGTCTGATCATCCGTTCCTCTGGTTCTGCATCGTATCGGCAGTGATATCCGTGGTCTATTCCCAGATGCTTAGCACCTTCAGCACATATTCAGGCAGCTACGGGCAGATCAACGAGTCGATGATAGGGCTGCTGTTCTCGCTGAACGGCTTCATGATCGTCTTTCTGCAATACCCGATTGCAGTATTCCTCGAGCGTTTCAGGCTGACTACCGCCCTGATCGTCGGCTCTCTCCTGTACGCGGCAGGCTTCGGCATGGTCGGCTTCTGTACGGGCTTCTGGCCGCTATTCCTCTGCATGCTGATAATATCTACAGGCGAGCTGGTCTTCTCTCCGCCTTCCATGAATATCGTGTCCCGGATGGCCAGCCCGGAGAACAGAGGCAGGTACATGAGCATTTCAGGCGTGCTCGGCAGCGCAGGCTTCGCAGCGGGGCCGTTTATCGGAGGTTTCCTGATGGACCAGTTCTCGGGGACGATATCTCTCATGTGGCTTATTTTAGGCTTACTCGGGGTGGTATGCGTGCTCGGGTTCATAGTGCTGCGGTCCATGGTCAGCAGCGAGATCGATAAAGCAGAGGGCGTACCAGAGGTTTATCCGATACAAAGGTAGGGGATAGTAAAATTTAAGCGGTGTAGGCTATATATGAGTGTCCGCTTTATAAAATACTAAATCAGATGCTATATGATAGAGGAGAAACTTATGTCAGAGTTCCCATGCGACAAACCGGTACTGGTGACCTGTGGCCTGCCCTACGCTAACGGCTCCGCCCACATCGGCCACCTGAGGACGTATATACCCGCGGATATGTTCGTGAGGACCCTGAGAATGATGGGCCAGGAAACCGTCTTTGTATGCGGTTCGGATGCCCACGGCACTCCTATCATCGTCAATGCGGAGGAGCAGAAGATCTCTCCGCGTCAGCTTGTTGACAAGTATCATGTTCAGTTTGACTCCATCTTTAAGAAATGTGGTGTCATTTTCGACAGGTATGGAAACACGGATGACCCCACGAATCACGCCCGCACGAAGTCGATTGTCTCAGAGTTGCAGAAGAACGGCTACGTGTACCCGAAAGAGATCAAGGTAGCTTATTGCCCGCAGTGCCAGCGCGGCCTGCCGGACCGGTATGTAGAAGGCGTGTGTCCGTACTGCAGCTCGATCGCCCGGGGCGACGAGTGCGACATCGGCTGCCAGCGGCACCTCGAGCCGGGAGAGATCCTTGACCCTAAGTGCAAGGTTTGCGGCTCGAAGGCCGAGGTCAGGACGCAGGAGCACTTCTTCTTCAAGCTCTCGGAGTTCGGAGATTTCCTGCAGGAGTACCTGAACACTCTCCACGCTACCCCTAATGCAGTCAACTATGCAATGGAATGGGCGAAAGAGCTGAAAGACTGGTGTATCACCAGAAACCTCGAATGGGGAGTCAAGTACCCCGGCCACGAAGATCTCGTCGTCTACGTCTGGGTAGACGCGCCTATCGGCTACATAGCGTTCACTGAAGAGTACGCTAAGGCAGCCGGCAAAAACTGGGAAGACTTATGGAAGGGCGACAGCCGGATCATCCACTTCATCGGCGGGGACATCATCTACCACCATTGCATTTTCTGGCCTGCAATGCTCAAGGGCGCGGGCTACACCCTGCCATGGGGAGTCGTCGCCTCGGGCATGATTAAGGTGAACGACAAGAAGTTCAGCAAGAGCAGAGGCTACATTGTGTGGGTGGAGGACGACTACCTCGCTCACGGGTTCCACCCGGACCTTTTAAGGTACTACATCCTCAGCTACACGTCCCACACCAAGGACATCAACTTCTCCTGGACCGAGTTCCAGACAAAGATCAACAAGGAACTGGTCGGCAGCTACGGTAACTTCGTGAACCGTGTCCTGACTTTCATCGACTCGAAGGGCATCGATGTGAAAGGCACGATCGACCCAAAGATCTCCTCTGCGATTAAGACTGCTATAGACATGGTCAAGACCGAGATCGGCAACTATGAGTTCAAGAAGATCTGCGATTCGATCATCACCCTCTCGGACGTCGGCAACACCTATTTCCAGAGCCACGAGCCCTGGAAGCTGATCAAGGAGAACCCTGCCGCTTGCGAGAATGTGCTTTTCAATTGCATACAGATCGTGAAAGCCCTCGCAATCCTGTCCGAGCCCACGGTGCCCGAAAAGGCAAAGGAAATCTGGGGCATGCTGGGCTACGATCCGGCGACTCTCGCGAGCGCCCGCATTGACGATGCGCTGGTGCCCTATGAGAACCGCCCGAGGCCGAAGCCCTCCATCCTGTTCACAAAGCTCGAAGACAAGAAAATTGCGGAGATGACGAAGATCATGGACGAACGTGTAAAGGCTGCCGAGGCAAAGCTCAACGGCAAGAAGGCCGAAGAAGAGCTGGAACCCCAGTTACCCCCAATCACGATCGACGACTTCGCGAAGATGGAGCTCCGGGTCGGAAAAGTAATAGCCAGTGAGAAGATTAAGGGCAGTAAAAAACTGCTCAAGAACCTGATCGACCTCGGCGAGGACAAGCCCAGGCAGATCGTCTCAGGTATCGCAGAAGTCTATACACCTGAAGAGATGGTGGGCAAGACCGTTATCGTCATCGCCAACCTGAAGCCGACTAAGATTATGGGGGTAGAATCCAACGGCATGATCCTGGCTGCGGACTCTAACGGGGCAACACTGCTGACCGTGGAGAAGCCGTCCGAGCCGGGCACAAAAGTCCGATAGTCGGGCCTCCGGGGACCGGCATCGCCGGTATCCCGCCGACCTGTTTTACTGTAATCCTTCGTCGTTGCTACCAGGGAGATTCTAAAAGTATAAGGCATATTACGTACATATTCCAGTTTCATCAGGGGTATCAGGTGTTTGTATGGTGTTACCCGAGTACTTTAAGTGCGTCATCACTAACTGGGATTATATCTACGGACTTTGCAGGAACATTTCTAAAGACGTGCGAAAATCAGGGTACACTCCCGACGTAATTGTGGCGCTGGCCCGGGGCGGCTGGTTTGCCGGCAGGGTTCTCTGCGACTTTCTAAACCTGAACGACCTCACGAGCCTGAAGATCGAGCACTACACGGGTACGGCGAACGTCTCAGAAGGGCCTAAAGTCAGGTACCTGTTCGACGGCGCCTCCGTAAAAGGCAAAAACGTCCTCATCGTAGACGATATTACCGACACCGGCAAAAGCCTGCTTACGGCGAAGGAGTACATATCAAGATATGAGCCGGCCTCGGTCAAGACTGCCACGCTGCAGCACCTGACCTGTTCCCAGTTCAAGGCGGACTACGTGGGAGAAGTCCTGGACGAGTGGGCCTGGGTGGTGTTTCCATGGAACTTCATGGAAGACATGTGTGATCTGACCTGTCAGGTCGCGGACAAGGAAAAGCTGAAAGTATTCACTGTCAACGATATCAAGGCCTGCCTGAAAAAGTACCATCAGATTGAGCCGACATATTTCGAGATCAGCCAGCCCGGGCGCATGCAGGAGATCATGTGCGAAATGGAGTACAGAGGCAAGATCCGCTCCGCGGGCAACGAGCGCTGGCAGTTTGTAAAGTAACGGGGTGACTGAATAAGCCGGGGGTATGTGCCATTTCGACTGATATCATAGAAAAGACCGACACGACTCTTTACATCATCGAGCGGCATGATAAGAGCGCACGTATCACCTGCACCACAGGTAAGATTACCATCAGCATGAAACAGGGGATCGACAAAGATGTCCTCGCCCTGATTCTTATCTCGCTCTCCGAAGTCGATTCTACCGTCGTCTACGAGTTCGAAACCATGTGCCCCTACGACGATATCAACAGCTATCGGCAGGACGACTACATCGTCATTTCTTATTCTAAAGCCGATGACGCCTACAAGACGATATTCAACGTCCCGTTCTCCAGGCGGAAAGCTCTGAGGCGCCTCGCACTGGGCCTGATTGAGCAACTTCGAGAAGCTGATTTCGACATGCCGATTCTATGGGATGGCAACCCGTCCAAGATCAACCAGCTATACGAAGTCCTTGGCGACAGCTCGAGCTGGAGACTGCAGGTCATCGAAGCTAATAAGGAAGGTTAGATTATAGTCCTGTGAAAATGAGGTTATCGTCGGCGCCCGGCCGCCTTGTTTTTAGTTCGCAAAGGCGCAACGTCGCAGCGACGCAAAGTCTAATCAGAAAACCTTCTCGTTCTATGAAACTTGTTGATTCGGCGAGGGTTGCAAGGCTTCCCGGCAACCAGCTTATTATAACTGTTTTTTCTACTTAAGCAGATGAAAAATACCTGGAGGTCGGGGAGTTCCCGGGAGGTCGGGGAGGATTTTCAAGCTGGGAGGTCTGAGAGGTAAGAGAGGTTGGAGAGGAGGTTGGAGAGTGTGGAAAGGTCTGAGAGGATTTACGTACGAATATTCTCTCTAAACTCCCTGAGCCTCTCCGACCTCCTCCCGGACCTCTCAACACCTCCCTGACCCAGATTTTTCATGAAACGTCAAGGGGCCAGGCACGCCAGAGACTTTTTCGATCGGAATCACGCCGATCACTGAAATTATTGTCTGGCGTTCGATAAAAAATGTCTATCCTGGCGTTCCATGAAAAATTTATCTCTTGGCGAGCTTGGCTTCTTGGCGTGCCTGGCGGTATTTTCGACCTATACTGTGCTAACTTTCAATTTTTGCGACCTTGCGCCCCTGCGCCTTTGCGATTTAAAACCGAGGCCTCCCGGGGCCGAGCCAGTTCACTTTTACGTATCCCTTACTTGAAAACCCATTTTTCATCAGAGAGCAATTCTTAAATTTTTTAGGACTGTCAGGTATCAATTAAAATACTATTTGTATAAAAACGGAGTGCTTCGATGCACTCCAACCGCCTGCGCCGGATAACCTTTATTAAGTAGTTCACCGAATATGGGACACAACCATTTAAGCCCTTTGAGGAGCCGCACAATATGGAAGTAAAATCCCCTCGCACTGACGCGCCGATTAATGTCAATACCAACCAGGTAGTCACAGACACGATGATCTCTATTGCAGACAGTCTGATCAACATTGCCGACTCTATTGATGCTTCAAACCTCGACGAGTTTGCCAGCATGCTGACCTCGGCCAACCGCATCTTTGTCATGGGAGCAGGCCGCTCAGGCCTTGTGGCGAAATCGTTTGCCATGCGCCTGATGCACATCGGATTCCAGGTCTACGTCGTAGGCGAAATTATCACCCCCGCGGTAACGGCAGGCGATGTAGTCGTCGCTATCTCGGGCAGCGGCAACACCCGCACGATCTCTGAATTCGGGGAAATCTGCAAAAAGCTCAATGTGAAGCTGGTCACGGTGACCACTAACAAGGATTCTGCCCTGGGCCGGATGTCGGACCTCGTGGTGATTCTTGACAACAAGCAGAAGCCGGTCCAGAGCAAGGAATATATGGAACGGCAGCTCAGGGGCAACCACAAATCACTGACCCCGCTGGGCACTCTGTTCGAGCTTACGGCAGCAGTCTTCCTGGATGCCTTCATTGCCAAGATGATGGTGATCAAGGGCGTAGACGAGTCGTTCCTGAAGCAGCGCCATACTGTACTCGAATAAACCTTTTTATGCGCCTGGAGTACAATATCTTATTTTTCAAGACATAAATATTCAAGCACATAATAAAATTGCCCCTGTTTCTCGTTTTATGGCCAAGATATCGAGCAGCAGGCTTTTTAAACCAGAATATCCAATTAGGGGTATATGCACCTTGCCAGAACAGGATTAGTCGCCGTGATTATCTTTAGCGCAGCAGCTGTCTTGTTTTCCTCTGCAGGGTATAGCCAGGAAAGCATACCGGTCTTCAACATGACACTGACGATTGAAGAAACTGGCGCTTTGCACTATAAGATAGTGCAGACCATGCCGGCAAGCAGGGATGGGGTAACGAATGCCAGACTGGAGCTCCAGAAGCAGTACCGGCCTGAAAATGTCTCTATATACGATTATGCCACTGGCAAGCCATTGAAGTATAACCTAAAAGAGCAGGAAAATGTGCTGATCTACGATGTGCACTTTGATCGGCCCTACTTCACAGGGTATACCTTTGTCGTGGAATACGATAATCACAACCGCATCGTAGAAGAAGGCAGAGGGGTTTACAGCATCGGCTACCGGCCTGGAGTAGACATCAACAGGGTGGAACGTATATCCACAGTCATTTTGCCGCCGAAAAATTTTACTTATCTGGACTATAATCATGCGCTCGACAAGCCGGTATCAGTGCAAAACGTCGACGGCAGAACGATCGTTCAGTTCAGGAATATCAGTAGCGCACCTGCAGAGTATGCCTGGGAAATCAAATTCCGGGCTGTAGGTATCAAGGATGAGCTTAAGACGCCGAAAAGTGGCTCACCTGTAGCTGTCCCAGGTATGACAGCGGTCATTTCTCTTATTACTCTTATCGCAGCAGTCCGGCTGATTAAAAAATAGCCGGTAAATCGACTGTCGGAAGGGTTAAGATGAAGCTATGGAAGCTGGCAATCATACTACTGGTCATTACTATTGCCTTACCAGTCACATGCATAGGCGTTGATATGCTGAGCAATCAGGGGAAAGAAGCCATCGTATTCCTGGAGCATAAAAATAATGTCAGGGGACAGCTAGTGTCCGGGCACTTTCCTGGTAAAACTCTCTCAGGAGAAGAGTACACTTTCGACGCGGAACGGTCTGTCCTCACCTGCAGGCAGAATCCAGGAATAAACGGCTCGCTTAAAGTCCTCGTAGGCACTACCCAGAGCCTGATGCAGGACGCCGGGTACGGGATATCCACAAGGTTGCTCGGCGTTCCATCCTATCCTGCAAACGTCGACGGGATCAACATCGACGGCGTACTGGAAGACGGGACTGTGCTTATCAGGTATAATGGCTCTTCTATACGGCTTTCTCCAGGCCAGCGGTGGGTAAAAGTATATACGGAGAACGTAGAGACCGATGATTACAGGGTTAAGCTGACGAACACCGAGATCATTAAAAATAATGGGAAAATCCGGCTTGAGCCGGCCATTGTGTGAAAAGAGTAATATCAGCCAAGCACTCTGGCATAGACTGTCTCGTCCCAGTCATAGATTTCCTGGAGCCTCTTGCACATTTCCTGGGCAAGCTCGTATGCATTCATGTACCGGTATTTTTGTTCGAGGTCGTCGAGGAACTCGTGGGTCCACGTGCCCGTCATCTTGAACTCGATCTCGCACATCTTGGCGAGGATCTCCTTTTTAGTCAGGTCCACGCAGCCAGTGGGGTAGCATACTTCTACCGTTTCATCAAGGTTTTCTATTCCTTTGATTTCGTTGTCAAGCAGGTGCTCATAATCAATTCTCATCTCGCTCTCTCCGGTTACATGATGTTTTCGTCTGCTTCCTCTATCTCCCAGCCGAGCTTTTCGGTGATCACCCAGTAGGCCATCTCCGGGGGAATCGCTCCGATCTCGGTGCAGATCAGGTCGATGTAGCTGTGCGGAGTGATGTCGAACGCCGGATTGGCGATTTTGAGGTTGGGCCACTTTTTCTGCATTTCGGGGCTCAGGACCTCTGACGGGTCTCTTTCCTCGATTTCCACCAGCTCGCCAAGCAGAGTTCTCGGGCTGAATTTGTAGGTTTCCGCAGCCACGATGAAAGGCACCCGGGCTTCGTGGGCTGCCAGCGCCAGCTGAGAGGTTCCTACCTTGTTGATAAGGTTACCGTTGACTGTGATCGCATCTGCGCCGACTACGACGGCGTCGACTTTTTTCATGAAGTACCTGACAGCAGAGTCGAGGATGAGGGTAGTCGGTATCCCTGCTTTTTGCATGACGTCTACGGTCACGTAGCCCTGCATCCTGGGCCTGGTTTCTGTGGCTATCACGCTGATATTTTTCTTCGACTTGAAAGCGGTCTGGATGATCTGGGCTGCGGCAGACGAGTTGCAGTGGGTCATGATCGTGAAATCGTCCTTGATCCGCCTTGCTCCGATCTCCCCAATCCTCTTTACCGCATTTTCTGATCCAGTGACGAAGGCGTCCGCGTTGGCTATGATCTGGCTGCGGGCTTCTGCGACCGTGGATGCTTTGTAGCGCATGACGATGCGCAGTGCGTTGGGAAGCGATACTGCAGTCGGGCGAGTCTGATACAACAGTTTATAAGCCGCCTTCATCTTAGCGTTGAACTCGTCAAGGCTGTCGGTATCTATAGACTTAGCTTCGTCTTTCAAGGCAAGGGCTGCAGCTCTGGCGATCCTTCCTGCCCCTCTAATCTCCATATTTTTAATCTTCTCTGCGGTTTCGTGTAGTATTGTCATCTTTGAACGCCCTCGCTGAATGACGATGTCAGTATGCAATATTATTATGGATATGGATTGTTATAGCCTTTTGCATAAACTGGGCTGTCATCACGTTATTTCTATAGCTATATTTTACTTTCAAATTTATAAGAAAAGATTGATTATTACTCCTGTAATTGATTGTTTTAAAAATAGTTGCAATGGGGATACTGTTGAAAGAGAAAGTCCTTGTCGTGGAAGATGAAGCAATCGTTCAGCTCGATATTAAGAACCGGCTGATAAATCTTGGCTACGACATTGTCGGAACTATAGCATACGGAGAAGAGGCTGTCAAAAAGGTCAGTACGGACAGCCCTGATATCGTACTCATGGATATCGGTCTCAAGGGTAAGATCGATGGCATCGAGGCGGCAAAACAGATCAAGGCGATCCATAACATACCGATTATCTACATGACGGCAAACTCGGACTATACTACGTTGCAGAAGTCCAAGATTACAGGCCCGTTCGGCTATATCCTCAAGCCTTTCGACGAGCGTGAAATGCGCACCACCATCGAAATGGCCCTGTATAAACATAAGATGGACGCAGAGCTTAATGAGGCCAGGCATCTGCTTGAAACCACCTTAAACAGCATCAGCGATGCAGTCGTCTCTACAAACTCAGACCTCCTCATCACCTACATCAACCCTGCGGTAGAAACTATGACTGGCTGGACAGCAGCAGAAGCCGCGGGAAAGAACATCCATGAGGTCATCCATGTTCTTGACTCAGAAACAGGCAGAGAGGTGGAATGCCCGGCAGCTGAAGTCCTGGAAACTGGAACTACCTGCACGTCTAAAGGGATGATGACTCTGGTCGGGAGGAACGGTAACCGGTGTCCCGTAGACTGTACCTTATCCCCTATTTTCGGAGAACACGGGAAGATCGATGGTGTAGTATTTGTCTTCCGGGACGTCAGCGAGAAGCTCGAAGCAATTGAAGCATACAAGGTCAGCGAAATGCGGCTTGCCAGAGCTCTCAGCCTTGCTCATATGGGTAACTGGGACTGGGACATCGTAAAAGGCACTATATGGCTCTCTGATGAGTCGAAAAACATCTTTGGCATAGAGTCAGATAATTCTGTATTTAGTTTTGATTTGATCAAGTCGATGATATTACCCGAAGATCAGGCTCTCCTGATGGAAAAAATAAACCTGGCTCCACCAGAGCTTCTATCGACCACTTTCGACTTCAGAATACGCCGTCCGGACGGTGAATTACGCTATCTCCGGGACGAGGCTGAGTTCATCAGGGATGCCAGTGGTGCAATTATAAGGATGCTCGGCACAACCCAGGACGTGACTTCCCGGGTGCTTGTTGAACAGGCGTTGAGGGAAAGCGAGGAAAAGTTTTCCCTGGCGTTCCAATACAATCCACTGCCGATGAGCATCTCCACTCTCGAAGATGGTATGATTATCGATGTCAACCGACGCTTCACAGACTTATTCGGTTTCTCGAGGGAAGAGACGATCGGAAAGACTTCTTTAGAGCTCGGCATTATTACGCCTGAGGACCGGAGCCGGTTAATCGAGCAGGTTATTAAGACTGGCAGGATTATCACTTCAGCGATCCATTTCCGCGCTAAAGATGGCTCCACAAGGTCTGGCACGACTTCGTATGACGTCATCACGATCAACGGGCGAAAGCACCTGCTGGGGGTCTTTACAGAGAGTCAACCTGTAAAAGTACATTAATTAGATTGCTGATCTGTACAGTTTATCTAAACTGCACAAACGCAGGGGTACCAGCACCGACCAAAAAGTACATTTTAAAATATGGCCATTTTTTTGCATTATCTGGTGTTTTCACATGACCGATCTCTTTGATCTTAACGTCGGCTACGTCAGGTTTAAAAACCCTGTAGCCGTTGCATCTATGGCAGGCATCACCGGCGGCGACTTTTTCGAGAGCTGCAAGGATGCAGGCTTATATGTTATGGGGGGCTACAGCCTTGATGCTGCCACTATGGCCGCATCTCGCGAGATTGCAGAAAGGGGCAGAAAAGAGTTTATCACGGACAGGCCGCTCGAACTGATCGAGGGCGACCTTAAAAAGGTCTCCGGAAAAGGCGTTGCCATAGGGATCAACGTAAGGGCTGCCAGCCTAGAGCCTCTAATCGCCGCAGCGAAACTGGCAAAAAAATATGGGGCGATACTGGAGCTGAACGCTCATTGCAGGCAGGAAGAGATGGCTGCGATAGGCGTAGGCGAAGTCATGCTCAAAGACCGCATCGGACTTTCAAAGACGATTGTGGAACTAAAAAAGACTGGCGTAGTGCTGTCGCTGAAGATGAGGGCAGGTATTGTCGACGAAGTGCCTCTTCTCCGCCTGCTCGAGAAAGCCGGACTGGACATCGTCCACATCGACACGATGGGCACCCGGGGGCCGAACGTAAACGTCCTTAAGAAGCTACGGGACGGCACCGGGCTCTTCATCATCGGCAATAACTCGATAAATGGCTACGAGTCAGCACAGGCTGCCTACTCTGCCGGCTGTGACATGATCTCGCTGGCCAGGCCGGTGCTGGAAAACCCTAAGATCATCAAGAGCCTGGTTACATATACTGAAGACCAGCAGCGCATGTCGGGCTGGTATAACGCGCCCTCCCACATCTGTCGCGGAGGGGATCTCAGGGGTCTGGCCTGGTGTTGTCCTCCTGTCAAGGACTGCGCGATCCACATGGCTCTACGGAGGGCTAACATGTCCCCGGATACATTCGCGAGGATCAAGATGGGTTTCGGCAAGGCCACTAAACTGGGGGACGGCAGCATGACGTGCTTCGGAAGCATGGTGTGGTGCTGTAAGTTCAACAAGCACTGCTACCTCAGGGACGGCTCCATGGAGGAGAAAGCGCTGGGTATGAAAGAGTACGTCGAGCTAAAGAAAAAGCTGGCCGACGAGATCATGAAAAACATCGACAAAGACCGGGTCGTCACGTAACATGGAGCGCCTGCTGACACCTTCCTACATAGCCCGTTGTGCGGTCCTTGCCATGGCTCTCGAGGTCTCGGGAACCCCCAAGCCCGGCAACATCGACCGTGACCACGATTATGCTGATACGAAGTACGAAGACTTCATAGCTGCGGCAATCGGCGTATATCCCGTGATGGAACGAGCCGTCCGGAGCGACGGTATCGGACAGCTCATCCTCGACGCCTGCGAAGAAAGCACCTCCTGGCAGCAGGGCGGCAACACACATTTCGGGGCATACATACTACTGTTTCCCCTGATCAAGGCTGCGACGTCCAACTTCCACGACCTGCAGAATACAGCGATTAACATTGTCAGAGAGACCACGGTCGAAGATGCCGTCCAGTTCTACCGGGCGTTCGGCAAAGTGCAGGTTAAGATGAAAGGCTCTGAGGAGCTTGATGTCGCAGACGAGAAATCACTGGACGAGATCAGGCAGCGGGAGCTAACCTTGTTCGGTATCATGGACATGTCTTCAAAGAAAGACATGGTGGCAAGAGAGTGGACTAATGGGTTTTCCCGGTCCTTCAAGGCTGCAGAGCTTATCTACGAGCGCCGCCTGACTGGCACGCTCAACGATGCAATCGTCCTCACTTATCTCGATTTGCTGGCTGACGAACCTGACACATTCATCGCGAAGAAGTACGACTTAGAGAAAGCGGTCTATGTGCAGGGCCTGGCAATAGACGTGCAAGAGCGCAGGATGACGCTGACGGAGCTTTCGAACCGGCTGTACCGCGAGAAGATCAACCCTGGCTCCACTGCCGACATCATTATCGCAGGCATCTTTATCGCGCTGCTCAGGGGCATGAAGGTGTAAAAGAATGACTGACGGGATGACTGACGAGATCTTCGAGGAAGGCATTACGGAGACCATTGTGACTACTCTGTCGGCTGCCGGAGTACCGAATGCCGCGCCTATGGGTGTAATAAAGCGGGGGGAGAGCCTTTTCATCAGAATGTACCCTGGCTCCCGCACTTATGCAAACGTAAAAGAAACCGGGCACCTCGTAGCCAACATTGTAACCGATCCAGTGCTCTTCGTCACTACCGCGTTCGAGGATCTGGAGAACAGCTATTATCTTCCGCAGCAGGATATGCCGCCGGTCATTAAAGATGCCTATGCCTGGGCCTATTTCAAAGCTGATGTGCAGGGGACTGTTAAGCTGTCTACTGTGTGCTCGAAAATATTGAAAACCAGGGTACCCAGGTTCAGCCGGGGATTTGCATCAGTGATCGATGCGACGATTACCGGCACCAGATTAAGTATTCTAGGCCAGCCCGGAAAAAGCCGGATACTGGACGACGATATCCTTGTCAGGAAATGCGGCACCCCGAGAGATATCGAGGCCATGGACCGGCTGAAAAAGCTACTTGGGCTATCTGCCTAACGTTTTTTATATCTGGCGAGGATTTGCACCACACCAGCCAGCACTCCCAGAATGAAGCCCAGGCCTGTGAATAGCAGCCTGGTCTCTCCTTTTATGTCTAAGCCGGTCAGCATCTCGATGCCGCCTATCAGAGCACTGTTGAAGTGGGGGAACAACTCTATGACCCATCCGGCTATGTATCCAACAATAGCACCGAATATTGCGCTCAGTATCGCTCCCATCACCATGTCAATTCCCTCATATCTTGAGTATTAGTTAAGAAAATATGTAGTTTTTCTGCTTATTTCAGCTTGCTCTTGATCTTCTTGATCTTTTCGATATACTGGGAAGTCTCCTTGCGTTTTCTCTCTTCCAGGATCGCAAGTACGTGATCCATCGAGCCGGACAGCCGGTAGTGCATGATCTCTCTTTCGGCATCCTTCTCGGCCTTTTTAGAGCCAGTCACTATCTTATCTTCCCTCAGTTTTTTAAGAATGATGCTCACTGTCGAAGACTTGATTCCAGTGATAATCTCAATCTGCCTGCTAGTACACTCCTGGTGAAGTGCAAGACAGATGATGATTTTTGCCATAGATCGGCCGAGGCCGAAATTTTCCAGCACCCGGACGTACTCATCATCTTTCTCATCAAGTACAATAATTTCTGCTTCTCTCATTTTTTTCAACCTTGAGCCGAACTTGAAGGATAGTCATTTTTGTAACTATTATGAGGTCAGTCAGGTAGTGTAACCTGAGGGACCGTATAATACGTTTTACAAAGGACTACAAATGTTACGTTCTTTAAATCACTACTCGCATATATTTTTTTGCTTTTGCTTTCATATCTAAAGCATGCTATTAAAAATTGTAGTACAGTTTGCCAGTTTTATTTTCACCGGGATGGAATAGATACCTCTGCCAGGGCATCCTTAAAGCCTGTTGTTTCAGGCTGCTGTTCCCTCTGATCAACCGGTGAGTCGCTGAGGTTCATGATCTCGTACAGCTTTTGCCAGTCCAGCGTCGTCGAGACGCAGCCAGCCCTGTCCATAATGACGCCCATCGCCGGTATCTTGCTCCGGTGCATCATGTCCAGCCCTTCCCGGACTTCGCAAAGGCAGCCTACGCCAATGATGGCTTCGGGCTGGTACTGCCTGATCATGCGGATGATAAAGCTCGAGCCGGGGACGATGAAAAATTTATAGCCCAGCTTCGTAGCCTCTTTTCTGGCGCTGGCAATGCCGCAGGCACCGCAATCCTTGCACATGATGCCTTCGGGGGAAAGTGCCGCAGGACAGCGGACAGACCGCAGGCACTGGGGGACAAAGATTGCTCTTTTACTGAAGGGTGTTTTCCTGAACGAAGGGCAAATCGCCCTGTTTTTCATGCGGATGCCGATCCTGTCGATCCTGCTTTCTCCAACTCCGAAAGCGCGAAAGATCGTCTTGACGGGGCTGTCGAAGAACATCAGCCCGGAGATCATAAGGTTGGGGAAGAGCACGTTTCCGGTTTTAAACGAATATGCGAGAAGAAGTGCGACAATACCTGTAATGACCATAGATACCAGTATTACCAGTATCACCGCCGAGCCTAAGATCAGGGCAAGGTAGTATAATAACCCCAATAATGTTTCCATAACACCCATATTTTACGATTAAGTAGTCACAGGTTATATAAAGCTTCCTGACTGACCAGCCCCGGGAAGATTCAACATCTGCATATTCTGCCGTCGCGGAGCTATTGAAGAAGCAGATTTCTGCTAGCTTTTTATAGTTTAGAGTCTTGTAGAAAATTGAGGTACGATGTCAAGCAAAGAATTTTTACTGGGTAACGAGGCGATTGCCCGGGGCCTTCTCGAAGCGGGGATCGACGTAGCCACCGGCTACCCTGGAACACCCTCTTCAGAGGTCCTTGCAGCGCTTGCCCCGTCAGCTAATGAAAGAAAATTCCACATCGAATGGTCGGTCAACGAAAAAGTAGCCCTGGAAGTAGCCATCGGCGCATCGTGGGCGGGGGCAAGGTCCGTATGTACGATGAAGCACGTAGGGCTGAACGTGGCTGCCGACCCATTTATGACCTTATCTCACACGGGCGTTGTAGGCGGCCTCATCCTGCTGTCGGCTGACGACCCGTCCTGCCACTCATCCCAGAACGAGCAGGACACCCGGATGTATGCCCGGTTCGCCAAGGTACCCTGCTTCGATCCGGCATCCCCTCAGGAAGCCATGTCGATGATCGGGTATGCTTACGAGTTCTCTGAGAAACACCAGATACCCGTCATCCTTCGCCCCACGACCCGTGTATCTCACGGCAAGTCCGACGTGACACTCGGGGAGCTGCCATCAGAGCGCCGGGAGAAGAAGTTCGTCAAGAACATGGAGCGTTTTGTCGTCCTGCCAAAGCACACCCGCTCCCTGCTCAAAAAGCTCAACGCAAAGCAGGAAGTGATGGCAAAGGAGCTGGCATCGTCCCCCTGGAACCGGCTGACACTGAAGCCGGGCGCAAAGCTTGGCATCATCGCTTCAGGCGTGGCCACCGCCTATGTTGAAGAAGTACTGGCAGGCATCGACTTACCGGTATCATACCTGAAGATCGGCGCCTACCCCATCGATTCCGAGCTGATCATCAGGCTGGCTGCCGGAGTCGAAAAAGTCCTCGTCCTCGAAGAGCTGATGCCGGTGGTCGAAGAGCAGACCCGCATCTACGCTAAGAGTGTCATGGGCAAGATGACGGGTGAAGTCCCGCACGAAGGCGAGTTCGACCTGCTCTGCGTCAGGAACATCATTAACAAGGCTCTCGGGCTTCCGGTTTGCGACCCGCAGGTTCCCCAGATCTGCGTAGAGCTGCCCCAGCGGCCTCCTGCTCTATGCCCCGGCTGCCCGCATCGAGCGACTTTCTACGCACTCAAGAGCGTATTCAAGGAAGACTCCATCTTTGCCAGCGACATCGGCTGCTACACCCTTGGAACCCAGCTGGGCGCTGTAGATACGTGTCTCTGCATGGGCGCAAGCATCACGATCGCTTCCGGGCTCAGCATCTCAGGCATCAACAATCACGTCGCCTGCACCATCGGCGACTCCACATTCCTCCACACGGGTATCCCGGGCTTGATTAATGCGGTGTACAACAAGGCAAACATCACCGCCGTCATCCTTGACAACCGGACCACCGCGATGACCGGCCACCAGCCCCACCCGGGCATTGGCCAGACGATTACCGGGGCACCATCCGACGAAGTCTCGCTGGAGTCGATCGTCAAGGCCTGTGGCGTCAAATACCTGCAGACTGTCGATCCCTTCGATATGGAAACGACAAAGGCTGCGTTCAAGAAAGCCTATGCAACCGACGGAGTCAAAGTCATCATCGCCCGCCAGCCCTGCATTATCACGGCGAAAAAGGAAGGTATCAGACGGAAACGCTATGAGGTCATCCCTGAACTCTGCGAAGGCTGCCGCCGCTGCGTCAAGTTCGGCTGCCCCGCCATGGAGTTCAAGGACGGCAAAGCGGTCTCCAACGAGATGTGCGCCGGCTGCGGCGTCTGCTCTGACCTTTGCCAGTTTGGCGCTATAAAGGTAAGGAGTGATTAAAATGGCCACGACCAAAACGTTCGACTTAGTAATCGTAGGCGTAGGCGGCCAGGGCGCCATCCTAGCCTCTGATATCATAGGCAAAGCTGCAGTAGCTGAAGGCCTGCCCGTAACCGCATCGGAGACCCACGGCATGGCCCAGCGGGGCGGAGCGGTAGAGAACCACGTCCGCATCGGCTGCAAATATGGCAGCCTCATCCCCGCTGGAGGAGCCGACTGCCTGATGAGCATGGAACCATTAGAAGCCCTGCGCTTCGCCAGGTACCTCAAAAAGGACAGCGTGGCTGTCATCAACACCCAGCAGATCGTCCCGGTGACCGTGTACTCCCAGAAAATACCCTACCCTGAGCTCGACCAGATCATCGAGATCATGGAAAACGTCACCCCCAATGTCAAGGCCGCCAACTTTACTGAACTGGCAAAAAAGGCCGGCGCAGCCCAGGCCCTCAACGTTGCCATGATCGGAGCGGTGTCGAAGTACATGCCGTTAAATCCGGACAATCTGAAAGAAGTCATCGCCAGGTCCGTCCCGCCCAAAACAGTCAACGTCAACCTGAAGGCGTTTGACCTCGGGCGAGACGCCTGACTATTTTTAACTATTTTTTACTCTTTTCTACTCACTTTCTCTCAGCTATGTACATACCAGCGCAGACGGCTATCCCGCCGATGATCGATAGCAGCGTCATGCTTTCTCCGAGGATGAGCCATGCCAGAATAATCGTGGACAGAGGCACTACATAGATGAAAAGTGCCACTCTTGAGGCGTCCATCTTTTCCAGGGCGACGTTATAGATGAGGTACGCAATGATAGAGCAGAATATGGACAGGAAGACGATCGCCCCTAATGCGTCGAGCGGCAGGCTGGCCGGGTTCTGGTGAGGCGTCAGCAGGTAGAAGGGGATGATGCCGATCGTGCCGAGGATGAAGAGATAATTCAGCACGGTCAGCGGATCGTATTTGGCAGCGATCTTCTTGCCGTAGATGGAATATACTGACCAGAGCAGCGCGCAGAATAAGATCATGGCGTCGCCGATCACGTGTAGTCCTACATCCAGCGAGAGGTTGCCTCCTGAGACCAGTAGTGCTACCCCTCCGAAACCGATCACTGCACCCAGTACTTTATGGACGCTCAGCTTTTCCGCGAGGAACATGGCGCTGAGGAACATGATGAAGAAAACGGAGGTGTTGATCAGCAGTGACGCGTTTATAGCTGTGGTGTAATTCTGTGCTGTGACCTGGATGACGTACTGGAGGGTGACTCCGGTCAGGGCCATTATGATGAGGACTCCCAGGTCCTTCAGGTCAATCCTGAATATACTCCAGCCTTTCCATGCCAGTGTAACGATCACGAGTAGCGGCGCAGCGATAAAGAACCGCAGGGCTGCGATTTCGATCGGGCCCATACTTTTCAAAGCTATGGCGTTGGCGATGAAGGATCCGCCCCAGAATACGTTGATGATGAACAGCCCTATCAGAATTAAGGCGTGATTTTGCTGCGGATTTTCGCCGGCCATACGATCATCGCTAAACGCCACGCTATAGCTTAAGTTTAATGGTGGCCGGCATCAGGAGGCTCGGCAGGAACTTCGACGGGCTTTTTCCTGCGCCGGGTGAATATCCGGATATTGTTGTCAGCCATTCCGATCCCGAGGACGGTCATTATGCCACCGACCAGTATAAAGCCGGTCAGGGGCTCGTTCAGCAGCAGGATGGCGAAAATGACTGCGAACACCGGCTCGAGATACTGGTAGATGGCAGACTTTGAGGGCCCGATCTTGATGATCGCGTCGTTGAAGAAGAAGTACGCGATGATGGAGCAGAAGATCGCCAGGTAGAGGAGCGATGCCCACGATACTGTCGATAGTTGCGAAAGGTCATGGTGAGGCGTCAGGAAGTAGAAGGGCAGCAGCCCTATGAAGCCGATGACGAATATGTAGTTGAGCTGGGTGAGCACAGAGTATTTGCCGGCGAGCTTGTTGCCGATGAGGATGTATACCGCCCACAGGGCGGCGGATATGAGAATGATGCCATCTCCGATCAATTGAGGCGAGAACTCGATCTTGCCGTTGGTCACTACCAGCGCCAGCCCGGCGAAGGCGATGACGATGCCCAGCAGGTTATCGACGTTGAACTTTTCCTTGAGGAAGATAATAGAGGGGATAACGACAAAGAAGGTGCCCATATTGATAAGCAGGGCAGTGTTGGTCACGGTCGTATAGGTCATGGCGATTAGCTGAGTAATGTATTGAAGGGTGATGCCAGTCATGGCCATGCCTACCAGTACCCACAGGTCTTTCTTTTCTATAATCAGCGATCTCCAACCGTAGAAAAGTAGCGTGAAGGCCAGTAAAACAGGTGTCGCGATGGCAAAGCGAAGCGTGGCCAGCTCAATGGGATACATCCCGTCCAGGCCGACTTTTGACGCTATGAACGAGCCGCCCCATACAATCATGACCAGCACGAGAAGTATCTTGGCTGTGGACTGGCTCGCCGGCGGTGCTTTTCTCACGCGGCTGATGATTTTCGGAAGGAAAGACGGGTTGAACATTTTTATCCGGCACGGCAGCGAGATTTACAGTAACCTGTAGACATGCCGTACACTAACCAGTGGCTCTTTAGTTAGATTAAGATGTTGGTCTGAGTGAGAAAATAAGTTCAGACATGCCCACAGTTCTGCTCACAGACTCTTCTTTACCAGTGGCTTATACCAGACGTTTGCGCTCTCGAAGCATTCTGAATCACGGGTATTATTCACCAGTGTGCCACAATAGAAATAGCCTTCCCGGGCGAATACGGCGTTAACCGGGTATGCTAATGCCCTGACCGTGGTGTACGATACCTTCATGCACTCTGCCCGCATCTCCTCATCCATCCGGCAGAGTAAAAATCCGGATACACCGTTCATACTGAAGTCAGGATGAGTTACCAGGTCGGCCAGCTCCACGTTTTGTACGTCAGTATCTATGCGTGCAGACAATGAGGCGATAATTTCACCCTTATGCCGGACATAATAGTACCTGACGCCATTTTCCATAGTTTTCTTTAGATATGCTTCGTTATAATCCTGAAAAGGTTTAATGTCAAGTGCTGTTTTATACAGCACTGCCAGTTCGCCCGCATCATTTCTGTCCGCCAGATAAAATCTCAGGCCGGCCTCTGGCAGGGCAGCTTTTCTTAAGCATGCCATTGTCATAGCCTTTCGCATGACTTGCCGGGCCTGGATCTTTTTATACTCTTGTTTTCGGCTGTGTTTCAGATACCGGGCAAGGAAGTAGCCATCTTCGCTACCATGGAAAAATCCGGGGATCATCGCTTCGATCATATACCCTTTGCTCTTGAAATGGGAGAGCCGCGATTCAGGTGCTCTTACCAAAATCTTGGAGTAGCCGTTATCCTCTGCGATCTCTTTCAGCCTGTCGATAATCCATGGCACGTCCTGTCTTGCCAGCCTGAGGACTGATAACCTCTCATTAAACCTGCCTTGCTGTACGAGAGTATCTCCGATATGGGTGAGTGTGTCAGACATGCCATCATCCTGCAGGAGATTCGACGACGTCGATGTGTTCAATGATCGTTTTTCGCAAAGTAGCATCCCTTCTTCGATTTCGTTTCAGAGGGTTACTAGAAAAGCTTTTGATTCAGTCTCTAAATACTTTATCGTACTTTAGTCGGATATTGTCTGGTATCTTATATCCTTTGTAGGATAAGGCATATTGATACCTTCAGATGCGAAACTTTTTACGGCCTGCTCGTAAATCCAGCCGGGCACATCCGAATCTCTCCTCAAGTTCTCCACCCATACCAGCAGTACCAGATTGATGCCGTATTTACCCAGCTCTTCTACATAGACTGCCGGAGCAGGTTCTTTGAGTACCCCATACATTCCGGAGGCAACGTCAGTCAGAATCTTCGTTGCCTTTTCAACGTCAGAACCGTATTCTATGCTAAAGCGAAGGGTATGCCGTATCCGGGAGTCCGGTAAAGAATAATTGTTGATGTTTGCGCTGGCGATGCTGGCGTTCGGTAAGACGACCACCCGGTTATCCAGCGTCTTAAGTCTCGTACTCCTGATACCTATCTCCACAATATCCCCGTACTCGCCACTCGATAGCTTGACTCTGTCGCCAAGCTTAAACGGGCGATCGATAAAAATGGCTATGGCGCCGAAAAAGTTGGAGAAGAGGTCCTGGGATGCCAGTGCCACAGCGATCCCCGCAATTCCCAGACCTGCGAGAAGTGGTGTGATAGAAATATTCAGGTAGGCCAGAATTGTGATGAAGGCGATACTAAATATAACGAGGTTCAGCGATTTACTGGCAAATGACGTTATGGAGAGCGTTAAAGTACGGCTGCCCGCTGCTTCAGCCCTCATCTGATACCAGCTCAGAAAACGGCCGAGGAGATTCGATGCCAGAAAAGCGGCTGCCAATATCAATGTTATGACAAACAGAGTACCCGCGTTAGCCCATATGCTTTCAAGCAGCTCTTTCATCATCCTCATAGACCCCATCTTGTGGCCGTATCATCATCCGACTCGTTGAAACGGCTGCCCCGAGTCGCACAATTGGGGGCAGGCTCGTCGCATAACTTCTAAACGGCTATAGCTTCAGCGTTATAAAAACTTAGTGTTTTTGTGATCTAAGGATTACAGTACACCTTTAGTGCTCGGGATTCCCCGCCGCTCGTTTTTGGCCGCGGCCATAGACAGGGCGAGGCCGAGAGCCTTGAACATGGCTTCCACCATGTGGTGGTCGTCTTCACCTTCTATCTTTACATTAATGGTTATGCCTGCAGACCTGGCGAAGGAGTCTATGAAATGCCTTGTCATTGCTGTCGAATAGTCTCCAATCTTAGGCTGCCTGAAATCGGCTTTGAATACTGAGTAGCCTCTGCCGCTAATGTCGACTGCCACGACTGCCAGCGCCTCGTCCATAGGGACCAGCGCGTGGCCGAAACGCTCGATGCCGGTCTTTTCTTTTAGCGCGTCCCTGTAGGCTTCGCCGAGCGAGATGCCGATGTCTTCGACGGTATGGTGATCGTCGACCTGTAAGTCGCCTCTGGCCTTGATCATCAGGTCTACCAGACCGTGCTTGGCGAACGAGGTGAGCATGTGATCTAAAAAGCCGATGCCGGTATCGATAGTCGAATTACCTTTTCCGTCGAGGCTGATCTCTACGGTGATGTCCGTCTCTCTGGTCTGCCGGTGCACGGTGGCCGATCTCATGATACCTTATCTATTGCTTCTCTTAACGTAAATAAACCTTTGTATAGCGCAGAACCGACAACTACGCCTGCCGCACCGGTGTTTTTGATCTTGACGAGGTCATCGATTTTGGCGACTCCGCCTGAGGCTATGACCGGTATTGTTACACTGTTGACCAGTGATCTAACCGGGTCCTCGTTGACGCCTTTCAGCAGGCCTTCTACGTCGACGTTAGTGTAAAGTATGCTGCCTGCCCCGATCTCAGAGAAAAATTTACCCATTTCATTCGTGGTTTTGCCTGAAGATTCCGTCCAGCCTTCGATCACGACTTCGCCCTGCTTCGAGTCCAGGGATACCATGACAGTTTCGCTCCCGAACTCGTCTGCCAGTTGCCTGACTAAGTCCGGGTTCTTAATCGCAGCAGTGCCCAGGATCACCCTGTCGATACCCAGGCTCAGCAGGTATTTCGCCGTCTCGTAGTCTCTGATACCCCCGCCGACCTGCACGTCGACGTCAAATTTAGATACTATGTCTTCCATGATGTACGCGTTTTTCCGGCTGCCGCTGAACGCCCCGTCCAGGTCGATGATGTGCAGGGTCTTCGCCCCCTGGCCCACCCAGCCAGCCGCCACCTCGACAGCGTCGTCTATAGAAACCATTTCCGTGCCCGGGACACCCTGGACAAGCTGCACACACTTGCCGCCCTTCAGGTCGATCGCCGGTATGACATTGAATGACATCACTTGAGTAACAGGCTTTGAAAAGATAAAAGTTTAATGGGAACACAATTACTGGGTGATTTCAATTTCCCAGCCGGAGCCATAGTCTAAGCTGATCTCGTAAGCCCCGTCCCGGGGAATGGTTTTAACAATACTGATGTCCCCGGCTCCGCTGACTCCGCTGAACTCGTGCGTGGAGCGATAGGAGAACGGCCCGTCAGCGTTAGTCAGCGTAAGGGTGTAGCTCTCCCCGATCGTATAGTCGGGCAGCCGGATATGGAAGTTTGCTTTGCCTGCCTTAAGCTGTACCTGCACTACATCACTGGTGCCGGGAGCATCCGTAAGAATGTAGCCGGTGTCAGTCCTGATAACCGCAGGCCCGGGGATGGCCGGAGCTGGCGTCGGGGTCTCAGTCATCCCGGGGTCCGAAGATAGTACCTGGCCTGTCACAGGGCTGGCATCACCGGTCGGCTGTACTGCCGGAGTCGAATGCTCTGGAGTGTTGGGGCTGCTGCTCAGACAGCCGCTGACAGCAAGTCCGGATAGCAGGATAAGGACTAATAACAAGGTGGTAACGGTAATTTTACTGGCTGACTGACGCACGATCATCAGTAATCTTTACATTTATATAATATTTGTCAGCGCCTGAATCTGCTGACAACCTTTTTATAACTACTTTGAACATTTAGTCTCGATGAGCTTTATCGGCGTGGTCGTCCCCATCTTCGGGCTGATGCTTATCGGGTGGCTGCTGAAAGCTACCGGGATTTTTCCCGAATGGCTGGTAAAGCTTGTCAACGACTACGTTTATTATATAGGCATTACAGTCATTACGTTCCTGAGCCTGCATGATACGGATAAGAGGCTGCTGTTAGACCCATCAATATACCTGCTGAACCTGCTGCCGATAATCCTGATCGTCGTCCTGGCGCTGGCAGCAGCCCACCTGTTGAAGCTTGACCGGCTCGCGATACCGGTCCTGATCACATGCGCGTTTTTCGGTAATACCGGCTATATCGGCTTTCCGCTCAATGCCAGCGTCCAGGGGACAGACTCCCTCGGGCTGACCGCATTCATCTCCACGTTTTATACAATAATCGTCTTCACGTTTGGCGTGTACCTGTTCAGGTACTATTCCCGGCCGGAACCCGGAGAACAGGAGCATCGGGATGCAGGAAATGATCTAAAAACGATGATAACAGGCCTGCTTAAGCTCCCAATCGTATGGGCGACAATACTGGGCCTGGCGCTGTCACCCGTGGTTCTGCCCGACCTTCTCCGGATTCCCATGGAATGGATCAGTGCCAGCACTTCGCCTCTGGCTCTGCTCGCAACTGGTGCCATGATCTCCGGCAGCGGGTTCAGGGAAAACCTGAAAGCCCTGGGTGTTATCAGTATCCTTAAGCTGGCGGTCATGCCAGCCATCGTCATCGTTATGGGGGCCGTAATGGGTATGAGCGGGACGGTTTACCGGACCTCGCTGCTCGAAGCAGCTACGCCTGTGGGTGTGACAAACGCGGTGATCGCTGAGCAGTACAGGGCTGATAAAACACTGGCTTCCGGAGCAGTCGTCATATCGACTGTACTCTTTCTGGGATCGCTGATAGTCGTCCTGTTGTTCGTATAAGCATTCACTGAGCGGAGCTGGTAGTCTTTATCATCAGGACCGGGCAGGATGACTTTTTGATCAGTCTGTCTGCAGTAGACCCTGTAACGAAATTATACGGCTGCTGTCGTTCTGTAGCTCCGATCGCAATCAAGTCGTAGTTCTTCTCAGCTTCGGCAAGGATAGTTTCGACGACGGGGCCGGTGCGGAAGATGGCGCGGTGCTTCAGGCCATTGCCCTTGAGGTCGCTGGTGACCGGGGTGATGACCTGCCGGGGATCATCTTTCTCGGTCCCTACGTACATGACGGTAATCTCGCTGCCATATTTCTTTGCGAGGAGTTCAGCCATTTTTATCGCCCGCAGCGCGTGTTTATAGCCGGATATTGGGATCAGGATGCGCCCGTATTTCAGGGGCATGTCGTCCCGGTAGCTGATCACGGCAGTCTCGATCGGCGAATTACATATCACTTCATCGATCTTGTTGCCGAACAGGTGGTTTAAGTGTCGCCTGTATGTGGAGTTTGCGAAGAGGATCAGGTCATAGCCCTCGGACCAGGCCTCGTCAAGTATGCCGGTCACGATGGAAGACGAGTTTTTGACTGCATAATATACTTGCATGCTACCTTCGCCCTTGAGCATGTGCGTGGTAGATATCGCGTTCAGGGCGCGTCGCCATTCTCCGGGGGAGATTGGTATCGTATTCGAGACGGTGACGTGAAGAAAAGTGATCTTGCCTCCCTCATGTAAAAAGTGGTTGACGAACTCCATGATGTATTTCATGTTAGTGGTTCGAGATACTGGGATCAGAATTTTTTTGTACACAGCCTCACCGTTGTTTTCCATTATTTTACAGGAGTATGTCCTGCGACTTATAAATAGCCGCTGTAAGAATACTTTCATTGCCCGCAGAAGCTTTTAAACGTTTTCGGTCAGACTATATATTAATGAAATTTCACGGCTGGCTCCTTGACGTTGATTATGTGGTCGAAAATGACAGGCCTGTTATTCGTATGTGGTGTATAGACGACGAGGGGCGCAGTGCCGTCCTTTTTGACAGGACCTTCGAGCCCTATTTTTACGTTGTACCTTATGGGGATGTGCCGATCAATACACTGGAGAATATCGCTGATGAAGTCGGTGGGGAGATAATCCGGCCTGTGCGGGTAGACGTTGTAGATCGCAAAAATTTTGGCGTGCCAGTCAAGGCGTACCGGCTGTTCACCCGGCTCCCCCGAGACGTACCCTATCTCAGAGAGATCGCCAAACGGTACGGCGACGTAAGAGAAGCAGATATCCTGTTCGGCGTCCGCTACATCATTGATAAACGATTGATCCCCATGGGCGGCATAGAGGCGGAAGGCGAGCCAGTAGAGGTAGACTACGTCGACATAGCCCTGAACTGCGAACAGCCCAAAGGTATGCCCCGGGATGGCGAGCCGCCGGTAAAGATCATGGCTTTCGACTGCGAGATGTTCAACCCTCGCGGCATGCCCAACGCAAAAGAAGATCCGATCGTCCTGATCTCGATATGCACGGGAAATCAGGTCAGGATACTTGAGGCTTCGAACCAGAATGATAAGCAGATCATCAAAGACTTCATCGCTTTTATCGATGAATACGACCCAGACATCATAGTGGGATACAACCAGGACTCGTTCGACTGGCCTTATATTATTGAGAGAGCCAAACGCCACAAGATCAAGCTGAACGTTTCAAGAGACGGCTCAACTCCACTGCATGGCAGAGGCGGACTGCAAAAGAAGGTCAAGCTGATCGGGCGGCTTAACGTGGACCTTTACCAGGTAGCCGCCAGGGACGTCGACGGCGTCAAGATCAAGACGCTGGATAACATAGCCGACTATGTCGGCGTGATGAAGAAGGACGAGCGAGTCAATTTGTCCGGCGTTGAGATTTACCAGTACTGGCTCGACCCCGAGCGCAGGAAAGATTTGATCGCCTACAGCAGGGATGACGTAGTAAGCACCTATGGCCTGGCAAAAGAGCTGCTGCCTTTACAGTACGAGTTTACCCGTATGATCCACGAGCCTCTGGATAACGTATCCAAGATGGGCAGAGGCCGGCAGGTCGAAGCGTACCTCGCCTATATCGCGTATGAGCATGGCGAGCTAATCCCGTCGAGAGCAGGAGAGGTAGAGACTTACGCAGGAGGCTTCGTCTTCGAGCCAGTGAAAGGCCTGCACAAGAACGTAGCGGCGCTTGACTTTTCAGCGATGTACCCGTCGATCATGATCGCTTACAACATCTCGCCCGATACAGTATGCGAGGCAGGCGATCAGGACTGTTCAGAACCGGCACCGGAAGTGGGCTACAGGTTCAAGAAGCAGCCTGAAGGGTTCTTCACCACCATTCTGAAGAACCTCGTCACCCATCGCAGTACCCTGAAAAAAAGGCTCGCGCAGCTCGACAGGAAGAGCAACGAATACCGTATGCTCGATCTCAGACAGAAGTCGATCAAGATCCTGACCAACGCTTTCTACGGGTATACCGGGTGGGCGCAGGCCAAATGGTATCGCAGGGAATGTGCAGAAGCCACCTCTGCCTGGGGCCGGTATTTCATCAAAAAAGCCAACGATATTGCGATCGAGATGGGCTTGCAGGTGCTATACGGCGATACGGATTCTCTGTTTGTAGAGATGGAAGACAATAAACGGCTCATGGACGTGGTGCGCCAGTACATCCAGCGGGTGAAAGCAGAGCTGCCGCTGGACATGGACATAGATAACGTTTACAGAATTATCTTCTTCACCGAGTCCAAGAAACGTTACGCCGGCCTTACTGATCGAGGAGAAATTGTCGTCAGGGGCCTCGAAGTGCGCAGGGGCGACTGGTGCGAGATCGCAAAGGAGCTTCAGTCGGAAGTCATCAGGATCATCCTGGAAGAGGAGAATCCGGACAAGGCTGCGAAGTTCGTCAAGGACACAGTTCAGAAAGTCAAGTCCGGCAAGGTGCCCCTCGACGCTCTTGTCATCCACAAAACTCTCACCAAGAGCGTCACCAGGTACGAGAGCGCCCAGGCCCACGTAAAAGCGGCCGAAAGAGCCATGGAAAGGGACATGGCCGCCGAAATCGGCAACAAGATCAGCTACGTGATCGTCAAGGGCACGGGCACGTTAAGCGACCGCGCCTATCCGGTGGACATGTTCCACAAGTTCAAGGACAGCAAACTCTACGCGAAGGATAAGACATACGAGATCGATGCCGATTACTACGTCGATAAACAGCTGATACCTACTGCCTTGAGGATACTCGGCTACTTCGGGTATACGGAAGATGCGCTGAAAGGCCGGAGTGTCCAGGGCACGCTGGAGAGCTTTTTCTAGACAATAGGGCGTAGGACTCCTGTATACTGGCAGGTGTACCAAACTATACTGTATTTGAAAAATTCACGCCCCATCAGCACATTTTCGCTAATTAGAATTATCTACATTTTTATCGATAGCTGCAGCATATTTATCGATGGGGGTATTCAATGATCGAGCATAAGCTCATTTTCACCAGTCTGGCCGTACTGGCTGTCCTCGCTTTCACCATGCCGGCGACTGCCCAGATGGCGGAAGTGACCTTTGGGCCTTATGGGCCTTTTCCTGAGACGTACTATTCGCTGATAAACGCAGGCCTCACACCAGGTATAGGGAGCTGGGGCGGGTATAGCATTTTCGGGCCGTTCGGGCTATACGATCAGTACGGGTTGTTCGGGGCGCACGGGCTATTCGGGCCGCATGGGCCGGGCTATGGAAACGGGCTGGGCTTCGGAGGGTTCGGCATGCATGATCCGCTGGCATTGCTAAAGCTGAAAGCGCAGGGGGTTACAGTTTAATAGTTTCTGCCGGACACATAAAAATTTTCCATTTTTCGATACTTTCAACACGCTCTCGGCTTCGGATTATATCCTTTTCTGCCAATCAAGTAATCGATGGGCGAGAAGTACTTTTCACTGGAAGAGCGAATGCGTATCCTGTCGGCAGGCACTAAGTACGACAGCTGCAACAGTACTACCACCTGCCACACATTCACTCCTGACGGGCGGTGCATTCAGCTGTATAAGACACTGATGACAAACCGCTGCAGCGGCGAGTGCCTCTACTGCCCCAACCGGTGCGGCAGAGACGCTACGAGGGCTTCTCTTTCTGCGGAGGAAATCGCTAAGATCACCTGGGACTTCTACCGTAGAAATGCTATCGAAGGTCTCTTTCTATCGTCTGGCATCGTAGGCGACCCTGAGCACACGGCCCAGAAGCAGCTGGACGTGATCAAAGGGCTGCGTGACAGCGGTTTCCCTGGTTATATTCACGTACGCCTGATGCCGGGCACTCCCCGGGACATCATCCGGGAAGTATCTCTCTACGCTAACAAGTTCGGGATCAACGCTGAGACTACCTGCCGGTCCCGGTACGAGGAAATATGCCCTAACTTCGACTACGACATCGATATTCTGCGCAGGATGTCGTGGACCTACGAGAACGTAAAGAGGCGGCGTAGTGAAGTGAGGTACGGAGAAGGGATCGTCGGTTCAAACGATACTCAGTTTGTCGTCGGGGCGTCAGGAGAGCCTGACCTCGAGATCATCTCCACCATCGAGCATTTCATGGGTGAGTATGGCCTGCGGCGCCCGTTCTTCATGAGCTTCGATCCGGTGCCTGATACTCCTCTGTCATCCGGTAAGCCGTCCCCGCTCTGGAGAGAAGTCCGGCTGTACCAGACCTCTTACCTGATGAAGGACTACGGCCTCAAGTGTAAAGACCTGGAGCCGGTTCTGACGGATGGAGGATTCCTGCCGGACGAGGATCCCAAGATGGTGATGGCCCGGCTTAACAAAGATCTGTTTCCGGTGGACGTGAACAATGCGTCCTACGAGGACCTGATCAAGGTGCCGGGGATAGGGCCCAGGACCGCAAATCAGATACTCCGCTGCCGCCCGATCCTGAATTACGTGCAGCTGAGCAATATGGGCGTCGTGCTCAAGCGGGCCAGGCCGTTCATCAAGGTGGGGAATAAAGTACAGGCAAGTCTGGAGGCTTTCACATGATCATCGGCTACAAAAAGAACGTCTGGGACGTACTGAGGGCGGCCATCGCCATGAACAGGGAGCCGGGGGCTACATTCGTCTGCGGCAAAGACCAGCGAGACCTTGATCAAAAACTGGCCCAGTACCACGGGGAAATCATCGAAAAAGTCGAAGTCATGGTACCTCAAGTCCCTGTATCGGTCAAGCTCAAGCTCCGGGAACGCCTTCCGTGCACTGGCAGCCGGTGCCAGCCATCTCTTCATACGTATATCACCTACTCGCTCAAGCACAGGAAATGCGTGCCTAACGAGCTGGTGCGGATGCTGGCCGGGTATTATCCTGACATAGGGCAGGCGCTGGGGCATAAGGATGAGCTGTCGAAGAAATATTACAGCCTCGAGATGGACGTGATGCGGGAGATCGAGCGGCTGCGCGCGATGACCCGGCCCCGGCCTGCCGGCAACCTGATGTACGTCGAGATCGCTCCCGAGCACTACGTGATCGATCTCTACCTGGAATGGCTGGGAAAGCGTGTTACAGATCGGGCCTCAGTAGTAAAGTGTCACAGGGACTACTACCTGGTCAACGCCCATTTCCTCGGGTACGACGGCCAGTACAAGGAGATATCGCCGGAGGAGGCTTCTCGCATTCTCGGAAATGTGCCCGACGCCGACATTTCAGTATGGGAAGCGTTCTATGATTCCCAGGCAATAGAGAGCAGGCGAAACCGGGAGTATGCATCCGCTAAGATTCCGGCAAAGTGTGCCAGCTTAAGCCACGAAATAAAAATTGAGAGAAAGAAGATAGAGCGCGGCATCCCGCGCAACAGTCTGGACGACTTCTTCAGCCTTCAGACTTGATCTTCTTAGAATTTTCTCTGTGCACGCTGGAAGCTTCCCTATCTAATTTTTCGTACAGCGCCTGTTTGACGAGGTCTGTCTCGTCGGAGCGGTAGCATACTTTGATTCCCCGGTCGTCTTTGACGTACCGGTAGCCCCGGATGATTGCTATGGGGGTGCCTTCGTTTGCCTCGCCCATGATCATGTTGGCACAGGAGGCCACCTCGTCGGTGATGCCCTGTATGGTGATTTTGAGCTCGTGGCCGAAAAGGTCTACATCTCCTCTGCGGTCGTGCACCGCTGCGATGCCGGCGCAGCCTACTGCGACGCCGATCTGGCCTTCCCTGAACGATCTGCCGTTGGTATCGGTGATTACGACGGCCACAGTCTTTCCGGTAAGCTCTTTGAGCCGGTCCCGTATCTCCCGGGCGCTCCTGTCCGAGTCCTCCGGTAACAGCAAAATGTAGCCGGATTCAGTATTTGAGCGGTCGATGCCTGCGTTGATACACACGTTACCGTAGATCGTCTGCACTAGAAGCGGGTGCTTAAGGAGCACTCTGGTGCTGTTATCCAGCACGTACTGGATGAATTTCGGGTCTTCCTTGTTAAGCAGGGCCAGTTCCCGGGCCTCTGCGGTCGGCTCGATGGCATCGAGTAAAAATCTGCGGCCCTCAGCCTTGGACACGATGGTCGAAGCGAACACAACGATGTCGTCATTCTCGAGACATGCCCTGTCAGCGACAATTTTCGCCAGATCATCGCCCTTCTGGATCATCGGCACGTCCTCGACGGTAAAAGCGGATATCTTCACCAGAACACCCTCTGTTAATGTAAAGACAGCTAGGACGGTGTAATTACTTAAACCTTGTGAGGCCGTCAGGCCTCACGAGAAAAGCCAAAAATAGTCCGGTAATGAGCCGGCAAGATTGCATGTTACTTGAACTCAAAGGTTTCTTTGCCTGACTGGCCCTTGACCATCTCTTCTACCGGCTCGACATTACCCTTGATCTTTTTCTTCTTGCGTAGCTCTTCCTCTTCCCGCCGCTTACGGGGTTCTACGTGTCCGCGTTCTGGTTCTTCCTTCATCAGTGTCACCATCCGTCAGATGTCAGATAAAAATAGTCCGCCGGCCTTCAGCTTACAACTCATAGTTAGCCGGTCTGGAGTCCCTGCTCCGGTGCCCGTGCCGGTGTTCCCGGTCTATATTATCATTATCGTCCTTGTCCGAACTGGCCGCGTCTATCCAGGTTACCGCGCCATGCTGGATCTCCTGCATTTCTTCAGGCGTGGCAATATACTGTCTGTTTGCGCTTGCCGTAGGCCATCTGGGCACGTTCTCTGTCGCGTAGTAAAGCTTGCCCTTACGTACGACCTCTTCCGAGGCCCCCTCCTCATCACGAGGTGCTACATAGGGATCCCGGCCTTCGTCAGGCGGTTTTCCAGGTGGCTGTTTCCTTCTTTTTTGCTGCTCTGCCATAATAATGCCCGCGTATATACTGTGTTAGATTTACGACCTTATCAACGATGGGCGGGAATATGGCGGCTTGAGTTCTGTGATTAAAAGATGCTGTGATTAAAAGATGTGGATTATTGTTATTCTTGAGAGAGATCGAAAGAGACGATGCCATATTTCAGAGAAGCGTCAGACTGGAGATCAATCAGTCCGAAGGCGCTGCCGTTGAAAAGGCGTCTTTTGAAAGCGTATGGCAGATGGTTACCAGGCCTGACCCTGTCTGGATTACGGGTTACGTGGAAGGTGCCTTCATCGATCGAGAGAAGCCGGTATTCGAGAGGCTTTTTCACGTTCACTGTCACATTGCGGAGGCTGAGGTAAAAGGGGAGTGCCAGTATAAACCTGAATCCCTCCTCCACTGTCTTAAAATCGAGTTCCATGTCTGCCCTGTACCACCCGTTGGAAGTAATCTCCCACTTGAGTATATATCCGGTCCCGGTGGTAAAAGTAAACTTTTTACAGACGGGTACTGGCAGCGGGCCGTTTTTATGATATGAGCCGGGAGCGAAAAAGTTGCCCTTAAAAGGGATCGCTTCGGCATTGACCTTTTCTTCCTCCTCGTCAGTGACCGAGATCGATCTGACCATGCCAGGCTTTTCGGGGAAAAAGAGACCTATGCCCGGAGCGCCATCCTGGTTCCTGGACAGTAAACTGGAATCGACGCCCGGGAAGCCCAGTACCAGCCCGAGCGTTACTTTGTCAGGAGCTATGTTAAGTTCGATATTCCTGAGTATGGCGTGGACACCGGAATATGCACGGGGAGTATAGTAGTCGGCAGAAGTGGAATCTGCCGTTTCTCCGGCGGGCAGTTCATCTTTGGTCCGCTCAAGCATCTCCAGCATCGAGATTACTCTGGACGCAAGAGCATCGTTCTTCTGAGAGAGGGAAATGTGCAACGCTTCTTGAAGTGTATCTTCTGCCTGTTCGAATTCGCACATGCCCCGGCAGGCCTCTGCCAGCCCGATCAGCGAGCCGGCGATCTCCGGGTTATTCGTCATCGGCCGCCGGATAGCTACCGCGTCCGCAAAGGCCGTCCGGGCATCCTGGTACTTATTGAGAAGCAGGTTCGTCATGCCGATGCTGTGAAGCACGCCGGCAATATCCTCGTTCAGCCGGCCGTCGGTATTCTCGTTGCGCAACGAAAAAAGTGCCACCCTGAGCTCAGACAGGGCTTCGCTATACATGCCCGCCGCGGCCAGCGACTTCGCCTTATCGCGGTGAGACATCCCGATCCTTGCCAGCCGGGTCAGCTTTTTTCGAGCGGCCATCTAACAAATGTAACCTTAAAAAGTATTAAAAGTCATCGAAAGCCGGATAAATAAGAATAAGGCGGGGATGGTAATCCCCGCTCTTTTATTTCCTTAAGAACAGGAAATATGTGCCTACGGCAATTACGATTACGACGAGCGAGATCAGGAGAATCCATATAGCGAATCCTGACTGAGATCCTCCCGTTTCAGTCGGGCCTGCCGTCTGAGAGGGTGGGGCTGCGAGTGTCGGGGAGGACGATACCGTTGCTGTCGGCGTTACCGTCATAGCTGTCGTTCCACCCGTAACCGGCGTGGCAACCGGTGTCACTGTCGGGGTTGGTGTCGGGGTTGGTGTCGGTGTCGGTTGTCTGCCGTACAGCATATCCATCGAGATCGTGCCGCTTCCGATGATTCTATCTGGAGTGTTATAAACAAACACATCCGAACCGGCGACATGAGCCACATTCCACACCTGAATCCTATGATTATAGCTGTCGGATACGTATATGTTGCCCCTGCCATCAACCGCTATACCACGAGGTCGATCGAATTCTCCTGGCTGGATGCCATTGCTTCCCATTGTTGTCCAGGTGTTTGTGGTTTTGTTCCATACCTGAATCCTGTGATTATAGTCGTCGGCTACATATATGTTGCCAGCGTCATCCACCGCTATATCCTTAGGCTCGTAGAATTCTCCTGGCTGGATGCCATTGCTTCCCATTGTTGTCCAGGTGTTTGTGGCTTTGTTCCATACCTGAATTCTATAATTAAGGGTGTCGGCTACGTATATGTTGCCAGCGCCATCAACAGCAATACCTTTAGGCTCGTAAAATTGTCCCGGTTCGGTTCCATTGCTTCCCATTGATATCCAGGTATTATCGGTTTTGTTCCATACCTGAATCCTGTCATTAAAGGTATCGAGTACGTATATGTTGCCAGTGTCATCAACCGCAATACCAAACGGTCGATCGAATTGTCCTGGCTCGGTTCCATCGCTTCCTATTATTGTCCAGGTGTTTGTGGTTTTGTTCCATACCTGAATCCTGTAATTGTAGGTGTCGGCTACGTATATGTTGCCAGCGCCATCAACCGCAATACCCCGCGGAGAGCTGAATTGTCCCGGATCGTCGTCAGGGCTGCCTGTTGTTGTCCAGGTGTTTGTGGCTTTGTTCCATACCTGAATCCTGTCATTAAAGGTGTCGGCTACGTATATGTTGCCAGCGCCATCAACCGCAATAGCGTGCGGCCTGTAGAATTCTCCCGGTCCGTCGCCACGGCTGCCTATTGTTGTCCAGTAAGGTGTGGTGTTTAGCTTTATTGTGTATATGCCGTTCGGCACATTAGTGCCGTTCGTGTATTTACCGTTCCATGACGTCTGGAATGTTCCGTCAGTGGCTGTGCCCTGATCCAGTATGTTTATCAGACTGCCGCTGTTCTCGACATACACCATGTACTCCTGGCCATTCGTGTTCACCAGGCTATACGTAACCTCAGTAACTGAACCACTCTTGATAGTGGCAGGATCAGCCGTCACTGAACCGGTAACCATACCGGCAGCATGAGCCTGAGATATAATCATGGACAGTAACAATAATATAATGAACACCTTAGAAAGGACCCTGACTCCTGGCACTCTTCCTACCTCCAATTTTTAACACTAGCAATGCCTGTCTAAACAGCATTCTAGATATATAATATATCAATCATTGCAGAATTATTTCGGTATGTGGTAGCCGGATTATAAATAATTTACCAGCAAGCTATTGCTCAAAATATGGATTGCCCGGAAAGTGATCAGGTTCGGGGCTCATAGAGCGCCTCGCTGTACATGCCTGCCGCTGTCAGAGACTTCGCTCTATCACTATGAGATTGTTGATTGTGTAAACATTACCTGTCTGTCAGGCGCAAAGGCACGAAGACGCAAAGGTTTTCAGATTAGACTTTGCGTCGTTGCGCCCTTGTGCCTTTGCGAATTAAGTAGAAGGCGGCCCGGCGCTGACGATATCATTTTTTTATAAGACTATAATGGAATATAGCGGGGAGGGTATTGCTCCCCGCCCGGTTATTTCCTGAAGAACAGGAAATATGTGCCCGCTGCCACTACTATTACAGAGAGTGCGAGCAGAAGAATCCATACAGGAAATCCTGACTGATCCTGTTCTGGTGCCGTGGGGCTTGCACTTTGGGAAGGTGAAGTTGCGGGTGTCGGTGAGGACGATACAGTTGGAGTCGGCGTTACCGTCACCTCTATCGTTCCACCCGTAACCGGAGTAGCAACCGGTGTTGCTGTCGGTGTCGGTTGTCTGCCATACATCGTATCCATCGAGATCGTGCCGCCTCCAATAATTCTCTCTGGACTGATAAACCGGTTGAACGAGATAGTCTGCACTGACTCCATGTTCTCCGCATTATCTACAGAGCGATAACTCACATTACTGGAAATATTCAGGGTAAACGGCCCCGTATACCTGATCCAGGACCCATTATTCACTCTATACTCCGTGTAGTTCACCCCTGAAACGGTGTCTGTAGCAGTCAATGTGACTGTTACATCTGAATAATATGTATCCTGTACTTTGGTTCCGGTGAGACTGGCTGTGGTTGTCGGGGCAACTTTGTCGAGGGGTAATTCTATGTTACCCAGTGCAGAATTCCCGGCGTTATCTGTAACGTTCCAGTACACAGTATTCATGCCTTCCATAGATACCGTGAAAGGTGCTGTGTAGGAGTTCCAGTTCACATTATCCAGGCTATACAGGATCGAGCCGATCCCTGAGCCCTCATCTACCGCAGACAAGGTGACCGGTATATCAGCAGTATACCATCCGTTGACCGGAATACCTCCAGGAGTACACATAACAATGGGCACTGTATTATCAACGAACACATCCGAACCCGCAACAGCATCAACCACATTCCACACCTGAATTCTGTCAATCCTGGTGTCGGCTACGTATATGTTGCCCGCGTCATCCACCGCAATACCATGAGGCATGCCGAATTGTCCTGGATCGATGCCATAGCTGCCCATTATTGTCCAGGTGTTTGTAGCTTTATTCCATACCTGAATCCTGTGATTAACTCTGTCGGTTACGTATATGTTGCCCGTGCCATCCACCGCAATACCATACGGCTCTTTGAATTGTCCTGGTTCATCACCAAGGCTGCCTATTGGTGTCCAGGTGTTTGTGGCTTTATTCCATACCTGAATCCTGTGATTAATTGTATCGGTTACGTATATGTTGCCCGTATCATCAACTGCAATACCAGACGTTTGATCGAATTGTCCGGGTTCGTCGCCATGGCTGCCCATTGTTGTCCAGGTGTTTGTGGCTTTGTTCCATACCTGAATCCTATGATTAAAGGTGTCGGTTACGTATATGTTGCCCGTATCATCAACTGCAATACCAGACGTTTGATCGAATTGTCCGGGTTCGTCGCCATGGCTGCCCATTGTTGTCCAGGTGTTTGTGGCTTTGTTCCATACCTGAATCCTCTGATTAAAGGTGTCGGCTACGTATATGTTGCCCGTATCATCAACTGCAATACCATACGGCTCTTTGAATTGTCCTGTTTCGGTGCCAGGGCTGCCCATTGGTGTCCAGGTATCACTGGCTTTGTCCCATACCTGAATCCTCTGATTAATTGTGTCGGCTACGTATATGTTGCCCGTGCTATCCACCGCAATGCCATACGGATTGAAGAATTCTCCTGATCCGCTGCCCTAGCTGCCCATTGTTGTCCAGTAAGGTGTGGTGTTTAGTTTTATTGTGTATGTGCCATCTGGCACGTTTGTGCCGTTCGTGTATTTGCCATTCCATGACGTGTAGTATGTTCCATCAGCGGCTATGCCCTGATTTAGTATGTTTATCACTCTGCCGTCGTTCTCGACATACACCATGTACTCCTGGCCGCTCACGTTCGCCAGGCTATATGTAACCTCAGTGACGGCGCCACTCTTAGTAACGGCAGGAGCGACTGTCACTGAACCGGTTACCATACCGGCAGCATGAGCCTGAGATATAATCATGGAAAACAACAATAAGACAATGAACGCCTTCAATAAGACCCGAACCCTCAGCACTCTCCCTTCCCCCAATTGTAACACTTGCTATATCTGTCTAAACAGAATTCCGAATATGTGCTACAGCTAGCATTGGTAGCGATAATTCTGTATTTGATAGCCTAATTATAAATAATTAATCAATAAGCGATTACTCCAAATATGGTTACCAGAAAGCGATTAGCAGCCCGGGGCTCATGAGGAATACGTAAGCTTGTCTTTTAAGATAGTCACTGGCGTCGTCTATTACGGTTAAAAAATAGTAATTTTTCCTACTTATTGTCGCTTGACTTTTACCCCTTCTTTGGTGTCTTCGAGGGTAATACCCAGATCTTTGAGCCGGCTGCGGATGAGGTCGGAGGTTTCGTAGTCTTTCTTTTTGCGGACGGCTGCCCGGATGTCTATAATAAGCTTCATAAGCTCGTCGGCGAGCATGTCTTCCTTCTGCTCTGTTTCCCAACGGATGCCGAGGATGTTCGAGAAGTGATCGTAGAGGCCTGCGATCTGCTTTGCCTCGTCGGCGGAAAAGCTGCCCCTGAGGAGCCGGTTTACTGTACGGGTGAACTCAAAGATCTCTGCAATGGCCTCTCTGGTGCTGAAATTGTTGTCCATGTGCTCGTCGAATCTGGCTTTGCTTTCTGCAATTAATGCGGATATGTCTTGATCACTGCCCTTTTGATCGGTCTTGCCTGCTCTGTCGGTTATATCCGATACAGTATTCTGGATGCGGGCGAGGCTCTTTTTGGCTTCTTCCAGGCCGGCGTCGCTGAAGTCGAGCGGGCCCTGGTAGTTGGTATTCAGGATGAAAAACCTGACTGTCTCCGGGGAGTATTTCTGGAGGATGTCCCGGATGAGGAAGAAGTTTCCCAGCGACTTGGACATCTTTTCTTTATTCACCAGTAAGAAACCGTTGTGGATCCAGTATTTTGCGAACGGAACCTTTCCGGTGTAGGCTTCCGACTGCAGAATTTCAGATTCGTGATGGGGGAAGATGAGGTCCATGCCTCCGCCATGGATGTCGATCTGCTCGCCCAGCAGCTTTACTGACATGGCCGTGCATTCGATGTGCCAGCCGGGGCGGCCTTTCCCCCACGGGCTGTCCCATGACAGGCTTTCTCCGGGCTTTGCTGCCTTCCATAGCACGAAGTCCATGGGATTGCGCTTGCGCTCGTCTACTTCGATGCGTGCGCCGACCTTCAGGGAATCATAGGTCTGGTGAGACAGGACGCCCACTTCGCTCACCATCCGGTCGATGCTGAAGTACACGCTCCCCATAGACTCATACGCATAGCCCTTATCCACGAGAGCCTTAATAATCCCTATGATGGGGTCCATAAACTCCGTGACTCTTGGATAATGATCGGCCCGCATAACATTGAGGCGATCAATGTCCTCGAAGTAGGCGGCGATGAATTTTCTCGACAGCTCAGTCGGGTCTACATTCAGCTCCTTTGCCCGCTTGAGGATCTTATCGTCCACGTCGGTGAAATTCTGGACGTAAGTCACATCGTAGCCCCTGTATAACAGGTGCCTTCTGATGACGTCGAAGACAATGTACGACCGGGCGTGTCCCATGTGGCAGTAGTCGTAGACGGTCGGGCCGCAGACGTACATTTTTACTTTCCTGTCATCCAGCGGCTGGAAATCCTCGACTGTCTGTGTCAGTGTATTATAAAACCTGAGGGACGTTAGGCTCACCTCTTAAGAATATGGTGAATCGCATATTTCTCGATCATCCTTTGAAATGGCGACTCAAAGTAAGTTGCATGTTAGATATATTAAATTCTTTGGAAGTGACAATGCGATTATGTGCTCTTGCGCATCAGCCGCCGGGCTATTTCAGGCAGCACGAGAAGGCTGAGGGCGAGGGCCAGGCTGATGTAGAACATAACTGAGCCCGGCTGGTCTAAAGAGGAGCCAAAGATCACCATGATGGTAGCTCCCGGAAGCTCGCCAGCTATCGTAGCGAACAGGTAATCCTTGACTTTTACCCGGGACGCACCGGCGAGATAGCCGACTACATCGTAGTGTATTATGGGCAGCAGTCGCAGGAACAGGACGTACCGCCAGCCGTTCTCCTGGATACGTTCATCCACCGCAGGATACTTAACCAAAATTTTTCTCTTTACATAATCCTGGAACAGGTACCGGGAAATGCCGAACACCAGTAGTGCACTCAGAGTCGACCCGATCATCGCCATCGTAAGCCCTCCCGCTATGCCGAACAAGAACCCGCATGCGATAGTGAACGGTGTCAGGGGCAGGAAAAAGAACGGGCGTAGCAGGCTGAGTGCAATATAGGCGATAACTGCCAGCGCCCCGAAGGAGAGCACGAAGCTTTTGATTCCTTCAGGAGTGAGCTTCCCGTAGCTGTCTGCCAGGTTTTCCGGCCCGACGATCGCTATTGCTGCGATGATCAAGCCTGCCCACAGGATCACAGCGGCTACTCTAACGTTTATAAGATGCCGTACATCCACGAGTTCCATATCGCCCCGATAACTTATAACGTTTGTTTTCGTCTGGTAAGTGGAAACTATTTAGTCCTTGGAGCATATTATCCTTGGAGGTTCAAGTGACACATCCGCTTCAGGAGTACTTTTGCGAGGCCAAGGACGGGCGTATCGGGGACGAGAAAGCCCGGGAAGACATTACTGGCCTGGTCAATAATATGGACCTGATAAAGGACGCCTGCGCTATATTTGGCGTAGAGAAAAACAATGACACTGCCTGCTATACCGTAGGTAAAGTGTACGACGTCCACGGAGAAAGCTATGGCTGTGTCACAGTCCTGTCGGACGATGTAGTGCACGTGATAGGACAGGACGAGCAGCAGGAGATTCACGAAAAGCTGAACTTTATGCTTGTGACGACCTACCTCGAGTTCAGGCGCCTCTGCAAAGACAAAGAAGACGCTATAGAGATATGGGACGGATATTTAGACCTCGTCATGTCCCGCAACTTTTTACCCCTGTACGAGAACGGCGTACGGGCAAGGCTCATCCACAATGGCAGCATCGAGCAGGCAAAGCTGCCTACCGTAGTCTACGTTCTCTACCAGTCTTATGATGCAGTTTATGGGTAGGGCAACATCTGCTAACAAGATGTGTTAGCAATTTGATCCGGGAATTGTAAATGAACACTACGTTGTGCCTGTTGCCACACTCCCTTGTGGCCGGATTGCCTGGAATACAATTATAGTCACTATATACTCATCGTCCCGCACACTCTGTGATAAGGTAATAAGCCTGTGCGTCGCGTTGTTTTTCGGTATTTGCTTTATAATTGGCGCGATAATAGCCCAAGCATGAGATGGATGGCTCTGGTGTGCATTTTTCTTCTCCTGTCGGTGAGTATCGGAGAACGGACTGACCATTTTACCATCAGGTACACAGATATGGAGTACCTGACACCTGGTACTGGTAAGATTCTGGAAAACGCATACAGGACGATCGACGGCTATCTTGGCAATCTGCCAGACTCGATTAAAGTTATAGTCGTGGACGACGGCCAGATGGATGAAGTGGGTAAACATGTAGAAGCTTTCTCTGCATGGAATCCCCAGTCCAGTACCATCGTCATCAGGGGTGATACTCTTAAAAATCCTTCTTCGCTGTCTGTCGTAGCAAAGCACGAGATATGCCACCTTGGTTTGAACGAACTGCTCGACGATAAGGATGAAGCTGAGTTCAGGTGGCTGGAAGAAGGAGTGTGTATGGTGCTTTCTGACGAACCGCTGGACGATGTGAAGGTTAGTAAATACATAGTCAGCCAGGGCTGCATGAATATAAAGCAGATCGGCGAAGCAGTGGACAGCAAGAATTATTCGGTAACCAAGAATGGATACCTGCAGTCGTTCAGCCTCTGCAAGTTCATAGCCCGGACTTTTGGTACCGACGTGCTTATCGATATAGTGAAAAGCCCCTATCCCCGGTTCGGGGACGCATTTTACAAAAGTACGGGAGTTCCCTTCGCCCAGTTCTACGATCAATGGGTAGATCACGTTCATAAGCAGTCTCAACGAACTCCGGAAGTCAGGGTTATACATATCAAGGGCTGTCTGGACACGGCAATGAGCGAAGCATGATGGTAAAGCCTGAAAAAATATATAGCGGTACCAGTTAAAGTAGGTACACATGATAAAGGTCGCCATCCCGCATAAGATCTACTCAGAAAACAAAATAAAAATCAAGAACATCATCAAGAAGTACGGTATGTCCTGGGATAGCGGCAAGAATGGCTGGGTCAGCGCGGCAACCGGTGACGGCGTGTACATCGACCGGGCAATCATGGACATGATCCTGAGCGACTCTTTTTCCGGCGACATGCCCATGACTATGTTCATAGAGTCCGACAATGCCGACTTCCTGGCCGAGATGGAAGCGAAGTGCAAAGCCATCGGCGGTGAATTCATAAAGGACGTGACACCGGAAGTTGCTGCACCTCAACAGCAGAAGGTACTGCCTCAGCCCGCTGCATCATCAGTTAATAGCAAGCCAGGCATCATCAAGGGCAGTGACGTCTTTGTACGCCTCAATCTCAGGGATGCTGACGGGTGTAATACGCCTGAATTCTGTGCCAGGGGCCTCGAGGACCTGCAGAACATCAGCCGCCGCTGGGAGAGACGAAAAGCACAGCTTATCCGGGATTACGGCAGTCTCGGCTTCGATGCAGAAACGCTGGCCAGGATGCTCCACCGGGAAGAGATCAATTTCAGGAAAAACAACGCATGCTGGGTGACGGGAGAGTTTCCAGGCCAGGAAAAAGGGGCCCGGAGCGACTCTTCCGATGAGTAGCTGGAGTAGTTAGTAATAATATTATGGCCATTACCTCCGGTCCCCCGTCCCAACTTATAGCGTGCGGCGTACCGAATTTTCCTGATGAGATACGATCGGCATATGCTGATAATTATATCACCAATTTATAATTCTTTTATACTTATACACGATATAACAATTTATTTCACACATCCAAAAATTCTCCGGCCAGAGAATCTGACCGCTGTTTGCCGCGTGATCATCAGATAAAGGGTGAGAAGGCGACAACAACTGTTAAATATTATTCCTGCTTTATAGATAAGCTTGAAGGAGGCCGATCACTACGGCAAAGAAGGAAACACAGAGCACTTCGTCCAGAGAAAAGAAGAACTTTGGTCTGATAAACGAGAAAGGTGAAGAAGTGGGAACCTACAGTGGAGCACAGCCGAGGGATGCGGCCTTAAAGGCGGCAAACCGTGGCATTACTAACATCGTACTTCGGGAAAAGGGAACTAAGAAGCTCCATTACTTCAATGGCAGGCGTGAACTAGTTCCGGCACCGGCCAATGCTCCGGAGTGGATCAAGAAGGCTGCAGCCGAAAATAAAGGCAAGATCTACAAGGCTAACGTCGAAAAAGTCGGCACAGCCACCCTGGAGTACAGTGAGCTCGAAAGGAACCCCAAGTCACTGTTCAAAGTGCCTTCCAAGAAATAAACCGAAAAGCACCAATTTCTTTTGTACTTTTTACTTATTCTATAATTTTTTTGGCATATTATTATAAACACGCTGGTAGATTTGGTTCTAGTGATAGTTATGGCTAGAAAAGAATCGAAAGGTGAAATCAGTGTAAGGGAAGCTGGAAGACGAGGCGGAAACACCACCAAGGAGAGGCACGGCCCCGATTTCTACCGCGAGATCGGCCACAAGGGAGGCCAGAAAGTCCGCGAGTTAATTGAAAGGGGCAAGTCTCAGGAACGCTAAAGCTTCCGTGTGTTAAGCCATATAAATGCGGGGGCATAGCCCCCGTTTAGTACTTATTTTGACATATAAATTTATTAAACTAACTTCCAATTGTGTAATTTTCTTTTGAAAATTGCAAAAAAGATATTAAGGGGAAGATGCTTATATATTAAGCGTCCGGAGCTTGCTGCAAATACCCCCATCGGTGAACATTAACCAAAATTGTGTTAACACCATATCCACAGCTCCGGATAACCCTCATCGATGAGCTGATAACTCAGGCCCCTGGTTATGTGAACGCTAAAAATGATACTTTTCTGCGTTTTTCGTCCGCATGCCGAAACTAATGGTGTCAACGTATAATTATTGCCCGATAGTACAAGGGAATACGGGTATCATATCAAGATAAAAAAGACATCAAGGTGGGTTTGTGAGGGTACATGGTATAAGGCCGGTGAGCCCGGCTGCCGCACTGCTAATCGTCCTGTGCATGGTATTAACCTCGGTATCCATGGACGCAAGCGCTTCAAACGAGCGCAAGTATGAGCTGCGGACAGGCAACATAGTCATGGGGCTCGACGAGATAAATAGCGGCATGTTTCAGGAGCTGTTTCACAGTCAGAGCCTGTCAACCGCGGATACCGAAACGCTCGGGATCTCCTTCCCGGAGAATAATGGCGTAGCCATCACCCAGACGAGTGACGAGTCCATACTTGCTACCAGCACAGGCTATTTTGCAGCAAACATGCCGTTTTATCCCTGCCTGAACTACGGGGCTCCACCGGTAGGCATAGGAGTATCTGTAGCAGCATATCCTGTGACTACGGCTAAATTTTCCGGTAATACCCTGTTCTTCCCCGAGATGGTGAACCAGGGTAACCTGTTTAATAATAGCGAGTTGCGGGATATGAACCAGACAAGAATAACCTTGCCCCCATTTGCAGCCACATCTGCCACGAGCGAGTTACGGGGACTTTATTCGATGCAAGGCATCAATAACAGCGGCTTTAACGCCAGAGCTTCAGATATGCCGGTAGTCCTGTCAAGTCAGACGCTGGACTTTGACGCCACTCCCGCTCACATAAACAATACTACGATTATAGAAAGGCTGTGGCGGAACTCTCACCTTGGCGCTATACTCGACAATGCATATGAGGGCGATACAGCATATCCGACCTGGATCATGCCTTACAGGAATCCGTATAGCCTGATGGAAATGCATAGCCCTAGTACAATCATGAAGTTCGCGTTCCAGGAGACGATGCCGGGGACGAGGTTGTTCAGGTCTTTTTGGACTCTTTAAAAAATCTGGTAATGCAGGGAGGGTGAGTTGAACACCCACAAAACAGATCTGCAGTCTGCCGCATTAGCCGCTCTGCCATCCCTGCAGGTTGTAAACAAAGTACTTTAATACTTATTTCATTCTCCCGAAATAAGTATTTCTCTCATCTACATCGATATCATACTATAAGAATTTTTTGAAGACGGCAAACTGATATATCGCAGTGTGGCAGCAATAAATTTTTCTTATCTTAAGCCCATGTGTGTATGGGGATTGGGATGGATTACGTAGCTGTGTTTATCGATGAAAAAAGGCTATCGTCCAGCCCTGGCACTATCCGGCAGTATGGCATGATCCTCAACCGGTTTTATAAGTATACGGGTAAACAGCCTGAAATGGTCGTCCGGCCGGAGATTGTGCGGTACCTGAACTACCTCATGTTCGAAAAACACCTGTCGAAAACGACGGTTGCTAACGTGTTGAGCGTCCTGAAATCCTTTTATTCATTCATGCTCGACAATGGCTATGTTTCCTCGAACCCCACGAGAGGCATCAACAATATCAAGCTGGATAAGAAGGCGCCGGTATACCTGACAGTCTCTGAGATGAACGATCTGCTCGATACGGCGATCGACACTCGTGACAGAATTATCGTAAGACTGTTATACGCAACCGGCGTGCGGGTTTCAGAGCTGGTGAACATCCGGAAAAAAGACATCGATTTCGACCGGTGTACGATCAAAGTATTCGGCAAGGGAGCCAAAGAGCGGATCGTTCTTGTTCCGGAAACAGTAGTCAAAGAAATGTATGACTACGCTGCCAGTCTCAGCAATGACGACCGGCTTTTCAACCTGACACCCCGTACGGTTCAGCGGGACATCAAACAGCTCGCCCGCCGGGCAAAGATCAATAAAAACGTGACACCCCATAAGTTGCGTCATAGTTTTGCCACACACATGCTCCAGAACGGAGGAAACGTCGTGGCTATCCAGAAGCTGCTCGGCCACTCATCGCTCAATACGACGCAAATATACACCCACTATAATGTCGATGAGCTGAAAGAAATGTACGGGCGGACGCACCCGCTTGGCAAGTAGCAAGTGCAAGTAGCAATCGATTAAGGACCGAACCTGCATAATTGACGCATATATCCCGGTTTTCCCGCGTAATATAGTGCTACACGCTATAAGTGTTATCTTATTGTAATTATATAAACAAAGCTATTTAAGGTAGCCTTATGCAGGAGACTATTAAAGATCGCTTCGAATGCCGGCAATGCGGGAACTGCTGCCGGTCGAATAGCATGTTACCGCTGACTCTGGACGATATCTACCGGATAGCTGATTTCCTCGACATGGGGCCGGATGAGTTCTTCCAGGAGTATTGTAAGGAGATGGTCATAGGCGGCAGTGTCACCCCGATGGCGTACCTTACCCGGGAAGACGGGTGCCCGTTCCTCAAGGATAACCTCTGCTCAATCCACTTTGTCAAGCCGCTGCTATGCAAATACATGCCTTCCACGATCTTCGGCAGCAGCCAGTACCTGCGCTCTAAAATGCCGTCGAGCTGCGACGTGCAGCGTGCCAGGAATGGGTGGAAGATCAACGATACAGATTCGGTTAAAGAGCGGTACATGGTCTCCATGATACTGACGTCAATATACTACAGTAATTACGGTAAGTTCGATTACGAGAGCGCGAAGCCGTACATCTACAGGATACTGCTCATCAACCGAAATCGAAAAAACCTGTATGATCTCGTGGATAATCACCAGGTAACAAATTGATCACGGCTTTCGTCGGCCTGGCTTCTTATAGATTGCAGGACGGACAGGCTTGATCAGACAGTTTTGTCCATAGCCAATTAAGTCTTTTCTATTTGCAGAGATAAGCGCCTTTTTCACCAGGTCATAGTTTTCCGGGTTCTTGTACTGGAGCAACGCCCGATACATCCTGCGCTCTTCCACACTTTTCGGCACGTAAACTTCCTGGCCAGTATACGGATTATATCCAGTGTAGTACATACATGTCGACAGTGTCGAAGGAGTCGGGGTAAAATCCTGCACCTGCTCCACATAATAGCCCATATCCCGGACGTATTCCGCAAGCTGAATGGCGTCCTTTAGCGTACAGCCGGGGTGAGCGGAGATGAAGTACGGGATAATGTACTGTTCTTTGCCCAGCTCTTTGTTGATTTCCCGGTACTTGCTCACGAACTTATCGTAAGCCTCGATAGAAGGCTTACACATGGCGTCGGTGACGTTTCTGGACACGTGCTCCGGGGCGACTTTCAGTTGACCGCTGACGTTCTGTCTGCATATATGGTAGAGATACTGCTCGTCCTGCATGGCCAGATCGTACCTGATACCAGAGCCTATGAACACATTTTTAACGCCCGGCACTTTCCGGACCTCGTTAAGCAGAGTGATCAGCCGGGAGTGATCCTTATTCAGGTTCGGGCAGGGCTCAGGGTACAGGCAGAGCTTATCCCTGCACATGCCCTGGGTCGACCGTTTAGAGCAGCCGAGCATGTACATGTCCGCCGTGGGCCCTCCTATATCGGAGATCGTACCTTTGAACTCCGGCAGCTTTGTCAGAGCTCTTATTTCCCTGAGGATGGACTCCTGGCTCCTGCTCTGGATCATCCTTCCCTGGTGAGCGGTAATGGCACAAAAGGCACAGCCCCCGAAGCAACCGCGATGGCTGGTTATTGAAAATCTCACAGTCCTGAGCGCAGGAATATCTTCTTTGTAAGACGGGTGAGGGTACCTTGTATAGGGCAGATCATAGATTGCATCCATCTCGGCAGTCGTCAGAGGAAGAGCAGGAGGATTCTGGACTATGATCGTCTTTGGGTGTCTCTGCACTAGCGTATGCCCGTAATACGGGTCCTGCTCATCGTAGAACGTTTTAAAGGCTTCTGCAAATGCCCGTTTGTCTGTGGATACAGCCTTAAAGTCGGGTAGTTCAATGAAATCCGAAAGATCGCCGATCTTCCGGGTCTTGTAGGTGGTCCCTCGTATATCAGTAATATCGGCTATGCGCTCTCCGTTTTTCAGCCTGCCGACTACGTCGACGATCGTTTTCTCCCCCATTCCGTAGACGATCATGTCGGCTGGCGCGTCGGCCAGTATGGACTGACGCACTTTATCATCCCAGTAATCGTAGTGTGCAAACCTCCGGAGGCTCGCTTCCAGGCCTCCGGTGATGATCGGTATGGTCTTGTAGGTCTCCCGTATTTTGTTGCAGTAGACCGTCACTGCCCGGTCCGGCCTCATGTGCGGCCTGTTGCCGGGGCTGTAATCGTCATCCGATCTCAGCCGCTTGTTAGCCGTATAGTTGTTGACCATCGAGTCCACGTTACCCGACGTCACGCAGAAGCACAGGCGAGGCTCCCCGAGCCGGGAAAATGACGTTTTATCCGTTACGTCCGGCTGGGCAATGATCCCGACTCTGAAGCCGGCTTTTTCCAGCACCCTGCCAATGATCGCCACCCCGAAGGACGGGTGATCGACATAAGCATCCCCGCTGACGATGACTACGTCGCACCGGTCCCATCCGAGGGCTTTCAGCTCATCTTTTGTCATCGGCAAATAACGATTTCTGGCAGGTCTGGACATCATGTTCTATGGAGGTGCCATAATAGAAATATATTATGTGATCATTACTGTGTCGTACTTTCAGGTAGCCTTTTCAACTTTTAATGACTGAGCCTTGCCCTTGCTTATAAACCTATGAACAATAAAGAATGCTGTGGTGTGCCTTGCCTGATTGCACAAGCTCCCCGAGATAGCATGTCGAACGCTGCGCTGTGCCGGCTGTCAGTATTACAGGGATATTTCCAACCAGTTGTCTCTATGTGGGTGAACGTTGTCGAACGCTGCGCTGTGCTAATCCTCACAGATACCACAGATTACGATTGATTACACAGATTTCTCTGCTGAATCCACAGATAACTACACGATATCACAGATGGAATACGCTGCTATTCGAACGCCGATAGCAACCATAAGACAGTCGATCAGAATATTTTTTGTTTATCCGTGGAATCGGTCAGAATCATCAGATTCTGCGTTATCCGTGCTATCCATTAGTAATCTGTGGAATCTGTTTCAATCTGTGAAATCTGCGAGGCCTGGCACAGCGCAGCGTTCGTATTGCTGTCTCACCACACGTTAGCAATCAGGACTATCACAGCGCAGCGTTCATCTGCAGACTTCTTATAAGCTTGTGCCATAAAGTATTTTCAAGACCATGTCGTACAGGGACTATTAGTCGTATTTTCTACGCTGACCCGGGGACATATATGCATTCAACAATCGAGATCCGTAATGCCCGACTGCATAACCTCAAGAATGTAAATCTGGACATACCGAAAAACAAGATCGTGGTGATTACCGGACTCTCAGGCTCTGGAAAATCCACCATCGCCATGGACATTCTTCTAAAGGAAGGCCAGCGCCAGTACATGGAATCACTGGGCATGATCACATTCGGGCGGACCAGGCCGCCTGTGGATTCCATCGTCGGCTTGTCTCCCACGATCAGCGTCGATCAGTATCTTCTGAACCACAGCCCCAGATCGACCGTAGGTACAGTGACGGATATATTTACTTATCTACGGGTTCTGTACGCACGCATTGGCCACCGCAACTGTCCGCACTGTGGAATGGAGGTGCCACCGATGGGCTTCGAGTCTCAGGCGTATGACTGGCAAGACGAGTCTGATGAGAGTGCCGACGAAACATTCCCCTGTCCCGGCTGCGGAAGGGAACTACCAGAGCTGAGCATGGCACACTTTTCGTTCAACAAGCCTGAGGGGGCATGCACAACCTGCACAGGGCTGAGCGTAGTGCGGCAGGCCATCGTCAGCCGCCTTATCGATGAAAACAGGAGTATACCAGAAAATGCCGTGTATGGCTGGACAGATTTCCACAACAATCGCAACGGCCAGATTCTACAGGCTGCAGGCAGATATTATGGCTTTACTTTCGACATTACGAAACCGGTCAAAGATTATACGCCTGTGGAACGTGACCTTTTACTCTATGGCACTGACAGCCCGCAATTCAAGCGACACTTCCCGGGCATCAAACCACCTTCCACTAGCGCAAAGGGTCGATTTGAGGGCGTAATCACTACTTTAATGCGCCGATATGACGAGCATGCCAGCGATGCGGCATATCGTGAAAAACTGGATGACCTGTTCACCACTCAGACCTGTACGGACTGCGAAGGCACCCGCCTGCGCCCGGAGAGTCGGGCAGTTACAGTCGCAGGCTTATCGATCGACGCAGTTTCCAGGCTGTCGCTTAAAGATCTGGATGCATGGCTACAGAGCTTACCGCAGCAATTAACCGATCAGGAAATGTTGTTTGCCCGCCCGATCCTCGACGACCTGCAGGAACGGATCCGACGACTTATAGAAGTAGGGGTGGGTTACCTGACTCTCGAGCGTTCGACCCCGACTATCTCTGCTGGCGAAGCCCGGCGCCTGAGGCTGGCTGCATTGCTGGGGTCAGGGCTGACAGGTATGCTGTACGTCCTCGACGAGCCGACGATAGGCCTCCACCAGCGGGATACAGGACGTCTCATCAGTGTTCTTCGAAGGCTGCGAGATCTGGGCAACACCGTCCTCGTTGTAGAACACGATCTCGAACTGATAAAAGCAGCCGACTACCTGATCGACATCGGCCCCGGCGCCGGCAAATATGGCGGGCAGATCGTTGCTGCAGGCACGCCGGCAGAAGTGGCACAGACTGAAGGTTCACTGACAGGCGCTTTTATTGCTGGTACGATGACCGTGCCGGTACCCGAAACCCGCCGCAAGCGGGGTCAGAGTGCCTTGATGATAAAGGGAGCACGCCACTTCAACCTTAATAACCTGACCATTGAGATCCCGTTAGGGCTGCTGGTAGCAGTCACAGGCGTGTCAGGCTCAGGCAAGTCCTCGCTGATCTTTAAGATCCTCGCCACGGCAGCACACCAGCGCCTGAACGGCACGAGCGAAAAACCCGGAGACCACGACTCGATCACGGGCTGGGAATACATCGACAAGGTCATCACTATCGACCAGAGCCAGATCCTGCGCATACCCCGCTCGAATGCTGCCACTTACTCCGACGCTTTCACGCCGATCAGGGAAGCGTTTGCTGCTACCCCGGATGGAAAAAAGAATAAGGCAACTGCACGGCAGTTCTCCTTTAATGTCCCCGGCGGGCGGTGCGAACGGTGCCAGGGTGCAGGCACGCTGGCCGTAAAAATGCACTTCCTGCCCGAAGTTGAAGTGCGGTGTCCTGCCTGTAGAGGGCGCCGCTTCAAGCGGGAGACACTGGCAATCAAGTATCGTGGCTACGACATTTCTCAGGTGCTGGAGATGACTGTTGAAGAGGCTCTCGAGCTGTTTTCAGATGTTCCGGCCATTGCATCGCGCCTGCAGTTCATGTCCGACGTGGGCCTTGGATACCTAAAGCTAGGCCAGCCAGCCACCACCCTTTCGGGCGGCGAAGCCCAGCGGTTAAAGCTGGCCAGAGAGCTTGGGCGCAGTTCCACCGGCCGCACCCTGTACCTGCTTGACGAGCCTACGACCGGCCTTCACCCTGCAGATACTGCCCGCCTGCTACAGGTTCTCCAGCGGCTGGTCGACGCGGGGAATAGCCTAATTGTCATAGAGCACAACCTCGATCTCGTGAAAGCAGCTGACTGGGTCATCGACCTCGGCCCCGAAGGCGGAGCAGAAGGGGGCAGGCTGGTAGCAGAAGGCACTCCTGGAGAAGTGGCGGAGGTTGAAGAGTCCTATACCGGCCAGTATTTGAAGACCCGGCTACAGCAGAAGTAATTCATAGTAGATGGCTATTTAGTTAAAAAATCATACTATCATCCGGGTACTGATAGCGTTCTTATTAATAAGGCCGTGATTTGTGTACAGGTGCTGGTAGACTACGTTGACCGTGCCTGTACCTTCCCGTATAGTTTCAGTCTGGTTGAACCTGTATTCTTCTCCCGGCCTGAGGGACACATACTGATCATTGACGTAAAGCCAGACAGTGCCATACGAGTCAATAGAATATATGGTCGCATGATCAGCTTTCGTGGGCAGGCTGTAGATACCGAAGAGCTTGTTACCTGTGCCTGCTCCAAAGTCGCCCCGGAGAGTTAATATATCCCCAAATATAGCGATCAGCGAATCGTTCAGGGCGAAGTCGATATTGCCATTTAGTTGCCGGGTATTCTGGTTGAACCAGTAGCTGGGAAAGTTAACTGCCCTGAAAGGAACTTCTCCGCTGACCACCGTTCCGTTAGCAATCAGACTGTGCTCCAGAAACACGACTTTTCCTGGTGATAGAGTATTAATGTCCACGGCAGGAACATCTGCAGTAGTCACTGTACCTACAGAACCCAGACCGGCAAGAATTATTAGTAATAGCAGTAATCCTTTTCCCCTGGTACCCACAACTGACATCAGATGACGATACATGTCTGAAAGCGATATACTTATTCGCCGCAATCCGCAACCAGAGCAATAATTATAGACATACCAGGTAAGCACTGCAGGCGGCAGCAGGGTAACATTTTTATGCAAATCAGAATATTATATATTGGTGCATTTATATTATAAGCCGCAAGACCATCGAACTGGCTAAATTCATAACAGGTGTTATGCTGGTGGTGTACGTAGCTACGATGATCTACGTGCAGAATATGGGCTTGAAGCTGATTATTGATAGCGATACGGCAAAAGCGATCATATATTCTTTAGATATGCCTACGATGCTGGTCCTCATCATCTTCGCTGGACTGTGCTTCCGGCAGGAGTTGACCAAGCCCAAGTATAACATTCCCAAGAAAAACCGGTGGATGATCGATGCAATATTATCATGTATTGGAGTAGCCGCGATGGGGATATTGCTCCTGATAAAATACGTGATGTAATTGAAAGGTAGATCACAAAAATAAAAAGCTGAGGTGCGCCTCAGGACTCATAGGGCTCATCACAGTTCAGCAGTTTTTGTCATCATCGGCGCAGCTGCTCTATGAAATTTTTTGCAGCCTGATATGGATCAGGTGCATTATAAATGCTTCTTCCCACGATCACGAAGTCGGCGCCTGCCTTGATAGCCGATGCGGCGTCGCCACCCTGAGTTCCAACTCCGGGAGAGAGTATCTTCATGTCGCCTGCACGCTGCCGGATCATGGCGAGGCGTTCTGGCCTGGTGGCCGGTGCTATGATACCGTTAGCTCCTGCAGCTCTTGCGAGATCTACCAGCTCGAGGGCGTGGCCTTGCAGGAAGTCAAGGGCGCCCGGGTGGCTCATTTCTGTGACCACGAACACCTCTTTGCCATACTGTTTAGCTGCGTCGACACAGGCCTGCACGCTGTCTTTGCCAGTGAAGCCCTGACAGATGATAGCGTCGGCACCTGCCTTGAAAGTCTCTTCACAGATGAGCTTGTTAGTGTTGGGAATGTCGGCGACTTTAAAGTCTGCTATAACATTAGTGTATTGCTTTAGCTCCCCGATGATACCGAGCCCGCAGGAGAGTACAATAGGATAGTTCACCTTGATCGCGTCGACGGCGCCGCCGAGCTTTTCGGCAATAGCCAGCGCCTCTTTTCTGTCGGTAACGTCCATGGCGATGATTAAGCGAGATTCAGCCTTGATTGTCATAACAAGTCCATGATAACTGTCTCTGAGCATACATAAGAGTTATGCACGGTAAAAGGAAGGCAGGAACTGGCCTGCACTGGCAAAGGTTTCGGGATCCAGTTTCATTGTGCCGAACTGGATGACGGAGAAGTCTTTCGCACATGTGAGTATGTTGATGACTTTTCTATCGAAGTCGATCGATTTCACAATTCCCAGGCCTGATAAATGCCCGTCGCGATCAATGATGCCTACCAGCACGTTCTCAAAATCCGAAGCCGCATATGCACTGATTACTTTAGTGCCGAATGCCAGGGCGATCGTTTCGCGTTCGGGCACCAGGTCTTCGAACACTGCAATGGCTTCGTCCCCGGATACTTCGACATGGACGGCGTCAAAGCCCAGCTCTGACCGAATAGTATCGGGGCTAACGACAGCTCCGTTATTGAGCAGCGATCGCTCTATGCCAGTATCCTGAAGTGCTATACTCTGAACACTGGCACCTTCGAAATGCTCTCGAAAAGCCCTGCCTCGTAACAGATTTCTTTCCGCCCGGCTCTTTTCACGAACATCCGGGCCGGGCATCATGTTCATGATCTCTATCCCGCATTTCCGAAACGCGTTCAGGTATGACAGCTCATTATCAGTCGAGATAGTGATGATTAAGTCCGGCGAGACCGCGTTGATCTTCTCCGTAAGCAGCGTCCTCCCGATTCCCCCGGTTGCAAGACCCGTGGTATTGACTATCAGTGGATAACGATTACACTGTAGTACCATTCTCGATACGCCCGCCATCAGTTGCAAAAAATGTCTGGCTGGAGTAACAGAGCCTACGAAGTAGCCGTCAGTCATATGGAAGCGGCCTTCCCGGCGATAGCCGAGGGACACGACTGAGGGCGGTCCCATATCACTCTGGCCGATATCCGAATCTACGACCATGGCTGGTAATTCATCTGCCAGCCTGCGTACAAGCGTCGATTTGCCCGTATCGCTGATGCCGGCGACCAGAGTAATCCGGGACCTCGAAACCCTGTCCAGTATGTCTTCAAATGAAGACGTTACTTCGTGCATATCCGCTCTCACAGATTTGATCCCGGCCTTGATTAGGCCTGGATTAGGTACCTTTCGAGCCCGGCTCGTTCATGTGTACGATCACTGGCTCGCCCTTAATGCCCCCCAGTTTTGCAGCATACTCGATCGCATCATACAGGCCTCCTATCTCATCAACAAGACCCATTGATTTAGCACTCGTGCCAGTCATAACGCGACCGTCTGCGATTGCCCTGATCTGATTCTCAGGCAAATTGCGGCCTGTAGCGACTGCGGTGACAAACCGTTCGTAGCTCTCGTTTATGATGCTCTGAATATACGACTTTTCATTTTCCGACAGGCCCCGCCAGTCTGCTCCAACATCCTTGTAGTTCCCGGATTTGGCAATGTAGAAATTGATACCTTCCTCGTTATAATACCGGGTCTTGTTCTTGAAAACCCAGATGACGCCGATGCTACCCGTAAACGTGTCTGGGTTAGCAAAGATCTTATCTGCACTAGCCGATACGTAGTATGCGGCCGATGTAGCTGAATCACCCATAGATACGATCACCGGTTTCTTAGCTTTCGTCCGGTTGATCTGAGCGATGATCTCTTCAGCAGCTACCGGCGTACCACCAGGGGAGTTAACCCTGAGCACGATAGCTTTTATACTATCGTCCGCTGTGGCTTTTCTTATTGCCCTGACGACTTCACTGGAAAAGGCTGCCCCATCGTCAGTTGGATCATTAGACTTGTCGGCGATCATTTTGCCCTCGATATACACGACCGCCACTTTATTATCATGATCCAGACCGAGCATTTCCTTTAGATCGCCCTTAATGCCAGATCCAAAGACCAGGTATAATCCGACTCCGGCGATTAAGACAGTGACTATTGCCAGTATCCCCAGTATAAACATGGCTTTTAGTAAAACGACACCTTGATCATCACGGCTGTATAGTGATTTACACATATCCAGCATACCACCCCAAAAGAGGAACGAGCGGCATAGAGATAAAAGTATTATGAGTTATTCAATGAAAAAGGTGCATAGGCCCGTGGACATCCCGGGGCCGGAGATAATAGCAAATGAATTGTATGCTAAAGTCATTCTCAAAATATATAATAATGTCACCCAGTATCTGTACCACCAGTTATATGGTAATCCATAAATTGGGCTCCTTTATGTCGCAAAATAAGCATTTTGCGACACAACGCTAATCATACTCAAAATGGGCCGGGAGCATAATTTCAAGGCTTAAGAATTTTGCATTAAATTGTAAAATACTTGAAATTTTTTATTGCCTATTACACTATAACATATACAAAATAGTGTATATGAAATATGTATAATGTCTTTAATTTAATGTAGGTTACCTGAGTCACAAACATTATAATAAAAATAAATAGTAAAAAAACTACTTTTTCATCTTTCAAATTATAAATTTACATTTTCATATACAATATATTGTAGATATTACACTACAACATATTATATTATATGTATAACTTATTGTATACTGAAAATTAATTTACTTTTGTTTGCAAATAACTCAAGCCTTGAAACTTACAGCACACAGAACCTCAGGCCCAAAATATTTTCACCTGTGGTTCAATGTTTAGATTTATATACCAGCAGGAAGGATATGATCTTGTTATTCGTGACCTGACTATGCCAGACAATGCGCTTATGAAAAAAACAAAATATCTGCTGGAACTAAGAGAATCCAATTTTTCCGGGGGGATCAGAGAAAAAGATCTGAGTCACGCGGACCTTAGCATGGCGGATTTTCATGGCATGCAGTTTGTCGACGTCAATTTTGAAGGTGCAACGCTAGAAAACCTGAACCTGTATGACTGCCAGCTTATCAACTGCAGCTTTAAAAATGCCAGGCTTAACAGGGTCATCGCGCGCAAGACTAAGATCTTTAAGTGTGTTTTCGAAAACGCCGACATGTCTCAGGGAGATTTCGGTGAGTCAGTCTTTTACAAATCCCGTTTCGAAGGCTCAGACATGCACCTTTGTAAGATGTCCAACTCGAAGTGGACCGGATGCTCTTTAAACAGAGTAAACGCTCTCGGCACGGATCTTTCTTCATCATTCATGTCAGGAGTTGAAATTTACTCGTCAGAGTTACGTAATACCAACTTTGACAAGGCGTCTATAATGAGCAGCAAGATCCTGGACTCGTCGCTTGAATATGCTTCATTTAACCAGTCAGTAATTTATGAGACAAAAATCGAATCGTGCAAAACCGACGGGATGCTGCTGTTCGAGACTAAGACGGACCTCAATACAGATGATCTAAAGTATGCCAGAGTCCTCGACATAGTCAAGATTTAGCTATATTTTAGTTATTAACATTAACTAAAATTTCCTGATCAAGTGCTTCAGAATTCTTTTTCTTCCAGAGTCCCATAAGCATATAGGCAAAAAGCCCCGCCGCTGAAAGTGCCATAACTATTGCAGATAGCGCATAGGGAAAGGCTATATTGATCACGTAAACATAGCCCCCGACTATTGGGCCCAGCACCCGCCCGAAGCTTCCGTATGAGCTCAGTATGCCCATGGCTACCCCCTGGTTTCGCTCGTCAGTGCGTCGGGAGACCACAGTATTCAAGCACGGGAATACGAGGCCGCTGCCCACGCTGATTATGCAAATATAGATCAGAGCGGTACCCAGGTCTGTGGAAGTCAGAAGGAGGATCATCCCCACTGAAGCGATTAAAAGACCAAATATAATGACTTTCTCTTCCCCGAACATTTCAATAGCTTTCGCCACTATCAGGCCCTGACAAATGACACTTACCGCTCCCATCATTGCGAAGACAATCCCCATTGCCTCAGGGCCAGTCAGGTGAATACCACTATCGAAGACTTTGACGAAGGAGGTCACACTGGACAGTCCGATCTTGTCCATGAGGAAGTAAGTGAAGGTCCCTTCGAATCCGGAAATTGCAAAGCTGATAACCAGCATGGCCATCAGAAAGACGCCCAGGCCTGTTTTCAACGCAGTAAACATGTGCCTGAACGTTTCTATGATCATGTTGAGCATAGACAGTGGCTTGACTGCATCCCTTATCTTGACTATCTGAGTATAAGTGATGGATTCAGGTATCAGTACCATACAGCCAATCATAGTGATGAACGAAATTAGCGCGGCCGCAAAAAACGGTGCAGATAGCCCATATACAGCGAGAAGGCTCGAAGCGAATGGCCCAAGTATTAAGCCCAGGCCAGAAACTGCACCCATCAGACCCATCAGCTTTGCCCGTTCGGATGGCTGAGTGATATCTGCGACGAAGGCCAGTACAGCCGGAAAAATGCCGGCAGAGAAGAAACCTCCTATTGAGACTGCAATAAAGATCATCCAGAGCTGGCTCGATAAGCCCACCATTGCGAATGCGAGGGTAAAGCCCAGCAGGCTGAAGATGATGACAGGTTTCCGGCCGATGTGATCGGATATTTTACCCCAGATCGGCCCGCAGAAGAACTGGAGAAACGAGAATGTGGCGAGGAGCAGCCCCAGATCAAATGCGGTAGCGTTGACGCTTCTGGTATAATAGGGTATGATCGGAATAATAATCCCGAAGCCGAAGGTGAATATAAAAACGGCTGACGTGAGTACCAGAAGTTGCAACGGCTTAAGTTCCATGCTATTCGGAGATACGAATGTAGCTATGTGTTAAATAAGTTTTGATGTTATAAGAATCAATTGTTCTGATGGATATAAAAGGAAGATAAATAGGACTTAAAAGTATAAAGAAGATTCTGCACTTAAACCATTATCTTCTCTTCAGATATGATCTCACCATTTTGCAACTCATACACATAGGTATGCCCGGTATTTACGCAAAAGACCTTTGACGTTATCGTACTTTTTTTGTCAGTCATTCTGGCAGTTGTAGTTTCCTGCAAAGTAGAGACCTCAACTTATGCCATAAGTTGCAATAGCATATTAATTTAATCTATACATTTTGAAACTAATGAAAAAGATACAGATTGATCTGTCGCTAAAAATACGATACGTACCCGCGGTAGAATAATATTGCTGCGAACAGGATCATCGTAACAGAACAGATCAATGAGAGTATCATCGTCATTCTGCCCTGCAGTACTTTTTTACCCAATGTGCCCGAAGCACCTATCAGGGCATACCAGCCGAAAACTGAAATCGCAATACCTGCGAACATCCAGAGCATAGAAGCCATTCCCGGGCTTGAGAGAACTACAGACCCTGCGAAGACTCCGGTCCACCAGATGATGGCAAACGGGCTTGTGATGCATATTAAAAAGCCCGTCAGGAAGGCGGAGCTCTCCCTTTTAGGTTCATCTTCAGCTGCGCTGCCATGGCTTGTGCTACCGGATTTAAGAGCCCTGATAATCCCCCTGATTCCCAGGAAAAGCAGTAGAATACACCCGCTTATCCATACTACAATCCTCCATGCCGGATTATTCAAAATCTGCAACAGGCCGAGCATGATAAGGATGAAAAAGATGATGTCTGCCAGTACCGCACCTGCGTCCACTTTGATCGCCGATAAGAACCCTTCCGTTATGCCTCTTTTCAAAACTTCGAAAGTGATAGGCCCCGGGGGAACAGCGTGAGTGGCACCGATGAGCAGGCCGGTAAGCAGCACGTCGAGCATAGAATCCTTAGACAGGCCCAAGTTATATAAATTTTATTTTGCATGCTACATGAAAGCACGCTACACAAACGTTTATTAATAATACGATTATTGATGTAAAATATCTTACGAATTTCGAGCATGGTCTCGAAGATGGGAGGATAACTATGTATAACTATAAGAAAATAGTCTCTGTTTTAGTAGTACTGTCAGTACTGCTGCTCTCAGCGGTGTCCCTCGGGTGCACCACGCCAGTCAAGCAATACACCATCGCTACCGGCGGCGTTGCTGGTACGTATTACCCGATCGGCAGCGGGATCGCCCAGGCGGCGAACAACGCCAGCACCGGGTACAACATGGCTATTGAGGCCACCGGTGCTTCGGTCGTGAACTGCCGTCTGCTCAGCAACCAGAGTGTAGACTTCGCCACCATCCAGAACGATGTGGCATACGCCGCAGTTCGTGGCGAACGTGACTTCGAGGCTTCGGGCAGCCTTACTATGATTAAGGGTGTAGCCTGCCTCTACCCTGAGACCATCCAGATCATCACCCTTAACAGCTCCGGTATCAAGAGCGTTAGTGACCTGAAGGGCAAGCGTGTAGTCATGGGCGACCGCGGCAGCGGCTCCTGGTTCAATGCGCTGGAGATCCTGAATGCATACAACCTCACTGAGAACGATGTCCAGCCCTCGTCGGTCAAGCTCGCACAGGCAGCTGAAATGATGAAGAACGACCAGGTCGACGCAGCCTTCTGGACTGGCGGTGCACCCACTGCAGCCATCTCCGAACTGGCTACGACCAACGACATCTACATCGTGCCTATTTCCGGCCCCGAGAGAGATGCCCTGATGGCAGCCTCGCCGTTCTACGCATCACAGACGCTGCCCGCTGGCACCTACAGAAGTGTCGACCACGACACGGAGACTGTGACCATCATGGCCATGCTCGTCGCTCACCAGGACATTCCAGAAGACGATGTATACAACCTGCTGAAAGCGATGTACGACTCCAGCAACCCGATCAGCAGCTACCCCCACGCGGTCGCCAAGCAGATCACCAGGGAGAACGCGCTGAAGGGCATGTCCATTGAGCTCCACCCCGGTGCCAAGAAGTACTTCGATGAGCAGAATATTCTTCCGTAAGAATTTTTGTGCCATATGAAGAGAAAACTAGGGATCGCCGCTATCCTCGGGATAGCGATGATCCTCCTACTTTTTTTCCTGCCGGGCGGCATGTCTCTGGTAATCACTGACAAAGCCGGTCACGTGTACTACACAAAAGAAGTTACTCCGGGAGATACCGTGAGCCTCGGCTTCAGGCACTCCGTAGAAAAAGTGCTGGTGGTAGATACGTTTGTAGTCACGGAGGACTGCATGCTGTACCTGAAGAACACCACATATGGCTCTATGGGCGCTGGCCTTCCTTCTGATAAGTCATATAATATTACAACTGACAGACATGGTAATTTTACCATCGAGGACATTGGCATAACGTACGATCAGATCGGTTTTATGACGCTCGATATTAACAAATATTACATCATTGTATCAGGAGAAACCTGTCAACTGGCAGGCGTTGTTCCTCATGAAAAGCCATTAATACTGAGCGTTGAGCGAGATACGCCAATTAAAATGCATATTAACAGAATTCGAACCTTAATTTAGCCTTCGATTGAGATTCGTAAAGGTTATATATGCTATTGCTTACTTTACTATTAGTTTTAGTCCCGATAACGGTCATTGCTTGATGTATTAATGCTATGCCAAGACATGACAAAGTCCAGTCAGGGGGTTGAAAGGTGCCTGAAGATAAAACAATAAAACTTAATCAATCAGAGTTGGACGACCTGGAGGTCAAATATTCCAATATACGCAGCCTGACGCGCTGGGGAATCCTGCTGGTATCCGCTATAGCGATCATCAGCTCGTTATACCACCTCTACGCATCAGTCTACATGCCGAACTACCAGCTACACCTGTCCCTGCACCTCATGTTCATGATTGTGCTGGCGTTCTTCATGTATCCGGTATGGTCGAAGGCACTTTCAGGGAAGAAAGGCCTTGATAAAGTGCCAATTTATGATCTGATACTGGGAGGGCTTAGCTCGGCTGTGTGCCTGTACTGGGTCTTCTTCTACAACGATATCATCTACCGGTCGGGCATGGAATCCCAGCTGGACCTGCTCGTGGGCGCAATTGGCATTATGCTGGTGCTGGAAGCCACTCGCAGGACAGTCGGCCCGGCGCTGAGCATTCTGGCCGGCTTATTTATCATATATGCATATGTTGGTGCATACCTGCCGGGCATATTGAACCACAGGGGCTACACAGTTGAGCGCATTATCTCTCAGCTATGGTATACTGACCAGGGCATCTTCGGAGTCCCGCTTTACGTGTCGGCCATCTACGTTATTGTCTTCATCCTCTTCGGATCGTTCCTCAAATATTCCGGGGCAGGCGACTTCTTCATTAACTTCGCCTACGCGCTCACAGGCTGGAGGAAAGGCGGCCCGGCCAAAACTTCGGTACTCGCATCCGGCTTCTTCGGCATGATCTCGGGCAGTTCGATCGCCAACGCTGTCACTGTAGGCTCGTTCACAATCCCGCTGATGAAGAAGGCTGGCTACAGAAAAGAGTTCGCCGGCGCAGTCGAAGCTGCATCGTCCACCGGTGGCCAGATCATGCCCCCCGTCATGGGCGCGGCTGCTTTTATCATGGTCGAGTTCACGGGCATCCCGTATAGCGATATCATCATTTCGGCATTAATTCCTGCCATCGCCTTCTTCACGGGAGTGTGGATCATGGCTCACCTCGAAGCAAGCAGGGTCGGCCTTAAGTCGGTGCCGAAATCAGAACTGCCAGACTGGAAAAAGCTGCTGAAAGAAAAGGGATACGTGAGCATCTCAGTATTCCTGTTGCTCTACCTCATCCTGATCGCAAAAGTCTCGATTCCCTATGCAGGTGTCTTTAGTATAATTTCAATCATAGCGTTCAGTTACGTGCCTGATCTGGCAAAATTGTACAGGGAAAAGAAATACTGGGTCCTGGCAGGCATCGGTATAGCCTACGTCGCCATTGTGGCCATCGCTATGTACGTCCTCAACCTGTCGGCTATGATGTCGATCTTCTACAGTGTGCTGCCAATCGTCATCGTGCTGGTAGCATACTGCCACTTCACTGGCAAAAAGCTGGAGGGGATGGACGCCGGCAAGTTCAGGCTTGCCCTTGAGGAAGGTACCAAAGGCTCTTCGGGTGTAGCACTGGCCTGCGCTACTGCAGGTATCATCTCGGGTGTGGCTACCCTGACTGGCCTCGGCCTTAAGATCGCTATGCTGGTATCAGTGATCTCCGGAGGCTCGCTATTCATAGCTCTGATCGTGACCATGATAGCATGTATTGTGCTGGGCATGGGCCTGCCGACGACTGCTACGTACATCGTGCTGGTGACGATGGCAGCGCCTGCACTGGCCGCAATGCACCTGCCGTCAGGCGCATTGATTCCCGTACTGGCCATTCACATGTTCGTGCTATACTACGGTGTGCTGGCCGACGTGACTCCGCCGGTGGCACTGGCAGCATACGCTGCATCGGGCATCGCAAAGTCTAACCAGTTCAAGACAGGCATAGAAGCGTTTAAGATTTCTATGAATAAGGCAATGGTGCCGTTTGCCTTTGTGTATTCGCCCGCCATCCTGCTCCTCGGCATCGACTGGGCCAGCCCGCTGTCAGTAGGAAGTGCTGCCTTTGACATCGCTACGATGTTCATGGGTATCCTCTGCCTGCAGATAGCGCTCACAGGGTTCTGGATGGCAAACCTGTCAAAGATCGAGCGGGCAGCGATGATAATAGCAGCCCTGGCGCTCATTTTCCCCAACGTGCCGGGAGCAATTTATGGCGTTGCGGCTCTGATAACGTTGTATGTACTACAGAAGAGCAGAATACTTGCCGGCCCGGACGGCAAGTTCATGGACGGCTTCAGAAAGATGTTTCCGAACTGAAACATCTTTCTCTTCTTTTTTGTATATTTTAAGGTAATAGTAAAATAGAAAAGGCTACGGTAAGCTGTTTTATGGCTTACCGCAGGTTATCCAGATACCGGGTCTCGAATTCAGAGCCTTTCATACAGTACATCATATCTTTCATGCCCAGGCCTTGCTTCACCCCGCAAGCAGGACAGTTACACCCGTTGATCTGGCCGATGCACCTGAAACTATTGCCCTGGAGACAAAATATGCCTTCATTATCATTCTTTGCGCATTCGGTATACGAAGGACAGACAGGACATTTACATTCATTCGCGAATGTCTGCAGCTTCGATTTCCGATCTTCCGGCCCGAGATCTTTCAGGCTCTGGACAGTCTCATCAAACTTATCCATATGACCACCTCAGGATGAGTTCATTTTGGATTATGATAAGTTGTGGCTAAAGTAAAACAGGATCTGAACTGATCTGTCGGATTTTTATGTGAAACCCGGGTACTTTCGTTGAGTATAGTTATTCTTGAAACTTTTAGGATAGTCAGGTACCGTTTACACGAAGTACACAAGGTACACGAAGTACGCGAAGTTTTACGATAAGACCATATTACAGCATGCCATTATTATCGAACTTTGTGTACCTCGTGTACTTCGCGTACTTCGTGTAAATGGTACGGGCACTCATACAAAACCTTCCAGAAGGACAATACTATTCAAACTTTATTGATTGCAGAATAGTATGACGACACCCGAAGGTACTCGATCTAAAATAATAAAAGAAGGTGGGGTTGAAGAGATTTGAACTCCTGATCGACGGGTCTCTCCGATTGATTGTCTGGGATTTCACCAGAGAGCGGCGCTCCTGCGCGATTGACGCGCGGGGAACGCTTTGAAATCAGCGCTCCAACGGTTCCTCACAAGCTACCCCGTCGGGCAGCTTCAGGTGACCCGTTGCTCATCATATTTCTGGAGGGCCTATCAGACCCTTCCACCGCTGGAGCCCGTCGCCATACCTGGCTTGGCCACAACCCCTGCGTGCGAACTGTTATTAGCGTTTTTTGATATTAAACATTTCCTTTCGGGAAATGGTATGTAAAACGTTTCCGTGGAGGAAACGTTTAGCGGGCCCGGTGGGATTCGAACCCACGACCCCCGGCTTAGAAGGCCGGTGCTATATCCTGACTAAGCCACGAGCCCAGCCCTGCGATTAAATGTCTGTACTCGTATATAAATGCTGCGAACGAGAGTATACGATGATTCTTTTTAACCAAAGCTTTATTACTATGCAACCTTTTAAAATAAATATAAATGATATATTAATAGTATTCCTACAAACCCTTGAAAGAGAAGGCTGAAAGTTATGCGTTTTAAATCAAAATTGACGGTAATCCTGCTCGTATCGCTGTTACTGACTGCCATACTCGTACCGGCCATTGCTGCTGCCCAGTCAACTTCTACGATCACCGGCAGGGTAACCTACCAGGGCAACTACATGGATGGCGTAAAAGTAGAACTGGTCGGCGGAAGCTCGGACACGACGAAGGACGGCGGATACTACACGTTAAGCGTGGTTCCGAATATTGCAGTTACAGTTAGAGCATCTTATGGCACCGACAGCCAGACCAAAACGGTCATGGCAGGAGAAGCCGGCAGCACCGTAACTCAGAACTTCGACCTCGCACCGCTTTCGACTGCCAGTCCGATATCCCAGGCACTCGGCCCGAATACTGTCACGATTGTAGGCCAGGTAAAATATGACGGGAATCCCTTATCCGGCGTGGATGTTAATGTATCACCGGTGACGGTTGTTACAACCGATAACAGTGGACAATATCAGGCGGGAGTCCCCGGAAACCTAAACGTGACCGTGTCAGTGGTGACTGCTGCGGGGTCCGACTCTAAATCGGTTGTCACTCCGGCCTCAGGCACCATGGTGGTCAACTTGAATGTCTCAGCAACAGGTGCTGCAACCCCAACAGCCGAGCCCACGCCCACACCAGAAGCCACAGCTACACCCGTACCCACTGCGACTGAAACGATTACGGCAACTCCAGCCCCCACAGCAACGGCTGTGCCGGCTACCCCAACAGCAGCGCCGGCAGGCAGCGAATTAACCATTGCCCTGGCTGCAATCGGCATCCTCGCTGCCATCGGGCTGTTCAGGCGTAAATAAAAATAGGTATATCGACCACTAGCCGGGAGGTTAAGCCTTCCGGCTTCTTTTTTGTAATAACACCATAGTCTAAATGTTGACCTCATTCTATCGAAAAATTTAACTGTAGTAAGTTCCATTCTCACATTAATCGGTTGGATTATAATGTGCTCTAAATACAAGTTGATAATTATTACACTCTTTATTTTTATTCTGACAATTCCCTGTGCCCAGGCATTTCAGATGGCGCAGGCCCCGATACCGAGTGACTGGGCATACGTGTCAGGCATAGTCACATATAATGGCAAACCTCAGGACGGCGTTTTAGTGACGGTACCGGGCGGAACCATGGAAGGTAGCTCATTTACCACTCGTGATGGAGGCTATTATAAAGTATCAGCTTATCCAGGCCTGGTCGTATCTATTAAAGTCAGCTATAAAGGCGCTTCCATGACGAGAAGTGTGGAAACAGGTGGGGAAGGCAGCAACACCACTTATAATTTTGACCTCACTGGAGTAGAACCTTCCGTATCTGCAACCCCAGTCACGGTGCCCGAAACCATCGTCCTGGTTGGATCTGTCAAGCATGACGGCAGCCCTGTTCAGGGTGTATTTGTCAACATATCCCCGGTTACCCGTGTGAAGACGGACATGTCCGGCCAGTTCATGGCTACAGTGCCTTCGGGCGTTAATCTTACAATCTCTGCAGAGACGCCTGCAGGCTTAGTATCGAAGAACGTGACCAGCCCGGTAGAGGGTACAAGCTTCGCGGTCGACCTGATCTCAACCAGCCCGGAGCCGACAGTAACAGTAACACCGACGCCTATAGCCCCTACAAGCCTGCCGGCTACACCCACAGCAGCCCCTGCGGGTGGCGAAGTACTCCTCATCCTGTCGGTGATCAGCCTGCTGGCGGCCGCATGCTTATTCAGGCACGGGAAGAATTGAGATAATCATCGGGCTGAAGGAGCCATCCGTCAGCCCTTAGTTTTTTTAAAGATCTCCGCTGCTGCCTTTAACGTACATAAACGCTTCTACAGGCGTTTTTGAGCCCGCTGGCAGCACCTGTACGGTAATACGCTTGTACAGCCCTTTCCTGACGCCCTCGTAGTCGTCGAGCGTGCTAAGGTCCCGGCTGCCGATCCCCGTCATCAGAGCGCCCTCTATAACAGAGCCTTTCTCTTTTATGGCCATAGGATAGCCTGCGTCATGGTCAAAGTACTTGCGATAGCCTTCGACTCTGGCAGGCTTCATCGGGGGAACCCTTCTCAGCAATCTGCTGAGCACGTCAGGGTCCCTAAGTGTCCCGTAAACGAATATTGTATTAAACATACGTGATCATCTGGCTTCGCACATTGCTACTTCAATAGCATCTACATATATGGGCTTATATACTTCGACGGGATAGACATCCCTGACCTTGCCAGTAGAGTGCAATATCAGCTGAATACGGCCTGACAGTGTCTCACGCTCCTCTATGTTAGACTGGGTGGTATATGTCATCCTGTGCATGCGAATGTCGACTCCCTTGACCATAGCGATACAGCCGCAGAGCCCCGGTACGAGATCGGGCAGCGCCACATCTGTCAGGAATACTTTATCTCCGGGGCCGATCTCAGAGAATGCCTGGAGATTATGAGCGCTGCGGATCTCGAAGGTTCTGATGCGCCTGCGCCTGAGATCCTGAAGAGATTCCTGTGTAAGACCAGTAATTGCTGCGATCTTCATCTTCTCACCCGTACATTGGCAGGTCTTTGGGGGACTGCCTGGCTTCTGCTTCGCCGATCTGTTCAGATAGCTTGTGGAGCACCTTCTCAATCTCTTCAGCCTGCTCTTCCATAAGCTTGATATCGACGTTGAACCCGTAGAGCCGGTTCATGGCTTTGACCACTTCGATGCTCGCCCTCGGATCAGGGCTCGGCCCCCGGGTTTCGCCAAGTATGCATATGCCGTCGATGCCGTGGTTCATGCACTCATTCATGATTACCCCGGGCACCCCGGTGATTGTGCCCATCTCAAAGATTTCGAGGGTGCCTTTGATCCTGTCAAGGCCTTCCTGGGTGGTTGCGGCGCCGAAAACCTTGTGCTCCTCCCCCGTAGTTGCCAGCCCTGCAAGAGAAATTATCTCCCTCGGCTGAAGTTCTTTTGCCCATCGGACGATTCCACCGCCGATTTCCCGGCTTATTATCGGATCGATCGGTATGTCGGAAAAGATGACGATGAGGTTCTTTTCAACGCTCTCGTAGATTCGGACAGGCCCTTTCACCAGGCCCCCGTAAAGGATCGCGATGGGAGGGAACAGTTTCGAGTCCACCCGGCCGCAGGGTTTCATGTCAAGCTGCTCTATTAAATACTGGCCTACGATGTTCCCTACCAGGCCCATGCCCGGGAAACCTCCGAGGATGATCGGGTTTTTACTCTCTATGTGGTCAGCGATGACCTGAACAAACGGTTCCTCCGCCCTTTCTGGCATCATCCATAATTTGTCATGAAAAAATATAAAACTTTTTAATCCATAGACCGTGGCGACGTCCATTTATATATTGTAGGTGAAGGTATCGAAAGCCTTTTACCCCACCAGTTGCAAACATATCCTCGGTGATAGTATCAGCGAATACAAGTTCAAGCGAGGCTTCAAGCCTGAGACAGAGCGGATTAAAAACGTGCTGGAGGAGGTCTTCCAGGTGGAGCCGCAGAACGACGGCGACAAGCTCGTCATCCAGTACGGTGCTATAAAAGAGCTGAAGGCCTGGGTTGAGAACAAGAAACTCTTCGTCGAGACCAGGTCGGACCTGAGCGTTAAAGATCAGGACGTCATCCTCGATACCAACAAGAAGTTCAGGGACTTTCTGGAAGAAGCCACAGGCTACACAGCGAAAGAGCGCCTGAAAATGGCGAAGAAGGAAGTTTCGGGCGAAGAGAAGTAACGCCTGCGCATAATTTCCTGGTGCGAAACCAATGATAGATCACGCTGCGGTTTATCTGGCCCTGGTGCCCAACGAGAAAAAAGTCCTCCGGGGAGTTGAGGAGGGCATGAAAAGGCACGAGTGGGTACCGGTAGAAGACATCGAGGCTTACGCTGGCCTTGGTCGTAAGGAGGTCGAATACCGGCTGAACCGGCTGGTCGACATGAAAATCGTCGAGAGGTATATCCAGTCTTATGCTGGCTACCAGCTCAAGTTCGACGGCTACGATATACTGGCTATCGACGCTTTTGTCAAAAAGGAGACCTTTGGCGCTCTGGGAGAAGTGATCGGGGTGGGCAAGGAGTCAGTCGTTCTGGCCGCCATGAGCCACAAGCCGGTAGCAGTCAAGTTTCACAGGGAAGGCAGGACCAGCTTTAAGCAGGTGAAAAGGTCCAGGCAGCACCTCGTGGATATAGAGATCGTGAACTTCTCCTGGCTATACGCCGCGATGCTTGCAGCAAAGCGGGAGTTCGAGGCTATGAAAATCCTCTATCCTGCGGTAAGCATTCCCGAGCCCATAGACCAGAATCGCCACGCTATTGTCATGAGCGTGGTCAAAGGCATCGAGATGGCAAAGGCTACGCTGGTAGATCCCGAATGGTACCTCGACAGCGTAATAGAGCAGGTGAAGAAAGCCTACGAACTTGGCATTATCCACTCTGATCTGTCTGAGTTCAACATCATGGTCAGCGACGAAGGCCTGACGATCATCGATTGGCCTCAGTATGTGAAGGTTGGCTCGAAGACGGCAGAAGAGATGCTAGAGAGGGATGTCAGGAACGTGCTGACACACTTCGAGAAAAAGTACAGAATAAGACGAGACCTGCAGTCGACGATCGGCTACATTAAGGGAAAAGAGAGCGGCAAGCAGTCATAGCCGGGTATACCGGACGGAGCCAGTCATATCTGCGATCAGATATGGACCTTCACGATCATCTTTTCGCAGCGACACGAACATGCAGTGCTCCTGCAAACAATTTTCAGCATTCTGCAGGACAAGGTAAAACCGGTGGTCAGGCCAGATATAGTAAAAGCCGGAAAAGTGCTCATGTGTCAGGCCGAGAATGCAGTCCATCGATACTTCACGCTCTTTGTCGTCAAACCTGAGTGTCCTGATGAGAAGCTGGCCACAGGCTACGTTATCCTTGTTAACCCATGTGCCGGCAATTTCGGAGCTTTCGACTGGATAATCCATAACCGGAGCAGGGTTACAATCAAGTCTGCTATCACCGGTTTGTGATAGAGCCTGCCTCGAGTCAAACATCATTCCTGCCACAGGTTCACCCGCTTATAACAGGAATATTTTATAGAAGTTACTATTTAAGCCTTTTATAACAAGTATATAATCGCTATTCGGTAATTAGAGATCGCTTAAAGCAGTAATTTTAAAAAGTAAGAGGAGGATAACCGTAGCCTTGATGACAGGTACCGGTATCCCCTGATCTCAGTTTACAGGCCTGCCTCTTTTCTCAGTAGCTCGGCCTTATCGGTGCGCTCCCAGGTGAAGTCCGGGTCGTTCCGGCCGAAGTGGCCGTATGCCGCAGTCTTCTTGTATATAGGCCTGCGCAGCTTGAGGCTCTTGATGATTCCGGCCGGAGTCAGGTCAAAGTGCTCTCTTACAAGTTCATGGATCTTCTTCTCGGAGATCGTATTGGTACCGTAGGTGTCGATCATGATCGACACTGGCTCTGCTACGCCGATTGCATATGCTACCTCGATCTCGCATCTCGTGGCGAGCCCTGCGGCGACAAGGTTCTTAGCCACGTATCTGGCCGCATAGCATGCGGAGCGGTCCACCTTGGACGGGTCCTTACCAGAGAAAGCCCCGCCTCCGTGCCTGCCCATGCCACCGTAAGTGTCCACGATGATCTTCCTGCCGGTCAGGCCGGTATCGGCATGCGGGCCTCCGAGGACGAACCTGCCCGTCGGGTTGATGTGCACTTTGGTCTTCTTCGGATCGAAGAACCCTTCGGGCATCACGGGCTTGATCACATGCTCTATAATCTCTTTCCTGAGCTGTTCATTCGTGACGTCAGGGCTGTGCTGGGTCGATACGACGACGGTGTGTACTTTGGACGGCTTGCCGTTGACGTACTCTATGGTGACCTGAGTCTTACCGTCCGGCCTGAGGTAATTTTCTGCCTTGCCATCGGGCCTTTTGCAGGTAAGCTCGCCGGACTTGCGGACCTCTGCAAGCCGCATGGACAGCTTGTGAGCAAGCGAAATTGGCATAGGCATCAGTTCGGGAGTCTCGTTGCAGGCAAAGCCGAACATCATGCCCTGGTCGCCGGCGCCGAGGTTGTCCACGCCAATGGAAATGTCGGGCGACTGCTCGTCGATGGAAGTGATGACTGCACAGTTATCGGCGTCGAAGCCATACTTGGCTCGTGTGTATCCGATGTCACGGATGGTGTCCCGGACCAGCCGGGGTATGTCGACATAAGTGCTGGTAGTGATTTCGCCTGCGACAATGGCCATACCAGTGGTGACGAGCGTTTCGCAAGCGACTCTGCCGAGGGGGTCTTTGGTAAGGATAGCATCTAGAACTGCATCGGATATCTGATCAGCGATCTTATCCGGGTGCCCTTCAGTGACCGACTCGGATGTGAAAAGGTGTTTCTCCACGCTCATAAATTTCCCCATATCAATGGATAGACTTTTATTATCCAAGCAAGCATTAATATTTATCGGTCTCTCCATTACTACAGGTAATATAGGATTGTATTTAGGTTATACTGATACGGGGATTGAGCTTCAAGACTTCGTGTCCGCCCTGGTAAACGGTGATCATGCCTCCGGACCCCGATACAGTAATGGCCACACTCTTCGTGTACCGGGTGATGGCGGCAGCGGCGAGATGCCTGCCACCTTTGCCGGGGAGCATTTCCACGCCCCGGACGCTGGCGTCAATGTACCTTGCCGCCGCCCGGATGTAGCCCTTTTCATCCACGATAAACATCCCGTCAAGCTGGGCAAACTCTTTTACTGTCTCCCAGTTATTCTCGTCCCGGATATCCCGGGCGTCTTTGGGATGTCCCTCGTAAGGGTTCAGAATTAGCTGGTGTGACCTCTTTAGCACGTTATCGGTGTCGCCGACGACGAAAGCGGTGCCTATCAATTTGCCTTCTCTGCCTTCCCGGGCGATCTCGATCGCTAGGTTCAGCGTGGCTTTAATAATCGTGTAGTCCAGAGTAGCTGTCAGATCCGCAATTTTCTTGATAAAGGGAATGTCCGTGATATCTACTACTATAACCGAATGGGTATCCCCGATACTTACGATACCCAGGACAATCCGGTCCTGAATCAGGCCCTGGATGTAGGCAGCCTCTATGGCTTCACTCATCAGCTCGATACGGGAGACTTTCAGGAAAACAGACTCGCGATCGACGTCGGGGGTCATCCGGGTAAAGAGGTCTACGCTGGCATCGCCCGGTCTGGCGGCCACACCATCCACCCGGGCGATGATCACGGGAAGCCTGGTCTTCAGGCTTTCCCGGATTTGCCGGGCTTGAGGAGAAATAATGATGATGGCGGTCGCCCCGATTTTTTCCGCCAGCTCTTCGCCTGCTTTTGTCACCTCATCGCGAAGCCTCATAAGTCACCATATATAATATAAATATATATGACTAATAATGCTGTCGAAGCGGAGACCGGTTTTTGGGGCAGAAAACATCAGCCTATGTTACGCAGGGTGATGTTGAACAGCAGGGTTTTGCCCGCCATCTCCGAGTTGAAGTCTACGTATACGTGACCCGCCGCTTCGTCGATCCTGTCGACCCTGCCGGGGAGCATCTGGCCTGTCCTGCCGTCAGAAAACCCATAGACCTCGTTGATCTGAGGCGTCCCGCCAAATGTGGCAATAGGTACAGGTACAACCAGTTCATCTTTTCTTTCGCCGTATGCCTGTTCCGGAGGCAGTGAAACGTCTTTGGTTTCCCCGACTTTCATGCCAATCGCTGCATTCTCGAACCCGGGTACTACCTGGTGGGCGCCAATGGTAAAGCATAACGGCTGGTAGCCCCGCTCAGGGTTGTAAGTTCCGCTATCCTTTGCCACCTGCTCTACTGAAGTGTCGAAGACCGTGCCGTCAGGGAATTTGCCGATGTAGTCCACGCATACCCGGTCGCCGGGCTGCGCCGCCCTGTCAGCGCCGCCATCCCTGGCAGTCTCAGGTGCCAGAGAGCCCCGGCCGGCCATGAATACGAAGGCTGCGAAGAGCAGAACCGATATGTGTCTGTTAGAAAAATGTTTCATAATAACCATGCAAAGCTGTCGGTATGGCTATATATTATTTTTCAGTGCAATAGACAGTGCTAACAAAAACTATTCAAATAACATCATAGATTATGCACAGAGCCGTACCATCATTATATATTATATCATCAATATAGATAGATATGCGAGTACCGGGGGAATTCAGAGCATAATGGACAGTGTGCTTATCGAAGTGGCGCAAGATCGGCTCAGCATGGCTCGGCCAGCGGGCATTACGGAGGAATAACCATAAAGATCGGGGCAATGGGAGATCTACATTTTGGGACGGGCTCGCATATTTTCTACAGGGCGCTGTTTAAGTCGATCAACAAGGATGCGGAATTAGTAGTCATGTGCGGCGACCTGACTACCCGCGGGCTGATAGAAGAGGCAAGGGGAATCGCAGATGCCGTGTCAGGCCTGGATAAGCCGGCAGTGGCTGTGCTGGGCAACCACGATCACGAGGCGAACAACCAGGAGGAGATCATGGACATACTGGAAGACGCAGGCATCCATATGCTGGAAAGAGGCCCTTACGTGACCGAAGACGGGAAGGTGGGCTTCGCAGGCACCAAAGGCTTCTGCGGGGGCTTCCTGAACTGTCGTATTGCCCCGTTCGGAGAACGCATCCTCAAGATGTTTATCAATGAGACCTACCGGGAAACCAACCGGGTTAACCGCGACCTGAAGTCTATGAAGGCCGACTTCAAAGTGGTAGCGTATCACTACTCCCCTGTCCGTGATACATGCATTGGAGAGCATTCGGAAGTAATACCATTTTTGGGCTGCTCCATATTATCCGACCCTATAGACACTTTTAAAGCGAACCTCGTCCTGCACGGCCACGCCCACAACGGGATCGAAAAAGGACAGACGCCTGGCGGAGTGCCTGTTCGCAATGTAGCTCTTCCGGTACACAATAAAAAATATGTCATTTATGACACGGAAGATTTTTCATCATCCGGCTGATCACGTGATCAGGCACAGGCACGACGTGTTCCCGATCGCTCCTGACGTACAGCAGGAAAGATAAAGCGCGCTCGGGGTTCACCCGGTTTGCGAGCCGGATGTAGTAGTCCCAGTCGAATGATTGGTAGGAACTCGAGAGTACCGAGATACAGTCGAACCAGTCATTTCGCTCGCTGCGCATCGCCATGATTTTTCGTATGATCAGGTCTTCCGGCGACATGATCATGAATTCATATTTGCCAATCATACGGCGGACTCCCCGATCGAGCGTCTCCTGATCAGTCCTCAGGCCCCCCACATTTTCGAGAATAAAGTCTATGGTCAGGCCTTCCTTAAACGCTTTGGCCAGCCAGCCTACGTCACTCATGTGGTCGACCTCGTAGCCTGCCTCTGCAAGGTGATGCAAAGCCAGGTCCTGATGATCTTCCATAATGTAAAAGTCGATATCCTTGGTATCCCTGAGCCTGCCGAAACTCATGACGGCGATTCCGCCGCCGACGACGTACGGGATGCCGTTAGCTTCCAGCACGGAAGCGGCCTCCCGGTAAATCCTGAAATTGGTATCGGATATCATGGCGAACCCTGAAAGACTGTCAACCGGCGTAAAACCAGCATCATATAAATATAGATAAATATATTTATACGTTTTCAGTGGCCACAGTCAAATCTGTACAGGAGCATTTCTGCCAGTATTATACCTTAATCCGCCTCATCAAAGCCTTGATAACTTCAACTACCACCGCTATTCCCATCACGACGCCGAATATAATGCCTACATCTCTGAGGTTTAGAGTGACCGTGCTGAAGACTACCTGCAGGAAGGGCACGTAGAGCACGATTAGCAGTAAAGCAAGAGCGATGACGATGGCTCCGAGCAGGTACGGGTTATCGAGAGTTTTTCTGCTGAATAGCGAATCGCTCCCTATCTTACAGATAAGTACCACCCACATTTCCAGCACGATCAGGGTGGCAAAGGCCATCGTGCGGGCGTAGTCGACGCCGGACCCGAGGTAGAGGTAAAAGATGGCCAGAGTGGTTATCCCGAGTACAATGCCGATGAGGGCAATGTCGATAGCAAGCCCTTTAGTTAAGATGCCTTCTGATCTCGGGCGGGGAGGCCGATCCATGACTCTGCGATCGGGCTTATCCATGCCCAGCGCCATAGCGGGAAGGCTGTCTGAGATCAGGTTTACCCACAGGATCTGTATGGCCAGCAAAGGCAGCGGCAGCGCCAGCAATATTCCGAGCAGGATGGTCAGCACTTCGCCAAGGTTGCTGGAGAAGAGGAAAATGACGGTCTTCCGCACGTTGTTGAAGATCGTCCGGCCTTCCTCCACTGCGTTAACGATCGTAGTGAAGTTATCGTCCGCCAGTACGACATCCGAAGCCTGTCTGGCAACCTCAGTGCCGGTGATCCCCATTGAAACTCCTATGTCGGCATTTTTCAGCGCGGGAGCGTCGTTGACGCCGTCCCCCGTCATCGACACCACCAGATCATGCTGCTGGAGTGCCTTCACAATCCGCTGCTTCTGTTCAGGAGATGTCCGGGCGTATACAGTAATCTTCATGATCCGTTCGCTGAGCTCCTGGTCAGACATGGCGGCAAGCTCGGTACCGGTAATAGCTTCGTCGCCCTCAGAATAAATGCCTAGTTCTCTTGCTATGCTCACAGCGGTAAGCAACTGATCTCCCGTGATCATGACGACTTTTATGCCAGAATGCTGGCATAGCTCGATGGAGCGCCGGACTTCGGGGCGAGGCGGGTCGATCATGCCCGTCAGGCCGACGAAGGTCAGGCCAGTCTCGGCATCGGCGAGAGTTTCAGATTGCAGGTCGGCAAGCTGTTTATAGCCCAGTCCTAAAACTCTCATGCCATGAGAAGCCATATACTGATTTTCGTCGATGAACCTTTTACGGGCTTCCGGAGTCAGGGGGACTACGCCCCCATTAGTCAGCAGATGCGTGCACCGGTCGAGTATGCGTTCGGGGGCTCCTTTGATATATGCGACATATCCGGATTTACACCGGTTAGCGGTCAGCATGAACATCGTGTCGGAGCTGAAAGGTACTTCCAGTTCCCGGGGGCAGTCCTCCTCGAGAGCCTTTTTGACCAGCCCGGCTTTAGCTCCGGCTATGAGTAGTGCTACCTCAGTAGAGTCGCCAAGCATCCGGTAATCCTCGCCAGTGCGCTCGTAGGTTGCGTTATTACAGAGGATGCCGACAGTCAGTAGCGTCCATAGCTCTCCAGATCTGGCGGGCTCAAGCTCCGTCCCTGCAGCCATGAACTGGCCTTTATCAGTGTACCCTTCGCCAGTGACTTCCACTATGCCTGAAGCAGTAGCAATACGGCGAACCGTGATGGCGTTCTGAGTCAGCGTCCCGGTCTTGTCCGTACAGATGACGCTGGTACTGCCAAGAGTCTCCACGGAGGCAAGCGTCCGGACAATCGCTTTTCTGGAAGCCATACGCCTGACACCAAGCGCGAAAATGATCGTGACAGTCGCAGGCAGCCCTTCTGGTATGGCTGCAACGGCAAGGCTGACTGCCACCAGGAACATATCGAACATCTTCTGGCCTTCGAGAATGCCGGCGATGAAGATGACGACGCAAACGATCAGCGCCGCGATGCCGAACAGCTTGCCGAGACGATCAATGCTGATCTGCACTGGTGTCTGCCGATCGACGCCAGTTTCCACCAGGCTGGCAATCCTGCCTATCTCAGTATTCATCCCCGTGCTGACCACGACTGCCCTGCATCTTCCGGCGGTTACAATCGTGCCCGCATAGATCATGCAGTCCCGGTCACCCACCGGAGTATCTTCAGGCACCGGAGCCACGTGCTTTAAGGCAGGCTCCGACTCCCCGGTGAGGGCAGACTCGTCCACGGTCAGGCCTGAAATCGTGATCAGCCTTGCATCGGCCGGGATATAATCGCCGGCATCGACTTCGATCACGTCGCCCGGAACCAGCGACGAGGCATGCACTTTCTTCTTCTCCCCGTCCCGGACGACAAAAGCTTCGTGGACCAGAAATTTTTTGAGAGCATCGATCGACCGCTCTGCCTGTACTTCCTGGTAGGTGCCCAGCAGAGCGTTCAAAACGATGATGGCGCCAATGATCTCCGCGTCCAGAACTTCGCCCAGGAGAAAAGAGATGGCCATTGCTACGATAAGGACGTAGATCAGAACATTCTTAAACTGCCTGAGAAAAATCACGAAGAGCGAAGTTTTCTTTTTCTGTTTCAATTCGTTGGGGCCGTACTGGATCAGCCTGGCGGCAGCCTCTTTCTCGGACAGGCCGGCAGGAGACGAGCCGATAGCTTCGACTACCCTGTCGGCATCCATTGTATGCCATTGCTGATCAGGCTGCACGGCCATGCAAAATCAGCTCCTGACCAGCAGCACCGGGCAACTGGCGTGGCGAGTCACGCTTTCCGACACGCTGCCGATCAGCACTCTTTCGATCGCCGACATGCCTATCGAGCCCATGACTATACAGTCAACCTTTTCCTCGCATGCCAGCTTCAGGATCGCATCTTTAGGGTCGCCCCGGACCAGCAGGCTTCTGGTGGCTACTCCGCGCTCCCTGGCCATCGCCTCGATGCTGGAGATCGCCTCCTGACCGGCCTGTTCCAGCGTTTTAACGCTCTCTGCATAGTGGATGCCCGCATGGAACGCCATATCCACGTCGATCACGTTCAGTATGATAAGCTCCGCTCCAAGACTACTGGCGAGGTAGACCGCATGTGTGCCTGCATTGAAAGAATACTCGGACCCGTCGGTCGGGACCAGCAGCCTCCGGTAGATCACGTCAGTTGCAGAGCCGTCAGTCATTTTAGAGTCAGCCTCGTCCCGACACCCTTCTCGGTCAGCAGTTCCAGCAGCAGGGCATGCTCGATGTTGCCGTTGATGATGTGAACGCTATGAGCGCCTGCCTTCAGGACGCACAGGCTGGACCGGATCTTCGGTATCATTCCCCGGGAGATAATGCCTCTTTCGATAAGATCCTCGCACTCTTTCTCGGTCAGGTGAGACAGCAGCGTGCTCTTATCTGATGGATCCATCATGACGCCGTTGACATCTGTCAGCGACACAAGACTGCCGGCTTTCAGCGCCGAGGCAATATCGCCTGCCACGGTGTCTGCATTCAGGTTCAGGCAGTGGCCGTCCCGATCGTAGCCGATCGGAGAGATCACCGGGATGTACCCTTTGTCCAGCAGGTCCATCAGGATAGAGGTATTCACCTGTTCTGTATCTCCGACCCAGCCATAGTCAACCATTATCTCTTTGCCGTCAACTTTCACCTTCTCCATCGGCTTCTTCCGGGCAATGAGGAGGCTTCCGGAACTGCCAAGCAGGCCCACGCCTTTGCCACCGTGCCGCATGATCAGGCTGACGATGTCGGGGCTGACGTTTCCCACGAGCACCATGCGGACGATCTCCAGGGTTTCGTCATCAGTCACCCGGATGCCTGCGACGAAGCTGGGCGTCATGCCCATGCGCTTCACCATCGCATCGATCTCCGGACCGCCGCCGTGCACGATCACCGGCAGTGCGCCAAGTTCCCGCAACGTTACGATGTCCTTGATAATACTGCTGCGGGCCGCCGGATCTACCATCGCGTGGCCGCCGACCTTGATCACGATGACGGCTCCCTCGACTTCTTTGCGCCGGGGAAGCCGGGCCAGTTCTGCAAGTTCCATTAGTTTATGCACCTTAGACGTATTATCCACGATCGGTAATAAATATTTATTATAGGCTGGTGCTGGTACTGCAATATGAAGCAAGGCTTATCATGATGAAAAAAGGATAATATATTATTTAGCGGTTTGAAGTGATGATCATGACTGATACCATCTACGATGTGGCCGTAATCGGCGCAGGACCCGCGGGCATGACCGCAGCCCTGTACTGCGGCAGGGCGAACATGTCGACCATACTCTTCGGCAACATCTTCGACTCACAGCTGGCCAAAGCAGGCAGCGTGGAAAACTACCCGGGCTTCGACTCTATCCAGGGCATAGAGCTGGTAGAAAAATTTCACAGCCAGTTGGGCAGATATAACGTCATGCAGGTGCCGGCCCTGATCAGCAGGGTCACTCATGAGGGGGACACATTCACCCTGGTCACCGAAAATGGCGAGTTCAAAACAAACAGCATCATACTGGCCACCGGATCACGCTACCGTCAGCTGAACATCCCCGGGGAGAAAGAGTTCAGCTACAAAGGTGTCTCTTACTGTGCAGTTTGCGACGGCTCGTTCTATAAAGGCAAGACCGTGGCACTATTAGGTCACGGCGACCAGGCAGCCAAGTCTGCGATATACCTAGCAGGATTATGCAGGGAAGTTATCATACTCAGCCCCAAACCGGAGCGGGAATCCGTGACTTATGCAGAGCAACTGGACGCCATGCCCAACATCCAGATCGTCCTCAGCTCGAAGGTTCTCGCGATAGAAGGCGACCAGTACGTCGAGCGATTAAGGTATACAGTGAAAAACGGGCCCGAGCAGGTACTAAAGGTAGACGGAGTCTTCATCGAGGGAGGCACGCCCAACTCAGTGCTGGCGAAAGAGATCGGCCTCGATGTCGACGAAAAAGGCAACGTAGCCGTCGACCGCCCTGATATGCACACCAAAATAGACGGAGTCTTCGCCGCCGGAGATGTGACGGGCGGCATCCACCAGATCTCCAAGGCTGTAGGTGAAGGAGCCTGCGCTGCCGTGAGCGCTGCGTTATACATTAAGAAGAAAAAATCTAAAAAATAAGCGGCCATGCGCTTAGCGCATGGTCTTATCCATTTTTCTCTCCGGCTCAGAAGAGCACGATCCACGCGGACAGCATTAACCCGACTACGATGGTCAGGAGGAAGATGACGGCCGCAGATTTTCTTATGACCTCCCCTTCGATACCGATCTTGTCGATGACGGCCGCTGCGTTGACGATCTTGGCGACCGCAATGCCAGAGGCGATACCACCCGAGACTGCGTGGGCTGCGTAGACCTGCATGAAGTCAAGGCCCAGCATATTTGTAGCCTTGCTCAGGATGCCGTGGAACATCACGTTAGAGGATGCTTCGCTGCCGCTGACGAAGCCGCCGAACAGGCCTAGCATGGGGCTGACCAGCGGGAAAGCCATGACTCCGAGGTAGGCGGCCAGAGTAGCGCCGATGACGACGTTCATGTTCATGTCGGACGCTGCAGTAAGGCCATTACCGGATACGCTGCGGGCGGACCAGTCCATGACGTAGGCGATGGCGAAGAAGACCATCGCAGCCAGAGTCGGGCTCCAGGCACGCTTGATCCAGAGCTTTAATACGTTGACCGCCTCCGCCTTCGTTCTCAGGAGCAGGGGTGCAGTGATGATCGTGCTGACCAGCACCCAGGTGTAAGCCTGTGCCAGCCATTTCATGTCGCCGGGTTTCCCTGCGGCGATGTCGATGTAGTTAAACGAGTTGGTGGCGTCGTGCAGGATGGTAGTGACCACAGGTATGCTGATAAATACGCAGAAGACCACAAGGACAGCCCATGGAGCAACTGCTTTCCAGAGCGGCATCATGGAGCCGCCATCTGCAGCGATCTTTTTCCGCTCCTCTTTCTTCAGCAGGATGGGCTTACCCTGTACAATCCTGAGAAGCAGCAGCATGACAATGGCGCAGAGGCCGGCGCTGACTCCGACCAGCTTGACGTCTGGCAGGATCCTCACGAAAACGATAGTGGACAGCCCGAGAGTCAGGCCTGCCACAAGCGCCGGGATCATGCCTTTCTTTAGGCCCTGGATGCCGTCTGCCACCCAGAGCATGCCCAGCGCCAGGCCGGTGGATACGACCGGCAGGAACAGCGAAATGTTCATGGCCCAGGGCAGCACGTCGAAGCCGAAGACCTGAGCCGGAAGTGTGATAGGTACTGCGAGGAGCGAGAAAGAAGTGAGCGGATCATAGCCCAGACAGGGTAACGCGACGGCTGCTACCGGCGAAAAGCCCAGGGCGATCATGATGGGTGGCAGCATAGTCACTGGTGTTGCTCCGATGGCTACGAGAAAGGTACCGAGGCCTACGTTCAGGATCATGATCTGTTCGTACCGCTCTGCTGCGATCGACTTGATGAACTGAGTGATGCTTTTAATAGCGCCAGTTACGTCCATCATCGTTACCTGAAGGATCGTGAACAGCACCATGAGAGATATGCCGAACGATGCCAGAGCACCTGCAATTGAAGCCTGGATCGCTATCTCCGGGGTAGTGTTGAAGAACAGCACCGCCAGTACGACAGTCAGCAGCCAGCCGACGATGCCCATGAGTGTCCCCGATTTTTTAAGGAACACGAGCCCTACGAAGATTACCAGGATAGGTAAGATTGCCAGTATAAATGCCAGAATCTGGTCCATATGGTTAAACCACCAGGTTAGAATTTTTGAATATCATTATTGACATGCTATGTCATGCCAATTGTCATGCTATGACATGTCAACTGTCATGCTATAGCATAGCAATACTCATTGCCTGTATATAAAAATTATGTTACGATGTCCCGGTAGAAGAGCCGTAAAGTGCATGAATTACCTGTTGAAGACGACATAGTGCCACAGAAATGTAAAATAACGGCTTTTGCGGCGGGATAAATATATCATCAGAATATAATAAATGTAATTTGTAAAAGCCCAGATGCCTGTAAACTGGATTAGGTACTGGAGGTGATCGCATTTCGGAGGCACAGGATCTGGTGACGATTACGGTCGGCGGCAGGAAAGTAAAGGTACCTGAAACGACGAGCACAGGGGAAATACGTACTATCGTGGGACTGGAAAGAGGCCATATACTCGCCAGATCAACGGGCAGTGCGAACCAGATTGTGCACGGCGAGATCAAGGTACGTGAGGGAGACGCATTTGTCGTCGGCCGATCGTTTACCAAAGGCTCGATGGACGATTCCCGCCTTACAAAAGAGCTGGAACGTCTATCCTCCTTTTTTGACCTTGAAGTGGACAGGACGCTCAACTGGGTTCTGATCCGGGGCTACGGGCTGCCGGAAGGCTACAACAGGAACAGTACGGACATACTGTTCAACGTGAGCGGCTTTCCGTACTTACCCCCGGCAAGCATTTTCGGGGTATACATGGAAACCGGCCTCGAATATAAGAATCAGCGGCTTCCGAACTACTACGAGGCGCTCACCCGCAACATGTTTGGGCGAACCTGGGCATGGTTTTGCACCGGCCACATGTCATGGAATTCGACAAAGGATGACCTGCTGACATTTCTGGTCACCCTGGACCTGATGCTGGCCGACCCGCTCAACGAGTCCGCAGGAGAGACTCATATTGACATCAGAAACCCGTAAGTTCCGCGTGGCCACCTCCAAAAAGCAGCGTAAGAGTGGTAAAAGTTTCAAGATCATCTTCCCGGCCAGCATCTATGACCAGATCACAGGACAGTTTAAAGCGATGGAGGCACAAAAACTCGAAGGCTATGCTCTGGCCATGTGCGGGCTAAAAACGGACCTGTCAGATAATTCTCATACGTACCTGGTAAAAAAGGTCTTTATTCCGGAAAAGGGAAACCTGATCGAGCATTCCAGCGTGAGCGTAACGCCTTCAGGCGAGTACCTTGAGAAAGTGCTCGCCGAGGCAGGGGAGAGCAATAGCGCGATTATAGAAATCCACACCCACGTGGATGCACCGGCACCAAGCTTTTCATCGGTCGATCTCGAAAACGGGATCGATAACGGGCGGTTCCTGAAATCGTGCAGGATACGGTTCGGCATGATTGTAATGGGGTCCGAAGGGCTGTCAGCGCTGGAATACGACGGGGATTCCGATTCCCTCAGAGTGCCGGAAAAAGCCTCGATAGCGGTCATGACCAGGCACGGCCTAAAAACTGTTTTGCCGGTACAAAAACCCGGGGCAACCGAACCACTGGCAGAAGTATATGACAGACAGGTGAGGCTCTGGGGAAGTCAGAGCCAGCGCAGGATCGAAGCGACGACTGCAGGCATAGTCGGCCTCGGAGGTACTGGTTCCGTAGTCTTGCAGATTCTGTCAAGGATAGGCGTGAAAAAGTTCGTCCTCGTAGACCCTGACGATATTGAGGAATCGAACCTCAGCAGGCTTCCTTACGCGATAAGTACAGACGTGGGGAAAAAGAAAGTAAAGGTAGCCGCAGCCCACCTGAAGAAGGTGAACAAGAACGCGGAAATTACATCTCTGGCAGGCCCTGTTGCCGACTTTAAGGATAAGCTGAAAGCCTGTACAGTGATCTTCGGCTGTGTTGATAATGATCTGGCGCGCCTCACGCTGAACGAGATCTCGTTGCGCTATTTCATACCTTTGATAGATACAGGCACAGAGATATTCGTAACTGAGGGTAGCCTGGACGAGATGGGCGGTCAGGTACGCGTAGTAATCCCATCAGTCACAGGCTGCCTGGAATGCGGAGGCTTAATCGACAAGGAACAGGCGGCAATGAGCATGCTCAGCCAGGAAGAAAGAAATATCCTGGCTGCCGCCGGTTATGTCAGGGGCACGGATTTGACGCCTGCTCCCGCCGTGATGACACTGAACGCCATAATAGCATCACTGGCAGTACAGGAATTTGTAGACATGATGACAGAAAGGGGCCGGCCTGATTACAGCTACCTGATATACAGCGGGAGATCCCCGATCATCGACAGACTGAGCCTCGAAAGGTGCGATACCTGCCCCAACTGCGGAAGCAGGGGCATACTTGGCGCCGGGGAAGAAAAAAAGCAAAGCAGGGCATGTTTAAAGATGATAAGCGAAGAGCCCGGGACGCCATGATCTCCGCTATCAGACCAAATATTTTTACCTGAGTAGCACATTACCCCGCACTGGTAATGAAAGAAGACAGGCTGTTATCAAAAATCGAAAGAGACAACTATATCATCAGACTGCAGAAGGAATTTGCATCCACGGGTGCGACAATACCTGATAGTGTAGCGATAGATGGAAAAACGATCAGGCTCAGAACATACGTTTTCGAAATACTCAAGAAAAAGGGCAACCTCACGCCCGAAGAGCAGGAAGAAGCAGACAGGACTGCAGCCCTGCTCCAGAAAAAACGCAGGGAACTGGTAAGCACAATAGCTACCGCACAGGATATGACACAGCGGGAAGCTGAAGAGCTGTTTAATACTATACTGGGAATAGACAGGGCACTGGATACCCTTTATAGAATCCACGAGCCCAGGTCATCGGCCCAGGAAGAAGCCAAAAAAGCCAAAGTTCAGGACGGCCGAAGGTGGCTCAACCTGGTGAAAAAAATCTATTCCAGGGGCGACGAAAAGGCGCCGAGGGAAAGATCATGAATGGAAAAAAGAGAACTGGTAGCTGTAAGCAGTGCGGCAACTGCTGCAGGGACTTCATCATCGACGTACAGATTGCCAGCGTGACGGACTTCGAATTTACAGACTACCTGCAGTGGATCAACTGCCACCAGAATGTGCAGGCCAGCATCAAAGACTTCAGAGCCCGCACCGTGGAACTCCAGATCAAAAACCAGTGCAAATACCTGGTGGATAACGGAGACGGCAAGTTTTCCTGCGCGATACAGGATCGAAAGCCCGAGATCTGCAAGAGGTATCCTGACGACGACTATGCTGCTGAGACAGGCTGGGACTGCGGGTACAGTTTTGAAGATGCCTGAGCACCGGACTACTAAAAATATTTATATGCTTATAATTGATACATGGTAGCGAGTACAATATGGAAATATGCAACAAATGTGGATTACCGCAAGATATTTGCATCTGCGAAGACCTTGCCAAGGAAGGACAAAAGATCTATATTTCGACGAACACCAGGCGTTTTAAGAAACTGACCACAGTGATCGACGGTATAGATAATAAAAACGTGAACATAAAAGAACTGGCTCAGAAGCTGAAGACCAAGTTCGCCTGCGGCGGCACCATCAAGGATGGCCGGATCGAGCTACAGGGCGATCACAGGGAAGGTGTCAGGAATCTTCTGATCAGCTACGGGTTCTCCAAAGACCTCATCGAGATCAAATAACTGACTCCACATTTCTGCTTTTTAAAGCACCAGGGAGCCTCACCGATGGTAGACTATCGAAGCATGCCATGCGGGCCCCGGGTGACAGGTAAACAGGAGCACACAACATGGCCTATGGAATGCCTGCAAGCGAATTTTTAGCCCTCTGCATGATCATGGCAGACTTCGACCTCGAAATGACTGCCCTGGAAGTCATCGGCCGGGCCGAGGAGTACCAGAACACCACTGGCAGAGAAATCGGCGAAGGCCGGAGCGATTTCAGGAGTGCGTTCTACGAGATCATCTGGACATGGCGCCCCCAGGACATCGGCCATGGCCAGATGGGCGACCCCCAGAAACTCCTCGCCCGGACACCGCTGAAAGACTGGATCGGGCTCATACTCCAGTACGACCACGTCTGGTTCAACGACGAAGGCGAATCCTGGTCCAGGGAGCCGGAGGATAAAGACTGGCCCGCGGAGATGCGAACCCGCTCAACATGGAAAGACTCGGCGGGAAAACGGCAAGAACGCATTGTGAGAGACTACCTCGGCGACGACCTCAAAATCAAGTTCAGCCTCAGGTTCGACCGCAACTTCAGGAAGATCTTCGAGACCGGCCAGTACAGCAGGGCAGATATCCATCGCCTCTTCAAAAGAAGCCGGTACGCCAGAGAAATACCGAAGCTCTGGACCGTGCAGAAATCTTACAGCAGAGTAAGGTCGATGCGTACCTCCCGTTAATATCCTGTTAATGGTAAAACTACAATAAGGATCGCCACAATGGCCGGCAATCCTGGTTTATTGTTACAACTCTTAATCGACTATTGTAGTGGACCCCGCGCCCCCGTTTTATCCGCTAGCAACCTTAAAAATTCCACGTCTTCATAACTTATTTTAGCACTGGTAAAGGACCAAAACGACGTTTAAGCCAAAGACGTAATTTTCGACTAATGCTGGCTTAATATGCCGGCAGGTACAGTTTGAGGTGAGTGTATGGTGAACAAACAAAAAGGAGAGATGAGCGTCAGCGAAGCCGGCCGCAAGGGCGGAGAGACGACCAAGGAAAGATACGGAGAAGGCTTCTACGAGGAGATCGGCAGGAAAGGCGGCCGAAGAGGCGGAGAGACGACCAAGGAAAGATACGGAGAAGGCTTTTACGAAGACATCGGCCATAGGGGCGGACAGAAGGTCAAAGAGCTAATCGAGAGGGGAAAGAGCGCCCGAAAATAATGGTGCTTGCTTAGCCGACCGGTAACAACCATTTTAATTTTATATGATATACTAAATCATGAACTAGAAAAATATGTAGAAATAAATCATAATTAGCCAGAAAAGCATCAGATTAAGCCATATACAGCTGATTTTACCCAACAGATGTAATAAATCTCACAACGGGCAATTTTATACGTTATAATATCGGACAAGATTAAAAATGTATGAAATTTTAGAGATAATATGGCATAGAGTGGGGTGTTTTTAGATATGGCTGAAAAGAAAACAGAGATGACAGTAAGAGAAGCCGGCCACAAGGGCGGGTCCACAACCAAGGAACGTTATGGGGAAGGCTTCTACGAAGAAATTGGCAAGAAAGGAGGCAAGATAGGCGGCAAGAAAGGTGGCACGACTACTAAAGAGCGCTATGGAGAAGGCTTCTACGAAGAGATTGGCAAAAAGGGCGGTCAGAAAGTCCGTGAGCTGATCCAGCGTGGCAAGGCCGCGATGTCCGAACGCAGCAGCCGCAAATGAAAAACTGGTAAAAACGGTGTTCCCAACCTATATTTTTTGAAAAATGACGTGCCTTCGGCACCATCAGGTCACGCAGGCTATCTCATAATCCGTTTTCGTTATACAATAAGGAACTAATTATCCATATTGTAGGAACAGTACGATCTTATACTGTAAATTCGCCCGCCGGGACGCCTGCAATTGCAGGCGTCCGATGCGGGCGATGTGATGACGATCGCTGCGCTGTGCTCGGACACAGATTGTACAGATTATACAGATTACCAGTATCCACGTGGTGTGTGGTGGTGGTTGGGTGGGTGTGGTTTGTGTGGGGTGGGATTGGTGTGCTTATCCGGGGGCGGGCTTATTTACGAGTCGGTGTTAAAAATTGGGGGTTTAATAGGTTTTTGTTGATAGCCTGAGCTATCCGGTTGGCTGTTACCAGGCAACTTTTAGGTGTTTTGAGATCATGTTGTCTGGTCTCTTAGGTAGTTGTAAAATTCTTTCCAAAAATTGTTTCAGCATGTTTTTCATCTGGTTAACAGTGATCTTTGCTTTTTGATGTGTCTTTTTCATGATGCCGTGCAGGTTCAGGATTAGGTGGCTTAAACCGAATACTAAGGTGCGGTAACCGTGATTCCGACTGTTTGTTTTTATCGTGTACTCCTTAGTCTCTTTATACCCGTTCTCGATATTCCAACGGTTAGTGTACGCTTCAGCAAGAATTGTGAAACTCATCCTGGTTACCGGGAGGTTGGTAGCGAAGCCACAGTACGCTTCAATTCCAAGATCCTCGAGGTACACGTCATACGTGTACTCCAAAGACTCCCCACCACGCATCGTGTACTTCCAATGAGACACTCCGGTAAGCTCTAACAACCGGTACAGGAGGGACATGCTACCATACTGTTTCACCGGTATAATGTACTTGTAACCCTGCTTGTCCACTGTTTTCATAACACTGCTCAGGTAGAATCCTTTATCCATGAGCACTGCGAAAACACTGAGTTCCTCCGGGACCAACTTTAAAAGTCGTTCCACCACCCGGTCCAGGGGTTCATCCCTCTTTTTAGGCGTAACCCCCAAAGTGAATTTAAAGTTCTTCGCCACGATACTGATCGAGGCATACCGGAGAACACTAACCCGTTTCTTCTTCCGCCCCTCCATCTTCAAAGTACGATGCACATATTCATTATCGACTCCATAATACCGTTTATCCGTAGTATCAATAGCCAAGAGGACCGGTGAATCCACGATATCCGGACAATACTGAACCGCTCTTTTCCATAACAACTTGAAAGAATGATACAGAAGCAGGTTCACCCCGCAAGTGATCTCTTCAATACTCATCCGCCCCAAGAATACAAAGAGTTGATCGCTGCTGAAAAACAATTTTTCAGACAAATCCTCCATACTAGTCTTCTCCAACGCACACCAGATCAATAGGAGGAAATACCAACCAGCCCTACTGAACTGGAAGTATGCATTAAACACCCGAGATAAAGACTTTAAACCAACACACTTATGATTCACATCTGAGGGCGGAAGAGGCTGTCTCATACGTTATTACCACAAACCATGAGATAACCCCGCCCCCACACAAATACCTCACTTTACTCCACCCCCCAAACCACCAGCAACCCAACCACCAACACCACAAACACGGGGATACTGGATTACACAGATGGTCGTCGAATCAAGCGGGTAAAGCCAGTCATTAATTGTTTATCTATTCTGTTCATCTGTGCAATCTGTACAATCTGTTAAATCTGTGTCCCAGCACAGCGCAGCGATCGTGTTGCTGTTTCACCGAACCCGGGCAACCAGAGAACGCACAGCGCAGCGATAGTGTGCATATCGCCTTCTAGAACGCCTGCCATGACAGGCGTTCAAAAGGCGTATATCATAGCACGATCGGATTACACATTTGGGTAGCGGATTATCTTATTAGGCAATCACTATGAATTATGAGACAGCCTGCAAGATACAAGGTGCAAGCGATTAATAAAAATAGCATTTACTTCCCGTATGCTGCCCTGAGCATGATAGGCACTATGATCGACGATACCAGCACAATCAAGGCCAGTACCGAGTAAGTCGACTCACCCAGGATAGGCGCTCCGCCGATGTACGTAATTAAGCCAATCTGCCCGATGACGAGGGTGTATTCTCCCATAGGCATCATGGATATGGCCATTTTATGATGATCCGAATCTTTATAGCCGCCCATGAAGGTCGTCGCCAGGTAAGTGCCGACATATTTGCTGACCATGACTGCCATCAGCAGCCCGAGGAAGAGCACGACGTCGATCGGTATGCTCGCTATCATCAGGTCCACGCTCTCCGAGGACAGGATTTCGAAGATGTTGATCCTGACGCCGGTGATGACGAAGAAGAGAGGCACGAAAAAGCCTTCGGTAATAGCCTCGATCTTCGGCGTGATCACTTTGAAGGACAGTGGTGACCTGGCCAGAATGGTGCCAGCCAGGAAAGCTCCGGTTACTGAAGCAATCCCCACGCTCTGGCTCAGGAACGCCACGAGGAAGAGCAGTATGATCGAAAACGCGATGATAGACTGGTCATCCTGAGTCCTCCGGGCATAGTTGATAAGCTTGCTCGTTATCGACTTGCCGAAGCCGAGCACCATGATGATGAAGCCGAGCACGAGGAGGAAGAGCATAAAGGCTGATCTGATGTCCACACCGGTAGTCAGATACGAAGTGAAGAGCGCCAGCGCAACTATCGCGTAGATGTCGTCAGAGATGCCCACGGCGATGACGGTTTTATAGACTTTGCTGCGAATGTCCCCGATTTCGTTCAGGACCATGAAGCCGATGGCCGTCGAGGTTGAGATGAAGGAGATCCCTACGAGTAATACGGTATTGAGGGAGAAACCTAATAATGCGGTCACTGTAGCTGTGACAAAAAAGGTGAGCGTGCCTCCAAATACTGACAGCACCACGAACCCGTAGACGTTTTGGCCCATGACTTTCTCGATGTCGATCGAGAGGCCCATGTAAAACATCATGAAGAGAATGCCAAGGGTGGTCAGCAACTCAATCTCGTGATTGATTGGGACAAGGTTGAGCAGCATAGGACCGAGAATAATACCCGCCAGCATCTGGCCGATGAGCGGCGAGAAGCCTAGCCGCTTCACTAAGTCGCCCAGTATTTTGCCGACTAATAACATTGCCAGCACAGCTAATAAAAAGCCAGCATCTATCAAGGCATCCCAACCGATCCCAAGGGGAAGAGAGGCTTATTTCTATTTAAACTTATCAGTGTTCTGCGAAGCCGTCACGCCTCGAGCGACCCGATAATCTGCTTCATCTTCAGCGCGTCTTCCTCAAGCAGAGGCGACTCGCAAATGACAGTTGCATCAATTTTACACTCTACCAGTGCCTTCGCCAGCAGCGAGAAATCCGGCTTACCGTCGAGAGGCAAATGCCGTATTTCCCGGCAGTTCTTGTGCTCGATGCCGGAGAAATGGATGTGATAATGGTTGATACCAGACTTTGCCACCCTGTCCAGCACAGCAGAAAAGTCCTCGACCGACTTCAGACCGCCGTCGGTCCTTGCGTATATGTGCGCAAAATCGATCACGATACTGGTACCCGGAACCTTTCGTACGACTTCGAGGACATCGTCAACGCTGCCGAACTCCCCGAGATCGCCCATTGTCTCCAGCCCCAGAGGCACGGAGATATGCTCTTTTGCCAGTGCTGAAACGATCTCCCTGAAGCCGGCTATCACCAGGTCCGGATTCTCTTCCCTCGCGGCGTGGACCGTCACCATCGAAGCGCCAGCAGCAGCCGCCACCCGGGCCGACTTTATAATCCAGTCCTTGCTTTTCTCGATCGTCTTCTCCGTCTTGCTGGACAGGTTCACGTAATACGGGGCATGGACAGATAGCTCGACTCGCTCTTCCATTGCCACAGGAGCTACAGACTTTGCCGATTCGGGGGTCATATAAACGTTCCTCCCGAACTGGATCTCCATGGCATCCAGGCCAAGCTCTCGCAGATACCTGATACCCGCTTCAGTCCCTTTTCCCTTCGCCCCGTGAGGGATGCCTGCAATGCCGATCCTGATCATAAGTTAAACACGCCTGCGGTTATAATGAGAGTTTTATGGCTTTAAGTGTGCTGCTGCATAAAAAACTTCGAAGCCTCTCAGATTTCTGCAAGTTTTCTTACTACCTCATCAGCGCTCGTGACCTCGACAGCCCCTTTATTCAATATGGCCTGTATCAGCTCACCTGCTTTGCCGCCAGTGAAGTCACGATTCTGCCAGCCGGCGATTAAGATGACCGGTTTGGCGCCCGACACTTCGAGGACGGCTTCGAGGTTCTTGATGTTGCCCCAGCCGAATGGGACGTCGCTCAGGACGACGTAATCGGCTGCTTTCAGCGCGTCCACGTTAGCCGCATACGACTCCGGAGTTATGGGCGAGAATGGTGCGTCGACTATCGTATTTACGTTCAGGTGCAGGGCGGTCTCATGGTCTGTATCCAGGACATTGAGTACGCCTGCAGTGAGGTTGTAGCCCGCGGTCTTAAGCTGGTACATCAGTTGTGTGCCAGTGCCTGCTCCGCATACAAGGTGGATGGTCTTGCCATCAGACTCTGGCTCCGTCGTTGTGATCGAATTGAGCAGGGTGATATAAATAGTCCCGGTCATAGGGTGCCGGCGTACCAGCACGTCTGCCCGGAAGGCTCTGCGGATGTGCTCCCGGGTGAGCACTTCAGAGGGAGTGCCTGCGGCCTGGATGGTGTTCTCGTTGAGCAGGATGAGGCGATCGCAGTACCGGGCTGCGAGGTTCAGGTCGTGGATCACGACGATGACCAGCAGGCCCCGGTCGTTTTTCAGGTGCTGGATCAGCTCCATGATCTCGATCTGGTGGTTGATGTCCAGGTGTGACACCGGCTCGTCCAGCAGCAAAACTGAGGGCTCCTGAGTCAGCGCCCTGGCGATGATGACCCGCTGCCGCTCGCCGCCGCTGAGCTCTGAAATGTTCCGGTCTTTGAGGTGCCAGGTATTCGTCAGCTCCATAGACTGTCGGGCAATGTCGTAGTCTTTTTTGCCCTCTACGGCAAACCTGCCCAGGTGGGGATGCCTGCCCATGAGGACGATGTCGAGACAGCTGAAGTTGAAGTCGACATTCGTATCCTGCGGCACGACAGCCATGCTGCGGGCAAGCTCGTTCATGGAAATATCCTTCAGCTCTTTGCCGCAGACTACAATCGAGCCCGAGGCAGGCTTCATGACTTTGCTCAGGGTTTTGAGCAGCGTGGACTTGCCGGAACCGTTGGGCCCTATGATGCCGATGCATTCCCCTTTGCGGGTGGTGAAGAAGATGTTTTCCAGGATTCTGGCATTGCCATATTTACATGACAGATCGGTGACATCGAGCACGGTAGATCACACCCCCCTCAGTGTCTTCTTCTGCCTGATCAGGAGGTATACGAAGAACGGGGCTCCGATCAGGGCTGTCACGATGCCTACGGGCATTTCCGTGGGCTGGATGACCATCCTCGCAAACGTGTCCGCGAGAACAAGGAAAATCGCACCTACAAGTGCCGAGGCAGGTATAAGAACCCTGTGATCGGGCCCGACGATCAGCCTCATGATGTGGGGGATAATAAGGCCGACAAAGCCGATAATGCCCGTGACAGACACTGCTGCAGCGGCCATTAGCGAAGATACTCCCAGAAGGATATACTTGACCCGGGTCACGTCCGATCCCAGGTGCGCCGCGCTCTCGTCCCCAAGCAGCATCAGGTTCAGGTCGCGGGAATAAGCGTAGACGATCAGCGACCCGGCCACGAAAAACGGAGCCAGGATCAGGACGTCATCCCAGTTGCTGCTCCAGAGCGCCCCCATCACCCAGAACACGATCTGGTTCAGGCTGTTGCCGGAGATGTACATCAGGAAAGAGGTGATAGCCGAGAAGAACGCCGAAACGGCGATACCCGAGAGCAGCAAAGTCTCTACAGGTATCCGGTTGCGTGTCCGGGCGATGTTGAAGACGAGGAAAGAGACAATCAGCGCCCCGGCAAGCGCTCCAGCCGTGATGCTGATCGACTGCAGAAACACGCTAACCCCGAGGACGATGACCGCCGACGCCCCAAAAGCGGCACCAGAGGAGACGCCAAGAATGTATGGGTCAGCCATCGGGTTCTTGAAGATGCCCTGAGTAGTCACGCCGGCAACAGCCAGCGAAGCGCCTACCAGCAGTCCGAGTATGACTCTCGGAAGGCGGACGTTGATCACGATAGCCTCTTCCCCGACAGTCCAGACCTTCGTAAGGTAATCCTGCACTACGGGCACTTTAGACAGGATGATCATGACAACCTTATCAGGGCTGATATTCGCCGGACCCACAGCCGTCGCCACGACGGCGATAAGGATCATGACGATGAAGAGAACTAAAGAAATACCCGCCCACCGGGTAACACTGACTTCCATTCAAACACCGCAACTAAACTTGATAGTTATCAAGTTTTGTTTATTACTTATGCGTTTACGTATAAAAGCGTTACCGGCATGGGCTTGCCAGAATTACTATATATGTAGAACTGGTAACCACCTGGTCCGCATCGACTGTTCACCGCAGAGATACAGAGACTTACTATTCACCACAGAGGCACAGAGGTTCACAGAGAAACGGTTTACCACAGAGGCACAGAGATGCACAGAGGCGCACAGAGGCGCACAGAGATATTCAAAAAAAGGATCTCGATGAGAGGATATGTTCGGCAGATTACCGGGCCCTGGAGTAGATAGCCATTAAGAGCACAGGTTATCTTTTTATACAAGATATCAGGAATACACATACGGTTTATTGTACCACAACGCTGGGATAGCCAAGTCCGGTCAACGGCGGCAGACTCAAGATCTGCTCCTGCAGAGGTTCCTCGGTTCGAATCCGGGTCCCAGCACTATTCTCCGATTTTCCTTAGTCAGGTATTGTTTTAGTGGCTTATTTGATTCAGTATTCAGCATACTAAATTGACAATTAGCTATTGCTTTTGAATCGCCAGCAAATCCTCAAGCTGCTTTTCCATAAAGTTATAGGAATCCTGAACACCCTGATTATAGAACTCAGGTGCCAGCTCTTCGATAATAAAATCTAACAGCAGCCCTGCGGCCAGATCGCCGATCTCTTCTTCCCGCTCCGCGGAGTAATAGCTCTTGATCGCAGAGATCATCTCAGCCCTCTTCTCTTTCGTCAGCTTAATCCCGGGTTTGTTTCTCATGCTGAACCTTCTCTGATTAAACTACATCAGCACTATTTTATAAATGCAGCGCCTTGCATTAACTGTAACGTATCATGACTGATGACGTGCCCATAACGATTACGCCGGAGCGGCCCGATACTCCGGATAGCCTTGCGCTTATCGCTGAGCTCAGCAGGTACATCGCACCCCTTTACCCCCATGACAGCGAGCACGGGCTGACGCCGGAGGAGATGGTCAGAGAAGGCGTGGCATTCTTTATTATTCGCTCTAACGGCATTCCTGCGGGCTGCGGAGGAGTCAGGTTCCAGGGTACAGAGTACGGGGAGATCATGCGAATGTACATCAGGCCTGAGTATCGGGGACAGGGGTTGGGCAAAATAGTGTTGAAGCACCTTGAGGAGTACTCGTGGGAACACGGTGTAAAATCGCTTCGGCTCAAAACTGGCATTTACCAGCCCGAAGCTCTCGGCCTGTATGAACGGCTGGGGTACCGGCTGATACCGCCCTTCGGCTCTTACAGGGCGCATCCGCTTAACAGATATTACGAAAAAATCAGGCCCTGACGGGCGTATGTTAAAAAACTCTGGCCAAGAAATGTGGGCAGGTAGGCCGTTTGGCCCACCTTAAGCAGATATTGAGTTCCTGGCCTGTTCAAGGTTCAGAGTCATGGCCTTGATCAGTTTCAGGTTCTCCGGGGTCTCGTTAGCGTTAGAGACTTCGAGGATCTTGAGAATGTATACGGAAACTTTGACTCCTTTCTCGGTGAGCTTGTAGCCCTCGTCATTCGGGCACTTCTCGAGAATTCCGTTGGTTATGAGGGTCTTGAGGACACGGTTCAGGATTCCCGGGTTCAGCTTGGTCTCGAACATGATATCGCTGAAGCGTTTCGGGCCCTTTACGACCGATGCCAGGACTTCCATTGTTCCGGCGTATGAGATTGTCTTCAATATTTCCATAGGCATACCAGCATAATTTTTTTAGCAGCTGGAAGCCGGCTAAGCAGCGTTAGTTTGGGGGGGTATATAGCTTGCGACTTTTAGTGCCAGTTTCCTGCTGCCACAATAACTTACATAGCAACCGGGTGTATAAATATGAGTACAACGGCTATGTACTGACAAATTGTACAAAAAGTAAATAGAAAAAACTAATTACGATAAATCCAAATAATTTATTGAAAAGGCAAATCTATTGGAATTGCTGCTAGCGGCCACTGTTTCAGATATCCACGAAAATTTTTCCGTCCTCAACTTTAACAGCAAAGGTCCGTAGATCATGGATCTTGACATGGGTCATCAGTTGTGCCAGCCATGCAAAGCTTCCAGCCATCGACTTCGGAACTGGCTCTTCACTATAAGAGGGCACAATCCCGCTCAGGGCTTTGCCGGTGCTAGCGTCGAATTGTACGCTGTGCAAGGGACAGGTCACGATGTACCCATTTGCAGTTCCCATGTCCAGCGGAGCATTCATGTGGCCACACCGCCGCTGGAAGGCGTAGAATTTACCGCCATCGTTGCACAGCACGATTTCAAGGCCTTCGACTTCGCAGGCTTTCATGCCGCCGGGCAATATATCGTCGGTTCTCGCAATTTCTCTGTACAGGCTATCCTCTCCCGGTCTTTTTCAGGAACTCGTCGTAGGGAATCTGTCTGAGCGGCTCAGGATCTGTGACTTCCTTCAGGACGTACAGGCCACACCAGCACATTTTCATGTAGTCGAAGTGCTCTTTGTGATAGGGAATGCATGGACAGACAATTCTCATGTTTTCCTTATGATCGTTAGTAAGCCCCTGGCAGGGACAGTAAGGTATGCCATACTTTTGCTCCAGCCGCACTTCCTGCTCGAGACAAAAGTCGACCGTCTCCTCGTCAGGGGTGAATTTGTACCCAAGCTGATCGACGATCGGCTGGAACTGAAAGCGAAGGGCTTTTTTTCTGGCCTCGACGTCCAAGCCCATCACCTATGAGGCTGTCGCCGGACTCTTTTCCGACTTAAGTAGCAGCTCGTACCGGTCAGGGTTGAACCCTATGACGACCGTATCGCCTATGCGGACGAACGGGAACGCTATATGATCGGTATGTTTCATCATGTCAGCGGCTATCCGCTCCTGCTCTTTTTCGTCGGCAGTGTCGTAGTCGATATAATCGAACTGTATGCCCCTGTCCCGGAAATATTTCTTTGTCTTACGGCAGAAAGGGCAGGTGCTCAAGGTATACATAGAGATTTTGACCATATGATGCCCCCTATATCTTCACGTAGATCTTGTTGTTCTCGACCTTTGTCTCGTAAACAGGTATCCTGATCTGGCCTGCGGTGATGAAGGTCCCTGTCCGTATGTCGAAAGACCACTCGTGACACGGGCATTGTATTGTATACCCCCACAGCGTGCCCCGGGACAGCGTACAGCCCATGTGAGCGCACTTATTGGATAATGCGTATACAGTGCCCTGTTTTTTCACCAGCAGCACAGGTATGCCGAAAGGAAAGGCTACCGTCATAGTATCTTCAGGCAGCTGTATTTCGTCCATCAGATAGGTCCACGAAGGGTGAGAGGAGATAGCAAGGCCTCCGCTAACATTCTATGGTAGATTTTACGGACTATGTATTGATAAAATGAAGGATTTTTATGCGCGGTTTTACTATCCAATCCTAATATTCTATCAATACGTTAAGGTCACCTTCTTTTCTCGTCACGTTGACCATGGTCTTATCTTCAATCCGCCTGAAATCCAGGCTGGTCAGCGTATCCCCTACTCTGATGTTATTGAACTGTACCTTATCCAGCCACGGAGGCAGGTGAGGTTTGCTCAGCGTCAGCCGGTTATTCAGCGCGTCAGGAACCAGTCCCAGACATGCGGTCAACATGTGTGGTATGGCACCCGAAGACCATGCCTGAGGGCTGCATGCGACCGGGTACTTGACAGGCAGGCTGTATTTTGACCGGGGAAAGCCGCCGAAGCACTCCGGCAGCCGGTAGTTCGTGAATAGCCGGGCCGCTTCGTACATGCCTGTGAAGACTACGGAGAGCTCGTTGACGAAGCCGTATTTTCTCAGGCCCATAGCGATGATGGAGTTATCGTGAGGCCAGATGGTGCCGTTGTGATAGCCGAGAGGATTGTACCGCCGCTCTTTGGAGGATAGCGTTCTGATGCCCCATTCGGTGAACATGTCGCTCTCGAAAAGCCTGGCCACGAAGGACTTCACGTACCTGCTGTCCAGTATTCCCGTCCACAAGCATTGCGCCGGGTTAGAAGAGATCACGCCGCAGATGCCGTCTGCATCTATGGCCTGCGCGAAATAATTGCGGTCGCTCATCCAGAACCTGCGGTTGAATCTCTCTTTCAGATCATCCGCCTCACGATCCAGCCGGCGGGCGTCGGCTGCCCTGTCGATCAGCCTGAACAGAGGTGCCAGCCGCTTTTTAGCCATGTACACATAGCCCTGTACTTCCGCCAGCGCTATCGGCTTTTTTGCCAGGGTGCCGTCGGATCGGCTGATCGAGTCGAAGGAATCTTTCCAGCCCTGGTTGTAAATGCCGAGATCGGATTTGACAGCGTAGGAGGTAAAACCTCTTCCGCCGATGTTCCCGCAGCCGTCTATCCAGCGGATGGCGGCATCGACATTTGATTCCAGCTGCTTCAGCATCCCGATATCGCCGGTCCAGTCAATGTACTCCACCAGCAGTATCAAGAACAGCGGGGTTGCGTCGACAGTTCCATAGTACGGCTGCTGGGGAATCATGTTAAGGTTAGCCATCTCCCCGACCCGGAGCTCGTGAAGGATTTTTCCGGGCTCTTCTTCGGTCCAGTCATCGTATCCCCGGCCCTGGTACCTCGCGTTCAACAGCAGCGTGCTCCGGGCGGGTTCCACGTCATACGGTAGCAGCTGGAGCGCGGAAATGATGCTGTCCCGGCCGAACAGTGCATCGTACCAGGGTACCCCGGCTGAATGATAGGTATGGCCATACTGGCTCATGCGCATCATGGTGAGGTCTGCGAGAGAACGTTCCACGATGCTGTTAAAGATGTTATTACTGGTTGGTATGTTATTACAGCATTCTACGGCAGCAATGTAGGATCGCAGGATCTTATTCATCTGCCGGCCGATGTCTACGGGCTCTGCCACATCCTCCTGACCGGGGCCTGCATCTCTGGCGAAAATCTGCACTTTGGCTACCCGGGTTTCGTGCGGTTTCAGGCTCAGCTGTATAGAACAAGTCTTACCGGCTACAACCATGGGAACGGGGTCGAAGAGGATGATCGTCTCCCGGAGGTGATTATCTTTACCGAGGCAGGCTAAACGCATCTCTCCGTTTTCGTACCTGGCTGGCAACAGCTTTCCCCCTGCCGGTTCTGTGATGCCCCGGATAGTGAAGATATCGTTATAGTCTGCGTCGAACTCCGCGAGTATGTTCAGCGTAACCTCCGAGGGATTGAAGTTCTCCACGGTGATGGTCTCGACAACACAGCCAGGAATGACAGTACTTCGGCTGATGAGGATAGTCTCTTTGTCGATCGTCCTTCCCCTGCAATCGAGGAACTCGGGGTTCGTCATGACAACAAGGGACTGATAGCCCCGTTCGTCGTTTGACAGAATAGGAGTAAGCGACACGCCCATGATCTTCAGCTGGTATCCGCTCAGGAACCGGCAGTCTTTATAATATAGCCCATAGCCGGAGTTATCGGCTACTGGTATTTCGCCGTTATCCCGCGTGACCAGGGTAAGGTTATCCTGCCGGATGACCAGTTCGTTAGTAATGTTATTGGACTGCGTATGCTTCTTATACGGATCTGTAGCTGGCCGGCCCCTTTCCTCTATATTGGTCACTGCGATATAGATACCTCCTGATATCGCCTCGCTGTTCAAGACCTTTTCAGCCGTTTCGTCCACACGATAAGGCTCTCGAGCAGCTCTTTTATCTTCCGCCGCGTCTTTTCATCGGTTACATGGCCGTTATGATCAATCTTATCTTCCACGAATGGCACCATGACTTCAGGCTGGTTCAAAGGGTGCATGTTGATATATACACAGGTCTGCCGCAGGTGATACTGGGCTCTCGCGCCCGCGATCATGCCTATAGAAGCGCTCATGATTGCGACCGGCTTATCGTCGAAAGAATTGTCTCCGATAGGGCGGGAAGCCCAGTCGATGGCGTTTTTTAGAACGCCGGACATTGAATAGTTATATTCCGGAGTGGCGATCAAAATTGCGTCTGCAGCCCTGATCTTCGATTTGAACGTCCTGACTACGTCAGGCATCCGGTCGTCCAGATCCTGGTTATAGGGAGGTATCTCCCCGAGATCGAAGATTTCAAGCTCTGCCCCGGCAGGCACCTGTTCAAGGGCACATCTGAGTAGCGCCTTATTATAAGAGCCTTTTCTTAAGCTGCCTGCAAAGCCAAATATCCGGATATTTGTTGCCATATAAATCCCACAGGTCCCAATATTATAATATTTCTTTCTGTACAAATAATACTTTCATAACGCTATATCATCCAGCTTATATGCATAAATATGAAACTTACTCATTGTCTCCCATGTGCCAAAACGGAGACAGGAACTATGTATGATGAATGATACGCAGTTTAAAGTGCTGCTTAACATGAAAGACATCCTGATGCGGATGGGCATCAACGTCCCGATGAGCGAGATTGAAGCCGACCTGAAAATGATCGCCGACTGTGACGAGCATGGCATTAGTCCTGCAATGTACAGCCTGATCACCCGGTACCTGGAGAAATACGGCAGCGACAGGTACGAGAACCTGGACGAGAGAAAAGACGTTACCGGAACTTTGAGTGCCATAAGATCTTGCATATCTGCAGGCTGTTTCTGCCTCGGGGAAGGTCTGGCCAGCATCGAATACACAGGAAGGACGACCAAAGCAAGGAAAGGAGAATATATTATTCTCATCAAGCCGGATAACAGCCTGATCGTTCATGGCCCGTCCGGGGTCAACCCTGTCTGCTATATGAGTCGTGCCAGCGATATAAAGCCATACGACTGCCAGGGGAAAATCGGCCTGATGGCCTCTGGCAGAGATGAGAGACTCTCGATTGTCTTCGACAAGATGATCTCTTTCCAGGGCCTGTTTACACCGCTGCCAGAAAAGCGGGAAATACCGGGCCCGGAACTCACTGAAGAAGAGAAGCGGCTGGAAGTGTCGCTGAAGTCCCTGAGAAAAACGCTGGCCCAGGAAAGCGAAATTAAGTATCTGCCGGCGATCTACGATAACCGGATACTTCTGGAGCTTGTCCGCCAGAAGCCGGTATCAATAGAAGAGCTCGGCAGGATCAAAGGGTTCGGCAGGAAAAGAATAGAAAAGTATGGCCAGAGGGTGATCGATACCATAGCCGAATTCAAGGCTTGCGCTTGCCCTTGATTCTTCGTTTCTCCTGAGCCTGTGCAGCCTGGCGGTTGAGGAACGTCCAGTATGTGAAGTTGATTAAGCCCAGGGCAAGGACAATAGAACCGAAGACTTTGTCCGTATCGCTCGCCTGAAAACCGGGTATGTCCAGGTACATGAGGATGAAAAAGATGACGCCTGCCAGCAGTATGCTCATCTTAAACATTCTCAGCCACCTGGCGATCCGGCGGCCTACCCGGAGGACGATTTTATTTATGCTCATTTAATTACACCCCGCCACTACGCGTTGTCAATAACGTAGAACGCTTCACAGCCGCATTCGCATTTCCTGGAGTCCTCGGCGGTACCGGCACAGCAGGACCCATCGATCAGAGGCAGAATCGGTGAGTTAAACTCTGCGACTTTTATTTTCCCGCAGTCCCTGCACTGGATCCTGAGCATCATAGTCATGGTATATCCGGAAGAGCTATTGAAATAAAGAGTATTTAACGTTATGGTTTTGCCTCGAAGCTACGCACACTTCAGGCTAATGATAACTCGATTACCCTGCTCAAGCTCGCCCTGCACCCTGCTTTCGATCTCGACTGTGCCACCATAATTTTTGACGACGCTGAATACGAAATACATACTGATGCTGGGGGTCTCGTGCAGGCTGACTGCAGGTACCTCCGCATGAGGCCTCGTTCCGGGCATCTCGATCATGCCAGGGCCGCTGTCTTCTATGATGAGCCTGCAATCGTGGTTTTTTTGCTCGGTCCTGATCCAGATCGAGCCACGATACCGGACGCGCCTTACTGTCGCATCGATCAGGTTATATATGACATCTTTGAGCAGGTTGTTTGCCCTGACCGTAAGATCGGACACATTATCGATGTCAATAGACACCCCTTTTTCTTCAGCAGAGCGACTACATTTTATGACGGTTACAGCGCTTTTGACTGCGTCTTTCAGGTTGACGTCCTTGAGCATCATGCCGGGAGCGCTACGCAGCGTCCTTACTGTACCGATCAGTCGGTTTATCTTATGTAGCGCGTTCATAGAACAGCTTACATAACCATAGTTCGTCGTGCTTGCATCGCTTTCGACCAGTTCCAGGTATCCCAGCGAAATCTGGATAGCGTTCGTTATGTCGTGACACATCAGGTCGACGTATAGTTCGAGTTCGTTACGGGCTTTGACCAGCGCTTCCTCGAATAAAATTTTTCTGAGGCTGACAGTAATCTGGTTGCAGACAGTTTTCAGCAGGTCGATCTCGTCCGTAGCAGGAGGAGTTGAGGTGGAGAACGCCAGAACCCCGAGCAGGCCATCGCGATCAGTCAAAGGTATGGTCGTCGCCCATCGGATGTCGAGCCTGCGGGACTCCTCCAGCAGCTTAGGGGATACTGTGCCTTCTTTGATCTCTTTGGTGATCACTTTTAGCGTATACGCACTACGTCCGGCTAAGCCCCGCTCCTCAGGAGATACCTTTTGCCTGGTAAACAGGTTTTGTAAACGGGGACTATAGCCTCTGCTGACTGCCAGCTCGAGAAAGCCGTCTTTATAGAGCATGGCTGCGATTGTTTTGTAGCCGAAGGTATCGCTGATGGCCCCTATAGCCTGATCGAGCAGCGCTACAGGTGTCGAGGTAGACATAGTCAGAACGGAAATGTTGAGCAGCAGCTGGAGCAGCGTGACGTCTTTGAAAGAGATCAGGCTGCTGATCTCTTTGCCTTCGTCGTCGTACGTCGTCTCGCACCGGGCTTCAAGGAAGTGCTTGAGCCCGTTATAGTCGACGTGTGAAATGACGACGCTCTTGGGACATTCTTTGTAGAGGCCGGGAACCAGGGAGTCGATCGTCTTGCCTATAGCCCTTTTGCCGTCCCGGGAAAACCACCTGTCGAACTCGTGGCTGGCCCATATCACGCGGCCCTCGAGGTCTACTACACACATAGCGCCGCTTATTTCCGCAATCATTTAGAGAAATTGGTACTGGCAAAAGTAAATACTATTTGAAATGTATTAACGTAAAGTACAGGCTATCAGGTGATAATTGTCAGCCTGACAAGTGAATAAAAAAGGAAAACTGGTCTAGTGCCTCCCGGCACTTCCCCAGTTCTTAATACCCGCGCATTTTTGTCCTGATCTGCTCCAGCCTGGCAATCCGCTTTTCCATCGGCGGGTGAGTGGAGAAGAGCTCCATCAGCGCAGAGCCCGAAGTCGACGAGATGCACAGGGCTTTGGCAGCCTCGAGGCCTCTGGCGTCGTCGCCGGAGTATCTCGCCCCGGAGATCTTTTTCAGAGCGCTAATCAGGTTGTCCGGGCTTCCGGTAGCGTAAGCGGCGCCCTCGTCTGCCCCGTACTCCCTGTACCGGGATACGGTGTTGATAATGATGAGGCCGATCGTGTTGGAGAAGACCATGGAGACCATCCAGGCGGCCATGGTGGCTGCAAAGTTGTCCCGGTCTTCGCCCCGCATAACCATGGAGAGAGCGATGTATACGACCCAGCTCAGGACGGATACGATGAAGCTGGCGAAGGTGACCACAAACATGTCCCTGTGCTTGACGTGGGACAGCTCGTGGGCTAACACGGCTTCCAGCTCCCGCTCGTTCAGGCGGCCCAGGATGCCAGTCGTGACTGCGACTACAGACTTTTTAGGGCTTCTGCCGGTCGCGAAAGCGTTGGGCATATCGTTGGATACGATGGCGATCCTCGGTTTCGGGAGGTTCATCCGGGTACACAGGCTTTCAATCATCATGTGCAGCCTCGGCGCTTCCGATTCGCTGACGATTTTCGCCCCTGTGGACCAGAGGACGAGCTTGTCCGAGAAGAAGTACTGGACAAACAGGAAGCCGCCTGACAGGATTGCTATAAGCCATGGCTCCACACCGAGCGCGGCCATTATCAGGATAGCCAGAGCGAACAGTGCAAACAACGTGCCGTACACGATGAACTTTCGGATGGTAAATCCCCAGTCTATAGACATAGGAACATCAACTCTTACTGGGATTCTAATTAAAAAGTCAGGGCTAAATACTTTCTGATCAGAAATGCAAATAGAAAAAGATAAGTAACCTTTATTTCCTCACAATATCGTCATCTTTCTTGCTATTCCAGACGTGCCAGACCCAGAAGATCGAGATCAGCGTGGCAACGATCGTTGATCCGAGGAGGAATGGCAGGTACCATTCTGCACCGGCCATGTCCCATCCCAGGCTGCTGACGATAGTGGCAATCGTATTCGGCACGAGAAAGGCCGTACCCAGCACGGTGAGATAAGCGGTGACCAGCGCGAACCTGTTATTCATCTGCTGGAGCTGGTTATTGTAGATGCTCTGCATGACTTCCAGGCCGGAGGCCAGCACGTTGGACATCTGCTCCGACAGCTCGATATGTCTGTTTATGTTATCCGACAGGATGCCGATCCTGCCCAGCAGCTTATCATCGTCTGTCAGCAGGTCAGCATCACCATAGCGGAGGTTTTCGATTACGTCCTTAGAAGCCCATAGCGCATCGATATACGTGATCAGGATATGCTTCATCTCATAGATTTCCCGGGCGATCAGCTTCTTGTTATAGTCCTCGTCGATCAGCCGCCTGCTGATGTCGTCGCCGTGTTTCTCGATCTCCCGCAGGTACTCGAAGTTCCGGTCGTTGTTCTCGTCGATGATGCGCTCGAGGATCAGGGTGATCTTATCGACTTTGGACTCCGCGGTGATCTTTTTCATAAATGTGGGCGCGTAGCGGAACAGCTTGATCAGCCGGACGATGTCCTGGTCGTGGACGGTCATGATGAAGTTATCCCTGAGGAGAATGATGAGGGGCCGGACTTTCACGTCGAAGTCTTTTACGGTGACCGAGGGCATCCGGATGCCAAGCTCTGTGTCTGCATCTTCATATGACGAGAAAAAGCCTGACTGAAGCAGGGTGGGAGGTATCTGGGTAAAGCCCATCGTCGCCATGATCTTTTCCAGATCCCGATCCAGGTCGAGCGAAGTGTAGTCCACCCAGGCGACGCTTGCCGAGGGAATCAGGCTCAGGTACTCCTCTAGAGATTTCTCTGTGATTCGCTCGACCTGGCCGTCGTGGTGCAACAGCACACACGTGCTCATTGGCATCTTCGGTCTGCCGGCAGTCACCTGAACTGCCTGAGAAATCTGGCTCCCCGTAAACACTTCCCCCTCGCAACTCTGGATCAATGCGTCTTTATCCGACAAATACTTAGCCGTATTCCGACAGGCCCAAGGTGCGGCAACACAGTATAGATACATTTATATAAATTATTGTCAATATCTACTTCATGGGCAGCATGTGCCTGACTGCCAATAGAAAGTATAGTAGAAAGTATATAAAATCAGGGGACTCTAATTTGACCACTTAAGCAGCCAGTATCCAAAATATATATAAGGCACACATGGTATTGACTGCATGAATTAAAAGACCCGGAAGGAGCTTAACTTGTATAACATTGTCTCTAAAACAGAGCTCGCCACCTTTACCACTCAGCTGGTAGTGGAGGCTCCGGACGTAGCCCGAAAAGCGCAGGCCGGACAGTTCGTCGTAGTCAGAGCCGGTGAAAAGGGAGAGCGCATACCCCTTACTATAGCCGACTATGACAGGGAAAAGGGGACCATCACGATGGTAATCCAGCCAGTCGGCAGCTCTACGGGCAAAATTTGTTCCCTTTGCGAAGGTAGCAACCTGCACGATGTGGCGGGCCCGCTGGGAAATGCTAGCGAAATTATCGAAAACGGCCTCGTCGTCTGCATAGGAGGCGGTATCGGCATCGCCCCGATCTACCCCATAGCCAGAGAATTCAAGGCCCGCGGCAACAAGGTGATCTCAATCATAGGTGCAAGAAGCGCAGAATACCTCTTCTGGGAAGACAAGCTCAGGGCAGTCAGCGATGAGCTGCACGTGGCTACGGACGACGGATCGAAGGGAATAAAGGGCTTTGTCACCCAGCCCCTCGCCGACCTGATCAGCTCCGGCATAAAGATCGACAGAGTGATCGCGATCGGACCGCTCATCATGATGAAAAATATTGCTAATGCCACCAGGCCTCACGGGATCAAGACAATAGTCAGCCTGAACCCGATCATGGTAGACGGGACAGGCATGTGCGGCTCGTGCAGGGTCAGCGTCGGCGGCCAGACTAAGTTCTCCTGCGTCGACGGCCCGGAGTTCGACGCCCACCTCGTAGATTTTGATGGCCTGATGGCCAGAGGGCGGATGTATGGCGAAGAGGAAAAAGTGTCGACTGAGAGATACCAGCACGAGAAAAACGGGGTGCCACTATGCCTGACAAGGAGATAATCGACAGGCGTCACCGGATCGATCCGAAAGAGCAGGAGCCGGCAGAGCGTATTAAAAACTTCGACGAGGTTGCAAGCACCTACACCGAAGAAGAAGCACTTGCAGAAGCCAAACGTTGCCTCAAGTGCAAGACTCCGATGTGCATCGAAGGCTGCCCGGTAGGCATTGACATCCGGCAGTTCATCGACGAGATCAAGCAGGGCAAATTTGAAGACGCGGCCCGGACAATCAAGGCTAAGAACAGCCTTCCGGCCATCTGTGGCCGAGTCTGCCCCCAGGAATCCCAGTGTGAAAAGCTCTGTATCCTGAGCATGAAGTGGACTCCCGTAGCCATAGGCCGCCTGGAGCGGTTTGCCGCCGAGCATGAAAAACAGGGTGAAAAGCCAGTTATCCCTGAATGGAACGGCAAGAAAGTCGCCGTCATCGGCTCAGGCCCCGCAGGACTCACGGCAGCCGGCGAACTGGCTAAGATGGGCTACAAGGTCGTCATCTTCGAAGCGCTGCATACCGCAGGCGGAGTATTGACCTACGGCATCCCCGAGTTCAGGCTGCCGAAGGACATCGTGGCAAAAGAAGTAGACTACGTCAAGAGCCTCGGCGTAGAGATCCGGCTCAACCAGATCGTGGGCAAGACTATCACGATCGACGAAATGCTGAAAGAGTACGACGCAGTCTTCATCGGCAGCGGTGCCGGCCTCCCTGTGTTCATGGGCATACCCGGCGAGAACCTCTGCGGCGTCTACTCGGCCAACGAGTACCTGACCAGAGTCAACCTGATGAGGGCCTACCAGTTCCCCGAGCACGACACGCCGATCAAGAAGAGCAACAAGGTCGCTGTCGTCGGCGGCGGCAACGTCGCCATGGACGCGGCAAGGACTGCCAGAAGGCTCGGAGCCCACGTCTACCTGATTTACCGCAGGGGCGAAGAGGAGATGCCCGCGAGGCGCGAGGAAGTCATCCACGCTAGGGAAGAAGGCATCGAATTCAAACTGCTCACCAACCCGACGAAAGTGGTCGGAGATGAAAAAGGCTGGGTCAAAGGCATCGAAGTCATCACAATGCAGCTGACTGAGCCCGATGCCTCAGGCCGCAGAAAGCCTGTACCGGTCAAAGGCAGCGAGACCGTAATCGACGTCGACACAGTCATCATCGCCATCGGCACCTCGCCGAACCCCCTGCTCGTAAAGACGACCCCAGGCCTCAAGACCAACGGCCACGGCGGCCTGGAAGTGGACGGCTACTCGTTCATGACCTCCAGAGAGGGAGTATTTGCAGGTGGCGACGCAGTGTCCGGATCGGCCACAGTCATCAGCGCCATGGGTCAGGCAAAGGAAGCTGCAGAGGCGATTGACGAATATATTAAAGCAAAGTGCAAAAGATAGTAAATTTTATATCGAACTATTTTTAATCGTTTTTTTTCAAAAGCTAACGACTAATAAGACATATATAAGCTTATTTTGATGAAATTACTTAAAATTCAATTGAGTAAGATATAAATAGTAAGCAAGCTATTACCTAGCTAAAGTCCAAAAATATGATACATGGGTACAGCACCCGTCCAAGAGTAACTGTAACCCATAGCCAAAAGGCAAGAAAGTGTTAGTGTTCAATGTTATTTATAACTAACCTGCTTGCCTCCTTAAAAACTTGGCATGATCGCTCATGCTTTTAAAGACTAAATGAGGAACGATATGATTAATTGGAGTAAAATCCTTTGCGTACCTACTGCCCTAATGTTGCTCATGGCACTAACCGTTGTACCGACAGTGGCAACAAATACAACTTCGGATGAAATGGTTGAAAAAAAATTAAAAATAGATCCTGCAGTTGTAGATAAGGCTACACATGAATTTTTATCTGGAAAGACCGATAAATTAGTTATTCCCGGAGCGATAATCGATACAACTCCAGCAAAGAAACCAAATGACACTGAAATATACCCTGAATTACCGCTACCTATTCAGCAAGACACCAATACAACAAACGGCTTGATGAGTATTCAAAGCTCTGGTCTTCAGGTAAATCCCAGCTATAATTCAAACTGGGATATTATATATATGGTGTTTGGAATTAACAGCAAATATGTATCTTCTTGTGGTGCTAGGGTTTATAATTTGAATAATTTGCAGGATGCAAATGCTGGAGACTTTGATGAGTATGTAATGCATTTGTATGGTTATCCTGTAAACAACCAACGGCAAGAAAATTGTATTCAAATGATTAGGGATGGAAATAATATAAGGTTTAATATCATGGTCGATTATAATTTTGTCGATCATTGGGATCATCCTTCAGATCATACATACTCCCTAATGATTAAGGCAAATAATGCAGCTGGAAGTAGAGACTTTAATAGCATAACATATGGTATATTGGATATGAATACCGGTGATCAATATTATCGTACGTTTAATACGCCCCATACACAACAATGTGATTTAGCTGATATGGCAATAGAGAAGTATTACTATCACGATGGATATGATAACGACCTACCGCCTAGTGTATCTTGGAAAGCCGCCTCGGATTTCTATTGTTATGACTATAATAATAGAATAATTAACCTAATAAACGGGGAAATTAATAGCTTAACTACTGGCGGTACTGCAAATGCGTGGTATTATGACTTCTACGATTACCTGTTTAATACCAATGGGAAGGTAAACTTATATATGACAAGATATAACCCCGCCACCCCATACCCAGCACATCCATAGATATTAAATAATAAATTTTTTATTAATAATATTAAAAATCGGTGATAATATGGTAAATAAAAGACTTATCTATGGCATAATAGCACTATCGCTTATTATGATATTTATTATAAGTATTATGTATATTAATATAGTTATAAAAGAAGATCAGCTACCTGACAATAAATATGTTGCTATCGAAGAAGAAATTTGTGATGATGGTAAAATCATATCGGGTAATAACCCCGTTCCACCTGATGCCCCATTACCAATAAAATTTTTATATAATCGGCCTATGGCACAAATATATTATAATAAATCAGGCAATTTTCCTCCAGATTATCCTGAGATAAATAACAGTTTGAATATATTATGGGGGATTTATCAGATCGAAAATACGCCTGAGCACTTGAGAACTAGTCTTATTGTCCATGGGGTTTATGATCTCCCACATAATGTGAATAACGGGCTAAAAATATTAAATGTAAATAAGAGTGGGATAGCAAAATTATCATACAACAATACAATGATCTCTTTAAGCCCTGGTGAAACATGGACATCCCCCATAATTCAAACTCGGACTGTGATTCGTAATGGTACTTATATGGATAAAAATTATTCATATGTAGTAGAATTTACAACTACTTTTAAAATTACTAATCTGGGAGTATTTGATAAATATATGACAGATCAATGAGCAAGATAGGGGCTATACAAAAGTATTTGTAACTTTTTTGTCAATTAATATTAACGAAAGCCTGTATTCTCCAAGTTGCCCTTTCAACCACAGATAAAATTGCTATGACAGTCGAATATGTCCTCAAACGCCGAATGAGGGAAATCCTCTTGAAAGAGACTCCCTACGTTTTAGAGGAAGCCCGCTTTGGCATGTTCGATCTCGCCGTTTACGTGCCCGAAGAGACTTCTTTTGAAGGCCTGACGGAAAGCGCCCCGGTCAGCGCTGTGAGGGCCTGTAACAAGTATTTACTGGACGGCACCTGCGCCGACCGCAAGAAGCACTTCCTGGCGAACTTCGAGCCGATCTACGATGAGCAATGCCTGCTGGAAGGGTTCAGGGATAAGTCCGCGGGAACTGTCGTATCCGAAAGAGAGCTGAACGCCCTGATGGCAGATCGTAAGACCATCAAGAAGTACATCTCTTGCGACGCCGCAGAGCACCGGTGCGATTATCTTGTAAAACGGATCAGCGCCGAACAGTCTTTCTCTACTGGCCTCCGCCTAAGCGCAGGCCTGCACCTCATCGAGTTCAAGAGTGACCACGATGACGTCAACAGGTTCTTAGAGCAACTTCCCCATTACGCCATGCTGGCGGACTACATCTGGCTGGTTCTTGGAAGCCGGCAGAAAATGCCTAAGTGGCTGCCCTCATATGTAGGCATCTTCCGGGAAGATGGTGACGGTTTTACAATGCTCAAATCCAGCGAGTACCAGAAGCGCTTACCGCCCCTGAGCGCCGATGTGCTCCGGGAGTGCAACCTCCCGAATATCAGAGGAGATCAATTCTACGCCTTTCTCCGGAAGTGGTTCATCAACTCTATCTTTTACCGCAGGGAAGGGCTTGTCGTGAATATGCACGAGCTCGATGGAGTCCTGAAAGAGCAGGAGAAGAAAGGGCGGCAAAAGACGCTGTTTTAAAAGAAAATCAAAGGATGCCCGGAGTCTCCATAGTTTATTTACCACGCCTGTTGAGCATCTCGCAATAGTTACAGAAGGTCCTGCTGCTCAGGATAGGGGTACCGCACCGGGCACAGGAGTTGCTGAGCCCTCCCGCCAGGCCTGGCCGTGGTTCGATATGCTGGCCTTCTTTGCCTCGTAGCGCCCGCTGCTTGTCTGCTTCCATCAGCTTCAGGACTTTCACCTGTTCCCTGGCGATGTACTGGAGATACCGGCTGATGCCGAACAGGTATATGGTATCCTTTGCGCCGGCGGCGAAATAGTTACCATCGCTGCTGCACCACAGCCCCAGGGCCACGTCTTCAAACTGGAATGTGAGCAGCTGATCGCCTTTCTTGTTCAGGACGTACACTCCGTGGGTAGCAGTAGTGGCGAAGACCATGCTGCTGTCGTCCGACACTTTAAGGCGCACGACAGGGCCGGGCACGATAGATTTCCAGAGCAGGTTGAGGTTCTTGTCGGTAAAGTAGACCTGTGAGTTCGAAAAGCCGATAGCGAGGTAGCGGCCATCGTCGGTGATCGAAAGATCGTTAATCTCTCCCGCATAAGTACTGCTGGCAAGCTCATTGCCCCTGTCGCTCAGGCAGTGCAGAGTATTGTTCATCATCTCCAGCACGTAGCTGAACTCGCCGTCATAAGAAGTGAAGACATAGACCACTGGCGAGTTGGTGATGAACTCCCATCGAAGCCGGCCATCAGAGGTGAACATGTACGTCCGGCCTTCTGCAGTCCCTACGAGAAACAGGCTGCCGCTGCCGGAAACGCAAACGGAAGTCACTGGCTTTCTGAACGTCCGACTCCACGTGACGTTACCGCTCCGATCCAGAGCACGGACAGAGCAGTCCTCGTATCCGGCCACGACCAGCGAACCTTCGGGGTCCATATCCAGTGCATTCAGGCGCCTGCCAACCCGGTACGTCCAGAGCTGGTCTCCGCGCTTGTTAAAGAACGAAATGATGCTGTCCTTCGAATAAGAGACGACGTATTCCCCGTCGTCAGAAACCTTGACAAATGCCACATCGTCGCCGGTGGTGTTAGCCCACAGAAGCTTACCCCCGAACTCCATGAGGTAAACGTCGTGATCTTCCGAGGCAGCCCCGATGTACGAGCCGTCAGGGGTCATGTAAACGTGTGTGATCGCCCCGTGCGCCTGGCGCTTCCACTCCGCTTTCAAAATTTTTTCCGGCTGCATTCCCCTACCTCTGAATAGTTTTACTATTCTTGTAGACCTGAGGCATAATAAGTATGCCGGTGCCGTACTGTAAATAAATAATGGTAAGTAAGTCTTACCACGACAACACGCCCCCGTCTTATTCGCCACAGAGAAACGGCTCACCACAGAGGCACAGAGAAACACAGAGACGCACAGAGATTTTTTATTTTAATTATAAAGAGTGCTGCAATTTTCTGTAATATCTGATCCAGAGACTTGACTCACATGGGTTGACTCCCTATGTTTTACTGAAAAATTTCGGCACGCCCCTGCTTATTAGATAAACCTCCGCGAACCTCTGTGCGTCTCTGTGCCTCTGTGGTAAAACCAGTACTCTGTGAACCTCTGTGCGTCTCCGTGGTAAAACCAGTACTCTGTGGGTTTCTGTGGTTAGACAGTTAGAAGTCTCAGGGTAATTTTCTGGACATACTCACCGGCTGTGTTATCACTAGACCATGCTGGACGAGACTGTCGACTTCGTCGCGGACTTCCATGACCCGCTCGGCTGTGTCGGCGACCTCGATTACTACTGGGAGGTCGAGGGACAGGCGGAAGACGTCGAAGCTTTTAATGTCCTTTTCGTGGCCGAAGCCCATGAGCCCGCGATAGACGGTGCAGCCAGGGAAGCCCTTTTGCCGGAAGTACTCTACGAGGTACTTGTAGGCCGGCTGATCGTGGATCCTGGCGGTCTCCGAGACGTATATTCGAAGTAGCATTCCATTAGTGAACATTAGCTATCCCCATGTACTTTACAGGTATTTAACATTACCAATCGTTACAGTATCAAGCCCGCCACTTTAAACCCTGTGTAGGCGGCCAGCAGGCTTCCGGCCACGTTATAGAGAATATTGGCACCTGCGGCCTTATAGTCCCGGCTCTCGATCAGGCGGAAGGTTTCGAACCCGAAGGTGGAAAAGGTCGTATAGCCTCCGAGAAGGCCCGTACAGAGGAGATCGTACGTCTCCCCTGTCACACTCAGGCCGATGAAGAGCGTAATCAGGAAACTCCCCGTGACGTTCACGAACAGGGTCCCTGGCGGTATACCCCGGGGAGCCTGCATGCGGGAGATCTGAAAGCGAAGCAGCGAGCCGATCGCCCCTCCGGCACCGACAAGAATTAGCTGGTCCATCCGGGCCTCCTCGCCAGCAGCATCGCCGCCTGACGACCGATAAGAACGCCGGCGAGCCCGAGGAACAGGTTGCCGAGCACGTTGAGAATGGCGATCTCGGGAGATGCCTGCAGTGTCTGGACGCTGAAAGTCGAGAACGTCGTGAAGGCGCCGATGAAGCCCGAGCCGAAGACAGCCCGCACGGTCGGGCTGAACATCCCGGTGAAGAGCGATGCGTAGAGCAGGAAGCCCAGCACCATGCAGCCGAGGACGTTGATGAGAAGAATACCCGGCATAGATGGTGCCAGGCCGTTGATCAAGTACCGTGCAGACGCCCCGGCAAACCCGCCTGCCGCAACCAGTAAGTATAGCTCTATATCTCGCATGAACAGCCTCTTAATAGATCAGTCTCCTTAAAAAGTATTCCGCGATCAAATTCCCCGGGGCGGGCTCGTTCTTCGGCGATGCAGGCCGTTAACACAAATCCTATATAATATTAGCTTTACTTACATTATACAAAACCATATCACAGAGGCCATTTTCTATGAAGTTCGATCCTGAGCAGGTTAAGCTGGAGACGAAAGAAGACTTTGACAGGGCCTGGAGCACCAGCGGCAAGTACGTCGCGCAGCCGGACTCGACAAAAGATTACACTATACACAATGAGCCAGGGAAGGCTCACCCGGTCTACGACACGCTTAACAAACTCCGGGAAGCTTACATTAACCTCGGCTTCGAAGAAATGGTCAACCCGATCATCATCGAGGAAAGTGACATCTTCCGCCAGTTCAACTACGAGGCGCTGGCAGTCCTTGACAGAGTTTACTATATAGGCGGCCTCCCCAGGCCCAACGTCGGCATCTCCGACGAGCGCTTTGCCCAGATCGAGCAGATCTTCGGCCGCTCCCTGACGGATTCGGACAAAGAAACAATAAGGGAGATCCTGCACAAGTACAAGAAGGGCGAGATCGAGGGCGACGATCTGGTGGCAGATCTATCAGCAGGACTCCAGATCCAGGACTCCAAAGTGGCCGTCATGATCGACCACGTCTTCCCTGAATTCAAGAAGCTCGAGCCTGTCTGCTCTCGCAAGACACTGCGCAGCCACATGACTTCCGGCTGGTTCATTACACTGGGTGCCATGGTCGACCGCCGTACGACACCGCTCAAGCTGTTTTCCGTAGACCTCGTGTTCCGCAGGGAGCAGGAAGAGAATGCCGACCGTCTCAGGGCATATCACTCCGCATCCTGCGTCATCATGGACCCTGACGTGACAGTCGAGCACGGCAAAGCTGTCGCAGCAGGCCTCCTCAGACAGTTCGGCTTCTCCCAGTTCAAGTTCAAGCCCGACGACAAGCGCAGCAAATACTATACACCAGATACCCAGATCGAGGTATATGGTTACCACCCTGCGCTGAAGGGCAGCAACACCAAGTACAAGGATGGATGGGTAGAGATCGCTACCTTCGGCATATATTCAGCTACAGCACTGTCACAGTATGACATTCCTTATCCCGTCATGAACCTCGGCCTCGGCGTGGAGCGCCTCGCCATGATTCTGCACCAGGCGAAGGACATGAGGGACATGGTTTACCCCCAGTTCAAGGAAGAGTGGGACCTGACCGACGCAGAGATCGCCCGCATGATCTCTATGGAGAAGCACCCGCAGACGAAAGAAGGGCATGACATCGCCATGGCCATCATCGCTACTGTAGAACGAAATGGCTCTGCGCCCAGCCCCTGCAGGTTCGACGTGTGGGAAGGCACTATTAACGGCAAGAAAATCAAAGTCTACCTCGAAGAGAAAGAAGAAGGCAAGAAGCTCTGCGGCGGCGCCATCATGAACGAGGCTTACGTTTACAAAGGCGACCTCCTTGGCATCCCTCTCAACAATCCCAAGTTCGCCGAAGTGGCCGAGAAAGGCGCCCCCACCGGCATCAGGAACATCGATGCCATCGCTAACGCAGCAGCCCGGAACATCGAGGAAGGCGTGTACGAGACCACCGTCAAGATGTCCAGAGCACCTGGCGATGTCTACGTTAAGGTCGACCCCGTTGCGCTAAGGTACATCCAGGGCAAGAAACACAAGATAGACTTCCGCGGTCCTGTGTTTACCAGCATCAAGGCTGAGCTCATCGAGTAAAAACAGTGCCTCCGGGCACTACATATTTTTTAATCACAAACTCTTATAAGCGGTTGCGTTAGACTTATTTTAAATACAATCGTTCCCGAGAATGACTATATATAAGCCGAATATATGAGCTTACGTGAAAGTCCGAGAATTATACCGTGAGCAGGAGCGTCTGGCCAGGAAAGCCGTATTCTACGATGCTTTTGGAAAACTGAAGTACGTCGCTGGCATAGACTGTTCATATTATGAGGATCTGATCATCGGCGGAGCGGTAGTCATCGATCTGAATACGCTGGAGCCGATCGAGAAAGCCCACGTGCTGCTGAAACTCGATTTTCCATATATCCCGGGATTACTGGCTTATCGGGAGGCGAATGCCATGATCAGCGCCTTTAAAAAACTGGACACCGTCGTAGACGTCCTGATGATCGACGGCTTTGGCACCAATCATCCCAGGCGGTGCGGCATTGCCACCCAGATCGGGGTCAGGCTGGAGATGCCCTCGATAGGTGTCGGAAAGAGCTTTCTCTGCGGCGATATCGGAGACGATGGCTACGTATACCAGGGAGCCGAACGTACGGGAAAGCTGATCTATTCTCCACGCTCTAAGAAGCCGATTTACGTTTCGCCCGGCCACAGAATTTCTCTCGAGACCAGCGTCGAGCTAGTAAAAAAGTGCATGAAGTCTGGCAGGATTCCCGAGCCGACCCGGCTGGCTCACGAATACGTGACCGGAGTGAAAAATACTTTGAGATAGTGGCGATGTGCTGACAGCTGACGCTTGCTAGCTAACGTATATCTCACCGTAGTATTATACATTAAAATTAAAAGAGGGTATGACTATGAATAAACCAATATTATTACTATTAGTCAGCACACTGGCTATCGTCCTGGTGGTCGGTGCGGTCAGCGGATGCACGATGTCGGGCAGCACGGAAATCAATACCAGCACCAGCTTCGGCACTGGTACCAGTACGCCGACGAGCACCCCGGCTCCGACTGCCCAGGGAACCACGGAAACGGTCGTCACAGGAGCCCCGACGGTTACCACGACTGGAGATAAGGTTACTATTACAGGTTCTCAGGACGGCACTGTCGATCCGAAGCTCGAATCTGGCGGCTACATCGTAGAGATTCTGTATAAGGATGAAGTTGAAGTGGATGCCGGCAACTACTTTGTACAGGCAACCGAAAACATGTTCCCTGCCAGGCCCGACGGCTGGCACCTGTCCATTACCCCGGCTGACATCCAGGGTGGAAACCCCATCAAGATCAAGGCTTCCAACCCCTACGTGGTCACTTTCACCAAACTGCCCCTGGCAGCCACGCCTGACACCACGCCTAAGACATACAAAGGAACCGGCAGCAGTGTCGTGGGCCCCATTACCCTGAACCAGGGAACGGTGACTCTGAAAGGCGTATCAGGCAAGGTCAAGGCACAGCTTTACGATGCCACCACAGGTATCTTTGTCACGTTTGATCGCAGCCTTTACGAGGACATGGATACCCCAGCGGAGGTAACTGAGGATGTGCTGCAGGATGGCTCGTACCTGATACAGGTGATTGACGATAAATACAGCGACTGGGAATTTACGGTTTCTCAGTAGAAGAATATTGCCGGCCGACTGGCCGGTCTTTTTTATATAATGTTAGCCAGATAGCGGTAGCATTCCGAATATCCAGCCCTTTTAGATCGATAACAGTTCCGCCTATCTGTGACATCAAAGCTATGCGAATGCGAGCCAGCCGGGCTCTGGCCTGGAAGGGATTAGCCGATAACCCGATCCACTGTATCCGGTTAACCGGTATAATGTGAGTCTTTCTCCCGAGAAGCCTTGACCGGATGATCAGAGCTCTGTCATCGAGACGGTATCCGGCATCCAGGTACTGGAAGATCGTTAGTATAAGGATAGGAATGGCTATCAGTGCAAGCAGGTAAGCCCATGGTACTAAGTAGATGATCCCGCAGATTATTGCGGTTATGGCGATACCAGGCACCAGGTAGCCGGGCAGTGCTCTCGAAGGTAGCGGGGATACTGAAAGGTCGGCCGAAAACTCGGGAAGCACACGGTCGAGGAATTGCTTTACCTGGCTTCTCGGTAACAGGGGGAATATAATTTTGGCCTCGTTTGCCTTGCTGCCATAGCCTGCGCTGATGACTTCCACCGAGGCGAGGCCGAACGGCTGCCTTAGCAGGCTTTCGGTGACGGTGATCGCCTGGATCTTCTTGATGGGAAGGGTAACCTGCCTCCGGTCGAGAATACCCCGGTCTATGATGATCCTGTCTTCCAGCCTGGTGATAGTAAAGCCGCCAAGCCGGATTATAGAGCCTGCGACAGATAATAGCCAGGACAATGCCAGAATGGCAGCGAGCAGGATGATGATCGACAACCAGCCGCTGCTGGCCTGGTGTATCAGGTATTCAACGATGATCAGAAAGATGTTCATCCCCGGGATGAAATCGTCTAGCTGGGACATCAGGGCGATGATCGCAAAGAAGATTACTCCGATGCCGTTCGACGTGGTGGCTGCCTGTAAAAGGGCCTTTACCGACAGCCGTTCGACGATCAGGTTCTCATGCTCCACAACGCTCTCCTCGATGTGCCCGCTACCGATCAGAGCCTTGAGCTCTTCCGCATCCCGGCGTGTCAGCGCTGAAAGGGAGAATTCCGCCTTTTTATCGTTCCCAGCGGTCTGAACTTCGAGGCTGACCAGGCCGAAGAGCCGCTGTATTAAGCCTTCGTTTATTTGCACTCCCTGGATGCGCTCGAAAGGAATCGTACGCTTTTTAGTGGTGATTACCCCGGACTCCATGTAAAGCTCGTGACCCCTGACGTAGTAGACGAGCCTCCACCATGCCAGTACTGTATAGGCGCAATAAGCCACGATAGCTACAGGGATCAGATAACTGATCCACGCGGTGAGGTCTCCTCTGGCGAGCAGGACGATGGCGATCGGTAAAAATGCCTGAATCAGCCCGTAGACGTTCTTGAACAGGAGAGTGAGGACGGCTGCGGGATGCAGGCGTCTCGGCTTATCCATCATGTTCTTCTGTCACCCGCGCCAGCTCTGCGATCCGATCCCGCAACGCTGCCGCAACACTGTCTGACAGGGCAGGAATCGCGTGTGTGCCGGCCGCGGTAGCGATGGTCACTGTCGCCAGCCCAAACAGCCTCAGCAGCGGGCCTTTGACGGTATCCACATGCTGGACCCGGGTCATGGGGATCAAAGTCCGGTGCTTGACGACTACGCCGTGCCGAAGATAGATTTCCATGTCGCTGATCTCGTATCGCCATGTATTCCACCTTACAGTTGGCACAATCAAAATTTCATAGACAGATCCGATCAAGGCCAGTACGGCAAGTACAGCAGTTACCCACTCTGGCAGCACCTGCCAGAGGCTTGAGGCGTACCAGTATGACACCACTACAATCCAGTAGATGACTGCTGAGATTACTCCGGCTAAACGCCAGTAGTTCACCGCACGGCTGTCGAGCCGGTGCTCGGGTTCTTCGCGCATGACAGATACCGCTACAAAGATGATGCTAAAAAATGGGCGGAGGCAAGCGGTTTACTGCTTGCCCTCGTGCTGCTTCTTCAAGTACGGCATGAGGCCGCCGGCCTCTAAGAGCTGCTGCATGAACTCGGGGATCGGTTTCATAGGTAAAGTCTGTCCCGTGGTGTGGTTGATTACCAGGTTCTTAGCAAAGTCCACTTCGAGTTCATCGCCTTGCTTTGCTGCCTTCGAGATACCCTTACACTCTATGAGAGGAAGGCCGATGTTAAACCCGTTCCTGTAGAAGATCCTCGCGTAGGATTCTGCAATGATACAGGATACATCGCACGCCATGATGACCTGGGGTGCCTGCTCTCTTGAGGAGCCGCAGCCGAAGTTGTTCGCTGCGACCAGAATCGGGCTCTTCACTTTCTGGGCATCCGTGTAGAACGTCGGGTCGATGGACTCGAACGCGTGGACGGCCAGCTTTTTCAGGTCGAGCTCGTCGTACTTGTACTTGCCCGAGATGACTTCATCGGTGTTGGTGTCAGGAGGATAAATCCTGAGAACCTGAGATCTGATATTTTTCAGGGCCATTTTAGAGCACCTCCCTCGGGTCGGTTACCTTGCCATATATGGCACTGACTGCCGCCACAGGCACGTTAGAGAGATAAATTTCAGACTTGTTGTTGCCCATCCTGCCTTTAAAATTACGATTCTGGGTGGACAGCACTTTCTCGCCGTCGCCCAGTGCTACGGTCCGTCCTATGCAGAAGCCGCAACCCGGCGGGCATACCGCTGCTCCGGCCTCGACAAGAGTCTGGATGTAGCCTGCCTGCATGGCTTCGAGCATTACTCCTCTGCTGGCAGCGTAAACCACGAGGCGGGTGTCCTTGTGAACTTTCTTGCCTTTGAGAATTTCGGCTGCGACCTTGAGGTCTTCCAGCCTGCCGTTAGTGCAGGAACCAATGCATACCTGGTCGAGCTCCATGCCTGCGAACTCAGATACCGGCTTGACGTTGTCTACCCTGTGGGGGTAGGCAATGAGGGGCTCGAGTTTGGTGGCGTCGACTTGCAGTTCGTTGGCATAGTGGGCATCCGGGTCTGCGGCGAGAGGCTTGTACTCGTGTTCGCGGCCGTACTTTGCCAGGAACTGCCGTACCTTCTCGTCCGCGGCGCACAGGCCGACTTTACCGCCCGCTTCGATGGCCATGTTGGACATGACCAGCCTGGACTCGACGGACATGTTCTTGACCGTGTCGCCCATAAATTCCATGCTCATATAAGTCGCGCCGTCTGCGGTGATCTCCCTGACGATGTGCAAGAAAACGTCTTTAGAGGTGACGTATTTCGGCAGTTCGCCGTTGATGTCGAACTTGAATGCCTCGGGAACGCGCAGCCAGGTGGTGCCGTACGCCATGATGGCGCCGACGTCGGTGGAGCCCATGCCCGTGCCGAACGCTGCGAGAGCACCGTGGGTGCAGGTGTGGCTGTCGCCGCCGATGATGATCTTGCCCGGGGCGGAGAACTTCTCGGCTACGATCTGGTGGCAAATACCATCGCCGTTCTCGAAGAAGTACGGCATGTTGTTCTCCTTCGCGAACTTCCTCATGAAGATCTGGACGTTGGAGACCTGCTCGCTGGGAGACGGAGACGCGTGGTCGCAAACCCCCGCCACTTTCTCAGGATCGAACACCTTTCGGGTGTTCAATTCTTTCTCCATCTGCTGGATAGCCAGCGGCATTGTGCCGTCGTGTGAAAATACGAAGTCGACGGGGACAGTGACGATGTCGCCCGGCGCACAGTCCTTCCCGCTCTTTGCGGACAAAATTTTCTCTGCTAGCGTCTTGCCCATCTAGGTTCACCTGAAGGTGTGTGATGCTATTGCAGGTTTAGATTATAAGTTTTTTCATGTCCGGCCAGAGGCGGGACGGAAGTTTAAGGATACGGGTTACGTGTAGGCGTAAGCAACCGTAAAGCCCTGGTTGTCCGGCTCTGCCATTAAAAAAAGGGAGGACATCCACGGAAGGGATGTCCGCCAACGATCAATCGAAGCTCTTAACTTTTCACGTACAGCGTGCCTTTTCCGGCCTCTGCACGGTCACCAGTGTAGACATTGAACAGCATCTTCTGGCCGTCGAATTCTACCTCTTCGGTGGACTTCAGGGCGAAGCCTGGCATCATGTTGCCGATCTTGCCGAGGACGTAGATGGTGCCGCGGGTCATCTGGGCGCCGACTCTGCTTTCGGCGTTGCCGTGGATGATGATCTTTCCGCCGGGCTCTTTTGCGCCGACAGCTCTGCCGGCGTGGATGCCGGCGTTGATGGTGACGTTGCCGTGCACCGTTATAGTGCCGCCGATCATGTATTCGCCTATGTCGCAGCCTGCGTTGCCTTTGACCAGGATGTTGCCGCCTTTCATGCCTCTCCAGTCGCCACGGTATGCTGCGCCCAGGTAGTTGCCGGCGTTGCCCTCGATGACGAGGTCGCCGCCTTCCATCTGGATGCCTGCGAAGGCGTCGGCGTTGCCTTTGACGAGGATGCTGCCGCCCTTCATCCAGGCGCCGCAGTACATGTCTACGTCGCCCTTGCAAAGGATGGCGCCGGCGGCCATCTTCGAGCCGATGTACTTGACTCTGGGAACGCTGCCGTTGATGACGATGGCCTGCTCTTCGGCTGTAGCGGCAGTGGTGCCGCTGATGTCGAAGAACTTGCCGAGGCGGTGGGTGGTGTTACCCTCCCACACCTGCATGTCAGCGATCTCTTCCAGAGTCCTGCCCGCGAAGTTGTCCGGAGTGATACATTCAGCTTCGAGCACGAGGTACTTTTCCCCGTTTGGCGTTAAGGTAACTTTTTCCATGATTAGTTGCCTCCTGCCAGCGGCCCTGCCTTAATTACCTGCTGATGCGGGGCATAGACGTCCTGCACCGGGTAGTTGTTCAGGGTGACCGAGTAGTACTTCAGGAACTTTTCCACGATATCGTTCATGACTTCCTTGTTGTTAAAGCCGTCTGCATCGGACCAGATAGTGTACTTCGGAGCGTCTACAGACACGACTTCGCCATCCTTGACGACGATATCGCCGCCCTTGATGGTGTAAGCCGCTCCTTCGAGAGCCTTGACGAGTACTTCCGGCTGCTGGCCGATGTCGGTGGTCTTCGGGTCCAGATCGTAGATGGAGACGTCGCCGTCTGCGCCTATGCCGAGGTGGCCCTTGTTCCTGGACATGCCGAGCGCCTTTGCGGGGCCTGCCCTGGTCATCTGGGCGAGCTCATAGAGAGTCATCTCTCTGCTGATGTCTTTGAGTTTAGTTCTCTCTCCGACCCACTTGTGGAGGGTTGCGAGTTTGGCGTCCCTGGCCTTCTTGCTCATGAGCCAGCTTGCGACGACCGGGTACCTGGTGAACGGACCTGCGTTCGGGTGGTCAGTAGTCAGGAAGCACTTCATCGGATCCTTGACAAGCAGACCGAGCTCTAAACCGGTTGCCCACTGGATACCGAAGACGTGGTTCCTGGAGTCGTAGATAAACGGCACTACGCCGGAGCCAGTCTCTAATTCTACGTCTAAGTTCGCCCATTTCAGGTGGTTGGTGGAATGGAGGACGTACTCGAACGGGCCGTCTGCTGTCATCGTCGTGGTCTCGTCGAGAGTGACGAAGCCTACGTCGATGGTCAGGTGGTCATGCGTATTGACATAATTGGCAATCTGGTCCGCTTTAGACTCAAAGTCTTTCCACGCAGTTCCCCCGTAGGAGTTGAACTGGGCGTGGGTGAAGTGCAGATTCTGGTTTCTGCCCGACTTCTTGTTGGTTTTTATACCTTCTGTTAAGGCCAGAGTCTTGAGCGTCGTCGTATAGTTGCCAGGGTGGCCGAGGTTGTTGCCGTGCAGGTGAATCGAGTGCGGCAGACCAAGCCTTTCGTTGGCATCGCACAGGCCCTGGATAATGTTTTTGGGAGTAACCTCAAAGTACGGTACGGGGTCGTCGATGTCCGTGCAGTTCTTACCCCAGCCCCAGGCTTCCGTTCCGCCGGGGTTGACGATCTTTATTACGCTTCCCTTAGTTGCTTTGAGCATCCACGCGATGAAAGCATCGAGATTGTCTTTCTGGCCTTTTTTGATGTATTCCATCACGAGCCAGTTGTTGCCCAGCAGTGTGAAGGCTGACTGGTCCAGGATCGGGGTGTCGTGCATTTCCTCGTGGGTGTGCCTTGCCAGAAGGGGCGGCATGGCCGCCTCATTGACGAAGGTGTAGCCGAGCTTGGCGTACCTGTACGCGGTGACGAAGGTGCTCGGGACGGAGAAGCCTCCGCCTGCCCTTAGCAAGTCTGTGCGGTGCTCCATGGTGTCGTGGAGCTTGTCCTCGGGCCTGTACATACGGCCCACGTTGACCTTGGGGCCTGCTACGTGGGTGTGGATGTCGACACCGCCGGGCATCACTACTTTGCCCTTAGCATCGATGACCTTCGCCTTAGTGGACAGCTTGGAGGGCTCAACGATCTTGCCGTTCTGGATAGCGATGTCCTTAACATCGCCCTTGACGCCATTTAACGGGTCGTATACATACCCGTTCTTGATGAGTACCTCATTTTGAACTTTCAGTGGCTTTGCAGACATGATCTATACCTCTCACTGTCCTTTCTTCTCTGCCTTGATCTCCTTCACTCTCGCCAGGATTCTCTCCAGGATTTCCTTGTCGGAGAGGATGCCTTCCGGAGCGTCACAGACCTTTCTGCAGCGGATGGGCACGTTATCCATACGGTAAGCGTTGCCTTCTTCCTCGACACCTACGATAGTCGACGGTATGACGATCTTGCTGATGCCGGTCGTCGGGGTCTCGTGCGGGTCGATGCAGATGGTCGGGATCTGGGCGTAATACTTCATGGACGATACCGGGAAGTGTGCGCCAGGATCGGATGCGATCACTAAGGCTGCGTCACATTCCTGCCTCTGCAATATGTCATTCGCCGCGGTCTCGCCCGGGTTGTACCTGGGGTAGCCTCTGGAGAAGTCCATGCTGAACGGGAAGCCGCTCTGCCAGCTCATGACCTGGCCGCTGCCGGTCACGTTGTAGTGGCCTCTCATAGCGACGAGGGTGAACTTAGTGTACTTATTCATGTCGGCCACGAAAGAAATCGCAATGTCGATGTTCCTGTGCTTGCCGATGGACTGGGTAACACCCATTCCGAAGAACAAGACGCCGAACTTCCTGGACTTGCACAGATCTCCCAGTGCCTTGATGTCCTCTTTCTTGACGCCGCCTACCACGTCGGGGATGTCCTCGCCACGGATGACAGTCCTGAGGGCGTCTAGAAGCTCGTAGTCCTTGCCCTGTTCGACCTGGACGTGAATGTCCGCCTGCTTCGCGGTGTCAGTCGGCCTCGGATCTACGACGACCATAGTCCTGTCCTTGAAGCCTCTCTCTGTGAAGAAGCCTCTCGGATAGGTCGTGTACCTGCTCATGTGCCTCGGGTGGGCGTGTACGGGGTTGCAGCCCCAGTAGATGATGAGGTCTGCTCTGTTCTTGACTTCACCGAGAGTGCAGCACGGAGCGCCTACAGTCTGGATGGCCATCACGGAGGGGCCGTGGCAGACGGACGCGGTGTTGTCGGTGACTGCGCCGCATACTTCTGCAAGTTCGTTGCCGACTGCCTGCGCCTCACACGAGGTAGAGGACCAGCCGTACATTAACGGTCTGCGGGCGTTTGCCAGGATCTGGGCTGCCCTCTCGATTGCGTAATCGTAGGATACGGGGGCGAACTCTGCGGAATTATCCTCCCTCTCCATCGGGGCGAGGATCCTGTGGCCTGCCTGAGCAGACTTGAACTTCTCATTGCCAATCACACATGCGTTAAGCGTGTCGACGATCCGGTTGCCGTCCATAATCACCTTGATATCGTCGCACAACGTGCCGCAGAAGGGGCAAACAACATCCGTGACTACCTTCAGGTTGCGGCTTTCAGTAGTCACCACGTTCTGTTCTGGTATTAACAAAGTTTACCCCTCCTGCTTCTGGATAAGAGTCATCTTCTGGAGCAGCTTTATGCCGTTCTCGACTGTCTCGCCGGGCGCTGGCTCGATCGTGACCTTGACTCCCTTGAAGCTGGGCATCCCGGTCGAGTACATTTCTGTACTGATGACCTGGTTAGCCCACGGCCCCATGGGAATAAAGGCCAGCCCAGGGTGCGGGCCCTGGGTTGCCTTGACCGCCCTGACGATTACAGTACCGTAAGCGGATGTTACCTTTACGGTCTGGCCCGGGAACACGTGAAGCTTCTTCATGTCAGCGACATCAAGCTCACATATTCCACAGGCCTTAATGTAACCGTCGTCATGCTTGTGGCCTTCGATTGCCACACCCTGCCAGACGGTCCGGCCTGATATAAGATTTACTTCTATCGAGTTAGTCATCTTCGGGTCTCCTTACGCCCGCCTTACAGCTTTTGCAACGGGGCGACTTCGACTTTCTTGCCGGCGGCGATCTTTGCGATCTCTGCCAGATCGTCGCTGGCGGAGCCCGAGTTGATGGCTTCTCCGATTGCCGCCCTGGTGCGTATCGGGCTGGGACCAAGCTCGTTGATGGTTTTGATCATGTCAGTGACGACTTCCGCCCACTTGGCGCCTTCCGATGCCGAGACGAAGGTCATCCTCACCCGCCGGTCGTCGAAGCCGAGCGACCGGAGGACTCTCTTCATGTAGAACATCCTCTTGGCAGCCTTGTAGTTACCTTCGAGATAGTGGCAGTCGCCGAAGTGGCAGCCCGACACGATCACGCCGTCAGCGCCATCCATGAACGCTTTTACTATGAAGAGAGGGTCTACTCGACCTGTGCACATCATCCGGACTACTCTGATGTCTGAAGGATACTGAATCCTGGCGGTACCTGCAAGGTCTGCGCCCGCGTAGGAGCACCAGTTGCAGACAAGCCCCAAAATTTTGGGCTTCCACTCACCGTTAGTGTTATCGTTGGTTGACATTACTGCTCACCTCCGAGCAGGAGCGCATCGATCTGAGCGATTAGCTGGGGTGTGGTAAAGTGCTGCATCTTGATTGCACCGCCAGGGCAGGAGCCTCCGCAGGTACCGCAGCCCTTGCACATCGCATCGTTCACATTAGCTTTCCGGACACCGCCTTCGAGGTTTAGCATGGTGATAGCCTTGTACGGGCATTGCCTCTCACAGACACCGCAGCCAGCACAAATCTCTTCGTTAACCTTGGCAGCAATCGGCTCAAGAGTAACTTTACCCTGGTTGATGGGTACTGCCGCTGCTGCAGCTGCACCAGCTGCCTGAGCTACTGTGTCGGGGATGTCTTTCGGTCCCTGGCAGCAGCCTGCGAGGAAGATACCGTCGGTCGAGGTCGAGAACGGGTTCAGCTTGGGGTGAGCCTCAAGCAGGAATAAGTCCGAGCTTCTAGATACGAGGAGCTTGTTTCTCAGAGCCTCCGTGGTCTTCTTGGGTACGATGGCGGAGGCGAGGACTACCATTTCGAGCTCTATGTTGATCGGGGTGCCGAGCAGAGTGTCTTCTGCCTGGACCAGCAGGTTCTTGTTCGGGAGCTCCTGGATCTTGGCGACCCTGCCCCTGATGAACTTGGCGCCCTCGTCAGAGATTCTGTAGTAGAACTCTTCGTATGCCTTACCGAAGGACCTGATGTCCATGTAGAACAGGTAAGGCGTCACACCGGGCATCTTTTCCATGATCTGGTGGGCGTGCTTAAGCGAGTACATACAGCAAACTCTGGAGCAATATTTGTTCGAGTCCTGATCCCTGGAGCCTGCGCAGAGCACGAAGCCTACGTTGTGGGGCTTCTGGCCGTCGCTGGGCCTGATCAGCTTGCCGCCAGTCGGGCCTGCAGCGTTGATGAGCCTCTCGAAGTGGATGCCAGTGATGACGTTGTCGTAGACGCCGTAGCCCCACTCCTCTTTCTTCTCAATCTCATAGAGATCGAAGCCGGTTGCCACGATGATGGAGCCGATCTTCAGCTCGACAAAGGTATCCTTCATCTCTAAATCGATGGCCTTCTTATCGCCGCACTTCTTCACGCACAGCTCGCACTTGACGCAAGAATCGAAGTCGACGGTGTACTTGAGGGGCACTACCTGCGGGTGGCAGATGTAGATTGCCTTCCTGGGGCCCATGCCAACATCGAACTCGTTAGGCCTGGTGACAGGGCAGACCGTTGCGCAGTCGCCGCAGCCGTTGCAGGCATCCTCGATGACGCCTCTCGCCTTCCTTCGGACGGTCACTTTAAAGTTGCCGATGAAGCCCTCTACGTTATCGACTTCGGAGTACGAGAGAAGCTTGATGTTGGGGTGCCTGCCAGCTTCTGCCATCTTCGGGGATAGAATACACTGGGAGCAGTCGAGGGTCGGGAACGTCTTGTCCAGCCGGGACATGTAGCCGCCAATAGTCGGTTCCTTCTCAATCAGATAGGTGAGAATACCCGAGTCTGCGAGCTTCATGGCTGCTTCGATACCGCCGATGCCTGCGCCGATGACCATTGCGGTCTTTTCGCAGGGTACAGATTTTGTCTGCAAAGGCTCAAGCAGCCTGGCTTTGGCGACTGCCATGCGGACGATGTCCTTTGCCTTCTCGGTTGCTCTCTCAGGCTCCTTCATGTGGATCCACGAGGACTGCTCACGGATGTTCGCCATCTCAAAGACGAACGGGTTTAAGCCTGCCAGCTCGGTTGCCTTCCTGAAGGTCGGCTCATGCAGACGGGGCGAACAAGCTGCAACCACGATTGCATCAAGCTTATGATCTTTTACGGCCGCCTTGATCTTTTCCTGACCGGGGGTCGAGCACATGTACGGGTAATCGTTAGCGATGACAACGCCCGGAAGGGTCTTCGCGTATTCGGCGATAGCCTTCACGTTGACGGTGCCGGCGATGTTGGTACCGCAGTGACAGATGAAGACTCCTACTCTGTTTTCTTTACCGTTTGCCATATCTTATCCCCTCACACAATCCTGTCGAGTAACTTGTCAACCTTGATCTGGTGCGCGCTCAGGCCGAGTTCCTCGGGACTCATGCCCTGGGCGAGGCCTAACAACTGGGAGAAATGCAGTACAGGAATACCGTAGCTGTCGCCGAACTTCTCCTTGATTTCTACCTGGCCGAGGTCGAATTGCAGGTGGCAGAACGGGCAGACATCTACGATGACGTCGACGCCGACTTCCTGCATGTTCCTCAGCTTCTCGTTGGTCATGTCCAGCGCGTAGTCCTTCTTGTAGCCACGGACACCGCCACCGGCACCGCAGCACATCATCTTCTCCCTGTAGTCCACCGAGGTGGCGCCGAGTGCCTCGACCATCTCATCGAGGAAGGTGGGCCTTTCCGTGGAGAACGCGGGGCTTCCGAATCTTCTTTCCCTGGCGGGCTTGAGCATGTGGCAGCCGTAGTGGACGCCGACCTTGATGCCGTTCAGGGGCGTGACAACCGAGTCCTTGATCTTCTTGATCCCTACATCCTTGTAGAGCTGCTCTGCTAAGTGGCGTACCTCGATTGTGCCCTTGAATTCCATGTCCGCAAGCTTCAGCAGCTCGTTGACCTTGGCCTTCTCAGCAGGGTTCTCCTTGAGCTTCTCGTTCACGTCGTACAGGGACTTGTAGCACCCGTTGCATACGACGGTGCAGTCGAGGCCCATCTGTTCAGACAGGCAGATGTTTCTTGCTGCGAGGGCTTCCCAGGTGAGGACGTCCATGCTGCCGAACGCGCCGGGGGCGGGGCAGCAGGATGCGCCGACGAGGTCAGCGAACTCCAGGCCCAGATTCTTAGCGGTCTTCAAGGTTGCAGCCTCGATGCCGGGGTACCGGTTCGGAGCGATACAGCCTAAGTATAAGGATGTCTTGTTAGATGCTGAGTGACTCATTTCTTAGCCTCCAGTTGAGCCTTGATAGCCATGAGACCGGTAGCCTCCATGATCTTCATGATGCCCGGGATGTACTCGGGGTGCGTGGCTGTCGTCGGCGGCTCTGCCGTCAGGCCGAGCTTAACTCTCAGAGCCCTGTTAGCGTCATTGTTCGGCACAGCATGGCCGGTCTGCGAGATGAACGTCATGTTCTGCACGAAATTCTTCGGTACCAGCAATTCCCTGGTGGCCATATTCCTCAGCGCGATGATAACATCAGTGGGCTTGACATGCCTGGGACACCTGTCAGTGCAGGTGTAGCAGGTCGAGCAGTACCAGATGGAATCATCCCGGAGGAGCTGATCCTTCATACCAAGGGCAACCATCCTCATGATCTTCCTGGTCCTGAGGGCGTTCCTTCTGCCCTGGGGGCAGCTGCCGGTGCAGGTACCGCACTGGTAGCAGACGCCGATGTTCTCTCCGCCCTGTTTCTCTACCTCGTGGGTGAAGTTGATTAAACCCTTGTTGAGGTTTATTACCTGTGATTCTAATGCAGCCATTTTTAGGCCTCCTTGATCTTCGGGGTCTTCTCTGCGAAGAGCTTGGCCTCGATCTTGTTGTACAGGTTGGTCTTCTCGCCGGTGACGTTGATCTTGTTCCTCTTCATGGTGATCGTGCTGTCAGCCGGGCAGGCGTTGATGCAGGCGCCGCAGTAGATGCAGAAGTCCTTGTTGTAGGCGAGCTTGCCGGGCTTGTGGCCTGCTTCCTCGACTACGGGCAGGTACAGTGCGTTGCACGGGCAGACGTCTACGCAGGTAGAGCAGCCGGCCGGGCAGTTGGCGGTGTTAATGGTGAGTTCGCCTTCGAAGACCTTCTCAACCTTCGCCGCATCCTTCGGGCAGATGACCTGACACCACGTACAGGTGACGCACTCGTTAGTGTCGATGGCGACCTTGCCGCTGAGCTTGGGCTCTTCGATGATCTTGCGCTCGATGGAGATTGCATCCTCGGGGCAGATCTCTACGCAGACTTTGCAGGCGTCGCACTTCTTCTCGTCGAACTTGACCTCGCCGATCCTCTTTACTGTCAGTGGAGTCGGCTCTTTGTATTCGATCTTGAATGCGTCGCAGGCCTCTGCGCAGATGCCGCACTTGGTGCACTTCGCATCGTCGAGCTTGTAGTCGATCGCGTACTTCATGGTCGAAGCAGCCTTGTGGCCCTGGTCAACCTTGGCGACGTCTCTCCTGATGGCGTCCCTCGGGCAGACCTCTTCGCACAGCACACAGCGAGAGCACTTCTCATCGTCGATCTTCGCTTTCTTCTCAAGCACCGGGAAGCCCTGCTGCTCCAGAATGGGGAGTTTCTCTACGCCGTCTACGGACAGCTTGATGGCGTTGAACGGGCAAAGGATGTTGCATACACCGCAGAAAGAGCACTTCTTCGGGTCGACATCGACCTTGGATACCTTAGCCTTGCCACGGCTTACTGCGCCGATCGGGCCCTCGGTAATTGCCTCTTCCGGACAGGCGTCAATACAGACTCCGCAACCGGTACACCGATCCAGGTCCACAGCCAGATTTAACTTCTGGGTCAGCAGCCTCTGTTCGATTACCTGCTTATTGTTCTCTGTTTTCTTCGAATAACTGGGAAACATGATTTCTTACTCCTGATAACTCCTACGCTGTCGTGAGCGTGATTGCACGCTGCGGACAGACCTCAAGGCAAATGCCGCAACCATTGCAGACCTCGTCGTCGATTACGACAGCCTTGCCGTTCAAGACGTTGTAAGTCTTCTTTTTGGTTACCGGGTTGGCAACCGTCAACTCCAGCGCATTGACCGGGCAGGCGACAACGCAATTATTGCAACCAGTACAGGTCCTGTTCTGGATATCTAATGATATTGTCGTCACGTTTGCACCAGCCCTTCAGTCCTTGAATATGTTGAAGATCTGGTCGGTCCCTGTAGCTGCCAGCCTCTCCCTTTCCTCGGGCTCCTTGACCAGAGCCAGCACTGGCAGGGTCATGTCGACGCCGGGCTTATAGCCAAACATCGCTTCGAGGTCGGCCTGTATCGAGTGCATCAGGCGGGAGTTCTCGATGTCCATCGGGCAGAGCTCCTCGCACTGGCCGCAGTTGATGCAGGAGTCGGAGACGTGCATGAACCGGATCATGTGGAACATGAAGTTGGGCGGTACCTCGCCGGGCGTGACCAGGTAAGGTTTCTTAGTGCTGCACTCTGTACAGTAGCAGATAGGGCAGTTCTCGATGCACGCGTAGCACCTGATGCACCGGGAAGTCTCTTTCATAATAGCCTGTAGGCGCTCGGTACCGTTGCCGCCTTTGGCAAAGTCCTTTGCACGCCACTTGTCGGCCAGCTTGAGCATCGCCTGCTCAACCTTGCCCCGGATTTCAACCCCTTTCTGAGGCGCTGCAGAGACTTCGATTACACCAGCTTCTACCGCCTTGTTCAGTGCCTGCGCACCTTTATCGCTGCAGACTTCCACGAAAGTGGCTTTTCCGGCCTTGTCCCCGACGATACCCCAGTTACCGCAGGCCAGGTCGGCCTGTCTTGGGATCTTCGTCTTGCACCGGCGGCAGTTTTCTCTGCGGCCGTAGCCCTGTTCTTCAAGCTCGTCGATGGAGATACCCTTGTGCTGGCCATCAGCAGTTAGAATAATAAACTGGCCTTTATCGATCTCTTCCTTTACTACGGTGTCCGGGTTGACCCCGAACTTTTCCCGGATCATCTTTCGGGCCATAGCGGGCCTGACGGTACCGCCGCAGTTGACTCCGATCATAAGGATGTTGTCCAGGTTGATCTGGCCTCTCTTCGCCATCTCGTACAGGGCCATCGTATCGCAGCCCTTTGCCACGACAGCGATTTTCAGGTTCGGGTCTGCGTTGAGCACAGTTTTGCTGAGCTGCTTGGGGACCAGTAAGGTGCCGCAATGCAGAGAGCCGGCAGTCTGGATGACGTCTTTCGGGTCGGTGATGAGAGTGGGCTGGGCATCGTAGATGTCAGCACCTTTCTTCATCGCGTAGACCGCGTCGACCATGTGGCTCTCCAGGAGATACTTTAAGAGTGCTGTAACGGTGCCTCCTGTTTCGCCCCGCTCCTGGACGGCCTTGTCAGTTGCCTGGGTGTATAGTAACTCGCCTTTTGTAACCATCTGCATCACGCCTCCTTGATCTTCTCTACTCTCACCGCACATACCTTGTATTCAGGTATCTTGGCGATCGGGTCGAGGGCGTTGTTCGTGAGGACGTTGGCGGGGCATTCCGCATAGTGGAAAGGCATGAACATGACGTTCTTCCTGATATCCCCGGTCACTCTGGCAGCTACCTGCACTTCTCCGCGGCGGGTGATCGCCCGTACCATCTCATTGTTCCTGATACCGAGCGCCTTCGCGTCCTCGGTGTTTATCTCGATCCAGCCTGTAGGAGCCTCCCTCTCAAGGGATTCCGATCTCCTGGTCATAGACCCGGTGTGCCACTGCCAGATGCACCGCCCGGTCGTCAGGATGAACGGATACTCCGCATCCGTGACCTCGGCAGGCGGCTTGTACTCGATGGGAGTAAAGACGCCGAGCCCGTCGGGGTTAGCGAACTTCTGGGTATGCAGAATTGGGGTTCCCGGGTGGTCGGCGGCCGGACAGGGCCAGTGCAGGCCTTCCGGCTCAAGGCGCTTGTAGCTCATACCGCCGTAAGATGGGGTGACTCTGGCGACCTCGTTGAAAATTTCCTCCGGGCTCTTGAACGAGAACTGTTTCTCGAAGCCCATCTTGCGCCCGAGCTCACAGAGTATCTCCCAGTCAGCCTTCGCTTCTCCGGGCGGGTTTACGGCCTTATGCCATCTCTGGACTCTGCGCTCGGTGCTGGTTTGCGTCCCGTCCTTCTCCGCATAGCAGGCTGCCGGCAGAACGACGTCTGCAAGCTGTGCCGTCTCGGTCAGGAAGATGTCCTGTACCACGAGGAATTCCAGGTTCTTCAGGGCATGCTCTACGTGTTTGAGGTCCGGGTCGGAGATCATCGGGTTCTCTCCCATGATGTAGATAGCCTTGAGTTTAGGCGGGTTCTCGGTCAGCACGTCCATCATTTCCGTAACCGTGTACCCGATCTTGCCACCGGCGACATCACAGCCCCAGGCCTCCTTCATCTTCTTGACAGCCGGCTCATCGATCACTTTCTGGTAACCGCTATACACGTTGGGCAGGCAACCCATGTCGCAGGCGCCCTGCACGTTGTTCTGGCCTCTGAGAGCGTTCACGCCTCCGCCGACTTTCCCGATGTTGCCGGTGAGCATCAGCAAGTTGGCAACCGACTTCACGTTGTCCACGCCGGTAGTGTGCTGAGTGATGCCCATAGAGTAGAGAAGGCATGCTGAAGGTGCCGTCGCAAACCATTCGGCCGCCATCGCGATATCTTTGGCAGGTATGCCGCTGATGCCGGAGACGTTCTCCAGGCTGTACTCGGGCTTCATCACGACTGCTTTCAGCTTCTCGTAGTCTTTTGTGCGGTTCTCGATGTACTCCTTCGCTTCCCAGCCATTCTTTATGATGTGCTGCATCATGGCGTTGAGAATCGCTACGTCCGTGCCGGAGTAAAACGACTTATACAGATCGGCCTGTTTTGCCGTCGGGGTGTACCTCGGGTCGAAGACGATGACCCTGGCACCCTTCTGCTTCGCCCTGACGATGCTGCGGCCGATGAGCGGGTGCTGCTCAAAGGTATTGCTGCCCAGGACGAAAACACACTTCGATTCGGCGATGTCCTGGATGTTGTTTGTCATAGCGCCGGACCCGAAGGAAGCAGCAAGGCCGGCGACTGTCGAAGAGTGGCACAGACGGGCGCAGTGATCAACATTGGGAGTCTTTAGCACAGCCCGTGCAAACTTTTGCATCAGGTAGTTTTCCTCGTTGGATACGCGTGCCGAAGCGAGACAGGCCATTTCCTCAGGTTTATAAGTCTTGAGTTTAGTGGCAATCAGCTCGTACGCCTCGTCCCAGGATGCCTCGACCAGTTTGCCGTCCTTTTTTATGAGCGGTTTAGTCAGCCGGTCTTTCCGGTGGATGAACTCGTGGGCATAGCGTCCCTTTGGACAGAGCTTTCCTTCGTTCACAGGATGACGCTGCCATGCTGCCACACTGACGACTTTCTCGTCACGCACGACAAGGTTCAATCCACACCCCGTACCACAGTACGGGCAAGTTGTGGAAACTATTTTTAGTTCCATTATATAAGCCTCGGATACTTATCGATTAATAAATAAATGATTAAAACCAGGTTAGCTTAAATATATGTCAATCGCTTGCTGTAAATATAATAAAAATAAGTAATTATTATAAGTATCTATTATTTTGTATTTCAAAAAAACCTAAAAATTTATCGGAGAACAGCGCTACTGTATATATAGTATGCCACAGTAAATTTCAAAATTTCGTAATATTTGGATCAATAATTCGTCAAGGATAATCAAAATAGATTTTTATAATAATATGTAGTAATTACAATTGGTTGCGGCACGCAGAGGTAATTATCGTAAAGAAATGAAGTTGCATACCGCCGAATGGGTTTTATAAAAAAAAAATTAAAGCCGTAGATCCCCGTTCTTCATGATCTGCCTCTCGTCCACCCACATGGACGGCCGCAAAATCAGGCAGTCCTGGTGGATAAGCGCAGGCGCATCGTGATCGAAGTTCTCCCCTATGGCGAAGTGGATGGTCTTCAGGGCTTTTTCGGCTTCCAGGAGATTCGTCGACGGGCCTGCCATCGGGTTCATGCCGATGCCTAGTTCGCCGATGTGCCTTGCGTTCTTCTCGTGCTCTTTCAGGCCTTTGTCCCTGGCCATCTGCTCGCCCTTCCTGATAACGTTTAGCAGCGCCCTGGCAGTCTCGCCGCCCTGCACGTCTGTGACCAGGCCGTCCATTACTGTGACCTGGACGGGCTTGTCGGGCAGGACCGAGGCGTTGTCGAGCGTGATCGTGCTGTCGAAGACCATGATGCCGTTGCATTTTCCCACTACAGGAGACAGGAAGACTTCACCGCAGGGCAGGTTTCCGAAGAGGCCTGCGTGCCGGAGATCGCCGTCATCAGCATGAGCTTTTCTGCCTTTGATGGAAAGCGTCACATCGGTGCCGCCGGGGGATGTCACCCGTATTTCGTTGCCTTTGTCGAGCACGTCAGAGAGGGCTTTGATCCTTTCTCTCATGGCCGCATAATCGATGTTCATGCACCGCTCGAAGATGTCCTTGATGCCCGGCCGGCCAGTGAGGACTCCCCGCATCCGGCGATCGCCGTAGATCAGCATTCTGAAAGCGTTGTCGTGCTTCTTGCCATCCCTGCCTACGTAGCCGATGTTGACGCCGAAGGGATCGGAACCATAATGCGCTTCTCCGCAGGAGATGGTGATGTCCGGCTTTGCCCGGATCGCTTCCAGCACCAGCCGCTCGGTGAACTCAATCCGGGCTCGCTTATCCTGTACCATGATCACCGGCTTGCCGCCGAGCGCTTTCGTCGCGTCATACAGAGCCTGAGATACCTCGAACCAGTCCCCTCCCGGGTTGGTGATGATCAGCACTTCCTCGCCTTCGCGCAGGCCGAATACTTCTTTCATGGCGGCGTTGGCCGCATCAGAGAGTTTGCTCATCTTTATGCCTCTGTAAAAATCGGATCACCGATATAGATGGTATAATATCCACCACCATATGACGTTGCCTGTATTAATAATCAGATCAAGACATATTATGCGGAAGCACACAGTCCTGACTATGTATGGACTCTGCTGGCCGGAAAATCTTTTTTATTTAAACGCCAATTATACGCCAGGTGTCTGGTATATAGTCGCCAGCTGGTGATAATCACGAAAATTTCGAAGGGTATTGAAGCTAAACCGGTAAAATGCATCGTTGTGGTAGCAATGATCCTGGCAGCCCAGGCATTCCTTTTCACATCCCCCGTACTTTCAGCTCCCGCGGCCACATCGCCGGCATGGACGTATGCAGCAGGCGTGGAAGTTAAATCGGTGGCTGTTTCGGCCCTGGGTGATCTGGTCGTCCTTGGTACCGGGGATAACAAAGTGATCGCATTCAACAGCACCGGAACCAGGCTCTGGGAGAAAAGCGTGAGTGACATACCTGTGAACGTGGTTGTATCTGCGGATGGCACAGTGGTAGCGGCTAACCTCTGGGGAGGCCACGTGGTTACCTTTGACAGGGAGGGCTCAGAGCTCGGCGACTACCCGGTCAACGATTACATCAGCGGCATTGCAATATCCGACAATGGCAACGACATTGCGGCCGGCAGCTGGAACAGCTATGTCTACCTGATCAGCCGTTTCGGCACAGGAACCTGGTACTCTAAAACGGAAGATCAGATAAGCGCTGTCGCCATTTCAGGGGACGGAAACACGATCGTTGCCGGCGGAAGAAACGGGGCGGTCACAGCCCGGGACAGAATGGGCAACCAGCTGTGGGCTCACGAGCTCATATCACCCGTCTCTGCCGTCGCCACTTCGAGAAACGGCGACCTGATAGCAGTAGGGATGCAAAACGGCAGGGTCACATTCTTCGATCGCAGCGGCAAACTGCTAAAAGAGTCCAGCACAGACAGCATAGTCAACACCTTAAGTATGACGTACGCCGGGGATCTTATCATTGTGGGCACAGCCAACTCCGGCATATTTGCCTTCGACGGCCAGGGTAACAAGCTGTGGGATGCAGGCAACGGTAACGCAATTAAAAGCACGGCCGTATCGAATTATGGCATGGTCGTCGTAGGAGATGTCGAAGGGGTCATAACCGGCTACGGTGCTAACGGCCAGAAATCAGCCCGGTTCCAGGCGGGGAATGTCATTAACAGCGTCGCCATCGCTACCGGCGGGGACCTGGTCGCAGCAGGCAGCAGCGATGGGAAGGCTTATGTCTTCGACAACAGAGCGGGCACCTTCGTGCCTAAGATAATAGTGACAGCTACACCTATTCCGGTGCAAACTCCTACACCCACCGCGGCGCCGACAGTTCAGGCAACTGCAACGCCGGCCCCTGCCGGGAGTCAGATGATCGGCCTGATCAGCATAATAGCTATCGCCATGGCTCTGGGCATTGCAGGTACCGGAGGTCGTAAAAAGTAAAGCCGATCGATATACCCGGGCAAATTGAATATGAGGTATTCGGTGGAAATATCTTGTTTCGATGCCAGATTATACATAGTATGGCCGCATATGGAAAATAGAACTTTCACAACCAATGGTGAAACCTATGCAAGCAATGCGAGAGATTGAACTGAAAGGACACATCATAGACTCCCTCCTGCTTCCCAGGATCTTCGACAAGGTCATGGATATGGAAGGAGAATTCGAGATCCTCCAGTTCGATATCGGCAAGAACAAAACCGATACGAGCTATGCCCGGCTCATGATCAAGGGCAGAGATAACGAACACCTGGAGGACATTATCGGCGAGCTCCACCGGCTCGGAGCCCAGCTGCCGGAGGCAGAGGACGTGGTAGTCGCCACCGCCCCGAAGGACAAAGTGGTGCCGAAGGGTTTCTACTCCACTACCAATCACCAGACTTACGTAAAGATCGCCGGCGAGTGGAAGCAGGTGCAGAACCAGAAGATGGACTCGATGATTGTTATTAAGGACGGAGTCCCTTCCTGCGTCACTCTCGGCCACATCAAGAAAGGCGACCAGGTCGTCATCGGGAAGAAAGGCATCAGAATCGTGCCCCCGGAAAGGCCCCGCGGCCACTCGATATTCGAGTTCATGGGCGGCCAGGTATCGTCAGAGCGGCCTTCCCAGTCGCTGATTAAGCAGATCGCTGAAGAGATGCTGGAAGTCAAGGCCAGAGGCGGCCGCATCGTCATTGTAGGCGGCCCTGCTATAGTCCACACCGGAGGCCAGTCAGCGCTGGCTGAGATGATCCGGAACGGCTACGTCGACGCCCTCCTCGCCGGAAACGCGCTCGCAGCACACGATATAGAGTACAACCTGTACGGTACTTCGCTGGGCATGAACCTGAATACAGTTGAACTGGCACCGGAAGGCCACAAGCACCACATTTACGCCATCAGCGAGATAACGAGGGCGGGCTCCATCAAGGCTGCGGTAGAAAGCGGCATCCTCACTGGCGGCATCATGTACGAGTGCGTGAAAAACAACGTGCCCTTCGTGCTCGCAGGCTCCATAAGGGACGACGGACCCCTTCCCGACGTCATCACGGACACCATGAAGGCGCAGGACATGATCAGAGAGCAGCTTAAGGGCGCTGATATTGTGTTAATGATGGCCACCATGCTGCACTCTATCGCAGTAGGCAACTGCCTGCCGTCTTCAGTCAGCACGATCTGCGTCGACATCAACCCGTCCACCGTCACCAAGCTGATGGACAGGGGCAGCGCGCAGGCGATCGGCATCGTCACTGACGTAGGCACCTTCCTGCCGTGGCTGGCCGAAGAGCTGATGGCACTCAAGAAGAACAAGCCAGAGGCCTGCATTTGCATAAAAAACGAGCCTTCGGCTAAAAAGTATTAAGGTTGGTAGTCCGAGCCGAAGGCTCGGATAATCCTCATTCAACGGTACAAAACATAGGTACAATATATAAAAAATGAGCCCTACCCTGTAAAATTGGGAGATCATGGCGGAGATCATCTCGATGGAAAAAATCGATACCCGACCTCTTGGCAAGACCGGTATCAATACGACTATTGTCGGCCTCGGCGGTGAAGGTGTCCTTAGGACGTTCGGCAAGACAGGGGCAGCCAGAGAGGTCATCAGCGAAGCTTACAGCCAGGGCATCCAGTACTTTGACTCCGCCAGGGCCTATGCGGGCAGCGAAGGCTACTACGGCTCCTACTGGCCTTACAATAAAGAAGCCCGGAGCCAGATTTTCCAGACCAGCAAGTCTGCTTCCCGGGACTACGATGGCGCGATGGCCGATCTCAGGACTACTTTAAGAACCATGGGCCTCGACTACCTCGACCTTTGGCAGATCCACGACGTCCGGACCAAAGAGGATATTCTCGCCATTGAAGGGCCCGGCGGTGCCCTCGACGCATTTCTCGAGGCCAGAGACCGGGGTCTCGTCAGGCATATCGGCGTTACGGGTCACCATAATCCGGCGATTCTCTCTTATTGCGTCGATAACTGGCCCGTCGATACGGTGCTCCTGCCGGTGAACCCGGTAGAAGGGGCGCTTGGAGGCTTTTTAACCCAGACGCTGCCGATAGCAGTCGAAAAAGGCATCGGCGTCATCGGGATGAAAGTGCTGGGAGCCTCGAACTACATCTACGAGGAACTGGGAGCGACGCCTGAACTACTGATGAGATACGCGCTCTCTCAGCCGGTATCGCTCATCATTGTGGGGTGCTCGAGTCCGGCGGAAGTGCAGACCCTCGCCAGAGCTGGCAGGGGCTTTAAGCCGATGTCTGCCGAAGAGCAGGAGAAGGTAGTAAAGGTCTTCAAGCCATTCAGCAAACAGCTTGCCAATTACCGCGGGACTTTCTGACCTGGCGCTCAGCGGATGTCCCCGACCGCTTTTGTGTTCCATGAAAAATCTGGGTCAGGGAGGTATTGAGAGGTCGGAGGGGAGGTCGGAGAGGTTCATGGAGTTCAGAGAGAACGTTCAAGCTGGGAGGTCAGGGAGGTCATGGAGGTCAGAGAGGAGGTTATGTGAGGCACCAGGAGGTCAGAGAGAATATCTTTAAAAAATCCTCCCAAACCTTTCCACACTCCCCAACCTCCTCTCAGACCTCGATACCCTCTCCAACCTCCCAGCTTGAAAATCCTCCCCCGCCTCCCGGGAACTCCCCGACCTCCAGGAGTTTTTCACCGGCTTAAATAGAAAAACCAGTTTTCATGAGACGAGTGCTTAGAGGTCTCGCCCAGGCTGTTCTGTTTCGAATAAATAAAATAGTTCTGCCAGCTGGCATTTGTAATGCCGGGCTGGCAGATAATGCACTTATTCTTCCTTGTTTCTGCGCCTGTACAAGCCGAGGCCGACTGTCCCTACGACGAGCAGCGGTAAGACCACTGACGATAAGCAGGGCAGTCCGCCGGTCTTCACCGGCGTGGCATCGGGAGCATCAGTCGGGCCAGGGGTCGCCGTCACATCAGGTGCTGTAGTAGCGGCACTGGTGGGCGCTGCGGTCACTGCTGCAGTCGGCGTCCTGGTGTCCGGGGTGCCGTTTACCACGTAGAACGTGAACTTCGCGGGCTCGCCGAAGTACCCGTGGTTAGTCCAGAACATCCTGACCTCCGGGTGGTAGGTGCCGTTCATTTCGGGGGCGGTATACGTGAAATTGACGTTGATGCTCTGGCCCGGCCGGACTATGGTTCCGATCGGTATCGTGTAGTTAGTCATGTTGAAGTACTTCATGTCTTCACTATCGCTGGAGGGCGCCAGGATCGTGCCATCCTGGAACGTCCAGGGCATCGTGCCGTTGTTCGTCATGACGAGCGTCAGGTAGTAGGATTTGCCCGCGTCCATGACAAAGGCGTCTCTCGGCGAAACGAACCTGGCGTCTGGCACAGGAGTAAAGTCCTTGTCGAGCTGGGCCAGATAAGTGTCCGGTACACCGCCCTTGACCTTAGTATGTCCGGCTACCACGTAGCTGCCGTTCCCGATCTGCAGGACTGCCGGGCTATAGGATATACCGACCCCTTTCAGTTCTTTCTCCCAGAGTACGTTGCCCTGAGAATCCGTGCGGGTCACCACAGTGACATTAGCCTGGCCCTCTTTGTCTCCCCCAACGAATATGTAGCCGTCGTCCCAGGTCTGCTGAATTGAGTAGATACCGCCCCAGGGCTTATCGTACACCTTGTACCACTGCATGTTACCCTGCGCATCAGCCTTGACTATCTGCTTATGGTAACCGTTTCCACCGGACCAGATGTAGCCGCCGTCATGGGTCTGCTGTACACCGATATGGAATGTATCCTGGCGACCGTCAATCTGATCAAAGGTCTTAAACCACTGCTGGTTACCATCCGCGTCGACCTTCACAATTATAGCCTGGTACATGTTCTTGCTGTTCTTATTCATGGTCGAGCCACCTAAGATGGAGCCGCCATCGCTGGTGGGCCAGACCGAGTAGCAATAATCCGCGCCGCTTTTCTCATCACCGAAAAACGAGCCGTAAGTCTTTTGCCAGATCATGTTACCAGAGCCGTCGACTTTAGCCAGATACATATCCGTGCTCCGCTTATCGTTGTGGAGGACGTTTCCGGCCATAACATAGTTGCCGTCGGGCAGCTGGTGGACGGAGTAAATATCATCGCCAGTCCCGGATTCCCCTACCCGGGGATAAGCTTTGCTCCACTGCTCAGCACCGGTCTCGGACGTCTTGAGAAGATACGCTCCTTTCGCGCCACTACCGGCCACTATGTAGCCCCCGTCGCTGGTCTGCTTGACGGACTTTGCAGATGAAGCCGGGTAGGTTTGAGTCCACTCCAGGTTGCCCTGCCAGTCAGTCTTCGTTAAAAAGATAATGGGCAGGCCGCCTTTGCCGTTATCCGTCTCACCACAGATGATGAAGCCGCAGTCGCTGGTCTGCCAGACTGACTCGGCCTTATCGTTATTATCAGCTCCGCCGTAGCTCTTCTCCCAGGCTGTCGTCGGTGCCGTTGCCGCCGTGGCCAGGCCGCTGGCGAGCGCCAGAAACACGGACAGGCACACCAGACAATATAAAAGTAAATTTACTGGTCTGCTAATTGTAGTCATGAGACTTTTGCATAATTCACTCGATGATCGTTGTCCTGGGGTTTGCTCCCTGTTTAACCTGGTAGAGTACTTGTATCTGTCGTGCTATCAGGGTGAGTCCGGTCTTTACAGTAACTCGAAGGATTCCGGTAGTTTTTACTCGTTTTAAGGTGAGGTGCTCTTTCAACAGGTAGTTCGTGTACTCGCAGTGCATCCTGTTTTTATATAATTTGTTCATGGTGATGTCGTGGAAGGGGATGTACTCCTGTATTCGGTACCTGGGTAGCTCTTTCTTCGTGTTCCGCCGGTTAACTCGGTTGATCAATGGTATGCCGATCGGGTATATGCGTTCCAAGTGCTCTTTAGAGTCATAGGCAATGTCAGCGAACAATCCCTTAACAAGGAGTATGCGACTGCCCATTTTCCTCTGTAATGGCAGTAGTTGTGTAGTGTCATGCATGTTGGCAGGAGTGACAATACTGCAGATCGGCGCCAGTGTAATCAGATCGTAAAGTAAGTGGATTTTGTACCCGTAGTACATTTTATCATTGATGTGATCGTACCCCCATGAGGCCTCAGGATCACTCCGGGTGAACGCAGGGAGGCTGGTACTGTCTACCCCAACCATGCTCATGAAATCCGGGTTTTTCTTCCAGATCATGCTTGTCAACAGGACCATGATCCGGTCGGTGTCTACCTGGTCTTTGAATCTGCTGAACGTGCTCTCACTAGGTAATTGGTCGAAGCCGAGAATCCGCATTTTATAATTGTCGCCCTTGAGTATTCTTACTAGTTCACTGACACTCGAGAGATTTGCCAGTTCCATGTAGAGAAGTGCTCGTAGCAAGGCGATCCGACTGTACTGGGGAGGCCTCCCAATCTTATTATTCTTCTCGAGGTATCGGAAACGCTGCCAGTCAACCGCTTCCAGCATCATGAGCGGTATGTCAGAAAGTATTTTACAATGGCAATCGAAGCAAGAAACGGGCATCTGCCAGCCCGTACCAACGTTTTTACTATGCATAAAAACGCCAACGGCTGCAATGCCCATATACTTGTTATCGACTTATGCAAAAGTCACTGTAGTCATACCATTTACACCCTGTTGAATAGTAGTTGCCGTCACGCCCTAACCCCTGCAGCGTAACTTGCTATTAAACTCGCCGAATCTTTCGAGCGATAATAAAATAGCTTTCTATAATGTAACAATCCATTGATAGATATAGCTTGCTAGGCATGCAAAATAAGCCCGGTTTATGGTCATTTATCCGTTTTAGCTCTGGCATGTTCATTGGCCCGGGGCAGCTAAAAACTACTGTTGCAGGCAAGGTACGTTATAACCGGCATCACACGTTTTACCCGCGTACAGCAAAGCCTTTAGCGTTGCCGCGGACTTCGGCGGCAGGCGGGAGAACAGAGGCTGATGAAGTATGGTAATGTTAGGTATTAAGTTAGGTCCGGAAGAGTATCCCCCGGTAGAGTTGATGAACTACGCGATCGCCGCTGAGCAGGCCGGCTTCGACGCCATCGACGTAAGCGATCACTTTCACCCGTGGAGCGAGCTGGGACAGTCCTGCTTTACCTGGACGTGGCTGGGCGCTGCCGCTGCCCGGACAAACAGGATCTTGCTCGGACCGGGCGTTACGTGCCCGATTCTCCGCTACCATCCCGCAGTCATCGCGCAGGCTGCGGCTACAGTGGATAATTTTGCCCCGGGCAGGACATATCTGGGAGTCGGGACCGGCGAAGCGCTGAACGAATATTCTGCTACGGGCACCTGGCCCGGATACTCTGACCGGCAACAGATGCTTTTCGAGGCGATCGAGCTGATCAGGCGGCTGTGGGAGGGCGGCTACGTGACCTTTGACGGAGCGTTCTACAGCACCAGGAAGGCTCGACTATATACTCCGCCGACGACTCGGATACCCATCATCGTCTCTTCTCTGGTGCCGGGCAGCGCAGCCTTTGCCGGCCTGCAGGGAGACGGCCTCATCACAGTAGCCAGTGAGATGAGCATCATCAGACAGATAGTGGAAAATTTCGAGTCGGGTGCCACGCAGGCAGGTAAAGATCCGGAGAAGATGCCCCGCATGATCGAGCTGAACGTGATCTATGCCAGCGATATGCAGGCGGTTATGCAGGATTTCAAGAAATACTGGGCAGGCGCCATGGTACCTGCCCTCTTTAACCAGAACATCTATACTCCGTACATGTCGGAGATGAACGGGGCGATCGTAGGCGACGATACGCTAAAGAAGCGGCTCTGCATATCGAACGATCCCGAAGAGCATATCAAGTACATACAGCAGTTCATCGACCTCGGCTTCACCCACATATACGTTCATACTGCCGGGCCTGGACAGATAGACTTCATCAAATCTTACGCCCGGGACGTGCTGCCAGCACTGAGGGAACAAAACAAGGGCGCCGCCGGGGCAACAGAAGCTACTGCCTGATTATGATTACGGCAGATTTAAGAGCCCGGAACAAATATGATGATTGATGGATATGTCCGGGGAAAGACAGAGTTCAAAGCAGGAGAAAGCCACGTTCGGCGCAGGCTGCTTCTGGCACGTAGAGGACGCGTTTCTCAAAGAGCCGGGAGTGATTTCTACGCAATCGGGCTTTATGGGCGGCACAACGGAGAACCCGACTTACGAAGAAGTATGCACTGGCCGGACCGGCCACACAGAGGTCGTAGAGGTAACATACGATCCCGATAAGGTCACGTATGACAGGCTGCTGGACGTCTTCTGGAGCATCCACGATCCTACCCAGGTTAACAGGCAGGGCCCGGATATCGGCGTCCAGTACAGGTCAGTCATATTTTACCACAACGCAGAGCAGCAAAAGCTTGCTGAAGCGTCGCGGGAGCGCATCCAGAAAGCCTCGAGCAAGCCTATCGCTACCAGTATCGAGCCAGCAGGCAAATTTTACAGGGCGGAAGAGTACCACCAGCGCTACTTTGAAAAAACCGGACGAAGGTGTTGTGGAGTCTGATCCCTAAAATTCATCGTACTTTTTATTCGAGCCCCGGGCCAGCTCGACCGGATACTTAACCTCATTTTTCGCCATTTTCCTGTTAAACTCCGTAACCACGTCGATGTCATACAGCTGAGAAAACCGAAGCAGCGCAAAAAGAACGTCCGCAACTTCATCGCAGATTTCTTCCCGGGTCTCCCGCGCACTAAACAGCCGTTCCATCTCTTCACGGCTCTTGAACCTGAACAGCTCCAGCAGCTCGGCAGCTTCGACCGTGATGCTGATGGCCAGCTCTTTGGCATCGTGATACTGATCCCAGTCCCTCGCCTCGCAGAAGCTCTTTGTCCGCTCTTTCAGTACATCGATAGTGGTATCTCGATCGTCAGCCATTGAATCCCTCGCCGCAGAACACTGATGTATTACACTATTGCGTGCTACATTGTTGCGTGATACGTTGTTGCGTGCTATCGTATATGATCAGATGTATTTTTAGAATTCGGATACCTGTAACCAATAACAAATATTCCATATCATCGTGTAATTACCACAATAACGTTTTCAAATTTAAAAATACCATTCATTTACAAAAACTATTAATTTATTCTACACTAAATCGTTAGTTTAGGTGTGCGAGCGCTAATAATTAAGCGTGAGAGGCTCAAAAATGGAAAGTAGGCATATAAAGTGGATAGTATATATCATTGTTATTTTAGCATTTATAACTCAGACATCACTGGCAGCTACCCCGTTGCCGCCTGCCCTTCCGGAGCCTTCAGACCAGCCTGATATGCAGACTCCCATGATGTCAGTCTCACATACACAGCCATATACGATCTGGGGATATGTGAGAGATACCAATGGCAACCCGGTCAGTGCAGCAACGGTAACGATCGGCTCGCTAAGGCTTTCATCAAGGACAAACGCTGACGGGTACTACCAGGTCAGCGGCATCGGCTTTGCCACTGGCACAGCCTATTCGGCCTCGGCTTCAAAATCCGGATATGGCCAGGCTAACGGACAGTTCACCGTGAACGGCGGCGATACACACGTCGACTTCACCCTCATGGCACCCGTAACAACCCCAGGCCTGATAGCAGCACAGGCTGAACCGACTGCTACTGGCACTTCGATACAAGCCAGCCCTGCACCAGCCCGGATACCAACGCAATACTCGACACCGCTTCCGGCCGGACAACCTGCGAGTACCACCCCTGTAATAGAAAACATCAACAGGGTTGCACCTTACCAGCAGACTTCGGCAACGCCGACTCAAGCTCCGCCCATTATCACAGCATCCACCAATGCCACGATCAAACTGGGAGTAGACCTGAACGAAGAATCCAATCTGTCGACCATGATGATATCACCGAATAACGAAAGCCTGATCGATAGTGGCATGAACAATAGCAGCAGTTCCGCGATATCCAGTGGCAAACGTCAGGGAATCGTCGATATCGCCGGGGACCTGATTAACATAATATTGACTTTGTTCTGGTGATGGCTTAACGGACTGAAAAACAGATCTGGCAGTATACCAAATAAGTGCTAATTTTTCACATATAAGAGATATACTGCCAAATTTTTACAGTAACACGACAAAACTTATAAGCTCGAACGAATATGTGTTAATTATTCGGGGAATAGATAATCGGGGAATTCGGGATAAAACAGAGAAGGTGTATCTATGTCGAAGAAACCCCTGATCACAGTACTCTTAGTACTGGTACTCCTTGCAGCGGTCCCTGCCGCGTCTATGGCAGCGCCCGGCAAGATCAGCCCATATAAAGGCATGGTTGGAGCGGATTCTCCGCTCTATGGCTTGAAACTGCTTATCGAAGACCTTGACGAATCGCTGGCAGGCAGCAATACTGCCAAGCTACAGAAGCAGATTAACCATGCCCAGAAACGCCTTTCTGAAGCTATGGCTGCAGCCGAGGCTAACAACCCTGTGGCCATGGAATTGGCCTTGAGCGAGTACAACAGCGAGATCGACGACATCAACTCCACGATGGAGCAGGATGATGTCAGCGAAGAGCAGTACTCCGAAGTCGGCCCTGCAGTAGATGAGCAGCAACAAGCCTTAGAAGGAATGATCGACAACGGCAGTATTCCCGGCGATCTCAGGGACAGCCTGGCCGGGGCTTACAACAACAGCACCAAGATCAAAAACGGCAGGCCATTCATCTACTATAACAACACCACCTACTTCGTGCCGCCCGGCCACCTTAAGAACGGAGTAAACTCGACGTTCGTGCCGCCAGGCCTGGCCAAGAAAGGATACGTGGCACCCCAGCCGATCATAGTGAACGGAAGCCCGGCCTGGCCTTTCCCCGCCAACCTGACGGAGAATGCTAAGGACAAGAACAAAAATAAGGGCTATCAAGGCCTGACCGACGTGAACGCCACCGATACAGGAAAAAACAAGGATAAAAACAACGGCCAGAATAACGGCAAAGGCAACGGAAACGGAAACGGCAACGGCAACGGAAACGGAAACGGCAACAATAAAAGCTAGAGAAGGGCACCAGCCCTTCCACATCTTTTTTAAAACACGATCACCGCCAGCCATTTAAATATCCCGCTTATACAATTATCCGGGCCCGGAAGACCCGGACAGGTCATCTAAAATGAGCGGCAAAAACTTTCAGATATTTTCACTCGTTGCCAGAATAACTCTAAAAAGAGAGCTTGCCCAAGAACTTGCAGACGAAATCAACAGATTTTCCGTTTACGACCTGCAATACGTAAGCGCCCGTCTGGAGAAGGATATCAGTGACCTGCCCTCCCCATACAGAGAAAAGATCCGGCCATACTTTATGGAGCAGTACTTCGGCAGGTACAACCGAATCATGACCATGCGCGGCTCCGGGGAATTAGAGAAAATTGAGGGCGAGATCAAGGATCCGGAGCTTTTCCGGGACTTCTGTCGCATGATCACTGCACGCTATCCGGATCGAGAATTGCAGGACGAGCCAGAGGAATATACCCAGGGCTCGCCATTCAACAGCCTGTTTTACTACTTAATCAGCATATTTTATATGTTCGTGCTGGATGAGCCGGGCCATCCGGCAGGCATGCCATTCCCGGGCGGATTTACCGTCAGGGAGCACGATGGAGTGGTGTACTGCCCGATCAGAGATAAGGAAAAAGACGTGGAGTACTCGATCTGCAACTTCTGTCCTGCGAAGCAGGATGACGAGTTCTGATTATGTTCTAAGGGAACTGTTACTCGTCTTCACACGGATAGAGGCCGATAGTAGAAGAACTATTGTTCGCTTTTGGCAAAGGCATCAGCACAGGCGCAGGGGATTGTATGACGGATGGCGTCTCCGTGGCTGACAGGCCGGCCGATACCGGCGTCGGCCCTGAGTCGGATATCAATACAGAAATGCTATGACAAAAATGTGCTTTAATAGAATTGGTGGGGCCACCCGAATTTGAATCGGGGTCTCAAGACCCCCAGTCTTGAAGGATGGACCAGTCTACCCTATGGCCCCAGAACGTACTAAAGCGTACTGTATAGAGGTCTTTCACGTATATATCATTTCCGCCCGGACGAGACGATGACCGGGCTGAAACTAAGTTACCGGATATATGATATGGTGGAGCCATGGATTACTATTATATGCAGAACTATAGTGAGTCAATTAATATCCCCAATATACACATGCAGCACCCCAGTACTATCCTTTTCCCCGGACTTAGTTTCAACCTCCTTATAAATTATAAGCAAAAGTACAAAAAGGCTAAGGTGTTAATAAAATCATAGTATCCGGCAAGAGTAGCGTTAAAGCTGACAGTGTGAAACGCCGCGCATGCCGTTATTGCCCTTCAGCGAAAGCTTGGCGCTCATTTGATGGTGTTGTTATGGACCGGCTGGAACTAGATGACAGGGATCGCAAGATTATTGCTCTGTTCGAGCAAAACCCTGAAATTTCTCAGACACAGATCGCAGAATCAGTAGGGCTCTCCCAGCCTACAGTCGGGGCCAGGATCAACAAGCTCAAAAATTCGGGAGCCATAGCCACGAGTGTAGGCGTAGACCTGAAAAAGGCCGGCATGAACATCGCTAAGGTCGACATCTCTACCCGGGATTCCAATAAGATCATCGATATTTTCAAGAACTGCCCATATTTTTTGAACGCGATGATCGTATCGGGAAAAGAAAACCTTACCATATTATTTGCTGCCGAAGACATCGCGACCATCGAAGCCCTCGTGGGCCGCCACCTCCGCAGCGACCCATCGGTCACCAGCGTCGACTTCGGCATCGTCATATCTTCCGTCCAGAGCCTGAACATGCCCGTGAAGATCGGCTTCGAGAAAACCGACGTCTCGCCCTGCGGCTTCAAATGCTACGAATGCGAGTACTATATACACAACCAGTGCCTCGGCTGCCCGATGACCACTCACTACAAGGGCAAGTTCTGGTAAAAAAGTCAATAACTTTTACCATTTAAGGAACATCGACTATTCACTACAGAATAGTCTTTACGGGAATTTCGTGGACGTGTATATGATCAAGTAGTCGAACTTATTGCCCTTCTATATCCTCATGCGAATGCTGTCGAACGCTGCACTGTGCTTGCCAGTATTACAAGGATACTCGCAAACAGTTGTCTCTGCGTGGGTGAACGTACACGAACGCTGCGCTGTGCTAATCCACACAGATGCCACAGATTACGATTGATTCCACAGATTCCTCTGCTGAATCCACAGATTACTACACGATATCACAGAAGGAATACTCTAATACTATTTGATCACCGATCGCAATCTTAAGAGTACCGTGGATCAGCATATTTTTAGTTATCTGTAGAATCCGCCGCCATCTGTGCAATCCATAAGAAATCTGTGGAATCTGGCAGAATCATCAGATTCTGCATCATCCGTGGAATCTGTGAGATTTTGCACAGCGCAGCGTTCGTATTGCAGTCTCGAGAGAACTGGAACCTGTTTTGGCGCAGTAGTGAAACTCAAGTTTCACCTGTGTGTGCTCAGGTAAGTGTAGACATCCATGGCTGCCTTGGCGCCCTCGCCGGCGGCTACGATTACCTGTTTCTGGGGTACGTCGGTGACGTCGCCGCAGGCGTAGATGCCTTGTACGCTGGTGCGGCAGTACTCGTCTATGATGATTTCGCCTTTATCGTTGGTTTTGACCAGGCCTTTGAGGAAATCGGTGTTGGGGTCCTGGCCGATTTCCACGAAGACTCCGCCGACCTGCAGGGTTTTTTGCTCGCCCGCCTTCGATCGGATGTGGATGGCTTCCACGAAGTCTGTGCCGGTAATTTTTTCAACGGTATACCCCTGGAGAACGGTCACTTTGGGACTGGACATGATACGGTCTGCCAGGATCTGGTCTGCTTTGAGGGTGCTGCGGACGATCATGTATACCTTCGTGGCATAATGAGTCATTTCCAGCACTGATTCTGCGGCGGCATTGGCTCCGCCGACTACGGCTACGTCCATGTCTGCGAACAGCGGCCCATCGCAGGTAGTACAATAGCTGACACCACGGTTCTTGAACTCTTTCTCGCCGGGTACGCCGATCTCCCGCCAGTGCGCGCCTGTAGCGATTATGAGAGTCCGGGAATCGAAGTGTTTTCCGGTCGCAGTAGTTGTCCGGAACCGGTTTCCTATCCTCTCGACGCCCGTCACCCGGTCCATGACGATATCCTGGCCTAACTGCTTTATCTGCTCCTGCATTATTAAAGCCAGCTGCTTGCCGGGAATGATCTCGTGGCCGGGATAGTTCTCTATGTTGGCAGTCTTGCTCATCTGGCCTCCGATCGAGTCAGCGATCACGGCCAGGGTAAGGCCTTTTCTCTTCGCATAAAGGGCCGCAGTCAGGCCTGCAGGTCCTGCACCTATCACTACTGTATCAAACGTCAACCGCTACACCGTATAAAATTGATAATACCTAATGGTCTGATAAAAGCTTATTAATTTTCGGTGGGTTGAAGCCGACCATGACCTGGTCATCTATCACTATAACGGGGCAAACGTCGACACCGTACTGCTGTACCATCTCTTCGTGGGCCGGCTTGTTCTTCTGGATGTCGATATCCTCGAATTTGATACCCTTATCCTTCAGGAATGCTTTAGCCCTGTTACAGTCCTGGCACAGCGGCTTAGAGTAGATCCTGATGTTCTTCATATAAAACCTCACAGTGTTATTATTGTCGTAAAGTTATAGCTTATTCTCGTGCAGATAGCGGTCTTTCATGCGGTTGCCGGCGCTCCTGCTTCCTCCCTGGCCCGGTTGAGATCCCTTGAGACGTGCTCCAGCCCGAGCGATCGGAGCTTTTCCATGGTGGGGATTCCGCTTCTGTCCCAGCCTCTCGCCTCGTAGTAGGCGTCCAGCATAGGATCGAGATGGACGGTGCTTCCTGCTGCAGGCCCGGATGGCGCAGGCTCGGTGGTGAGCCGGTCCGGCAGCCGGTCATCCTTTCTGGTAAAGCCTTCCCGGACGTTGAAAGCCCGTTGTAGATTCCATATCCTCTCGCCAGCGAGCAACAGGCGGTCCGTGTCGTAGCTAAAGCCTGTGATCGCCGAGAGCTGGCGTGCGTACTGACTGGGCTCTACTGAGTACCCGATAATCGTAAACATACAGCATATCAGCGAGTTGACTGCGACGGAATAGTTCTGGGCAGGGATCAGCCACTGCGTTTTATTCGCCTCGGAAAGCGGGTCATACTGTTCCGGCATATTCAGCTCTTTAGACCGGAAGCCAAAGCACTCGGTCATTACCCCGAAAGGCCTCAGGTTGTCGCCGCCCCGGTTGTCGACGGCATACTGCAGGCCCATCGCCTTGCTACCCCGGGCCTCGAAGCCCGGCAGGTCCATATTTTTTACTGCCATGACGTACTGTTCCGAGCCTTTGCCGATCTTTTTGGCGGCTTCGGCCAGGCCGTCTGCCAGCACTGCGCCGAACTCCATGCGGGTGGCGATCTTGGGCACCATGGCGACCATAGCTTCATGGTTACCAAACCTGAGATCAAGCCCTCTCGTATCATGGCGATCGATGATGCCCCGCTCGTAAAGCTCCATAGCCCATGCGATCGTTTCCCCGGTCGTAACAGCGTCGAGGCCGTACTGATCGCACCAGAGGTTCGCCTGGGCGGCAGCCTCCAGGTTCCCGTTGCCGCACTGCGAACCAAAAGCCACTGTGGCATCGTAGTCAGGGCCTTTCCCCCTCAAACCGTGATATGGCCCGTAAGGAACGTTGATCAGCCGGGTGCAATAGATATTACAGCAGTAGCATCCCCGGGTTCTGGTCAGCATCGTCCCGGACATTTTTTGGCCGGATATGTCATGCGCATGCTCGAAGGTGCCCGACTGATGGTTTCGTGTTGGAAGCACCCCATGCTTGTTCACCATATCCATGATGCCAGTGACGCCGTTCTTCGGCAGGAGGCTGCCGGAGATAACGTTGTTGTATGTGCTATCCAGCAACTCATCCATGGACGCTTTATATGCGTCGGGATCTGCGGCATAAAAGCTCTGGGTACCTCTTACAGCGATGGCTTTGAGTTTTTTCGAACCCATCACGGCGCCTGTCCCGCCCCTGGCCGCCGATCGCTGATGATCATTCTGGATGCTGGCATACCTGACCAGGTTTTCGCCGGCAGGACCGATAGCGGTGACACTGACCTTTTTATCGTACAGCTCTTCCTTGACGAGCAGATCAGTCTGAAAGACATCTCTGCCCCAGAGGTTGCCAGCATCGTATAGCTGAGGCTCCCCGTCATCGATGAACAGATAAACGGGAGCCTCGCTCTGGCCCTGGACGATGATCCCGTCGTAGCCGGCCAGCTTTAGCTGGGTTCCCCAGTAGCCGCCGGCGTGCGAAGTCACCTGACAGCCAGTTAGCGGCGATTTTGTGGTAACGCAGTGTCTGCCGGAAGTCGGCGCCAGTGACCCGGTTACCGGGCCAGTCATGAATATGAGCCGGTTATCGGGCCCCAGCGGATCGCATGCTGCCGGGACTTCGTCGTACAGGTACTTGATTCCGAGGCCTTCGCCCCCGATGTAATCCCTGAGGGTAGCTTCGTCGGGCTTTTCGATAGTAAACCTGCCCCGGGTAAGGTCTACTCTCAGGAGCTTTCCAGTATATCCGCCGGGCATAAGATCACCCCAGCGCCCAGCTCAGGGCGTGAGTCGGGCAATATTTCACACACTGAGGTTCCCCGAGACAGAAATCGCATTTCCTCGGCATCCGGATGTCGGGGAAGAACTGGAGTACGTTGGTAGGGCAAACCTGAACACACTCTCCGCACCCGACGCACTTGTCCTCGTCCAGGCGGAAGATCCCCTGCTCGCTGGTAGTCAGAAGGTTAAAATCCTGGTAGAAGGCATCCATAGGACAGGCATCTGCACATCTGCCGCACTGGATGCAGATTCTGATCTTGTGAACGTCAGGAAATTCCAGGTCGACGATAATTCGGCCTCTCTTGGGGTTGAACGCCGACTCGTGCGCCCAAGTGCATATAGCTTCACAGCGATGGCAGTGGATGCATACGTTATCGTTCTTGGTCAGCCTGGCCATGACACATCTCCGGTATACACCGTGAGATTTAGGCTGCGCGGTTAAAAGACTAAGTAAAAAAAATGGCGTACATAGTCCTCAGGGCAGGACTACGTCCGTATGCTTATCTGTAAAAACTGGCACAGGTTCTGCAGAAGTGGGCCGCGTCAGGGCTTGCCCGGAAGGTATCAGATGCCGTACCGGGACTTGAGCTCATATATAACCATGTTGACTGCCCGCAACGTTTTACAGGCTTCAGCAGACCCTATGCCAGACTTATCGCCGGCCATGATCCTGTCGTAATATTCCAGGGCCTCTTCGACGTCTCTGCCGTTTTCTCCGAGATACTCTTCCAGACTGCCTTCGGCCTCGCCTTTTTCCACACCCGACAGCAGGCGCTTCAGGTAATCGAGCCTATTGTATAGAGAGGTATTCTGGATGCTGGTATAGTCCAGCAGTTGATCTCCTGTGAGCGAAGTCCGCAGAAGCACGTTCAGGAAGGCGTTGAGGGCGGTCATGGACTCCATGATAGAGACCGGGAAATGCTCTTCGTCATACAGCCGTCTGGCATTCAAAGTAAGCAACTTGTACAGGGACGGTTCCGACGAAAGCATCATTTTGACCAGCATGACGTCTTCGGAATTCAATACCAGTGGCTCGCCGGAAGCGGCTTCGGGAGAAACGTAGAGTTCTACGAGGTCGCCAAAGCCGTTTTTCATAGTAACCCGAGATATGGAGAACCGGGTTTTTCTCAGGGAGAAATTGATCTCCTCCCGGACCAGTACAAGTGTGCTCATGAACTTTTTCAGGTGCTCGAAGGCTTCTTCTTCTACTGGCTTGCTGTCATTGTCCTCGATCAGGCTCTGGATACTCTGGTAGGGCGCCTCGAACTCTACAGTTCCAGTGGTGGATTCAACCCCGTCCTCTCTGGGGACCAGCCCCTCGATCTTCACCATCTTACCAAAGTTCAGGTAAGTGATCGACTCGTTCAGGCCGATGGCGAAGCCGTGCAACTCAAAGTCGACCTTCGTGAGACAGGGTATGCCAGACGCCCGCATGTGCTCCAGTGCCCCGGCAGGCGAACTCCGGGCCCGTTCCTCTTCCTCTTTTCTCTTGATCTCCAGAGCCCTGGTAGCGACGACACTGTCGTAGATGGCCTTTTCCCTTTCCACGATATCGAGATAGTCACCGCCCAGTTCTTCCCCGAGTATCTTGAGCTCGATATAGTAGCTCTCGAACTCGTCAGGGGTCAGCACGCCAGAGATATGAAGCAGATTATAGAGAGTATTAAACATCGACTCTTTAGTCGCCACGTTCTTCTCCTTCTTGAGAGCGTACGACCGCTCCAGATAGTCCCGGGCTTCGGCATTCATACCGTCCCGGTGCAGAGCGATGCCAATGTTGTTCAGCGTCTCGGCAATTCCCTTATCGTCGCCAGCCCGCTCATAGATAGTGAGCGCAACATCAAACTCTTTCCTTGCCTGCCCGAACTTGTTCAGCGATAATAAGTAGTTCCCGTTCTGGAACCTGCGCGTTGCGATTTTCAGAGATTTTTCTGCATCCATGCCAGTCCGCCCATCCCTTGTAATATAAAGCGCAGTCACGGTATTTAAACATTTTAGTACGGAAGGCCTTTAGCCCTCATTTTTTGTAAGTCGCAAGATTTTTGAGCGGCGCACGCCTATTAAACTCAGGTTTGAAAGTGGTCACGATGCTATTCAAGGAGCTTGTTAGCCTGTATGAGAGCCTGCGTAGTACTTCCAGCAGGCTAGAAAAGACGGCAATGATCGCAGCATTTTTACAGCAGGCGCCTGTCGATGAGCTTCCTGTGATCGTCACATTTCTGACCGGCCGGATCTTCCCGGAGTGGGATCAGCGGAAGATCGGCATTGCCAGCCAGTCGATGATCAAGATCATCTCGACGATCACTCATAATCCCGAAGATGCCGTCGTCGAGAGCTACAAGAAAACTGGCCATTTGGGGGTTACAGCGGAGGAGATGTTTCAGAAGCGGAGGCAGGTCACCTTTTTCGAGCCGGAGGATATAACGGTCAAAGAAGTGGCTGAGACGTTCTACGAGATCGCCAGGTCTTCGGGGGCTGGCTCCTCCGCTAAGAAGCAGAAGATACTCATAGGCCTCCTGCACCGTGCCACAACTCCAAAAGAAGCCCACTATATTGTCAGCCTGACCATCGAGTACGTGCTTTCGGGCGCCAAGGAAGGCGTGATGGAGGACGCCATAGGGCAGGCATTCGGGGCCACGCTTGATCAGGTACGCCGGGCTCACATGCTGACCAGCGATCTGGGCGAGACCGCCCGCATTGCCAAAACAGAGGGAGCAGCGGGCCTGGAGGCGATCACTATAAGGCCGATGAGGCCTGTGCGGCCTATGCTTGCCCAGAACGTTTCGAGCATACGTGAAGCGCTGGACACGATGGGAGGCGTCGCCGAGTTCGAGATGAAGTACGACGGGGCGAGGCTGCAGATACACAAGGTCGGCAAAGATGTAAAGCTATACTCCCGCAGGCTGGAAGACCTGACCGATGCGCTGCCAGAAATCGTCGGCTATGTCAGGGAGAGCGTGAAGTCCGATACTGCCATCCTCGACAGCGAATGCATAGCTATCGATAAGGATACGGGCCGGCCAATTCCTTTCCAGAATATCCTGACCAGGCTGCGGCGCATACACAAGGTGGAGGAAACCCAGAAACAGTTCCCCCTGATCTTGCGGCCTTTTGATGTTCTCTTTAACCAGGGTCAGAGTACTATCGATCTGCCCCTGCGGGAACGCAGGAAGATACTGGAAGAGATCGTCATTGCAACAGACAGCGTTATCCAGCCTGCCAGGGCACTGGTCACTGACCAGGAAGAAAAAGCTCAGGAACTGTTTGAGGAGTCTGTGAAAAGCGGCAACGAAGGCTTGATGGGCAAGGACTTGAACGCAACTTATACCCCAGGCGTCAGAGGTAAGAAGATGGTCAAGATCAAGTCTGTGCTCGACACTTTAGACCTGGCCATCGTCTCAGCGGAATGGGGCCACGGCAGAAAAGCAGGCTGGCTTACGTCTTTTGAAGTAGCTGCACTGGATGAGGAGACCGGCGATTACGTCATACTGGGCAGAGTAGCCAGCGGCTTCTCTGATGAGCAACTGATTGAGATGACGGAAAAGCTGAAGCCGCTCATCACGGGCGAGCACGGCCGCATCGTCGACGTCCGGCCAGAGATTATCGTCGAGGTCAAGTTCGAGGAGATCCAGAAAAGTCCCATATACAGCAGTGGCTATGCGCTGCGCTTCCCAAGGCTGGTCCGGGTCAGAGACGACCTGAGCCCTGAAGAAGTCAACAGCTTCACCAGGGTCATGAACATCTATAACGTTCAGCAGCGGTATAGCATCTCGGAAAACGGTTTAAGAAAATAGACATTAAAAAGAGGGAAAGTGGTGGGTAATTTACCACCACAGACCGCCAAGGCCACAGCAGCCGAGACCGCCCCAGCCAAGACCGCCCCAGCCAAGACCGCCAAGGCCCCAGCCAAGACCGCCCCAGCCAAGACCCAGACCCCAGCCTAAGCCTCTACCGAAGCCCCAGCCCCACCATGCTGCTGCGGGGAGCATTGTCAATGCAGTCGCAACTGCAGCAGTTCCTGCTACAACCAGTTTCCTGAACATAGAATTCCTCCTTCGCAGTGAACTTGGGGTAACAAGTGTTCAAAGTTACTGACTGATTTGCTGAAAGAATGTGGATGCCAACCATAATATTAATTGTAAACCCATATCGTACGGAAAATTAGGAATAATGGGATTATTTTTGTTGTTTTTACGGTGATATCTCCGGGCGATTGTAGCTCTACATGAAGATTAAGATGTCCGCACCACTTGCCGGATGGATGTACGTAAGACAATAATCGGCATGCAGCAAGTGCATTTCGTGTATAATATTCCGTATCTCAGGTAATGTCCGTGAAAAGCCACGCTCTAATCGTCACAAGTATATCAGCCCGTCGGCTAACCCGCTGGCTGAAAGAGACTATTCCGCTTTCACGCTGCCACAGGTACTTATCTGCATGTCTTATATTGGCGACTATGCAAGTCTTTCGTGAAAAGCCCCGGACTACCATCGAGATCAGCGTCCGAAAATCCCGTGAGATGGATGCCGCCAACGAAAAGGCAGCGATCATAGACCCTCATGCACGTTTCCTGCCGCTGGACGACTGCGAGATGGACGACTACTGATCATAATAAAATAAAAAGCGCTGCCCGCCTTTTATTTCAGGGCAGCAGCGCTGCCGCCTACTTCAGGGCAGCGATCTCCATTTCAAAGGCCGCAACAGGCATTTCTATACCCCAGCTCTTGAGGACTACGGGACTGAGCTCGCCGATGATGCCGACCTTTTTGTCCCCAATCCTTACCTCGGCACAACGGCCGGGGATGAAGGAGGGGTGTTCCGCCGCAACGGTCTTGAGCTCGTCAAGCTTGCCGAAATTCGCGCACAGCGACTGCAGCTTCACTTTGATCTCGTTGAACCCGGCTTTAGCATAGCACAGAGTACAGGCGACATGGTCAATTTCTTTGACGCCGGTGTTCTCAGCGCTGTCCAGATGAGCGACGGTGCCTACCTCAAAGATATTCTGCGGGTAGTCCCTGTGCAGGTTGTTGGAGAGCACGATCATTAGCGATGGTATCAAAGACGTCCTGACGATGTTGTACTGCTCTGCGTAGGGGTTGGAGATCTCGACGGCCGTACCGTCATCCGGGAGGTTCATCTTCCCGAAGACCTCGTCCTTGCCGATCAGGATGAAGTTGAAAGTATCCTGGCAGCCCAGGCCGATCATGGTGTTCCGGATGGCATCGCCGAGCTTCGTAGCTTCTGTCAGCTTGCCCACTGAAGGCGTGTTCGGGTACGACGGAGTGATGTTGTTGTAGCCGAAAGCCCTGCCCACGTCATCTACTACGTCCCTCTTATGCAGGATGTCAGCGCGGTATGGCGGCACTTCGACGATCAGGTAATCGCTCCCGGTTTCGGCCACTTTGAAGCCCATGCGCTCCAGCAGGGCCTTTATGTCAGGGGCAGTCAGCTCGAGGCCGAGGACACGGTTGACGTAGTCGACCTCTATGTCGATGTTGCGGACGTTAAAGTCAGGCCTGTGCAGCGTCTCGTCCGGATACACGACGTCTATACTGTAGATGGAAGCACCCCTGAGATCCAGAGAGTACAGGACGATGTTGAGCATGTAGTCGATAGTCCGCAGGTCCTCGCCAGTCAGCTCGATGAGCAGATCATGAGTATTCAGAGTTACCTCGGTGCGCTTCGAGTTAATGATGGGAGGGAACGAGAAAATACCCTCGTCGTCGGTGATGATCGGCATCAGATTCTTGCCTTCCAGCACGTACCGGTAGTCGATGCCTTTCGGGTGTCTGGCCAGGACATCGGAGAGCGTCATAAGCTCATCGCTCTGCAGCGGCACGAACTTGACACTGTCCCCCGGCACTGCCCGGTAGTGAATCTCCCTGCCTTTGATCTTCGACAGATCGTGAACGCCGACTGCGCCCTTCTTCCGCTTGCGACCGAATGTGCCGTGCAGCTTTTCCTGCAGGTGCATCAGAGACTTTATCGACTCGTCGGTGAACTGCACGTTCCTGACGATGGCGCCGGTGACGTACGGCCTGACAGGCTCGACTTCCCGGTTGACGATCAGCTTGTAGCCGGAGGGCTGGAGCTTCGGGATTCTAAAGCCTGTTTCGATGCTATAGTAAGCCCGGAGCATCCTGGCGATGCCCTCTTCCGAGAGCAGGTCAGCACGGTCGCTGGTCACCTCGAAGGTGACTTCGTCGCCCTGGATGTCTTCGGTCTCGCTGCCGAGCTCGAACATGACTTCCCGGACCTTGTCCAGGCTGAGATCGATGCCGATGAGCTTGACGAGATCTGGATAGTTGAGGGTTACTGTTGCCATACGACATTACACGCCCAGTGTTACAGTTGCTTTTTCAGCTTCCACTTTTATAAAAGTCTGCCCAAAAAAAGCGCCGCCTACGGCGGGTGCTCGCTGCGCTGCGCATTTCGCGAACTGCGCGAAATCACAAAGTCCCATACAAGAAGCTTGAAAACGCTGTACATCTAGACACATACATGCTTGAAAATGCTGTAATACAATATTAAACCTACGGACTACAACATAAGGTTATGTTAATACTTATTCAAACCCCCACAGCCATTCTTGTAACAGCATATTAGGAATCTGACCAATCTTTTTATATACACATCATTGCAAATAAATAGCTATGAAACGCCTTCGTTATAATGATAAAGTACGAGTAATCGGTCGAATCATTGGCGAAGAGAGAACCGTTGAATTTATACTAAAATGTAAAAAAGCAGAATCGATTAAAACGAATAAAAAATAATAACATCAAGTGAACGTTGCAACACGTTCCCTCTCCGGCCTTCCATGCTCCTCGCAGCACTCAAAACAAAAGTACGATACCGTACCCTTCCGCTCTAAAGCCACGGCCTTCTCAGTCTGCTTATCGCAGATTTTACACTTCATCGTTTTTCCCTTCCCGTTTTTATCGGTGCTACGCCCAGGCCGGGCATGCCGCCCTGGGCTCCGCCCCGCTACTTATTGCGCCTTATCGCCCCGTCCATCTCATACACCCGAGTACAATACCACGATACGCAGTAGTGTTCCCCGGTGATAGGGTCAACAAAACCATAAGCACAATCCCGGCAAACATACGGTATTGCCGGCAAAGCCATCAGACAGCCTCTTCAACAGCAAGCTCATCAACAAACTTCTGAAACTTCTCATCACCCTTGTAAGCATTCATCAGCTTAACAATCAGAGACGCAGGCATCTTAACCGGAAACTTGCCAAGACCAGTAATCTTTATACACTTCGAAGTCTCGACATTCTCACCAGTTTTAGACGATACAAACTTGTACGCCGGGTGACACTCAATATTGCCACCAAGATACTGTATTGTGTGTTTAAATTCCATGTTTTTCCTCTTGGGCTTTCTGCGCCCGCCCCGTACTTAGCAATTTAACTTATTTAATCGTTTTCTAGGAAACAGAGACTAATATATTGTCCTTTTTCCATTTGGAGCCTGTATAATCGTCCATTGTCAAACCAATTAATTCCACATTGGTTAAGAAGTGTTTGCACAGAATAGGGTCGGCGTTCGAAAACCGAGAAGCCTTAATACACCAAAAAGCGCTTAACGGTTTTGCGGGAAGGAAGTACAACGGCGAAAGGCTATACCCTAAGTTTATTTGTGGCAGCAAAGCTGCCACGCTCCACGCCGCAAACGGGGCGGCGTTCCGCACTAGGGTATACCCTTCCGCCGTTCTACGTACTTCCTTCCCCCAAAACCTACGCTTTTCGGTGTTTAAGGCTTTCGGCTTTCGCCCGCCTTGCAAAAGAAGTTGTATCGGAGAGCGTAGCAGGGCGGGAAGGAAATACAAGCGGCTCAGGCTGCCCCTTGTTTATATAAATATATTAATATGTGTATTCATATTTGTGATTAGTTAATCGAAATCACTTTCTGACCAACAATTAATTTTCGCAGCATTATTTGTTATCCCAATACGATTATTGTAGATTCTTGCTACCATATTGTAAATTGGGTGGTTATATATACTATTGGTTAAGTATTAATGGGTATTGTTGGAGGCATCTTAGTTGAAAGTGTCTTTTAGATATATATCTATATTTATTGTAGTCTTATCAGCTATAATGATAACTGGTTGTACAGGTTCACAAGTGGTTAGTTCAAATAGCGATACACAACCGAGTCAACAACACCCAATATATCAACAATTGACTACACCTACACCTACACAAGCCCCTACAGTAGATCCAACAATCGCTTTAAGACAAAATGCTTTAAGTGATTATCAGTCGAAAATTAGTATAGTCTCCATAGAACAACAATCTTTAGATAATTATGTAAATACACCATACACATACGTTGATCTTAATGATTATAAAACGTGGATTGATAACTACAATATAAAAGCATCATCGTATCAACAAAAATGTTACGATGCGATATCATCTGGAAACATTTATCTCCAATATTTAACAGTAGGAAATGACGAGTATAATAGAGTAAAACAAAATGAAGCTACTTTTTCTAGCAACATTCAAATATATAATAATAATTACAACCAATTTATATCAGACTACAATAAGAAAAAGGCAACAAATGATGCATATAATAATTATGAATCTAAATTACGTGTTGTACAATCCACATCTCAAGACTTACAAGATTATGTAAATTCATCAACAATATTTTCTGCCCTTAGTAGTAGCTATATAGAAGGTTTTAATACAAAAGTTACTGCTTACGCCACAGCTTGTGATAACGCTGTTTATGCAGGCCAAGAATATCAGAAATTTTTAGACCCAGGAAGTACAGCATATAACCAAGTTTCAAGTATCAATACCGAATTAACAAATTCAGCAGCCGAATTGAGGAAGACAAACGAAGAAGTCCAGAAAGACAGCTCGTATTTGTCTGCGTTAACATCATTAATAAAAATTCTTCCGATGTTAGCCGTATGAACCACATTTTAAATTAAAAACAAATATTTTTTTAGTAAAAATTATTCAAGTAGTTGTGTTAACTTCTCCAGCTTCCCCGGCTGCTTCAACAACTTCAATATCTGCCTGTCGGCTTCGGTTATCTCTTCCCTAAGCTCAGCCACGCCCTCTTTAAGCGACCGCCCGCACTTCGGACAATAATTAGCCAGGGAATCGCTAACCATCCCGCAAACGCATTTTTGCGGCTTAGTCATCGGCTTAGTCTCCACTTTCAACGATAAACCGGCCTTAGTCTTAATCTCATTCTGAATATCGCTATCAGCAAGCTTAACGTAAACCTCAAACATTTGAGTCTCGACTTTCTGCCACATCATCTTTTTAATGATGCTCTCTTTATACCCCTCTTTAATCATATTGGTAATACGAGAAGCCCGGAACAAATGTGGAGATAATGGCTTTTTCGTACCCGATGCCGCTATCAACTTTTCTAACAGAAACTGCACAGTCCGGTAAGATAACGGCTCTCCAACATATCCGTTACTGTGAACCCTAAACACGAAATCGCTTTCTGTCGCCTCTGGCATATCGTTCCTTAACTGTATCAGGTAAGGAACAGAAGCAACGACATACGGGTATCTATAACCGCCGACTTTCTCATCTTCAATTTGCGCCCGGCAATCCGTATCTGTAAAGGTTAAGTCCTTCCAGGTAACCCGCCCAATTTCGCCCACTCTCGCCCCCGACTCATACATAAACATGATTAACGCCCGGTCACGGGAATTATCACAGAGCTTAACGAACTGCTCTATTTCTTCAGGTGTCAATATGTCCTGTGGCTGGAATTTGCCTTTAACAACCTTGGGCGGCTTTATCTTTTTCATCTCTTTAGTCGGTATCTCTGCTATGATGCCCTGCTCGCCCATGTAATTAACAAACGGCATAACATGCTGCATTATCTTTTTCCGGGTATTATCCGTGTAAGCTTTTCCGCTAATGTCTCCGCCATTTCGCAGCTTCAAAATACCGAGCTTTAACGCTGTTATGTTCAACTGGTTATAGTCAACTTCAAGAAATCGCCGGAACTGCGTTAATGATGTCGCAATCAGGGATGCCGTACTATCCCTGATTTCACCGTTCGACATCTTATCAATGATGTACGTTTTAATGATGCCCGCTTCGGTCTGGTTTATCATCCCGTCAGCGAGCCGTTTTGTTAAAACAACCTCGTATGTATATGCATCGTTTTTAGGGCGGAAACGCTTGTTTATCATATACTATTATAGGCGTCCATCCTGGATAAATGTTTGCAACTGATACACTGGTCGTTTACTGTTGCCATACAACGGGCACGCTCCTGAGGAAGTTTATATCGCATAGAGGACCATGTAGGTCTCTGATATCAGTGTAGCCGTAATTGATCATCATGAGCCGTTCCAGCGCGAGGCCCCACGCCACTACAGTGCTGTTGATACCGTAGGGCTCCATCATCTCCTCCCGGAACATGCCGGAGTTGCCCACTTCTATCCAGCGGCCCGTCTTGGGATGGCGGCCGTAGATTTCGAGGCTGGGCTCGGTGTACGGGTTGTACGTCGGCTTGAACTTGAGCACGGTAATGCCCATACGAGAGTAGAACTCCTTGAAAGTTCCCATGAGCTCTTTCATACTGAGGTTGTCGTCCATGATCCACCCTTCGATCTGGCAGAATTCCAGCAGGTGGGTGACGTCGATAGTGTCGTTCCTGAAGACCTGGCTCACCGAGAAGTACTTCTGGGGCGGCTTCGAGTGCTTTGCGAGGTACCGGGCCGTGAGAGATGTCGTATGGCCCCGGAGCACCAGCTTTCGGGCAATAGTCTCGTCCCACTCGTAGTTCCAGCCCAGAGAGCCGGAGCTGCCTCCGTCCCGGTGAACTCTCCTGACACGCTCCACGAGATTCTGGGGCAGGCTATGAATGTATTTCGGCTCTTTCAGGTTGAACTGATCCCAGTGAGTCCTCGCAGGGTGGTCCTGGGGCATGAATAAGAGGTCGTTGACGTAGAACTCCGCGTCGACCATGGGCCCTTCCATTTCCTTGAAGCCCATTTCGATGAGAGTTCTCTTGACAGCGTCCATACCCATGCGCAGAATGTGCTTTCTGCCGCCGTACTCGGTCTGGACAGGAAGGCTCACGTCGAACTTGCGGAAAGTCTTGCCCTGCCAGGAGCCGGTGGCGATCATCTCGGGGGTGAGCTGGGCGATCTCTTCGGTGATCTCAATGCCGGCCTGCTTGACTGCGAGGCCGGAGTCAGTGATCTTGACAAACTTAGTCTTAGTCTCCCTGAGCTCGATCAGGTTTCTCTTGAGGAGATCCTTGATCACCTTGGCATCGAAGCCTTTCTGGGACTCGCCATTCGAGATCGCGGCGAGCATTTTCTCATCGGCAGAGGCATCTGCTTTCTGCGGAAGAAGGAACATGTCGCCGTCTTTCTTTTCGAATTTGGCCCAGCCCTTCTGCCTGAGCCAGCCCATGGCGATGTTCACCGTTGCGGGCGGGAACTGCTTCTTGAGATCGTTCAGTGTGATACCGTCTGCCGGGAGGGCATCATGAATCACCCGTTCGGGAAGCCCTTCGGCCGCATATTTTCTGCCTTCGTCGGTCAGGACGTATTCTGACTCGACCTCGTCTCTCAGAGTCGCCAGCCCTTTTTCGGCCAGCATGGCGGCGCCCTGCACTGCAGCCTCAGGCTTGAGGCCTGCAGCGGATGCCAGATCCTTTGCCGTGACCTCTTTCAGGTCAAGCGACCGGAGGACCAGCCGCTCGTTGATAGAAAGATCCATAAGTTACACTACCCTCTTTCTTGGTTGAACCGATCACTTGAACTCTTTACACTTCTTCACGGAGATCTGCTCGCCTTCTTTGGCGCTGCAGTACTCCTTCATCGTCTTCATCAGTTTCGCTACTTCTTTCTTGTCCTGCGGCCGCTTCAGCTTATCGTAGACTGCGCTGTAGTCGCTGACTATGAAGTCCTGGACTTTGTCCCTGGCCGCTTCCCTCTTCTCCTGGTGCTTCTCCAGGAACTTAACTACACGATCGGCGAGCTCCTGCTTGCATTCGCCGCACATGATCTCGCCCCGGACGCACTTCTGCTCCCGCTGGTCAAGCTTTTCCTGGTCCATTTCGAACAGGTAATAGTAATACTGGAAGATGGCGCAGACGCTAGGCGTGCCGCCCAGCCTCTTCTGCTCTTCGATAGAAACCCGGCCGCCCGTGAATGCGCTTAGCACCTTTTTCCTCGCCACCTTCAGGTCGTCGACCGTGTAGATGGTCGATTCCGGCTTCGAGGCGGACATCTTGTCCGAACCGGAGAGGCTCGGCAGGAAGGTGCAGTGGATTGCCGCGGGCTTGTAATAGCCCAGCTTAGGCGCAATGTCCCTCGTAACCCGGAAGTGCGGGTCCTGGTCGATGGCCTGCGGAATGAGCACCGGGATGTTCTTGCCAGCCTCAACCGATGGCAGAAAAGCCGGCGCCGACTGGAACGAGGTGATGAAGATCATGCCGATGTTGGTACTGTTGTCGAAGCCGAACACGGCCCTGGCCGTGCTGAAAGTGACTCGCTTCGCCACTTCCATGGCAATGCGGTACAGAGTCTTAGAATACTCGAGATCCGAGAAGATCTTCGTCTTCTTCGGGTCGAAGCCCAGGGCGATGACGTCCAGCGCATTCTCATAAGTATAGGACATCGCTTCTTTCATCGACAGTTCCGGCTTGAACAGGAACTTCTCGTCGTCCGTCATCTGGAAGTACAGCGGGGCGTCGAACTTGTCCTGCAGGTACTTCGTGAACATCCAGGGCATCAGGTGGCCTAAGTGCGTGTGGCCGGACGGGCCTCTGCCGGTGTACAGGACGAACTTTTCTCCCGCCTCGTACCGGTCCAGCAGCCACTTCAGGTCGCGGTGAGAGAAGAAGACCTTACGCTGCAAAGCCATCGGCAATTCGTCGCCGGTCAGCCGCTTCCACCGGTCCAGTAACTCGGCGTCGATCGGCTCAGTGCCGAAGTCCTCGATCAACTTCTTGTAATCGATAGTTCCGCTCACGTCCCAGGGTGTGACAGTAAAATCCTGATTCATCATCATCTTCCGTTTGGATTAAGAGGAAAGCGCTAAATGTAGCCATACAAGACAGGCGCTTTGCCCGAAATACACAACGCAGATAACTACTTTAATTTACATTAATGTTACTGTGACAACGGACGAGAAGCAGTAAAGCCAGTAGATATTCACGCCCAGGCCGGGCTGGAGAGAAGGGCTTTAAACATTCACTTAAATTTATTTTAGACATGAGCCCTGAAACCAGCTTATCATACGATATAGAGATACGCCATGTCGAAGCCCGGGATGTATCGGAGATCGCAGATCTCTACAGAGCGGGCGGCTGGTGGCAGGAAGCCTGGGACACGGAAGGAATCACTCCGCTGATCAAGGGCAGCAGCGCCTTTGTCGTGGCCATTGACAGAAAAACATCCCGGGCGATAGGCATGGGAAGGCTCATATCAGACGACGTTTCGGACGGCTATATCCAGGACGTAGTCGTCTACCCTCAGTATAGAAAAAGCGGGATCGGAGGCAGGATCGTCTCTGCGCTTGTAGCCTCTGGCAAAAGCAAAGGCCTCGGCTGGATCGGCCTCATCGCCCAGCCCGGCTCGGAGCTTTTTTACACTGAGCTCGGCTTCCAGCCCATGAAAGGGCATACCCCCATGCTGTACAAAGGAGGCGATTAAATGCTGTCCTTAGACGATTTCAAGCCCGTCACGTTAGACGATGCTGACTTTTTCCGGCAGTACTATTCCAGATATCCGCAGGTCCACAGTGACAACACATTCACCAATATGACCTGCTGGAACCACTATGCCAATTATAGCTATGCTAAAGTAGATGATAACGTCATTCTCGCCAGCACTATCGACGGGGTCACAAAATTCCGGCCGCCTATCGGCCCTTACAATCCCGACCTCACCAGAGACCTGGTCAGCCTCGCCGCAGAGACGGGCGAGGAGGAGCCTATCATCCTCATCGATCCCGCCTCTGCCAGCCTGATATCGTACGTGTACCCGGACATGGAGATGAGCCTGGATAGAGACCAGTCAGAATACGTCTACCGGGCAACCGACCTTGCCGAACTGCAGGGCAGAGACTACCTGTACATTCGCAGGGACCTCAACAAATTCAGGCGAAACCACTCGCACAGAGTAGAGCCGATCACGGCGGCAAACGCAGCGCACGTCAAGGATTTCCTCGATCAGTGGTTCGCCGCCAGGAACCCCGAAGACAGCGGGATGATCAGCCACGAGAAAAAGGCCATAATGTACGGTCTCGATCACATGGCAGAACTGGGACTGTCCGGGCTGGCTATCAAAGTAGACGGCCGGATCGGCGCAATCTCGATGTACGAGCGCCTGAACGGCGATACCGCGCTGGTGCATTTCGAGAAAGGGCTCCAGGACTACCCGGGCATCTACAAGGCGATCAACGCTGAAACAGCCGCCCTTCTCGGGAAAGAGTTCACCTACATCAACCGTGAGAGCGACATGGGCGTGCCGGGGCTGCGGGAAGCAAAAATGCGGTACCACCCGCACCATATGGTGGAAGTATATTCGGTTGTCAGGCCTAAAGATCACTGCATGTTACAGTATACTGAGAAATGCAAATGCTGCAGCGGCTGCTGTGGCTAAAGAATCCGGGATAAGGGAAAAATTTACTTTTTTACAGCTTGATCCGGCCCAGGCTGAAGTACTGTATCCCACTCCGGTCAAAGGCAAAGACCATGTCCTTACGGACGCTATTGGCGAGCCGGATAGATCTAGATAAATCCTGCATCTGATAGACGTGGTCGTTTTCCACATAGCCGACCAGATATTTAGAGTGAGGGATCTTCTCGATGGTTTCGATCTTTTCATAGACTCGGAAATCACTGCCGAACTTGAACCCTGTCTTTGCCACGAGGCCTTTGTCCCTGAGATCGGTATACGTCTTAAGCTTGCCCACGAAAGAGGACTCGATCTGCAGCGCCTTTGCGGTGAAGTCGTCCGGGGTCATGATACGGCCTTCGTAATCCGTGACTTCTAGCTTGCCCCGCATGATCAGGTAGGCTGCCTCGACCAGCGAGAGCTGTAACCTTCGGTCGTCCATCGGATTACCGTAGAAACCATCCTGGTGCAGGCGAGTCGATACTTCGGTGTCCCAGATGACGACCCGGTCCTGCAGGAACGTGGCCGAGCCGGGCACCGGAGTTAACTGGACAGGCTCCATGCCGCCTTTTAGCACGTTGAACTTGACACCATAGTAGGTGATGTCGCTCTCCTCATCCACGATGGCGAGGACCATCTCTTTCCGGACGTTCAGGGCTGCCTGCAAATTGCTGATCAGCTGCTGCAGCGGCATCGGCTTGCGCTCTGTAACGACATGGACGAAGTACTTTGATGGCGCTACGTTGGGCTTGCCACCTCTCGGATAGACCCTGAAGTCAGTCACACTGGGCTGCACGTAGTAGCCCCGCTCCCGTAAATCTCTGTAGACGATGTACTTGAGCTCGAAGTACTCCTGCGCCTGAGATGCGGCGATGAAAAAGTCCCTGAACGAAAGCGATCTGCCCTCCTGGTCCACGCTGATGCGCTCCCGGTCCAGCAGGTAAGCCGCTTCCACCAGTGCCAGCTCCAGCGTCTCGCCTTTCAGGCGGCCGTAGTACTGGGCGTTGTACAGCTCGGCTACCGCCTCGCCGCCAAAGATCACTTTATCGCCTTTCAGGACTCCCTTCATGCTATCCATTGCGCCTTAGTTATTGGCCATAATATAAAAAGATTGAGCAGGGATTAAGATCATTTCAGGCATTGTCCGGGCAGTCAGGTACCGTTTACACAAAGTACACAAGGTACACGAAGTACACGAAGTTTTACGATAAGATCATATTACGGCATGCCGCTTTTACTATACTTAGTGTACCTTGTGTACTTCGTGTACTTCGTGTAAATGGTACGGGCACCCATAATAGAGATTTATAGAATGGCAATAATAGAACCTGGTCACTCGCCCTTGATCTCATCGAACGCCAGGTCTTCCCACTTGCGCAGCCCTTTGACGATGTCGAACTCCACGGGCGTCAAAACTGGCACGCCGAACCGCCCGGCGTCGTCGATGGCTACCCGGGGGCAGACCGTGGATACGTAGGCGTCGACCTTAAAAGATAGCAACCGGTCTGGCGTTATCTCTCGGATGGAGATTAGTGTAGCGTCGCCGGCGGTCTCTTTGATCCGGCGGGCGAGTTCGAGCCGTTTCTGACCGGTTTTTGTGCCGATGATGATGCCCCACTTTTTGGCGTCCATCGCTTTAGCCATGAGAGCGTACCGCTGCCTCATGATCTTTTCGACGTCGACCTTTCGGGCTTCGCCGGTAAAGGGGTCTGCTGCGATGACCGGGACTCCGGTGCTCAGCTGGGCGCCCATCGGGTGGAAGTTGCCGCTGCCTACATACAGGACTGTGTCCACGCCTGCCGGTGTGGCGCTGAAGTTGCAGCCCAGCAGCTGGCCGGGGTACGTGATCCGGGAGTCGCCTCTGGCGATCACCGGAGTCTTCCCCGCCTCGATAAGCAGCTGTTCCATCCTCTTGAGCATGTGGATGTGCTGGACAGTGGTGACGATGCCGACTTTCTGCCCGAGCAGCGGCAGAGCGTTCCTGATGGCCGTGTCAACCTCGACTTCGTGATGGTACTCGATGAAGACGATACGATCGTCGTCCATCAGCCGGGAGTGCCCGAAATGGAACAGGACGTCGACCATGTCCAGCAGGCTGTCGTCGATGTCGCAGGCGCCGTAGCACGGATCGCCGGATACGATTACGAGAGCGCCAGTCCTGGCCTCCACGTCTTTCGCAATGCCCGGGCCCTGCCTCTTCAGGCCCTCGGGAAACTGGAGCCCGATAGTCTTCGCCTTACGCTCCTCTATAATGCGGACAATACCGTCGACGTCGATCATAAACGGTTTTAGTTATGCATCCTTTTACTATATAGCTGCCGAGACGTGGGGAACAATATCTGAGTAGCCAGTATTTCCGGGCTCGTTGGTTTGAAGTTGCTATCTGCCCAGTGCTCTGCCGTTGCATGGACTCTCGTGGGTAGCACAAAGACACAAAAATCATTTTTTAGATGGACACGAAATGCCCGAAAGCTCTAAGTTCACGGCTAAACCGCGAATTGCACTAAGACACCGGTTAAAGCTCGAAGGCCACTAATACACGGCTTTAAAACACGAACAAGTTCCGCTAAAAGACGAAGACACCAAGTTAAAACAAACAACCATTTCGCCTTACCCCTGCCATGACGACTGCTACCTTACGGCTGTGCACCATAGTATTATAATAAAAAATAGGTTATATCTGCTATTGTTATAAGGCCGCCAGTCCCGCCAAGAGGCCAAGCAGTCTCATTATGAATAATGGGATATTCAGGTAAAGGCTATGAAAAATTGAAAGTTGGCCCTGTATAGGTCGAAAATACCGCCAAGAGCGCCAAGAAGCCAAGCTCGCCAAGAGCTATTTTTTCATGGAACGCCAAGGACTTTGTGATCAGTATCAGAAGATATCGCTAAAAATCTTGGCGTACTTGGCTCCTTGGCGTGCCTGGCGGTATTTTCGACTCACACAGGGCAAACATTAAATTTTTCATACTCTTACTTGAAAATACCCTTTCATCCACGAGTCTTTCCTGAAACATTTTTGACAGTTCCTTTGCTATGATATTCGCCTGTTGAATACCTGCGAATGCAGGCATTCTCAAGGCGATTCTCGACAGCCGATTTTCCCCCTCGTTCCTCTGGCCCCTCACCTTCCCCCTCTCAGACCTCCTGACCTCCCTGACCTCCCAGTTTGAAAAGTCTCCCTGATCTCCCGGCACTCCCCAATCTCCCATTTTCCATGGTACGGATACGCAAGCCGGATGACAACGACATAATCAGGATACCGTTAAACGATGGCAACTGCTTGTTCAACCGTGTTTTAGTTTGGTGTCTTCGAGCATTCGCGGAACTTGTTCGTATTTTAAGACCGTGCCCTTTGTGCATTATGTCGATTAATTGTGATTTCGTGCAGTTCGCGTTTTAGCCGTGTACCTTAGAGCCTTAGAGTTTTAGTGTCCCTCTAAAAAAGTAGTTTAGTGTTTTCGTGCTACGCACGCAAGCCCAAACAACAGTGTAACACTGGACCACCCAATGCACTATAAGAAATGCGATATGGGCTGCATAGAACGACCTTAGATCTGGTAGAATAGTAAATCGGACGACACGGGCGGGTTGTCGCTCAACCCATTTTATGATTGGCGCTAAAAATTCGGCAATATAGCAATTTTTCAGAATTTTTATATGGCATTTGTTTTATAAAAGTATGCTAAACAAGGTATTGCAAGTAGAAGCCCCTGTGGCTCAGTTGGCTAGAGCGGCTGACATGTAATCAGCAGTGCGGTAGTTCAAATCTATCCGGGGGCTCCATATTATCCAACAAATACAGCAATTTGGCAGCCAGCATGTGACGGCAGGCGTGGGGTATGTCTGCCGCCATGTGATTGTAAGATCATGGTCACGCGCAAAATATTAATACAGCAATCGACATTTTATTCTCGCTTACAATGCCTCTGTGGCTTAGCCCGGTATAGCGGCTGACTTGTAATCAGCAGGTCGCGAGTTCAAATCTCGCCGGAGGCTCTTTTTACTTTTAAAATCAAATTTATTGTCTATTTGCTAAAATGGTTCTGTTTCGAAGTGTAGATGTAATAATACAAATTTATACGTATTTGGCATTACATGCTGACTCGTACGATTCTTTAGATACATTAATTCCGAACAGTATAAACGTTTTAGTACTTATACCCATGATGCAAAATAAGTGATATTAGCTAAGCATCCTTTGAACTAATAGAAATTATTTATATAATGGTTAGTTCAATGATGTTAATGCGATAATATGAATGAAAAAACTCGCAAGATTTTTATGGGTATTTGTTTTCTCCTGATGGGGATAAGCTTTGTAGGCATTACAATTTTGGAAAAGACAATTATTACCTGGGATTTGCATACAGCATTTTATATATTCCGCTTTACAATTGGTATTATCTCAGTTATAGCGAGTGGTTACATATTATTACCAATTATATATTATATGCTAATAAAAAGATCGTCGTAGTCTATGCGATTCAATATATGGGGACAGAGTTCCAACTAAAAACTATTTTTCCATTTCCGTATTATTGTACGTCGCTCGGTTGTTGTGTTTATTATATTACCTATCTGATCCACGCCATGCCCTTCGTAGCGTCATGCCATAGATTACCTCATGCATGTCCATATACGGTCAAGGAGAGAGCCGCGATCTTTTAACGTGGCCGTACTTTTGCCCTTGCCCTACTCGGTGTCGTCGCAACCCATAATACGCCGGCCTGCTTTACACCCCTACACCCGGTCCCCGCTCATAAATTGATATTTTCGAGCATAGAACTCACCCACCTCCGGGGCACAGTCCATCGTTTAAAGGTTGCAACTTAGCCCGCTCCATCTAAAGTCTAAAAATATACCTGCAAGTTCGAGGTCTGGCCATTGGCTTCCAACAGGCAGATCCAGGCGAAATATTGGATACTCTTCAAGGAAAGCGGCTGGTAAAAGAACCACATGCCAGCGATAGGAAAAGGCGTTGATTCAATGGTCGAGTATACGCTTATCCACTAACCGATAGTATTATTAACACATAACCTGGAAACATTAGATAATTTACCCAGCAATGCCAGTTAAATAAGAGGTTTAGAATGATACACGGTGGATGCCTCAGGCTATCGAACATTTCTCTGGTCGCTATTCTAATACTGATCTTTTCAATCACTATAGTTGCAGATACTGCAAATGCCTCACCGAACGCCTATATACCTACAAGAGACAACACCGTTGTAGTACTTGATGCGTATTATGGCACCTATATTTATACGATACCGGTAGGTATCGACCCCAGGGGCATAGCTGTAAGCCCTGACGGGTTAACAGCATATGTGGCCAATTATGGTAGCGGCACGGTTTCGGTGATCGACACCACATCCAAGACAGTTAAAGCAAACGTTACAGTAGGAGCCAATCCATATGGCGTTGCGATTAATGGCGATGGATCAAGAGTGTATGTGACAAATTATGGCAGCGGTACAGTATCGGTGATTTCGACGACAGGCAACCAGGTCACTGCCACTATACCAGTAGGTTTAAATCCTGTAGGTGTGGTTGTATCCCCGGATGGAACGAGAGTATATGTAGCAAATTCAGGAACAAATACTGTTTCTATTATCAGTACGGCGGATAATTCAGTTACCGATAGATTAGTGGGTACTGCCCCCAGAGGAATAGCGATAACCCCCAACGGGTTAAAAGTGTACGTAGCAAATTATGGTAGCTCCACCGTTTCGGTCATAAATACCGTTAGTGATACTGTTGCACCAATACCAATATATGTAGGAGAAAACCCTACAGGCGTTACCGTAGCCACTAACGGCCGCTGGGCTTACGTGACAAATCCGAAAGAGAATACTGTTTCAGCAATCGATACTGTAACTGATTTTGAAGAACAAGAACATACTATACCTGTAGGAACCGGCCCCGCGGGTATAGCGAAAGTCCCTGGCGAAAACAGTGTATTTGTGGTGAACACCGGGAGCAACAGTATTACGATCATCGATACTAATAGCAATTCAGTCAGGCATCATTTTAGCATAGGTACCACGCCGTCCGCCTTCGGCGAGTTTATAGGTATCTCGCATAACCAGGCTCCTGTGCTGAGCACGATCGGTGACAAAGTCGTGAATGAACTGGAACCCTTAGCGTTCAACGCTTCAGCCACAGACTCCGACGTACCGGCTCAGACGCTGTACTATTACCTCACTGGCAGTGTCCCGACAGGTGCCAGTATACACCCGGCTACCGGCGAATTCTTCTGGACACCCACAGAAGCCCATGGGCCCGGCGCATACACGTTTACCATCGTAGTATCGGATGGTATGTCTTTTGACAGCGAGACAATTAACGTCACGGTCAATGAAGTCAACCAGGCCCCCGTTCTGGCTGAGATAGGCAATAAAGCAGTGAACGAAGAAGCTACGCTCTCATTTACGGCAACCGCAGTAGATACAGACATGCCGGCCAACAATTTAACTTACTCACTGGTAAACGCCCCTGCAGGTGCAAGTATCGACCAGTCTTCCGGTGTCTTCACCTGGACACCCACAGAAGCCCAGGGACCCGGCACCTACACGTTCACAGTATGCGTATCCGACGGCTCTCTGGCTGATACAGAGGACATCATGGTTACGGTAGATGAGGTAAATACCGCCCCAGTACTTGCCATAATTGGTGGAAAGACTGTAGATGAAGGGACCGCTTTAGCCTTTACTGTCAGCGCATCCGATTCGGACCTGCCAGCCCAGGCCCTGACCTTTTCGCTCGCCGGAGCCCCCACAGGAGCGAGCATAGATGAGACGACGGGAGCATTCACGTGGACACCGACCGAAGCCCAGGGTCCAAACTCGTATACGTTTGATATCGTAGTCTCTGATGGCCTCGTGGCGGATAGCGAGACGATCACTGTTACAGTAAACGAGGTCAACGCCGATCCCGTACTGTCAGGAGTGCCGGCATCGCTTTCCTGCGATGAGCTGACTGCCTGTACGTTCACAGCTTCCGCCACAGACTCAGACATGCCGGCCCAAACAGTGACGTTCTCGTTGTCCGGCGCCCCGGCGGGAGCGAGCATAAACGCCGGGACAGGCGCGTTCACCTGGACACCCACAGAGGCCCAGGGACCTGGCAGTTACACATTTAGCGTGGTAGCATCCGATGGCGTAACGACCGACAGCCAGAGCATCACGATCACGGTTAACGAGGTTAACGTAGCCCCGGTGCTCGGCGCCATCGGCGATCAGACGGTGAACGAAGGGGAGGCTTTAACATTCACGGCTTCAGCCACAGACTCCGACCTGCCCGCCCAGACCCTGATCTTCTCGCTGTCCGGCGCCCCGGCAGGAGCAAGCATAGACATGAATACAGGAGTATTCACCTGGATGCCGAACGAAGCCCAGGGACCCGACTCCTACACGTTTAACGTCGTCGTATCAGATGGGCTGCATACGGATAGCGAGGAGATCACTGTCACCGTAAACGAAGTAAACCAGGCACCAGTGCTCAACGTGATAAGCGATTGGACGACGAATGAAGAGACACTGCTAACATTCACGGCGACCGCATCTGATCCTGACTTGCCGGCTCAAACGCTGAGTTTCAGCCTCGCCGGCAGTGTTCCGGCAGGAGCGGCGATAGACTCTGCGGGGACTTTCACCTGGACACCGACAGAGGCCCAGGGACCCGGCAGCTACACCTTTGAGGTAGTAGTCTCGGATGGCCTGGCTACCGACAGCCAGGAGATCACGATCACAGTAAATGAGGTTCTGAAATACCTGAACGTCTCCTCGAACCAGTCCAGTCTTATTGTAGGCCGTCAGACCGCAGTCCTGTTTACAGTAACCTCCGCGGATTTGCCGGTCGAAGGAGCTACAATCACTCTGACCGGCAACGCCACAGGTACAGGATTGACAGGCTCTTCGGGCACTGCAGTGATAATCGTAAATTCTAGTTCAGCAGGCAGTATTACCATAACAGTGAGCAAGGCAGGATATGAAACCGAAATTGCAACCCTGAAGGCCATTGTTCCTCTGCCAGCCTCCGGCGGCAGGCCTGTAACTATCAGTATGGATGAGATGTACACCCGGCCGACACCGACTCCCATACCGACGGTGACACCAATCGCAACAGCGACTCCGGTGTCTACTGTTACACCTACGTCAGAAACGGTAATTACCCCGGCTCCGGCGGTCAACTCGACCCCTACAGCATCTTCGGCTCCCGGCAGCCAGGCACTGCCGGTCGGCCCGATCGTCTGGGTCCATTCAATTGCTATTACCGCCGCCGGAATTCTGGTAGCCTGGTATTTACTGGTGTGGAAAAAATAGTACCGTTTAGCGGATACGTTATCCGCTAAAACTCTTTTTTATTTGCTTTTAGGTATTGCAGCCTCACGTATAGCGTATTAACATGTGTCACTTTTCTGACTGTCTTAATTCGCAAATTTTAATACCCTTGCCACACTATGACATACTGGTTATCAATAAACGATAGCCTGCACAGTCGTGATAAAACTTTCAATCAATCTATAATGATTAGAGCAGCAACCTTAAATCAGGTGAAAGTATACAGATTATCGGATATCAGTTAATATCAGTTGTCAAGTCACCAGTTACAGAGAAGGTAAACTCATGCAGGAACGAATCAAGGAAGTGGCCGCCCGGATAAAGGAGCTCAGGGAAATCCTGGACATCAGCCAGGAAAGCATGGCTTCCGATCTCCGGATAAGTCAGGATACTTACCGCAGGTACGAGAACGGCGAAGAGGATATTCCAGCGAGCATCCTCTACGAGATCTCGAGAAAGCTGGGTGTCGAGATGAGCATTCTCCTCACGGGCGAAGCCCCCAGGATGCACTATTTCACCGTGACCAGAAAAGGGCAGGGAGTAAGTGTCGAGCGGAGGAAGCAGTACAAGTACCAGAACCTCGCAGCCAACTTTATAAACAAGAAGGCCGAGCCTTTCATCGTCACGGTAGAGCCGAAGCCCGAAAGCACTCCGGTGCATACCAATTCTCACCCGGGGCAGGAGTTCAACCTGATTCTCGAGGGAAGCCTTAAACTATTCATCAAAGACCACGAGATCGTCCTCGAAGAAGGCGACTCCATCTATTTCGACTCAAGCTGCGATCACGCCATGGTAGCGCTGAATAACAAGCCTGCCAGATTTCTCGCCATCATAATGTGAGGTATAGAGGTAAAAAAATGTCATTGTTACACAAGTTCCTGGACAGGACCGAATTCAATTCTTACGAAGATTTCAGACAGAACCTCAAGATCAAAGTCCCTGAAAACTTCAACTTCGCCTATGATGTCGTAGACGTCTACGCCAGAGAGAGCCCCGACAAGATCGCCCTCGTCTGGTGCGACGACTTCGGCGGAGAGAAGATCATCAGCTTCTCCGAAATGAAGCTGATGAGCGACAGGGCAGCCAATCTGTTCAAGAGCATCGGGATCAGAAAGGGCGACGCGGTCATGTTAGCCCTCAAGGGCAGGTATGAATGGTGGCCCATCATGCTCGCGCTCCACAGGATCGGTGCGATCGCCATCCCTGCCACCCACATGCTCACGACTAAAGATATCGTGTACAGGCTAAAGCTCGCCGATATCAAGATGATGATAGCGGCAGAGGACAAATACCTCGTTCCGGCAGTCGACGCTGCCCAGAAAGAGTGCCCGGACATCCTTAAGTATAAAGTGGTTGTGAACGGCAATCATCCCGGCTGGATCGACTTTGATACAGAGGTAGAGAAGGCTGGTGATCACTTCGAGCGGCCGACCGGCGAAGAGGCCACGAAGAATGAGGACATCTCTATCCTGTACTTCACCTCGGGAACTACCGGCATGCCCAAGATGGTGGTGCACGACTTCGCCTACCCGCTGGGGCATATCCTCACGGCAAAGTACTGGCAGAACGTCATGGACAACGGCCTCCACTACACGGTGGCAGATACCGGGTGGGCAAAGGCAGTCTGGGGCAAAATATACGGCCAGTGGATAGCAGGCACGGCCGTATTCGCCTACGACTACGAGCAGTTCAACCCTGTGAACCTGCTGGAGATGAACCAGAAATACAAGGTCACCACTTTCTGTGCCCCGCCCACAATCTACAGGTTCCTCATCAACGAGGACATGTCGAAGTACGACTTCTCCCACCTCAAGTACTGTGTGGTAGCAGGCGAGCCCCTCAACCCGGAGGTATATAACAAGTGGCTTAAGCTCACCGGCATCCGGCTGATGGAAGGCTACGGACAGACTGAAATGACGGTCTCGATCGCCACCTACCCGTGGATGAATCCCAAGCCCGGTTCCATGGGCAAGCCCTCCCCGGGCTACAATATCGTCCTCCTCAACGCGCTGGGTAAACCATGCGAAGTCGGAGAAGAAGGCGAGATCGTCATCGATACCAGCAAAGGGATGCCAGTGGGCCTGTTCAAAGGCTACTACCGCGACGAGGCGCGGACGAAGTCCATCTGGAACAATGGCCTCTATTATACAGGCGACATGGCCTGGATGGATGAAGACGGCTACATGTGGTTCGTCGGCAGGTCTGACGACGTCATCAAGAGCTCCGGCTACAGAATCGGCCCCTTCGAAGTCGAAAGTGCCCTAATCCAGCACCCGGCGGTCGTGGAGTGCGCGATCACGGCAGTGCCCGACGAAATCAGGGGACAGGTCGTCAAGGCTACAGTCGTCCTTAAAAAGGGCTACGACCCATGTGACGCCCTGAAGAAAGAGCTCCAGGACCACGTGAAGAAGGTCACAGCGCCTTACAAGTACCCCAGGATCGTCGAGTTCGTCCCCGCCCTGCCCAAGACTATCAGCGGCAAAATCCGCAGGGTGGAGATCAGGGACAAGGATAAGGCAGCTTAACAATGCAGATGGAAAACAGGCAAATGTAGAGCCGGAGTTTTCAAAGGCTCTACAATACTTTTTCTTTAATTGCCTGCCGAACAGTAGCTATTTAATTGTTTGTAATAAATCATACTAATGCAGGTTTTACCATGGTTATTAAAAAAGAAGTCATATTTACAATCGCATTTACTGGCCTGCTGTGCTTTGCAGCAGGTATGCTGACGGGCGTGATCATATTCTCCGGCGATACTCAGGACCAGGATACGGGACTGTTATTAATGGCGGGTGGGGACGTCTCGCAAGGCGGGGTCAGGACAAACGGAGGTACGTTGACCGGGAACATCAGCGCAGTCGGGCGGTGGGCTGATACGGAGATTATGAATGATGGTACTCTTTATACAATATATCGAATTTTTGATAAGGATAACACAATGACTATAGAAGGCAGAAGTGCGTCTTATAGGAAGTACTGGCATGCCAGAGTAATCGGTGAAGATACCGAATATAATAATTATCCGCCGGTCTACTACCGAAATGAAAAGTTGACGAGCGTTTATGCGATCTGGATAACCAGTACAGCTGACGAAGACTACTCGAAAAAGTATCCTGACTTCGTCATCGTAGATGATATGATGTACGCGTTAGAAGTGGTACCGAGTACATACAAACTCAATACATATGGTATGGGAGGATATAGAATTGGAGATAGATAAGACTGAGATGCGAGCTTTAACCTTCGGATACCGGAATTCTAATACGAACTGAATTGCATGGGGATATGCGGAGAATAGCATGGAGAAAGATCGGTACGAGCGCGGCAGATCGCTGCTCATGGACATCAATGCAAACAATGCCGAAAAGCTGGTAGAATCCCTCAAAGACGTTGCGCCAGACATGCACAGGTACGTCTTCGAGTTCGCGTACGGGGACATCTACAGCAGGCCGGGGCTTGACGTAAAGACCAGAGAACTGGCCACTGTGGCTGCGCTGACAGCGATGGGCCACCTCCCCCAATTGAAGTCACACATAGACGCCGCCCTCAACACGGGCTGGACTAAAGAGGAGATCGTAGAGGTCATCATGCAAATGGCCGTATACGCAGGATTCCCGGCGGCGCTGAATGCATTATCTGCTGCGGACGAGGTCTTCAAGAGAAGGCAGTGAGATGCACGAGCCCAGGATTCGTACTTCCAGGCTGGAGCTGATCGCTGCCACCGTCGAGCTGATCAGAGCTGAGATGGCCGATCGAGACCGATTTTCAAAGTTGCTGCAAGCCCGGGTGCCCGGTGAAGAGGAAGACGAAGCCTGGCCCCCGGAAAACATCCGTGACGTCATCGGCCTGTTCTCCGCTTACCTCGAGCGGGAACCCGATATGGCCGGCTGGCTCAACTGGTACTGGGTGCTGGTCGACGATAGGACAGATCGGAGAATTTTAATAGGCAACGGCGGCTTCACCTCCAGACCGGTCAACGGCACCGTAGCCATCGGCTATTCAGTATTAAGGCAATACCAGGGCAGAGGCTATGCGACAGAAGCTGTCGCAGCGCTGGTACAGTGGGCGTTTGAGCATACAGAGGTCGACCGCATAATCGCCGAGGTCGTTAACGATAATGTCCGTTCTGTAAGGGTATTAGAGAAAAACAGCTTCCACCTTGTTGGAAAAGGGTCGGAAGAAGGCACCAGCCGCTACGAGCTAAACCGTTTTAGTTTTTAAATCTTTCAGGGCTCTGCGATTCAACTAGACGAACGCTGTGCTGTGCCTTATTTGATTGTATAGGATACCCGAGACTACATATCGAACGCTGCGCTGTGCTAATCCTCACAGATGCCACAGATTCTGATTGATTCCACAGATTTCTCTGCTGAATCCACAGATTACTACACAATATCACAGATGGAATACGCTAATACAATTCGATCACAGATAGCAATCATAAGATAGTCAATCAGAACACTATTTGTTTATCTCTAGAATCCATCAGAATCATAAAATTCTGCGTCGTCTGTGCTATCCCATCAGGAATCTGTGGAATCTGGCAGAATCATCAGATTCTGCACCATCCGTGGAATCTGTGAGGCTTTGCACAGCGCAGCGTTCGTATTGCTGCCTCACCAGTCCGAGCGATCAGAAACACACAGCGCAGCGTTCGGATCCGTTCACGCTTTTTGCACCACAGGCTCGGAAGTGTTTTTTCGCATCTTCCCTCTAGCCATAGATGCCAGGATGCCGGCGGCGCAGAGTACTGCCGAGATTATGAACGCTACCTTGATGCTCGTAATTAGCAGCGGGTACTGCTCGGGGGTGATCTGGACACGGCCTATGAAGACGGAGAATGTCAGCATGGCGATGCCGAGGCTGAGCATCTGGCCGACGAGCCGCATGGTGCTGACCATGCCTGATGCCACACCGTAGTCGCACCGGTCTACCGAGCTCATTATGGCGTTAGTATTCGGGGAAGAGAAGAGCGCGAAGCCAAGGCCGATGAGGATGAGGCTGCCTACGATGTACAGCAATGACGTCTCCGAGCTGAGCAGCGTAAAGAGCAGCAGGCCGACTGTGGTGATAGCCATGCCCGCCGATGCCACGTACTGCGGCTCCATCCTGTCGGACAGCCTGCCGGCGAGGGGTGACAACACAGCCTGCATTACGGGGGCTGCTATCAGTATAAGGCCCGCCGTCTGGGGGTCCATCCCTTTGATATACTGCAGATACAGGCTGAGCAGGAAAGACACCGAGAAGGTGGCGCTGTAGTTGATCAAAGCTGCTGCGTTGGAGAAGGTGAACGAGACGTTATTCACGAACAATGAGAGCTTGACTACAGGTGCTTTGTGCCTCAGCTCCCACCAGATGAAGATCGCCAGCGCAACCAGGCCTCCGACAATCCAGAAGGCTCCGGAGATATCCGGGAGCAGGGACAGGCCGTACATCAATGCGAAGAGCATGATACCGTAGATCGCGCAGCCGCCGATGTCGAACGGGGCTTTTTCGGCACACTGGACATCTTCTTTCAGCTTCCACAGGGTAAAGCCAAGGGCGATCAGGCTCAGGACTCCGTTGAGGACGAAGATGTACCGCCAGCCGACCTGCTGGGTGATAATGCCACCCACGACAGGGCCCAGCGATAAGCCCAGGTAAACGAGGGCCACGTTGATACCTAGCACTTTGCCCCGGTCTTTCGGGGGGAAGGAGGACGTCAGGATGGCCACGCTCGTGCCGAATATCATCGCGCTGCCGATTCCCTGGAGTACCCTTGACAGGAGAAGCAGCCAGATGGTGTCCGATACGGCAGACATAAGCGTGAAAACAGCAGTCGCCGTCATACCGGCGATGAAGACGATGCGCCGGCCGTACATGTCGGAAAGTCTGCCAAAAGGCACGATAAATATGGCAGTAGACAAGAGATAAGCAGTCACCACCCACCCCAGCAGTACGGCGTCAGGCTGGAACTCGGCTCCCACCTGAGGTAGGGCGACGTTCATCGAAGCGCCCAGAAAGGGAGTAATAAAGGCGGCGATACCCGTGATCAGCAGGATCATTTTCCTGTCTATTGCTTCTACCATTAAATCACGCTTAAAGATCGTAAAAGGTGATCAGCTATATAGCTTATTATTGCGATTCAAGGACAGGTAGCGACCGATCTGACACAGGATTCATGCTGACGACAGCGCGGCTTCGGAGAGAGTACCGCCTGACCCTCGACTGGACTAGTTCCTGCCGGGCCGGTGGTCTGGCCGATACGAGCACAGAGTTTAAAGTCAAACAGGTTACAAGGTACAGATAGTATGAAAAGAAGAATCAGCGCCATTTTACTCTTATTCATCCTCCTGTCGGCTACAGTAGTTATAGCAGGCTGTACCCGGCCGGGAGACAGTAATCCGACCGCCACTCCGACGCCGACTCCGGATAATACGACTATAATCAGTCCCGGAGCGCTCCTTTTTGACATGAGCAAGTTCCACGAGTTCGAGTACGACATCTATGCGTCGGACGGTAAAACTTCGGTACGCGTCGGCAAGCTAAAGGCGGAGTACGAAATTGTGCCTTACGGTAATGTATCAGATGCGAGACATATGAGAGAAACCCGCATCATCGGCGAAGGGAGCGGGGCTGTCACCACTATCACAGACCTCTACTATAGGCAGTCGAATAACTGGATACTCGGTGGCCATGCTACCACCATAACGGCCAACGGAACTACCGAGAAAGAGATTCCCGAGGACGACCCCGCATACTGGAACGCCGATATGGCCACCATCTCGTCAAACGTAGAGTTTTATGACCATGGCATTGATCCAGTAGCGGTCGATATGGGATTCTTCCCCCGGGCAAAGAAGTATACCAGCACAGATAGCGGGATTACGCTGTGGATGGATGAAAGCGTGCCCATCCCGGTCAAGATTGCAGGTAGTGGCATCAGCGACGGCACCCGGATCACCACCACTATGGAACTGGTCAGATACAGCTAAAAATATCGATACAACCATTTTTGGCCTGGCCGGCATGCCTGAACAAAGTATGCCGGATGGCCGGGCGTTTTTCTCCTAATAGGCTCTACATCACTTATAAGTGTTGTACAATGTCTGTATAGACAAAGTATTAATACAATTACAATTTACAAAAAGTAAATATCAGTCAGCTGGCGTATCCATGGGGTTGTCCCCCGGCTATGAACCGCTCATGAAAGACTCTGACAACACATAAGGTATACAGATATGGATCCCATAACAATTCCAGTTTCCGCTACAGGAGAGGCGACAGAGAGAACTGTCCATGAAAGCCCCAGGCCTGTCGATGGAGAGTTGCTCGATGCATACTCCAGGACTGTGGTCAGTGTAGTAGAAAAAGTCAGCCCCTCAGTCGTGAAGATAGATATCAAGCGTAAGATGCTGGTCAGGCAGTCGTTTTTCAACCAGGCCGAACAGGAGGTGCCGGGCAGCGGCTCCGGCTTCATCTTCACCCCTGACGGCTATATCCTGACCAACAGCCACGTCGTCCACGAGGCATCCCAGATCGACGTCATACTGTCCGACGGCAGAAAGTTCCCGGCCAGGGTGATCGGCGACGATCCGGCCACAGACCTGGCAGTAGTCAAGATTGAGGCGCCCAACCTGGTGCACGCCACCCTGGGCGACTCCCAGTCGCTCAAAGTAGGACAGCTGGTCATCGCGATCGGAAATCCTTACGGCTTCCAGTGTACAGTCACTTCGGGCGTGGTCAGCGCGGTTGGAAGATCGCTCCGGACGTACAACGGCCGGCTCATCGACGACGTCATCCAGACCGACGCGTCTCTCAACCCCGGCAACTCCGGAGGGCCGCTGGTGAACTCCGCCGGAGAAGTCATCGGCATCAACTCCGCCATCATCTTACCGGCCCAGGGCATCTGCTTTGCCATACCCTCCAGCATCGCAAAGTTCGTCGCCTCGAAGCTGATGAGGGACGGCAAGATCAGGCGTGGCCGCATAGGAGTTGCAGGCCAGAACGTGGTCATCAAGGACGAGATAGTCGAGTCTCTCAAGCTCAGCTCTAACCAGGGTGTGCTTGTGGTCAACCTCGAACGTGGCAGCCCCGCCGACAGGACTGGCCTCGTAGCCGGCGATGTTATCATCGGCCTGGACGACAAGCCCGTCAACAACGTGGACGACCTCCACAAGCTGCTCAGCGAAGAAAAGATCGGCGTCCCGGCGACCCTCACCATCGTCCGGATGTATGACAAGCGGCAGATGAAGATCACCCCGGAAGAACAGCCCGACGGGCCGATGAAGCGCATACCCGTCGAATAACAGCCAGAGCCAGCCCGGTCAACCTCCGCCGGGCTGGTTTATCATTTGATACAGCCAGTATTCACACTGCAAAATGTTCACCACAGAAGCTCACAGAGAACTGTTTTACCGCAGAGGCACAGAGACGCACAGAGATACACAGAGATACATAGAGATTTTTTGATATAATGATGGGCATACAATAGATATTGAAGTAAGTCTCTGTGTACCTCTGTGCCTCTGTGGTGAACCGTTTCTCTGTGCGTCTCTGTGAGCCTCTGCGTCTCTGTGGTAAATAGTAGCTCTGTGAGTCTCTGTGCACACTGTGGTGAGCCGTTTTCCATCATGCCCTGTGCACCCTGTTTTGATCCCTTAGTACAAGGCAATTTGATTTCATTAGTCGTCATCATTTTTCAAATCCGAACTTTTTGCCGGCGATGGCGGCGGTGTAGAATATCTCTGCGCAAGCCTAGAGCGTTGTGCTATTTAATCAAGGTGGGTCCACCGCATGACTTCGACGGTTTACTTTGCGAGGCTGAAGACTGGAAAGACGAGGGTCAACACGATCACCAAGATTCAGAAGCTCTTCGACGCGGCGGGGTTCGGCAACATCATCGCCGAGGATGAGCTGGTGCCGGTGAAGGTACACTTCGGAGAGCGGGGTAACGATACGTATGTGCGGCCGGTCTATGTCAGGCAGGTGGTGGACAAGATCAAGGCGAGGGGCGGCAAGCCGTTCCTCACTGACACAAACACACTGTATTCTGGCAGCAGACATGATTCTGTGGAGCACCTCATCACCGCTGTCGAGCATGGGTTCAGCTATTCGGTCGTGAATGCCCCGTGCATTATTGCAGACGGCCTGATCAGCGATAATTATCGGGAAGTGCCGATTAAGGGCAAGCATTTTCAGAGCGTGAAAATCGCGAGCGACATCCTCTCGCCCAGGAGCATGATCGTCCTTTCACACGTCAAAGGCCACGGCATGGCCGGTTTTGGGGGAGCGATCAAAAACCTGGGCATGGGATGCGCGCCGGCTGAAGGCAAGATGGATCAGCACAGGGGCTTACGGCCCCTCGTGGATGAGAAAGGCTGCGTAGGCTGCGGGCGCTGCGCTGCGGTCTGCCCCAGGATTGCGGTGCACATGGAACAGGATATCGCAGTAGTGGACGACGAGGTCTGCATTGGCTGCGGCGAGTGCATGACCGTTTGCCCTGTCGGATCCATCAGCTTCAACTGGGAGAAAGACATCGTTCCGTTTATGGAGATGATGACGGAGTATGCCCTTGGAGCAGTCCAGGGCAAGGAGGGGCGGATCGGCTACATGAATTTTCTGATTCATATTACGCCCGAATGCGACTGCGTCCCATGGAGTGACGCCCCGATCGTCCCGGACATCGGCATTCTGGCCTCCACAGATCCGATAGCAATCGACATGGCAAGCTTCGATCTCGTGAAGCAGCAGATCGGGCTCCGGGACAGCAGGCTCAAGGATCATTTCGAGCCCGGGGAGGACAAGTTCGAGGGCACATGGGAGAAGACGAAAGGCCTGGTCCAGATCCAGTACGGAGAGAGCATCGGGCTGGGGTCGAGTAAGTATACCTTGAAGGAAATCCGGTAATTACTTTTTTGCTTGCTGACCAGGCAGTTATATAGAAAGCGATATATACTAGATAATGATAACTAATTTTATATAATATGCTTAGAATGCCGGGGTCTCAAAGATGGTTTCAATGCGGGCAGAGCTGATCAAGGATCAACCGACCTGGGACAAATTTGTAGAGGAAAGCAAGGACAGCACGATATTCCACAGATGGGAGCTACTCCACATCATAGAAAGACATAGCGGATACCAGCTATTACCCTACGGGGTTTTTCTGAGAGATGAGCTGATTTCGGTTTTTCCACTTTTCTATAAGAACCTGACTTCCGGGGTTTTGGACATACTATGGTTCGAGGTTGAGGGTTTTCAGGATTTCTTTAACCTTTTTTGTAGGCTCGGTCATGATCATTTCGCCGTTTTCTAACTCGATCTTTTTCAACTTCTCCAATTCGAAAAGCATTGACTCGACCGTATACTCTTTAAGCAAACCGTTTTCTTTCATCAAGCGTAGCAGCCTCATTCGTATACTGAGCGCTAAGAAACAGGTGAAGAGGAGTCCTTTCAACGTCTCAGTCTTCTTCACGTTCAATGGTTTAAGCCGGACGTCGCTTTTTATGGTCTTGAAGGCTTTCTCAACGAGGTCCTTCTCCCGGTACATGGCTAAACATTCATCCCACGCGGGCGCAGCACCATGATACAAGAGTAGGAAGCGGCCCATCTTATTCAATCTTTGAGCCACCGCGTTATTCTTGATCTCGACGATAAAACGGTTCTCTCGTACCTTGTAGGAGAAGAATGGTTGCAGGCTGCCAGTGATGCTTTCAAAGGTATCCTGTGGGTTCATCCAGGATTGAAGCTCTTTCTCCTGCAACCGGGTGCGCATATCGTACAGTCGGCTCATGAAACACTCTTTCTCATCCTGCTCCCGAGTGGGACTGTAATACAAGAATCCATTAAGAGTAACCTCATCAATTTCAAGCTTGACCGGTTTAACGTAAATGGTTTTATCATTATATTTCTCGAGGTACACTGGATTACGGATATCCCGGCAAGTACTGATCAGTTCTTTAACACTTTTCAGGGTATGGCTCCCGGGTATGATGAAACTGGCCTTTTCCCTTACCAGTTCACGTATGTTGCCTTTACTGAAGAAGCCACGATCCAGGACGAGTGAATACTCTGTTATTCCCCGTGTCCGGATCCGTTTTAACGTATTAACCAGTGTCAGCACGTCGACAATGCTTCCGGGGTACAGGTCATACATTAACGGCAACCCAGTCTTTTGATCTACGACCATGCCCAGGTTAACCTGTTCCAACGTGTTATGCTCACGATTATACCCATACTCCAGAAGACTTATTTGAGTAGAATGGGATGAAAGGCTGGTAATATCGAACACGAGCGCAGCCCCGTTACCATGCGCTCTCGTCCACCGGTCCATAAATCGATCCGGCACATCGTCAGATCCGAGACGCTCCAGGAGTTCGCTAATATGCTGACTCTTCAACCGTAAACCCGGATGCATTTTACACAGGATGGATGACTCGTACCATGATTCCAACATTAACGCTGGCACCGGTTTGAGTACACGATTCAATGCCAAGGCCTGTACTGCCATGGAATCCTTCTCATTCAAAAGACCCTGGAGGATATCCTCTACTCCGAGTTCTTTCATAATGTTCAGAGCGGGGAGTAGTTCGCCGTAATTAAAGCAGGTTTTAGGATGACAGAGTCTGACACGACTGGGTTTTCCATCGATGTTTTTGCCCAGGTATTTGACTTTCTGCCTGCTGCGTTTAATGCTCGGATCGTAGGTGGTAGTTACCTCATAGAAATACTCGTTATCCCCATCCTTTTTCTTTCTGATAAAACTCCCCATAGTATGTCCATATGGACACACTAACTACTTAAATATTCCCACAAGAAACACAAGAACACCGACAACTCAAAGAGAAAACAACTAAAAACTAATGACCAAAAACCCGGAAGTCAGGTAAGAAAGACCTGATGATCAGGATTGTGACGACGTCACCCCCTCAGACAGGTATCCCGTACCTCGGCCCCGTACTGTTCAAAGCAGCAGAGGATATGAATCCCAGTAAAAGGGAAAAATACATGCACAAAGTTATCGAAGCCGTTATCGCCGAGATCAACATGCTCAGCCCAAACTACACGTACATCCACCTGATGCCCGGGCACAGAGACGTCAGGCCGTTTATGTGGCACGATTTTCTGGAGAGGTGCAACTACACATACTTAGTTGATCTTGATCCGCCGCTAGAAGAGATTCTGGCCGGCTTTGACAAGGATGCCAGACGCCTGATAAGGGAAACAGGCAAGAAAGGCCTTGAATTCAGGGAGAGCCCAGATGTCGACGCGTTTTACGAAATCATGCAAAAACGATATGCCGAACAAGGATTGGCCATACCAATCATAAGTCCCCAATATTTGAGTGATCTGCTCGAGGCATTCCCGGAGAACCTGAGGATGTACTCGCTACGGCACGGAGATGAGATTATTTCGATTGTCATAGTAGCGATATACCATGGCAAGATGATATACTGGATGGGCAACCCGAGAATAAGTAACGGAATTTCGGGTAACGAGTACTTGATATGGGAATCAATCCTGAGGGCTAAAGCCAAAGGCTGCAAGGAATTTGAAATCAACGGAGCCGGAGAACGCCGTCTATACCAGTTCAAATCGAAGTTCAATCCACGGCTAGAGGTCTGTTACGTGGTCTATAAGAAGGACAGACTGGGCTCAATGGCAGAGTGGGCGTATGCCAACTTTGTGAAAAAGATCAGGGCCTGAAGCCGATTTCGCATACACTCAATGCCTCCGGAATTCCGAGGTACTTTGCCAGGCCGCCGCAACCATAAACAGGCAGTAGTAAGGAGTTGGATTATCTGGCGATAAAGAATATATGCCCTGCCACGTATTCCTAATACGTAGTGAGTGATTTATTATGATATCTAGAAAAGGCTGGATACCGGCAATTCTGCTGGTATTGTCGCTGGTTTTAATCGCCGGTTGTACCGGGCCGGCAGAAAAGACCGTGAAAGCGGGAGATAATGTCACCGTAGATTACATCGGCTGGTTCGACAATGGCACGATTTTCGACACATCCATTGCATCCGTAGCGCAGGATGCGGGCATCTACCACCCGTTGAAAGACTATACCCCCCTGTCGTTCATCGCAAGCTCAGGCAGCATGATCTCGGGCTTCGACAACGCGACGATGGGCATGAAGATCGGGGAATCGAAGAACGTCACCCTGTCCCCGGCTGAAGCGTACGGAGAGTACGACCCTGAGATGATCATACCGGTCAACATGACCGACCTGACTTCCCAGAATATTACGCCTTATGTAAATCAGACGTTATACGTAGGCTATACCGGCCAGCAGGTCAGAGTCCACAGTATACCGAACAATACGACAGTGCTCATCGACGTCAACCACCCTATGGCAGGTAAGACTCTGAACTTCCAGATCACGGTAAGAGATATTCAGCCGGGTAACGTTTAAGCTCAGACTAAATCCTTCCCGTACGGGAAGGTGTATTTTTTTTAAGGTTACAGCAGCCGGATTTTATTAAAATGTCGCAAGTGCCGTCACCTTAAATCAATTGGTAGTAAATAGCCTGGTTTACAGGCCTTTCGGCACCATTTGCAGGCAATTATTGCTGTTTATCTAAAATTAAAGCAAAATTTAGCCCATTATTAGTAAATAACTGTAATTACAACGTTATTGGTTAATTCAGAAAGTATTTATCCTATTCCTCAATGTGTCCTATTAGAACATCTGGAGGGATAAGCCATTAAAAAACGTATACTTGTAATTGCAGTCATATGTCTGGCAATTCTGGCGAGTTCTATTCTCGCGAGCGCCAGCATGACGATGCAAGGCACTCCGAAGGAGAACTGTGTCGATGACAACACCTACATCGTAGTCTTCGACGACAGCCAGGATCTGGCCAGCATTATGGAGGACCAGATTACTGCCTTCGCTGCTGAAAATAATGCTACTATCACCCACACATACGATACCATCAATGGTATTGCCATTAAAGTTCCCGGCGAGCAGGCTGCTGAGAAGCTCAACTCGCTAAAGAACGTAAAATACGTGGAGAAGAACATTGTCTTTCATGTCACGCTGAAGGAAGCATCACCCATAGTCGGCGCCCCTCAGGTCTGGGATCTGGGATATACAGGCAAAGGCGTTAAAGTGGCCGTAGTTGACACGGGCATCGACGGCTCCCACCCAGACTTCAAGGGCAGGATCACCGAGTTCAAGGACTTCGTAGGCAGCAAGACTGAAGCGTATGACGACTTCGGCCACGGCACCCACTGCGCCGGCATCATTGGCGGCAGCGGCGCTGCATCCGGCGGCAAATACAAGGGCGTCGCCCCCGAAGTAACGTTCACAGGCATCAAGGTTCTCGGCAAGGACGGCTCTGGCAGCCTTGACACCATTCTCGCAGGCATCAACTATGCAGCCAAGAGCGACGCCCAGATCATCTCCATGTCGCTGGGCTCTGACGACCACGCCCAGTCTATAGACGATGCGGTCACCAGAGCTGTGCAGAACGGCAAGGTTGTCGTTTGTGCAGCAGGCAACAGCGGCCCCAGTGCAAAGACCGTCGGCTGCCCTGCAGACACTCCAGCAGCCCTGACCGTCGGCGCCACTGACAAGAGCGACAACATCGCGTCGTTCAGCTCCAGAGGCCCGACCAAAGACGGCAGAGTCAAGCCTGACGTCACTGCACCGGGCAAGGACATCGTATCCACCCGGGCAGCCGGCACCAACAACCAGAAGGCGATCGATAACTACTACCTGTCCATGAGCGGCACCTCGATGGCATGCCCCATGGTATCCGGCGCAGTCGCCCTGCTCCTCGAGAAGAAGGCGGACCTTACGCCGGCCGAGGTAAAGGAAATCATGGAGAAGACGGCTAAGCCCCTCGGCTCCGGCGTACCTAACAACAACTATGGCTACGGCAGGATCAGCATAATCAACGCTATCGACTACCTCGATGGCAAGTACACTCCGGCACCCTCGCCGACGCCGACTCCCGCGCCGACTTCGACTCCCAGGCCCACGCCTGCTCCGACCTCGACGCCCAAGCCGAGCCCTAAGCCGACCGCGACTCCGCAGCCGACCCCGGGCGACCCCGGCCACAAATATCCAGGCTACCCGTACCCCGGCTACCCATATCCGGGCTACCCGTACCCGATAAACCCGAACCCGGGCTATCCTGGCTACCCGTACCCTGGCTACAACCCGTACCCCGGCTACCCGTACCCGGGATACCCGAGCCCCGGCTACCCGGGATTCCCCTATGCTGAAGAGCAGTAAAACAGATTGAAAAATTGAGCCGGGTAAATCTGCCCGGACCTTTTCATTTTTGATTTCATCCTTTTCACAGTAGTAGCTGTTACTGTCACCGGGCGTGCAGACATGATCTTCAAAGTAGATGCGATCATGCCCCGGGCCGGTTGAAAATTATTCTTGATTCGGCTGACGGATGTAAATTCCGGGTTTTTAGCCTGTCAGATAGATCATGATGCGAGAAGAACAGTTGTACAGTATTAGCATCATGTCGGAGGGTCCTCATACGGCTACGGAAGATAACAAGGCACTGGTACGCAGGTACTACGAAGAGTTTTACGATCGCAGGAACCTTGCAGTCATCGACGAGCTGGTTTCCGAAAAATATGTCCACCACATACCGGACGTGCTCAACCAGGTGATGGACTACCAGGACTTCCGGAAGAGAGAGCTTCAGATGTCAGGCGCTTTCCCGGACCTCAGCCGGTCGATCGAGGACATGATCGCTGAAGGAGATAAGGTAGTCACCCGCTCGATCATGAAGGGTACCCACACGGGCAACCTCCCCAACATCCCCGCCACAGACCGGAAGATCGATGTAGACTGTATTGTGATTAACAGAATAAATGATGGCAAAATCGTAGAAGGCTGGGAATCCTACGACTCGCTGGGCATGTACCTGCAGCTGGAAGTAATCCACATGGTCAGCACCCTGAGCAAAGCACGGCATGAGAGAGGAGCCTTCCCGCCGCTGAGAACATGGCCAGAGTGAACTACAAAGTCACCATATAGTACTGATTAACCGGGGCGTCGGACGCCTTTATCGATGTGCCTGCGGGGGAGGCAGCCTGTGCCTCTGTGGTAAGCCCCGCCGCCGTCGGCACTTCTGTGATATGCGCCTTTTATAGTTCTCTGGCTGACTAATCGTACGATGGTATCACGACCTCTACGTCGTTGCCTGACCCTGATCCGCCCTGGCCGTAGCCGCTGGGGAACGGGTATTTAGCCCTTATGATGTTATCGTTGAAGACACTATCGATACAGGCCTGTGCCCAGATGCCGTCGGTGCCGCCTCGAATGTCGTTGCCGATCACCTGCATGCGCTCGCACCGGCCGAAGTTACCGTTGTCCTGGTCTTTGCCCAGCCGGATGTTGGAGCCGCTGTTGCGATAGACGTTGTCCCTGATGATGCAGTCTTTGCAGGAGTACCATCTTGTGCCATAGTAGTGCTCGCCTATGTAGTTCTTCTCGAAGACACAGTTGTTAAGGTACCTCAAAGCGGCGCCGTCCACGTCGACCTTACCTTCGCCAGGATGGTACATCGCCTCGCCGAGGTCGTTCCCGGTAAAGGTGCAGTTGTTCAGGTGCTCCACGTGCAGCTCTACTTCGCTGTTGCTCTCGAAATAATTGTTTTTAATGAGCGCGTTATCGCAGTAGTAGAGCCTCAGGCCATAACCGTTCCTGTAGCAGTGGTTGCCCTCGATGATGAAGGGGAATTCTGGCGTGCCAGATATGCCCTGCGCGAAGATCCCGCATTCTCTGCCGGTGACGCTGAAACCGGTCACGATGCACGGGGCTTCGATATCGATGCCCCTGACCAGCGCGCAGTCTTCACCTTTAAGGATCATCGGCTTCCTGATGGTGAGAGTTTCTGAAGAATGGTCTCCCCGGACAATGACCAGATCACCGATAGCCACGTCGTTGATCAAAGACAGGCTCTGGCCTGGCTCTATGATCAGTGCAGGAGCCGGCAATGCAGTCGAAGTATACTCAGGAGGTACCCAGTCGAGGTTGGGCGGGCGCATTTTGGCCAGAATAGCTGCCGGTATGTCGGCGCTCGCTCGCGGCTCGACGGTTTCATAGTTGCTGACCGGCATGTTGACCCAGCTGCCGGATGCGGGGACTGTGATCACAGGTCCTGGCGTAGGTGTAGGCGTAGGCGTAGGCGTCGCAGTGCTGCCGGGCGGATGGTCGCCCAGCCACTGGTACCGGTTGGCAGACCTGACAGGTGTTTCACCGGGCAGCGCCAGATCATAGATGTAGCCGTCAGGGCCTTTACAATGAATGGTGCCATCGATGCTTGTCACTTCAGTGTATCCCGGAGGGCATACAGGGGTATCAGGATCAAAGGAGGTATTCACAGAAGTCTTGATTGTAGGTGTTACACTTGGAGAGGCGGTCGCGTTTGCTCCGGGAGCGCCTGAAAGAATGCCTCCCAGGCAGCCGGAAAGGCCGACGCCCGACAGTACGATACAAGCAATGAGGAGTGCGGATAACCAGTATACTTTTTTCACTTCACGCAAGGAAATGCCTCGTTAAATATAATTACCTACATATAATACTTGTTGGATATATAAGGCTTACCGTAGTTTTGCTCCCCAGAGTAAGGTGTAAAATTGCACAGGCCACCTTGACATGCAAAGAATGCATAACAATTATCGCAAAAATACAATAGTATAAGGTACTATAGCATAATTATATATTACATAATAATTAATAATATAGTAATTAATCTCTTTGGGGGTAGTATGAAACGAGAAGTTGACGGCCGGATCAAACTGGAAGAAGACGAAGAAGCGATATTAGCGCTATTGCACAGGGCAAACAGCCACGCCTTGAGAGGAGGGGTGAGCTATAGCGCAATCGAAAAGGCGTCAGGCCTCGATACTGCCAGGATAGACTATGCCGTCAGTGAACTAATAAAAAACAACGTGATCACGAGCAACGGGAAAGCCGGAACTGTTCAGCTGACGCCATACGGGAGAATTTGCGCTGTTTATGTAGTCGAAAAGCCAAAACAGGCAGAAAAACAGGCCCGGTTTCTGAGCGAACTGTATGCCCGTTCACATAAAGAGAACAGGCTTGCGCCCGGCTCCGCCGTAGACAGGTACATCATTGGCAGATCTGTCGGCTGCAACGTTATAGAGGTCGATGAGATTTGCGCTGAGTTGAGAGATCAGAACCTGATCGAAGACGAGTTGAAAGAGGTAAAGATATTCCCTGGTACGGACCTGGAAAGAGTAAGAGAGGTGCCAACTAAGAAGATCCGGATTACACCTGCAGGCATTGTTTTGATACTCAAGCGTACCCAGAAGACCCCTGACTCTACGCTGGACCTATTAAAAGCTCCGCAACCAGAGGAACCTCAAAAACCCCCGGTCGAGACCCTTGTCGACTCCTCGCCAGCGGAAGAAACAACCGCCACTCCAAAGACTAAGACAAAAAGCGTAGAAGACGAAATCAGTAATATTATCCAGTCAATCGTGCTGGGCGCACTCGCGATCGGCCTGACAATCCTGATCGTCTTTTACAAATGAACGGGCTGAAGGTATATGATTCAGGCCCTCGTCGGCAGCAGGATCACAAACTTAGCCCCCTGAGTATAATCGCCCGGCACCCGGTCTTCAACCCACACCTCCCCATTATAGAGCTCGACGAGGGAATTTACCAGGTACAGGCCTATGCCTCGGCCGCTGGCTTTCTTAGCGCCTTTACCGAACCGCTCGAAGATGCTTTTTTTCAGCTTATCCGGTATGCCAGGGCCATTGTCCTCGACTGAAATCCGGCAGTAGGTAACATGGTCCAACTTGACCTGCTCTGCCCGGACATTTATGGTCACCGGGCCGACAGAATGCTTGATCGAATTGCCTATCAGGTTTTCGAAAACGTCGCGCAGCAGATCGTTAGCTGTAACCGTACAGTCGCAGCCGATATCGGTCAAAATCGTGACCTGCCTGCCGGGAATGTCGGAAAACAGCTGCAACACATCTATAAGTGTCTTCTGGACATTCATCTCCCGCAGAGGCAGGCCTTCTTCCCGTGTCTGCTGCAGCTTTTTCACCCGCTGGATCAGGCGGGAGCTGTTTTTCAAAGACTCAAGGGGTTTCAGGATATACTCAGCAGCCGGGTGGTCCGATCCGATGACCTCGAGAGCGATCTCCAGAAAGCCCATGGCTACCTGGTTCATGTTGTTGATGTCATGGCCCATCAGATCGAGGTACATCTCTGCCTGGACTTTTGCGTCCTCCAGAGATATTTCGACCTGCTTCCGATCCGTAATATCCTGAATAGTGCCAAAATTACCGATAGGACGCCCGCCCTCATCCAGTATTATCCTGACCGACTCGACATGCACGTACCGGAGAGTGCCATCGGGCCTGATAATACGGTAGTCAAGGCTGCTGGGCCGGTTTTCTTCCAGCGCCCGCCACATGTCATCGTTCACCCTTTCCCTGTCGCCGGGATGTATCATGGACAAGTACAAGTTATAGTTGGGCTTTACTATACCGGGCTCCATCCCCAGGATGCGGTAAAACTCATCCGACCACTCATGTTCGCCTGTAGCGCTATCCCATCGCCATGTCCCGATGTGGGCGATCTTCTGCGAAAAAAGCAGGTCCGCTTCTCGCTTTTTAAGGACAATTTCAACCTTTTTCCGATCGGTGATGTCCTGGTTAATGCCGAACAGTTTTACTGGCTTGCCGGCCTCATCGCAGACGATCTCACAGTGGCTACTAATATAGCGGACGGAGCCGTCAGGCCTGACAATCATGAAGTCGATGCTGGAAGGCTTATGTTCAACCATCATCGAATTGATAAAACTGACTACCCGCTCCCTGCTCTCGGGGTGCACTGCGCTTATAAAAAGATCATAGTCCGGCTTAGCTGTCTCAGGATCAAAGCCGAAGATCCTGAAGGTCTCGTCCGACCAGTACATCTCTTCGGTGACAAGATCTACTTCCCAGTTCCCGACATGAGCGACCTGCTGGGCTTTTTCCAGCCGCTCCCGGATCAGCCGGAGCTTTTCCTCGAGATTCAGGCGATCGGTGATATCCTCATAGGTGCCCAGAATACCGATCACATTGCCCTGCCGATCGTGCAGGGGAATCTTATTAGTGTCAAGCCAGGACCGGGTGCCATCCGCCTGTAGCTGAGGCTCGATAATATGGTACTTAGGCTGATTGTTATCCATCACTTCCCGATCGTCTCTGCGGAACGCATCCGCTTCCTCCCGGGTCCATGCCAGATCATAATCAGTTTTGCCCACGATCTGGTCAGGAGTCCCTACTCCCGCGGCTATCGCAAAATGTTTATTACACCCCAGGTAAACCGAGTTACGGTCCTTCCAGAAAATCCGCTGGGGAATGTTATCCATTACCATCTGTAACAGTTCCCTGGAAAACGGGCGAGAGTTCTGCCCAAAGTCATCCTCCGTAAGGTTGCCCGGATCCCTTAGCCCATTCATACGTAATCAAGTTTAATATATTCATTGATATAAATAAAGGCAGATGAAAATATCGGCCAGTTGATCTGAAAATAAATACATTTGCCGGCCCTCTCAGGATACCCCCGCATAGTGTATCCATCACCAGAGCATTTCTGCCAGCCACTAAAAAATAGCTTATTTTCAATTCCTTCTAAACTGTACACAATACAGGCCTATACGGCTATGTATGCAATTAGCGCGGGTGATAAATAATAATTAGATATATAATGAATGTCGGCGATATTAAACTATATGGCCCGTCGTTTTCTAGATCTATCGGAGCTGGGCGAATTTACTGCAGCTGCCGTAGAAAACGATACTGTATCCTTTATTGCCGCCTATGCGGATGGAAGCACTTTTACATGCAACCTTGCATTCTGCAAACTCACAGGTTACTCAAAGGATGAAGTAAGCAGAATGAAGTGGCCGGAAGATTTTACGAAATCCGAGTACAGAGCCCAGGCGATAGATCTGATTAAAGGTGTTTTTTGTAATGTAGCGCCTTATACATACGAGTTAGAGCTGGTACGTAAGGATGGATCGCCGGTCCCCGTGGACGTTTATGTTCACAAATTCTGCGATGAAGCCGGAACTACCCAGTACCTTTACTCCTTCATCACAGATATGACAGAACACAAGAGACTGGAAAATGCGCTCAGGGCGAGTGAAAGGAAATACAGGGAGCTGGTGGAGAACGCTAATAGCATCATCTTAAAAATGGACTTAAACGGGAATATCACCTTTTTCAATGAGTTTGCCCAGAAATTTTTCAGGTTCGAGCTAAATGAGATTCTGGGTAAGAACGTTATGGGAACAATCGTGCCGATTAAGGAGTCAACCGGGCGCAATCTCACTCAAATGATCCGGGATATATACGATCACCCTCAAAAGTACGTAACTAATGAGAATGAAAACATGCGCAGTAACGGCGAGCGAGTATGGATATCCTGGACTAATAAGGCAATAATGGACGAACAGGGTAATATCGTCGGGGTACTCAGCGTGGGAAATGATATCACTGCCCTAAAACATACTGAATCAGAACTAAAAAAATCGAGGGACGAATTAGAGGCAAGAGTCAAAGAAAGGACAGCCGAGCTTGAGAGGGTCAACAAGTTTCTACTTGATGAGATCGAAGCCCGAAAGCGCGCAGAGCAAGTGACAGTTGAAAGCGAGGAGAAATTCAGGATTCTTGTTGAAACAGCACCGCTGGCCATATTTTTTCACCGTGGTATAAGCTTCATTTATGCTAATCCGGCAGCTGAAAGGATCACAGGCTTATCGGCAGACGAAATAAAAAAGGTGAAATTCTGGGAACTGTTCGCCCCGGAGTTCAGGGACATGGTCAGGGAACGCGGACTGGCTATGTTACGTGGCGAGGACTCGCCATATAGCTATGAGGTGAGGCTGCAGACGACAGGGGCTGAAAAATGGATGGAGATCACTTCCACAAGAGTCACTTATAAGGGCAACCCCGCCATCCTGACCATAGGCCAGGATATTACCCAGTATAGAGAGACTATGATAGCGCTACACAATTCCAAAGTAGAGGCCGAATTATACGTCGATCTGATGAGCCATGACATCAATAATATAAACCAGGCAGGCATGGGAAACCTGGAATTACTTAAAAATGAGGCTAAACTGAATGAGTATGAACAAGAACGAGTGGCTAATGCACTGGCAGCGTTCGAGAACAGCTCAGAACTGATTGATAACGTTAAGAAGCTGAAGAAGGCTAAAGATCATAAGCTAAAGATAGAGAAAATCGACTTAGGGCCAGTTCTCGATGAAGTCAGGAATAAGTATCTGGCCACTCCGGGCCGAGACGTTACTATCAATTTTGAACCGCGCAGCGGATGTTACGTCAATGCAGACAGTATGATCTACGATGTGTTCTCGAACTTAGTCGGCAATTCGATAAAACATTCCGAGGGCGCGGTGGTGATAACCATCAATTTAAACAGCGCAGTCATCAATAATGAGAAATATTACAGGGTTTCCATTGAGGATAACGGGCCTGGCATAGAGCCCGACCTGAAAACAAGGATCTTTAACCGCATATACTATGAGGGCGGGATTATGAGAGGTAAAGGTATAGGGTTATACCTGGTTAAAGTACTGGTAGAATGTTACCACGGCGGCATAATCGTGGAAGATCGTGTACCGGGCGATTACACTAAGGGTGCCAGGTTTATCGTGATCTTACCTGCAGCCGATAAATAATTATTTCTACTCTGACAGAGTGCCTATATATGCCGTGCTATCAGGGTGAGTCCGGTTTCGACGCTTAAGGAAAAATAAGTGTAAAACTCAGCCCAGAAACGGTTTGTTTCAGGAATTGCCGGCATCACCAGAAGGCAGCAGGATCACGAACCTGCTACCCGCCTTATAATTACCGGGTACCCGGTCTTCGACCCAGATTTTCCCCCGATAATCTTCGACGAGCGTTTTCACAAGGTATAAACCCAGCCCCCTGCCGTGGGCTTTGGTGGCTCCCCGCTGAAACCGGGCGAACAGCCGGCCCTTTACCTCAGGTGGGATGCCGGGACCGTTATCCTCGACTGAAATTTTACAATACTTCTGGCCGCCCTCGTAGACATCTTTCACACTAAGATCAATCGTGATCGGCCCGGTCGAGTGTTTGATCGCGTTGCCGACAAGGTTGACGAAAACATCCTTCAGCAGTTCGTTAGCATTAACTGTGCACCCACATACAGGGGTCAGATTAACCGTTACCTCCCGGTCCAGCACTTGCAGAAAGTCTGACCGGACCTCGGAAAGCACCTGACCGACATCGATCGGATAGTGGCGTAGTTCGCGGGCTTCTACTTTTTGCAGCTTCCCCACATTGTCGATCAGCTTCGTGCTGTTATGCAGCGAATCAAGAGCTTTTTTTACATATTCCCGCTCTTCCGCATCCTTCTTTATTGAAACAAGCGCCATGTCCAGGAAGCCTATCCCAATCTGCAGCATGTTGTTGATGTCGTGGCTCATCAGGTCGAGGAAGAGCTCGGCCCGCTGTTTCTGGTTGTTCAGCTCTTCCGTGGCTTGTTTTTGCACTGCAGTACTCCGCTCCAGCCGGTCCATCATCGAGTTGAAAGCCTTCGACAGATTGCCGATTTCGTCGTTCGTCTCAACCTTACCGCGCACGCTGTAGTTGCCTGCCGAGACCTGCTCCATAGTCTTCGAAAGCTCGGTTAGCGGCCGGGTCAGGTACACGGAGAGGAAGAAACTGCCTATGAAAACTACGCTCAGTAACAGGACCAGCACGATTAAGATGTCTACGATCCTGTAGAAGATTTCCGAGTAGACGATGCCCATCGGCGTACTCACCGCGGATCCCCAGCCTGACACCGGCATCGGGGAAAAGCCCACTATACGGAGCTGTTTATCGTACGTATTACTGGTCTCGACGATGCCCTCAGATCCGGCCCTTATCCTCTGCGCCGACAGAACGTGGGAAAGGTTAGTATTTGTGGGAACCATCGTTTTCATCTCGGTAGCTACGACGACGCCCTGGCCATCCAGAATATAAAAATCCCTCGTCGGGTCGATTTTCTGGCTGGAAATCATATCGCTGATAGTGTCAGAGCTGATGGTCGAGACAATCATGCCTATAATAGAGCCGTTATCAACGACAGGGGAAGAAACACTAAAGCCGTAGTTTTGCAATGTATCGCTGTAATAAAGATTCGTTACATAGGTGCCGTTACTTTTCAAAGCGAGATCATACCAGCCGTACTCCACAAAATTAGTAGTATTAGCCCCTTCCGAGTGGTACAGCACATTCCCGTCGGCATCCAGAATGATAATGAGGTCTACGTCGGGTAAAAATACCAGGTTGTCCCCTATCTTTTTTAACTCTCCGGTATCGTGGTTTTTTACGGCTTGAACGGTATAAGGGCTGCTGGCCGAAACATTGTTACTGTTTGCAATATCCCGGATGAAGCTGCCAAAATAGCCGGAAAACAGCCTTGCATCCTGGAGGTTGGACATGCCAATGCTGTTTTTGGTTGTCTGATAGGTTGTATAGATCCACAAACCGCCGAGCACCAGCACGATAATAATACTGGCAGATAAAAGCACCAGAGTGATTTTCGCCCGGAACGATTCGAGAAACATAGAAATATTGTTCTTATACGTGTTTAAATCAGATCAGAATATTATTCACGGCATCACGGATATAAAAGAAAGAGCCTGCCGTGGTATGAAAGCGATAGATCTCAAACGAGTCGAGTATGCGGAGCCTGGCGATCACGCTTTTACCTGCTACTGAACAATAAGTCATTAAAATGACTTTCAATTTTAACAAAATTATTAGGGGTGACACGATGTCCGCGTCACCGTGCCATCAGCGCGAACACGCCCCATCCGAAGTATTCACGCGTGTAAGCGGCGTAGCGTTTTGGTTCCGATGTCAGTCTGGCTCGAACCTCTTCTGCGAAGTCGTCGTCGGGATTGGCTTTGAGCCATCTGCGCATGGTGAGCCACTTGGCCGCCTCGTACCTGTCCCAGCCTTCCTGGTCAGCCAGAACCATTTCCACAACGTCGTAGCCGAGGTCGCCGAAAGACTCTATAAGGTCTGGTAGCAGGAGAAAGTCGGAGATAGATTCAGCATTGCATGCTCTGGCAACGTCTTCCGTCGGCGGTAACTGCCGCCAGTAGGGCTCGCCGATGAGGATGATTCCTTCGGGGAGAAGACTCTTCGCCAGAAGCTCGATGGTGCCGGCGACTCCCCCGCCGATCCAGGTGGCACCGAGACAGGCTGCCACACCGACCTTTTCGTCCGCGACATAGCCAGCAGCGTCGCCGTGGATGAACTCGACCCGATCGGCGACTCCAAGCTCTTCGGCACGGAGTTTCGCTTGAGCGGTGAACAACTGGCTCAGGTCTACGCCGACGCCGGCGATCCCGTAATCCCGTGCCCATGTGCACAACATCTCGCCCGAGCCACTGCCGAGGTCGAGCACACGAGTCCCCGGCTCCAGGCGCAACACAGCGCCGAGAGTGGCGAGCTTTTCTGGGGTGAACGGATTATGGATGTGGTGAGCACTTTCGGTAATATTGAAGATACGTGGGATGTCCAATGCAAAAACACCTTTTACTTAATTGTATAATATCTGGGATATACCCTTTGCTATGGACGACGACGCAAGAGTCCCCCACGACAACGATGTCATTTGCATATCATCTCATGGCTCGAACGTTATTTTTATCTATGGCATTGGAGGCACCGTACGTGCCCCGCCATTAGAAGGCGTTCGAGGGTAGGTGCATGATATAAGTACAGCAGTCCCGGGCCGCCAGCCTGCCGCTGGACAAACGCAGTGTGAGTTCTATTTGCCAGTTTTTTTGTTATATAATCCCTTTTCATTATACGTAAATGGATAGCAATTTGTGCAAAATTATAAGAAGGGAGACACGATGTCTGCCCTATCTCCGAATATTTCTTTTACTCTGGCTTTTGCCTTCGATTTAGAGTCATCATCTATATGCATCATCACCGATGAAAAAATACCCATTAGTAATGCTGCATCATCGCCGTATCCCAGCCCTACAAGGAAATCAGGAATGGCTTCTACTGGCGCAATAAAATACCCCAGTCCGCCGAGGATTAACAGTTTGACTGGCACTGGTGTGCTATCTTTTATAGCGATATACCATAGCAATAGAGCGTGATATACAACGCTTGCACCTGCAACCTTGCCATATCGATTTATTTTATGCCAGAATCGGGGCTCTGAATAGTTATGCTCGTAACCTTGTACGCTTTCCATTTTTACCAGTAGAGGTTTTATTTGCAGTATGCGATTATAGCCTTTCTTATTAAAAAAACCGCTGCCATTACGACCGCTTCGGCAACCCGGACATCAGCCATTTGGGTTTAGCATAGATGCAGTCCGCTCGTGTTTTATTTCATAATAATATTCTATATAAGTAATAACTGTAATATTAAAATGTTATTTTATGGTCCAGGACAGAGACACACAAATTATCGATAGCGAGAGGGAGAGTGAAGCATGGCTGGAGAAGATACAGTTTTTAAGCGATGCTATGGAGTCCACCTCACAGCCATTCTGTGCTTGCGACCGCGATGGTTCTATCCTTGTTTTTAATGAGGCCTTCTGTCGCCTCACCGGCTATACCCGAAAAGAGCTAGTTAAGATAAACTGGGTTACAGATCTGACGCTGCCAGAGTCCCTGGAGAAAGAGTACAGGGTACTTAGAGTTCTCGAGAAGACTCACCAGCCTCAGAGATATGAAAAAAGCTGCCGAAGAAAGGATGATACGATAGTACCTGTTGAGATATTAGTGAATTTTGCCCCGGATTCTAAGGGGCAACCCCTGTTCTATTATTTTTTAATTACAGATATGACCAGGCGTAAGCAGGCTGAGGAAGTGATGCGGGAGAGCGAGGAAAAATTCAGGACTCTCGCCGAGACTGCTTCTGTGGGCATCATGCTCTTCAGAGAGGACAAGTATATTTATACTAATCCGTATATGCAAAAGATTTTAGGCTACACAGGGGAAGAGCTGCTGGCCATGAACTTCTGGGAGGTCGTCCATCCTGACTTCCGGGAGCTTGCGCGGATCCGGGTACGTGAGCGGCTGCAAGGCATACAGGTACCGTCTCGCTATGAGATCAAGGTCATAACGAAGGACAAAAAGACGCGATGGGGGGAATATTCGGCGGAGGTGATCAGGTATGATGGCAAGCCGACGGTGATCGGCATATTCTACGACATTACCGATCGCAAACTGACCGAGGAAGCGTTACGAGAGAGCGAATTCGATTTAAAGAAGGCTCAGGAGATCGCCCACCTGGGAAACTGGGCGTTGGACGTGGATACCGGCGAGCTCACAGGCTCGCTGGAGAACGACCGGATATTCGGGTTTGAGCCTGGCGGGGGTCCTCGTAACATTGAAATGGTGCGGTCCCGGGTCCACCCCGACGATCTCTCAATTATGGATAATTTCCTTGCGGACGTAACACGGGACGGAAGGCGAGAGAGCATTGAATATCGCATCGTGAAGCCAGACGGATCCCTGAGGTACCTGAACACTATCGCCGATAAAGTAGACAGGGACGAGTCGGGAAAGATAAAGCAGGTGTATGGAATAACTCAGGACATTACAGGTCACAAAAAGGCAGAAGAGGAGATCAGAGCGGAGAAGAGCTTTTCTGACGCGATCATAGACACCATACCAGGCATCTTCTACATGTTCGATGACCGGAACAGATTCGTCCGGATGAACAAGAACATGCTGACGGTGCTGGAGTACACGCCCGATGAGCTGTTAAGCCTGGATGTATTAGATGTGGTGGCAGAGCAAGACAGGGATCAAATAATCGACGCGTTTCAGGAGATCAGCAAAAAGGGCTATGTGACCAGAATAGCGAATCTACTCACCCGGACGAAGAAGCAGATCCCGTATCTGCTCAGCGGCTATTCAACGCAGATCCACGGGAAACGGTACCTCATTGGAATTGGTATCGACGTCACTGACAAGGTTAAGGCGGAGAAGGCGCTCCGCGAGAGCGAGGAGATGTTCCGGGCGTTCGCTGAGTCTGCAAAGGCCGAAATCGTCCTGATCAAGGGTAACAGGTTCATCTACGTAAATCCGGAAAGGGTCAGGGCTCTGGGATATACTAAAGAAGAGCTGATGGCCATGAAAGTCGAGGATACGATCCACCCGGACATGCGGGAGATTGTGAGGGACCGGGTGCGCAGGCGGCTTCAGGGCGAGCCTGTGCCTTCACAGTACGAGGCCAGGATGATCACGAAGAGCGGTGAGACATACTGGGAGGAGATATCGTCGACAGTGATCGACTACAAAGGCGAGCCCACAATTCTGTCTATGGGCTTTAATATCACGGCCCGTAAGCGTGCGGAACAGGCGCTGAAAGAGGCAAAGATGCAGGCTGAGCTGTACCTGGACCTGATGAGCCATGACATCACCAATATGAACCAGGCGCTTATGGGGAACCTGGAGTTACTGGATATGCTGAGCGAAACCGGAGAGATCGACAAAGGCTTGATCACAAGCTCAATTGAGATAATAAACCGAAGCACCAGGACGATCAGAGATGTGAAAAAGCTCACCCAGATTCAAGCTGGAAACGTTCCTCAAAAAGTAGTGAACGTATGTGAAATCCTGGATAACGTAAAGTCAAAGTATTCAAAAGTGCCCGGCAGATCCGTTACCATAACATATGCCCCTGGAGCAAACTGCCTTGTCATGGCAGGCGATATGCTGGAAGACGTGTTCGACAATCTCGTAGACAACGCAATCCGGCATTCCCAGATAGCGGTGACCATCGATCTTACTATTGATCAAGTGCTTGATAAAGGGATTACATATTTAAGAATCGATGTTTCTGATAATGGGCCCGGCATCCCCGACGAGCTCAAGAAGACGATCTTAATGACCCCGGAGGAACTGGAAGGAAAGTCAATCCGCAGGGGTTTCGGCCTATATCTGGTCAGAACGCTGGTAGACTATTACCATGGCAAAGTCTGGGCGGAAGACCGGGTACCGGGCGACTACATGAAGGGCGCCCGATTCGTAGTATTATTACCAGCGGCAGAAAAGTAGGTTTTTTCAGCCCTCATCTACACATGTATCGCTACCGATATTTATTGGCGAATTCGTAGGTCACGATCGTTTCATTTGTTCCCGATCCGTGAACTATAGTCTTATGAAAAATGAGATATTCAGGTAGAGGCTATGAAAAATTAATAGTTGGCCCTGTGTGAGTCGAAAATACCGCCAGGCCCGCCAAGGTGCCAAGCTCGCCAAGAGATATTTTTCATGGAACTCCAAGAGGCCAAGTACTCATCTCATGAAAACTGGTTTTTCTAGTTAAGCCGATGAAAAACTCCTGGAGGTCGGGAGTTCCCGGGAGGCGGGGGAGGATTTTCAAGCTGGGAGGTTCGAGAGGGTGGAGAGGTCGAAGAGGAGGTCCGGGAGTGTGGAAAGGTCAGAGAGGATTTTTTAAGTTAAATCTCTCAGACCTCTGGGTACTCACATAACCTCCTCTCTGAACTCAATGACCTCCATGACCTCCCAGCTTGAACGTTTCCTCTCTAAACTCCGTGAACCTCTCCGACCTCCCCCTCCCCCGACCTCTCAATACCTCCCTGACCCAGATTTTTCATGAAACGCCAAGGATTTGGTGATCAGGATCAGAAGATATCGCCAAAAATCTTGGCGTGCTTGGCTCCTTGGCGTGCCTGGCGGTATTTTCGACCCATATGGGGACAACTTTCAATTTTTCATACCCCTACTTGAAAATACCCTTTTCATCCATGAGTCCTTACTGAAACGTTTCGTACGAGTGCCCGTACCGTTTACACGAAGTACCCGAAGTACACGAAGTACTCAAAGTACGGTAAAAATGGCATGCTGTAAGATGATCTTATCGTAAAACTTCGTGTATAGTCATTTCTGAAACTTTTTGGACGTCTGTCCGATCAGATCGTGGGGCGTATAGCCCTTGCTTATTCACGTGTGAACGATGACGAACGCTGCGCTGTGCTTGGACACAGATTGGACAGATGATACAGATTGGACAGATACGATAAGGAAAAATTGGTTAGACGATATCCTATTTCAGGTAGTATCTGTATAATCTGTCAAATCTGTACAATCTGTGTCCCGGCACAGCGCAGCGATCGTTCACGCATCGCCTCGAGAACGCCTGCGAATGCAGGCGTTCAAAAGGCGAACATCCAGGCACAGGAATGTCCAAAAAGTTTCAAGAAAAACTATACTTCGTGTACCTTGTGTACTTCGAGTAAACGGTACCTGACTGTCATAAAAGATTTAAGAATAACTCTACTCAAACATGATAAAAAAGGATCAGACAGCAGTTTAGCTATGAGCCAGCCGCTGCCGATCGAAACTCATCATGTAAACAGTACGGCGGCCTGCCTTTTCCACTAAAACCCCAAAGTAGGACCGGTCCGTCCAGCCCCTGGGAAGATAGCCTTCAGGGCCGCCGATGCCGAGACGGACGAGGTAATTAGCGTCTTCCTCGACCTCGAGCTGCTTTTCCCGGATCCGCCTGCCTTGCAGTTCAATAAACTGATCAGGGAGCTTATCCAGAATGTTTTCTACGACGCCGTTCCGCTGCCGGTATACGACTTCCCGGTGGTCGTGGCCGCAGACGATGACGAACCCGTCTCTCTTAAACACTTCTTTGACAGCTGCGAATGCCTCATCAGGCAGATAGTGATAGCCATCGTGGGCCATATAACTGCTGCCGGTCTCAGAGATGCGCTGCCAGGACTGGGCATAGTGCCAGGTCGTCTCAAAATCAGCATCTCCCGGGATCAGCGAAGCCGGGTCAAGAGGCCCTCCGTGCGCCGCAAAGAGCAGCCTGGGCTGGTCTACGTAAGTCCGGGGCATGCCATCGAAAAAGGCCTCGTAGGCCCCAGAAGCCTTGTAATCCTGATGGGCGGCCAGGCTGAGGGCATCGGGCGTGCTGATCTTTCGACCAAGAAGAAACGCCTCCTCGTGGTTACCGATAATCGACACGACGTTATCGAGTCCCTGCAGCCGTTCCACAACCTCCCGGGGATGGTGCCCCCGCTCCAGGAGGTCTCCCATGTTGAGGATCTTTTCCACCGGACCGTAGCGCTCTGAAAAGGCATCGCTGCCGGCGATCTCGAGGATGTCGTTCAAGGCCAGTATGTCCGCGTGTAGGTCTGATAATAGAAGGATTGATCCTGCCATCGTAGCCCTAATGGAAGGTCATAGATTAAAGCTATTCTGTCTATATACAATATGCTGGGCTTGCGTTTCCTGTCCTTGTCTCAGATAACCCGGTGCGCCCCGGGGTCGTACGCTCTTGACTTTCCGGACTTCGTCGAACATGTTAAAGTAGAAGTGTGACGCGTTGTTCGCCATTGGCCGGCAAATTCGACAACGGGAAGATATTGTTGAGAAAAAAGATATGGCTGGCTGTTAAGCCGGTGCAGGTTTTCTACTGCTTGCCAGCGCCAGTTTAACCGCCAGTAACGCCAGGATAATGCCGAGAGCAATATTCAGGATGCCGATCACCTGTGCCAGGGCTATGAGTCCCGTAAACGGACGAAAAATTAATATCGCTCCCGCGATCACCGATAGTACTCCGACAGCGACGAGTAGTAGTTCGCCCTTGATCGCCTTGCGAAGGTCGACAGCGAGAAGTACTTCCAGGATGCCGGCCATGATCCAGTAAGCCCCCAGCATTATCCCTAAAAACATGACTGTCTTTCCAGGTATGAGGACAATAATGGCTGCCACTGCTATAGATATCAGGCCGTGGAGGAGTCGCCAGAACCACCGGCCGTCCTTTACGCTCACCATCTGGAGCAGGACCAGCACACCGTCGAAGAACAGGAAAGCGGCAAGCAGGTAAACGAAGGTCAACAACGACAGGCCGGGCCAGAACAGTAGTGCAAACCCGAACAGGATAGCGATTAACGCTCGAAGCCCGACATCCCACCAGGATACATTCCATGAGGCAAACCCCATATCTTCGTATGTAAGACCAGTATTAGGCATCAATACACCACTAAGTAAAACGAAAGCCAGTTTTATTAAAATATTTAACATAACTCACGGAGGACATAATACTGTGAGAAAATGGATCTGTCCCTATTTTCGTTGAATAAGGATACTGGCAATTCCCGTAATCGTCATTCCGAAAGAAGGTTAAAAGCTAAAGCTAGTGCGGGGGACGAGATTTGAACTCGCGAATCCCTTCGGAACAGGACCCTCAATCCTGCGCCTTTGACCTGTCTGGGCTACCCCCGCATCTCGAAAAGATGGTTACTATACTATTCAGGCGCTGACATCCACGATCAGATTACAGTAACGTGAAAGCCTTGAGTGCGAATCATTAAAGGCATTTTTGCGATATAAAACTTTCCCTCACAGCACACGATTGCACCTAAACAGTTCGAATCTTTTATCTACCATCGGACAAGAAATAATCAATAATGGTGACTACTAAAACCATCCCGGAGATCAACGAGCGCATAGAAAAGGGCACTGTAACGGTCATGACCGCTACCGAAATCCTCGCTATCGCCGAAAAGGGCGAGCGGATCCCCGACGTTGACGTGGTCACCTGCGGCACCAAGGGCATCATGAGCGGCACCATGGCCAGCCTCTCGTTCAAGGTCGCCGAGAAGAACGCCTTCATCCGGGCAAAGGGCCTGTGGCTCAACGGAGTTCCTGCATACCCCGGGCCTTGCCCGAACGAGCGCCTGGGCATCGTAGACGCCATCGTGTACGGCACCGCCCACAGCACTTACGACCACCACTATGGCGGCGGCCATCTGTTCAGGGATCTGGTAGAGGGCAACGAGATCGAAGTAGAGGTTGACACCGGTTTGGCTGAAAGACTAACTACTACCGTCACCCTGAGCGACATGGGCCACGCCCGGATGATCGCCACCCGGCACGCTTTCAAGAACTACCTCGCATACGTCAACCCGGTGGCCGAAACCCTGGAAAAGTCCATCTTCTCGGTCGGCGCTTTCTACGGCCCCTACAAAGAGCTAAAGTTCTGCGGCTGCGGCGAGCTAAACCCCATCGAGAAAGACCCCGACTTAGAAGTCCTCGGGGCAGGCACCAGAGCCCTCATCAACGGCGCCCCCGGCATGATCACCGGCGCCGGCACCAGGAGCACCAGAGAGAAGCCCAACTTCTCCGCCGTCGCCGACCTGAAGCAGATGAAGAGCGAATACCTGGGCGGCTTCGTGACATCAGAAGGGCCGGAAGTCATTGCATCATGGGCCGTACCTGTGCCGGTGCTGAACGACCGGGTGCTGAAGAACATCCTGAAAACAGACAAGGAAATTCCGCTGCCAGTCGTCGACGTCCGGGGACGGATCGAGCTGGGCAGGATCACCTATGCAGACGTGTGGAAGAATTGCGATTTCGCCGTTCGTTTCAACCCCGATTTGTGCGACTCCTGTGAGCCCTGCAAGGGGGAGTTGATCTGCCCGACGGCTGCTTTGAGTAAAGAGTCGAAGCGCATAGACAGGTCCAGGTGCTTCAACTGCGGCACATGCGTAGGCCTGTGCCCGGCAGTATCGGCCAACATGGGCAGCGTAGAGTTCAACGGCATGACCATACCCATCACCGAAAGGCATTCCGACAGGCTGGGAGCCATGAAGATCTCCAACGAGTTGAAGAAGCAGATCGCCTCCGGGGAGTTCAAGCTGTCGGAGATCGTGCAAAGAATAACATTTTAACGTACACCTCGAAAAGCCCGGAGGTTGAGAAGTTCCCGTGAGGCCGGGGAGGATTTTCAAGCTGGGAGGTCCGGGAGGGTAGAGAGGTCTGGGAGGAGGTCCGGGAGTGTGGAAAGGTTGGAGAGGTTTTTCTAAAGTTATTTAATGTAAAATCACAGTGGGCCAGTATATTCACACCCACCCACTGTGATGCTTGATTAAAATCGCTTTGTCAGGCCTGAGTCGATCCTCTATACTAACGACTGGAAACACCCAGGCCAACGGCCCTAAAAGCGCAGGCCGTAATATTGGTTGTGCATGTAGCAATACGTATCGTAGATCGTGCTCTGCGCTTCGGCGCCAGGTACGAGGAGGCCCTGGAGGCTCGCGCTTAGGCTCATGCGGGCAGCCTCAATCTGCTCTGCTGTGAAGAGACCGTTCATGGCCAGTGTGATGCTCAACATGACTAGAATCGTGGCAACGACATAAAACATGCTGGTTTTTCCGTTATCCATTTATCAAATACCCCGTTTAATTTGCGTTTAAAATGGGTTTTCGGGGATAGTATAAAACTTTTGTCGAAAACAGGATAAAATTTGTCGTTTTCAGGCGGAAAAACGGACGAAGGCCCCGGCCTCAGGCCGGGGGCTGTGTTCGTTACAGGCGTTGCCTGACGCCTGTATAATATGCTGGTTGTAGACGGTGTATACCCCCATCGCCCACGAAGCCAAATATATCTACAATATACTTAAATATTCGCTATTTAAAGAGAATTTGCGAATTAGAAATTAGAGGTTGCGAGTAAGCATATTTTAAGTCGTGGACGAGCTCTGAATAAATAATTTGCATAATAGTTTTTACCATCAGATAGCAACCCTATCGGCCGCCTTTGATGATGCGGTTCCAGAATCCCCGGTCGATGTACTGCCGGTACCACCAGTTGAAGTTGACTGCCATCAGGCTGCGCACGATGGGTATGCGCTCCAGCAGGAAAATTCCCTTGTCTGCCACGTACAGGAGCGCGAGGTAGGATAGTAAAGCGGCCAGCCAGCTGAGAATCGTGCCGGCAGTCCCGGCGGGGAATACGATGCCGGCCTGGCTGATGGCTGCAAAGATCCACTCTGCCGGAAACAGGAGTATTCCGACCAGCAGTACTATCCGGGGTATGGACGTGTTGATCGCCTTCCGGGGGCAAATATTGATGCACCTCATGCATCCCTGGCATCTCCAGTCCCACCCCGGCCGGCCTGCAGTGAGCCTTACTACCCCGGCCGGACAGGTCTTGACACAGGTTCCGCAGCCGTTGCAGTTTCCGTCTGCCACGTAGAGCTTGGCTAATATGTGCCGGCCTACGAGGCCATAGGCGAGGCCGAAAGGCACACACAGGAAAGCCAGCAGCAGGTTGTGCCTGACGCTCCTCTCGCCACGGACAAGCTTTTCAGCTAGCCAGTCGACCCGGCGATCTCCGAGTTCCCGGATCTCCGATTGCCGCCCCTCGCCAGGTACGGGAAGAACAATCCTTAAGGCAACGGTGTATGGGGCGGCATCTGCCAGTACAACGTCATAGCCTTTCAGCCGCAGAATCAGCCATGCGTGATCGAATGACCAGCCGGGATCGCCCTGTATTCCGGGCACCCGGGAAGTAGGGTGAAAGGATCCGTTGATGGCAATAACTGCTGCCTTCGCATTTTTGCCCGGCGGCAGCTTCCACAGGTAGCGAGCCATGAGGTCTGGAATATCGCAGGCATATACAGGAAAGGTGAAGAGGTGCAGATCATAGCTCCCGGCCGGTGGCCTGGTTCCCCGGATTACCTGCTGCCACTCGACAGAATAGCCTGCTTCCTTCAGCCGGCGCTCCACCACCGTTGCCGCGTGGTAAGAATTTCCAGTGCCGGAAAAGTAATGGATCAGAGCGGATGGCATCTCTCAAGCCCTCAATATATAATTGATGTATCATTTTGATATATAGGTTACATAAGAGAACCTCGCAGTAGAAAAAGTAAGGGTATTCAGTTCGTGTGCACTGTCGATGCGGGCCTTGAGCTTATCCGATGCCATGATACTGGCAATGAGCATGCCGTCCAGAGGAAGATTTACGGGTTCACGGTAAGTATTATCTGGCATCACAGTATATGCAATTGACATATTATCTCTGGCCATCAAAACCTTTTTAACATCAAAAGTAATAATAATGTTCTAAAAAATGTTACTATTTACGCCAGAATCAGGCCAGGATGTGGATACAAGATGGATCAGGAACTAATGCGTATTGGGGTTTCTCTGCCCGACAATCTACTGGACCGCTTTGACAACATCATCGAGAAGCGGGGCTATTCATCCAGGTCAGAAGGTATCCGCGACGCCATCCGGAACTACATCATGCACTACGAGTGGATGAACGAAGTTGAAGGCGAGCGGATCGGCGTCATCACGCTGATCTACGACCACGACCAGCGAGGCCTGGTGAACAACCTGACCGACATCCAGCACGAGTACATGGGCATGATCAAATCTTCCGTCCACGTCCACCTCGACCACGACAACTGCCTGGAACTAATCATGCTACAGGGAGAGGGGAAGCAGGTCAAGGAAGTGGCCGAGAAGATGATGGCCCTCAAAGGCGTCAAGCACGTCAAGCTGACCACGGTTTCTCCCAACACCGAGCTATAAGGCCTTAGCATGATCCCAGACTGGTTGAAAGAGACAGATCCCCGCCCGCCCGGGCGCTTTGACGTGAAGCGGGGCAGGAAAAGTTTCATCGGCAAGACGCTGGGAGACATGTTCTCTTTCTTCGGGGAAACGCTGACATCGGAAAACTACTCCAGGAGAAACGGCCTGCTCCAGAGCCTCGATCCCAGGGTTAAGCTGGCCTCGATCCTGGCGCTGGTCGTAGCGGTGACGATGATCAAGGATCTTTACCTCCTGATCTTCGTTTATGCGCTGACCCTGCTGTTCGCCGGGCTGAGCAAGATCAGCATCGGCTTCTTCGTCAAGAGAGTCTGGCTGTTCATACCCATCTTCACTGGCATCATCGTCCTTCCCGTAATCTTCAACGTGGTCACTCCGGGAAATTTGCTGGTACCGCTGGTGACGTTTGGCCCGAATGCCAGCATCGGCGGCATACTTTTGCCCGAGACGTTCGGCATTACCACCCAGGGGTTGCTGACAGCCGTGACGTTCACCATCAGAGTGGCGACCTGCGTCTCGGCTATCGTCCTGCTGTTCCTGAGCACACCGCAGGAAGCGCTGTTCAAGGCGTTCAGGGCGCTGGGAGTGCCTAAAGTGTACGTGCTCACGCTGGACATGTGCTACCGGTACATTTTCATGTTCATCGACATAATCCGGGACATGTTCATCGCGAAGAAGAGCCGGACCATTCGTAGCGAAGGCACCTTCGCAGAGCAGAAATGGGTCACCGGGCGCATTGGCTACACTTTGATTAAGACGCTGGACATGAGCGATAAGGTGCACAAAGCTATGGTGTCCAGGGGCTTTAACGGGGACATCAAGATTATGCAGAAATACACGATGAAAATGCGGGACTACATTGCCCTGGTCACCGTTTTCGGCTTCAGCATCTTCCTGATCATGCTATCATACAACATTATTAAGGTATAGGAATTATCATGGAACCGATCTTCGACTTGCGAAACGTTTCGTTTGCCTACGCGGACAAGTATCACGCCTTAAAGGACGTCAGCCTGAAAATCAACGCCGGCGAGCAGGTAGCGATCATGGGAGCGAACGGGTGCGGCAAGTCTACCCTGCTGTCGATTCTCAACTGCCTCATGTTCCCGACTTCGGGAGAGTTTTACGCGTTCGGCAACCCCGTGACCGAGGAAGCTTTCGACAGCCTCGAGGGGAACGAGTTCAGCACATTCTTCAGAAAGAAGGTGGGCTTCGTCTTCCAGAACTCCGACGTCCAGATGTTCTGCTCCACTGTTTTCGACGAGATCGCCTTCGGCCCGCTGCAACTGGATATGAAGCCCGAGGATGTCCGGAAAAGAGTGGACGAAGTGATTGCGATGATCGGCATAGAGAAGCTCCGGGATAGGGCGCCGCACACACTCAGCGGCGGCGAGAAAAAGAAGGTCTGCATCGCTTCTGTACTCGCGACAAACCCCGACGTGCTGCTGCTGGACGAGCCTACGGCCGGCCTCGACCCCAGGACCCAGCTCTGGCTAATAGAGCTGCTCCACGAGCTCGGGCACGCAGGTAAGACCATTGTGACGGCCACCCATGACCTCGATGCGATAGAACACATCAGCAGCAGGGCCATCGTGATGAGCGAAGACCACACGATCAGGGCAGACACCCACAGCGCTTCCGTAGTCAACAACATGGAACTGCTTTTGTCGACCAACCTCATCCACCGGCACATGCACCGGCATGGCAACATCACCCACCAGCACATTCATACCCACGACCACGATCACGTCCACGAGCACAACCATAACGAGGGGTGATCGCTATGACCAGCGACCGTCTCAGGAAGCAGATCGACTTCATCGTCGAGATCGACCGGCTCAAACAAGTGATCAGGCAAACCTACCTGATGGACAGCTCGAGACAAGAAAACAGCGCAGAGCACTCGTGGCATTTTGCTGTCATGGCTATGCTTCTGGCGGAACATACGGACGAGCCTGTCGACGTGTTCAAGGCAGTAAAGATGGCGCTGATCCACGACGTGGTGGAAGTGGACGTCGGTGACATCTTCGTCTACGATCAGGAAAGGATGGCTGAAAAGGAAGCCAGGGAAAAAGAGGCTGCAAAAAGACTTTTCGGACTGCTGCCCCCCGACCAGGCCGAAGAATATCGGGCGCTGTGGGAAGAGTTCGAGGCCAGAGAGACCCCGGAAGCCAGATATGCCGCTGCCATCGACAGGCTACAGCCAGTACTCCATAATTACTATACGCACGGCAAAGCCTGGAATGCCCACGGCGTCAAAGCTGAAAGCGTGCTGAAGGTCAACAGACGCATAGGCAACAGTTCTACAGAGCTCTGGGGCTTCGCTAAGGAGATTATTGAGGAATCGATTCGTAAAGGCTACCTGAAACAATAGATCGGAGTGCTGTGGCCAGTAGTATGAATATTATATCTATCCTGTAAGATTGGGTAATACTTTTACATGTAAAAGTATTACAAATGTGCTACTTTTTCTTTTCAATTGTAATATTTCAATAATGGCCCATATGCACAGCATTACTGGCTACATAGAAGTTAACTATTCAAGTTGGAACTGGATGAATCGACTTACGTCATAGGTATTCCCTAACAGTTGTACTGGCAATTGAGTTAATTCCAGTTCACAATTATAAAAATAATTTCTCGAATTTAGTGTTACTAAACGATAATTTTTTATAACAATAAGTGCTATTTCTTGCTTGGTGATACATTGCATATACCTGATGGGTTTCTCGGGCCTGAGACATACATATTCTTCTTTATCGTGATGATACCGATCTGGCTGTACGCCAGCTACAGGCTCAATAAAGAGCTGCGGTCCAGGCAGGTTCCCCTGCTGGCGCTGTCAGCCGCCTTCACATTCGTGCTGATGATGATCAACATCCCGGCCCCCGGCGGTGGCACAGGCCACGCAGTCGGAGCAGCTATCATAGGGATCGTCTTAGGCCCATGGGCAGCAGTCGTGTCGATTACCGTTGCCCTGGTCATCCAGGCCCTGCTGTTTGGAGACGGCGGCATCACTGCCATCGGCGCCAACTGCTTTAATATGGCCTTCGTAATGCCTTTCAGCGCCTATATCATATATCGCCTAATCAGCGCAGGGTCGAAGATCACGTCGGGCCGCAGGCTGGCTGCGGCAGCTATAGCGGGCTATTTCGCCCTCATCATCGCAGCCATGACTACCGCCATAATGTTCGGCATCCAGCCCATCCTGCATCCCGCGATCGATGGCCAGCTCCAGTACATGCCATACGGGCTGAACGTGACCATACCCGTCATGCTCTTCGAGCACCTGTTCCTCAGCCTGCTGGAAGCCCTGGTCACAGGCTTAATCTTCGCCTACCTGCAGAAGACTGATCCGAAGCTGCTGGAAGGGAGAAAGAAAAAGAAAGCCCGGAAGGCTCCCGCGGGGGTGGAATGATGGACAGGAACACCAGAAACCTGATCATCGGGCTGCTCCTGCTCGTCATCCTGACGCCACTCGGCCTCCTCGCAGCGGGAGAGACGTTCGGCGAATGGGGCACCGAGGAGCTGGAGGAGAAGATCGGCTACGTCCCGCCCGGCATGGAAAGCCTGGCCAACATATGGAGCGCGCCCCTCTCCGACTACGGCTTCCCGGGCAACGACACCCCGATCGGCGTGGTCTCCGGCTACGTGTTCTCGGCCATCGTCGGCGTCATAGTATGCGGCGGCATCCTGTACCTCGCCGGCAAATACATAGCAAAGAAGAACGACGCCGAGGACGACGAGTAGAGATTATCTATCGTGGCGCAAACACTCTGTAAACAGGCAGCACGACGAATGGCGCGTGCTGCCAGTTTATTTTCACTTATACTGATTCCTGAAGCTGACCTCAGCCAGCGACTTTTTAGCTTTCTCAGGCGCCTCGTCCGGATACCCCGCCGCGATGAGCGAAACCAGCGTATACTTATCCGGCACTTCGAGCAGCGTCCTCACTGCTTCGACATACTCCTTCTTATCCCCGGCAACCCAGCAGGTCCCGATACCGCTGGCAGCGGCTGCGGTAATGATATTCATAGTTGCAGCGCAGCCATCCTCGAGGTAGTACTTCTGGCCCTTCTCGCAGAAAACGGCAAAACACGCTGCACTGTCTTTGATAAACCTGCCATGGTCGGCCATGTTGGCCAGCCGCTCCAGCTGCACTTTATCAGTGACGCAGCCGATGAGCCACGGCTGGATGTTGATCGCCGTCGGGGCAAGGCGTGCGCAGTCGAGGATTTCGGTAAGAACGTCGTCGGGGATGGGCTGATTTTTAAACCGCCTGATACTCCTCCGCTTTTTGATAACATCGATCAGATCCATGGTAGGAAGTTATGCTACCCGGATATTTAGCGTTTATCAAACAACTTTCTTGATCGTGGCAGCAAAGCGATCGATGACTGCATCATACCTCCCGGCTTCTACGTCCTTCTCGAAGGTGAAGGCGGACGAGACGTACTTCATGCCCTTTTTCTCCAGCGCTTTCCGGATCCGGGACAGCGTCCGCTCCCCGCCGCCCACTTTAGTCTCGATCACGGCAGAGAATGGCTTGCCCCTGCAATTCGTCACCATGGAGAGGTACTTTTCCACGTAGGGGGAGGGCCCGTCAGCCCAGACAGGAGTGGCGACAATGAGGAAGTCGACGTCAGAGAGGTCGGTTTTACACTCTTTGATATCTGCCTGGACGGTCAATAGCGAGGAGAGCGCCTTGCCAGGCTTCTGAGGTTCATGTGCCGGTTCGATGCGCTCCAGTCGTGCGCCAGTTTTGGAGGCCAGATCCTTAACGACCTTTTCAGTGTGGCCGGAGTGAGAGTAGTAGGCGATCATCGTGTTCATGGTGATCACAAAATATGCTATACTCAGGGAGGCGAAAAGGTATGGAAAATTTTCACGGGAATAATAGGAGATCAGCTGTAGCTTTACAGAGTCACAGGAAAATGAGAACGTTTTAGCACTTAGTTATTGTATCGATGTGCCCTGATCTACTGGCCCTTTACCTGCCTCCACTCGGAACCTGTAGCACCCCTCTTAATGCACCGTGTCACCCTTCTTCTTGAGGTGCTCGTAGCCTTTGCAGGAAATTTCCGTCCGGGCACCCCGGTCATCCAGTACCAGCCCTGACTCCGTCACTTTACCGATGACGGTGAAGTCGACACCTTTGATGTTGCCGACCTCGTCAGGATTGACCGTGAACAGCAGCTCAAACTCGCCGCCGAAGCAGATGGCCATGTCCAGCAGTTCCGTCCGGCTCCTGGCTACCTTGCGCGCTTCTTCCCGGACAGGCAGCGCATCCGCATACACGATGAATCCGACCTTGCTTGCGACAGACAGTTCGTATACTGATTTCCCAAGGCCGTCGCTCACGTCCATCATCGCCGTCACGCCGGGGTATTGCGCAAGAATCATCCCTTCCCCCAGCCTTGGCTCCGGCCTGAAGAAGCTCCTGAACAATATTTGCCGGTCTTCGGGAGATGCTTCCCTCTCGCCGGTGAGCACTTTGAAGCCGGCAGCCGTAGTGCCCAGGTAACCAGTTACGCAGAGGAGGTCTCCGACCTTCGCCCCCGACCGGAGCTTTACCTGGTCTTTGTTGACCCGTCCGAAAGCGGTCGTGACGATGGTCAATTCCTGGTGCTGGTCCGTGTCACCGCCGATGATGTCAGTACCATAGCACTTAGCACAGTTCCGCATGCCGGTGGCGATCCCGTCGATGAACTCGATGTCGGTATCCCCCGGGATGCCTATCGCAGCCACGACACCGACGGGCCTGGCGCCCATTCCGGCAACGTCGCTCAGGCTCACCGCCACGCTCATCCACCCGATGTCCTCCCCCGTCATCTCCCGGGGAAAGTCGGTCACCCGGTGCAGCATATCGGTAGTCACCACGAGGTAGTCGTTGCCATTATCGATCACCGCGCAGTCGTCGCCTAAATAGGGTGACTGAAGAATTTTCCCGATCCGCCGGATGAGGCCGATCTCGCCGATCTCGTTTGCTTTCATGGCACAGAGAATTACGTGATGAAGGTAGATTAGGATATCGAACCGGGAGCCCGTGGACTACTAAAGTGGATAGATCAGAGTTGCTCTAGTCCCGACGAGGGCGGCGTCGATTTCGCCGGACAGGCTTTCGTAATCATCTCTGGTCAGCAGCAGGTTTGCGTTCCGGATGCCGGCAGGCTCTAAGAGTTTCATGGCTGCGGCGGCGAGGTCTCTGGCGCTGGCGCCGGAGCTCCATGCGTAGACGGTGGCCTCTTCGATTGAGCCCGAGGTCCAGGTGATCATGGACGGATGCCCCGAGACGCTCAGGAAGGATGTTCGTTTATCGACGCTGGCGAATGCGGGAAGGGCGTAGCTGTCGCTCAGCTCGAACAGGTGATACGCGGAGCTCTGGAGCCGCCCGATGGTCAGGTCCATGCCCCATGTGAAAGACTGTTTGCTCAGCGGCGGCTGTAAGGCCGATGTCTCAACCATGTACCGGCGTACCGGGGCGTTTAGCTGGACCAGGCGATGGCCGTAGGAGAAGCCGCATTTCAGGTAAAACGCCTCGTTATGGGGCATGGCCGATACTGTTAGTGATTCACAGCCCCTCTCCCTGGCCACTTCCCGGGCGTGCCGGATCAGGCTGATGCCAGTACCTTTACCCGTGAAATCCTTGTGGACATACAGCAGGCCGATGTGACAGTTTCTCCCGTACGGCTCGCCTTCCCTGCCGATGAAGAGCTCCATCTCGGCCACGATGCGGCCGCCAAGCTCGGCGACGTATGGGAGATGGCGCATCAGCAGCAGGTTATTCAGGTGGATGGCACAAGTCTCAGGGCTCATCCACGGGCCGCCGAAGCCCCACCGGTCCTCGACCGAGAGATGATCGTACTCGACGTCGAACTGCTCGCTGTCCACGATGCGGTACCAGTTAAAAACGTGGGATTTATGTACCTCGCAGATAGCGGCGGCATCGTCCAGCCTGGCCAGGCGGAACGTCAGTTTGGGGCTGCTTTCTGCGACGTGCATGATATCTGGATGGCGCCAAAATTAAAAATAACTTATTGCTGCTCGAAGAATGACCGGTACAGGTCTTCGAGGCTGGTCATACTCTGCCGGGCTTCAAATATTTCAGTCATCGCCGAAGCCTGCCGGATGACCATGGGGATGTGGATGATGTCGTCGACCTCTACGGTCACGTAGTCGCTGCCGACATAGGTGCGGTTGATGAACAGCTGTTTGTTGATCGCCTGGACAAGCCGGGGCAGGTTCATCTGGCTGGTGCGAAGCGTGATGGCAGGTCTACCGATCTTCTCTCTGACAGAGGTCATGCTCTCGTTCATGAGAGTGGCGCCGTCCTTGATGATGGTCACCCCGTCGCAAACCTTGTCGAGCAGGTCCATGTTATTGGCTGTGATCAGGATCGTTTTGTCGCCCGCTTCGCGGAGGTCATTGATGAACTGCATGCAGAAAAGCGGGTCCAGTTCAGCCAGCGAGCCGTCCATGAGGATTACGCTTGCGTCGGTGATCAGGCCCATGCCAAGGGTGATCCGGCGCTTCATGCCCCGGGAGAGTTCTCCGATCCGGGTGTCCAGATCATCGGTGAGCCCCAGCATTTCGCTCAGCACGTCGACTCGATAAGCGATCTCTTCTTTGTGGATGCGGCTGGCCTTGCCGTGTTTCCACAGCATCTTGCGGGGCGTCTGGTTATCGGGGATGTTGCAGATGTCGGGGATCTGGCTGACCTGGCGCTGGATCTCCCGGACATTAGTTACAGGGATGTCGTTGATGGCAACAATACCTGAATCGGGTTTGATCTCCCCGGCTAGCAGCTTGATTACGGTACTTTTACCGCTGCCGTTAGGGCCCACCAGAGCGTGGACTGTATTCTTTTTAACGGAAAGCTCGAAGCCGTTTAAAGCCCTGAGTTTTCCGTAGCTTTTGACAACACCGTGAGCCTCAATCACTCAGACCACTACCACAACTAATTATAGTTAACTTTTAACTATTTATACTTTGAATCTCCCGGCCCTTATAGCCCTGAATAAGACAAAATTCATATTACCCTGTACCTATAAGACAGGAGGATGAGCGAGAACAGGATCAGACACGCTGACATTCACGGCACTATGACGGTGAATCAGCTTGTCAGGCAAATGGAAGGCTGCGCATTCGGCGCCGGCCGCATAGGGGCTGCCTGCGACATACTGGAAGAAATGCAGGCAGAGGATGTCACGAAGTTTCTCGGCCTGTCTGGAGCCATGGTTCCGGCTGGCATGCGCAAAATTATCTCGGACATGATCCGGGACGGCTATATCGATGTTTTAGTCACTACCGGGGCCAACATGGTCCACGATGTCATCGAGGGCATAGGCTGCTGCCACGAGAAAGGCAGCGCCACGGCAGACGACATGGAACTGAAGAAGCAGCACATCAACAGAATCTACGATGTATACCTAAACGAGGACTACTTCGGCGACCTCGAGGACAAAATGCAGCAGATATACGGCAGCCTCGACCCGGCGAAGACGTATTCTATCAGAGAGCTGATGTCCGAAATCGGGAAGAATATTGAAGACAAAGACTCGATACTCCGGGCTGCCTACGACTGCAACGTACCCGTCTACTGCCCGGCAATCCAGGACTCGGTGCTGGGATTGCAGGCCTGGCTGTTCAAACAGGCCAACAAGTTGAACGTAGACGTTTTTGCGGACATGCGAAATTTTATGGACACCTGCTATGAGGCAAAGCGTACCGGAGCAGTGCTGCTCGGCGGCGGAGTGCCCAAGAACTACATTCTCCAGAGCATGCTGGTGACACCCCGGGGCGGATTCGACTACGTGATCCAGATTACGATGGACCGCGCTGAGACGGGCGGCTTATCCGGAGCCACGCTGGACGAGGCGAGAAGCTGGGGCAAGGTAGGAGACAACGCAAAGGCCGTGCAGGTCATCTGCGACACTACGATAGCACTGCCTCTGATGCTCGCCGCAGTTAGCGAGAGAAAAGGAAGGAAATGATACTCATGCCAACCGAGGAATATCTTAAAGGCTACGTCGAAGGCTTCAAAGAAGCTCTGGCCACTGTGGGCCAGGACTTGCAGGACCACGAGTTCGAAGACTATACGGTCGAGAACTATGGCGAGCTTTACCAGAACATCGCTAAGCAGATGGGCAACTGTGTGGTCTGCAAGGACATAGGCACCGAAAAGGGCTGCCCCGCAGGGAAGACCATCTGGTGTCCCCGTATTATGGAAACGATGGCCGATGACATGGCGATGACGAGCAAGGAAAAGCTGCTGTCGCCGCCGGACAAGGACAACCAGCCGGAATCCTGAGCCATTAAGATAAAAGAGACGGAGGAGCTTCGATGATGGTGAACGGCCTGCCGGTCGTCAAAGGCAGTGATCTGGCATGCGCCGGCTGTGGCACGTGTTGTACAGTCTACGGACTGGTAGACCTTCACGTCACCGATATATTCAGGATATCGGAGTTCCTGGGCCTCACGCCGGAACAGTTTTTCGACCGGTACACCTATCTCGCAGAGGATAAGGACGGTAACTGGGCTTTCTCGCTGGACATCAACGGAGGCTGCCGGTTCCGCATCGACGACAGGTGCTCGATATACCCGGTCAGGCCGGATACTTGCGCTCTATACCCTTTCAACTACATCTGTGTGAACCTCTCCGGGACGACTAAAAAGGAGATCGCCCAGTACCCCCAGTGCTTTGTTCACAATCTCGAGGAAAATATGCTCGTCGTACCCGATATCGAGCGCACCATCGACAGCAGGATTATGTTCATGGTAAAAGAGACCTACATGGCAGGCTTCGACGGCACGTTCCGGGAAGAAGAGGCCAGGCCGTTCCATGAAAAAGGTCTGATGCTGGTGAAAAATCCCAGAATGCGGGACATGATGTACCGGAAGCTGCTGAAAGAGATGATGCTCAAGGTGCCGGTGAACGAGGATACGATGGAGCCGGCATTGTCGGAGCAGGACATCAAGGCAATATGCGATCATGTCCGTGGCATATAGCGTTTTATCGTAATCTTATATACGCCGCCCAAACCCTTTATTTACCATAACGGCCCTTTACTCCCCGGATGAAGTATCTGGTTTCCCCGTCGCCCCAGGAGGCGCTTGACGCGCTGCTGGAGGGCCGCAGCGACTCTAAGAAGAGCATGGCTACAATTATCGGCCGGTGCAAGGTAGAGTACTCGGGCCGGGCAAAATCTTTTCTGGATTATGGTGATCGGCTGGTCATTGTGAAGCCTGACGGGACGATTATGGTACACAGCGACACTAAACGGGAGCCTCTCAACTGGCAGCCCCCCGGCACGAAGATCGAGTATTCGCTCGACGACGGCCTTACAATCCTGGCCCGGCGGACCAGCCCGGTAGAGACTATGCACATCCATTTCAGGAAAGTCCACGCGCTGACAGTTTTCCAGCTCGAAGACGGAGCCGAGCTGAACCTGGTAGGGGAAGAGTCGGATCTCGTAGACAAGATAGAGAAGGACCCCTCGATTATCGAGCCGGGGCTCCGGGTACTGCGGAGAGAAAAGACGACAGACTCCGGCTACATCGACCTGTTCTGCGAAGACGCTAAGGGCAATACAGTAATCGTAGAGGTCAAGCGCACTTTGATTTCGCACAACGCCGTATACCAGCTTGAAGCCTACCTGATCGACTTCAGGAAGAAGAACAAGGAGGCGCCGGTCAGAGGCATCCTCTGCGCGCCCAGAATATCCGAGATGGCGAAGACTCTCGCGGATGAAAAAGGCCTGGAGTACAGGCAGATCGAATGGGACTTCGAGCTTAAGGATAAAAAACAGCGATCGCTGGATTGTTTTTAAAATGAGCAACATCGCCGGGATCGCCTTTTGAAAGGGCGCCGGCATAAAGGCTCTGGTCAATCGTGGCAGCCATGGCAGTCAGGTTCGCACTATGCCGAAAAGCCAGGCTGTATCCGTTCCCGGCGGTATCGATCTCCTGAATGGCCAGAGCCTGTTAGTAAGCCGACATAGGGCTTATTGTTAATATCGTTATCGTTTACGCATCCTGATATACCAATGTGGATACCATAGCGATAATTCAGCCTGCCATATCGGAGTCAGGCATTTTATTCCTGCCAAAAGTATATTTTGGATACTGTGGTATCTCCACGAGATGCTGAAGAGGTTGACAGCACTCGATCTATTTTTGATCATGTTCGTGCTGATGTTCTACGGAAGGCTTAGTGTCGTGCTTTTCATCCCCCAGTACGCCATCGACTATGGCATACCTGCGCCTTATTACAGCCTGCATTTCGCCATGGTCAGCATAGGCTCGGCAGTGTCCAACCTGCTCAGCATTATTCTGCTGCGGCACGTCAATCCAAAAAAGATGTTCCTGGCTATCGGTGTAATCTCCGCCATCTACGAAATACTGCTCTACTTATACCCCTCTCCTGAAACGCTGCTGATCTCAGGCCTGCTGATCGGCCTGGCAGCCGGGACTTTCTGGAGCCTGACTTTCCTGATGGTGTGCGAGCTTATCGATGCCTACGGCTTATCTACCACGGACGCGTTTTCCCGGTACAACGTCATCACGACTGTAATGAGCGCCCTGACCCCCCTCATCGCCGGGGCGATCGTACAGACTTTCGGGTACGGCATATGGCTGCTGTCCGCCCTGGCATTCCTCATCATCTCCACGGCGATCATGGCGTTCTTCAAAGACCCGATCTACTACAAGACTTATGGCCAGTATCCCATCAAGGAAGACCTCGGCAAAGTGCTCGGCAACAAGCGCACAGTAATTACTTTCCTGCTGATCATGCTGTTCATGACGCTCACCGTCAGCACCTGGTCTTCGCTGTCAAAAGTCTTCTTCGCCAACATCGGCATTCGCAGCGTCTGGCTGGGAGTGCTGAGCGTAGTGGTCAGCGTCGTCACCATCATCGTATACTGGCTGCTTGCCAGACAACGCTTCGGCAACCGCAGGATGATCGCCACTCTCGGCATTGTCATATTTGGTGCTGAACTGCTGCTGATCACCTTCACGTCCAACCCGCTCATCGTCTTTATCCTCGAGGGCATCGTAGGCACCGCCGGCATAGCAGCCGTCAGCTTCTCGACCCAGAACATCCTGAAGAACACGTTCCAGGAGCGGACCTACATCGGCCGGCCCATCTTCGCGCTGGGCATGTACATCGCCAACGCCATCTGGTTTGCCGCCTGCGGGTACATCATCGCCGATTGCGGAGGCTATACTGCCGTGGGGCAGATCCTCGGCATCACCGTAGACCAGTTCGGGTTCCGGATGCTGCTCCTGATCATGGCTTTACTCACCGCCTTGTGGGCTGTCAGTATGTGGAAATATGAAGGCGCAATGGTCAAAGATCGCAGAGACTAAGAGTTCCGTCTCCAGAACAGCCCAATCTTTTTGCCTCCCGAGACTATAACTAATCTGTGGATCGCCCGAAATTCCTCGTCGACCGGATGCTGGGCAGGCTAGTCGCCTGGCTGCGCATCTTCGACTATGATACGCTGAGCGCGCTGGAGCTGCAGATCGAGGAGGATGAGGACCGCAGGCTGGTCGATATCGCTCTGCAGGACGGCCGGGTGCTGCTGACCCGGGACAGGGGACTGGTGGAGAGAGCCAAAAAAGCTGGGGCGATTGCCATTCTCATCTCACCCGATAAAGTCACGGACCAGCTATGTGAACTGATCAAGCATGTTCCCATTAACACACAGCCCGTTATGGAGCGGTGTACCGTCTGCAACGCCGGGCTCCGCAGAGCTACGGCTGAAGACATCCGGCGTACAAAGCATTACGTGCCGGAGCATCTCGTGGAAGAAGGCAAAGAGTTCTGGATATGCGAACGCTGCGGCAAGATCTACTGGATGGGCAGCCACTGGCGGAATATTATGAAGACTTCGTCGGAGATCGACGTTTGCAGGAAATAGCTCCCCGGAAAAATCTCCATATTACAACGGCGCTTTCTGTAACTCTTCCAGCGCCTTGTTGACCCTGACGATCTCCGTATCCAGAAAAGTTTTCAGCTTCATTAGCGCCTTCAGGCGCTGGTCAGGATCGAGGGCGTTCATCATCGCCTTTCCTTTTTTTGTAAGCAGAACTGTCAGGTGGTCGGGATTGACGCGTTCGGCTTCAAGCAGGGAGGAGATGAAGGCGTTGATGAACGACTCGAAGTCCCTTTCGCTCTCTTCGAGCAGCTTTTTGCCAGTTTCGGAGATTTTATAGACTCTTCGTGCCCTTTCGCCGTCCTTTTCTTCCCACGAGGTGATGTAGCCGTCGGCCTCGAGGCGGTTTAGCAGTTTGTATATGGCCGAGTGGGATGGCCGCCAGTGGCCGCCGGTGTGCCTTTCGATGTCCTGCATGAGCATATACCCGTGTTTCGGCGAATTTCTCAGGAGCATGAGCACGAAGTAGTTCAGGCTCGCTTTCGTGGGATTCTGAAAGAAATTGGGTATCGCCACGGACATAATACTTCATATATATTCTGTCATTTTATATTTTGCCGGCACATGTCTTGCTAAAACATATTTACCGGCAAATTATGCGCGGAGCGTCACAAAATCCACATGACCGATAACTATATCATCATATCCGTGCTACTGTGTATCACAGTAGCATGGTGTATTTTCATGACTATAGGCAAGCAAATCCGCATCGAGCGGATCAGGGACAGGAAAAGCGGTAACAGTTTGATAATCCCCGTAGACCACGGCATTTCCGTCGGCCCGATCAAGGGCATCATCGACCTGGCAAAGACCATCGATCAGGTTGCAGAAGGAGGCGCAAATGCAGTGTTGATGCAGAAGGGCATGGTCCCCCATGGCCACAGGGGCTATGGCAGGGACGTGGGCCTGATCGTCCACATGAGCGCGTCCACTTCCCTCGGCCCCGACCCGAATAACAAGGTGCTTGTCTGCACAGTGGAAGAAGCGATCAAGATGGGCGCAGACGCCGTAAGCGTCCACATCAACGTCGGCAGCGACACCGAAAGCGCCCAGCTCCAGAGCCTCGGATGCGTGTCGAAGACCTGCGCAGAGTGGGGCATGCCCCTCATCGCAATGATGTACCCCAGGGGTGCGTCGATCAAGCAGGAGCACGACGTTAGTGTCGTGGCCCATGCAGCCAGGGCGGGGGCTGAGCTTGGGGCTGACATCGTCAAGACCAACTACACAGGAGATCCCGACTCCTTCAAGACCGTTGTACGCGGCTGCCCTGTGCCCGTCATCATCGCCGGAGGGCCGAAGATGAAATCGGACACAGACCTTCTCGAATCCGTCGAGGGAGCTATCGCCGCTGGTGCAAAAGGAGTAGCGTTTGGCAGAAACGTATTTCAGCACGAATTCCCCACTAAGATTACGAAGGCCGTAGCACGGATCGTCCACGAAAAGTGGTCGGCTTCCGAGGCCGCAGAGGAACTAAAATGAGCGATAAGCTGGTCTGGATCGACGCACAGGGCTCCTGGAACGGGGCGAAAGAGAAGGTGACAGGGGCACTCGAGTCCGGCGCAAATGCCGTGCTGGTGTCGCCGGAAAACGTCGAGCGCGTTCGCGAGCTGGGAAAAATGACTGTAGCAGCCGCGGAGGGTAACCCGGACATCAGGGTGATCGGCATCGGCTCCGAAGGCGACGGTACGCTCTTTCTACCGCACGACCTGAACTCGTCGGAAGACATGGCGACAGCTAAAGCACTGAAAGCTCAGGGCACTACCACTGCTGCCTACGTCAGGCTGGCAGGCAAGGAATACGAGCAGTTCGCCGCCAGGATGGGCAAGCTCTGCGACTACCTCATCATTGAGGGCGATGACTGGAAAGTCATCCCGCTCGAAAATTTGATCGCCGAGCTCGGCGGGTCCGGCACCAAAATCCTGGCGAAGGCCAGGGACATCGACGAAGCCTCGGTCGCCCTGCAGACACTGGAAAAAGGAGCTGACGGCGTCCTGGTCGACGTGGACGATCCGTTGAAAGTCCGTGAGATCGCCCGCGCAGTATCCACGAAACAGGCGGGGCTCGGCCTTACGCCGGTAACGATCACTGCAGTCAGAGACGCCGGCACCGGGGACCGGGTCTGCATCGATACCTGCTCGCTGATGACGCCTGGAGAAGGGATGCTCATCGGCAACCAGTCCAGCGGCCTATTCCTGGTGCAGTCCGAGGCGGAAGAGAGCCCGTACGTGGCGAGCAGGCCGTTCAGGGTGAACGCAGGCGCAGTGCACGAGTATGTGCTCGTCGGAGAAAAGACCAGGTACTTATCCGAGCTTGCCAGCGGAGACCCGGCGCTGATCGTCACCAGGGACGGCGACGCCAGGAAAGCGACCATCGGCAGGGTGAAGATCGAGCGCAGGCCGCTCCTGTACGTCGAGGCGGAAACCGGCGACCGGAAGATCTCCGCTATCCTCCAGAACGCAGAAACCATTAAGCTCGTCGCAGCAGACGGCAGTTCCACACCAGTGACGGCTCTGAAACCCGGCGACCGGGTGCTGGCTAAGCTTGAAAAGGAAGCCCGGCACTTCGGAATGAAAATCGAGGAAACGATCGTAGAAAAATAACTTTTTCCCTGACCTCTGTAAATCAGGCCACGTCCGAAGACATCAGCTCCAGCATCCAGAAGTGACAGGTAGAGGGCGAAGGTACCTCTATCCGGCCCGCGGTCCCGCCCGGATGTACGAAAGTTTGGGAATAGTGCCTGCAGGGCTGATCCCTACCTAAGCCCTGTGCTACGGAAACCTTATTTTCTTTAGGGCCGATTAGTAGAGCGTGTCCAAGAATTCGAAGTCCCGGGCCCGGAAAGGGCAGAAGCAGGCTGTCCGCAGGTGGGCTGTGCCTATCGCCCTCCTGGTTTTCATCGCAATCATAAGCATGGCATATCTTGCCTTCCAGAGCGCACATGAGACGCCGATCACGCTATGGAAGCTGGACAACGCCAGCAGGCTCGGATTCGAGCAGCGGGAGCCTGTCGACGGGTCTTCCACAGTGATTGAGTCTACTCCGGACTATACTGTAGAGAATGTGGTCTACAAGAGCTTTGGAGATAATGTACATGCTCTTCTGCGCATCCCGAAGAACATCACTAACCCACCGGTAGTGATCGTGCTCCCGGCAGCAACCGTCAATAAAGAAGCTGATGCAGATATGGCAAAAGCACTGGCATCCTGGGGCTACGCTTCGCTGACGCTGGATGAGAGGGGCAATAACGGCTCGACGCCCGGACCGTCGGCCATGGACCTGAACGGCGGCTACCAGGCCTTTATCAACAACCGGGACCCCGTTCAGTACAAGCAGGTTTTCGACGTGCTCCAGGGCTATGAATACATTAAGTCCCGCGCTGACCTGAACGGCAGCAATGTCGCCGTACTCGGAGAGAGCATGGGCGGCCGGTTCGCGATCGTCTCCGCTGCGCTAGAACCCGGTATGAAAGGCGCGTTCGTCATCAGTTCCGGGCCATACGGCCTCGACCGGACGGGAAATGCTCTTGCAGACCAGTTTAGCACATCGGTAGAGCCTGAAACCTATCTCTCGATGCTTCCGCCCCGAAAAGTGGTCATGTTCCACTTCACGGGCGATAAAGTCATCCCTGTGGAACAAGGCAAGTCCCTGTATGCCAATGCCAGCGAGCCTAAGGCCTGGTATGAATATAGCGGCGACGTGCACGGGGTGTACAGCGAGATCTACGCAGAAGACCTGCGCAACGAGCTTAAGGCGGTGCTCGGGTGAGCCAGACAGTAGATCTGGCTGTCCGGTATCTAACACAGGCCCAGAACAGCGACGGGTCCTGGGGCTCTGGCGACCCGATGGTCTCCGCGAGAGCCATTTATGCTCTAAAAGACTGCGAGGGCTCGGAAGCTGTTATAGAACGCGGGATTGCATATCTAGAAAGCTGCCAGCAGCCCGATGGGCACTTCCCCCCTAAAACGCAAATGTATACGGATGCTGCCACTACCGCATACGCGCTAGTTGCCTTGAACCAGTATAGCTATTCCAAGGCCAGCAAGCTGGTAAGCCGGGGCCTGATATGGCTGATGGAGCACCAGCAGCCCGACGGCTCGTGGAGTGGCCACAATACAAACAAGAACGCCTATACGACCTCGCTATGTCTACGAGCGCTGTACACGTTCTACCTGACTGGCATTTCAAGGTATCGCAAGGGCGTAACGCATGTGATGGAAAAGATGGCGGAGCCAGGCTTCTTCGACGAGCCGGTCTCCCATGTCTATGCGCCGGTGCTGAACATGCACCGGATCGGCTATCTGATGCCAGAAGTGCGAGAAGCGTTCGTTAACTATGCGACAGAGCATATCGACCTGTCGATGAAGGCCGGAAAAATAGTAGATGTTGCTTATCTCTGCGGCACACTGGCCGCTCTCGATGAAGAAGATATGGCCCGGCAGTGCGCTGACTACCTTGCCGGAGCCAGGAATTCCGATGGCGGGTACGGCAAAGAAACTGGCCAGGCAAGCGACCCGAACTGGACTGCCTTAGTGATGCTTGCGCTGGAAAACCGGCTTTGAATAAATTAGTTTTCCGGATTCCCAGCATTTTTCCACATATTCCAATATTTTTACTTTATGACTTTGAAATGGCATGATCAATCTGACATGTAGCAGGAGGATTTGACTAAAAAGGGTAAAATATTTAAAAGGTTACTCAAAAACCCATTATTATGAGTGAAATTTCGTCAAAAGCCTCAAAGAACAAACCGTTCAGGCTTGATACCATTAACACGCCTCAGGAGCTGAACCCCCGAAACACACTGCTGGTACTCAAGGCTCCTAAAGAGGATCTGGTAGAGCTGATGTGGCTGACTGATCACACGATCAAGAAATTGCTCATCGCGTCCGGAGGCCTCGAAGAGGCGAGGGACAGACTATTTGACTATCTTAACAGCCTGGAAAGGCACTATTTCAACGTTTATTCCGATCGAAAGTTCAAAGACCTCCACATGCTGGAGAAAAACAACGCAAAAGAATGCATTCGTGTCCTGAAGAACGTCATCAGGACAGAAAATGAGCGCCTGACCGGATTTTCGGCACTTAAGGTGCTGTACGATATCGCCAAAGGCCGAAAGGAGGCCTTGAACCGCGTCAGCGAAGGGTTTATCGCGGAATTTATCTATCTCTTCAAGGGCATCAACGGCAAGTCCGACATTCTCTTCGGGGATGATCTACAGCCCGACTCTATTGAGGACAGCCGCCTCGCATCAGTAAACCGCTCGATGCAGCTCGATCATTACTCGCGCAAGATGAACGCGTACTTTTCCCGGTACCATTCGGGGCTCGAGCCGGAAATCCGCGAACAGAGAGAAGCCTTAAAAAAGGATATACTGGACTACTTTGGAGCAGGCGAAGCCGACTGGCAGGATTTCGGCTGGCAGATGAAGCATATCCTCACGGATTATAAGACAATATCTGAACTGGTCAGGCTCGATCAAGACGAGATAAGCGCGCTTAAGTTTGCGCAGGAGCACAATATACCAGTACAGATCACACCCTACTACCTGTCACTCTTTAACAAAGCCGGCAGGTCTGCACTTGACCGGGCAGTCCGGGCACAGGTTCTGCCGAGCATGAACTATTGTAAAACTATCGTTAAAAACAGGCAAAGCGCTGCAGACATGGACTTCATGGGCGAGAAATGGACCAGCCCGGTGGAAGGGATTACTCGCCGCTACCCACAGATCCTGATTCTCAAGCCCTACGACTCCTGCCCCCAGATCTGCGTCTACTGCCAGCGAAACTGGGAGATTAAAAGTATAGATGAAGCAGAGGTAAAACGGGATACCATTCAGAATGCTATCCAGTGGATAAAGGATAACGAAAGTATCTCGGAAGTACTAATCACAGGCGGCGATCCGCTCACCATGAACGACCAGTACATCGATTCGCTGCTGCGGAAAGTCTCCGGGATCGACCACGTGGAGCGGCTGAGGATAGGTACCAGAACCCCCGTCACTGTGCCGTTCCGCATTACTCCGAAACTGGCAGAAATCTTAAAACAGTATCACCAGCCGGGAGCGAGAGAAGTGTGCGTTGTCACACACTTTGAACACCCGATGGAAATGACGCCTGAGTCGCTTCAGGCAGTACAGACGATAAGGCAGGCCGGCATGAGCGTCTACAACCAGCAGGTCTTCACGTACTATAACAGCAGGAAATTTGAAATCGCGAAGATGAGGAAAGTCCTGAAGATCTGCGGCGTCGACCCGTACTATACCTTTAACACCAAGGGTAAGGAGGAGACGATGGATTTCAGGGTGCCGATCGCCCGCGTGGAACAGGAGCGCAAAGAAGAAGCAAGGCTCCAGCCGGGAATCGTCCGGACAGACGAGCCGGTCTTCAACGTACCAAAGCTCGGCAAATCACACCTTCGCGCCTGGCAGGACCACGAAGTGATCATGATTTTGCCTGGAGGCCAGCGATCTTACCGGTTCTACCCGTGGGAATCCAAGCTCGCCATCTGTGATACATACATCTACACGGACGTGTCCATATTCGACTACCTGCGGCGCCTGAACGCCGACGGCGAGGACGTTTGCGAGTACCGGTCGATCTGGTACTACTTCTGAAATAAGACATGCCGGATAGCTATCGGACAGCCGAATGAGGCTCCGGGCAAAATCCTGCCGGGCGGGCATCTATAAAAAAATAAATTGATCGCCCGCCCGACATTTCAGAACTTCAGGCCTTTCAGCAGGTATCTTGCCAGCAGCAATACCGGGATGATCTCCAGCCGGCCGATCCACATGTCGAAGATGATCACGATCTTTCCGAGAACGCTGAGATCAGGATTGACTATCCCGCAGGTGATGCCAACGTTGCCGATTGCAGAGCTGACCTCAAAGACGATGTGGCCGAGGTCATACGAGGGGCCCACAATGTTCGCCATGATGAAGACGCTCAGCAGTATTCCGACCACCCAGAGGAAAGAGATAAAAGTAGCTTCAGTCAGCTCTGCCGCGACCAGGTCTTCTGTCACTCGCCTGTTGCCGATTTTTACGACCGCTATGGCATTTTTGGAACGCAGCACTTTCGCAAACCAGAGCTTGACCTGATCGCCCAGGAAGATCGCCCTGGCAATCTTGATACCGCTGGCCGTCGAACCTGCACACCCGCCGATCACCATGGCTACGGACATGATCAGCAAGGCCGGCGTCGTCCATCCGGAAAGGTCTGCAGTCTGAAACCCTGCCGAAGTAATCGCCGAGATGAACTGAAAGACAGAGTACCTTAGCGACATGACAATGTCGTTGTAGAAAAAGAAGTTTTGAATTGTAAGAACGACGGAGCCTATCGCGATAACGATGAAGAACGTCCTGACCTGGATGTTCTTCAGCAGGCTGCCAGGGCCCTTTCTGAACATCCGGTAGATGACGACGAATGGTATGGCTCCGGCAATGATGATCGGTAATATTGCCAGTTCTATGAAGATATTATCATAGGCTGCTATACTCTCCCCGTAGACTGAGAAACCTCCGGTTCCGATAGCCGTCATAGCTGTATTGGTGGCATCCCAGATCGGCATCCCCGCAGCATAAAGCAGCAGAAACCCGCAAACAGACAACACAATATAGAGGATCCAGATCGTTTTGATAGTCGACCTGATGCTCGGATGGATCTTATCCTTGTGCGCCTCCGACTGGTAAAACATATACGTACTGGTCCCCGGCCGGATCAGTATTGTGACCATCAGCACGATGACGCCCAGGCCTCCGATCCACTGGTTTACGCTGCGCCAGAACTGGACCATCGGCGAAGCTTTTTCAGGGCTGGATAACATGCTATAACCAGTACCCGTCCACCCGGAAATCGACTCGAAAAAAGCGTCGAGCGGGCTCATGTTTGCTACAGTCATAAAGGGGATCATACTGATGGCAGGCACGATCAGGTAAGCCAGTGCAGCGATGATCATGGCATGCTTAAGCTCAGGGTTGATGTTGCCCGGAATCAGCATCCTGATCACAAGCCCCATCCCGATGCCGAGCACCGCCCCAGACATAAACCCATAAAATGCAGGCGCATCTCCGACTCGCCAGCTGAAAATGGCCATCGCCAGCATCACGATGCCTATGATTAAAAACAGCCCTTTCAGGTTGTTTAGTATGATCTGGATATCCTGGACAAACCCCATTTTCCTTCACCAGGCTGCGAGTGTAAAAAGCGAGCCGCTATAGACTGATGGATAGCTCCTGACAAACCCGTATATGGAGCCATAAGCCCTGCAACGGGCTTCAAGTCCTCAGCCTAATAACTGATTTAATGATCTGCTATAGCCTTATGCCTCAAGCACCATAACAATTCTGGTTAACGGGAGCCCGTAAATCGAGAAACCTGCCGGGGCTGCTCAGTCCCAGCTGACGACCAGATCGCCTTTTCTCATAGGCTTGCCACATTTGGGGCAGACGCCGGGGAAGGTCCAGATGCGGAACCTGTGGCTGAACGATTCCGGGCAGCGGGCCTTTTTATGAAACGCTTTCTGCTTGATCGTGTAGCTGCTGTGATCCTCCAGCTCATAAAGCTCTTTGCAGTCCTCGCACAGGATCGTGAGACCGGAAGTGATCTCGTCCCTGCCGTTCTCGCCCGAGACCATAGCTTCGTAGCCGCATGCATCGCAATGGAACTTGTAAATCTTGACCATTTTTCACCAGACCGTTAGCTTAAACCTGAGCTGCAGCGGTATCTTGCACAGACAATCCGCTGCCGCGAGCCATTCATTTACCGGCTAATTATCGGCAGAATAATACTTAATCTTTATGCAGCACGGCAAAATAATCCTGCGATTACATGGCAATAGTGCCACAACAACTCCCCGCCTCAAATGATCATCTTTCCGTCCGCCCACACAGACCGCTTTAGATTGAAAAGGTAACATCAATCCCAGCGGGGGAGGTGACTCCCACAAGGCTCCGTCCGGATAACTTCTTCGCCCCTCTGCAAGCCGAGGATATCCCGCAGGGCAATTCCGACAGCTTCTTTTAACGTGGCCGGCTATATACTCCCTGTAATCAATAGCTATTCTGAGGACGTATATGGTAGTTTTGAATGGTTGTCGGGAATCGGGCGAGCAGGAACAGGCAGGAACTGGAATTGGCTACGTGGCATTTCTCAGGGGCATCAACGTCGGCGGCCATTCGATATTGAAGATGGCTGACCTGGGGAAAGCGTTCGAAGCCATGGGCTTCAGGCACGTGAAGACGGTGCTCGCCAGCGGCAACGTGCTCTTTGAGGCGTCGGAGGAAAATACCGCTGTGCTTTCTGAAAAGATCATGCAGCAGCTCCGGGAAGCCTTCGGGCGGGAAATACTGGTGATCGTGCGCACCGTTGATGAACTCAGAGAGCTTGAAACTGAGCATCCCTTCGAGGGCATCGTGGTACGCCCACAGACCCGGCTGGTCGTAATGTTTCTATCGGATAACATAATACAGCCGAACCTCTCCGATCTGCCGGTAAATGAAGACTTTAGAATTATCGGCGTCTACGACCGGACAATATGCAGTGTTATATGAAGAGCGAGGTACTGGGACCGTGCAGCTGATGGGTGCTCTGGAGAACAAATTCGGAAAGCAGGTGACGACTCGCACCTGGAGCACCGTGCTCAAGGTTTTGAAGGCCGGCGCTGCCCTGCAAGAAAAAAGATAGCCGCGTATCCGATTTTCTGTTCTTATCTACCATCTCGTAGCAGACGTGCCCGCCAACCGCTGCCACAGGCAATGCCCGAGACTATGAGAACCGGCGTGCAGATCAGCCGGGTTTATTATTTTGTAATTACCATATATTATCAATAATTTTATGTCACCTCCTGCTATAACAGCTACAGCATGAAACTCGATAAGGGCACGCTATTTCTCGCGTTTACAGGTATAGTAATAATCGTTCTGCTTATCGCACTTACAGCTACTGTTGCTACCGGCCCGACACGGCCGGCGGCATATGCATTGCCAGTACCAGACTCGTCGGGCAATGAGGGGGCTTCCATGTGGGGCCCGGAGAACAATAGACCCGAGCCAGCACAACCCGTTGTGAAGACCTCAAATTACCCGGGGTTTTCCACGAAGTACTATTTAGGTTACCCAACCATCTGCTATGATGGCGCGGGTAATCAATATACAGGCCAGGATTTGACGTTAAACGATGATGGTACTATCACCTTAGTGGTTGTGTGTCATAACCTTAGACAAGGGTTAAACCAGCAGACCTTTACGGGAGGCATCTGGTATAAGGTAAAAGGCAAGGGCCACCAGATTTACTTAAACCTGGATGAAAATGACGTCAGATCTCATGAGTCAGGAATAACTTTTTTCGGTTTTGAGCTTGTCACAGACAAGGTCGTCGATATTGTAGACGATTATGGAACAGATGGTTTCCGCATTAGCAACCTTGCAGGATATGGAGGGGATGAATATACCGCATGGGATGCAGGCTATTCTACGATGACTGCCCCGGCAGACCTGATCGTCCAGTACATCGATTCGTGCGTACCGGCAGATGCGGCACGACCGTACATTGAAAGAGGCTATACTGCACAGCAAGCGATACCGTACATTAGCTACAATATGCCCGTAGATACAGCAGCGTATTTCATGCAGCGGGGCATCTCCGCAGACCTTTGCGGCCCTTACCTTGCCGCGGGCGCATCACTGGAAGATACGGTCGCTTACCTGAACTCCGGCTATACTGCTGAACAGATTATGCCCTTCGTCAAGGCAGGAGTCAGCGAGAGCGACACTATGGCATACCTCGATGCCGGCGTCACATACGACAGGGCCAGACCGTATATCGGAGCAAACCTACCGGCGAGCTTGTCGGCACCTTATGCAGCGAGTACATACTCGTTCGAGCAGTGCGTGCCATATATCAACGCTAACATAAGCCTGAGCAAGTCCCGGCCGTTCCTGCTCCTCAATATACCTTCAGACCAGGCGGTCGTCTACATCAACAACGGCATTCCGGCGATGACGGCAAAGCCCTATGTCGACGCGGGAGTCCCGGCCGAGAAGGCGGTGGATCAGATCAGGCAAGGCATACCACCGACAGTTTAGAAGTCATTTCCAGGACACTGCCGGCGGGATTTCCGCCACTTCTTTTTTATATTCGTCATTCAAATCCTCAGCAGCCCCCGATTCCTCACTGTCCTCCCCTCTGATCGCCTGACCTATAGTTTATATCGTATCAGCGAGGTATTCGTCCTGAAATGCTGGAGCTATTTGTCGCTGGCCTGATCCTGGGACTGACCCACGCCATACCTCCCGGCCCAATCACGTTTGAAGTCTTGAGGAGGGCAGTAACATCGGGGCCCGTCGACGCCATCAAGACGGACATAGGGGCAGTGGCTGCAGATGCCATCTATTTTATCCTGATTATGATCGGCCTCGCCCAGGTCGTCAACAACCCGACGGGCAGGGTAGTACTATGGTTGATTGGCTGCATGGTGCTCCTCGGCCTCGGCCTCAAAGGGCTTCATGGGGCGCTCTGCGGGAAAGCGAATAATAGTCAGGGTAAGCAGTCGAGGGGCGAATCTTCTTCTATCGTTTCAGGGTTCCTGATCAGCATTACTAGTCCGTTTACCATCATCTGGTGGACGGGGATATTCGCGGGGATAGCCAGTACTGTCACAATAAATCTTGAGAGCTCAGTACTAGCCTTTCTTGGCATTGAACTCGCATGTATACTATGGTTTACGGGACTTGCAGCGATAGGATCGGCGAGCAAAAAGTTCATCGGCGAGAAGTATATGACGGCCATGTCGGCCGTTTGCGCCCTGGTGATGATCGCTTTCGGAGTATTGCTATTTTATCAGGGTTACACGACAATACTATAAAATATTCTTATGGCCCAGTTATCTTACAATAAATAGTGTGGAATACCGATGAGCATTATCTTACACATCGCCCGCCGCCAGGATTGGGAAGCTTCGGTTCCCTACGGCTACTACGAACCCGATTCTCTGGACACAGACGGCTTTATCCACTGCTCCACCATCGGGCAAACAGTGGATATTGCTAATCAGTTTTACGCTAACCAGCAGGATCTGGTTCTGCTCTGCATTGATAAGTATCAGACAGAAGCCGAGGTAAAATATGAAGTACCGGCTTGCGCTGGCGATGAATGGGCGGGCTCACTGTTTCCACGCATTTATGGGCCGCTTAATTTGTCGGCCGTAGTCCTGGTTGTCGAGTTCGTGCCCGGGGAGGATGGGATGTTTAAGTTACCGGCTGAGATCGGGTGGCTGATTGCGAGCCTTAATTAATTAGAAATATATGTAGTGGTGGAAAATTTAAGAAATTATATTAGCAGCCCCGTTCGGATGTTAGTGAACTCGTGGATGACACTCTGATTTATTACAATTTTATGACTATTTAGTTACTTAATACTATTGTATAGCTTATAAAATAATTCTTTTATAAAACACAATAGATCAATAAAAATCTTTATCTCAACTAATTAAAAGAAAAATTAGTAAAACAAACAAGTTGATGTCTCACACCATTCGCCCTCTGTAGAAGGTTGTACAATTTTTCTTTTGGTAATATAGGGTTTAACTTTTTTCATAGTATCTTTATATTTTTTTTCAGCATCCATTAATCGTTTTTTACCTTCTTCGAAATGTTCTTCCATATTCTACCCCTCTTCTACAATCGTGTAAGACTTTTCTACTTTGCAGATACTATAAATGAATGATCTTTGGATTCTACACATTTTGTTACTCTTGTTGATACGAAGTTGTTAGTTCTAATATATAGTTCATGTATTAATAGCCATGTCGGATCTCTAACATCCATAATTTCAATATTAAGTCCGCATGTTTTAGCTTCTTCGCAGTTAATGGGTCTTCCATGGGTCTTTGTATATTCCGGCGATAAAAAGATTTCTATTTTTTTATATATCTCTTCTTCGCTCATACCTTTCATCATACCAGACGATAGTGTCTTAGCGGATATACTTTTAGATAGTTCTATTGCAGACTCTATCTCCTTAATTTCCCTTTCATCATAATTTTCTAACTGTTGTAGATATGGCTCAATATTCCCATTTCCAGATACCGCACGCTTAAATAAGTCTTTATAACTTTGTATTACATTATATGCAGAAAATCTCTTAAAGGAACCATTCTTTTCCGTAATCGTGATTTGTGGATCTACGGGGCCAAGTTCTGATGTCGGGCTCATTATTATTTTGGATGCTCCAAAACAAATCATAGTCGCTGCGGATTTTGCCTTATTTGGAACAATTGCTATAAACTGTTTTGTCCCGCTATAACTCCTACAAACATTTATGGCTCTTCTCCGATTGTCGGGTGAGGAACTGCTAGTTGTAATGGGTGATTTTAAGCCACCGCTTGCCCTTGTAATGTTGGCACAATATCATGGGTAAGCGGTGTAAATACTCGTTAGTATTCAAGAGCCAGTTTAATTTTAAGGGATTTAAGATTGCTGGTATCAGTCATGATGATGAACGGCTTCTTGTCGAGTTAGAGAGATCAGGGAGGCCTCTTTTGTGTCCTCGTTGTGGCAGGCGTGTTAAACGTGTTGAGGATGAGTATGTCCGAGTGGTCAGGGACCTGGATTTGGGGTGTCTGCGTTGTTATGTGCAGTTCCCTCAATACAAGATCTTTTGCCGGTGTGGCCACAGGGGTCATGAGAAACTGGAGTTTGTAAGGGAGTACTCGAGATGCACGAAGAGACTGGAAAAGCATGTCTCGGTTCTCTGTAAGCATATGAGCATTAAAGAAGCCGCCCAGGTCGTAGGGTTAGACTGGAAGACTGTGAAGAGTATTGATAAGAATACGATGAGAGAATCCCTTGTCCCGTTAGATTCCAGTAATCCCCGGGTGATCGGCGTGGATGAGATCGCTTATGAGAAAGGCCATAAATACCTCACAGTAGTCCGGGATGTTGAAAAGGGCTGTGTTCTCTGGACGGGCATTGGGAGAAAAGAGGTGACACTCGACCTGTTCTTCGCCATTCTAGGATACGAGAAAAGCATGAACGTTAAAGCGGTGGTCATGGATATGTGGGATCCATATATTGCCAGCGTCCGTAAAAACACGAGGGCGGAGATCGTGTTCGATAAGTTCCATATCGCTAAGAAAGCAGGGGAATGCATAGACAGTATCCGTAGACGGGAATTCAGGGGTGCAGGCAAAGCTGAACGAAAACACTGGAAGGATAAGCGTTTTCTTATCCTTAGCAGGGAGAAGAATCTCTCCAGTGATAAGAGGGAGACTCTTCAGGAACTATTGGAGTTGAACCAACCCTTGTACAAGGCATACTTGTTGAAAGAACAACTCCTGGATATCCTGGACGCCCGCCACCAGAACCATGCAATGCTCCGGTTGCAGACATGGAAAGAGAACGTGGAGAGTAGCGGATTGGAGGAGTTCCAAGCTCTGGTAAGGACATTGGATCGTTACATGTACGGTGTGACCGCCCTCTTCAAACATCATATCACTAATGCCGGTAGCGAAGGTTTCAACACCAAGATCAATATCATCAAAAGAAGAAGTTACGGCCTCCAGGACCTGGAGTATTTTATGCTTAAAATATTAACAGTCTGCCGGAAACCCTCATCCTAAAAATGGAGAAGAGCCACATTTATAATCCTTTCGGCAGCTAAGCCATCGCCACCGGGGGAATTGATACATAATGCAAATCCCTTCGACAAATCCATTTTTTGTAATACTCCCTCAATTATATCGACATCAGCTGAATCAATCATCACTGGGTAGCGGAAACTAGTAAAATACGATACTACCGGAACACCTAACTGTTTCTCAAGACGAGTAAATAGGTGCTTCCTAGTTACATGACCTTGGTTTTGTTCATTCATAACCGTATTAAAAATAGTTTGGTCCTTACCATTAGCCAAACTCAACACCATTTGGATGTAAATAGCTTATTCAATAAATAATTAACCTTTAATCGATTATTGAGCATTATATATAAGCATACTTCGAACTCATAGATATATAGTGTTTTAAAAAATTCATCGGTATTATAGTTATTCTCTTTTGAAGATAATCGGCTATCATCGCTCATTTTTAATTGTTTATATTTGTTCAAGTAAAGGGGCGACTCACTTCGCTCGTCGCCTTACGGGCCGCCTTCGACGGCCTTCGTAAGTGCGCTTAGTGAACGTATATCAAAGGATCAATTTAACAGCTCAATTGGCCCATGGTTAGCGACTAGGCACATCCTGACTCTAACCTCCTGAGAGGGGAACAAACCTCTCCCCTCCGCACGACGATGGTTGGGACTTGTCTTAGTTTACCCCATATCTCTCAGCCCGGGCTATGATAACCCACGCATAAAAAATGAAAAAGTAATAGCCATCAAATGTGTTTGTTAGAATTTATTTCAGAGCAGAGCTGTTAGATTATGTGAAAACTCTAAAAATATGTAATAAGTAGCCCCGTTCGGATGTTGGCGCTCATGGGGGAGACTCCCCGCCTCATTATGTTTATCGATAGACGATTAACTACTTAACGTTTTTGCATAATTGATAAAAACGGGTCTCAGCATGAGGCTAAAGCGGTCCGAAGCTATCAAAACTTCGGGCTGATATTTTAATTTTCATTTGTCTTCACTATCGCCATCTGTAGATTCAATTTTGTCATACACATTTACAGAAACAGGGCATGAGACTAAATTGATTTTTAATTAACTAATTTTACGTTTATAACTACATTACCTTTATTAGACATTATAACTAATTTGTGTAAAATATTATTTATAGGTGTTATTAATGATGATTGGTAAGTTTTGGAGATGTAATAGTTGTGGGGCAATCATAAAAACTAAAATTGGGGTTGGGTATCAAAAAGAAACGAATTATAAATTTGAATGTGAAAGATGTCATCAAGAGATTACATTACGATTTATTATAAAAGAATATACAGATAAATTGGGCAGAACTAACTATAAGGATATATGGATACCTGATGGAATCTCAAAATCGAAAAGTAATAAATTTGACTTTTGCTTTACCAGTCACCCAGATTTCCCAACGAGGACATCGGATGTATATAGCTTTCCTTTTATTGATGCACTCAATAATAGAGACGAAACTGATATTCTCCAAAGACAATTGAGACAAGTTTTCTGGCACGAATTGTCAATGAAAAAAGCCAAAAATTTAAAAATGATTTATCGGAATTATTCATTAGGGGACTTTGAAAATTTTAAAAAGGGTATTATTGCTTTTCAAAAAGGCTCAACAGAATTTGATAGTAAGATATTATCTGCACTCCTACCAGGAGAACTACCATTAAATAACAATATGGATAAATTAAGTGCACTATCAAGAGTTCTAGATGCTTGTTTTTTTCCTATAGTGGTGTCGAAAAATCATTTTGAGCTATATCATTACTTTGAATCTTATATCGCAGATTTGAATCAAACAGAATATCAAAATTACAACGAATTTGTTGATTTTTTAGTTAATAATAATTACCTTACTGATATTCAAAATAAGTGCTTTGAATACATATTTAACTTCTTAGATCTCTCAGAGGATTTTTCACCAGTAATCTTTGAATGGGACCCAGAAAATCCTGATGCCACATTCCCAAGCGATGCTAATATTAATAACAACATAAGCTTTGATAAAATTAAATCGTTTTCTGTTGATGGATTTGAATTACTAAGTAAATCACTCGTTATTATAATAGGACTAATAAATATAAAGCATCGGCATAATTACGACTCAATTAACTATGACCCTAGAGAACGAAATAAAAAACCTTTTAAAGGTGGTTTGATTGAATTTAATGCAATAGCCAACGCGCCCAAATTTAAGTTGTTATCTGAAGAGAATAAATTTGATAAATGGATAAATCCAGTAATAGATTCAAAACTCCGTAATGATATAGGTCATTTTGGATATACGATTGATTCAAACAAGGGCTATATTACTTATTACACAAATAAAGAAAAAACAAAATCAAATACTATTACTTATGGCGAATATTTATTCAGATGCATACGATTATTAGTTAGAGTGTATCAAGTGAATATCTTGGTAAAAATGATAATGTATCAACATCTCATCAAAAACACGATGGATGAAGATGCTACTCAAGTATCGGCAGATATAAAAATTTAATATTACTTTTGTGCTCATTCTCAGTATGAAGCTAAGTCAGTCTGAAGCTATCAAAACTTCGGGCCGACTTAGATTTTTGTATCGGCTAATATTGCGACCTTTCCTTTGCTAACGCAAACATGAATAAGGCAACACCAGCGATTATTACGATAGTAAGGACAAATACAACCACCGTTACGATAAAATTAATTACTGCCATAATACTATTGAAAATAAATGTCGATAGGCCATTTGTTACTACGATACTGATGCTATTTAGGGTATTATCTGGTAACAAGAAGATGAATCCTATACAGCATAATACCGCAATTAATAATGAAGCCTTTTTTAGATTATCAACGTTCCATGACCTAAAAAAGTAAATAAATTTTTCAACATTCGTAAGAGTTTTGACTGACCCATCCAATTGGTTTGAGATTATTCCATCGTTTATTTCTTCAGCCCTCGTTTGTAGCAATTTCTTAAGAATGAATATCAATATGTATCCTATAAACAGGGAGCAAACTATTAGTATACTTCCTTTTATAAACGTAATTATTATCCATAGTACAATATTTGTTAGAGATAATGCGGTAGAATTTGGATTAATAAAGTTAATCACCATGGGGGTAATCCAATTTGATACAAGCCCCCCAAATGCTAGATAAAATATACCCAATAGTAATCCGATTATTACTATCCCACCTAAAGCGGTTCCAGCGAACCCCATACCACCATATCCGCTACTATGTGAGTAGCTACCTGACGAAGATTTTCTAGAACTAACACTAGATGAAGAAGGCGAAGAAGTTACCCTGGGATAGCCATAGGAACTCATTGACGTTTTCGTATCAGATGTGACAATTCTCCTGTCTGCCAAAATTTTTTCCAATAGGCCTTTGAGGTACTCTGGGCGTTTATAGGTAATATCGGATAGCTGTATCTTAGGGATTTTATTACTACCAGCTAATTTATGACAATTCGCACAAAGAACTATCAAGTTACTGGGAGAATTATAGTCATATCGCCCATCAGCATCTCTTACCGGTTCAATATGATGTACTTCTAAAACTTCTATGTCGCAGATTGAACCGCATTTCTCACATTTATGGCCCACTGCCTCTTTTATCTTCCTAACCATCGACTGTGTTAATGCACTTCTTGTACCATACGAAAAATCATCATCCATCTGTTAACCCAGCAATCTATCAGATATAATAGGATTAGTGATATTAAGCTTACTACATATGAGCATAGATATATGAATAAAAAAATAGGTAAATCATCATAGCCTAGTTCTGCTCTTGCTAAGCGGATTTTATGTTTTGCTATGATGCTACAAGTGGCAAAATTGATAAAGTCGATATAAGCTGGACCATATGCGATTTGATTTTTGTTGTAATAATCAAGCCAATATCTCGAATTCTGGTTAAAATGTGGGTCTATTTCGACTTCAATTTCGCCTTTGGCTTTTCCTTCCCAATCCTTTTGTTTAGGTCTTTTTCCCCCACTGAAACCAAAGCGTCTTTCGTTCCTTTTAAAGTTGTCACCTCCACTTAGCTGTTTTGTCATATATTTCATCATGTAAGCAGCCGCATTTCGCATCTCGCAAGCATCCTCGATATGTACGATGTGGCTTTGGCCTCCAGTAGCTTTAATCCATAGCTCTTTGATTCTGGATTGTGGTATGTACATGTTTATAGCTACATGCAGGTGTCTTACTCCTCGCTTGGTAAATTCTTTCACCCAGAACGCCTTTAGTCCATTATGGTCTTTTTTAAGATTATCCATTAGCCGCCGGTAGTGCTTCATGATGTCTTTTTTATTTGTGGCAGTGGATCTCTCTGTTAGAGTTAGGAAGCGGACATGTTCACCCCGGAAGAATATGTTGACATCATCCAGTAGCTTGTTCACCTGGACTTTTGAGCATACGGGGCAGTCCCACTTTTTGCAGGGTATGTGGAATCGTTCTCCATCGGTATTGCTTTGACCGTATCCGATGGGTTTGACACAGTTTGTCATTTGTTGGTTCTTCCTTTCCTTTTCTAAGTTGTTCATATACGGTCAAGTGAAGAGCCGGGCTTCGCCCGGCGGGGTGTCCATAGGACACCCCTTATTCCGCCTGCGGCGGGGTGGGGTACTGAACCGAAGTATTAAGGCGGGGTATGCGTCGGCTTTGCCGATGACACACTGCGGCGCGACGGCCTCACCAAAGGTTCAGCCATCGCGCCTTGGTGTCACCCCTTCGGGGCGCTATACCCCACTCTTAAAACTTCGGTTGTACCCCACAATGATGACACCTGCGATGCTCTGGATTCCTACCAAATATGGGTAGGGGAAGACACCGCAAGCTAACTCATGCATACAAACTCCACTTGGACTGTTCAACTTCGGCCAGCGATGGGGCGATGAACTCCCCATCTCTGACCTACGTTTGTTAGATAACTCCTATGGGCAGATTCTGCTAGTCGATAAGTTCCCAGAAACCTTCTTTAATTGCAATATCGGCCACTTTACGTAGAAAAGGTTCAAGCTGCTCGTAAACAGCCCTACGTACTCTATACACTTCAAAGTTAGATTCATTAACGTTTTCAGCGATTATATCAATCACCGGTTGCCCCTACTGAGCATAAACCTATAACCCACATTCCGCTGGTAATTTTTAGTCATAGTATTTTTTGTACGGTTCGCCTAACAGGTCAAGGATTGTTCGCAGATCGTCTGTGATATGAGTGATCTCGGTCAGACTGTGATTTTCTATGTTTACATGCACTTCAGCCACCCCTAAGAACAGGTAGAATACCCATTTCATTGTAGGGTTTTGGATTCGTTTTTTAGTCTGGCTCCGAACAGTCTTCCCTGACGATTTCAGCTTCTCTCGAAGCTTCCATTCAAGTATGCTGTAGATGAGAAGGCACAAGACCATGATCATTGCCAGGGCCTCGATCCGCTCTGGTTTTTTCAGGTACACGTTCGATACTCGGAACGTGTCATCTTTCAGGAATCTGAATCCCCGTTCGACGATGCCCTGATCCTTGTAATCGGTGAGTAGTGATTCCCCGTCTCTTTCAACGTCGTTGGTGGCAATGATGAATCTACCCAGCCGCTCCCGTCTCCGAGTCACTTCTTCCTGGTTGGTCTTGATCGTTGCCTTAATCCTGTAAAACTCTTGAACCGGTTCGTTCTTCCTGGGTCTGCCTCTGCCATTCTTCTTCCGGAAGGCCTCCGTGGAAACCGCTTCGAATTTTACCAATGGGTGATCCAGGATCCATTTGTGGGCGGCTTTCAAAGCATCTTCTCCGCAAAAGAACTCTTGGTTACGCAGGTGCACGAAACTTTTCTCTGTAGCATCTAACTCCACCGATAGTTTCCGTTCGAAGGTGCCAGTCATCGTTTTCTGCATCTCCTTCGAATTGACCAGGATCCACTTCTGAGGGACTCCAGCATAATCAGACAGGGTCTCATAATACGAGTAACGCTGGTCCTTACAGGGTTTCAGCTCCACGTCACTTCCCAGAAGCTGAGCCGCCTCCTTGATCGTGTTCGGAACACGGCTAATCCAAAAAGTACTGACGCCAACACCCTGCAAATTCTCCTTCGTATAAAAGGCACTATCAGCAACATGATACACCTTATCCTTTGAACTGAGGCCACGTTTCAAAGATTCAACCATCTCCATGAGGCTCTTACGATCACTATGATTCCCACTGAACGCCTTCATAAACAATGGCATACCATGATGGTTACAAGCTAACCCCACCACGAACCGTTTCAAGTCCCAACGCCCATCCTTAGGCAACCCAAGATTGATCTTGATGTCCGCCTCCCCCTCTTCCGGGTACTCGCCATACAAGCTGAAACTAGTCGTATCCAAATGCAAAAGATGTGTACGTAAGCCCAGTTTCTTCATCACGCCATTAAGAATGATTTCGTTGAACAACTCGGTCGGCCCGTACTCGCTGATACAATCCAACGTCTTCCCCAAAGCATCATCATTCAAATACTCAGGACTTACGCCCCCTCCAAGAAGCCGCTCACATGGCACTTTACTGAAAAACTCAGGAGTCATGTATAATGGCCGATCAACGAATCCCAGCCCATTCAGGATCATCGCTTTAACCGTGACACCATGACCAATCCGATGCACCCGTTTTTTAGGAAGCACCTCATCGATAATGCCAGCTACCCCATACTCATCATAACAGCCGGCAACCAATCCCAGATGATCAAGCATCCTCGTATCAACGTTTTTCATTAACCAGTGATACGAGAAGACAGCATAAAAACAAGAAGCAAGAACAGCAAGCCATTACACTGCAAAAGCGACCCACTCAGGGCAGTAAATCAAAAACCCAAAATTTACCAGCGGAAAGTGGGCTATAAGTATCTATCGCCTCATATTTGAGATATGAATATATTAAAAAGGTAATTGAAAAAAGATTAGGCAGATTCTTCAAAGACTTCGCAGAGCATGTCCCTTATCTTCGGATGCTCCATTAGTTTAATCAACCTCTGTTTTGCCTCGCTTTCCTCTTCTCGCAGTGATTTAACGCCCTCTTTTAACGACCTGGCACACTTTGGGCAATACATGTTTGTCGGCTCATTCACGTAACCACAAACACACTTAACCGGCTTTATCGAAGATTCTGGTTTAGTTGCTGGAGCTGCTATACCCGCCTTTGAAAGAATGGCTTTTTCCAGGTCGTTATCTGCCAGTTTCAGGTAGAAATCAAACATTTTGGTCGATTGCTTTTTCCACATCATCTTTTTGATAACGCTCTCCTGGTAGCCTTCCCTAATCATGTTCGTAATTCTGGAAGTCCTGAACAGCTTAGGGGTAACTGGCTTTGTGATGCCAGCAGCCGTTTTTGCGTTATCAATCAACCTGGTAACAGCCTTATACGTTATCGGCTGGTCCCGCTCAAGCAGCTTGAAAACAAAATCATCATTCTTAACATCCCCTAAATCATTCCTGTACTGCATCAGGTACGCTTTGCAGGATACAACGTATACAACCCGTTCCCCACCTACTTTCTGGTCTTCTAGCCTGACCTTGCAATCAAGGTCTTTGAAAGTTAAGTCATTCCAGGTCAACCGGCCCAGTTCTCCGACTCTCGCTCCAGTCTCGTATAACGTCATGATAAACGCTCTGTCTCTGGAATTCTTACATGCCTTTATCATCGCCTGAATATCGTCGGCAGTCAGGATGTCTTCTGACTTGATGCTATCAAAAGTCTCCTGGGGTGGCTCAATCTCATTAAGCTCTTCATCATCAATCGGAGCAATAATCTTCTTCCGAATCAGGAACCTGGTAAACGGCTTAATAGTCTTCACCATTCCACGCTGCGAACTTTGGCTATACTTCCTTCCGCAATATGCGCTATCGCCGTTCTGCAATGCCCTCAAACCTAAAAGCAAGTCATCTATGGTCATCTGGTCGTAAGGGACTTTAATAAAACGCCGCCACTGCGTTAACATTGTGGCAATTCGAGCCGCACGCCTTTCAATAATTTTACCCTTCGCCAACTTACTTACAATGTAATTTGTGATGAGCTTCGCATCGCTTGCCGTTATTGTTCCCTTATCAACGTGCTTTGCAATAATGACTTCGTAAGTGTACTTGTCATTATAAGCTAAGAAATTCTCATTATACATGGACATCACCGTTTTGAGGCAGGCGGTCAAATGCAAACGAGATACTCTCTTATTCTTGCATTGTTCCCTTTATGTGCCGCTTATCCATGTACGATGGGCTTATAACCAAAACAGCCGGGACTTAAACCGCTCTACGGAAGCCAAGCATAGTGGTATTTTACAGCCATCTATGACTCTTAAAAAATTGCGTTTTTTGTTTGGAGTTATTACTTAAGAGTATCATAGCCCCGTTCGGATTCGAACCGAAGTCAAAGGATCCAGAGTCCCCTATGATTGACCGCTACACTACGGGGCTGTTTCGCCGACCAAAATATAGCATCAACAGATATAACGTTTTCGCTCACGTCCAACACATCCCTCATTTGAGGCTATAGCCAAATACTATGGCCTGTGCGATCGCATGGCCTGTCAATACCGATACACAAGCCCAAATAAAATGGGCAATTGTCGTCCCATTTAAAATAAGCACTCTGTGAGTCTCTGTGTACCTCTGTGCCTCTGTGGTAAACCGTTCTCTGTGCGTCACGGTGGTGAACCAGCCTCTCCCGGGATCCCTATAGTAAATAGTTCGACGTTCCACGACTGTGCTCCATCCCACCCCCGAGGGCTATCCTTCAACACTGGTTACCCAAAATACGGTAAAAGTAATTATATATTAATCATATAATTATAACACATGCCCGATCCTACCTCCCCTAAGCCGGACTGGCTGAAGGTACGCCTGCCGAGGACTGATAAGTACGGCGCTGTGAAAGACGTGATCAAGAAATACAACCTTAACACGGTCTGCAGCAGCGCAATGTGCCCGAACGCCTTCGAGTGCTGGGATGGAGGCTGCCTGACATTTATGGTGCTCGGGAACACCTGTACCAGGGCCTGTCGGTTCTGCACGGTCACCCATGGTCCTGCCGGAGAGCCTCTTGATTCGAACGAGCCGCAGCGGCTGGCAGCAGCGGCTAAAGAGCTTGATCTGAGTTACGTAGTGATCACTTCTGTGGACAGGGATGACCTGCCGGATTATGGTGCGGGGCATTACGCGGCGTGTATCAGGGCGGTGAAAGAGCAGTTGCCCGGCGCCCGGGTAGAGGCGATTATTCCTGATTTTACGGGCAGGCTGGACTTGCTGGAGCAGGTCGTGGATGCCCGGCCTGACGTCATCTCCCACAATATCGAGACTGTGGAGCGGCTATCTCCTTCTGTCCGGGACCGGCGGGCGGGTTACTATCGATCGCTCGACGTGCTGCGGGATGTCAAGCGGGTTAATCCTCACATGCTGACTAAATCGTCGCTGCTGTTGGGCATGGGGGAGGAGGACATCGAGATCAAGGAGGCGTTGCACGACTTGCAGGAGGCCCGGGTGGATATTGTCACTCTCGGCCAGTACCTGCGGCCGAGTATCCGGCAGTGGCCTGTACACCGGTATGTTGCCCCTGGCGAGTTTAGCGAGCTGGCAGAGTACGGGAGGTCGCTGGGCTTCAAATACGTGGCAGCAGGGCCGTTCGTGCGGACTTCGTACAGGGCGGGAGAGCAGTATGTTTCGGTGATAGCGGATTCCAGGATGGCATAGAAATGGACGAGAAATTTTTGTATAAGCTGGTCAAAGGCGAGACTTTTCGCATCGTGTCCCAGGATGGCAGCGCAAACGAGCTTGACCCGGGCCTTCCCGAGGACCTGCTGCTGAAGATGTACCGACTGATGGTGCAGGCGAGGACGTATGACGAGAAGGCGTTGAAATTGCAGCGGGGCGGGAGGATGGGCACGTATCCCCCGATCGCCGGCCAGGAAGCCATCCAGATCGGCAGTGCGCTGGCTATGGCAGAGGAGGACTGGATGGTGCCGTCGTACAGAGAGATCGGCGCCATGATCGCCAAAGGCGTGCCGATGCAGACGTTGTACATGCTCTGGATGGGCAACGACTACGGGAACCGGACCCCTGACAATGTCAGGTGCCTGCCAATCGCCATTCCTGTCGGAAGCCAGGCTTTGCACGCTACCGGCATGGGCTGGGCAGCCCGGCTTAAAAAAGAGAAGCTGGCGATCACCTGCTATTTCGGGGATGGTGCCACTTCGAGGGGCGATTTCCACGAAGCAATGAACTTTGCCGGCGTTTACCATGTGCCCGTCGTCTTCATCTGCTCCAACAACCAGTTCGCTATCTCTACGCCGAATCCTTTGCAGACGAGGGCGGAGACTTTCGCGCAGAAGGGCATCGCTTACGGTATCCCGAGCTACAGGCTCGACGGCATGGACGTGCTGGCCTCCTATGTTATAGTCAAAGACCTGCTCGACCGGGCCAGAAACGGTGAAGGGCCTGCCTTTATTGAAGCGATCTGCTACCGGTTCGGGCCTCACACCACATCGGATAATCCCGACCTCTACCGGTCTAAGGGGGAGGTCGAGAAAATCCGGAAGGAGACAGACCCGATCGACCGGTTCAGGAATTACCTTGTCAATAAGGGGCTCTGGGACATCGACAAGGAGACCCGGTTACATGACGAGATGGATGCCCTGATAGATAAGGCTGCAAAAGAGGCAGAACAGGCTCCCGCTCCTGAGTTTGAAGAGCTCTTTAAGCACGTGTTCGCGGAGGAGCCGCAGTTCCTGAAAGAAGAATACGAGTACTACAAGCGTGTCTCCGGAGGGAAATAGCATGGCGATGCTGAACAACATCCAGGCAGTCAATGACGCGCTGATGGTCGAGATGGGGCGAGACCCTTCGGTCATCGTCATGGGCGAGGACGTAGGCAAGGAGGGCGGCGTGTTCAGGGCGACTACGGGCTTGCAGGAGAAGTTCGGACGAGAGCGGGTCGTGGATACGCCGCTGTCTGAGAACGGCATCATCGGCACGGCGATCGGGCTTGCCCTCAACGGGATAAAGCCAGTGTGCGAAATTCAGTTCTCCGGGTTCGTTTACGCTGGCTATGAGGAACTCATTGCCCATGCTTCCAGAATAAGGCAGCGAACCATGGGCCGATTTTCAGTACCCATGGTGGTGCGGATGCCTTATGGTGGCGGCGTGAAGGCGCTGGAGCATCACAGCGAGAGCTACGAGACCATTTTCCTCCATGATCCTGGGCTGAAAGTCGTGGCCCCGTCTACGCCCGCCGATCTGAAAGGGCTCCTCATCGCCTCAATTCGTGACCCCGATCCGGTCATTTTCCTGGAGCATATCAGGCTGTACCGGGCTCACCGGGAAGAGGTGCCGGATGGCGAATATACCGTTCCGATTGGCAAGGCAAAGGTGACCTTGCCCGGCAAGGACCTGACTATAGTGGCGTGGGGTGCCATGGTCAACGTATCACTTGAGGCGGCTAAAACGCTGCAGGAACAGGGTATCGCTGCCGAAGTCATCGACCTGCGCACTTTGAAGCCCCTGGACAAAGACGCAATCCTCGATTCTGTAAAGAAGACGGGCCGGCTGGTCATCGTAGAGGAGGCACATCGAATACTGGGCTTCGGGTCGGAGATCAGCGCCATTGTCAGCGAAGAAGCGATCCTGCACCTGAAAGGCCCAGTCATCCGGGTGTCCGGCTACGACATCCGGTTCCCGCTGTACAAGCTGGAGGATCAGTACCTGCCTGACCCGGAGCGGGTCGTAGCGGCTGCGAAAGAAGTCATGCAATACTAATGCTGGTGATCTTGTGACGTACGAGTTCAAGCTTCCCGATCTGGGCGAGGGCATCACTTCGGGAGAAATAAAGAAGTGGAACGTGAAGAAGGGCGACAAAGTAGAGGAAGACGACCCGATCGCCGAGGTCGAGACAGATAAGGCAGTCGTAGAGCTGCCAGCACCCGTTTCCGGTACAGTAGAGGATATCAAGTTTAAGGAAGGTGATATGGTCCCGGTCGGCAGCGTGATCGCTGTCATCCGGGAAGAAGGCGAAGAGACTAAGGCGCCGCCACCGCCGCAGGAAAAGGCGCCTTCTCCTGTACAGGAGAAGGCGATCGAGAAGGCTACTGCAGAGGCGAAGGAGCCGGAAGTTAAGCCGCCTGCCGAAGCTGTCGGCAGAGCCCCCGGAAAAGTCCCGGTGCTGGCCACTCCGGCGACCCGTATGCTGGCAAAACAGCTGGGCGTAGACATCGAATCAATAAAAGGCACGGGCCTTGGCGGCCGTATTACTGACGAGGATGTCAAAGCCGCATCAGCAAAGCCAGCCGCAAAGCCAGCGCCTGCTCCTGCTCCCGCTCCCACTCCTGCGCCGGCCGCTCCTCCCGCCGGGCCTGCCGGGCTGGAAGAACGGATACCACTGCGGGGCATCAGGCGGACGATTTCCGACAACCTGATGCGCTCCCTCCAGCATACTGCGCAGGTGACTGTTTTCGACGATGCAGACGTGACTAAGCTGAGCGAGCTCCGGGAGCAGGTGAACGGCGCCCGTAAAGACGGAGTCAAGGTGAGCTACCTTGCTTTCACTGTGAAAGCCGTGTCTGCAGCTCTCCGGAATCATCCTGTCCTGAACGCCAGTATTGACGACGAGAAAGGCGAGATAGTGCTCAAGAAGTACTACAATATCGGCCTGGCCATCGACACTCCCAGAGGCTTGATGGTAGCACCTGTGAAGGATGCCGATCGCAAGAGTATCGTGCAAATCTCCAGGGAGATCAAAGAGCTCGTCGAGCTGGCGGAGTCGGGGAAGATCGGCGTTGAGCAGCTACGGGGAAGTACATTCACTATCGCCAACATCGGCAGTATCGGGGGGCTTTTTGCCACGCCTATCATCAACCCGCCGGAATCTGCTATTCTTGAGATGCAGCAGATAAGGGATATGCCCCGGGTCTGCGACGGCAATGTCTGTGTGCGCAAGGTGATGAACCTGAGCCTGACGATCGACCACCGCATCATCGACGGCGCCGAAGGCCAGCGTTTTCTGAACGAGGTCAAAGGCTATCTCGAAGACCCGGCTGCACTACTGGTAAATATGCCGTGAGGCGATTCTTTATGGTTGTCGGCGACATTGAAGTCGGGACAGATGTCCTCGTGATCGGCGCCGGGCCGGCGGGATATACGGCGGCAATCCGGCTCGGGCAGATGGGCATGGACGTGACCCTGGTCGGCCCGGAGATCGGGGGTATCTGCCTTAATCATGGCTGTATCCCTGTCAAGGGGATCGTCCGCACGCTCGATCTGGTTGCCGACGTGACTGCTGCAGAGGCCCGGGGAATCAAAGCTCACGGGGTGGAAGTTGATCTAAACAAGGTACAGGCATGGAACGCCCAGGTCATCCGGAAGCTGCAGGCCGGCATCAGGAGCCTCCTGAACGCAAGTGGCGTACAATTGTTCGAAGGCACCTGCTCGTTTACGTCGTCGACCACAGCGGTGGTACGTATTCACGGGAGCACTCAGCATATCAGGTTCAGGAAAGCGGTCATCGCCACAGGTATGCACTATATTGTCCCTGAGGGTATCCGGCCTGATGGCAGGCGCATCATTTTTCCCCACGCTGTAGCTCATCTCCATAAGGTCCCGGGTACCGCCGTTATTCTGGGCGGCGGCATAGACGGGGCGACAATGGCCTCCCTGCTTGCTAAGATGGGTACCAGAGTGACCCTCGCCTATAAAAGTGCCTCGTTGGTCCCTGCAATCGATGATGACGTTTTGCAGCCGGCGATGAAAAGCCTGGCAGACCTGGGAGTGCAGACTTTCCCTCAGGCCTCATGGGAAGTGCATTCCGAGGGCGGAGAAGTCGTCATTCGATCCGGGAACGAGACGACCACACGAACGCCAGATCTGATATTGATTTGCTCGCCTACAAAAGCGAACGTTCAGAACCTGTCCCTGGACCGGACAAAAGTCAGGCTCACGGATAAGGGGTTTGTCGAGGTCGACGATCGTTATCGCACGGCCGACCCCTCGATCTATGCCATTGGAGACGTGCTCGGTGGCAGACGTAATGCAAGTGTGGCATTCCGCGACGGGCTCTCTGTGGCAAACATCATAGCGGGAAAGCCCGGGCTGCCTGATTACCAGGCCATGACTCTGACCATCGAGGCCGGGCTTGACATAGCTTCAGCGGGCATGGGGGAAAAAGAGGCGAAAAAGGCAGGCATAGACGTCACGGTGAGCCGCTCCCCGTATTCTGCCAACGGCGGGGCTGCTACATACGGTAAACAGGATGGCTTTATCAAAGTAGTGGCGGAAAAGCAGACCGGCCGCATCCTCGGCACACAGATCGTGGGACCCCGTGCCGGCGATCTGATCGGAGAAGCCCTGCTGGCCATTGAAATGGGAGCAAGGCTGGAAGATGTTGCGCTGACCCTGCATCCCCACCCGGAGCTCAACGAGATCTTTGCCGACGCCTGCGCCAGGGCTGCGGGGTTGTCGGCCAACGTTGTTAAAAAATGAATACTTCTCGAAAGGTTGACTGCTCGAATAAATTCGGCGACAGGCCGCCTTGTTCTTAGTTCGCAAAGGCTCAAAGGCGCAAGGACGCAAAGAAATTACTGAAAAACTGGGTCCGGGAGGTATTGAGAGGTCGGAGAGGAGGTCGGAGAGGTTCACGGAGTTCAGAGAGAACGTTCAAGCGGGGAGGTCAAGGAGGTCATGGAGATCAGAGAGGAGGTTATGTAAGTACCCGGAGGTCAGAGAGAATTAACTTAAAAAACCTCTCCGACCTTTCCACACTCCCAATCCCCCTCTCAGACCTCGCTACCCTCTCGAACCTCCCAGCCTGAAAATCCTCCCCCGCCTCCCGGGAACTCCCCGACCTCCAGGAGTTTCACCGAGAGCAGTTCCACTCATCCGAGCAGTACTTTGGTACCAGCCGTCGGACTGCTTCGGCTTCTTCTAAAGAAAGCTCTCCCGGCTTCCAGCTCTTGCCTGCCGTGAAGCCGAGCAACAGGGCGTTGTAGAGCATCTGCAGTGACGGGCAGCCTTCTTCAGATGCCGAGGTGACGTAGTCTCTAAATGTTGTTACAGCCTTACCGTCCAGCTTTTTCTCCGAGGGTTTTAACACTGTAAACATGCTGTCTCTGTCGACGCTGTATAGGATAGTCCCGTGCTGGGTGAGGACTCCCTGTCGCCTGGTCTGGGCGCTGCCCGAAATTTTTCTGCCATTAACAGTGACATCGTTGATCGGCCTGAACTCTGCCTTGATGTCCGTGATGGAGAGCCCGTTTACGATCCACCCGCAGATCTCTTTATATGAGGCCTTGATGTCTTTCGGGAAGTACCTCTCAGGCGCGATGACGCTGTAAGTGATCTCGCCCGAATGGTCGTGGTACACTGCCCCGCCGCCTGTACGCCTGCGGACAATGTCGATGCCTTTCTCTTTACAGCCCGCTACGTTCACTTCGTCCTGCAGGCACTGGAAGCAGCCGATGGTGACGGCTGATGGCTTCCACCTGTAAAACCGTATCGTAGGCATGGACAGGCCGGCAGTGATGCCTTCTGCAATCGCCTCGTCTATGGCCATGTTCTCCGCTGCAGATCGCAGCTCGAGAGGGATTACTCTCCACACTGGAAGCACTCCGTAAAAAGTTGCGCTATTGTCTCAGAATCGATGCCGATCAGCTCCAGCTTACGGGCCATAATATGATTATCGATCACATCTTTAACTCTGTCCGCGGGCTCGTCTACCGGCAGGCCGGCAAGCAGCTCTTCGATCTCAAAGATGCCCTCTTCCGGATGCACGAAAAAATCGCCTGATAGCCGGATTCTCGCAGTCTGGCCACTCATGTCTATGGCTAGCCTGACCAGTTTGCCCCCGGGGACTTTTTTCTCGGCTCTGATCATTGATAGCGGCTCTCTGTGGGCAGCCCGGACTGTTTCCACTCCCTGAGGCCGCCTTTATAGTCTCTGACGTTCGTGTAGCCCAGCCTGGTGAGTATCTTGGAGGCGCTGGTGCTGGCTGAGCAGACGAAGCTGTCGCAGTACACGATGACCATTTCGTCTGGCCGTATCATGTTTTTGGCAGATTCCTCGATCTCGTCGAGCGGCAGGGACCTCGCGCCTTTGATGTGCTCCCGGTCGAAGTCGTTTCTGCTCCGGACATCCAGCAGTACGAATGGTTCGTTGTTGTCCATCATCCTCTTCAGGTGATCCATGCTGATCGACCTGACGTGCGCCGTGTACAATGATAACACCAAAAAAGTTACGCGTTTGTCACGATAAAAATATTTCATTCGGTTTCAGTAGGTTTGAGTGACCGGTCGCCCGGCTTTTCACGCCTTCTGTCATATTATCAGCTTTCCAGTGTGCAGGAAATGGTCTGGTTATCCGTGACAGATCAAACGGAAACCTGCTTTTACAAGGCCATTTTAATATATTTATCAAGTTTTAAATGTTTCATGATCAATTGCATCTGATGCGCGGATGCAATAGCGATCATTGAGGAGGGTAATTGAGATGAGAACATTGAGAATTGTATTGGCACTGCTGGCGCTATCCGTTTTCGCCGGTGCGGCGATGGCGGTGGGCAATGCAGCGACATCTGGATCAGCCATGGCACCATCTGCACAGATGGCGTCTTTGAAAATGCCCGGGATGGTACCGTCCCTCGATAAGCTGACAGCCAGGATCAACCTGATGGACAGGATCGGCAGCGAAGCGATGGATGAAGCAAGCGTAGCTGCGAGCAACGCAGTCAAAGGCAAGGCAGCACAGATGACCTATGGCATCCAGAAGAACATTGTCCAGAACATGGGAAAAATGTCCGGGGCGATCTCACTGCCCGGTATGAGCCCTGTAACCGGCCGGCTCAACGACATGAGAGCGATACCCGCTCCCGGTCCGATGAATATGCCTGACTGGACGACGCCGGGAATAATTTTTACCCTTTAGGTCTGGGTAATTATTAGAAAAAGGTATTGAGGCACAGAGGGTAGAACCCCTCTGCAGCCTTTCTGCTCATGCGGTCTTGATTCTGGCGATTTCTTCCAGGCCGAGTTCCTTGATTGAGGTTTCCCTCATCTTGTACTTCTGGATTTTCCCCGACACAGTCATAGGGAACTCGTCTACGAACTTGATGTACTTTGGAATCTTGTAGTGGGCGATCTTGCCCTTGCAGTATTCCTTTATTTCGCCTTCGGTCAGCTTGCAGCCGTTCTTGACCTTGACCCACGCCATCAGTTCTTCCCCATACTTGAGGTCCGGGACGCCTATCACCTGGGCATCGCTGATCATCGGGTGGGTGTAGAGGAACTCTTCGACCTCCCTCGGGTAGATGTTCTCTCCGCCTCTGATTACCATGTCTTTGATGCGGCCGGTGATCTTGCAGTAGCCATCCTCGTCCAGCACTCCGAGGTCGCCGGTATGGAGCCAGCCTTTCTCGTCAATGGCCAGAGCGGTAGCATCCGGGTTCTTGTAGTACCCCTCCATAATCATGTAGCCTCTGGCGCAAATCTCTCCCGGCACGCCTCTGGGAACGATTTCTCCGGTTTTCGGGTCGATGATCTTGATTTCAGTATGGGGCATCGGCTTGCCTACTGTGGAGACTCTCTTCTCAAGCGAGTCGTCAGTAGAAGACATCGTCAGCCCCGGCGAGGCTTCAGTCTGGCCATAGGTGATGACGATATCCCGCATATTCATGAGGTTGTTAACTTTCTTCATGTACTCGATCGGGCAGGGTGAGCCGGCCATAATGCCCGTGCGCAGCGAACTCAGGTCAAACTTGCTGAACAGGGGATGCTCCAGCTCTGCGATGAACATGGTCGGCACACCATGAACTGCGGTGCACTTCTCTTTTTCGATGGCGGTCAGCGTCGCTATCGGGTCGAAGTGCTCGGCGGGCAGGACCATGGTAGCCCCATGAGTCATGCATGCCAGGTTCGAAAGTACCATGCCGAAACAGTGGTAGAATGGCACAGGTATGCACAGCTTGTCCTTTTCGGTGAACTTCATGTATTCGCCGATGAAATAGCCGTTATTCAGGAGATTATGATGCGTGAGCACCACGCCTTTGGGGAAACCTGTGGTGCCTGAGGTGTACTGAATGTTGATAGGATCGTCAAAGGACAGCGTGCCCTGCACCGTACACAGCGCAGCGTCCGGGATCTCATCGCCCTTCTCGAGCATCTCATCCCAGGTGTACATGTAGTCCTTCTTGTCGCCGCGAATCAGGACTACGGATCTCAGGAACGGAAGATTTTCGGAGTTGATATTACAGGGCCTGGACGTCTTGACTTCGGGGCAGACGTCCTCGAGCATCTTCACGTAGTCCGAGGTCTTGAAACTTTCAATGAGCACCAGGCCCTGTGCTTCGGACTGCTGCAGTACGTACTCCAGTTCATGGGTCCGGTATGCAGGGTTGATGTTGATCAGGATAATGCCGACTTTAGCCGTGGCAAACTGCATGATGACCCATTCGGCAACGTTTGTTGCCCAGATGGCTACACGGTCGCCCTTCTTGTAGCCCATGCTTAATAATCCCTTAGCTGCCCTGTTCACCTGCTGCTGAAATTCCTGCCAGGTATAGCGAAGCCCCTGGTGTTCTGATACAAGCGCATCCCTTTCGGGATACGTGCTGGCGATCTCATCGAACATGTCACCGATAGTCATGCCGATGAGGGGCTTGTCAGATCCCGTGTATGCGTAGCTTAGGGATTTTCGTTTAAGCATTTCTAACCACCGAATATCATATGGCTGTCAAATGCAGCCAGTATGTTAACACGTGTCATTGTAGAGTAGGTTTTCGTGTATTTATACCTAACCCTGCAATACATAGCACCTGTGCCTTGATCGGCAAGTACTTGCCACGGCAGGTATTTGCGACGGCAAGTACTTGCCGCACTTGCACGATTGCTAGCCATACTAATAAAAATGCTCGGCTCTTAAATCTTTCGTAGCGATAAGCAATAATGAAGATAGCGTATAAACAATTATCATGATTATAGATTAGGAATTATCGATTCAGCCATTCCAGGGCAATACTATCCCCACATGATTGCTTTCAGACCACTTATTCAGCATATATATGCTGAGCCGTACAGATTCGGTATATATGTTAAAGTGATCTGCTGAAATAGTTGTAGCGTTAGGTGGGTCGGTAGATGCTGAGACCGGATAACAAGTACTGGAACAGAGAACTGGAGACGATGCGCCCGGAAGAGCGCGATCAGAGGATTCTGAAGCAGATCAAATACCAGCTGAACTATGTTTACAATAATATCCCATTCTACAGGAGACTGTATGATGCTAAGGGCTTCAAGCCGGAAATGGTAAAGACCCTCGCCGATTTCACGAAAAAGGTACCCATCATCAAGAAGAGCATGCTCCGGGAAAGCCAGGCAATGTATCCTCCTTTCGGGGATTACTGGGGCGGTAAGGACGTTTACCGGATACACGGCTCATCAGGCACGACAGGAATCCCGACCCTGTATGCGATATCTAAGAAGGACTGGGATCACATCTCCGATGTCCAGGCGATGTGTTATTACAGCACGGGTATCCGGTCGCACGATACCGTGCAGGTATCGATGCTCCTCAGCCTGTTCATGGGCGGATGGGGTGCCGTACTGGCATCCGAGCGCATCGGCGCCAGGACATTCCCGATAGGTGCCGGTAACACAGAGCAGCAGGCTACTTTGATGAAAATTCTGAAGCCCAGCGTACTTACCTGTACTCCCACATATGCGATCCATCTTGGCATGGTGGCCAAAGAAATCGGCATAGACCCTCGTGAGATCGGGGTAAAGAAAGGTGTTTTCCTGGGAGAGCCGGGGGCAGGTATCCCGAGCATCAGGAGACGTATCGAAGATATCTGGGGCTTGAAAGCTTATGACTGCGGCTCTACCTCTGAAGTGACTCCATGGGCAACCAACTGCGAATGCGAGGAGCAGGCAGGTATGCACTGCTACACTGATCAAGTATATACTGAGATCGTAAGCGAGGACGACCCGAACGAAGGGATGGCCTATGGCGAAGAGGGCGGTATCGTGTATACTACCCTGTATCGTGAGTCCCAGCCGATGATCCGGTTCTGGTCAGGCGACAGATCCATGATGACGATGGAGAAGTGCAACTGTGGCAGGACATATCCGCGCCTTCCGAAAGGAATCTTTGGCAGGCTGGATGATATGCTGATCATCAGGGGAGTCAACACATTCCCGAGCGCCATTGAAGAGGCCATCAGGAAGTGCGAAAACGCGGGCGCCGAGTTCAGGATCATCGTGACCAGGCCTAAAGACATGGATCTTGTAGCGCTGGAAGTCGAGCACCGGGATGGCCTGTTCGATGGACTATCAGAAACAGAGATCAAACGTCTTAAACAGGAGCTCATAAGCGAAATCGCAAATAATGTGAAAGCAGGCTGCGGTATCAGCACTTCAGTAGAGATCGTCAGCCCCCGTACTCTGCCCGTGGCTCAGCTAAAAAGCAAGCGAGTCGTAGACCGGCGGACAGGAGTCTGGACTGATTGCAAGCCTTGAAGCAGGCTTGCTTCAGCCCTCAACACTGTTTTTTATTTTCAGGCGGACAGTACTGAGTCCGGCACTCGAACGGCGTGTACATTTCTGTGCAGGCACTCATACAGGATTCTCCTTCTACGACAGCCGGGGGTTCACCACCCATTGCTTGCACAGACGCTGCCGACGGGCCGCTGCCACCCGGAGCCGGGCCCTGCTGTGCAAACCCCCCGTATTCTCCACCATAGATCGTGCTCTGGATATTGAATAGTGCTGTATGGCCCCGGGCGTCCGCCGGTCTGTCCTGCGGCGGCCCCAGGAATGCCGTACAGGTTTTCCTGCACAATTCCGGACTGGGGCGATGGCGGGCTCGAGATGCCCAGCGGGCCGAAACCATTCCGATCGTATCCCTGCGACATAAAGCTGGTACCACCATACTGCTGGCCAGGGCCATAGCCGATGTTGCCGCCGAAGGTCGAGCCTCCACCTGACATCGACTGCTGGCCCCCCATGGCACCTCCTGATGACGTGCTCCCGCCCGTCGAGCTTCCCGTCGAGCCCTGGGCACTGGCCTGGTGAGGTAATAGTAAGAAGAGTATACATGTCAGGACGACCAGCACACAGGATATGCGGACACTTCGTCTCATCATATAAATCACATAGTCATTGAGTTTGGGTTCCCCGATGAAATAACTACCCCGGCGTATCGCTGGATACCGGCGTCCTGAAGTAAAAAGGTTGAACGATGGCGGAAGGATCTGCTTCAGCCATCATCCCTGCTACCTACGGCTTATATCCTGGCTGCGATCTGGCGGCTACTTCAAGGTGGACCCGAAGGCGTTCGACGTCAGTGAGACACCGCCGAAGGGCACTGCCAGCGCATTGCTGAAGCCGTTCGCTGTCAGGCCAGGAATAGAGGTGAAGCCGGTAGAGGACAGCTGCGTCGAGGTCGGGGAAATCAGCACGTTGCTGAAGCCGTTGGCCGTAATACCGGGCTGGGTGACGAATCCCTGAGAGCTCAGTGTAGTACTGAACGGGGATGCGAACGAGTTACTGAAGCCGCTCGCAGTTATGCCGTTCGCCTGGTTGAAGGCGTTGGAGAAAGTATTGGATGCTCCGAACGGAGATGCGAACGCGTTGGTAGTGCCCATGCCTGTTATGCCGCCCGTCTGACCAAAGACGTTAGAGAAGGTGTTAGCTCCGCCGAACGGAGATGCAAAGGCATTGGTAGTACCCATACCTGTTATACCGCCAGTCTGGCCAAAGACGCTGGAAAACGCGTTTGATCCCGAAAACGGCGAAGCGAACGCATTACTTGTGCCCGTTCCGAAAGTGCTACCGATAGAGCCGAAGCCGGTCGAGAAGCCTGTCGTGCCTCCCTTTCCGGCAGTTGCAGTGCTCGTGCCTGATCCTGCCGCTCCCGAAGTCGCGGCATCGGCTAATCCAATCATCCCGATACCGACCGCCAATACCAATAACACGGTCAGTGCAATCCGAATCTTGCCTGTCATGTTCTCACACCAAATCAGGATTACGGGGACTTTACATAACTGATGCTGCACGATTCAACGCCACTTCGCTTGCATCCCGGGGCGGCAAGTCAGGTTTGACAGAATAAAAATACAAATGTGCACTTTTCCTGTGCCGGAAGCCGGCGCGAACGTTAGGAAAAGGTGTGCGGGGAGCCTGTAAATTATATGAAAAATGGGGAGAGAGCTTATTCACTCTCTCTTCATTTTAATACACTTGGAGGGACATTCGTTTGCGCAGATACCGCAGCCCTTGCAGTAGTCGTAGTCGATGTTCAGATCATCGTCGATACAGGCTTCGGGACAATACAGGATACAGTTCCCGCACTTCTTGCAGGCCTCGATTTCAAGCTCTGGCTTGAACGTCCTCCAGGTGCCGGTCTTGCCTGCGGCACCATGCTGCGGCTTCGATGCCGGGGTCACCGGCAGATCCCACTTGTTCTTGCCGCCTTTGACGCCGGCACTCATTTGAACTGTCTTAGCTTTCAGCACATGACCACCTTCTCGTATGCTTCCCTGGCTGCGTTCACGTTTCTCTCGTCGCTGAACGTTTCCTTGATCGCGGCCAGTGCCGAGTCCAGGCCGACCACGTTTAGCTTCGCCAGCGCTCCAAGGATGGGCGTGTTCAGGATCGGGTTGCCTGACAGGACCAGCCCCATCTTCAAAGCGATGTCTGTCACATTCACAGTAGCCACCTTGAAGTCGCCCTGGGGCAGCTTCGCGTGGTGGTTGGTATTAACAATCAGCAGTCCTCCGGACTTGAGCCCGTCTGTGACGTTCACCAGATCGAGGATCGAGTCGTCCAGCACCACGACGATGTCGGGCTGGTAAATCTGGCTGGAGATCTTGATCTCATCTTCGCTTATACGGGTGAAGGACGTAACTGGCGCTCCCCGGCGCTCTGCGCCATAGAGCGGGAAGGCAGTACTGTACTTGCCTTCGAGGAAAGCCGCCTGCGCGAGCAGTTTGGATGCGGTCACGCCGCCCTGCCCTCCTCTGGAGTGGAACCTTATTTCCAGCATTGTTAGTCCACCCCCAGCCAGACTTCGCCTTCAGGTTTGGCCTTCCTTACGATGGCGGCGAGATCCTTGAAGGTGACGTCCTGGCCACCGATGCCGGCGATTACGTTGAAGACCTTGACGTCGTGCCTGAACCGGATTTCCTGTGCGAGGATACCACCGGCGCCCGGGGAGTAATCGCGGTCCAGCACAACAACACGCTTGCCCTCAAGAATGCTGAGGTCCGGGAACGGCCTGAACTGCCTGACTCTGACCGCGCCTGCTTTCACGCCTTCCTTGCGCAGCAGGTCCACGGCCATTTCAGCCTCCCTCGCGATGGTGCCCATGCCTACAATAACGACTTCGGCATCGTCTGTTTTGTACTCCATAACCGCAGAGTATTTGCGCCCGAACCGCTCTGCGAACTCTGCCTCGATCTCTTTCATTAGCCTGCCCGCCAGATCCATATCGTCCTTGATCATGCGGCGGAACTTAAAGTAGTCTGCCGGGCCGGTCAGGTTGCCATACGACATCGGGTTTTCAGTGTCGATCGCGTGAGGCATGTTAATCTCAGGCAGGAAGTCGCCTGTTTCGGTAATATCCAGCGGCTGGATCGCGTGGCTGAGGATAAACCCGTCGAGGTTGATCATGCAGGGCAGGTACACAGACTCAGCGAGCTTGTAGCCCATGATCACCGAGTCGTAGACTTCCTGCACCGTCGCAGCGTAGAACTGCATCCACCCGGTGTCTCTCTGGGACAGGGCGTCCGTGTGCTCAGCCCATATATTCCAGGCCGGGCCGACAGACCTGTTGACATTTGCCATGACTATAGGCAGACGTGCGCCCGCCGCCCAGTGGATCATCTCGTGCATGTAGAGCAGGCCATGGCTCGAGGTAGCCGTGAAAGCCCTGGCGCCTGTGGCGGATGCACCGATGCAGGCGGCAAGCGCCGAGTGCTCGCTTTCGACCCGGATATAGGCGGCCTTCATCTTGCCGGTCTCGACGAAGTTCGCCACTGTCTCGACCACTTCCGTCTGCGGGGTGATTGGGTAAGCTGCGACGACTTCCACGTCGCACTCCTTGACTGCGTAGGCAACCGCCTGGTTGCCCGTTGCCATCTTCTTCACTGCACTAGCCCCCTGATCCTCTGCATGCCCAGTTCAACCTCTCTCTTCATACTCTCTATGTCCGCTCCCTTGAAACGGCCCTGCAGCCTGATGTAATCATCTATCGGCGCCGGCTTCTTTAGCGCCGCCGAGGTCGGCGGGCTCAGGGTGACCTTACCGTTCTCGTACTCGTACAGGAACCACATACCGGACCGTACAGCCAGCTTGCCCAGCTCGATCGACTTTTCAGTCGGATACCGCCACCCGGACGGGCAGGGGACGTGTATGTGTAGGAACTTGGTGCCCTCGATGGAGAGAGCCTTCTGCGTCTTCTTCAGGAGGTCCCGGGGGAAGGCTGCGCTTGCCGTAGCCATATAGGCTGGCCGGTGAGCCATGACGATGAAATCGATATCCTTCTTGGAATCTTTACGGCCCGTAGGAGTGGTGGTAGTAATCGCTCCGTAAGGTGTGGAACCGCTCTTTTGCATGCCCGTGTTAGAATAAGCCTCGTTATCGTAGCAGACGTACAGGATGTTCGCGTTACGCTCGATGGCGCCGGATAATGCCTGTATGCCAATGTCCACGGTGCCGCCGTCGCCGGCGAACACGATCACGTTCTTGCCCTTGTTCCTCGCTGCTGAGGCGATGCCATCGGCTGCCGCAGCCGCGGCCGCGAAGGCTATGTTCAGCACAGGAACGCCATAGGCCGATTTGGGGAACGAACCCTGGCACACCGTCGAACAGCATGCGGGGTTTACGATGATCGTATTTTTCCCCGCCGCCTTCAAGATATAGCGCAGGGCGAGCATGGCCGTACAACCGGCACAAGCAGTATTGCCTTTATAAAGGTATTCTTCCCGGGGGATGTCGTCTAGCATGTTACCCACCACTTTTACGTCGTTAGAAAGGTCACACCGTACGACTTTACGTCGACGGCGTTACATCGTCTAAGACACAGGTGTTTCATAATCACACCCGAAGGACTAAAACCTTATGGTATAGACAGGCTCCTAAGAACCCTTACTCTCCTGATGCTCAGTCTAATAATTAATAAACAAATTATGAGCAGACCGTTTACCGCTGAAAGTCGCTTAGCTTCTACAAAATTCAGCGTCTGTTTGGCAGATCAAATCCGTTATAAGTATGGCAGCTGAAAAGAATTCGGCGTACGGGCAGCTATTGCGCCATTTTTTTATCGCTGTCGCTTCTTTTGTATCTAGTTTTCGCGATAGGCTTATCGAGGCCGCCGCAAGAGAGATACATCGGGCACGGAAGACGTGTCAAAATAATATAGAAGGTGTGAGGTAGCAGGCTATGGAACAGAAAGCGAATGCCTGGAATGTGGGGGCTCATGCCAGAGACGATTGCCGAACTCCGCCCCGGCAGGCTCTGCCCGGGCACACCCTGTCGGATGTCAGCTATGCGCTGGAGATTGAACCTCAGAACATAGAAGTCCGCTTCAGCTACGCGCACCTGCTGGAGGAGAACGGCAGGTTCGAAGACGCTGAAAAAGAGTACCAGAAGGTGACCGAGGCGAAGCCGGAATACGTAGAGGCCTACGTACACTACGGTAACATGCTGCGGAAGACCAGCAGGGTCAGCGATGCTGAAGCTCAGTACAGGAAGGCAATCAGTGTCAATCCCCGGGATTTCAATGCACACTTCAGCTATGCTACACTACTGGAGGAGCAAAACCGCCTGGAAGAAGCGGAAGAAGAGTACGTCAACGCAGTGTATAGCAGAAGCGGGCATTCACGGTAGCAGAGAGTGACAGGATACCGCAGAGCCCCTAATAGCTAACAGTTAGTCGTTTCTGTACATGGGCTTCTGCCCCTACAGACTACTGTTCCTGCGGATCTATGTCAGTTCTTTTACCGGATCAGGTACTCCCCTCGGGAGAAGCCCCCTCTCTTTGCCTTTTTATCCGCTCTGGCAAGATCTACCTCGCCCGGGTCGAGCCCGTAAGCTTCTATCAGCGCATCCACGACTTCCAGGACATCTGCCAGTTCCTCAGCTATGTCGTCCGCCTGCCTGACTTCCTCGGCCTCTTCCACCAGCTTGTCTTTTAGCGCCCGGCGCAACCGCTCTCCGGATATCCTCTCGACTTCGGGGTCCTTTCCCTGCTGTCGCATGATCTCGGGTATTCTGTCCCTGACTAGCTTTCCCACGATCAGATGTCCGGGCTCCGAGTATTTAGAGCTTTCAGGGCAGAGCAGTAGATAGGCTTTAATAGATCGAATTTTTAATATATACAGAAATATATAATATTGGGAGTGATCATGCCTTGAAAAAGACACTGATGGTCGTCTATCTCAGCACTTCGGGCAACACGAAACGAATGGCAGATGCGATAGCGGCAGGTGCAGATTCCCGCGGGATCAACTCTGAGGTCGTCAGCTTCTACGACGTGGATCTCGATAAACTCAGGTCAGCGGACGCGATAGCCATCGGCTCCTCCACCTTCTGGTACAAGATGCACGATGCCATGGAGAAGTTCCTCGACAGGCTGAAGCCTTTAAAGCTTGAAGGAAAGGTTGGCGCGGCCTTTGGCTCTTACGGGTGGAGCGGAGAAGCGCCGGTGCAAATCGCGCAAAAAATGCGAGAATTGGGCCTGGACGTCATTGACCCGGTATTGCGTGTCCAGTGGGACCCGGAAGAAAAGGACCTGAAAGAGTGCGAGCGGCTCGGGAAAGATATTGCGAAAGCGTTGAAGAAGGAGCCCGTACCGGTCGCCTGAATCCCGGCTCGCTCCCTTTGCCTGCGTTTTTCCGCCGCATGCGGGATAATAAAATACAAATAGGAAGGGTGTACATTATACTCATATCTGTCTTTGTTAACAGGAGGTTTATTTTTTGTTCCCCAACAAAAAAGTCCAGGCACTTATTGGACAAAAGGTTCAAGTTGAAATGAAAGGCGAGAAAAACATTCTCGAAGGCACTTTAGTCAGCGCAGACGACTACCTGAACCTTCACCTCGTCGACACTACCGAAGTCGCTGCCGGCCAGAAGCTCCGGACCCTGGGATCGGTCGTGCTGAGAGGTAACAACATCATTTTGCTAAACCCGATCAAGGAGTAGTAGTGCGGTGAACGCGACGAACGTCGAGGACAGGGCCCTTGAGCTTATCAAGGCCAGCCCAAAAGGCGTCCTCCAGAGCGACCTGTGGAAAGATCTGGATATAGACAGCCGGAAATGTTCCCGGGTAGTCGCCAAGCTCGAAGCAGAAGGCAAGATCAAGCGCACCTGGGAAACAGTCAGCGGTACCAGGACTTACAGGCTCACGTATGTGCCTCCTAAGAAAGAGGCGCCCAAAAAGGAGTACAAATTCGACCTGATCATGGCCGAAGACGAAGTCGCTCCATGCGTCGGCTGCACTTACGAATGCGAGCCCGATTACTGCCCCGACCTGGGCAACTGGATCGAGCTGCTCGCAAAGGAAGAGTCGGCCAGGCTCAGAAAAATAGGCGCAAAGGAAGCTGCCGAGCCGAAGAAGGCTGCTAAAGCACCTGCGCCTGAGCCCGAGCCCGAGCCCGAGCCTGAAGTGGCCGAAGTAGAGCCGGAAGTCAAGAAGCCGGCGCCAAAGAAAGCCCCGGCCAAAAAGCGCAAGTAAGAACGCGGCAATCGTTGCTGCGTCTATACTTTTTTATTTTAATTAGTCGTTTTCACCACAGAGACACACAGAGAAACAGTTTACCACAGAGGCACAGAGAAACACAGAGACGCGCAGAGATTACTCTATAATTAATTTGATAGTAATCTTATAATACGCTAGTCTCTGTGAGCCTCTGTGAGCCTCTGTGTCTCTGTGGTAACCAGTTCTCTGTGAGCCTCTGTGTTTCTGTGGTAAATAGTTATAACAGATTAAAAAAATCTAAAGTGGTGACTTCCGTTCTCTGGCCAGTATGGCCGATGTTGCCTTCTGGACCCGGGATTTCTTCCAGTAGTTGCTCCACTCTTCGGGGGCATCTCTGCTGACGCCGCCGTGGGGCGTGGACCTTTCCCGGATTTTGACCAGCACTGGTGTGTTGATGGCAACGCCTGACACGATGGCTTCGCCTCTCGCCAGCGCGGGAAGCTCGTCCAGGAGTTCTCTGCTCATGCTTTCGATGCTGGAGGCGATCTGGCTCTGGTCTACGGGGTTGATGATCCGCATGGTGATCTGGGACATGCACTGCGATAGAGAATCGCTGTCCAGCTTGGCAGGGCGCTGGGAGACCATGCAGACGCCGATACCGAACTTTCGGCCTTCGGAGAGGATAGTTTTAAGGACTCTCTTGGACTTTGCCTCGCCGTTCTGGGGTGCGTACCTGTGAGCCTCTTCCAGCACTACAAAGGTCGGATATGGCAGGTAACGCTCTTCGTTTTCAGCGTAGCGCTGGTTGACGGTGCCTTCACGGGCGTCGAATAACCGCCTCAGCAGGACCGATACGATGAGCTGCTGGTCTGATTCGCCGATGCCGCTCAGGTCGAGAACGGTCAGCTGTCCCGGGGCAAATAGCTCTGCAAGCTGAGTATGCAGGTGGTCCTCGAAGATGCCCCGTCTCATCACCGAGTCGAAACGCCACAGGATGGCGTCGATAGTGGACTCGTTGGTGGGGTTGCGCTGGACCTCGATTTCCCGGCGTAGGTCAGATTTCTTATGATGCGGCCCGTTCCGCCAGTTGAAGAACCCGGTGACAAAGAAGTGCTGCATCTTCTCTGACAGGTCGAGGATGCCCAGCAGGTCGTCCAGCTCGAGTTCAGTGATCTTGATCTTCAGCGACTCTTTGCGGTAAATCTTGACTGTGGGCTGGTAGTCGCCGTCCCTGAACTCGGGCTTGTTCACCATCTCGGAGAGAGTGGAATATTCGCCGTGCGGGTCGACGACGAGGATGGCAGCCCGGTTGTTGGGTTTCATCATCTCTTCCAGCAGTACGCCGATGGTGTAGCTTTTGCCGCTTCCGGTGGAGGCGATCACACTGACATGCTGGCTGACAATGTCTTTCACGCTGACGACTACCGGGACGTCGGTGCCCGGTATGGTGCCAAGCGCTGCCGCGCCTCTGGCTTCTGCCTGAACTTTGCTGATGTTCTTCAGCACTTCCGGCCCCGCCATATAGATCGTTTCCCCGGAGTCCGGCATCGCCCGGGGGTGCTTGAACTCCTGGAGCTTTTCATTGAAGTATCCTACTACGAGGGCGGTCATCAGGTGGTGATCGTACTCTTCTGTGTCCATGCCCGCGAACTGCATAAGGTCTTTTGGGTTGATATCCGCTGCCTCTATGAACTCGTCAGGGAAGGTCTTTAGGGACTTTGAGTACGTGACCCTGCAGAGCACGTACCGCTCGGGGTCTACCCAGCGGTCTTTGTAGGCTACGAACTCTCCAGTCTTGAACTTGTGGGGAGAAACGAAGGTGATCTCGTTCTCCTCTACGTCTCTAACGACGCCTGCCGGCTTCATAGCGGTTCTCCGTAAACTTTTTCAGGGCTTTCAGCATGCCAGAGCACTCGGGCATGGCCTCAGAGGCCCGGTCGATTGCACTCGAAGCAACTGCGGGGCTGGTCGACTGTGTCAGCTTCTTGTAATAGCCAAAGCTCATCTTACCATCGCCAGTGTGGTGGAAAGCTTTGATATCCGCCGGATGCATGAGTTCAACAATATCGTTGATTGCCGGAGTAAAGGCGATAGTGTGAGATGGAAGGCCGGTTGACATGCATCCGATTCCTGTAATAACGACGTAGGAGCTGCGGAAATCTGCCATGTAGGGCACGAAAACTTCCTGTTTCTCCTGCGGCAGATATGGAAGCAGATCTTCCTTCACGTTGTGCAGGATGTCGGATATGACTCCTATGACAGAGCCTTGCGCTGATTTGATCGATACGTAGCTGCCGATGCCCAGGCTGGATGCCGGGATGTAGCCGCTATTCTCGTCGACCGGGACCCGGACGACGTATTCTGCGAAGGAGCGGACCTGTACTATAGAACCGATTTTCAACCGTCAGACCCCCTGATGCTTGTTAAGTTCTTTAGCGCTCTTGAACAAGTTAAGCTTATGCTTACGAGCCATGCTGTCGATCACGCTTTCGAACAAGCCTGACTCAGCGTTATTGATCGTGGCGTACTCGTGCGCCCGGTGGATGATGTCCGGGTACCCGGGCCGGATGATGCACTCTGCTCGTATAATGTCGGTGATCCGGTCCAGCAAACCTTCTTTGACGCACCATACCGGTACTTCTACTTTGCTTGGCAGAGCACCGCTGGCGTTCAGGTAGAAGAACGCGATGCTGTCTCTGTGTTTGCCGTACAGATCTAGGACTGAAGGGTTGCCATTGCCCATCCGGTCATCCCGGTCGCACAGGAAAGCTCTTGTTCTGTCGCCCCAGTTTAGGGTCTCCTTGATCACGAAGGCATCGGTGAGGTTGCTGGTGGGCGTGAGCTTGAAGAAGAGCCGCATCATCGTAATAAGATCCTGGCTCATTGACATATCAGTATATGCTACGACTGGTGATTTGTTGCGCTCGGAAGCCTCCATTACCCGGCCGACAGCATCTATGTACCTCGTCTGGTCTTCGCTGTTCATCTGGGTGATGAAAGACAGCACCAGCGAACCGTCCATGAAGACGACGTTGCCCGGATGGGCCTCGGTGAATGCCACGATCTGCCCGTACTCCATCTCGAACCGCTTGAGAGATACAGGGGACTGAGCATACGCGTAGCCTCCAGCTTCCTTGAGCTCAGCAGGGGTCATCAGTTTCAGCATCGATGTGGTAGAGTAGCTGTTTTTGCCGGTGTGGCCGTTAGTGACCGTACAGGCCTGGGCCAGGCCTACGGGCATTGATAAAGCCGGGGATGGAAAGATCTGGCTGCCGTCTACCGCTCCAATTGTAGTTCCTTTCAGTGTCTCCAGCGCCCAGTCGGTCGCCTGCTGCCTGGACTCGAACTTCTGCATGAAGCGCCTGACGAACGCCCCTTCCTCCAGCACTTTGCATCCAGAGTACTTTCTGAGCGAGGTGTTAATCGAGGAATCGAGGCTGTCTATAACCGGAAGCTTCGCCCGGTACTCCTCGCAGACAGATTTCACGTCAGCGTCGAACTCCATGAACTGATCTCTGGAGTCTGATATCTCCTGCATCAGGAGCTTAAGGTCCAGCAACCTGAGACCTCCTGACTGTGCTTTCGCCGTTGACTTTCTCGATCTCGATGACGTTCTCCAGGTTGGCGTTGAACGTATCGTCGTGGGAAATGACCACCATCTGCCTGAAATCCTTGATCCTCGTGATCTCCTGGGCCAGGTTATTGCGCCGGCGCTCGTCCATGTTCTGGGTAGGCTCGTCCAGGAATACTACGTCGCTGTTGGTCAGGATCTTCAGGATGGCCAGACGTACTGCCAGGGCTGCGCTCATCTGCTCTCCGCCCGAGAGCTGCTTGAATGACCGTTCCCTGCCATCTTCGATCATGATGATATCGTAATCTGCAGTCCACCTGATCTCCAGGCGGCGGTCTCCTGCGATCTCGCAGTACATCTTCGTCGCTTCCCTCGAGATCAGATCGATGTACAGCTGGACGATTTCCGGGCCAGCGATCTTTATGATGTTCCGGGAGATGTCCACAAACCGCATGTACTCGTTTTCTTCGGCCTGGGCCTTCTCGATCTCCTTGATCTTTTCCAGGTCTTCCATGATCAAGCGGATCTCCTCTGCAACAACTTTAGCCCGCCGGGTCATCTCCTCTACTTTAGCCGCTGTAGAAGCGACCTCCCGGTTCAGTAATTCGCAAGTAGCCTTAGCCTGCAGGTGAGCATCCTTATCGTAGAGTGCCCGCTTTTCCTCGAGCTGCTTTTCGAGCACGGAGAGTTCATTCTGGCATTTGTCTAGTGCAACAGTTGCCATTTCCAGCTTCTGCTGGAAGGAAGCCTTCTGCCCGGCCATTTTAACGTTCTGCTGGTAAGCCTCGTAGGCCGGCTTATAGCTGGCAATATCCTTGTTCGCCTGCTCTATCTCCTTCTGGACGTGCTCGTATTGCTTGAGACTGGTAAACTTTTCCATCAACTCCGCATTGCGGGCTTCGAGCTCATTCGCGAGCTTCGCTTTCTCCTCCTGGGCAGCAGTTTTCTTCTTTACCTGCTCCTGAAGCATGCTCAAGGCAAGCTTTGGATTCTTTAGTTCCCTTAGCTGATTCTCTATCGCTGCAGCCTGCGCTTCAAGCAGCCGTTTCTCGTCGTCTATCCGCCGGGTCTGGTTTGCGAAGTAGTCTGAAAAATCTGTTACGGCACCGCACTCGACGCCCATCAGAATCGGGCACATATTGCCTTTGCTGCCCCTGGCTTTGTTTACCCTTTCCCGGACCTGGGCCAGCTCGATGTCTTTCGCCTGGATCATCGACCGGGTCTTTTGTTTTTCTTCCTCCAGCTTTTCCTGTGCGAGAGCTTTTTCGGCAAGGGCGGGAATAGCTTTTTCTGTTTCTTCGATGTCTGTAAGTGCCTTGTCAGCCGCAGCGGATTTAGTGCGCAGCTCGGTGACCTTAATCGAGGTAGTGTTTATGGTTGTCAGGAGAGTATCTCTCTCGAGGCGCTGTTTCTCCAGCTTTTCCTTTTCGGCGTTCTTTGCCAGGAATGCGTCATAACCCGGCTTACTCTCAGCCAGTTTTTTCTCTGCGGCTTCGCAGGCCTGGAGCTGAGTCATAACGTCTGCAACTTCCCTGCGGACGCTGGCAGCCTCTGCGGTCTTCAGCTTAAACCGGGAGTCCAGTTCCTGCACGCTTTTCTCCAGGGCGTCCAGGCTCTCCTTTACAGAACTGGTCTCGGCGAGCTTCTGGCGTTTTTCTGCCAGCAGGCCGGAAAGGCTCAGGCTTTCTGCAGACAGGGTTTTTTGTTCATCTTTCAGCGGCTCGAGCCGGATCGTCTTGCCTTCGAGGAACTTTTTCTCGTTCTCCAGCCTGTCGATCCGGTCTTTGACGAGGTTTTTCAGCGAAAGCAGGTTCTTGAAGGCTACGTTGAACTCGTCAATGTGGAGCAGCGGGTCGAAGATGCTCTTACGCTTGGTGGCGCTCTCCAGGAACTCGGACACGAACGTGCCCTGTAACACTCCGATTGCGTTTTCGAACATCGACTTGAGGCCGTCGAGATCAGCCACTCTGTAGCCCAGCACCTCGCACAGGCGATCACCCACGTCTTCCTTGCCTTCGTACTTCTGACCGAGGGAGTCGGTGATTGAGTACGCCTGCGATGATCCACACTTGCGGGTGATCACGTACCTGAGGCCGTCGCCGCCTTCGATCTCCACCGTGATTTCACCTGTTTTCTCCCCCTTCCTGACGAATTCCGCCTGGGTGTACGGCAAGCAGTCGAACAGGGCGTAGCCGATCGCTTCCAGCACCGTAGACTTGCCTGATCCGTTCAGGCCGGAAATGCCTGTAATGCCTTCGGGCAGCTCTATTTCAGCTTCTTTGTAGCTCTTGATGTTCTTGAGGGAGACTCTTTTGATGATCATGGCGTCTTACCTCCGCTCCAGAACTGGTCCAGCGTTCTGCTTTGAACGAGCGGTGCTGGCGGGGCTTCGACTTTGGTTTCCACATGTTTCTGCCGGGCTTTCTTCTTCGGTGTCGGGGGCTTTTCCTCTACGGTCCTGGTCGACGCTTCTACCCCGGGCGCAGACACCGGCTTCTTCTCTTCGGCTGCCGGCCGGGCCGATATCGGCGCTTTCCCTGCTCTGATGTCCTCGAACGCCCTGCGCAATGTCCTGTCCAGCGTTTGGGGATCGGCTTCCCTGATGGCCAGGTCTTTGATCTCCGAGAGGACGCAGGCGAAATATCCGGCATAGGGGGCCAGCATACTGTCAGTGGAAGCGAGCCGGCTCAGTACTTCTCTCTCGATGGCCAGCCGGTCGAAGTTGCCGGCTTCGATTCCCGAGATGCCGACCTCGTCGTTGGTCAGGTCGAACCGGGCGTCGACGTATAGCGGGTCGAGCTTTTCCGTGGCTATAGCTTTGACACTGTCGAGATCAAGGTGGGCTTTATCAAAGTTCAGGCAGCCCCTGAAAAGGATGTGGACTACCGGCTGCTGATCCAGCTTGCCTATGGTGGCAAGTCTTTTCTCTACCTCAGCCATAAGCGATGCCGCATTCAGGTGATCGTCAGTCCGTATCGTGATCGGCAGGAACTTTCTTCTCGGGATCTCTTTAAGGGTGGCTTTGCCATCGACAACGTGATAGTAGCCTTTTGGCTCTCCGACTTCCGCGATCGAGCATGTGTCCGGGCTGCCCGGATTGAATACCCAGCTGTCGAGTTCGTAGGCGCAGTGGTAGTGGCCGAGGGCGAGGTAGTCGACTACATCCTTCAGCTTATATATGTCTTCATAAGAGGTTTCGCCGATGATGTTGCCTTTCATCTGGCCTTCGATACCTGTGTGCATCATCAGCACTGTGTAGTTGGGCTTATCCGTTGAGTTGATCTCGGCAATTCTTCTGGCGATATCAGGAATAATCCTCGACGTCGATGCGCCTGCGTAACACATGCCAAAGATGCGGGTGCCGCCGATGTCGACAAAATCGTCCACCAGCCCTTCCGGCGACGGCTTGATCAGCTTGAGAAGGCCCTGGCTTTCCAGCGCTTCCAGCCAGGACATGCCATCCCTGACGAAAGCCCTGTCATGGTTGCCCTCGATAGCGATGCAGGGGATGCCTGCATCTTTTAACATAGTGAGAATGTGGTGCGCCTGGAAGTATGTAGGAGCGTTGATGTTGCGGCTGTGAAAAAGGTCGCCGGCGATTAGGACGAATTCAGCCCGGGCTTCGATCGCATGCTGTGCGATCGTTTTGAACGATCGCCCGAAGTCCCTGAAACGTTCGTCCAGGTCGTACTGGCGATAGCCGAGGTGGAGATCAGCGGTGTGTATGAAGTTCATAGGACACCTTATGTTTATGGAGCAGGCGTATATTAACCGTAACTGGTGTGCGACCTGAAACTATTCATTCCTGGAGCTGTGCTGGCTGCAATTTTGTCCGGAGGTACTCCAGGCGCTCTTTCATGACCCTGAGTTCGTAATCGAGCTTCTCATTGCTGAAGATCTGCGACTCGCCCTCGATAGTGCTGGTGCGTGCGGCAACTTCGTCAAGACTTTTCATCGCTCTCCTGACGGCTCTCTCGTCAAGGCCGCCGGCTTTTATCCTTGTCTCCAGGCCATTCACTCTTTTTTCGAGCTTCTTGAGGTCTTTCAGCAGACTCTCGCCACCGAGCATACGGTCGAGCGCTAAAAGTGCTTTGTGTACTTCTTTCCCGCGTTTCGTGAGCTTGACGTATTTTACCCTGCCCTCGCTCACGAACTCCACCAGGCCACAGGCTTCTATGTCTGACAGGATGTTGGTAGTGTGGGCAAAAGTAGTGTCGGCTTCTTTCATCAGAGTGGAGACATAGGGCTTCTCCACCCGGGAGATCGCGAGGAAGATCAGGCAGGGCTTTTTCTGCATGAACAGCTGTTTCAGGTCCTTTCCTTCCCTTTCCATTGTTCTGCCTCGTCAGATAAGACATGCGCAGCGTTCTTTACCGCATGCCCATTCCAGGAACTGCCTGGAGGGATACTGGTGGAGCGCCGATGCCACGACGTACCCGTCTCCGATCTTTTTCGATATCAGTACAGGCCGGTTTTCCTCCCTGGCCATGACTACGTTGCCCTCCCATTCGGTGAAGTAGCCGTCGCAGTCGAGTTTGCCGGGCGGAATGAACGAAGCCGCGGGGTCTGCCGTGTCTACCAGAGTGACGTCTACAGCCTTGAATTTCATGTGATACGAGAGTGTCATTGGCAGCCAGTCGTACGTGTAGTCGTCCAGCATCGCGCCGAAGACCAGCAGTACTCCGCCATGTTCTACGAACTGCGTTATCTTATCAGAGTTCCTCTCGATGGCAGAGAGTATCTTATAATACTTGGGGTCGGCGAAGCCTGAAGGTATGATCAGCAGCTTACATGGCATGCAGAAGGGCGATCCGAACGCTCCGGGCGTAACCTGGTGGCAGGTGAACCCCAGCTCTTCGAATGCCTGGCTAAAGGCGTTACCGCGGTCCGATAAGAAAAGGGCGTCCGTCATCTCCAGTAAGTCTCGGATGCATCCTATTTAAGGGTGTTGTTTCCAGGGGCTGACCTGCTTTATAATTTGTCCGGATTGCAGTATGCCATATCCTCCCAGTTTGATTAAATATCGACATAATAATACCAACCGATATTACAGTCACCGGTTATACCACAACAGTTAATATTATCGGTATAATATACTCGTAATTATGTTCCCGTGCCCCACCTGTGGCAGCCCCGATTGTATCAGGCCCATGGATGAGATCCTGGCCGAAGCGCCGTCTATGTACGTGCCCTGCAGCACTTGCGTCGGGGATAAGCCGCTGGACAAGATGGCTCCCTTCCGGGGGCTGGGCGTTACTGTCAGTCCGGATGCGGGACGATGCCCGGTATGCGGCAGGCGGCATTTGGACATGGTCATGGCGCAGGTTCTGGACCTGCTGATCGATGCCGGCCTGAAGCCTGGCAATGCCGCCCTGAAAGACGCGGGGACTCCGCTGGTAGCCTTTGGCGTCGACATGCTGGGGCCGCCGAGGCTGGGGAAGAAGGACCTGGTGCTTGTCCTGGACGATATCGATCGGAAGACTGCAGAAGATATCATGGCGAAGGTCCCCGAGATCAAGGGCGTAATCCGGAGGTACGGAGGGCCACGGATGAGTGTCGGGCTTATGGATACTGATCAGAAGCCGCACCTGTACGAACTGCAGGCAGGCTGCGACGTCCGGGGAGACGTATTAAATTCTCTGACCGGCGATTTCTGCTTCTACCGCCGCCAGTCCGTGATGCATATCGAGTACTGGAGAAACAACTCGGTAAAGATTAAAATGCTGGAAAAGATGTTCCTCCAGGGTGATCTGGCCGGCAAAACCGTAGTGGATGGCATGGCCAGCGCTGGCACGCTCGGGCTCATGGCAGCAGCTGCCGGGGCAAAAAAGGCTATCCTTAACGATGCGTGGCTGCCCGCAGTCGAAAGCATACTATGGAACATCGATGCGAACCAGGCACTGCTGGGAGTCAGGCTTGAGCGGCTGCGCCCTCTTTCGGGCCTGCCCGACATCGGCGGCGAGCCCGAGCTGATCGCCAGAGCTTCGGGCAGTGTCGAGCTTGAAGTTTACCACGGGGACGTGAGAAAGCTACCGGGAGTGATCAAGTCCTGCGACGTCTGCATCTTAGACCCCTTCCCGGGCATGCCGGCCGCGGATTTCGCTCATGATTGGCAAGATATTACTAAGGATAAGATCGTGGTTCTCTGATTCCCCTGGCCTGCGATCTGGCGTATCAGTTATATACGTTTGCCAGTATTGCATATTAACGAGGTATATTTATGGTTAAGGTCATTGGTATCTGCGGTAGCCCTCGTATGCGGGGTAATACTGAGTATCTTATTAATGAGGCGCTTGAAACGCTTAAGGCCGAGGGTATCGAGGTAGAACTTATAAGGCTGGCGGAGAAGACTGTCGCCCCCTGCGAAGCTTGCGAAGCCTGCAACGCGCTTATGGACTGCCAGATATCGGACGATTTTCAGGAGATCTTCGCAAAGATGGAAGAGGCAGACGGCATCATCGTTGGCAGCCCCGTATACTTCGGCTCTGCGACCCCGCAGATGATGGCGCTGCTGGACCGCGCAGGATACGTAGCTCTCAAGAAGAACCGGTCGCTGGAGCGGAAAGTCGGAGCCTCCATTGCGGTCGCCCGCAGGGCGGGGGCGAACTTCACGTTTGCACAGCTGAACTATTTCTTCTTCATCAACGGCATGATCGTGCCGGGCTCCACCTACTGGAATGTGGGCTACGGCAGGGCGCTGGAAGAAGTGAAAAATGATGAGGAAGGCCTGCGGACAGTCCGTAACCTCGCCGTAAACATGGCGTGGCTGCTGAAGAAAATACACAGCCAATAAGAGGCTGTTTAATTTTTTAATGTTCGGCTGCGCCGCTTAGTGGGCGGCGGCCGGAACTCCTAAATCTACTTTTACAGCTTTACCGCCGGTCATGACTCCGAACAGCATGATCATGAATCCATTAGTGGCCATCAGGAGGCTTATGAAAGCGGTTTCTATCGCGATGCCCTCGATGCCGAGGACCCCAGTGTATGACAGTCCGGTGATCATTATAAACATCAATCCGATGGTCATCAGTGCGGCACCGATTGTCTGGAACATCCCGAACTTGCTCATGTAGTATTTCCTCCATTACTGTCCGTACACTATGTACGTAAATAGATAGCACCTGCTCGTTTAAAAAGATTTTATTACGATTGTATAATTACATATAAACCTAATTTACCTTTAATATGGTCGATATAGACAGTATCAAATTGACCACCCATAGCATAAAGGATATTATTCCACCGTGCACCTGTTTGCAAACGTATGTAATTTCTTATCGTCCGTTCAGGCAAAACAGGCCGGCAGCGGGGACTTCTTTGTTTACCAAAGGCTTAATATCTTAAGCAATATACCGGTATGTAGATATGTTAATTACTACAGTCGTAGGCAGCTACCCTACGGGAATTACCGTACACAGCGAGGAGGAGGCCAGGCGGGCTATCGAGATCGCCGTCAACGATCAGGTAAAGGCAGGTATCTCAGTGATCTCCGACGGCCAGGTACGCACTGACATGGTGGGAATTTTCGCGCTGAACATGCGAGGCTACAGATACGAAGGCGGCAGGTACCATATCTCCGGCCGCATCGAAGCGCCGGACACTCCGGCCACAGTCAAGGATTACCTGTACGCTAAAAAAGTGGCGGGCGGCAAAGCCGTGGTCAAGGGCATTGTCACCGGACCGACGACGATGGCGAAGAGTTCGGTGGTCGATAAGACCTCGCCCTATAAGTCCACTTCAGATCCGGAGCTGATCTATGATCTGGCTTACGCCCAGGCTTCGGAGGTCAGGGCTCTGGCCAGGGCGGGCGCCGACATCATCCAGATCGACGAGCCGTTCTTCAGCGTTGACGCGGACCTCGAAACCGGCATCAGGGCTGTGAACATAGTTGCAAAGGCTGCAGAAACTCCGGTCATGCACGTATGCGGAGACATCAGGCCGATCTTTAAGAAGCTGCTCGAAGCCAACGTCAGGGTGCTCGACCATGAGTTCGCCATCTCGAAGAACCTCGAAGCCATGGACCGGGAACTGATCGAGGCGCACGGCAAGATCATCGGCTACGGCTGCCTGGATACCAAGTCCAACACCATCGAGAGCGTGGAAACTGTCGAAGCAAGCATTCGCAAGGCCATCGAGAAGATCGGGAAGAAGAACCTGTGGATCGACCCCGACTGCGGCATGAGGATGCGTACAAAAGAGGCGGCTTACGCTAAGCTGACCAACATGGTCGAAGCCGTCAGGAAGATCGGCTGAAGCTCCCCTATTATGCAATGCCGGCGGCTATCGGCAGCCGGCTATGCAAGCGAAAATTTATTTAGCCCTTGTTCTTATCTTATTCTAGTTCAAAGGATGCCCGGAAAGCCGGGTTATCGCATCGGACACTTAATAACAAATATTGGTGGGTGATTTATTATGGTAGATGGAGCTACAAATCCTGCAGCCGCACCAGTGCCCCCCCCATGGGTACGCCGGCTAAGAACCCGATCATCTCGGCAATCGTATCACTGCTCATCCCGGGCGTGGGACAGATCATCAACGGCCAGACGAAGAAAGGCCTCATCCTGCTGGTGGGCTATATCGTCCTCTGGGTAGTAATCTTCTTCCTGGCATTTTTCGGCACGTTCTTCCTGGCAATTATTACCGCGCCGCTGGGCGGTATTGGCGGATGCTTATGCTGCTTGGGGTACGTAATTCCGCTGCTCGTCAACCTCTACGCAGCCTACGATGCCTACAAGATTGCCAACGACATCAACGCGGGCATCTTTGTCGGCGACTGGATGTCGTAATCCCTGCATTATCGGCCTTTAGGCCGTAAGATTTTTTATTGTTTTTATAGACTTATACTGTTTTTTCCATGATACCTCCATTGCTATGGTGTCTTATTACTGTGAAGCAAGAACAAGCTATATGGGGCACACAGAGTTTAAGTATTATCCAAAGTATTGATCAACAAATTCATTTTCATATCAGTAGTGGGGTACCAAATGAAGTGTTATCTGCATAATCAAATGGATGCCGTAGGCACCTGCACAAGGTGTGGAAAAGCGGTGTGCTCTGAATGTACTCTGAACGTCAACGGAAAGATCGTATGTAAGCAGTGTGCAGAGCAGCTAGCATCCAACCCGGCATGCAATACAGCTGTTAATCGAAAAGAGCCAATACTATCGGCATTATTGACTTTACTGCTTTCCGGGCTAGGCCAGATCTATAACGGCCAGGTAAAAAAGGGCCTGACTTTTCTGGTGCTAGATATCCTGTTCGCCTTTGTGCTGGTCTTCCTGATTTTCGGTGGCAGCATCTTTATGGGTATGCTTACTTTCTGGGTAGGCGGTATGGGAGCGTGCTGTTGTTTCCCATTCATGATCCTGCCGTTCATCTGGAAACTGGGCTTTATATATGATGCATATATAGTTGCAGAGCAAATCAATCGTGGGGAAGTCGTAGGAGATTGGTTCCAGTAACCAGCCTGCATTTTTTTAGTTATTTCGGCCGCTGGTATACAAGATCTTTAAGTCGCCTGTATCTGGCTCCTTTCTATCGATATCTTTTTAAGAGTCCATCCCCTTGTATAATAAACTATTAAGGTGGGATAGGAGTTGAAGTGTTACCTACATAATGAAACTGAAGCAGTAGGCACCTGTACCCGGTGTGGGAAGGCCTTATGCTCCGATTGCGCTATGAACGTCAACGGGAAGATGGTGTGTAGGCAGTGTACTGAACAGATGGCCAGCGCCCCTGTCATCAACCGGAAGGAGCCCATTTTGTCGCTGATCCTCTCGTTCCTCGTACCTGGCCTGGGTCAGATCTATAACGGTCAGGTAAAGAAGGGCTTGGTGTTACTGGTAGCCTATTTCCTCTTGTGCTGGACTTGCATTGCGCCGCTTATTATATGGATTTATGGCTTATATGATGGCTACACGGTCGCTGCAGCCATTAACTGCGGTGAACACCAGCCGGACTGGTTCTCGTAAAACCCTCTTTTATCATTTTTTCAGACTTTTTCAGACTTGATCTGCTCGTTTTAACGGTGAATTCTTTTAACCAGCCGGTCATCATGTCATAAACAAGTAACGGCGGAATCTCCGGATGAAGTGTTACCTGCATAACGATACTGAAGCAATAGGCGCATGTACCCGATGCGGAAAGGGTCTCTGTTCATGCTGTACGATCTCGATCGACAACCGGATGATCTGTTAGGAATGTGCTGCAGTGATGGCTGAACAAGCACAGTACTGCTTACCGCGGAAAGACCCCTTCTTCGCCGCAGTCCTCTCAATCGCCGGCGGCTTGCTCACAGGAAGCCTGCTTTTCAGCCTCGGCCAGCTTTATAATGGCCAGGTGAAGAAATTCACCGTCTTGACCATCGTTAACATTTTCATGGGCGGGATCGTCGCAGCCCTGTACCTCGGAGGCAGCCTTATAACGGTTGGCGTAGGGCTGTTATGCTGTCTGCCAGTTTTTCTGTTACCCGTAATCATATATATTTATGAGATCTACGATGCTTACGTGACTGCTACCATGCTAAACCGCGGAGAACCTGCTTATGACTGGTTTTGATTACCACCTTATGTTTTCAGGTTCTTACCACTCTCGAACATCCTGACGCTGGCGATGAAGCAGATGATTAACACGACCATTATCGCTATCAGGCAATAGTAGGGGTCCGTCCGCAAGTAGCCGATCATCGAGTATCTAAAGCCGTCGATGACGTAGGTTAACGGGTCCACGTAAGAGACTATTCGGAGCCAGTCTCCGGGAACCATGTCTATAGAAAAGAAGACGCCGCCCAAAAACAGGAGGGGGCTAAGGATATAGCTCATCACGTTGCCTACGTCCTCGATATTCTTGGACCACTGGCCGAACATGACGCCTATGGTAGCGAAGATCGCCGAAGTGAATACCAGGAAGAGGATGAAGAGCAGGATATCGTGGAGCCATATTCCAAATAACAGCATGGTCACGGCCGCGATGATCAGGCCCATGAACAGGCCCCGGGCCATGCCTCCGAGCACGTAGGCCACGACCATGGTCGAATAGTGCATGGGTGTGGTCAGAGGGTCTTCGATGTACTGGTTATCTCTTGAAATATAGATGGAGTAGGCCGGGTTGATGTACGCGTGGATGATCACCTGCATCATGACCAGGCCGGGAAGCATGAACTCAATATATGAGTGCCCGCCCATCGGGGGGATGGCCGATCCGAGCGCGTAGCCGAACGCGAAGATGTACAGGAAGGTCGAGACCAGGCTGGGCAGCACCGTCCGGTTGGGCTTTCTGGCAAACCGGATGATCTCCCGCTTCACCATGGTGGACATGGCGATGAGTTGCTTATTCACGCAGCTCACGCCCCGTCAGCTTAATGAAGACGTCTTCCAGGCTGGATTCGGTGACGTGCATGGACTTGACGGACATTCCCGAGGTCCTGAGCATGTCGAGGATTTTTACCGCGGCGGTATTCGGGTCGGTCACCCTGACGCTGAGCATTCCGTCCTTCCACCAGACACGTCGGACCTCAGGAATAATTTTCAGGTCAGGCGGGGTCCCGCCGGAAAAGGCGATCTCGATCAGGTTACCGCTGCCCGAGGACTGGATCAGCTCTTTGGGCGAGCCCATGGCGATTATTTTGCCGTGGTCCATGATCGCCACCCGGGTGCACAGGTTTTCGGCTTCTTCAATGTAGTGGGTGGTCAGGATGATCGTCGTGCCGTCATCGTTCAGCTTTTTGAGCATCTCCCAGAGGGATCGCCTGAGCTGAACGTCGACACCGGTGGTGGGTTCGTCCAGGAAGAGCAGTTTCGGCCTCTGCATCAGGGCTCTGCCGATCAGCAGGCGCCGTTTCATGCCGCCGGAGAGTTTGGTGCACGCGGTATTAGCCTTATCCTTGATCTCCAGGAACTCCAGCAGCTCATCCGCCCTCGCTTCCCGCTCTCTGCGCTCCATGCCAAAATAGCCTGCGTGGTAGGTCAGGATGTCCCTCGTAGTCAGGTTCTCGTCGAAGTTGAAATCCTGGGGCACGACGCCGATGAGCTCTCTGGCCGCATACTTATCCTTAACAACGTCTTTGCCGAATATGGTCGCCGAGCCGTCCGTCGGCGTGCATAGCCCGACCAGTGTCCTGATTAGCGTGGTCTTGCCCGCGCCGTTGGGCCCCAGCAGCCCGAAAAATTCTCCTTTTTTAATCTCCAGGTCAACGTGATCTACGGCTACCAGCTTATCGAAAGACCTGGTCAGGTTCCGGATGACGATCGCATCTTCTTCAGGCACTGCATACACAGTCCTATAATTTCATGGCTTCTGCAGGGCTCAGCCCATTGTGGACTACCGCGCTAATCCGCCTGACCATGAGGACCGGGTTCTCGTGCATGAACACGTTGCGGCCGATGGCAACGCCGCCTGCTCCGGCCTCCATCGCCCCACGGATCTTTTCCAGCAGCTCCAGGTCGGAGCCGGTCCGGAGGCCTCCTGCCACCAGCACTGGCACAGGGCAGCCTTTCACGACTTTCTTAAAAGAGTCAGGGTCTCCTGAATAGTTGGTCTTGATCAGGTCTGCGCCCAGTTCAGCGCCCACCCTGCAGGCGTGGGCGATCAGGTCAGCGTCATACTGGTTGTGGATGTTCTTGCCTCTGGCGTACATCATGGCCAGCAGCGGCAAGCCCAGTTCCTCGCTCTCCCGGGATATGCGGCCCAGGTCGTCCAGCATCGCGAACTCCTTATCCGAGCCTACGTTGACGTGTATCGATACGGCGTCGGCTCCGAGCTTCAGGGCTTCAAGAGGCGAAGCCACAAGAATTTTATAATCCGGATCAGTGCTGAGAGTGGTGCTGGCCGAGAGATGGATGATCAGTCCCGTGTTTTTCTGGTGGCCGGCATAGCATTCCTTTGCGATGCCCTTGTGCATGATCATCGCGTTTGCCCCGCCTTCGCCTGCAGCGATCATCGATTGCCTGATGTCCGAGAGGCCGGTGACCGGACCGAGGGTGACCCCATGGTCCACTGGCACCATTACAGTCTTCTTACTCTGCCGGTTGATAATGCGTCCAAGCCTTATGCACTTGCCTGTATTCATGATTGCACCTATAGGGAAGCTGGTTTAGTCGGATGCCGGTCAGGCGAAATCTTCGAATTCATGCATATATACGTTTATTATACAAAATGTTTTCCTCATAGCTTCCTGGCCGGATATGTTGAAAGAATATGGGCATGTTTGACGGTTAGTAAAAAAGCAGTTCTGGCGAATACGCCGCTAAAGGGTCTGGTTGTCTCGCCGCGCTGCAGTCGCGGCGAGAGTCCGTCAGGCTTAATGGGCTTTCTTGCCAGTGATCTCTTTAGCTTCCAGCTTGTAGAGCGTCAGAGGTATGTTGGATGCAGACAGGTAATCGATCCCTTTCTTCGACCATGGCACTCGCAGCAGGTAGGTGATACCAACCTTGTCCTTGACCGCCGTGGACATTGCCACGTTCATGGTATTCCGCTCCTCGCTGTCCGTCACTTCGACCAGCCTGCCCTTGAGGATGACACTTCTGTAGTCTGACAGGTCTTTGCTCGCCCAGTCCACTTCCACGGTCACATTCGGGTCCCGGCTCAGCAGGTCCATCTTTTTGCCTGTCGAGGTCAGGTGGAAATACATCGTATCCCCGAAATAGTAGTACTCCATGGGCAGCGTATACGGATATGGCTGATCGTTGAATGTTATCCGGCACAGCAACTGGCTGTTGAGCAGATCATCAATTTCGCGGTGCGACATGTCCGGCAGATCGAACCGTTTGATCTCGTAATCCCTCTTTATTTGTTCCTGCACTGCAAACACCAAATAAATATAAGTTTTCAAATAAATAAATACGATGCACGCAGTTGCCGGAGATTGAGTGCTTATACGGGCTATCGGAATCTTAATTTCCGCCGCTGCGCAGGAGAAAAGCTGGGAGAAACAGGCCGGGCAGTTATAGTCCTCTGGGACGATACTTCTTATTCCCCGGTATCCGACTGGGACTCATCGTAGTTGGCCCGGGCATACTCTTCCCTGCGGCGGTCCGCCCGTCGGTTGAAATCTTCGACCCTGTCCGGGCTCTGGCTGCTCTGCTCCCGGTTCAGCCGCTTTTCCCGCTCGATGTCCTCCGCTACGATATCCTCTACACTTCGCTTTTGTTCAGCCATGAATAATCAGGTGGATATAAGGAGCCCGGGAAGAATAATCATCCCCCGTAATCTGGCGATCTATGGCTCTCAATCGATTACCTGTGCTGTGCGTGCTTCAGGCCTTCGTTGAACAGTGTCAGCATGTGCTCATCATCGAGGGAGTAGATTGCCGATTTGCCCTCTTTCCGGAACTTGACCAGCCGCATAGCCTTTAAAATTCGGAGCTGGTGGGATATGGCGGAGTTTTCCATACCCAGTGCGCAGGCAATGTCGCAGACGCACATCTCTCCCGCAGAGAGGGCATTGATTATGCGGAGCCTAGTAGGGTCGCCCATGACCTTGAAAATGTCCGACAGGCGCTGCACGGTCTCCTCGTCGATCGCCCTGGCCCGGGCTCTGCTGACTGAGCCTTCGTGGACCTGCGTCGCCTCGCAGGAATCATAATCATTGGTGGAATCCGGATGGCCAGCCATGGAGTATCAATGGAATATGCCTCCGGCCGGCGATATAGTTTTTGCGCTCAGACGATCTTAAAGTATTCGCACAGCTTCCACCGGACCGCCATCGGCAGGTAAAACAGCTTGACGTGCAGGGGCGACTCTTCCAGGCCATCGATGAACTCCCGGTACTTGATCAGCATGTCGCCCAGTTCCAGCTGGTAGTACCGGGCGTGGTAGATCATGAGAAAGACTAACCCGACTGCCATAAGTCCTAAGACTACGTCCAGGGGTACCGGTATCTGAAGCAAATTACCGGCCACGAGGCCGCCGATGATCAGTGTGTTAAACACGTAGAGCGGAATCGATAGTAGTGATGTCTTAAAATGGTATCTCTTATAGAATCCGGTAGTCATGGCCACGTACCAGATCAAAAATACTAGCAGAGCCACTTGCAGGGCCAGTATGTTAAACAGGACCCCGATCCCGAAGACGATGATCAGGGGGAGCTTGATCAGCCTGCCTACCAGTTCATTTTTCAGGTCGATGCCGGGTTTCTCCGGAATTTCTTCCGAGCTGACCTTCAGGCCTTCCTTCCCGTACTCGATCTTCACGTCCATAAGGTAGTACCGCTTGACTTTGCGGCTGCCTTCAGCCTCCCAACGGCCTTCGACGATGCCCTCTTCCTCCATCGCCTTCAGCCGGCGCACTACAAAGGGCTCGCTCAGCCCCATCTCCTGCGCCAGCTCCCGGGGATAGTACGGCCTGGCTTTGAGCCGGTCCAGGATCTTGAGATTAGACTCGTTGTTCAGCAGGCGGGCGACGTCTTTCGCGGGCATCAGTGGCTAATATTCAGAGCTATCATATATAACTTGTCGGGCGGCAGGTATACTGCTGCTCTACTACCTCTATAAATATATGGGGTGGGAGTTCAGGCATCTCAAGAAGGCCTGTGAAGAATAATATTTCATCTGGTTTTTCAATAACCATATAATAATATCATATTTTATCACGCTGGCACAGCTTGCCGTATTTCCCACTTGCAGTCAATGATTTACCGGCTTCAGTCAAAATTTTTCTTAAATAGATTAGCGTCAGATAAGTAGTTGCCCCAACATGCGGGGCGAGGTGACATCACGATTACCACTAAAGGTCTGACAAAGACTTTCGACGGAATTCACGGTATCAAAAATATCAACTTGAACATCAGGTCGGGAACCTGCTTCGGGTTCATCGGGGCCAACGGAGCGGGCAAGACTACGACCATTAAGATACTGGTCGGGCTGCTAAAGCCAGAAACAGGCACAGCAATCGTCAGCGGCTATGACGTACGGGCCGAGCCCGAGAAGGTACGGAAGATCGTAGGGTACCTCCCGGATACCTACGGGCTGTACGATTACATGAGCGGCTACGACATCGTCGACTACACTGCGAGGCTGCACGGTTTCAATACAAGGGAGCGAAAAGAGATCGTTGAATACCTGCTCAAGAAGCTGGACCTCTTCGAGGCCCGGAATCAGAAAGTCGGCAGGTACTCCAAGGGTATGCGGCAAAAAGTCGCCCTCGCCCGGGCGCTGGTCAACGACCCGGACGTGCTGTTCCTGGACGAGCCCACCTCCGGGCTGGACCCGGTGGCCGCCCGAAACATTGAAGACCTGATCAAGAGCCTCACCAGGGAGGGAAAAACGATCTTCATCACCTCTCACGTGCTGCCCGAAGTCGAGAAGGTGTGCGGCCACCTGGCAATCATAAAAAGCGGCACAATTGTGGCAGCGGGCAGCATGGACGACATGCGGCGGAAATTCTATGCGCCTGCCATACGGATCAAGGTCTCCGGGCTGGCAGCAGGCGCCAACAAGGCGCTGGCAGTGCTCGGCGGGCTGGGTAAGGTGGAACTGGCCGACGACTACATATATATCCATGGCGACCGGGACGCTCTTGCACCCGAGATCAACCGCCGGCTGGCATCTGCCGGAATCAGCATCATGGAAATGTCGAGTAACATCCAGAGCCTGGAAGACGTGTACTTCAAGGTCATGGGGGAATAAGCAATGGTCAATATCATATGGGAAATCGCCCGGAAAGAGCTCTTAGCGTACTTCACAGGGAAATCAGCAATGCTGCGGAACCTGATCATGTTAGGGATCTTCTCCATTGTCCCGATCATGCAGATCAATAACGCCCTCATGGCAGGAGGATACAGCTCCGCAGCACTTAGCCAGTCACTGGAGGTCTACCTGCTGTTCTCCAGCTTTTACGCCCTCGTCATGGCCTCAACGATAGCCGTCATGGCGTTCCCGTACGAAAAGGAGCAGAAGACGATCGAGTATCTCTTTACCCTGCCGCTGAAGGATTACGAGATACTGGCGGGCAAGATGCTGGCGGCAGTCATCGCAGGCATCGGGGGCCTGGCCTTCGTCATGGCCGTGATCCTGGGCTGCGTACTGGCGCTCAACGGCCACCTGATCCAGTGGACGACGCCGTTCCCGACACTCTCGCTGGTGCTGACTGTCCTCGTCATAGCCCCCATGATCGTCGTGCTGTCAGTGCTCATCATTGTGGCGATATCCGGCTTCATCTCTAACGCGAGGATGACCTACATGCCTGTGTACGTCATCGCAGGCATCGTAATGGGCCTGACCTTTGCCAGGGCGGAGCTCGGGGAATACGTCATGCTGGCCAATGCAGTAATAATCGTCCTGCTCGCGGCCGCTATCGCAGTGACCTTTGCGGTGAGCGTGAAAACCTTCAACAGGGAGAGGATTGCGGGGAACTAAGATTCCCTGCCTCTTCTCATCGTGTATAGAAGCTCGCTATTTACTGTAAGCACTTTTTAATGCCTATAAGCCGACATATTCCTGGATACTTAGTCATATGCAGCGATTGCACCCGGGAAGGCATAATAAATCGGTATCCGGAATATGGGGGTTCTAGTCTATGGGGAAAGCAGAGCACATGAGACCCGTTTCAGGCCAGGGCACGGAAACACTTGCGGCAACCGTTACCAGAGGCACAATGATCATCCTTATTGCACTCGGCGTGGCCATGGGGCTTTTCAGCCTGCTGGCCTTAGGGAGCATTAAGCTGATGGCTGGCGATTATCCCCCGGGCTTCATCATGCTTCTCGCCGCCGGATTCATGTTATCCCTGGCCGCCGGCTGGCGTTTCAAGCGCTACCAGGGACATCTTGCAGTGCTGGGGATTTCCATGCTCGCATTAGCCGGGGTAATATGGGCGATCTTCGAGGACGGCCTCATGGGAAAAGCATTCATGCTTCTCCTCGTGGTATCTGCCGGATCTATGGCGGCCATTGGCTTTTATAACCTGTTCGTCAGGAAGAGCCGGCCAGACATGCCCGGATAAGCCCTTTCTATAAAATAGTTCTTTTAATGCCCTGCATCCTGCCACTATGTAAAAGTATATATCGCCACCCTGCCATCTCCTTGTATCCCGGTCGCGCAGGATTTAAATACTAAATCATTTTACTAGCGACCAGATATCATAGAGGATACAATCATGAAGATGGAAGAACTACGTCACGGAACTTCTTTAATCAAGCGCGGCTTCGCCAAAATGCAGAAAGGCGGAGTCATCATGGACGTAACGAACAAGGAACAGGCGCTGATTGCCGAGGAAGCAGGCGCAGTAGCAGTCATGGCTCTCCAGGCTGTTCCGGCCGACATCCGCAAGGCTGGCGGCGTGGCCCGGATGGCAGACCCGTTCATCGTCCAGGAGATCATCGACGCAGTCACCATCCCGGTCATGGCGAAAGCGAGGATCGGCCACTTCGTGGAAGCCGAAATCCTCCAGGCCATCGGAGTCGACATGGTCGACGAGTCGGAAGTCCTGACTCCAGCCGACGACAAGTACCACATCGATAAGACTAAGTTCACCGTTCCGTTCGTCTGCGGCGCAAGGAACCTCGGAGAGGCCCTTCGCCGGATCGAGGAAGGCGCGGCGATGATCAGGACCAAGGGCGAAGCCGGCACCGGCGACGTCTCCGAGGCAGTCAAGCACATGAAGCAGATCCAGGGCGAGATCAGGGAGCTCAAGGGCAAGACTCATGAAGAGCTCAGCAGGTACGCGAGGACCATCGAAGCACCAGCAGCCCTCGTCATCGAAACAGCCCAGATGCAGCGCTTACCGGTCGTCAACTTCGCCGCCGGCGGCGTGGCCACTCCTGCCGACGCAGCGCTCATGATGAGGCTGGGCGCAGACGGCGTCTTCGTGGGCTCCGGCATCTTCAAGTCAGAGAACCCCGAGAAGATGGCAAAGGCGATCGTCGAGGCAGTCAACAACTACGACAATCCCGCCAAGCTTGCCGAAGTGTCCAAGGGCATCGGCAACCCGATGAAGGGTATCGGCGTCAGCACGATTCCCCAGGAAGAGATTCTCCAGACCCGCGGCTGGTAAGCTGGACTGCGGTGGATAACCGCAGTCAGGCCTCTTCCATCCTCATTTCTTTTACCCCGTCCTGAAAGACGTAAGCCCGTACGTTCCCTGTATCAGGTACTATCATCCAGACGTAGGACGTGTGCTGCATGTACTTCGCATCGAGGCAGGACGGCACGTGGCCCGACGGGTGAGAATGATAGCTGCCGAGGACAGTCATGCCCTTATCTTCCGCCTCCTGCAATACTGCATACATTTCTTCCGAGTCGATGCTGAAGCGCTCGGGCGATCTGCTCACGTTAGCCATTGGCACGACTTCAGTCACTATAGCCTTATCACCCTCCTGACGGCCTATCAGCAGACCGCAGGCTTCTTCAGGCTTTCTGGCCTGAGCATCCTTGCGCATCGTCTCAAGTCCTGACCGGGTGACAGATACAGATTTTTCTGCCATAGGAATCGATAGCGCGGATAGATTTAAAAAAATGAGCCGGGAGACAGGCACGTTAAGCTAATCCCGAATGAAAAAGAGCGGGTACCCCTATTCTGAATCGTCAGGCTGACAGATGATACCATAAAGATTAAGAGTGTGGTAACACTCATAACCGCCTATGAATGGCCGGCTAATCTTCCTGTTGTCGCTCTTGCTGATCGGCATCTCAGCCCTGCCGGCCTCCCCGGCCACAGCGGCTAACGTATCGGTAAATATGTCCCTGCCTTCAGGAACGCTGCTGCAGGGCCAGATCATGGCAGCAGATCTCGCCGTCCATAACAATGAGAACTATCCTGTGAGGCTCTACACCATAGGCGTCCACTATGACTGGATGCCGGAGGATACTACCTACATGCTCAATTTCGGCAGCAACTACGTGCAGGTAGAGTCGAATACCGTCAGCAGGCCCGGCCAGTTCCTTGTCAGCTGCAACAAGAACACCAGCGTGGGCTATCACAAATACTACTTCAAGCTCGACATCACCCGGTACGACACGGCCTCCTCGTCGTGGGTCAACGACACGGTAGTGACCCCTGAGGGGCACATATACGTGGACTCGCCTTCCCGGCAACAGGCCCTCCGGCTGTTGCAGGAGGCTAACCAGTCGCTGAACGATGCCCGGGCGATGAACTACTCGAGCAAAGCCGCTAAAGCCGACCTGTTCAACGCGACAAACGTCATGCTTGACGGTTGGAGCGCATACAACTCTAACGACTTCGAGATGGCGATCAACAGTACCTTCGACGTCACGCAAATGATCAGGAATGCCAGGGCATCGGAAAACGACTACCAGTCCAAAAAGAACGTTATCCTGGATTCAGTCAAAGCCGTCAATGTCAAGATTACGACGCTGTCCGGCGCTGACAGCCCTGAGTCACGGAGGCTGATCAACGAGTCGCTCTCTCACCTGCAGCAGGCCAGTATATACCTGGATGCAGAGGACTTCAATAAGGCGAAAGCAGAAGTAACAACTGCAGATATCGCCGTCAACAATGCAGTCAACGCCCAGTACTACTACCTGATCACGTCAAACCAGACCGACGAGTCCAGGGACGTCGCCCGCCGGGCTATCGATTCTGCTATGGAGATGATCTCACATACGGACATACTGACCAGCGCGTCAGCCGGAAACCTGCTCACCGAAGCCCGGAATGAGCTTGATCTGGCCATGGCCGCCTTTAACGCGTCACAGTATCTGAACGCCTCCAATAAGGCGAGCGTCGCTCAGGCTCTCGCACAGCAGGCACTTAAAGCCGAGGCCGACTACCATCTGCAGCAGGCCCGGGAAAAGATCACGACCGCCGGCAAACTATCGAGCCCTGCGGCGAACGACGAGCTAAATCTATCCCGGGAACACTATAATCTATCCCTTAGCAACTATGCCAGGGAAGATTATAGAAACGCCATCATCCAGGCTGACCTTGCCTATACTCTGGCGAACAACACCACCGCCACAGAAGCGGCGTGGAAAAAGGACCATCCCCTCTCAGGCCCGGCACCGGGCTTCGGGCTACTGCAGACAATAACCGTCATACTGGCAGCAGTACTTGCGATAATTGCGACAAGGCGCCGGTAACAGCCGGCTATCGCCGATCGGTTATTATGCCGCTTATTCCAGTAGCATAATTTTAAACAATCAGCAGAAATGTTTGAATGACCACATCTTCAGAAGGTGTAAGCTTGTTCAGAGCCCTAAGAATCACCACAGTAGCACTACTTTTCGTAATCATCGTAGCGCTGTCCGGATGTACAGTGTTGAAGGAACAGCCCCAGCAGCCCACGCCAGCGCCAACGGCCACCTCGGCCCCGGTACCGTCGAAAACGCCTACAGTAGTTCCCACAGCGACTGCAGTGCCAGGCCCCGCCACCAATGCGACTGTCGAGCAGCAATATAAGTACACTGAAATGCTCCAGTCCGGCATCGACAAGTACAACGCGGGCATCATTTACATGGACGAAGCCCAGAGGCTGGCCCACAACCAGTCCGACTGGTCCAATGCCAGCAGCATGATGCTCAAAGCCAAAGAACGCATGGAAGCCGCCAGAGCTGACTTCGAGACGATGGGCGGCTTCTCGATCAACCAGGACGAAGTGCTGCTCAGCGAAAAGTGGGTCCAGACGGCCAACTACTCCGCGGCAAGCATGGAATACGCCAGCCTCGCTTACGCCGAAATGGCCGACCAGATTGCGACCAAAGGGCCCGGCAACGTGAACCCTGTCAAATATAACAGCTTTGTCAGGCAGGCCAACGATTACAACGCCCTGGCCATGCAGAGCCGGAACGAGGCAGAAGCGTTAGAAAAGAATCTGGCATTCTTACTGTCGGGCTTGTAAACACAAGCTCACAGTCATCATAAGCCAGAACTACCGGGATTACTCACAATCCTTTGTCTCTGTGTGAGTGGACGCTGTCGCATTCAGTACGGCCGCATTCCGGCCCTCTGGCAGTCCCGACTTGCCGGGCGTAGTCGCATAAGTCGAGTAAGAAGCATTGATCGTGACGGGGATTCTGGGCTTTGCAAATCTCCCTCCCAAACTTGATGAGAGCCACGTGGGTCGAGCCTCTCAGGCCTTCGGGGACCTTTTCCATGAGGATCTGGCGGGCCTTCTCGTGGTCGGCTTTTTCGGGCACGATGCCGAGACGTTTGGTAATGCGGAAGACGTGGGTATCTACAGGTATCACGTCCCGGTCGCAGGAGAAGAGCAGTACGCAGTCTGCTGTTTTAGGGCCCACGCCTTTGATGGTCAGCAGTTCCTTTCTGGCGACTTCGGGGTCTGTTTCGCAGACGAAGTCCAGAGTGCCGTCGTACTCGTCTATCACGAGTTGAGAGATATTTTTGATGAGCTTCGCCTTTTGCTCGTGCAGGCCTCCGATGCGGATCAGATCGGCTATTGCGGATTCAGGCGCGCTGGCAAGTTGTTCTGGCGTGTGATATACCTCGTACAGGTTCGCGAACGCCCTGAGGGAATTCCGGTCAGTGGTGTTCTGCGACAGGATCGTCATAATAAGTACGTCGAAAGGCTTGCCTCTCGACTCATCGTACCTGCCGTAACGGGCGATCAGCCTGCGGGATATCTCGGCTGTTTTAGGATCGACTGGCGTAGCCATAATGACACCCTAATGCCGGCACTGGAGCCGATATACATTTCCGTGGCAGGGAGCTCTTCAGGCTACATCCCTGCTGCGAAGGTCATTGAATGCTTCGGTCAGCCTGTCGTGTCTTCCGAAGGCGTAGACGAGATCTCCGGGTTCCAGGACAGTGCCGGGATCGGGGTTATAGATCTGCTTATCGTTACGGTATACCATTAGTATGGTGACCCCGTATTTGTTCCTGAGGCCGAGGTCTTTGATCGATTTGCCCATGAGAGGCAAATCTTCCCCGATGCGTACAGTGGCTATGTCTACGCCGGACTCCCGGGAAACCAGGTCGTCCAGCGAGTATCCTGCCTGCGCAGGGCTCCGGAAGACTTCGTAGTTCTCAGATCGCAGCTCAGCCGTCAGCTGATCGATCCGGCTCTTCGGGATAAAGTACCTTCTCAGGACGCTGGCGAATATTTCCACAGAGGTCTCGAACTCTTCCGGCACCACTTCTGATGCTCCCAGTTCCTTAAGGACCTGGGTTTCGCTCGTATAGCGTGTCCTGACGATGATGTGTAAGTGAGGGAAATGTTTCCGGAGTGTGGAGGTGATCCTCCGGGTTGCTTCGACGTTGGAGATCGCGATGACTGCGATCTTTGCATTTTCCAGGTTCAGGTGCTCGAGCACGATTTCATTAGTGGCGTCGCCGTAGTGGATGGGCTCACCCTTTGCCTGCTCTGCGGAAACTGTATCAGGGTTCATCTCTACTATTGTATACGGAATTTTAGCTGCCTTTGCTGCCCGTGCCAGATTTCTTCCGTTAAGGCCGTAGCCGATGATCACGAGGTGATCGGTAATGTTTTCATGAGGCGTCGCAATGGGGCACGAAGAGGCCTTGAGCCTGGCAGGAAGGGGCAGTCTGCACAGGGTATCGGATAGCTTCTGCGAGTATGAGATGAGGAATGGCGAAGCTGCCATGGTCAGGATAGCAGTGGCCAGGAAGATCTGGTAGAGGTCGGCATTGATCATGTCGGCGGCGAGCCCGAGGCTGGCGAGGATGAAGGAGAATTCGCCTACCTGAGCCATGCTGATGCCTTCTATCACAGCCACGCGGATCGTATACCCGAGGAGCAGGGTAGTGATAGTCCCCGAGAAGAGCTTGATCAGGATTCCTATGATAGCTGCGGCGATGATGATCCACGGGTTGCTGATGAAAAAGTGCAGGTCCAGCATCATCCCTATCGAGATGAAGAAGAAGCTGGTGAAGACGTACCTGAACGGCAGTATGGTGCCCAGCGCCTGGCGGCTGTAGGGAGATTCTGAGATGATCAGCCCTGCCAGAAAGGCGCCCAGCGCCAGCGACAGCCCGAACTGAGAGGTCAGTGAGGCCATGGCCAGGCATATGACGACGATGCATAGCACAAACAGCTCGTTGCTTCTGGTTCTTGCGATGCGGTGGAGCACTCTCGGGACTACCCATAGAGTCCCGGCAATCAGGATGATACCGATGACGATGGCGGCCAGTACCAGGGTTGGGACTGACTCGATTATGTTCCCGGCCTTGCCGGACATGAGCGGGATCGCCAGCATCATGAAGACTGCGATAATGTCTTCGAAGATGATGATGCCCATGATGACGTTGCCCTGCGGAGTATCCAGCTCGTCCCGGTCCTGCAGAAGCTTGAGAACGATGGCAGTGCTGCTTAAAGACAGCATGAAACCGGCGAGTATCGCTGCATTCTGGGACAGCCCGAGCATGCTGGCGATGAGGAAGGTCGCGACGAAGATCAGCGTCATCTGGACCGTTCCGCCTATGAAGAACTGCTTCTTCAGGTTTATCAGGCTCTTGAAGGAAAATTCGAGGCCTATGGTGAATAACAGCAATACTACGCCGATCTCGGCAATGTACTCGATCTCGTGCATATTGGTAAAGACACCGATACCGTGGGGGCCCATCAGCAGGCCGGTGATGAACAGGCCGATGATCTCCGGTAATTTAAACCGGTAGCAGATCAGCAAAGCCAGGATAGCAAAAGCCAACAATATGCCAAGATTCTTAAGCAGCTCGAATTCCATGTTTAAGCCCCGGAGACAGGTGATTTTGATAAGAGTCCGCAAATACCCAACGATTAAGAGTCGATCTATAGGAAAGTCTAATCACAATTCGCCCTATCCCAGTCCGAGGATACACGAAAAGGCGGATAGACTGTTCCTACGCACTTTAGTCAATTCTGGTATAAATACTTTCAGCGCCGAGTGGAATTAGCGATAGGAAGAGTGCCGCAAGTTTGAATATTTTGCGGCTAAATAGATATTGCAAAGATTATTTTTTAAAGATCTTTTTCTTCGTTGTGCCGAGATAGATCATGATCAGTCCACAGAAGAAGGAGGCCACGGAGAAGCCAAGTACTGCCTCTAAACCGGCGCCCGGAGACATGATGTAGAAGAGCACTCCGATCAGGCCGGCGAAGACGAAGACCCAGCCCAGGAGCATGTAAGGGTTTAAAATTTCGAGCTTTAGCTTTGGTATCATAATAACTCCCGGATAATAGTAAGTGGTTGCTTTTCCGGGTATTTAAAGGTTCCCGGAGATGCGTGCAGCCATAGATATGGCTGAGCAGTCCCGGGAAAAAAGGAAAGATCACTGGTTTGCGAAGTACTTCTTCATCCTGGCCAGCCCTTCCACAATCTGCTCCATGGAAGAGGCGTACGACATCCGCAGGTGGTCGTTGCTGTCCGGTCCGAAAGCGGAGCCGGGCGTCAGGCCGACGCCTGCATCAAGCAGGCCTTCGGCGATCTTCTCGGAGTTGCCATCCACCTTCGGGTAAGCGTAAAATGCGCCTTCGGGAGTCGGGCATTCCAGGCCGATGTCTTTCAGGCCTTTCATGACTACGTCTCTGCGGGCTTTAAACTGCTTTACCATCTCGGTAACGCAGTCCTGAGACCCGTTGAGGGCAGCGAGAGCTCCATACTGGACGAAGGTCGTCGGGCTGGAGATCGTGTGCTGCTGTACCTTCAGCAAATTTTTAAAGACGGGCTTCGGGGCTGTGACGTACCCTATGCGCCAGCCGGCCATCGCGTACGCTTTGGAGAAGCCGTTGACAGTGATCGTCCGGTCGGGGATCATCGAGCCGATGCTGTAGTGCTTTTCACCGTAGCTAATCTTCTCGTAGATTTCATCAGAAAGCACGTAGAAATCGTGATCGACGGCCAGATCGGCCACGTGCTGCAGATCCTTTTTGGTGAGAACGGCGCCCGAAGGGTTATTGGGACTGTTGAGAATGACCATCCGGGTCTTTTTCGTGATGTGCTTCCCGAAGTCGGCCGGAATAGAGCCGTCCTCGTTCGACTTGACCCATACAGTTTTTGCCTCGCTCATCTTGATGCAGGCATCGTAGGAAACCCACGACGGCTCCAGCAGGATGGCCTCGTCGCCCTTATTTAGTACGCCGAAGCATGCTTCGAAGATCGCCTGCTTGGCACCGGGGGTCACTATAATGTCTTTGCCGGTGACGTCGATGGCGTTATCGTTCTTGAGCTTGGCCGCGATGGCATCGCGGAGCTCGGGTATGCCGGCGGAGGGCGCGTAGTGCGTCTTGCCGGTAGACATCGCTTCGTTCGCTGCGTCGACAATGTGCCTGGGGGTGTCGAAGTCCGGCTCGCCCAGACTAAAGCTCAGAATGTCTTTACCACGCTTTTTCAGCTCGTTGGTCAGATCGGCGATCCGCAGCGTCGCCGACTCTTCTACCTGGTCCAGCCGGGACATAACAACAGGCTCGGTAACTTAATACTCTTTTATCCTGCGTACCATCTTGACGGCGGCTTCGACGGCGCGCTTCGAGTACTCGATGCGGTCGAAGGCTTCCATGCGAGTCATGCCGGGCCCTGCGATGCCGAGGGTGATGGGCTTGTCGTACTCCAGCGCGAGGTCGGTGATCTTCCTCGTCGCCTGGCTCACGACGACCTGGTCGTGGTCAGTGGCGCCCTCGATGACGCTGCCGATAGTGACGATCGCGTCGATTGTCTTGTCCGCCGCCATCTTCTTGACGGCGAGGGGCATGTCGTATACGCCCGGTACATAGAAGACCTTGGTGACCTTCGCGCCCAGGAAATTTGCGTGTTCTTTGCCTAACAATTCCATCTGCCAGGTCAGGTCACGGTTGAACTCCGCAACCACGAACCCGATCCTGATCTCGTTGTTTGCTGCCATTACAATCAGACCTGTATATAAAGAATGTTAAATTAAATCCTCGCCGGACCCACGTCTTCGTAGCCCTGCCGCTGTCCCGTTCCGGCCTGCCGCTCCAGCGAGCGCTGGTCGAAGAGCAGCCGGACTACGTTCAGCGCGTGTTCCCTCGCCCTCTTATCCATCAGCGCTGCCAGTTCCCGGCCGTCGGGGGCCTCGTCCTCGTGGACGAATACTTCGATGATGTGCTTGTTCGTCATCAGCTGGCATATGATGATGCCCATGCTGGCCTCGTGGGCACACGTCTTATCAACCGGCTTGGAGCCGGGCATACCGAGCGCCATTACGATGTCGCAGTGGCGCTCGTCGATAAGCTTCTTGCAGGCTACCGGGAGGTCCTTGATTCCCGGAACCGTGTACCGCTCGATCTTGACCGAGCTGTTCCGCTTGATCTCGTCGATCGCTGCCTTGCCCATGTCGTACCTGGCGAACGTCGTATCGGCTATGCCCACTTTGGCCATCGGGAAAAACCCCTGAAATTTTTGTCGGAAAACCTATGATTTTCCGCTGTTAATTTTTATATACCTTTCTCAGGACCTCTACCCCGGCGCCGGGCTTTTCGATTACCTTGAACTCCGCCAGAGTCTCTTCGAGGGCCGTGAACGTGCGGATGAGATCGTCGCCAGTAAAGGCGTTCATGCTCGGGATGCGGAAGATCTTGCCGTCCAGCCTGTCCTGGCCGCCCGAGATGGTGATGCCATACTTAGACTTGAGGGTGCCACGGAGGTCCTTGTCAGTGATCGCTGCAGGGGTCTTGATGGCGGTGACCGTGTTCGACAGGACGGTGTGCTTGTCCGTCACCGGGAAGAGCTCCAGGCCGAGGGCTTTAGCTGCTGCCCTGATGGCCTCTGCGCCCTGCCTGTGCCTGGCGATGCGGTTTTCCATGCCTTCTTCCCTGATGATCTTCATGGCTTCCTGCATGCCGAAGAAGAGCGTGACTGCCGGAGTGTACGGCGTCTCTGCCCTGCCTTCCTTATCGGCAGACTTCTTGTACTTCTTCAAGTCCAGATAGTAGGGCGGGTTCTTCACCATGTTGTCCCATGCCTTCTGGCTGACCGTTATCGGGGCCAGCCCCGATGGTGCGCCGAGGCTCTTCTGGGAGCCGGTGACCATGATGTCGACGCCCCACTTGTCTACCTCTACCAGGTCGCCGCCGCTCGAGGTGATGGTGTCGAGTACGAAGAGAGCGTCGTACTTCTTAGCGAGCTTGCCGACTTCCTCTGCCGGGTTCTTGACACCTGCGGAAGTCTCGTTGTGAACCATGGAAATGACCTTGGTCGGCGCCCTGGCGAGAGCATCCTCTACTTTTTCGAGGTCGACAGGCGTGCCCCAGTCGAACTCGAGGCTCTCCACCTGGCCATAGCGCTGGCCGATGTCTCTGAACCGCTCTCCGAACTTACCGTTGACGATAGAGACCATCCTGTCGCCCTTGACGAGGTTGGAGATGGCGGCTTCCATCGCGGCAGAACCAGAGCCGGAAATAATGAAAGTGTCATTCCCGGTATTGACTATTTCCTTGATAGTGTTCCGGCATTCGTCGTAGATCGCAGAAAACGCCTTGTCCCTGTGGCTGATCATCTGCCTCGACATGGCCTGCAGCACGCGGGGGTGCAGCATAACCGGCCCCGGTATCATGAGTAGCGGTTCGTTTGCCATAAGTGACTTTTCTCCATTGATAGGTATGTCTCTAAGAATTTTATACAGATATATTTCTTTCGGAGTCCGGACTATAACCATGGCCTCAAGACATTGCCTGGCAAGATTTTATATTCAGGCGCTTCGGATTAGTTGTCATAAGCGGTGACAGGACATGGCGACGGACACAGGTATCCTCATTATACAGCACGGTGACTTTCCCTTCGATTTCATAGAGAAGCACCGGGAGATGTACGAGCGAGTCGAAGGAATTATGGAGCACCTGAGCGAGGAGTCGCGAAAGCTGACACATACGCATGAGAACGATCCGCACGGTGCTGACACAGAAAAGCTGGCCAGCGTCATCCGGGCCGCTGGATATGATGTAGAGGTCGGCTACCTCGACTTTTCCCTGCCGACCATTGCCGATGCTGTCGTCGCCCTGACTGCCCGTGGACATAAAAAGCTTGTATTCGCATGCGCTCCCGGCCTGATGATGCGCAGTTCCCACAGCCTGCTGGACGTGCCAGAGGTACTGCGAGAGATCAAGGAAAAGAATCCAGGTCTAGAGATGCTGTATGCCATGCCAGGGATGCCTTTCGAGCTGATCGCCAGAGCGTTTGTGAAGAAGGTCAATGCAGCGTCCGGCGCCCCTTCCGATAAGGAGCAGGTTAACCTCAAGGCTATTCATCCTGGGACCGGCGTCGTCCTGATAGCCCACGGTGACGTGCCCCACGACTTTATCGTCAGGAATGCCGGAGTAATGGCCGATGCTGAAACTCATGCTCACCGCTGGTCTGAGATGGTGAAGGACTGGCCCCGCTCGGAGGAGAACGACCCGAACTATTACGATACAATCGTCCTGAAAGTCAAGCTAAGGGAGATGTTCTGGCCCGTCACGGTGGAGGTCGGCTACCTGGAGTTCGCCTCGCCAGACATAGATGAAGCGTTCGGAAAGCTGCTCGCAGCCGGAGCCAGGAAGATCGTGTTCTGCGGCGGCACAGGCTTCTTCGACAGGAGCTCGCACACGTTGATAGACATACCTGAGGCCATCGAAAAGCTGAAAGCCCGGCACCCGGATATCGAGATGGTCTACGCGTACCCGGACGTCGATTTAGTAATGAGCGAGCTGGCCCGTGCGGTAGTATTCAAGATAGAGCAGGCGATCAACGGGCAGGTGCTGCCGCTGTAAGCCACATGCACCCTGCTCTATCACCTCGTTTTTATCCGCGACAACGTTAATATAAAAATGCCGCGTACTGCGTTTCAATGACCGAGTCTTACCCCCAGGTCTGCGTGGATTGCGGGCGACCGATCGACATCACCATCAGATGCGAAAGCTGCGGTAAAGTACTCTGTCCTTTCGACGTTAGAGTCCTCGACGAATACGAGACGCTTTGCCAGGATTGCTACGAAGGCCTGACCTTCCAGTACAGGGCTAAAGCGTGCGATGTAGGGAGGCCTGTGAAGAAATGAAGTTCGACGTTGTTGCGGTTAGCCTGGATTCGGGCTCGCTGGGGGCTACGGCTTATGATAACACGATGCAGGCGCTGAAAACGCTGGAGGCAGACGGCCAGCTAGATAAGCTCAAGCTGAGCGGCACGGTGATGATAAAGCCGAATTTTACCCAGCCTCCGAACCCGTCGCTGAAGTTCGGCCCCCGTAACTCTGATCTGACGATCCATAACCACGTCTGTACCGATCCTTATACAATTAAGGCAGCCTGCGACTTCGTGATCGATCATGGCGGCAAGGCCCTGATTTGCGAAGGCACCAAGTGGCCTGGCGGAACGAGGGGCGTCTACCTGCAGACCGGCTGCGAGCCGCTGCTGGAGGGGAGCAAAGCGGTGCTCTTTGATACGAGTACCGAGTCGCCTGCTCAGCGGGTAAAAATACGGCCTGCCAGAGTGTGGCTGGAGGATTTTGCCGAAATGGACGTGCACGAGGTCTTCAGCCAGGTCGACGTTATCCTGAACCTGGCCAAGCTGAAGTGTCACAGCAACGCCCTGATCACCGGAGCAGTGAAGAACATGTACGGGTCACTGGAGCCGTCACAGCGGCGGGCTGAAGGCCACTTTTGCGCAGACCCGCTCTGGACCCGCATTTCCCGGCGCAGGATGGCCGAGGGCTACAAGAAACTGTGCGAAACCTTCGTCCAGGTCCACAGCGGCATCCTGAATACCTTCGGCATGGACGAGATCTGCGTCATAGAAGGCGTGATATCCGGGGAGGGAGACGGCCCCCTGTTCCAGCCGGCTACACCCAGACAGGAGAACGTCGTGCTGGCGTCGGTCAACAACCCGGCGACGATAGACGCGGCGGAGAGCTACTACGTGGGCTACTCCCCCGAATTCCTGAGGAACTTTGCCCAGTACGCCCTGCACGAGATGAACTTCGCGGCAGATGACGAGCTACTAGACTCCTATGGAGAACAGTATTTCCTGAAGCTGGCCGAAGAGTCGGGCATGGGCAGGACAAGGGACTTCAGCGCTTACGTGATTAGTCCCCAGGCCTCAGAGATCATGCCCGGCCACATGCTCGGCCTGATGCGCCGGGGAGACGTGTTCGCCCTCCCCACCTTCGTCCGGCATGCGGCCAATACGCCACTCTACGACAGGGTGCCGGAGCCGGATTACGAGTTCAAGGTAGAGGTCACGGCATAGAGAATAGCTGATGACCATCGCCACGTTACTATCTTTAAATATTATTACAGTCATAATTGTAATATACTTTAAACCGGTGGTTGAAACTCATGAGGATAATCTGGCATGGCCATTCGGCTTTCGAGCTGCAGGATAGCCTGACGACACTGATAGACCCGTTCATCCTGGGTAACGTGATGTGCGATGTGGAGCTGGATGATCTGAAGCCCGACGTCATCGCCGTCACCCACGGGCACTCGGACCACCTCGGCGACACCATAACACTGGCCCAGCAGACAGGCTGTAAGGTGGTCGCCGTCAACGAAATCGCCAAGTACCTCCAGTCAAAAGGTGTCGATGCCCTTGGCGCCAACATCGGCGGGAGCATAGAAATCGGAAACGTCCGGTACACGCTGGTGCCGGCAACACACTCTAACGGCATCGACGAAGCGGGATTCGGCTGGGATGCGGGCAGTCCTGCCGGCTGGGTGATCAGCGATACAGTCGTGGCCTACCATGCAGGAGACACGGGCTTGTTCAGCGACATGGCCCTGGTACACGAGATGTACAAGCCCAAAGCAGTCATGCTACCGATCGGCGGCCGGTTCACCATGGACATAAATCAGGCGTTGATTGCCGTCAAAATGCTGAAGCCGCAGCTGGTCCTGCCCATGCACTACAATACCTTCGACGTGATCAAGGCAGACGTCGGCAAGTTCCAGCGCATGGTGGAAGAGCAGACTGACGCCGAGGTAGTAATTATGCAGCCGGGCGACTTCATAGACATTTGAGAATTATCGCGACATAAACAGCACTCATTTTTTATTTATAAACAATTATATCTGTACGCGATGGTCCATGACGCCCCATAAAAGCTATGAACTCAGAAAGTTCGTGTCGCCAGAGTTCGTATTCGGAAGCGGATCTCTCCGCCTCGCCGGACGATACGCGACTAATTTCGGAGCCAGCAAGGTATTCGTGGTCACCGATAAGGGAGTGATCGAGGCGGGCTGGACCAGGCAAGTGACGGATTCGCTTGAAGAGGAAGATCTGCCATTTATAGTATTTTCAAACGTCTCTCCTAACCCCCGGTCGGATGAGGTCATGCAAGGTGTAAAGCTGTACCGGGAAGCCGGCTGCGACGTGATCGTGGCGGTAGGGGGCGGGAGTCCGATAGACTGCGCCAAAGGGATCGGCATCGTGAGTACAAATAATAGAGATGTGATGGAGTTCGAGGGCGTGGACCAGATCCCTATACCTGGCCCCCCGCTTATCTGCATCCCCACCACTGCAGGCTCTTCGGCCGACCTCTCGCAGTTTGCTATAATCACTGACCTCCCCAGCCACAGGAAAGCCGCCCTGGTCAGCAAAATGCTGGTGCCGGATACATCGCTGATAGATCCCGACACTACGCTTACCATGCCGAAAGAGCTGACAGCGATCACTGGACTGGACGCCTTTACTCATGCAGTCGAAGCATACGTATCTAACGCCAGCTCTCCTATCACTGATCTATTCGCGCTCAATGCTGTAAGGCTGATAACGTCCAATTTGCTAAAAGCGATCGATGAACCGGATAACATGGATTACAGGAGTAACATGATGCTGGCCAGCCTGGAGGCAGGCCTGGCTTTTTCTAATGCCAGCCTTGGCGCGACACACGCGATGGCTCACAGCCTGGGTGGGGTAGAAGATACGCCGCATGGCGAGAGCAATTCGCTTCTTCTCAAGTACGTGATGGAGTTCAACTACGACGCTGTTCCTCAGAAGTATGAGGCAATCGGGGAGGCTATGGGACTCGACTTGAAGAAGTATGACTATGCTGGTGGAAAGAATGCAGTCCTCGAGGCAGTGGCAAAGCTGATCGAGGCCTGCGGGGTGCGAGGGACTCTGGCGCAGCGGGGAGTCAGGAGGGAGGATATACCCCGGCTTTCCCGGCAGGCTATAAAAGACGTCTGCATGGTGACTAACCCCCGGCCCATGAGCCTGGAGGACGTGGAGAGGATTTATGAAAGAGCGCTATAGCCAGGGTGAAGATGCGGAGAGGCTGCGTGACAGAATCATCGGGCTCGGAGAACGATCATACAGGAAGAGCTACTACCCCCAGCTCCAGCAGAAGCTTGCCGATCTGGAGAGGTTCAAAACTCTGCTGGACCAGATAGGCGACGCGATATTCATGATCGACATGTCGTCGAAGAAAGTGGCCGATGCAAACCAGTCTGCCTGCATGCAGATGGGATATTCGATGGCTGAGTTAAGTAAGATGACATTATACGATATCATGCCCGATAAACGGGAGGAACTGGATAAACTATTTTCAGGGGAAGCGGATTCGCTGATCGTAGAGACAAAGCTGGCAAGAAAAGACCGCTTGAGCAACATATACGAGATCAGAATGCGCAGGGTCCGCTTTAAAGACATGCCATACATCATCGCAGTATGCAGAGATATCACTTCCCGAAAAGAGTCTGAAAGGGAGCTTTTGATAGCCAAGTCTCAGGCAGAGCTCTACCTCGACCTGATGGGCCACGATATCAACAACTTGAACCAGGCAGCAATGGGTTTCCTGGAGCTTGCGCTGGAGAGGCTGCGCAAAGTCTGCCCCATGAGCAAAGATGACGAACTGCTGATCAACCAGGCGATCGAGGATCTGCAGAACAGCTCTATGCTTATAGATAACGTGAGAAAGCTCAGGAAAGCAGGATCAGGCTCACTCAAACCGGTGGAGATCAATGTGGCGGAAATGCTGAGAAGCATCAGGGACACAATTCCGCTACCCCAGGGCAGGGATGTGACGATCAGCCTCGACCTGGCCGGGGAGTGCAAAGTTTGTGCAAGCGAAATGCTCAAGGACGTCTTTATCAACATTGTGGGCAATGCTATCCGCCACTCGGCAGGCCCTGTAGAAGTCTGCATCAGGCTGGATACACAGGAGATCAATGGAGAGAAATATTGCAGGATTGCTGTGGAGGATAACGGCCCGGGCATTCCTGATGCAGTAAAGCAAGGCCTTTTTGACATCCGGCAGCGGGGAAAAGCGAGGGTTTCAGGAAAGGGTCTCGGCCTGTACATTGTCAAGACGCTCGTCGACGACCTGTACGGGCAGGTATGGGTGGAGGACCGGGTGCCGGGCGATTACACGAAAGGCAGCCGGTTCGTAGTACTCCTCCCCGCCATAGATAATCTGGAAGAAAAGAATACCGACAGGACCTGCACCTCATGACTGTTCCTGGTATGGCGCCCACTCGTCAGGACTCTTGTAAAAGTTCAGCACAACGTGGCTCTTGCTGTCTTTAAGCATATGCCCCATGCTCAGCCGGATATGACTGATGTAAGACTCGTACTCTCTCACGTCTTTGAATGCGAGCAGCAACATTGCATCCCACTCCCCAGTCACTGATACATCCATGATGACGTGCGGATCCTCTTTGAGCGTGTCGATAAAGCTCTTAATAGTCGCCTGGTCGGTCACGTCCAGCTTCAGGAACAGGATAAAGAAGGAGTTGAGGCCGATCTTTTCCATGTCCACCACTGCCCGGTAGCCTTTGATGATGCCTTCTTTCTCCAGCCTGCGGATGCGTGAAGCCACAGTCTGGCGGGTTATCCCACATTCTGCAGCAATATCAACGTGAGGAGTGCGGCCGTCTCTGGCCAGTGCGGAAAGAATCTTTTTATCTACTTCGTCGGGGACATTTCCAGACATGATCATTTTACGCGAAGTTAAATACTACAGGTCTGACTCATCATGTAGATTACCTCGTGTAAAGCCTCCGAACGTATATGATACGGGATATTACATAATTCTTTTGCATTATGTTAAATTTAACAGTATTCAAAGTAACATGAAGAAAGATTTTTATAGTAACTTGAGCCATCATGTAAATTAAAATCATCTATCACTTTACTTTATGGTGATCTTATGGCAAAGGATTATGCAGTAAAAGACATTGGCCTTGCACAGCAAGGCCTGGACAGGATCGAATGGGCACGCAGGCACATGCCGGTGCTTAACCTGATCAAGGCAGAGTTCGAGAAGAACAAGCCCCTGAAGGGCGTCAACGTGATCGCCTGCCTGCACGTGACCGTGGAGACAGCCAACCTGATCGAGACCCTGCTCGCAGGCGGAGCTAATGTGGCGCTCACCGCATCCAATCCGCTCTCGACCCAGGACGACGTGGCGGCAGCGCTCGCGAAGAAGGGCGTCAAGGTCTACGCTATCCGCGGCGAGGACGAAAAGACGTACTACAAGCACATTGAGGCAGCTCTCAAGATCAAGCCCAACGTGACGCTGGACGACGGCGCAGACGTGATTGCCACAGTCCACAGCAAGCACAAGGAATACCTGAAGGATATTTACGGCGGCTGCGAAGAGACCACCACCGGCGTCATCAGGCTCAGAGCCATGGCAGCGGACAAGGCCCTCAAGTACCCCGTGATAGCTGTCAACGACGCAGAGACCAAGATGATGTTCGACAACCGGTACGGCACCGGCCAGAGCACCCTGCACGGCATCCTGAACGCTACCAACATCCTGCTCGCCGGCAAGACTGTTGTCGTAGTCGGCTACGGCTGGTGCGGCAGAGGCGTCGCAGCCCGGGCCAAGGGCATGGGCGCCAACGTAGTCGTCGTAGAAATCCAGCCGCGCAAGGCGCTGGAAGCAGCCATGGACGGCTTCTGGGTCATGGACATGACTGAGGCAGCAAAGGTCGGCGACCTGTTCATCACGGTCACCGGCGACATCAACGTCATCCGCAAGGAGCACTTCCAGCTCATGAAGGACCAGGCGATCGTTTGCAACTCCGGCCACTTCAACGTAGAGCTGGATCTGCCTTCCCTGAAGAAGATGGCGAAGAAGGTCTCCACGGTCAAGACCGACGTCGAGGAATACCTGCTCAAGGACGGCCGCAGGATCTACGTACTGGGCGAAGGCCGCCTGGTAAACCTGGCCTGCGCTTTCGGCCACCCGCCCGAAGTCATGGACATGAGCTTCGCCAACCAGGCCCTCTCGGTCAAGTACATCGTCGAGAACCACAAGAAGCTAAAGAAGGACGTCTACAAGGTGCCCGAAGACATCGACAACCGGGTCGCAAAGCTCAAGCTGGAGTCGATGGGCATCAAGCTGGAACAGCTGACCAAGGAGCAGGAGAACTACCTGAGCTCCTGGAACATGGGGACATAAGCTCGCACGGGTGACAGGACATGGTCGATGTCATCATGGTCGGCACTGTGGCGCTGGACACAGTGCGCACACCTTTCGGCCTCGCCGAGGAGACGCTGGGCGGCTCTGCCGTCTACGCCTCCGTCGCCGCGAGCCTGTTCGCCAGCGTGGGCCTGGTAGGCGTAGTGGGCAAAGACTTCCCACAGAAACACGTAGACTTTTTAAGAGCAAAAGGCGTCGATATGGCGGGCCTCGAAACTCTGGACGGGGAAACGTTCAGGTGGAAGGGCTACTACGAGTACGACATGAATCAGGCACATACCCAGGACACCCAGCTGAACGTGCTGTCCAGGTTCGACCCCGTGCTACCCCCGGAATACCGGGACTGCAAGTACGTCTTCCTGGCTAACACGGACCCGGAGATCCAGATGCGGGTCTACGAGCAGATCAACAAGCCGAAGCTGGTCATGATGGACACCATGAACTTCTGGATCGAGAGCAAGAAAGAAGCGCTGTCCAGGATGATCGAGAAGGTCGACGTCATGCTCACCAACGACGCCGAAGCCCGGCAGTTCTTCGACACGCCCAGCCTGGTCAAAGCGGGCAAAGCGTTCCTCGAGATGGGGCCGAAAGCCGTCATCATCAAGAAAGGCGAGCACGGCGCACTCATGTTCACCGAAGACCAGTGCTTCAGCGCCCCCGCCTACCCGCTGGAAAAGCTGACCGACCCGACCGGCGCTGGCGACTCCTTCGCGGGCGGCTTCATCGGCTGGCTGGCCAGGACCGACGACATCTCGCCCCGGAATATGAGAAAGGCAGTCATCTTTGGCAGCACGATTGCCTCGTACAATGCCGAAGCGTTCAGTCTTGACAAGCTGAAGACGATATCCCGCGATGACGTCTTCAACAGGTACATGAGATTCCAGGACATTGCCTCGTTTTAAATGTAGCAGGGCTGTCACTTCCTCTCAGGAGTGAAGGTCAGCCCCGGCAACATTTCATTTTTTCTTCCTGCATGCGCTGCAGATAAAAGCCCCCGGTCGGCAGGAGTTCCATGGCATACATTCATTTAAATGACCACTAATATATTTCTGGAGAGATTATGGACGACCAGATCGAGAAAGTGAGTGACTACCTGAACGATCTGTTCGGGAAGCCCGCCGAAGTCATACGGATCATCCCCCTGGGAGCAGAGCCCGGGGAGACAGAGCTTAAGGGGTTCGGCTACGGCAAGCCGTACCTCATCGATTTTATCTGTGAGGGAGAGCAGCGATCCGCCGTCCTGTCGTCCATGCGCGTCCAGAAGGGCTTCGGCCACGATCATTTTTCAGACAGGGCCGCCATCATGCTCTGGCAGAACGCCACCTTCAACGTGCTGCCCAGACACGTGCGCTCCCTGGACGTCGGCTACTTCACTAAATATGGCAGGCTGAAAAGTGCCGGGGACGCGGACGAGTTCTTCATCCTCATGGACAGGGTCAGCGGCATAGAGTACTACCGGGACCTTGACAGGATTGCCGAAGCCGGATTCTTTGGCCACCTGGACCTCGACAGGGCTAAAGCGCTGTCGGATAATCTGGTGTACATACACCAGCAGAAGCATGACGATCGCACGCTCTGGGACCGCAGAATCCGGGAGCTGGTAGGTTCGGGCGAGTGCATCATGGGCCTGGTAGACAGTTACCCTGAAGATTTCGAGTTTTACGGCAGGGACCGCTTCGAGCGCCTGGAGAAAGAGTGCGTGCGGTGGCGGTGGAAGCTGAAGCCTAAATATCACCGTCTCTCGGTTGTCCACGGCGACTACCACCCGTGGAACATCATGTTCAGGAACGGCATCGACTACACTCTGCTCGATCGCAGCCGGGGCGAGTATGGCGAGCCTGCAGACGATGTTTCGTGCCTGAGCCTGAACTACCTTTTTTACAGCCTGCGGAAATACGGCAGACTGAAAGGCGAGTTCAAGCAGCTCTACGATACGTTCATGGAAAACTATCTTCTGCAGTCGGGCGACTTCGAGATGCTGACACTGATTCAGCCGTTCTACGTGTTCCGGGCTCTGGTAGTGGCCAGCCCAATCTGGTATCCGGGCCTGACTCCGGAAGTGCGCACTAAGCTCTTTAACTTTATCGACAACGTGATTGCCGCGGAAGAGTTCGACTACAAGAACGTCAACCAGTATCTGCAGGAGAGGTAAGATGGCCTGGGCGGTCTGGTTTACAGGTTTGCCGGGCAGCGGAAAAACTACTGTGGCAAGGGAAGCTGAAAAACAGCTCACGGCTGCAGGCATCCGGGTAAGGCGCCTGGAGCTGGACCAGATCAGAAAGGTGATCACCCCGGAGCCTGAGTATACGGAGGAAGAGCGCCGCATTGTGTATGCTGCACTGGCATATATGGCAAAGCTGCTAACTGAAGAAAACATCAACGTCCTGATAGACGCTACGGGAAACCTGCGCCAGTACAGGGACGTTGCCCGGAGCCTGATACCGGCTTACGCGGAGGTGTATGTCAGGTGCCCGCTGGACATCAGCATGGAGCGGGAAGCTCGCCGAAGGGCAGGCCATGCCCCCCGGGGCATATACGAGAAGGGAAAGACAGGACAGAGCCAGACAGTCCCGGGGCTTAACGTCCCGTACGAAGAGCCCCTGGAACCCATTATCACCGTAGATACGTCGAAGATGTCGCCGGAAGAGTCGGGTAAGAAGGCTGCCGGTGCGATACTGAAAAAGTTCGGAGGCAGCCATGGATGATCTGTCCCTGGTCCGCCGGATGGCTGAGCAGGTCAGAGATGCCACGGCAGATTATGCCGCAGATCACAAAGATTTTACAGACATTATTACCCATCGGCCCCGGGACGTGACCCGGAGGATAGACATGGCGGCGGAGGAAGCGCTTGACGAGGCAGTTATCAGGGAGGGTCTCAAAGCCAGAATCATCTCAGAGGAGATCGGCGAGCGCATCGTGCCGGCGGGGGCTATGCCAGAGCTGACTCTGCTGTGCGATCCGGTAGACGGCTCAAACAATTTTGTCTCGGGCATAACGTATTACTGCACCACCCTGACGCTCTCCAGAAAACCGGATGGGGCCACCTTTGCAGACCTTGATGCGGCTGCAGTTTCCAGCCCTCACATGGGCACCTTTTATGCTGCCAGGGACAGAGGAGCTTTTCTGGGCGACCGGCCGATAAAAGCCGTGCGGACGGGTTATAAGCCGATCTATTCGATCTACGTGTACGGGTCTGGCACGATACCCCTGGGGATCATCAAACTGCAGGAGAGAGACTGCATTGTCAGGACCATGGGCAGCATAGCGCTGGACATCTGCATGGTCGCCAGAGGCTCTTTTGATGCCGTGATTGACACCAGAAACAAGGTCAGCGGCTACGACGTGATGGCTGCAGGGCTCATCCTGCAAGAGTCGGGCGGCAACTTTTCGCTGCTGAACGGGTGGAGCCCCGATGACCTGCCGCTCAATTCAGCAGGACTGTCAATCATAGGCGCAGTTGATGAAAAGACGCGGGACCGGATCCTGCTGGAGCTTGAGAAATATCCAGATTAGGCTTGATCAGGAAGAATCAGTGGCTCTGCAAGGGGAAGCCCCACTTCTGCTGAACTCTTGCGCGCTCTTTCTCGAACTCCTGCGGGTCGTCCTCAAGCCTCTTTATCTTTCTGTACCCCGCGGCCACGGCGGCTCTTGCCGGCACAGAAGTCAAAGGCCAGTATCGGTCGTCGTCGATCCGGGTGAACTCCTCGGAGAAAATCTCACAGATCACATCCAGCGTGCCATAAGTGCAGCTGATCATCGAAAACTTGTTAGCGACCGCATCTCCGAAAGCCATTGCGAACAGCCTGCTCTTAAACCCGAGCCTGCCGGCAGCCAGCTCACACAGCTTGGTCATCGTGTCGTGAATGCTTTTCCGAATGTCTTCCTTGTCCCAGTCTACAGGTTTGGTATGGTATAGTCTCCTGTGGGTGAGCACTTCCGCTGCAGAGATAGGCACCGGCCCCTCGGCAGCCTCGTGAACCTCCCACACGATAACGACGTCGTCCCACGGCATTTCGCCGACGTCGGCGATTTCTGAAAACAGCAGGCGCAAATCCCGCCATAACTCATTAACCGTCTCTTTTACCGCCGGCTCCACTTCCGGCCTGACCAGGAGAACCAGACGGCCGTCATCCACGGCAGACTCCAGCACCGCAGAAAAGCCCTCAAGCTTTTCATATTCGACAGGCAGGGAGATGCCTACAGAGTCAGAGTCTCCAAGCCTGGTAATGCGTACTTTCGTCATGTCGAAGATTTTCATGCTGACAGAAAGTAGACCGCTGTCGATTTAACGGGTATGCGCGTTGAGAGCGGGCAGGTATAGTTAATCTTGAACTTTTAGGACTCTCAGGTACCGTTTACACTAAGTACGCAATGTACGCGAGATACACGAAGTTATATTATAAGATCATATTACAGCATGCCGTTATTATCGAACTTTGAGTACCTCGTGTACTTCGGGTACTTCGTGTAAACGGTACGGGTACTCGTACAAAACGTTCAGTAATGACCCGTGGATGAAAAGGGTATTTTCAAGTAGGGGTACGAAAAATTGAAAGTTGACCCTGAATAGTCGAAAATATCGCCAAACACTCGCCTCATGAAAACTGGTTTTTCAAGTTAAGCCGGTGAAAAACTCCTGGAGGTCGGGGAGTTCCCGGGAGGCGGGGGAGGATTTTCAGGCTGGGAGGTTGGGGAGGGTGGAGAGGTCTGAGAGGAGGATTGGGAGTGTGGAAAGGTTTGGGAGGATTTTTTAAGTTAATTCTCTCTGACCTCCGGGTACTCACATGACCTCCTCTCTGATCTCCATGACCTCCATGACCTCCCAGCTTGAAAGTTCTCTCTGAACTCCGTGAACCTCTCCGACCTCCTCCCCGACCTCTCAATACCTTCCGGACCCAGATTTTTTATGGAACGCCAAGGAGCCAGGAGCGCCAAGGTTTTTGGCGATATCTTCTGATCCTGATCACAAAATCCTTGGCGAACCTGGCCTCTTGGCGAGCCTGGCGGCCTTATAACCATAGCCGATAAAACACATTTTTCATAAGACTATACAATCAGAAACACGCAGTGAAGCGCTCTCAGAGCCTGATTCCCGAAGCCCAATAAAGTTATCATATATCAGGGGCAGTAATGATTACTTTCAGAGAACGAGGAGAAAGAGGAGACCATGAAGAAGCTTCGTATCGCCTGGGGTATCACTGGTGCAGGGCACTACTTGCGAGAATCTTATGCTGTGATGGGAGAGCTAAAGAAAGAAGGCCACTCCATAACCACATTTGTATCCCGGGCAGGAGAAGAGGTCTCCAGAATGTATGGCCTGTTTGACGATCTCAAAGAAATTTCTGACGGCACCTACCTGAACGAGATATTTCTCGATTCAGCCCAGGGTGCCAGCTTCCCGAAGATCGGCAGGTTCAACCTGAAACGCTACGACTTATTCGTACTGACTCCTGCGACGTCCAACACTGTGGCAAAAATAGTCTTCGGCATCGCCGATACGCTGGTGACGAACTGCGCGGCGCAGGCGATGAAAAGCGACGTTCCGTGCCTGATCGTGCCTGTAGACCAGGAAAGCGACGTCGTCTCTGAGTTACCATATACACTGGACAGGTCCAGATGCGAAAGTTGTGCGGAATGCCCGCCGAAAGCCGCATGCCCGGGCGAGGCCATCCAGGATCACATCGACTTACTTAAGTGCCAGGGCTGCGGCACGTGCGTAGATCTTTGCCTGCATGGGGCCATCTCCGGAGGCGATCCAGTACCACTGACCATCCGCCAGGTCGATGCTAGAAATACGAGGATGCTGGCGGAGATGGAGCACGTCCAGGTCATCAGCAGGCCAAAGCGGCTGCTCGAGACCGTCCGAAAAATGTAGCGCAATCGGAAACAACAATTATGCACCTGCATATTCTATAAAATGAATAATAGTGGAGATCGACGTAATCTCCATTCGGAGCAGGAGATCTAAATGCCGGACGTAAACCAGGTAGACCAGTATTTACTGGAGCTGATAAACAGGCATGCGATCCCCGGTTTCGACGGCTTTTTCAGAGTGTCCACACACTTCGGCAGCGTAGCTTTCTGGCTGGCCGCCTTCGCAGCGTACTCCCTCATCGGTAAAAAGAAGCTCATAGCTGCTATCTTCATCCTGGCCCTGCTCTTCGGGACGGTGATCAACGAGGACATAAAAAATATCGTCCAGCGGGAACGACCCGAAGGAGCTATAGTAGGAGCATCACTTACGCCAGTGAACTACTCCTTCCCGAGCCAGCACGCACAAACTGCGTTCATGCTGGCAGCGCTGGCCACTGCGCTTTTAGGCATAAAATATGGCCTGTACGCGTATCTCTTCGCAGGATATGTTGCCTTAAGCCGGATGTATCTCGGAGTCCATTATCTGACAGACGTTGCGGCCGGTGCAGTGATCGGGATCGTGATTGCAGAACTGGTCATGCTCGCCCTGTATTTTAACGGAGTGACGAAAAAAACTGGGCTTACAGGGCGGTTTATTCAGCTTGGTGGCATCACGCCTCCTGTAGAGATCGCAACCAGAGGACAGATGATTGTTGGGCTTATTATTTTCCTGACCGGGACGGGTATAGCTACTCTGGCAATGTTAACGAGCCAGTATATCGTATCGCTGGTATTCATCGCTCTGACGTATATCGCAATACTCAAGCTACCGCTGGCTTATGCGTTCTTTAAAGCCTGAGGCAGCACGGCAGGGGCGTTCATACAGGCAGCCGGGCAGCAAGCTTATCCAGCTCTTCGACGATGCGTTCGGGCGTATAAGCTGTCAGATCATCTAGTATGTCAGAACTCAGCATATCACCGGTCAAGGGCACTGAAACGCCTCGCAAAGTCGTGCCGTCGGCCATGTCGAGGCACCCGAGGGGCACCGGGCAGAGCTTTCCTGGTAACGTGGGCTCTGAGTTGATCAATACCGCTCCTTTGCGGCGTCCGGTGCCTCCCACGATCTTACTACCAGTGCTCGCTGTGGCCAGATCGGTCCAGAGGTCAGCCATGGTACGACCCTTGCCAGTACATTCGAGATGACTGCGGTAAAAGGTGGCGGGTTGCACCTCGCGGGTAAACAGCATCACCTGAAAAGAGCTTCCGGTCCAGTAGACGAACGGTTCTCTCCTGAACAGCTCTTGATAGCCTGTGTCGGAGACGGCAGCCCGGATGAATTCCTGCGCTGCCTCAAGCGCCTCTGCCAACGTCGAGCCGAAGCTGCGCTCGATCTGGAAGACAACACGATCGATCTCTCTGGCCGGGCCGATCCGGTTGAGAGAATAATAGAAGCCGATGTACCTGCGCTGGGGGAAGTATTGCCATACCAGCTGCTGCTCAGGTGATAGCCGGCCTCTTACCTCATCCAGATTGGAATACTGTTCCCTGGCCCGGATGATCTGCGGAGTGACGGCTTCCGACATCTGCCGGATATAGAGCGGCGGCGCCGTCTGCCCTGTGACGACCACTGATCTGATACGCCCGTGGGGTGTCCAGATCCGGGAAGCGAGCTCTCGCCCGTGCAGAAAGCCTGTCAGCTTCTCAGCAATTCTCCCGTAATAAGGTAGCACGTCCAGCTCGCCGTAAGGCCTGATAACGTCGCCCGATAAGCCGATCAGCCCCGCCTGTTCAGTCATATATTACGATCAGGGCTTCAGTTTCAAAAAGGCTCTCCAAAAAGAAAATGCATAGCATTAAAATTATGCTATGCCCTCCACTGTAAGCTATTTTTAACGTCTTCTCAGGCTGCCCGGAGACCCGCCCGATATGGATGGGGCTCCGCCGCTCACTCTTGACGGAGAGCTTATTCTACTCGCCGGCTGGGTAAATTTGGCTCCTCCTCCGCCGGACGGAGCACTAATCCTCTGAGCAGGCTGAGTAAACTGGGCTCCACCACTCGGCCCGGATGGAGTAGTAATCCTCTGAGCAGGCTGCGCAAACTGAGCCCCGCCACCTCTCGTAGATGGTGTGCTAATACGCTGGGGTTGCGCAAACTGGGCACCGCCACTTGGCCCGGTGGGTGTACTGATCCTCTGAGCAGGCTGAGTAAACTGAGCCCCGCCACCCATGCTCGAAGGTGTGCTTACCCTCTGAGGCTGGGCGATCTGAGGAGCGCCACCAGTTCCTGATGGCGTACTAATCCTCTGAGCAGGCTGCGCAAACTGAGCCCCTCCACCACTCGGGGCACTAATGCGCCCGCCGGAAGGTTGTGTGAATTGAGCTCCGCCACCGCCGGAAGGCCCAGTGATCCTCTGAGCAGGCTGCTGGGCAAACTGAGCCCCGCCACTTGGCCCGGTGGGTGTACTGATCCTCTGAGCAGGCTGAGTAAACTGAGCCCCGCCACCCATGCTCGAAGGTGTGCTTACCCTCTGAGGCTGGGCGATCTGAGGAGCGCCACCAGTTCCTGATGGCGTACTAATCCTCTGAGCAGGCTGCGCAAACTGAGCCCCTCCACCACTCGGGGCACTAATGCGCCCGCCGGAAGGTTGTGTGAATTGAGCTCCGCCACCGCCGGAAGGCCCAGTGATCCTCTGAGCAGGCTGCTGGGCAAACTGAGCCCCGCCAGCACCCGCCGGTGTAGTCCCCCTGCCAGTAACTGGCTGAGCGATCTGTTGAGCGCCACCAGCACCGGACGGAGTACTAATCCTCTGAGCAGGCTGCTGGGCAAACTGCTGACCCGCACCAGAAGGCGTCGTTACTCTACCAGCACCCGGTTCAGCGATCTGAGCTCCTCCGGGCCCGGTCGGAGCAGTTACTCTGCCTGCAGGTCCGGTAATCTGCTGACCAGCCGGCCCGCCCGGAGTAGTAATCCTACCGGTGCCCGGTTCTGTAACAGGGGCACCTCCGACGCCGGAAGGCGTTGTAATCCTGCCGGCAGGTCCGGTAATCTGCTGACCTCCAGGCCCGCCCGGAGTGGTCACTCTGCCTTCAGGTCCGGTAACCTGTGCACCGCCAGGACCACCAGGCGTAGTTACTCTTCCGGCAGGTCCAGTAATCTGCTGACCTCCAGGCCCGCCTGGAGTTGTAATCCGGCCAGTGCCAGGCTCACTGATCTGTGCACCCGGCCCGCCCGGCCCTGTCGGAGTGGTTACTCTGCCGCCGGGTCCGGCAATCTGCCCGCCCGGACCCACGCCGGTCTTGATGGTTTCAGGCAGCCTGCTGGCGAACTGCTGCGGAGCAATGCCCTGCTGCTTTGCCTGCTGGGCTGCCCGTAGTACTTTTTGTACTCCCGGGCTGCTTCCGAAGTCTTTCGACTGGGACAGGGTCTGGGCTGCCCGTAGCGGATCACCACCGCTGGCAGCAGCCGCAGCAGCCGCAGCAGCAGCCGCAGCGGCACCAGGATCGTTTCCTGCAGCAGATGCGGCAGCAGCCGCAGCTGAAGCAGCGGATGAGACGCCGGGGCCTCCGCCGGCGGCAGACGCGGCAGCACTGGCCGCAGCCGCGGCATTACCGCCACTGGCCGCAGCAGCAGCAGCCGCAGCCGCAGCAGCCGCACCACCTGCGCCAGCACCACCGGCAGCAGCCGCACTAGCCGCAGCAGCAGCCGCAGCCGCACCACCAGCACCACCTACAGCAGAGCTCGCCGCTGCAGCAGCTGCCGCAGCATCACCACCACCCGCGGCAGCCGCAGCGGCAGCCGCAGCAGCCGCTACACCGCCCGGTGCTACGCCGGCGGATGCGGCCGCACTGGCCGCACTGGCCACACTGGATGCTCCACCGATGCCGCCTAATGCAGACGCTGCTGCACTGGCCGCAGCAGCCGCATTACCGCCACCGGCAGCAGCCGCAGTTGCTGCAGCAGCAGCCGCAGCCGCGCCCGGGCCGCCCGCAGCAGCCGCACTAGCTGCAGCAGCAGCCGCAGACGCACCACCGGCACCGCCTAAGGCAGAGGCCGTTGCGCTGGCCGCAGCAGCCGCATTACCGCCACCGGCAGCAGCGGCCGATGCTGCTGCTACAGCTGCCGCTGCTCCTGGCCCTGCGCCGTTGGACGCCGCAGCAGCCGCAGCAGCCGCAGCCGCAGACGCCCCACTTGCACCTCCTGATGCAGCAGCCGCAGCAGCCGCAGCAGAAGCAACATTACCGCCAGTGGCCGCAGCAGCAGCCGCAGCAGCCGCAGCAGCGACACCGCCAGGCCCGGCCCCGCTTGAAGCTGCAGCAGCAGCCGCAGCAGCAGCCGCGCCGCCACCACCGGCCACCGCAGATGCCACAGCAGAAGCTGCAGCCGCTGCGTTACCGCCGAAAGCTGCAGCAGATGCCGCAGCAGCAGCCACGGCAAACTGGTTCACGAAGATCGATGGCGTGAATATATTGGTCACAAACGCGCTCGGAAACGCGAAAGCAAACGGTACCGGCGCAAACACGATCGGTATAGGCACCACGTACGGTACGAAGATCGGCGGCGTAATCAGGATCGGGCTGGCAAAGACGATCGGACCCAGTACTGAGTACGGGGTGCTGAAGAACGTGCCGAAAACACTGAACATCTGCGGGAACGCCACCATGTAAATACGGTAAGACATCGCGTCGATGACGAGTTGCGTCGGCTGCTGCATCTGGAAAACCCGTGCGCTTCCGTCAGGCGTGATCATACGGATGGCGTTCACGTTGAAAATGGTCTGCAAGCCCTGGGTCCCGGCGTAATTCATGTTCAGCTCTAAGACCATGATGCTCGGATCGACCCTGAGCACGTTGTAGATCTGATTACTGTTGACGTAGCCTGCCGATCCGACCGCAGTGGGAAGATAAGACAAATCAATCTGCATCGTGTTCTGAGACGGGTCAGCAACGCCCATGATAGGCGTCTTCAGCGCGTAAGCCACAGCCTGGCCCGACGCAGGGCTCGAAATGGTAAAACCGACCACCTGGAAATACAGCTGGCTGCCCTGTTGCCGGACAGGCTGGATAGCGAGACTTAAAACGTTTTCACCGGTAGAAAAGCCTTGCAGGCCTTCGAGGCCCTGGATAGTTAATCCACCGTACTGCCCTGCCCCGGCGTAAGTGCCGGAGTAGACGGGCTGACTATGAGCTATACCCGTAAACTGGGTAGCACATAAAACCGTGATAAGGACGCATAATACAGAAGTTATACTTATGCATCTTCGTTTATTCAAGACTCCACCCCCATGTTGACACTGAACTGAAAAACGAATTGTAACGATAATACGTTTAAGGAGTTCTATAGCGAATTTTGATGAAATTTATCCAATTATATGGTATTATTGAGTAATGTGGCGATATATAGCCCTGTTTTCGATTATAACAGTAAATTAACGGCCGTATGCTAAATGCGGTCATATTAATAATGATTAGTATTGATCTATATGCGATGAATATAGAGTCGATAACCAGATGCACAAGACTATTCCTTATGACACATGTAAAAAAGAAAGGCTGGCGGAAGAAGTCCCGCCAGTGGATTTTTCATCGTACAACACTAGCGTCTCAGGCCACCCATGCCGCCCATGCCGCCCATGCCACTTAAACCGGCGGGCTGGCTAAACTGCCTGACGGGCTGCTGGAAGGCCTGCTGCCCCATCGGCTGCTGGAAAGCCTGCTGCCCCATCGGCCGTAAGGGCTGCTGGAAAGCCTGCTGCTGCAGAGGCTGCTGAGTAAACTGTCCGGCAGGCTGCTGGAAAGCCTGTTGACCCAGTGGCTGCTGGAAAGTTTGTTGCTGTCCGAGAGGCCTCGTGGGCTGCTGCAAACCCTGTTGCTGACCCACAGGCGGGAGCTGCTGTTGTCCAGCCTGTTGCTGGAGAGGCTGTTTAGCAATCTGCTGACCCGTAGGCTGTTGCTGCAGAAGCTGCTGACCTGGCTGCTGACCCGCCTGAGTTCCAGAAGGCATCTGACCAGGAGCCTGAGTACCCGGAGCCTGAGATCCTGTCGGAGCCTGAGTACCCGGAGCCTGAGTACCCGCAGGCTGCTGACCCGCCTGAGTACCCGGAGCCTGAGTACCCGGAGCCTGAGTACCCGGAGCCTGAGTACCCGGAGCCTGAGTACCCGGAGCCTGAGTACCCGGAGCCTGAGTACCCGCAGGCTGCTGACCCATCTGAGTACCCGGAGCCTGAGTACCCGGAGCCTGAGTACCCGCAGGCTGCTGACCCGCCTGAGTACCCGCAGGCTGCTGACCCATCTGAGTACCCGCAGGCTGCTGACCCGCCTGAGTTCCTGTCGGAGCTCCGGTCGTAGTTTTCAGCGTGTCGGATAACCGGGTTCCGAGCTGCTGGCCAGTGATACCCTGCTGTTTCAGCTGCTGAGTCGTCTGTAATACATTCTTGACGCCCGGGCTATCGGCGAACTGCTTATTTTGAGCCACATTCTGCGCTGCCAGAGTGGGATCACCACCAGTAGCGCCGGCCGCAGCAGCAGCCGCAGCAGCCGCAGCAGCACCAGGATCATTTCCTGCAGCCGTAGCCGCAGCAGCAGCCGCAGCAGCAGCCGCGGAACCACCGGCACCACCGGCAGCAGCAGCCGAAGCCGCAGCAGCCGCAGCAGACTGTGAGCCGCCACCAGCTGCAACCGCAGCAGCAGCCGCAGCAGCAGCCGCACCGCCAACACCGGCGCCACCTGATGCAGCAGCCGCAGCAGCAGCCGCAGCAGCCGCACCACCGGGACCGCCCGCAGCAGCAGCCGAAGCTGCAGCAGCAGCCGCGGAGGCACTACCGCCGCCAGCAGACACCGCAGCAGCAGCCGCAGCAGCAGCCGCACCACCTACACCGGCACCACCAGTGGCCGCAGCAGCAGCCGCAGCAGCAGCCGCAGCACCGCCTGGAGCGCCGCTGGCAGCAGCCGCAGCAGCCGCAGCAGCAGCCGCAGAGCTACCGCCACCCGCGGAAACTGCAGCAGCAGCCGCAGCAGCAGCCGCACCACCGGCACCTGCGCCACCGGCAGCTGCAGCAGCAGCAGCAGCCGCAGCAGCAGAACCGGATCCACCCGCAGCCGCAGCAGCAGCCGCGACAGCGGAGGCACTACCTCCACCCGAAGCAACCGCAGCAGCAGCCGCAGCAGCAGCCGCACCACCGGCACCGCCAGCAGCAGCCGCAGCAGCAGCCGCAGCAGCAGCAGAACCGCCTGCGCCACCGGCAGCAGCCGCAGCAGCAGCCGCAGCAGCAGCCTCACCAGTGCCGCCACCGGCAGACACCGCAGCAGCAGCCGCAGCAGCAGCCGCACCACCTACACCGGCACCACCATTAGCCGCAGCAGCAGCCGCAGCAGCCGCAGCAGCACCGCCAGGCCCTACTGCAGCAGCGGATGCAGCCGCAGCAGCAGCCGCAGCGTCACCGCCACCGGCAGACACCGCAGCAGCAGCCGCAGCAGCAGCCACACCACCGGCACCGGCACCGCCGGCAGCAGCAGCCGCAGCCGCAGCAGCAGCCGCACCACCGGCACCGCCGGCAGCAGCAGCCGCAGCAGCCGCAGCAGCCGCAGCATCTTGACCGGCAGCCGCAGCAGCAGCCGCAGCAGCAGCCGCAGCCGCATCACCAGAGCTGGCTCCGCCTGCCGCTGCAGCGGATGATACAGCGCTGGAGATCGCGGCCGGGTCTAAAGTACCGGCCCCGGTTGCGCCAGCAACCGCAGTGCCAGTACCCTGTCCAAAAACAATACCTGTGAACTGCGTCGAGCATAATAGCATGACTGTAACAAAAATGCCTAACGCAGCTAATATATTACTACATCTTCGTCTCAAGTCTCCACCCCTATTTCGATGTAAAACTTACAGATAATGACATATGAGATGTCGATAATATTTTTAACAAAGAATTGAGCGAAATTCTATGAAAACAGACCGTAAAAGCCTTAGATTGAATAAACAACAATAAATTTTGGACAATAGTAGATTATACATTAAAATAGATGGCTAAATCGGATATTAACCAATATTACCAGGAATCGGATTGTTAATGTAGATATGCGAATCGGCCGCTGAAGCTAAATAAGCTTATACTAAACGAAAATAGTAAAAAAATTTTAGCTGCACCGGCGACAGACGTACTCGATGTCGTACTCGCCTACGCCGTCTTCGATGCGGCCCTTGAGAACCTTCTTCCCGATCATCAGATGCAGCCTGCCGCATCTGGCGCACTTTTTCAGCTTGAACTCGTCGTACCACGCGGGCACTACGTCGAACTCGAAAGAGGCCTCGTCCATGTCGACCACCTGGCGGGCGACATTCCGGGCCTGCTTGATCTCGAGGCCGGTGTTCTGGGAGATATCGTATGCCATGTAGCTGATGAGCAGCGTGCGTTCGACTCCGCTGAAGATGTCCTCGAAGATATCGTTGATGATGTCACGCACGGGTCCGTCACCGAAATCCAGAGGTGACTCTTCGTAGTCTGATATGCACTTGATGAAAGGCTCAGACGCAGACTGGGGAGGAGTGTCTCGGGCTTCCATAACCTTGGTACCGCATAGCGGGCACTTACCCTGTATCAGCTCCTCTTCAAAGGTCTCCTCTTTACAGCCGGGACAGCGCATAGGGTTAATCACCAATTATAATATAAACACGGCAGCAGATATAACTGTCGTCCAGTTTCCCTCGTCGTCGACTTCTGCAGTCTTCGAGATGTTCATAGTTTTCCCCGGCTTTTCCTTTGTCCAGGTGAAGAGCATGTTTTCGGCGAGCTTTTCTGCATACATGCCTGCGTACTGCTCAGTTTCACCGTAGGAGTGGTGCTCCGATAAGTAACCGAAATTTTTAACCGGGTCTTTGGGGATAGCGCAGCCTATCGAAGCAGCGATCCGCCTGCTCGGCTCGTTAGAGGAATTCCGGGACATGACGGTAAACACGATCTCCCCCGGGTACAGTGACGGGAGACCTTCGCTCTTCTGTACGATCTCGCAGTCTGGCGGCAGAATCGAGCTGACAGTGACGAGGTTGAACTTCTCTATCCCTGCATCCCGTAGCGCCATCTCGAACGATTCCAGCATTTCCCTGTGTCTGCCAACGCCACTGGTGAAAAACACTTTCTTTGGTACCAGACCCTGTCTCATCTTGTTATCTCCAATCCTCGTCCATCGTAAAGCATAAGTCCGAGTACGCACCTGTATAGAATGGTGCATAGTGTGGACAACGTCAATATTAAACTTATTGAGTTCGGCGTTTCGATCGTCATTCTTGCGATTTTCATCGCGCTTTTCGCGCTTGCTGAAAGCATCTTCGGGCAGTGGACAAACCTGGGCTACATTGCGATCATAATCGCTTTCACGGTCGTCATCAGCCTGTTTGGTCTGAAACTTGCGCCGCACCTGTATTGACGTGAACGACGGTGCATAACGCACCGTTATTCTGCAAGTGCTAATATACGCATTGCATTTTTAAACTTTTCGAGTGAACTGAACTGCTTTTGTATCATGCTTCACTCCCGGCTCACGATTCCGGGCAAATTCTGATACCACGTGTTAATATTAGAATTACGATATACTTTTAGGATAATTTTCCTTGTTACCGGTTAATTTGTCGTAATAACGGGCAATAACGCATGCCCGGGTGCATTTTCCACAACGGTTGCATTTTGACTCATCAACGCGTAAATAGCCATCTATACGAATCGCCCTGCGGTTGCAGGCTTTCACGCAGATCTTGCACTTGCTGCACAGAGCAGCTCGCAATACCTGCCTGACAGTGTCACCGAACAGCCGCTGTGCATACGCCCTGTCGTCGGAAGAGGCATAGATCTGGCCGCCGGCGAACATCTTGCTCGTGCCTTTGCCGGCCCTGAGGAGCATGACATCGAGGTCTTCGGAATAGGACGGGGTGCCGATAGTCTTGAGCATCTCCTTGAGCGCATCCGGCTCCGGCCACTTACCTGAAGACAGGACCCCCTCGAGACTGTAGCCGCCCGCAGTACAGGGGCTGATACCCTTGATCATAGACAGGGACATCCCCGTACCTGCCCGGGGCTTAAGCGAGAGGCCCTTTTCCCTGGCGACGTTGAGCATCTTGGGCGGATGGGCTTTCCACCGCCAGAAGCCTAAGTCGACGTATTCCGGGGAGAGCCCGGAAGCCTTCGCCCACTGGTGTAGCCGCCCCTGCCATTCGTCGAACCGGTCAGGGTGAAGGTCTTTCATCCTCACGTACTCTGCCTGCAAGGCAGCAGGGCAGAGCCAGCAGCCGATCCTCTCGAAGCCAAGGTCGTACAGTGGGTTGTAAGGCAGCTTTTCCATGTAGATGTATAGCCAGACTTCGATAGCCCTCCAGTCCTTAACAGGAAAGACTCCAATCTGGCCGGGCACGAACGGGTTTCTCTCCACAGTGCCGATGTGACCCCGCTGGAAGGACTCGTACCGGCGCTTGCCGTCGATGGTGATGACGCCCTTTGAGTTGTTGAGCAGGCTGGTGATCGGGCCGAGCTTACAGACCTTGCAGCACCACCGGAAATCCTTTGCGGGCGGGCCGAAGGCAGGGAAGTTCTGATCGAAGGCGTCACCTGCCCGCTGGACGGTGATCTCGACGCCCGTGTCGTGGGCGAAGCGCTCGACAAACTCGGAGGTCTCCGGGAATTCTAAGCCGGTGTCTACGAAGAACGCCTTGAGCTTGTTTACAGCTTTTCGGGCGATGTTGAAGACGACCAGGCTGTCCTTGCCGCCGCTGAAGGAGACCGTGACGGGCAGGTTCTTGTGTTGCCCGGCAACGCCCCGGATGACGCTGATCGCGTCGGCTTCCATGGACTGCAGCCGCTTCCGGTTAGCTTCCACCGCGTCGGCCATCGTGGCTACGCGATCGTTCAGCCGGACCTTGCTGCTGCCGATCTTCCTGACCTTGAGGGTGTTCTCGACGGGATTGGCCAGCCGGTCGGCATCGACCCTTGCCACGCCCAGGCCGTTGAAGGACTCGCTGACCTTGAGCAGCACGACGTCTCCCGCTTTCACGTCGGGAGTGCTGCCAGTAACGCAGCTTCCGCTGAGGCCTTTGCCGTTCAGGTGCTTCTCCCGGGGGACATCGACGTTGACGATCTTCTTCGTAGCGTGAGGCATTAGCACCTTAGCGCCATCCGGCCTTAAATCGAGGACATAGCCCTGCTTAACCAGGTCGTAAGCCATGACAGCGAGTGTCCTGCCGTCTACGATCACTTCGTCAGTCTTGTCGTCTCCGGGAATCTTGTTCAGCAGGACAAGCCGGTCCCCTATCGGATCGGCCCCGTACATGTCTGTTAAAAGCCGGTGGAGGATGTCTCTCTCGAACGGAGAGCAAAACCGAACGTCGCCGGGCGGAGAGAGTTGTACAGCCCTTGCAGGCCCACCGCAGGCTCCGCATACATCAGTGATCAACGGCACGTTGCACGCGTCGCACCAGAAAATGTGATCTAAGGCCTCTTCGAAGGGCTTTCTTCCGCTCATTGCGATATACAGTGTAGATGGAGACTATATACCTTATGAGTGGCCGTGAGTCTGCAAGAATCTTGCCTGCATACGAAGGATCGATACCGGGATATATTTAAATGTAATCAGCCTATAGAGAGGAACTATCGGGGGCATGAGTGGGTATCTAATGCAACGGGGGCAGGAGTGAGTATCTAATGCCAGTGTTTACCAGAACGCTATCGCTCGAAAGCAAAGGCTATAGCAATATGATCAATATCACGGATCAGGTAGAGCAGGTGCTGGCTTCGGGCGGGATAAACGAAGGCATCGCCACAATCTTCGTTCCGGGCAGCACTGCGTCGATCACCACCATCGAGTTCGAGCCCGGCTTACAGCAGGACTTACCGAGAGCGCTGGAGCGCCTCGCCCCGTCGGACGCCTCTTACGAGCACGACCTGAAATGGGGAGACGGCAATGGAATGTCCCACATCAGGGCTGCGGTGATGGGGCCGGGCATTGTAGTCCCGTTCAAAGACAAGTCGCTGCTCCTGGGCACCTGGCAGCAGATCGTCCTTGTGGACTTCGACATGCGCCCCCGGCGCCGGGAAGTAATCGTCCAGGTCCTCGGGTTTTAGACGACGAGAATATAGTTTTCTGCACTGCTGTTACAGCATGGGCATGCTTCCGGCGGCTGATCGAGGGCGATAAAGCCGCAAATCGAGCAGAGGTAGATATCCCCGATACTGGGTTCCTCATCCATATGCTTAAGCTGCTGTAGTAGGGGATCTATTGTATTAACAATAATCCTGCTTATCATTATGGACTTATCCAGGCATTTCATGGCAGCTGACTCCGCCTCAGAGGATGCAACTGCGTAATATGGCTCGAAAACTTCTTTGACGCTGAGGGCTTCCATATCCTTCGCTTTGATCAGGTGGTCAATAGTCCGCTCGAGGATGAAGTACGAGTTCGCATTCACAGCCGGGTTTTCCAGCATGTCCCGGGACAGGAAATATAACTCGGAGGCCCGGAGGTACTTGGCAAGGGCGAACGCCCTGAAAAGGCGGGAAGTGCCGGGAAAGGCCTCGTCCTGGGCATGGCCTGCAAAAATGAGGTACCGGACGTGGGACATGCTTTCGCTGCAGAAGGCATCCCTGAGACACCGGGCGGTCGCATCTCTCATAAAACGTCCTCCGTCAGGGATATAGACTTCGTTTTGCCTTTACCGATCATCATGAAGGTGTTAAAGAGATCGCTTGCCTGCTTCAGGCGCTTCCGGACATCTGCTGCCAGCTTTTCCTTACCTGCACCCTCGTACAGTTTCACTGCTTCGTTGTAGGCCTGGATGGCGCTGTCACAGGCCGATATCGCTTCTTCGTACCGCTTTTCCTTGAAGCAGATCTCCGACATGCTGGCATAGGCCAGACCGATGCTTACTTTCATGGACGCATATGCTTCGGGCGCGTACTCCCGGTCGATCATGCCGATCGAAGAATTATAGCAGCTGATAGCCATAGAAGCGTGCTTCAGGGCATTATCCAGCTCGTGAGACCTCAGGAAAATCTCACTGATGACCGTGTGAGCCAGACCGGCGTCAGACATGATTTTGCCGTGAAGCTCTTTTGACCTGCGGGGAGTGAAGAATCTGGCAGCCACAGTATAATGCTCGATGGCTCCCCTTGCGCTCGCCAGTGCATCGTCATACCGACGCAGCCGGTAGTATTCGTCTGCGAGCAGAACGCAGGCATTTCCGGTATCCGCCTCCAGAGAGGACGCGTCCCAGGGAGACAGGGCTTCCGTCAATATTTTACCAGCCTCTTCAAAGGCAGCCAGGGCTTTCTTATAGCTCTTCACCGGATTACGGGACGAGGCCAGCACTACATACGCCCGGCCAACCTCGGCGTTGATCAGTGCCCGGTCCAGCACCCCGGGCTCTCCGGTGTTCTGCGCCTGCTCCAGCAGAGATATGGAAAGTAACGCCTTGTCTGCCGATTTATCAGCTTTCGCAAGCCGGGTATACACGTGGCCGGCCACGAACAGCAGGTGGGACTTTTCCTCCGGCATCAGTTCGTCCTTACGGGCCAGGGCCCGTTCCACCACCTGTACAGCTTTGTCGAGAGCCTCTCTCCGGCCCATGCTATCATATATGGTCGTATAGACCCGGGCAAGCCACGGATCAAACACAGAGGCCCGGACGCAGTCGCCGAATTTTATGCACGCGCTGGCCACGTACCCGATTCCCCTGAAAGCCATGGAGGATATCTCTATGCGCCGGGACATGACGGTGATCTCCCTGAGCCGGTCGATCGAGTGGCAGACTACGCCGGGATTACGGGCTTCTGCGCCAATCGCCCCTGTTTCTACGATGTCGCAGACCATACTGCGGGCTAACGCCAGGTCCTTGATACTCGCCCTGCCAGTAACGCCTAAGGCTATCGAAGCCATAGAATCGACAGCGGCGTTCACGACAGAAGTATCTCCTGCCACGGATAGCTTCTTCAACAGGCTGATCAGCGAGATAGTGGTGGAAGAGACCAATGGCTGTTGCATGGCGATGGAAGCCGTAGACCCGGCAGCCCCGGACTGGCGGAATTCCTGGCAGATCCTCTCGATCAGGCGCCTGACTCGCACCTGGGGCTGAACGGACCGGATGGCGTACAGTACCAGCATGACTGCAGTCAGCAACGACATCACTGAAAGCAGTCCCGAGACACTCACAGAATACTGGTAAAGGCCGGGCGGCTTATAGGCCATCATACACCCGATGAATACCAGCGGCGCTATGAGGAAGATGATGAAGACTGCATAGGTATCATAAGAAATTTCTTTCAGGCTGCCGCCTGATAACGATGAGAGATAAAGGATCAGAAGGGCGATCACTACAGAGATTGTCAGGAAGATAGTATCGCAGATGAAGAGCATGTTTAAGATGGCACTCTGCTCGGCCGGGCTGACGTAGGTACGGGCAGCGACGGCCTGCCAGACGAAGATCAGTGCAGCGAGGAATGCTGCTGACAGAAGGATAATTATGCTGAGGTTATCTTTTATGTAGTTGATCAACCCTCGTGCGCCCGGCAAAAAGTCCATGCAGTTTTATTAAATTTTTTATATATTTAACTCTTATCGCTTAATAATAAGCTTTCATGGCGCTAAAACAAGGGACGGTAGGCCAACAGTATCTTGCTGGCCAGAGGGTGACAGATTACAGCATCTTAGACATATAAGGTCCATCATGCCTGTATCCAAGTTTCTGGTAATACTGCCTGGCTCCGATGCCGCTGATGATGGCCAGTTTCTTAAAGCCGGCTTCGGTGGCGAGCTCTTCAGCCCTTGCAAGGAGCTTTTTACCATAGCCCTGGTGTTGCCATGCATCGTCCTTTTCTCCGATAGGCACCATCCGCCCGTAGACGTGCAGTTCCCGGACGATGGCTGCGTCGGCGAGTTCCGGCCGGTGGGGCCTGTGAGGGAACCTGAGGCGGAGGAATCCCACGAGAGCGTCGATGCTCTCGTCGTCGAAGGACAGGAAGTGTTCGGTGCCGCCGCAGACGGCCATTTTGTGCTCGTGGAGCCGAACAGCTGCCGGATCTGGTTTCGAGCCCTGGAGCACTTTGTGCCCGATCTCCCGGCACCGGATACAGCGGCATTTAAGGTGTGAGTCCTTAAGCAGATCTCCCGAAAGCTGGCGGACATTGCTCTTGACTACTCCGTCTACGATATGCTTGATCGGGATATCCCGCTGGATACGCTGCAGCCTCACCCACGGCGGCAGCGATGCCTTGATCTGAGCGATCAGTACTGCGGCGTCGTCGCTTGACAGGGGTTTATATTCGCCCCGCTCCCACATGTCATGGAGTTTTGTCCCCTCGGTCACCAGGGTCGGATAGATTTTCAGGTAGTCGGGACAGAACCGGCTGTCCTCGAACAGCTCTTTGAACATCCTGAGATCCCGCTCGAAGTCCGAGCCGGGAAGGCCGGGCATCATGTGGAAGCCGATCTTGAAGCCTGAGTCCCGGAGGATACGGTTCGCTTCGACCGAATCCGCGACCGAGTGGCCCCGCTCAATCCTCTTCAGGACGAAGTCGTAGGTGCTCTGCACCCCTAATTCGACCTTGGTGCCGCCCATGTTCAGCATCCGGTCGACGTGGATTTCCCGGCACCAGTCGGGGCGGGTTTCGAAAGTCATAGCCACGTTGCGGATGCTTGCTGTTTCGTTGGCCTTCTGTGCTTCTTCGATGAAGTAAGTGGGATGCGGCTCGCCTCCGAAGTCGTTCATCGCTTCGAGGCACCGGCGTACGAACCATTCCTGATAATCGAGACTGCGGGCAGTCATCGTGCCGCCCATGATGATGAGCTCGCATTTATCAAGATCATGGCCGATCTGCTTGAGTTGAGATAAACGGACTGTGACCTGCCTGTAGGGATCGTAGTCCTCCTGCTTCGCCCTCAATGCGGCTGGCTCTGTCCCGGTATAGCTCTGAGGGGAATTAAAGACAGAATCGACGCCGCCCGGGCAGGGCACGCACTTGCCGTGGGGGCACTTCTCGGGTGAGGTCATGACAGCCACGACGGCTACGCCGGAAATTGTGCGGATAGGGCGTTTCTGGAGGAGCCCGAGTACAACGTCACGCTCGGCGTCGGTAGCGGCTGCTGCCAGAATGTCGGAGTTCCGGGGCAGCTTGGAGAGCCGGTGGGCTATGCTGACGTTCTTCTTCGCCTTATTTAGCTCATCCTGGGTGGCCACGTTGCCGGATAGAATAAGATCAATCAACTCTCGGCAGGCAATCTGGATTTCATCCATGTGATGATTGAAAAGTGGTGCAACGTGATATGTACTTTTCGGATTAGTAGAACAATGGCTCTTTTCCTATAGGAGATGTATTGGTCAGATTACCCCCTCCACGATGGCTACATTTACCCGGAATCATAATCTGAAATATGGAGAAGAACCTCTTTTCTTTTAGATTAGTGTAAGTTTTATCAATGAGAATCGCCGTATTATTCCCTATTATTAGAATTCTGGATCGATTCTGATGACGTGTAAAAAAGACGATATGCCGGTCTTGATGGTCGGCAAAAGCATGGATAACGCAAATCTCTATTACGCTACGCATTTTCTGGCTCCCGATTCGTTTGCGTACATTTGCGCCGGGGGTAAATCGTATGTCATAGTATCCTCTATGGAGCGGGGCCGGGCAGAGAAAGAGGCGAGGGTAGACCAGGTCATTTCCGACGAAGAGTACGGCTACATGGATAAGGTCAGGGCGACCAACGACCCGGACGGCGCCTACGCTGACATGCTCTCCGAAATATTGAGGGATCTGTCCGCGAAAAGCGTTGCAGTCCCGGCGCTGTTCCCGCTGAAGCTGGCCGACAGCCTTCGCTCACGGGGCATCGAAGTGACTCCTGCGGAAATGCAGATCGAAGAGAGCAGGCTGATCAAGTCGAAGGAAGAGATCGCCCTGATCCAGAAGGCTCAGCGGGTCAACGAGAAGGGCATGGCAAAAGCTGAAAGCCTGCTGAGGAAAGCCACGGTCAAAGACGGCATACTCTACTACAGGGGCAAGCCTCTGACATCAGAGCAGATTCAGCGTGAAATTGAGGTTGTCTTTGTCAGGAATGGCTATGAGACGACTGACTCGATAGTAGCGGCAGGCCCTGGCGCAGCAGACCCCCACTTCACGGGCGCGGGCCCCATCCCGGCTGATCAGCTTATAGTCATAGATATATTCCCGTTCGGTAAAAAGGAGCGGTACTGGGCGGACATGACCCGCACGTTCGTCAGGGGCGAGCCCACGAAGCAGATGCGTGAGATGTACGATCTCGTGCTAAAGGCACAGGAAGCCGCCCTCGGGGCAATCAAAGAAGGCGTGACCGGCAAGTCGGTGGACGATAAGGTCTGCGACGTCTTCGAAAAGCATGGCTATGGCACCCCCAGGACTAAGTCGAAGACCGGGTATATACACTCCACCGGCCACGGCGTCGGCCTGGAGATTCATGAGGCCCCCAGGCTGAGCCAGACTGGCACAAAGGCGCTGAAAGCGGGCATGGTCGTCACGGTCGAGCCCGGACTTTACCTCCCGGACGTCGGCGGCGTCCGGATAGAAGACATTGTTGTGGTCGAGAAAAAGGGCTGCAAGAACCTGACTAAGTATCCCAAGGAGCTAATCATATGAGCGGTGACGCAATTCTGGACAAATACCGCGAAGCGGGGCGTATCCTCAAGGAAGTCCGGCTGGCGGCAGTGCCGCTGGTGAAGAAGGGAGCGAAGATGCTCGACGTAGCAGAGGCCATCGAGAACGACATCTTCAAGAGAGGCGGCAGGCCGGCGTTTCCGGTGAACATCTCGCTGGATGAGGAGGCTGCGCACGATACTCCCGCGCCCGGCGATACGAGGGTCTTCGAGGACAACATCGTCAAGCTGGATATCGGAGTCCACGTAGACGGGTACATTGCGGATACTGCGATCACAGTCGACCTGAAGGGGGACGCCAACCTGGTCAAAGCCTCGGAAAAAGCGCTGGAAGAAGCGATCAAGGTGGTCAGGGCAGGCGTATCCACGGCTGAGATTGGTGAAGTCATCGAGCAGACCATCGAGGGCTTCGACCTGAAGCCGGTCTACAACCTGACCGGCCACGGGCTGGAGCGGTTCGTCCAGCACGCGGCGCCTTCCATCCCGAACAAGAGAATTGGACAGGGCATAGTGCTCAAGGCAGGACAGGTCATCGCCATCGAGCCTTTCGCCACCGATGGAATTGGAATGGTCGGCGAAGGCGAGCTGATGGAGATCTTCGGCATTACGGCGGTCAAGCCGGTTCGTATGCCCTCGGACAGAGACATGCTCAAGGCGATCCAGAAGTTCAACGGGCTGCCGTTCGCCAGAAGATGGGTGGCAGGCCAGAAGAGGGCTGATGCGACGCTAAATAACCTGATGCGCATGGGGATCATCCACGCGTACCCGGTCCTCGTAGAGGAGAGGGGTGGCATGGTGTCCCAGGCCGAGCACACGTTGATCGTCACCGAAGACGGGTGCGAAGTAACGACGATGTAAACAGCAGACAGGTTGTAACGATGGCGAGAGTCGGCTGGAAGGTGGCCCTGGGCACGGGGCTGGTATTCATATCCATCGCAGTATTCGGGCTGCACCTGCTACTCTTCCACGACGCCCACTGGCTGGAAAAGTACCTGGTATTTCACCTGGGCTTCCTGCCCATCGAAGTCATCCTGGTAACACTCATCCTCGACCACCTGATAGAGATGCGGGAAAGGCGGGAGCGCCTGGAGAAGATGAACATGGTGATCGGCCTGTTCTTCAGCGAGATAGGCACGTCTCTGCTGAGGATGATGGTGATCGAGGACCGGTCGGCCAGTGAGCTTCGCAGCTGCCTGCGGATAACTGGCCAATGCAAGCCTGACGACTTTATCAGGATCAGACAGACCATGAAGGGCCACGAGTTCCGGGCGGAGTTCGACGCGGGAGAACTGTCCGCCATCAAGGAGCTCCTGTGCAGCAAGCGGCCCACCCTGGTCAGGCTGCTGGAAAATCCGGTCCTGCTGGAGCACGAAGCTTTCACCAGCTTACTCCGGGCAGTCTTCCACCTCGCCGAGGAGCTGGACTATAGGGGCCCGCTGGACCAGCTGCCGGATTCAGACATCGCCCACCTGTCGAAAGATACGAGCAGAGCCTACGAGTTGCTCGCGCTGCAGTGGCTGGACTACATCCAGTATCTGGAAGGCCACTACCCATACCTGTTCTCCCTCGCGCTGCGGACCAACCCGTTCGACGAGAAAGCTTCGGTCGTCGTAGTCGATTAAACGCAGCTAACATTTTTATCGCCAGTAGTAAACCTCACCTGCGGAGGAATTCCTATAGACCCGGAGCTCAGCAAGCGCGCTTTCAAGATCACTCATACCGACGCTTACACGAATATGAAACAGGAGGACAGGCTCAGGTTCATCCACGAGGTGGAAAAAGTAGACAGTTACGAGGAGCTGCCGGATAAGTGCAAAGAAGTCCTCAAGGCCGGGGAACGAGAGATCCAGGGCTATTAAGTATAAAAGGACGAGCACATGGGAGATACAAGCCTTGCAGACTATGGTAGTATCTCCCCCTGTTATTTAACCGGATTTACCGGTAGCGCTAACTATTTCGTCTCTTCGATATGACATGAATAGTGATATCTGTTCCGAGGATTATCGATGCACGATGATTTGAGCCTATATCAAGAGATATACCGGCAATCTCACGACGGGATCGTCATACATACGGGAGAACAGATTGTCTATACAAACAGCTCATATGCGAGAATTATGGGAGCCGACAGCCCGGCCTGTTTAATCGGCAGGAGCATCTACGATTTTATTCCGGCATACTCCCGTGAACTGGCCAGGCAGCGTTTCAAGCTCATACTGGAAAAGGGCATTAACATCCCCCTGATCGAAGATAATATGATCGGGCTTGACGGCAATCCGGTTAGTCTTCAGATCTCAGCATGTCGAGTAGGTGACAATAGCGAGCCTCTGGTGCAGGTTATTGTCCGGGATGTCACGGATATAAAACGGATGGAGAAGAGCCTTAAGGCCAGTATAGCGGAGCTCGACCGGGCGCAGAAGATCGCCCGCATGGGTAGCTGGGAGTGGGATCTGCGCCAGCGGAGACTCTACTGGTCCGATGAGACTTACAGAATTCTTGGCATGGAGCCTTCGGAAAAAACTCCATCCACCGAAGCGTTGTTGAAGCACGTTCATCCCGAAGACCGTAACAGGGTCCGAAAATTCCTATCGACGGCGAAAGCCCGGATGACTGACGGAAAGATCGATTTCAGGATCGTAACCCCGGATGGTAATCTTAAGCACATTTACCTCGAAGGAGACGTCGAATTCGACAAGCTGGGAAACCCCATCAGGGCGTTCGGAGTCTTCCACGACATCACCGAGAGAAAAATGATCGAGGCAGAGCTGCAAAATGCCAGAGCTCAGGCAGAACTGTACCTTGATCTGATGGGCCACGACATCAACAACATGAACCAGATAGCGATGGGTTACCTGGAACTGGCGATCGACATAGTAAAAGCAGGAGGCTCGATTACGGAGGAGAACCTGTTCTTAATCGAGAAGCCGATGGTAACACTCCAGAGCAGTTCCCGCCTGATAAGCAACGTCAGAAAAGTCAGAAACGAACAGGCGGGCGCTTATAAGTCGCAGATCATAGACGTAGGTAAACTGCTCAGGGAAGTAAAAGCTGAGTTTTCGGGCATTACCGGCCGCTATGTGGAGATAAACATAGCGATCAGGCATTCTCCGAAAGTCAGGGCAAACGAACTCCTGAAGGACGTTTTCGTGAACCTGGTGGGAAACGCCATCAAGCACTCCGACCCCGGAAAAGCCCTGACCATCAACATCTCCGCCGGAGTAGCCCTGAGTAACGGTAAACCGTACTGCAAGGTCGCCATAGAGGATAATGGTCCCGGCATACCCGACGATTATAAAAGGCAGCTCTTTGATCTCCAGTCGCTCGATAAGGCGAGAACCAACGGCAAAGGCCTCGGGCTCTGCCTTACAGACATGCTTGTCCGGGACTTCGGCGGCTACCTCAGAGTGGAAAATCGGATGACGGAGGATTACAGGCAGGGCAGCCGGTTTATCGTCATACTGCCGGTGGCTGAAACAGATTAAAAACCGGAACTCCGGACTATTCCAGCCACGCCTCCTTCACAATGATCTTCCCCGAGTGCACCCGCCATTCTTTCTCGTAGTCCACGCAGATGCGCCGCTGCATGTGGGGCCCGCCGATCACCATGGACTCGTATTCGCCACCCTCGCCAGCGACGTGTATGCCATACTTTGCGTGTAGCCGGTCCAGTTCAGCCAGCGCCGCCTTATCCAGCACCCGGCCGAGCCACTTCTCGTCCAGGCCTTCGGCCATGCAGCCTACGATCATGATCTCGAAGCCCTGATCGACCATGTCACCCAGCAGTTCTCGCGGGTTCTTGTGCCACAGAGGCGCGAAAGACTTGACGCCGGCATCCTGGCATATCTGATCCAGTCGTCTGCGCTGATATTCTGACTCGAGCGCGCCAGATACAATGCCGTCGACGCCCAGTTTGGATATCGTGTCTCGCAGCGGGATCAGCTCTGCCTCCGGTTCCGGCGGAGTGACTACTTCGACCAGGGGAATGCCGATCGACTCGGCGGCCAGCCTCGTGAGCTCTACTGCGGGCACATGGTACATGTACGACTCCGGGGATTGCGAGAATACGGTGACGAGGCGGGACACCTCCCAGCCGTAGTGCCGGGCGATAAAGACCGCATAGCTGGAGTCCTTGCCACCGGAGAAGAGGGCGGCCACTTTCATTTCAACAGCTCCGTCGCGGCCTCCAGGAACTCTTTCTTGATCTTGGCCTCGTCAAATGTAGTGATGACGCCGTCCTTCATGACCAGCCGGTCGTCGACGAGCAGGTCAGTCACTGCTCCGCCCGAGTAGACAAGGTTGGCGATCAGATCGTGGTGAGGCAGCATCCGTACGTCGTTCAGGTCAATAAAGGCCAGGTCTTTGCTATCCTGAGTGGCCATCTTGAAAACCACAGGTGCGGGGGCAGCAGTGGCGTCCCACCGGTGCGCCTTTTGCAGCAGGCTCGCGAACTTCATCTCCTGCATCATGTTGAGCGAGTTGTTGCTGGCGGCGCCGTCGGTGCCCAGCGCGATTTTTACTCCTGCGTCCAGCAGCTCATGCACTGGCATGACTCCGCCGGAGGCGAGCTTCATGTTAGAGGTCGGGCAGTGAACCACTGTACTGTGCCTATCCCCAAGAATCCTGACCTCCATTTTGGTCAGCCAGGCGGCATGGGACATGACGGTGTTTTCGTCTAAGAGGCCGATGCTGTCGAGATATTCCACAGGCCAGAGGCCTGTTTCCTTATGGCAATCCACGCACTCCTTGCGGGTTTCGGAGATGTGGGTGGTCAGCTTTACGCCGTACTTGCGGGCGAGGTCTTTAGCCTTCAGCAGCGTCTCCTTCGAGCACAGGTAGATTGAATGAGGGGCCACGCAATAGTCTACTCTGCCCCCGGGTACTGCGTTTTTCAGCTGGCGCTCTGCCAGCCGCAGCGCGTGCCCTGCGTCGTCATAATAGGCGGTGCCGAACTCTGTGATCGGAGTGCCGAGGGTGCCCCGGATGCCGGATGCCTCGACGGCTTTCGCCACGCTTTCCGCGAAGTAGTACATGTCGATGAAGTGCGACGTACCAGTACGGATCATTTCCGCCAGGCCCAGCATCGCCCCTTTATAGACCAGATCCGGGGTCAGGCGCCGCTCCATGGGAAAGATCGTGTTGTTCAGCCAGTCCTGCAGCTTTTCGCCTTCTCCGGCGCCTCGCATGAGCGTCATGGATAGGTGGGTATGCCAGTTGCTAAAGGCGGGGATGACGAATTTTCCCGTGGCGTCGAACTCCTCGTCAGACGGGCCGTGGTGCAGATCGCCCTTCGCGATCTTACCGCCGTCAAAGTAAGTGGCGTTTCTGATAATCATAAAACATCGCCGTAATTGTTTGCAGTAATTAGCATCCTGCCATAATAATTATTTCCTGCTGCCCAGTGTCCAATCAAATGAACCATATGATTATGAGGAGTTAAAAATAGCACCGGCTCCGGGACGCCGGTTGCGGTAAGATTACTGTGTGGATACAGAGACAACCGTACCTTCTTCTGAGGCCTTCCCGGAACCCCTCATTACGATCAGCAGAAGCATTGCGTATCCGATCATGAATGCGCCGCCGATCCCGAGACCCGCTGTGATCCCGAAGGAACCCGCAAGCAGGCCGCCGGCTATCGGTCCGGCCATCATGCCGAAGGACAGGGCCAGGTTATATATCGCGTATACGGCCCCGTATCCGCCCTGCCCGAGGCGGTCGATGACGTCGGTCATCTCCAGCGGCACCGAGGCGAGCCCTATGGCGAGGACTCCACCCAGCGCTGCCATTAGTACCACTTCGAGGATGAAGGACCCGCTGAGGGCCAGCGTCGGCAGGATGAGGGCGGAGCAGATGAGGCCGGCGATAATCACTCTCTTGCGGCCGAAGCGCTCTGCGACCTTATATGACAGCGGAGACGCGATCAGGCTGGCGACCACGGTTACTGCGAACAGCAGGCCGATCATCGTCGGGGATACCTTCAGGACATCTGAGAGGTACAGTGGCAGGACCGGCTCGAGCAGGGCAGTTGCAGCGGAGACAAGCACGATGACTCCGGCCATGAGCAGGATGGTGCGATTTTTCAGCATGGACTTCAGCGATACCTGCTGCTCTGCTGGCAGCCTGGGCGGATCCTTGAGCAGCAGTAGTCGGGCGATGCCGTCTATCAGCACCAGGCCGGCGGCTGCGAGGAAAGGCAGTGCATAGCCACCGTATTCGTAGAGGGCTCCCCCGAACAGCGGGCCGAGCAAGGTGCCTGCAAAGCTGCCGCTGATGCCTATGCCGATAGCCTGCTGGCGCATCTTTGGAGGGAACAGGTCCGATAGCAGCGCCAGACCGGCTGTCCAGGTTGCGCCTGCGGAGACGCCCTGCAGCGCCCGGGCGACGAACAGCATGGTGAGATCGCTGGAAAATGCGAAGAGCAGCGTGGAGCCGAACAGGCCCAGTAAGCCGACGAGCATCGGGAGCTTTCTGCCGACCCGGTCGGACAGGACGCCGACCACAGGCGCGGCGAGCAGGAAAGTGATGGCGTAGCTTGCGAACAGCAGGCCGATCATTTGCTGAGAGGCGCCCAGTCCGGAAGCATATTCAGGCAGTATCGGCACGATCATGCAGTAGATGAGCATGTCGGTAAAGATGGCGATAAATACGACCAGAAGCGCGAGCTTCTGGTTTTTGTCCATGTTCAACAGTCCTTCTTTTTTCGTCTCCATAAAGTAACCTCATTATACATTCATGTTTGTATGTAAATTATCAATACGAGATTTTGGTATAGTAGTTGTGAGGGCAGAACCCTCAGAAATTTACATACATACGTGTATGTTAATTGTATTTATACCTTGCTCCTGCAGCCGGCAGGAGTAGTAATCCCCTGCAAATAAAGCTTCACGAACGACGCTGCCTGATCTTTCAGCGAGAACTGTGGAGTGTCGGTCACCGAGCGCTCGATCATCCAGAGCAGCACGATGCCGTTAAGCATGCCATAAGCCGTGATGGCGGCGGTCATCGGGTCTACATCCGGGCGCACTTCTCCGGCCTCTCTGGCCTGTTTGATCAGATCGGCGATATACAGCACAGATTCTTCCTGCGCGTGCTTTTTATCCTCCAGCTTTAACGAGAGTTCCGGGTCTTCCGACATCTTAAAAATAGTGATCTCCTGCAACGCCCGGTAGTCATCGTCCTCTTCGCAGAACTGCATCAGGCGGACCATCATTCGCTCCAGCAGCTCGAGCGGTGTGCCGCCTTCGGCCATCAGTTTTTCCACAAGGTCGCCGATGCGGGCGAAGCCGGTATCCACAATAGCGTTGAAAACGTCAGCTTTTCCGCCCTTGAAGTGCCAGTAGATAGCGCCCCGGGTAACACCGGCCTCTCTGGCTATGTCGTCCAGCGTCGTCGTAGCGTAGCCCTTTTTACTGAAGACTTTCAGGGCGGCGCTCAACAGCTTATCCCGGGTGACTTCGGCTTCCTCTTTGGTGCGTCGCATACATTAAGCATACATGCCAGTACGTATATAAATTTTACAATGACGACTGACCCGAAAAAAGATAAAAAGAGATTATTGAGCAGGCTGCTGCTCTACAGTATGCCCATCCTTGCGGAGCACTTCGATGGCCTTGTCCAGGTCGTAGTTTTTGACCATGATGTAGTCGGTGTCGTAAGACGAGAGCACGAAGATGCTCACACCTTCGCTGGCCAGGGGCAGGGAGAGCGAGGCCAGGATGCCGACGATGTCGAAGCCGAGCGGGCCCTGGACTTTCAGGCAGCGCCAGCCTTTGTTGATCTTGACGTCCTGCGGTATGCTCTCCTGCAGGCACACGATGGATAGCTCATCGTAGGTCCTGGTGATCGAGAAGAAGTCGCTGGACAGAGCCCATTCGGGTAACGGGGCATCCCTTTCCAGGGTACAGATCGCGAACACAGGGTTCAATACTAAGAGTGACAGCTTCATTTATACCTACGTTATGAAATTTGATACGATCGGTTATAAAGCTAATCGTATGGCGGCAGATCGCCTGGCAGCTTGATAATTACCGAGCTTACGTCAGGCCCTGCCCGCAGCACCCTCAGCACGGCCGGCGAAGGGTCAGGATAGACTCCGGGGAACTCCATCTCCCCGGCGCTGGCATCGGGCGGATATGCCAGCATATCCCGGGCAGGTGTAAAGTAGACTCTTACCCGGTCGTTGTTGCCCCTCGCGTCGATCTTTCTCCACTGCCCGTCTATGACTACGGCGTTATAACCGTGGAGCACGAAACCCCCTTCATCTCGCCGGACCCGCTCATAGCAGAACCCCGTAGGTATGTGGTGGTACCGGAGCAGGGCTGCGAGCAGGTTCGACTTGGCAAAGCAGAGGCCGTGCCCGAGCCGGATCACATCTGAAGCGGTACATGCCACTTCTTCGGAGCCCGCGTCACATGAGTGGGGATACTGGTCCCGGACCATCTCGAAAGCCCGTCTGATAGTATCCTGTTTAGTATCTCCCTCTACTGCCCCGGCCAGCAGGGCTACTGAGTGGTCGTCATAGTCGATGACGTCTGTAGGCCGGAGATATGCTCCAATGTTATCGAGGTGGTGTGACTCTAACCGATTCACTTCTTCTGCTCCATTAGCCTGTGAATGGCGTTCCCGAGACGGGCGATGCCGGTTTCGATCGCTTCCTCGCCCGAGTTCGTGTAGTTCAGCCTCAGGGTGTTCTGGCCTGAGCCGTCGGCGAAGAACGCCTGGCCGGGCACGAACGCCACCTTCTCCTTGATGGCGATGTCGAACAGCTCCAGGGAAGATATGCCTTCGGGCAGCGTGGCCCAGAGGAACATGCCGCCTTCCGGCCTGGTATACCGGACCTCTTCGGGGAAGTGCTTTTCGATGGCACGCACCATGGTATCCCGCTGTTTCCTGTACATCGCCCGGATCTTCATGATGTGGGAATCCACATCGTTAGTGATCAGGTACTGGTACACCACCCGTTGGGTGAAGAAGTTGGTGTGCAGATCTGTGGCCTGCTTGGCGATCACGATATTTTCCATCACTTCCTTCGGCGCCACCAGCCAGCCGAGACGCATGCCGGGGGACACGATCTTGGAGAACGAGCCGAGTAGAACACCGTTCTCCATGTACTTTTTAACCGGAGGCATATCATCGCCCATGTAGCGAATCTCTCCGTAGGGGTCGTCTTCGACGAAAGCCGTGCCGTGCTCGTTCAGCAGAGCCGCCACATCTTCTCTTTTGCGTTGGGAGTAAGTGATGCCAGTCGGGTTCTGGAAGTTTGGCACGGCGTAGAATAGCTTGATCTTTTTTGTGGCAAGCTCCTCCGCCATCTCCGCCGTATCCGGGCCATCGTCCCTCAGCGAGATTGATCGGAACTCTGGCTGGTAGAGGCCGAACGCCTGCAGTGTGGCCAGGTAGGTCGGCCGCTCGACCAGGACTTTATCACCCTTGTCGATAAACACCTTGCCGGCAAGATCGATGCCCTGCTGGGAGCCGCTGGTGATCATGACCTCGTCAGGATCGACCTTGAGTCCTCTGCGGGCATACCGCTCTGCCACGTACTCCCGCAGCGGCCCGTATCCTTCAGTGGTGCTGTACTGGAGCACGCTCTCGCCGCTCTCGTTCAGTACGGCAGTAGCCGCTTCAGAGATCTCCCTGACGGGAAAAGAGGCCGGGTTCGGCAGGCCGCCGGCAAACGAGATGATCGAGGGGTCCTGGGTCACTTTCAGGATCTCCCTGATGAACGACTTATGCACGTTAGACATTCTGTCAGCGAAGGCTATGCTCATAATAATACCTGTATAATTAATCATCTGAGATGTTGTCTAAAAAATTGGGCCGAATCTGTGCGGCCAAAGCACGATAAATAAAAGAAGGCTGGTTCTCTAAGGTTTTTTGGCCTTTTCCATCGCGTCGAGGAGCGCACACATGTGGCAGTAAATCGTCCGGAGCTTCTCATCCTGCCCGATCAGCTCTGCCTTTTTCTGGATATGTTTGCCGTCGACGAGCTCGTCTCCGCAGTTCTTGGCGAGACGGTTGATGCTGTCGTCAGACGACTCCAGGTGGAACTGTAAGCCCAGCACTTTTCCGCCGTTGTACTCAAAAGCCTGGTTCTCGCAGGCCTCGCTGTAGGCCAGTCGCGTTGCGCCCGCAGGGATGCCGAACGTGTCGCCGTGCCAGTGGAAGGCTATGAACCTGTCGGGCAGTGCTCCGAAAACGGGGGAAGCCTTGCCCTCCGGCGTCTTCACGACCTCGTACCACCCGATCTCCTTTTCCTTGTTAGGTGTCACCTTAGCGCCGAGCACGTCGGCGATCATCTGTGCGCCGAGGCAGACGCCGAGGACCAGCTTTCCGGCATCGATGGCTTCTTTGATGAACTTTTTCTCCCGCACCAGCCAGGGGTAGTCCTTTTCCTCGTAGATGTTCATTGGGCCGCCCATGACGATGAGCCAGTCGAAGCTCTTCAGGTCAGGCAGGGCTTCGTCGTAGTACAGGACAGTCTTGGTGACGGTATGGCCCTTGTTTTTAGCCCATACCTGAATGTTGGCGATGTTTTCGAACGGGACGTGCTGAAGGTAATGCAGGCGCATGTAGATCTCCTCCCTCTTTACAAAATATTTTCGAGTATCTGCACCGCATCCCTGACACAGGCTGTGCACTTGACGTTGATCAGGTTCCTGCTGGCGAACTCTGCCTTGCCCTCAGGGGTGTTCAGGTCGCAGCCCAGAACCTCCTTACAGACGACAGATCCGTGGCGAGCCTTGAACTCGTCCATGAACCGCCGGGAAATCTCGTAGGTCTTTTCCTTAGCTTTGAGGTCGTCGATCGTGCACCGCCCGTGCCTGAGGCCGATGGCCATCAGCCCTCCGGAGACTGCGCCGCAGACGTTACCCGTGCTGGCGATCCCGCCGCCGAAGGCAGTAGCCACTTTTAGGGCTGTACAGGAGTCCATACCCATGTCGCCTGAAAATGCAGTGAACACTGACTGCGAGCAGTTGAAGCCTGATTTGAAACACTCGACCGCCAGGTCGCTCTTGCTTTTTCCATCGCCGCTCATGTAATACCACTTCTAGAGTAACTGGCCTTTCGAGACCATAATAACTTTGCCACCCACCTTCACTGCAATATGGCCAGGCTGCCGGGAAGCTTTGAGCCGCAGCAGGGATGGCCGGCCCATATCGTACCCCTGCTCTACTCGCACGTCAACATTTACTTCTCCGAAATACCGGTGCTCGACCAGATATCCCCCAAGACAGCCGCAAGCGCTGCCGGTTGCCGGATCCTCCGGCATGGTCTGGAAGATGGTGAGCATGCGGGCTGCCAGCTGGTTTTCGCTGCTTCCGGGCTCGGCGGAGAACAGGTAGATCATGTCTCGCCCGTGAGTCTTAGAAAAGGCCTCGAAAGCAGGCATGTTGCGTTTAGCCCGGTGGAGAGCGCCGTTACTCTTTAAAGCGACGATGACGAAGGGCAATCCGGTGGACACCTCCTGCACAGGGAACCTCGTATCGATGTCGGATAACTCGAGGCTGAGCACACTGGCGATTTCGGCCGGCTCAAAGAGCCTCCCGAAGGCCGGGGGCTTCTGGTCCATCCACAGCACGCCGTCAGGCTGCACTGATACTGGTATCTGGCCGACTTTCAGGTTCAGCTTAACCTGAGGGCCAGGCGTACCCATAATCTCGTGGAGGATGACGTAGGCTGTCCCGAGCGTGGGATGGCCGGCGAAGGGAAGCTCTTCCTCAGGAGTAAATATCCTCACATCGTAGCCGCCGTCCCGGGGAGTATCCGACAGGATGAAGGTAGTTTCTGAATAGTTCATCTCCCGTGCGATCTTCTGCATGATTTCCGGGGAAAGATCGGCCGCATTGCGGAAAACGGCAAGCTGGTTGCCCGCATATCGCTCTTCAGCGAAGACGTCGAGCGTATACATTGGATGAGGGGCCATAAAGATACCGATGAAGTAGTATCATGGCCATAAATAATAAGTGTGTCCGATCAGACTGCTGATCGGAAGAGTGCCGATACACTCTGCTCAGGCATAGGTGTGCTGCAATAAAACGGCGTCCCGCTTTCTGCCACCGCACATGCCAGCATCTCTTAGCATACCAAGCGCTTTGAAACCGCAGGACTTGTGCAGCATCACCGCAGGCAGGTTATCGGGCACAATGCCGCAGATCAGCGAGTCTATGCCCTGTTCTTCCGAGTACTGGATGGCTGAGTTTAACAGCAGGCGGCCGATGCCTTTACCCCGGTATTCCGGATCTACGAAGACGCCGATACGACCGACGCCCTGAGGCAACTCCGCCTCCTCCAGCGGTGTAACGATTGCCCAGCCCACTACCTTATCGTCCAGCTTGGCCACCAGGTTTTCCCCGCGCTCGAAATCGATCCATTCCGCCGGATCATCGGCATCCAGCACATGATCGCCGGAGGCCACACCATTCCTGAAAATCGAGCAGACCTGATCCTGATCGGAGACCGACATCTCCTGAATAATGTAATGTTCCATCTTTTCTTCTTCCCCCGTTATTATGAGACAAACCGGGACATTTGTTCTTTCCCGGAGATTCGGCGGAAAACTGAGAGCCAGAGATTTCCGGGCCCGGTAAAGTTGATAGCTGATCAGGGCTATTGGAATAGCCAGAGGTATTATCCTGGTTACGCCGACACCCACTATCGACCCTGCCACTGCCATGTGCTGCGGGGGCGGGATATGTATAACCGTACTGCTGGTGGCTTCGATAGTGGCGATACTCGCGTCCTGCGGTATCTCGACCGGGCTGGCCCTGTGGTTTTTTAAAATGTTCGGATCGAGGTCAGGTAAGAAGTAACCACTGCCCGGACATGTTTACCTCGGACAGATCGATCGCTAAAGCTGGCAGCAGTCGAGTGATAGCCGCCTGCTACGTGATAAGAATTATATACATACACAGTAAAGAAGGAATGGTGTTACCCACACACATTTATAAAGGTGTCGGACATGCATAGCAACGCATCATCGAAGCCGTCCGTTCTCCCCTACAAGGAGCTCGAAGAGTCGGTCTGGAAAAAGGACGTGTGTGCAGGCTGCAGAGCTTGCATCACGATATGTCCGGGCAACACGCTTGCCTACGACGTCGAAGAGCACAAGCCATACCAGCACACGCCGTGCGTGGACTGCAAAGCATGCCTGGAAGTGTGCCCGAGGACGCCGGCTAACTATGCGGCCTTCAGGTCACCCGAAATCATCGGCCCGTACCTGGACATCAAGAGCGCCAGGGCAGGAATCGAAGTCGAGCGGAGCCAGAACGGCGGAGTCGTCACAGCGCTCCTGACCGCTGCCCTGGAGGAAGGACTCGTCGACTGTGCGCTTGTGATGGGATCCGACCGCTGGGTCCAGAAAGCTCACCCGATGATCGCCTATTACCCTGAAGACCTGAGCAAAGCTGCAGGCAGCAAGTATGACTCCAACGGCATCCTCGAAGCGCTGAAAACGGTCGCTGGCGATGACAGTATTCGCAGTGTAGCCGTTGTTGGCACTCCTTGCGCCATCCAGGCCATCGGCCTGCTCCGTGCCTCTACAAATGAGTACGCCATGAAGCTCGCCCGGAAAGTCAGGTTTGCCATAGGGTTGTTCTGCTTCGAAGTCTTCGATGACTCCATGGTTGGAGAGGTCTCGAAGCGCCTCGGTGTGCCTACCTGGCGGATCACGAAGATGAACGCCGCAGAAGGCAAGATGACGGTCACCCTCCGGGGCGGGGAAGTTAAGGAGATCCCACTGTCGAGCCTCGAAGGCTTCGTGCGGAAAGGCTGTAAAGCATGCCCTGACTTCACTGCGAAGTCGGCCGACATCAGCGTCGGCAGCGTCGGCAGCAAGCCGGGCTTGAGCACAGTCATCGTCAGAACTGCCGCAGGCCTGGGCTTGTATGAAATAGCAGAGGACATGCAGTACATAGAAGCTGTCCCCGGCATCAATGCGGCAGCCATCGAAAAAGTCGGCAGGCTCAAGCTTAAGAGGAATGGCTTACTATAAGCCTTTCCTTAAATAACTGAGTGGCGGTACCTTTGTCATCAGCTATGGCGAACCGCCGTACTTCTCCCGGAACTGCTCTTTTCTGAGCCCGGTCAGGATGACGAGTAATTTAATTCTGCAGTCGTTGGTTTTTTCGAGCCTGGCACCGTACAGGACACGTATTGTCGGGTTGCACTTATTGTAAATGTACTCGACGATCTGGATCACGCCTTCCACCGACATATCTCTGCCGCTGGCCACATGTATGAGGGCGCCCGTTGCTTCTTTGTAGTCCAGGGCGGAGAGGGGGTGGTCCATCGCTCGTTTGATCACCGTGAGGAGATTGTCATCGCTCCGGTCCCGGCAGGTGAGCATGACGCTGAGGCCGCCTTCTTTGAGCAGTTTCTGCAAGTCGAGCAGGTTCATGTGGACGAGGGGCCGCTGGGTGCTCGACTCCACGATGGTCTTGATCTTTTCGGCAATCAGTTCGTCTGCAATACCGTACGCGTTCTGCTTCGGCATTTCGGGGTCGTAGCCAGGGAGACGGTCGAAGTCGATCACGATCGTGGTGCTGGCGATATCCAGCATCTTCTCAACCCCTTCCACGGCCTTTTTCCTCGCCTCGACCTCGTCGCTGAACGGCAGGGTCACGATAGCGACCACTACTGCGCCGTATTCTTTCGCTATCCGGGCGACGACAGGTGCTGCTCCGGTGCCGGTGCCGCCGCCCATGCCGGCCACGAGGAACATGAGCTTCGTCGCCCTGAATGACTCGTCCAGCTTCCAGCCTGACTTCTCCGCGGCCAGCCTGCCGATTTCGACGTCTCCCGCTGCCCCGGACTCCTTGATCACAGACTGGCCGATGAGGAACTTTTCATCCGCCCTGATCACGCTCAGGCGACGCTCGTCAGTGTCGATGGCAATCAGGTGAGCGCCGAAGGCGCCGATGCTGTACAGGTAGTTGAGGACGTTGCAGCCGGCACTCCCGACTCCTGCGATCCTGATCTGCTTGGGGAAGTAGTTGTATACTGCTTCGTCTCCCATCGTGGTCTGCTTTATGGGGTCCGGAACAAACATATGCGTCAGCACCTCGGGAAGAAAACTGCTCTCGGGGCAGATAATTGCCCATTCGCAATGGCTTAGTTTGCAGATCATAGAATAAAAATTTTCCCGGACAAACTGTAGGAAAACATGATAGTGGCAGATTACCCCTCGCATGAATCAAAAACAATAAATCAAGTAAACTTGAGTTAAGGTAAATAAAATTTATATATGATAATCGCTTAAAGGCCAGACAGCAGGTGCATTATCGTATGAGTTTTCTTGAGCAGGCTAAAAGAGGAGAAATTACCGAAGAGATGAAGATCGTTGCCCGGGACGAGGGCGTTACCCCCGAGTTTGTCCAGCGTGGCGTCGCCGCAGGGAGGATCGTCATCCCCGTGACACCGTACCGGAACATCAGGCCGGTGGGCATAGGGGAAGGCCTCCGGACCAAGGTCAATGCTTCGATCGGCACCTCCTCGGACATCGTCGACGTCGATACTGAAGTCAGAAAAGCGATCGCGGCAGAGCAGGCCGGAGCCGATACCCTGATGGAGCTGTCTACCGGCGGCGACTTCTCCGAAATCCGCAAAAAGGTGTGTGCCGCGACGTCGCTGTCGGTGGGCAGCGTGCCGCTGTACCAGGCATTCATCGAGGCCGCCCGCAAATACGGCGCTGTGGTGCATATGAAAGAGGATGACCTGTTCAGGATTACGGAGGAGCAGGCTAAGCTGGGCACGAACTTTATGGCTATCCACACCGGCATCAACCGTATTACTGTGGAGCGGCTGAAGAAGCAGGGCAGGCATGGCGGCCTCTGCAGCAGAGGCGGAGCCTTCATGACTGCCTGGATGATCCACAACGACAAAGAGAACCCCCTGTACAGCGAGTTCGACTACCTGCTGGAAATCCTGAAAAAGCACGAGGTCACCCTTTCGATGGGTAATGGCATGCGCGCCGGCGCGGTGCACGATGCGACCGACCGGGCTCAGATTCAGGAGCTGGTGATGAACTCCGAGCTGTCCGACCAGGCCTACGACTTTGGCGTCCAGGTCATAGTGGAAGGCCCCGGCCACGTCCCCCTGAACGAGATCGAGGCCAACGTTATCCTGATGAAGCGCATGTCGGGGAACAAGCCATTCTACATGCTGGGACCCCTTGTTACGGACATCGCCCCGGGCATGGACAACATAGTGGCCGCAATCGGGGCGTCGATGTCAGCGGCATACGGCGCTGATTTCATCTGCTATGTCACCCCGGCGGAGCACCTGGCGCTGCCCAACGTGGAAGACGTCAAAACCGGCGTCATGTCAGCGAGACTCGCCGCCCACATAGGAGACATGATCAAGTACGGCAAGCGTGACAGGGACCTAGAAATGGCCCACGCCAGGAAGAACCTCGACTGGAACCGCATGTACGAGCTCTCGCTGAACCCGGAACTGGCGAGAGAAATCAGGTCGAGCCGGATGCCGGAAGACAAGGAAGCATGTACAATGTGCGGAGACTACTGTGCGGTAAAAATCGTCCAGCAGACCTTTAACTTCTGACCAGAGATGGTATGATCGTTCGCTGGCAGCCGGGGCAACCAGCTACATCCCCGGCTGCAACCGAGGTTCGCAGGGTGTACAAGTAAACTTGCGTTAAATCAAAGAAAGTTTATATGGGTTGAGAACTTACTTAGCAATCGGAACGGATCGTTCTCCAGGTGTTATACCCCCTTTAAATCAGAATGTCAGTTTGAAAAACGGGACGGGTGGTCTGCCGGCGAGTGTTGCCGGCACCATTCTTTGTCTGGTTGTGCGTATGTTTAGTCTGGCACGACGATCTTTTGTTCTGCTGCACCGCCGAAGCCCGAGCCGAAGGCTCCATGGTCATTAGTATGCTATATACCAGCCGAAGGCTCCGTCATTATTTACCATATTTCAATCTGTCAGCCATCATCTGGGGAAGGCCTGCCTCTTTGATCTTTTCCTGCACTTTAGTGTAGTCGTAGCTGACCCTGCGCACGGTGAACTCCTGCTTTTCAGTGTCCCATATGCCGTAGCTTGCCCGGGGATCTCCGTCTCTCGGCTGGCCTACGCTGCCCGGGTTCAGGATGATCTTGCTGCCGCAGACCTTTTTGAGGGGTACGTGAGTGTGTCCGAAGACCACTACCTGAACGTCGTAGGGGTCGAAAACCTGGCAAAACCGCTCGTGGTCGTTCTCGAAGATGAACTCCTCGAGCCTGCTCGGGCTTCCGTGGTAGATCGTGATGCCGTTCAGATCGATATGGTCTGGCAGCGTCTCCAGAAATCTCAGGTTGTCTCTGGTGATGTTCTCGGTAGTCCACCGTACTGTCTGTATGGCCACGGGGTTGAACCACTGCGTGTCTCCCGTGACGACCGCGTTATCGTAGTTGCCCTTGACACACTTAACCCGGTATTTCTTCAGCAGTTCGACGGTCTCGTTAGGGTAAGGATTATAGCCTACAATGTCGCCTGCACATAAGATAACATCGACGTCCTTCATATCGTCCAGGACCGCCTGTAATGCGACGACATTGGCATGTATGTCCGAAATGAGGCCGATCTTCATTTCCATCTCTCAGCTCCAGCTTTTAATTGGCCGCGGTTGTTTAAATATTTGTCAGGCCGTTTTATTTAAAAAGGGCAGGGAAAAGCCGCTTAAACGATAACAGGGCAAGTGATCAGGTATTACCTGATCCTCACCCTTTCCCCGGTGACCATGTAGATCGTCCAGGACGCTATGACGCAAGCGTGATCTGCCGATCTCTCCAGGTACCGGGCGACAAAAGACAGGTGTGACGCTATGTCAATAGTTGACGGATCATTGATCATGACGTTGATCAGCTCTCTCCTGATCCGATCGTACTGGGCATCTACCACATCGTCCCTCGCGCTCATGGACTTCGCCAGCTCCACGTTCCGGTCCCTGAAGGCGATAAAGCTGTCACGTACCATGGCGTGTACATTTTCATACATCTCGCAGACGTCCTTGATCTGGGGCAGCAGCTCTTCCCCATCCACCTTTATCGTGATCAGGCCGATATCCCAGGCCAGCCTTGAAAACCGGCGGCATTCTGTCAGTATTTTCAGGACGGTGCTGATGAACCGCAAGTCCGAGGCCATGGGCTGCTGAGTTGCAAGAAGCTCGATGCACTTGTTTTCCAGCTCGATTTCGCGGTCTGCCATCCTATCGCTCTCTTCCATGACCTGTTTAGCCAGCTCAAGATCCTTGTTGACCAGCGACCGGAGCGATCTGGACATCAAACGGAGGGAGTCTTCCCCCATCTGGAAAAAGTCGTCCTCGAGCTGTTTGATCTGCTGCAAATAGTATTCTCTAGACATGTACCCCTCTCCCTCACCCGAACCTGCCGGTAATGTAGTCCTCAGTACGCCTGTCCGCCGGGTTCTCGAACAGCTTCTTCGTATAGTCGTACTCGATTAGCTCTCCCATCAGGAAAAATGCCGTCCGGTCAGAGACACGGGCTGCCTGCTGCATGTTATGGGTGACGATGACGATCGTGTATCGCTCCTTCAGCTCTCTCATCAGGTCCTCTATCTTAGACGTCGCGATCGGGTCCAGCGCCGAGGCCGGCTCATCCATGAGGATGACTTCCGGCTCGACCGCTAAACACCGGGCAATGCATAAGCGCTGCTGCTGGCCGCCGGAGATACTGAGCGCCGAGTCTCGTAGCCTGTCCTTCAGCTCATCCCACAGGGCTGCCTGCTGTAAGCTTCTCTCGACAATATGGTCGAGGGTTTCCCGTTTTCGGACACCATGAATTCTCGGGCCATAGGCAACATTATCGTAGATAGACATCGGGAACGGGTTGGGCTTCTGGAAGACCATGCCGATGTCCTTGCGTAGCGCAACTACGTCGACGTCCCGATCGTATATGTTTTTGCCCCGGAAGCCGAGGGTTCCGGTGATCTTAACTCCGGGCAGCAGGTCGTTCATGCGGTTCATGCACCGGAGATATGTAGACTTCCCGCACCCTGACGGTCCGATTATCGCTGTGATGCTTTTTTCAGGTATGTCCATATTGATGTTCTTGAGCGCGTGAGCCTTGCCATAGTACAGGTTCAGGTCTCTCGACTCGATGACTGCGCTGCCCATTATCTTCTACCCCCAAGTTTTGCGATATACCTCTTCGTCAAGTAGTTACTGGCGATCGTGATGGCCAGGATCATGATAATCAGCACTGCCGCTGTCCCTAATGCATTCTTCATCGACAGGTTTTCCGTGGCCAGGATAAACATGTGGACTGTCATCGGCCGGACCGGATCGAAAAGCGACTCCGGCACTCTCGCTACGCTGCCTGCAGTCAGCAGCACTGCAGCCGTCTCGCTGACAGCCCTCCCCATGCCCAGGATGACGCCGGTCATAATACCGGGGATGGCGGTCGGCAGCACGACTTTGCGGATGGTCTGCAACTTGCTGGCTCCCAGCGCCAGACTGCCCGATTTGTAGGAGTCAGGCACGGTCTTGATAGCCTCTTCTGATACCCGCAGGATGATGGGGAGAGCCATGAGAGCGAGCGTCAGACCGCCGGCCAGCAGGGAGAATCCCATCCTCAGGTAGTACACGAAGAACAGGTATCCGAACAGGCCAAACATGATCGACGGGATTCCGGCGAGGCTGTCGGCGCCAAACCGGACGATGGTAGCAATCCTGCTCCTGCCGGCATATTCTGCCATGTAGACGGCTGCTGCGACCGCCAGCGGAGTCGCTACCAGCACGGCGATCAAAGTGATTTCAATTGTGGCCACGATCGTGGGGAAGATGCCTCCCGCCCGCTGCATGCCCCGGGGCGACTGGGTCAGAAACTCCAGGCTGACCACGGGCAGGCCGTTGATCAGCACATAGCCGATTATGACGAGCAGGATCAGCACGGTCAGGATGCCGCATAGCCAGAGCAGCCCGATGCCGACGTTGTTAACTACGTACCTGTACTGGGCTGCCATACTACATCCTCCCGGCGTTGAGCCTCTTTTTCTTCGCGGAATATATGATCAAGTTCAGGATCATGATGACGATCAGGAGCACGATACCTATGGAGAACAGCGCATCCTGGTGCCTGCCCGACGCGTACGACCACTCCAGCGCGATCGCCGCCGTCATCGGCCGGACCATGTCGAGCACTGAAGTCGGGATAAGCGTCGAATTGCCGCAGACCATCAGAACCGCCATGGTTTCTCCTATCGATCTGCCCATCGCCAGTACTGCCCCTGTGACGATGCCCGATAGCGCGGCGGGCACCACGATGCCCGTGATGACCTGCCACTCTGTGGCGCCCATGGCCAGCGAGCCTTCCCTTAGTTCCCGGGGCACAGCCCGCAAGGCATCTTCTGAAACACTGATGATGGTGGGCAGGATCATGATCGCGAGCACTACGCCGCCTGCCAGAATACTGAACCCGTTGCCGCCGAGGTAGTCCCGGATGAGCGGCACCAGCAGGATCAGGCCGAAAAGGCCATAAACGACCGACGGGATCGCTGCCAGGGTCTCGATGGCCGGCCGGATCACGTCCCGGACGCCCGCTGGAGCCACTTCCGAGATCAGTATGGCACAGCCCACCCCCAGCGGCAGCGCGATCAGCAGAGACAGGGTCGTAACTGCAAAAGTCCCTATGATCATGGGCAGTATGCCGTACAGATTGTGCTCCGGGCTCCATTTCAGGCCGCCGACAAAGTTTGCCGGGCCTTCGCTGAGAATCACCGGAAGCCCCTGCGCCACGATAAAGACGATGATGAGGAAGATGGTGACGATAGAGGATAGGGCACATACCAGAAGGCCTGCTTCTATGATTTTTTCCGTAGTCCTGCTCATGAAGTCACCACTGTGATACTTGTCCTGGCAGCGGCCTATACAGTCACCAGCCTGCCCTCTGCCAGGAGCTTCTGCCCTTCTTCGCTCAACGTGTACTCTATGAAGGCTTTCGTTACCGGGTCCGTCGGCTCGCCTTTCGTCACGAACAGGAACGGCCTCCGGATCGGATAAGTACCATCCTTGATGGCATCTGCGGAAGGCGCAACACCGTCTACGGCCAGGACCTTCACAGAATCGTCCAGCGAGCCGTAAGAGATGTACCCTATGGCATTTCTGTCACCAGATACGGTCTGGGTGATACCGCCGGTGCTGCCAAGTGTCACTGCTCTGTCAGTAAGGTTGGTTTCGCCCATGACGATCTCCTGGAAAGCGGCCCTGGTGCCCGAGCCCGACTCTCTCGTCACGACGGTAACAGGCGCATCGCTGCCCCCGACATCCTTCCAGTTCGTAACTCTGCCCGCAAAAATATCCTTAATCTGCTGCCGGGTAAGGCTGGATAATGGGTTAGCAGGATTAACGACGACAATGATGCCGTCATACCCGATGACGATCGCCCGGAGGCCCGAGGCTTTCTCTTCCTCGGTCAGCTCTCTGGAGGACATGCCGATCTGCGCAGTGCCATCCTGAGCAGCTTTGATGCCCGCCCCGGAGCCGCCGCCAGATACGAGGGCGTCGGCGCCCGGATACTTGACTGAAAAGCTGTCTGCCAGCTCTGTAGCATAAGGTTGGACAGAGGTTGACCCGATAATTTTAACCCTGCCGGACAGTTCGTCATCCTGCGTAGTTACACCGGGCGGTGCGCTGGTACAGCCGGGCACCAGCATTCCTGCTCCTACGATTGTGAGAGTTATCAGCGCGATCAATAACTTTTCGCCCATCATCTGCTCGTTCACCTTCAGAAGCCAGTGCGTCCGCGGCCTGTTAAATATTATCTATGTAGGCCCGGTAGTCATATTTAGAATATATAGAAAAACGTGAAAAAGGCGCTTTTGCGCGTGAAAACCCGGAGTGCCGGACAGGCATGGTAGCCATTCAGTATATGCTGAAGCACTATACCTGGCGTCAAATAGCCTGCAAAAATTCAGGATAAAATTGCCGGGGCTTTAAGCCCTCACAATACTCTCGATAGCATGCAGCGGCCTCAGGTGACAGACGATCTCGCCCCTGCGGCAGGTCGTCGACCGGCCAGTATCCGGCCGGCAGACTACTTAGGGGTCGAAGAAACTGCCGAGTTGATGGCGATTTCAGCAATATTGCAGCCATAATCGCACACCCTGTCGATGCTGTCGAGGATGATCCCCAGCGGCACAGAGATGTCGGAACTCAGCTTCAGCACTTCCTCGTCGAGCTTTCGGAGCTTTTGCGTAGCTTCCTGTCTCAGGATAAAGGTGGAGTTAGCCTGGTTAATGTTCCTCTTGAACATGGCGTCAATCGCGTTTTCGACGAGCTTCATGGACTGCCTGTTGGCGTCCTCGATGTCGGCGAGGACGTCGTCTGGCACAGTTTTATAGCCGATCTGCTGCACCATGTTACAGATCTTGGCCGAGTGATCCCCGATCCGTTCCAGCGGGGTTGCACAGAGCCTCATGTCCAGGTGCTCTTCCATAGACATGGCGAACTTATCTGCTATGGAGATATTCCTCATGACCATGCGGAACTGCTTGGAGACGAGCAGAAAGAGCTTATCGACCTCGATGTCGCGGTCGGACACATCTTTGGCAAGGTCGAAGTCCTTTTCCTTCAGCGCTGTGATCGCGTTTTCCTGCATGGAGCTGACAATCATAAACATGCGCTTGATGCTCTTCTTAACCGATAGCTCGGCGGGGTTCAGGGTGTCCTGGAGCACGATCTGATCGGAGGTCTCCTCTATGATCTCCGGGCCGATGAGCATGTTGACAGTCTTCCTTACAGTATCGCGCTGCTTTGACAGGATTTTACTGGACCGAAGCTCGATAGAGTTGTAGCCGGCGATATAAGCGCCTATGATCTCCCTTATGAGGTTGTCGCCGTCTTTGCCCTCGATGTAGATCGTCTTAGTATGGTAGACTTCAGGAGCATTTCGAGTCCTGACCGCAAGCGAGCCGTCGGTCTGCGGGATCAGGCTGACTTCGTCGCCTCCTTTCAGGTTGACTTTAGTGGCCCATGATTTCGGAAGCGATACGATCAGGGTCGTGCCTCCTGTAACCTGTACTTTCCGTGTCTCCATATTCTCTCTCATAGTTCACCATTAATCTGCATACATCTGCATATACCTATATGCTATCTACATAGTGTATATAGTAGTATATAGTCAATATATAGCTTAAATGTTTTTGCAGAGCAGTAAGCGATCGATCAGGATGATGTCTACGAAAGTTAGATAATCATAGTCACCCGATACTGTGTGAACATGCCAGCGAAAAAGAGAGATCATTATTACAACAAAGCTAAGCAGATGGGCTATCGCTCGAGAGCGTCGTTCAAGCTGCAGTTCATCAACAAAAAGCATCACATCATCAAGAAAGGCGATACCGTAGTAGACCTCGGAGCGGCCCCCGGCGGGTGGCTGCAGGTCGCGAAAGAGCTCAACGGAGGCGGCAAAGTAATCGGCGTCGACCTCCAGCGGATAGAGCCCATAGAAGGTGTCGAGACGATCAAGGGAGACATGACTTCTCCCGAGACTCAGGCCAGAATCTTCGAGATCGTGGATGAAGTAGATACGGTCATCTGCGATGCCGCACCCAACCTGTCCGGCAACTGGGCCCTCGACCACGCCAGGTCCATCGATCTGGCCACGGTAGCGCTCGACGTGGCTACGAAGCTCCTTAAGAAAGGAGGCAATTTCGTGGTAAAAGTATTCCAGGGCGACCTCTATGAGAACTACGTGAAAGAGGTAGGAAAGCGCTTTTCCTACGCCACGACTTACAAGTCCCAGGCATCCCGCCAGCAGAGCGCAGAGATCTACGTGATCGGCAAGGGATTCCTCACCACCAGCCTTCGCAAAGGCGACGTCGTGGACGTGACGATCGATGCGATGGGCAAGACCGGCGATGGCATCGCCCACGTCGACGACTTCGTGGTCTTCGTCAAAGGCGGCAGCGTCGGCGATAAGCTAAAAATAAAGATCACGGATGTCAAGCCCTCGTTTGCCTTCGCGGACATTGTGGAAAAAGAAAAATAACTTATCCTATTTTGATCTGATGCCCCGGGCTTCCTTCTGGGCATCGCTGATCTTTTTGAACTTGAGAGCCTTATAGCCGAGGTAACCGAGGAACACGAGGACGCACAACACAGTGAGGATGTCGACGTAGATCCAGTACTCCTCAATCAGGCTCCAGTTTTCGCCCAGCAGGACGCCCGAATAGGCCAGGGCAAAGCACCATGGGACCGAGCCGACGAACGTGGCGATGGTGAAGTTCTTAAAGTCCATCCTGGCAATGCCCGCGGGCAAAGAGATAAACGTCTTGAAGATAGGCAGGAGCCGCGATATGAAAATCACCCTCGCACCGTACTTCTTGAACCAGGCGTCGGCCACGTCCATCTCGTGCTTCGTGATAAAGAAGTACTTGCCGTACTTTTCCAGCAGCGGCCGGCCTCCGTAGTAGCCGATCGCGTAGGAGAGCACTGCTCCGATCAGGCTGCCGATGCTGCCCGCCATGCCTACCCAGAAGAAGTCCAGCCTGCCCTGCTGAGCGGCGAACCCTGCGAAAGGCATGACGATTTCGCTTGGGACTGGCATACAGGCACTCTCCAGCGTCATCAGGAACACAACACCCGGGTAGCCGAAAGCGCAAATCAGATCAACTATATACTTGCTGAGGAATTCAAAGAGTACCAAGCGAACACCACATCTTTTATTTATCTCTTAATATTTAAACAATGCTGTAAGGGTTGTGAAGCTACACGGTAATGGGCACGACAGACTTTAATATTTTTCCTGCCCCCGGCCGGCTACCAATACTTTTATTATATAACGCTTATAGAGTAATGCATCTCTAAACAGGCACAGGTGGGTTATACCGATGTTCTCCATCAATGAAAATGTGACCGGCTACGTCGATGAGCTGCTAAATAAAGAAGAAGAGCTGAACGTCAAGTCGCACTACCTGGAAAACCAGGCGACCGTAATCGACTGCGGAGTCAACACGATCGGCAGCATCGGCGCCGGCATGCTCTATGCCAGCATTGCAATGGGCGGCCTCGGCCGGGTATCCATGGTCCCGGGCATCATCGACGGGCTCTACCTGCAGTTCTCCCAGGTCTGGATCGACCGCCCCGCCATCGCCTGCCTCGGCTCACAGAAACCTGCGTGGAAGCTGAAAGCGGAAGGCTTCGCCGGTACCGCATTCGGCCCCGCCCGGGCAAGCGCCCAGAAACCCAAAGCCCTGTACCAGGCGATAAACTACTCGGACGATGCTGAGACCGCTGTCATCAACATAGAGGCCACTGCACTGCCTACGGAGAAAGAAATAGACAACATTGCAAAACAGTGCTCCACAGATCCGGAATGTGTCGTGGCGCTGGTAGCCCCGCCAGGATCCATCGTCGGCACTTTCATGACCAGCACGAGAGCGGTAGAATGGGTCATGAACCGCCTGCTACAGCTCGGCTATAACACCAGCGACGTCACCTCCGCTTCCGGAGTCGTACCAGTAGCGCCGCTGTGCCCCACCGACCAGGAATGCATGGGCTCGGCCCTCGACGCAATCGCGTACTACGGCATGGTTTCGCTTTACGCAAAGGACGCGAACGATGCATTCAAATCCGCAACCTCAGACGCGTCAAAAGTGTACGGAAAGAGCTTCAAAGCGCTTCTCAAAGACGCCCAGGGCGACTACTCCAAAGTCGACCCCGCCATGTTCGGCCCCGCCAGACTCATGGTCAACGGCCTTGACGGATCTCTGAAGACATACGGACGGCTCGATCCTTCGATGCTGCTCACGTCGTTTGGGCTGAAAGTCTGACTACTTAAAATTAATTACTTTTTTCACCACAGGGGCTCGCAGAGCTACTATTTACCATAGAGGCACAGAGAAACACAGAGGCTTACATTATATTTGGTTATTCACCTATCCGTCTATCAAGTAAATCTCTGTGAGTCTCTGTGCCTCTGTGGTATACTAGTTCTATATCTCTGCAGTGGTTCTTTTTTCACTAATCGCCCGTCCTATGGCCGCATCTAAGTCGGCGAGGAAGTCATTTAGCCTGTGCTCCGGTATGCGTCCCCCTCCGGCCTGGGGGTGGCCGCCGCCGTGGCCGCCGAATTTGACGGCGGAGTCGTTGAGGAGCCGGTTCAGGTCGATACCGTCTTCCGCTCTGACACTGAGGTCGTACATGTGATGTGACGGCCTGAGTTCAGCAGATATTCCCACCGGGGTATTTCCGTAGATGCGGGCATAGATAGCTGCCTTAGATATGAACCCGGCTGCGTCCACCACATAGGATAGGTTATTCAGCCTGACGACGCTCTGCGCCACCCTGGTTCGCAGGCCCTCCTCAAGGCGGGAAGCGGTGACCGCTTTTTTCACCAGGCCGTCGATGTCTGACGGAATGATGTTTTTCGACAGCCTGAACACCAGGTCTCGTTTGCTGTCGAAATTTTTGCGGTCGATCTCGATGCCCTGGGACAGGGTGCCCGAATGGTAGTACAGGCTTCGCTTATCCCACCGGGTGACAAGCTCCTTAGCCAGAGGAGTATTATCCCGGAAGTCAGCGATTGCTCCGTACATGGCCACCCTGCTCATGTCAGGGCTCAGCTTATCCTTAAACTGCCAGTAGGTAAGCAGTGAGCCGCAGGCATCCTGATCGTGGACGAGCCATGGCGCGCTGAAGCCTTCGGGCAGCGGGTGGTGATCGATGTAGATCAGTTCCCGCTTTGCGGCTAACTCGTTCATTCTTTTCCTTAGCGCCCCGGAAGTCGAGATGTTGATCGCAATGTCGCAAATGATGACCCGGTCATATTCTTCAGCTTCCTCGGCATCGTCGATCACGGAGACGGGGCTGGTAAAAAAGACTGTGGGATCTTCGCTTGCCGCCACCGCCAGCGCCCCGCTGCAAATACCATCGGAATCGGCATGGGTCAGAATGAGTGTCGTCATCGTCATCCATATGGCGGATTAGCTCGAGGCTACATATCCATTATTGCAGGTCTCGCCGGATGAAAAAGGTGCAATGCGTCGTGGATTATGCAGTATCTTACAGCACTCTTACAACACTCGCCCGACGCCCTTGCTCTTTCCCTCGCGGAAAATGAATTTCTGCCCGGGCTCGACGACGTAAGGCCGGAACTTGAACCGCATCCGGGCTTTGCCATGCTGGCCGGCCATCATGTACCCGGCATCGAGGCCGACGACTTCGATGGCTTCGCATATGGTCTCAAGGTGGATGACTGGCTCGTACCCTATACCAATCCGGGTCGGGTGGTTGAGAATCAGGATCTCGGCGTCGAACTCCCGGGCGGCCTCGGGCATATTTTTCGACAGCATCATTCCCCTGACGACCTCGTGGGGCTTGATGCCCTTGATCGCTACGCCGACGATGTCTCCGGCCACGCCTTTGTTGACCCGGTAGTGATGCATTTCTATGGACTGCACCTTTACCTTGACAAATGCGCCTTCCTTTGTGGGGCCGAGGAACAAAATGTCGTTCGGGACGACCTCGCCCTGCTTGATCGTGCCGCTCACCACTACTCCCACGCCTTCCACCTGGTAGATGCGGTCGATGTACATCTGGAAAGGCTCCTTGGAGAGCAGGTTCCGCTTGGGCAGGCTGAAAATGAGCTGCTCAAGCAAATCGTAGCCCTCTCTGGTGACCGACGAAGTGTGCAGGATAGGCACGACGATGCCTTCAGGCGCCTTGTCACTCACAATGAAAACGTCGTCCGGTGTCTTGACCCGGAAGGGCACTCTGCCTACAAGCTTCAGCGCGTTGTGGATGCTGGCTTCCGTCTTCTTGATCTGCTCCGGAGTCGCGACGTCGACCTTGGTGAGAGCGATGATGACAGGCAAATCCATGGCCAGCAAAATGCCGAGGTGCTCTCTCGTAATGTGAGTCACGCCGTCGTCTGCAGCTACGACAAGTAGCCCGTAGTCCAGCTTCTGCCCGACGATGCCCCGGATGGTCGTGCGCAGCCAGGGCTCATGGCCCACAGTATCTACAAAGGAGATGATTTTGTCTGACTCTGCGACTACGTTGGCGCTTTCTTTCTTGTTCAGCGGGTTGTTCAGGTGGATGACGCTGTCTCCCTTGATGCCGTAGACTGCGTATGAAAGATCCGCTGACAGGCCTCTGGAGATCTCGTGGGGCAGCACGTCGAGAAAGATGCGGGTCCTGCCTGCCCCGTCGTCCGACCTTCCCGTGACCAGCGCGCCCACCAGCGTGCTCTTGCCGTGGTCGACGTGGCCTGCGGTGCCGATCAGGATATGCTCGGAAGACTTTGGAGTGCTCTCTATCGTAATGAGGCCGACCAGGCCGCCGTTAACCTGGTACTCCTCCCGGCCGGTGACCCTTGCCTCGATCTCGGCGGCAATGCTGTCCAGCACCAGCACGGTTTCCTCGAACTCCTCCCGGGTGATGCCCTTCATATTGCCCGCATCTGTCACCCCGATAACGTAAACTGCGCTCCCGTTGCCTGCTATGACCCTGTGCTTCATCTGGCAGGCCAGCGTCTCCATGCGCCTGGAGTTCAGGTGAGTCTCCCGGTTGAGGAACTCCTTGAACTCTATGTTGTCTGTCTCTCCGGCAGAGATCAGGGCCTCCAGTTCGAGCTTGTTCATATTAAAAGTTCATTAAATATCCTGCCGATATAATCTTTGTGTATATAAATGTACTAAAGGTCGCAAGCACGACCGATCATAGCAAAGTGCGCAGCGGCTTTCAAGCCCACGTACCGTCAGCAATATTATATATAAAACATAACATTAATCAGGTGCCATTTCATGATCCTCCGCAACCTAAAAGCAGAAGGCCTCGCCCATAACACTTACTTCATCGCTTCCGGGGAAGAAGCGGTCGTCATCGATCCCCGGCGAGAGCCCGCAGACCTGCGGGAGTGCCTCGACCTCGCCCGTGAAAGTGGCGCTATTATCCGGTATATTCTGGAAACCCACCGAAACGAGGACTTCGTCCACGGCTCCCTTGAACTTGAGAAAATGACGGGTGCAACGATCTACCACGGCGCCAGCCTGCCCTTCAAGTACGGCCAGCCGTTGCGGGATGGCGACCGGATCACTTTCGACAAGCTCAGCATTCTGACCATGGAGACGCCGGGCCATACCCCGGAAAGCCTGACCTATGTGCTGTACGACCAAAAATACCCTGACGAGCCTCTGGCCACCTTCACTGGAGATGCCCTTTTCGTAAACAGCACCGGCCGCATCGATCTGCCAGACGAAAATGAGAAGCACGTAAACGCCGGGAAGCTGTACGACTCTATCCATGGGAAAATACTGCCGCTGGGCGATCATGTGGTCATCTATCCGGCGCACGGTGCCGGCTCTGTGTGTGGCTCTGGCATGGGTGACCGGGACTGGAGCACGATCGGCTACGAGAAGCGGACTAATCCCCACCTGCAGCTCGGGCGGGACGAGTTTATCGAGTACAAGGTCGGCGAGAAGTTCGTCAGGCCGCCCTACTTCCTGAGAATGGAGGACTATAACCTGAATGGCCCGCCATTATTGGAGTCCAGGCGCGCTCCCGTCCCTCTGGGGGTACAGACTTTCGACAGGGCCATGAGACAGAAGGGTACGGAAGTAGTGGATATCCGGCTTCCCCAGGCATTCGGAGGCGGGCACATTCCCGGCTCGTACAGCATCTGGCTGGGCGGGATGGCGCTCTTCCCGGGGTGGCTGTTCGACTATGAAACCGAGCTGCTGCTGGTGCCATACGAGGATGAGGACGCGTGGAAGGCCGACAGGCTCCTGTGCAGGATCGGCTTCGACCAGGTATACGGATACCTCGCGGGCGGCTTCGAGCCGTGGCAAAACGCGGGCATGCCGATAGAGTTCACAGGAGAGCTTCCAGTCGATGCGCTCAAGCCCCTGATGGACACCAGCGACATCCGGCTGATCGACGTAAGAGAGCCCCGGGAGTGGCAGAACGGCATAGTACCGGGGGCCCTGCTACGATATGTGGGACACCTTAAAACAGATCTGCCTGACGTGCCCCGGGACCGGCCTGTCGCGGTAATGTGCTCTGTCGGCCACAGGGGGAGCCTGGGCGCCAGCATTCTTCAGAAAGCCGGTTACGGGCAGGTGTATAACGTGCCCGGAGGGTTTACAGCATGGAGAGCGAGAGATTACCCGGTGAAGCCTGCGAAATAACTTGATCTGCAGTTCCCATCTAGATTTATATACCAGCCCGTATATGGTAATAGCCATGAAGACGAAAGTGCTGACACACCAGGGAGTAAACGTATACCGGGTGAACGTGCGTGGCCAGGTGTTCTATAAGAGCGACCTGGTCTACGGAGAGGCAGTCGTCGGCAGGACCACAGACGAGGTGGTCAAAAAAATATCGATCAAGCTGGCGGCGGGAGATACCAGGGTACATGTGGCTACCCATGAAGGTGTCAAGATCTACCAGGTGACGGAGGGCGGAAAAAGTTATTTCTTAAGCGATCCGGTCATGGATGAGACAATCACCGCGGACACAATCGATGAGGTCGCCCTGCAGATCACCAGAAAACATGCCATGGTGGGCGGATTCTAAGGTCCGCTATCATAGGCTGGCCTGGTTTTAACGGCCAGGATCCGTCCGGCGGAACTCAAATCATTAACTAATTAACTGATCAACTGCTATAATAATCTGGTTTACCGATATGGCTACGTCTGAGAATAGCAGCGGGATAATATCTTACCTGTACGACCATAAATGGCCGATTGCTGTGACTATAATAGTCTTACTGATCGTCGCTGCGGTCGCCTTCTTCTTCAGGCCTTTGCTGGACGGCGTCGTCTTCGGGGTCTTCTTTGCCTACGTGACCCGGCCGATCAAGGACTTCCTCCGCAAATATACAAAATATGCCCCCATGCTGGCGACCTTTTGCATCCTGTTACCGGTCATAGCGATCTTCTCATTCGCCGCCATAGAACTCAGGAACCAGATCTCCTGGTTCTCCGATCACGGAAACGAGGCGCTGGCGCAGGTCAACGCGGCACTCGAAGCTCTCGGCGTCCCGGCAGAGCTGGTCGTTCAGCTGAATGACGTTCTGATGAACATCTCTCAGTACGCTTTTGCGTTCGCAGCAACCGTGCCCATCAGGGAAACCTTTACCTCGCTACTGTTGCTGGGCACCAACGCGCTGGTATCGATCTTCGTCTGCTACTACCTGCTCAAGGACGGCGACAGGATCATCAGCACTATAATGAGCCTGACGCCTGCAAGGTTCCAGCCTGCGGTCAGCTTTTTTACAGTTGAAGCTGATCGCATTCTGTTCGGCATATACATAGGCACTTTCTATACGGCGCTCTTCATCGCCACGATGTCGGCCGTGTTATTCTTCCTGTTCAGCGTCCCGTATCTGGCGCTATGTACGGCTTTCGTCTTCATAGCGGCGATGGTTCCGATCCTGTCGGGCATGATGGTGTTCATACCGGTCGCCGCATACATGTACATTTACCGGGATCCGGCAATAGGAATCCTTTTCTTCCTGTCGGCCATCATATTCGTCTACCTTCCCCCGGACTTCCTCATCAGGCCGTACCTGATCAACAGGGCATCCAACATCCACCCTCTCCTGATCATCATGTCCTTCATCGGCGGAGGGCTGGCAGGAGGACTTTCAGGCTTTTTCGCGGCCCCGCTGGCCGTGGGACTGCTGATCGCCGTCTACCGCACCTACCTGAAATATGGTGAGGAGTGCAAATGAGTTCCTGTCCCATATGTAGTACACCTATGAAAAAAGAGCGAAGAGAAATCCGGAAAGGCATTTTCGCCCAGGTGGAAGTATGCCCAAAATGCGAAGAAGAATGGGTGGACGAGAAAGGATACGATGAAATATACAGCCAGATGTTTACCCGGAAAACCTTTAAGATCGGCGGAAGCCTGGCCGTCAGGATACCGGTAGAGCTGGCCAACATCATCGGCCTGAAGGAAGGCACTGATGTCAGGATCGATGTGAAAGACAAGAAACTTGTGATTGAGCCGATCACTTGATCAAATATTTTCGCCTCGCTTAATCTTCGCGCTTATCTATCCCCCGGCCAGATTTACTCTACGGAGGTATAACATGCGCACGACATCGTCGGCGACATTGTCGGCGACAGGCATGATTGTAGATCTGTGGCACAGGCCATCGACCGATTCACAGCACGGCGCCTACCTGCTCTGGCTGCGGACGGCGGACGGCATCATATGCGTCGAAGACCGGGAGTTCCGCCCATCCTTCTCCGTCATCCCGTCTACTCAGGCCCGGCTGGTGGAGCAAGTCGTGGCGCAGCACGAGAACGTCGCCCGGGCCGAGACGGCCTGCCGGTATCCGTCGATCTATGCGGCGGACCAGGTTCCTGTGATAAGGGCCTTCATGCTGGACGAGCGCCGGGCGGAGGAGACCATGCGGGAAATCCGGGCCCGGGCGCCTGCAGAGGTCCGGTTTGCAGAGTGGAAGCTGCTGCCTGAATTGCAGTGGTACTACCTCCGCCGGATACCGCCGCACTCGCTCGTCGCGATCGAGGCAGAGGGCGGCGTCCTGCAGAGCATCGAGTATATCGGCCCGGCCGATTCCGAAGCGTTGAAGGTGATGGCTATTTACCCTGCCTTCACCACCAGAGTGCCGGCGAACTGCCGCATCCAGTCGATCACCCTGCGCTATGGCAAGGAGGAAGTAGCGATATCGGGCAGGGAAGAGGATGTGCTGGCCGAGATGCAGCGGCGGCTCGATGCCTGCGACCCGGATGCCATCGCCATCTTCGACGCCGACTGGGAAACACTGCCCCTGCTGGGGCTGCGGGCGCAGGATAACAATATGCGCCTGCGATTAGGCCGCCTGCCGGATCCCACGAAACTTTACCCGCCCCGTGGAGCGGTGCGCCACTGGCAGGCGAAGCAGGTTCGTACCCCCGGCCGCATCCTGCTCGACCTGTGGAAAGATGCAAGGACCGACGCCGACCTCAAGCGCACCGGGCTCGACCTCGACGACGTCTACGGCGCCGAGTTCCATGATCGGCAAAAGAGCCCTGCGTCGATGGTCTACGACCTGGCCAGGGAACGGCTGCCCATGCTCATGTCGTGGTGCCACCGGTGCCTGATGCCGCTGGATTCCGTATGCAGGGAGAAGCACGGCTTCATGAACGCCTCCTCGGTGAATTCCACCCTCATAGAGTCCACGGTGATACCGGACGAGCCGGAGTACCCCGAGGGCTTCAAAACGCCCCTTACAGAGCAGCTAAAGGAGAACGGCGGCCTTGTAATAACACCGGAGGCCGGACTGCATGAGAACGTGGCCATCGTGGACTTCTCATCGCTATTCCCCCGGATCTTCGTCAAGCACAACATCAGCCCCGAGACGATCAACTGCAGGCACCCGGAGTGCCGTGCACACGGTGAGCGTGTCCCCTTCCTCGACTTCCACATCTGCCGGAAACGTAAGGGTGTCTACCCCGTGGTGTTCGGCAAAGTGCTCGCCGAGCGGGACGCGGTGAAGGCAAAGCTGAAAAGCCTCGACCCGGCCTCGGAAGAGTACCGGAAGCTCGAAATGCTCTACAAGTCGCTAAAAATGCAGCTGGTCAGCCCGTACGGGTACATGCAGTTCGCGCTGAACAATTTCAGGAGCGTCGACGGCAACCGCTCCATCCCGGCATACGGCCGGCACTACCTGCTCCGGGCCAGAGACATCGCCGAGGACGCGGGCTTCAATGTGATCTACGCCGACACGGACTCGCTCTTCATCCAGGGCGGAGACAGGGAATTGTACACTGCGTTCTGCAATCGCATCAGCGCCGACTTCGGCCTGGAGCTGAAACTCGAGCACGTCTGCCGGTGGGTGCTCTTCCTGCCAGAGCACCCCGGGGGCAAAAAAGGGCTGAAGAAGAAGTACTTCGCCAGTGTGGACGGGGAAGTCCTCGTCCGGGGCCTTGAGGTCAGGAGGCAGGACCGGGCGGCGATCACGAAAAAAGTGCAGGAGCACGTGCTGGAGATACTGGCCTCGGCGAACGATGCGACAGAGTTCCGGGCCATGATCCCGAAAGTCGCCGCCTACGTCCGGGGAGAGGTCGCCCGCATCCAGGCGGGCAACGTCACGCCCGAGGAACTCGCCATAGTGCGCAAGCTGTCCCATCGCCCGGAGGAGTACAAAGCGCTGCCGCATCACGCTGTCGCTGCAGAGGCTCTGGCCGCGAAGGGGCGCTCGGTGAGGGTGGGCGGCAAGGTCGAGTACATCGTCACAGGGACGAATAAGGCTACCCCGCTGGCGCTGGCCGGGAATGACCCGGAGTACGACGTCGCCTCGTACGTCGAAAACACCGTACACCCGATCTACATGCTCCTGAGGGAGTTCGGGCTGAAATACGAGGATTTACTGCCCGGGCCGAAACAGGTCGGGCTGGATGCATTTATGGGAGCTGATAGCATATGCCAGGTTTGAGTTTGATGAAGGCCCACAAGCGGTGGGAAGGGTACAGGCAGACGCTGGATAAGAAGAGAAGAGAAATCTTCGACTATATCTTTTTCGAGCTTGCCGGGCGTCGGGAGGAGACGCTGGTGAACCACCCGGACCAGAGCGAGGCGGCTATGATGAATGCGATGATCGAGATGGAAATGCGGCTGAGAGAGCTTGAGTCTAAGGTTCAAAAGTAGTACTACCGGATCGGCTCATACCCTCCGTGCCCCTTGCGCCCGCCATGTACTTTGATAGTGTTAGTAACGTGAAACGCGACGAACCGGGCATAGCCCCACTCGCGCACTCTCCGCATAGAAACGTACACCAGGGAGTCGGGATTAAAGACAAACCGCCCGTACCGCTTGATACGTTTGCATAGCTCGATGTCCTCTCCCGTAACCAGCGACTCGTCGAATCCGCCCGCCTTATCAAACGCTTCCCGGGTGACGGCAAAGTTGGCCCCGGCTACGGCCGGGTTGTTGATCCTGGCCATGAACTTCGAATAGGGCGCGTTCACGTACCTGCAAAAGCCGTTCTCAAACCTGTTTCCGTCCATCGGCATCAGGTTCCCGTACATGCCGACGACGTCTTTTTCCTCGAAGCTCGACGCGATGCTGGACAGCCAGCCGGGCGGCATGTATGTATCGGCGTCCGAAAATGCGAGTACAGGGTACTTCGCAGCTTTTGCGCCGATCTGCCTGCCACTGGCGATCGTGTCGCACTTGGGGTGCCTGATCACTAGATCGGCGTACTTATCCGCGATGGCGGCCGTATTGTCGGTACTGCAGTCATCGGAAATGATGATCTCGTAGTCCCCGCGGTAGTCCTGACAGGAAAGTGACTTCAGGCACCTCTCGATATAATTCTCTTCGTTGTAGGCCGGAATGACGACTGAGATCCCCACCATTGAATTCACCGTATCGCTGAGTGTTGCACAGGCGGATGACCTTCTCAGATCTTCTCGCCGCGCCATGCGTATAATAAATCCCATGATTAATAATCGTGCTGGTATCGGGCGGCATACTTACAACTATTTCACTTTGTAACGCTAAGTTATCTCTTGAAGTTGAGATGATGGCGAATACCGACGACAAAAAACACCGCGCTATTCTGCAGAGAATTGCCCGAAAGGCTATGCTGGAAAGGGGCCTGCTCCCGGAATTCTCTAAGAAGGCGCTGGCCGAGCTGGACCGGATCGATGCGCCCGCATCCCCGACCGGGGCATCGATACGTGATCTCAGGGACCTTCTCTGGTGCTCCATTGACAACGACGATTCGCTCGACCTGGACCAGCTTACGGTGGCCGAAGCCATGCCCTCGGGAGCCGTGAAGGTCCGGGTCGCCATCGCTGACGTGGATGCCCTGGTCAGGAAGCGGTCTGAAATAGACAACCATGCGCGTCAGAACACTACCTCTGTCTACACGGCTGCTGAAATTTTCCCGATGCTGCCCCCGAAGCTCTCCAACGATCTGACTTCTCTAAATAAGGGGTCGGACCGCCTGGCAGTCGTCGTCGAAATGGTTTTCGCCCCGGACGGAACGCTTCAGAGCTCGGACGTTTATCGGGCGATGGTGCGTAATCACGCCAAGCTTGCTTACAATAGTGTGGCCGCCTGGCTGGAGGGCACCGGGCCGGCGCCGCAGGAGCTCGTTGCCGTCGACGGCCTCGCCGAGAACATCCGGCTCCAGGACCGGGTGGCTCAAACATTAAAGGCCAACAGGTACAGGCAGGGCTCGCTTGAGCTGGAAACGATCAAGGCGCACCCGGTCTTTGACAGTGATAGGCTCAAAGATCTGGAAAAGGACGAGAGCAACCGGGCCAAAGATGTAATAGCGGAATTCATGATCGCTGCCAACGGCGTGACTACCCGATATCTTACGGCCAGAAAGTTTCCGACCCTGCAACGCGTGGTGCGTGTTCCTAAGCGGTGGGGCCGGATTGTCGAGATTGCGGCAAAGATGGGCTACCGGCTGCCCAGGAAGCCCGACTCGGAAGCCCTGGAGCTGTTTCTGGCCTCGGCCAAAGCTGCGGACCCCATTCGCTTCCCCGATCTTTCGCTCAGCGTCATCAAGCTGCTGGGCTCCGGAGAATACGTCGTCCAGCGGCCGGGAGAGCGCCCGATCGGGCACTTCGGCCTCGCCGTCAGGGACTATAATCATTCCACTGCCCCGAACCGCCGGTACCCGGATCTGATCACCCAGCGGCTGCTGAAAGCCGCCATAGCCGGATCGTCTTCACCTTACAGTGTCGGGGAACTGGAAGATCTGGCGAGGCACTGCACTGAACAGGAGGATGACGCCAGCAAGATCGAGCGACAGGTGGGTAAATCCGCAGCCGCCCTGCTGCTGGAATCGAGGATCGGCGAGCAGTTCGATGCAGTCGTCACCGGTGTCACAGATCACGGGACGTGGGTCCGGATCTTCAATCCCCCTGTCGAGGGAAAGCTGGAGCATGGCTACGAAGGCGTGGACGTAGGCGACCTGGTCCGGGTGCAACTGATAGGTACGGACGTGGAGCGCGGGTTTATCGATTTCAAGAGGGTGAAGACTGGTAAACTGCATGGGCATAGGGACCACTCTGTGCTGGAGACCGGGCCAGGCACTTTACAGTAGTCCAGAACCGGGATCTGCTGAACAGGCTAAACCTGGCGGCCAAAGAAGTGTCCAGGCAGATGGAAATGGAGAATTTCAAGGAACTGGGGAGCGATGAGACGTACGACTGCCTGCACGGCGCTCGGACGCTGGTCATCGTCTCGGGTGACAGGACCTGCCCTGTCCCCCTCGATGCCGACTGGGCTGAGTTGAGTAAAGAGCTGAAACTACCGGAAAACTACCGGCCTTACGATTCGGCCGTGTTCGGGTATAAGAATGGGCCTGCTCCTGAAGCGCCGGAGAGGAAGCCTGATCTTATCACCTATATCAGATAATTTTTTTATATACAGTCAATGAGTGGTAAGCCGTAACCGCTCTTAACTACTTTTTTCTAAAATATTTACTTCCTTTATGACGCCGCAGATCAGCTGTCAGTCCGCTTTGTCATTCAGGTCGATGGTGAGCCTGTAAAACCCGGGCGGCATCTCTTCCGGCACTGTCACGTAAAAGTCCTGCACGACCTTTTCACCAGTCTTGAGCTCGAGGTTCAGGTCTGTCGTATAGTCTACCGGGTAGTCGATCCAGAACCCAAAGAGCTTGGTTGCGACCTTGATGGTCAGAGTCTCCTGAGTGATGGTGTCGTTCAGGTTGATGATCGTAGCGCGTAGCCTGGCGGTATCGCCCTGATAGTAGTAGGCCTGCCCGAACGTGGTCTTGTCGGGAATGATCGTGCCTTTGCCGATCCGGAGGACCGGTATGTCGGTCATCTGCAGCTTCGAGTAATCCTCGGGCTTCAGCGGCGTGATATGCTCGGTCCCGCTCGTGAACGGGTTCGGTGCCGGAGTTGCAGTAGGAGCCGGAGTAGAGGTCGGAATCGGGGTGATCACGGGAGTGACCGTCGGCGTGGTAGTCGGGGTCGGGGTTTCCGTGGGTACCGGCTCATCCGTCGGCGTCGGAGTTGCAGGGTCCGCCGGTGTCGCTGTCGGCGAGGCGGCAGGCGTAACGGTAGGCAGGATAGTAGGTGTCACTACAGGTGTGACCGTGACTATACTTACAGGCGTTGCCGTCGGATCCAGATATATGGGAGTTACGGCAGGATCTGGTGTGGCAGTCGGACCAGGTACTGTGCCCTGGGTCCAGCCAGGGTTTGGCGCCCGAGTGTTGTCCGAAGTGAGAGTCTGGTAGACACTCAAGGCTCCGACGGCTAAGGCCAGGATCATCGCTCCCATGACGGCCGTGACCAGTAGGATTGCCACAATAAGTAGAGTAGATGGTTTCTCCGGGGATGTTTTCTCGTCCAATGGATCACCACGTACTAATGATCTTTACTGCTGTGAAGCGGACCGAAAGCCAGTATGCCTTAGCCATATAAATTCCAGATGGATAAGGGTATGGCGTATTGCTTATATAACCCTGTCTGTCCTTTCTGAAACTCAGTAGTGGCTGTTCTGCTGGTGGGCGGTGTGCCGCTCAACGATCGGCGCCGCCTCTTCGAGCTTCTTCGTCTGTGCCAGGTTATACATCAGCGCGGCAGTAGTCTTGATGCCGTTGTAATAGTTCTCCAGCCGGAAGTGTTCGTTGGGAGAGTGCTCTCCATCCTCAGGATCTGCGAAGCCGATCAGCAGGATATCCTCGATCTCCAGCCATTTCTTCATCGTCAGCACTACGCCGATGCTGCCTCCCGAGCGAATGAAGACAGGCTCTTTGCCGAACCCGTACTCTACTGCAGCTTTAGCAGACTTGATCGCATGGCTGTCCTGGGAAACGATGACCGGCTCGGACGCGGCGTGTCTGGTGATCTTCACGGTAACGCCGGGCGGCGTAACTTTGCGCACATGTTCCTCAAACAGCCTGACGATCTTCTCTGCGCTCTGGTCAGGCACTATACGCATGCTGACCTTGGCGCCTGCCGTCGACGGGATGATCGTTTTGGAGCCCTCCTCCTGGTAGCCGCCCCAGATGCCGTTGATCTCCACGGTCGGCCTGGCCCAGGTGCTCTCTAAAAACGTGTATCCTTCTTCGGGCACCAGCGTGCATGCCCCGGTCAGCTCGCAGACGGATTCCGCGCTGAAAGGCAGCTCGGCCAGCTGTTTTCTCTCCCGGGTCGAGATGTCCCGTACATCATCGTAGAAGCCGGGGATCAGAGATTTGCCGTTGCCGTCCCTCATCGAACTGATGATCTGAACTAAAGCAGTGGCCGGATTGGTGATGCCGCCGCCGTAGACGCCGGAGTGGACGTCCATCTTCGGGCCGGTGACGTCGAGCTGCATGTAGACGAGGCCGCGGAGGCCGTATTCGATGGCGGGCCGGTCTTTGCTGAACTTGGCGCCGTCTGATACTGCGATGACGTCGGCTTTGAGCAGTTCCCTGTGCTGGCTGACGAACGCTTCCATGTTGGGGCTGCCCAGCTCTTCCTCGCCCTCGAAGAACAGCTTGACGTTGAGCGGCAGCTTTCCCTCGGTGGAAAGGATAGACTCGATAGCCTTGATATAAGTGAAGAGCTGCCCTTTGTCATCCGAAGCTCCCCTGCCGTAGATCGTCTCATCCCGTATTTCAGGAGAGAACGGTGGCGAATGCCAGTCCTTCACATCCCCTTCAGGCTGGACGTCGTAGTGGCCGTAGATGAGCAAAGTCGGGGCTGCAAGGTCACTGCACATTTCTGCGAAGACGACCGGGTGGCCGGGCGTCTCGTAGATCCGGCCGTTAAAGCCTAAGCGAGAAACGTGGGCGAGAAGCCACTCTGCCGCTCTCCGCACGTCTCCGGCGTGGCTGGCAGTCATGCTGTCGCTCGGAATGGCGATCAGCTGCATTAGCTCGTCCGTATAGCGTTCCATGTTGTCGTCTATGTGCCTCAAAACCTGCTCCGGTAACACTATAATATCTCCTGTTTGCCAGAATATACCCTATACTTTAAATCCGTTCTCATAAACAAATGCCCTGTCGCAACCATAGTACCGGGAACAACTGCCACCACTCCACCACTATCCGCGTTTACCCGGACCAGTCTTTCTAAGGCTCTGCAGGTAAGTCTTCCTCACCATAGCACGCTTTCTGCGTTCCGCCTCTTCTCTGGTGATGCTCATCTCCTGCTCAATGCCGGCGGTGATGACGCCGATGGGCAGTGCCATCGCCACTATTTCCAGGAACGACAGTATCACGCCAGCCACTTTGCCCGCAGGAGTGATCGGATAAAGCCCGGCAAACCCCGCCGAGGTCATGGCACTGACACCCCACAATAATGCGCTGAAAATATTGGCGAACTGAGCGGGCTGGGCTTCGTGTTCCAGGTAGAACATGATGGCGGCGGAAACCAGCAGCAGGACGAACTGGATGACCAGCGTGATCAGTAAGAATTCCCGCTGTTTGACAATCACGCGCTCGATCAGGTCCAGGGAATCGGAGTACCGGGCCAGCTTGGCGAGACGGGCCAGCCGGAACAGGCGTAGCGTCCTGATGACGAGGAAGTCGAACGGCAGTACGATCGGCAGGTAGTACGGCAGGATCGCCATGAGGTCTGTGACGGCCAGGATATTGGTCGTCATGTAGCGGATGCGGCCCTTGATCGGCTCCCCGTATATGGGATCCTCGGTGCATACCCACAGGCGGAGCAGGTACTCGATGGTAAAGACAACGACCGAGAAGGCTTCCAGGTACGAGAAAAGCCACTCGTAGGTGATAGAGACCTCTTTGAAGGTCTGGAGCATGAAGGCAATGAGGTTCACTACCAGGAGGATGATAAGAAAAACGTTGAGCACCCTCGTTGCAGTATCCTGAGTATTCTCGATGTTCAGGATCTCGTAGAGCCGGCGTTTTAAGACAGGGAGCATCGGCTTCGACCAGCCAATAGTATTGATAAATAATTATATATCTGTACGCGGGGCTTTAGGTGTATACCTGTGCCATAGACCATTGAAAAATGGGTGCCCGACATGATACTGCCTCGTCCGGCACTCAAATCGATAGTTAGGCTATAATTATGTCCTGTTTTAGCATTCAGACATTTTTTCTATAACTACGGCGCGAATTGAAGTTAAAATAAGCCTTAAATTATAATCACGCGTAGTATTGTATGTGTGAGCTGATCTGTGTGAAGCCGTTAAACCGCAATGTGATGTTCAGTGCCCTCATGACCGTAGCGTTATTATCATGCGTAGCACTGCTGGCCATTTCCGCCTCCGGCAGCAAGCCGTTTGAGCCGATCGTTTACTATCAGTGGCAACCGCAAGATGCAGTAGGCCTGGAAACCTTCAAGTCAGGCACAGACCTGATCGAGGCGTTCAGGAACTCTACGGAGCCGGCCTACTGGGAATATGCAGATGATGTCCGATCTCCGGCGGGTATGCCCATGCTGGGCACTGCACCCGCTGCATCCACAGGATGGAGTAAAGCCGGCGACATGACTGCTGGCAAGGACTATTCCACTACTAACGTGCAGGTGGCCGGAGTGGATGAGGCCGACATCATCAAGACCGACGGCAGTAACATCTATCTTGTCAGCAACGGCCGGCTCATCATCGCAAAAGCTTACCCGCCCGGGGATGCAAAAATCCTGTCTAACACCAGCTTCGGCAACTTTACCCCGAATGAGCTGTTCGTCAGTGGCGACCGTCTGCTGCTCTTCGGCAGTGGCAGGGAAGACTCTTACGAACCGTGGGTCCGTGTCGACGGCAAAAGCATTATGCCGCCCCGCCCGCTCTCCTCGTTTACCTCCGCCCGGCTGATGGATATATCCGATCTGTCTAACCCCCGGGTAGTCAAGACAATCGATATCGAAGGCAACTATATGACCGCCCGGATGATCGGCGACTACGCTTATTTCGTGATCAACACCCGGCCATACATCGCCCGCCCGGAGGTTAAAACACCGGACGAGATAATACCCCTGTACCGCGTGGGATCGGGGGATTTCCAGCCTGTTGCGGAAGCCACTGATATCCGGTATATCCCTCCCAGGTCCATCTCCAGCTTCGTCACTATCTGCTCGCTATCGATGAAGGGGGATGGCGGCGACCTGGTTAAGGAGACGATCGCCGGCTCGGGACAAGAACTCTATGCCTCGCCCGACAACCTCTACATTACAAAGTCGAGCAGCCCGTACTACTACCGGGAAGGCTCTTCGGGCAACGAAACCACTTCCATCGTGAAGTTCCACCTGTCCGGCGGGCAGATCACCTCCGCAGGCAGCGGCAAAGTGCCCGGCCATTTACTCAACCAGTTCTCTATGGACGAGCATGAGGGATACTTCAGGATAGCGACCACAAGAGGCGACCTGTTCGATGACAGGAACCCGTCGACTAACAACATCTACGTTCTCGACAGCGCCATGAACACCGTCGGCTCGCTCGAAGGCCTGGCGCCCGGCGAAAAAATCTACTCTACGAGATTCATGGGCTCCCGGTGCTACATGGTGACCTTCAAGAAAGTAGACCCGCTGTTCGTCATCGACCTCTCCGACCCCCGGAACCCGAAAGTGCTGGGCAAGCTGAAGATACCGGGGTACAGCGACTACCTGCACCCCTACGATGAGACACACATCATCGGCATCGGAAAGGAAGCGATCGACGCCGGCGAGGATAAGACCTCGAGCAGGGGCCTGGATTTCGCATGGTACCAGGGCGTCAAGATGGCGCTGTTCGACGTCAGCGACGTGGAGCACCCGAAAGAGCTCCACAAAGTAGTCATTGGCGACCGCGGCACCGACTCCCCGGTACTGACCGACCACCGGGCCTTCCTGTTCGACAGGAACACCGGCCTGCTGGTGCTGCCTGTAACTGTCGCAGAGATCCAGGGCGAGAGAACCAGCGATAACCAGTATGGTGACTTTGTGTTCCAGGGCGCCTACGTGTACGACCTCAGCTTAGCGAACGGCTTCGTGCTCCGGGGTAAAGTGACCCAGTACGAGTCGGACGAGCCGTTCAAGAAAAGCGGGCTCTACTTCCACGGGGACAGGTCAATCATGAGAAGCCTGTTCATTAAGGACGTGCTTTACACTATGTCCCAGAGCAGGCTGCAGCTGAACGATCTGGATACTCTGGAGAAGCTTAGGGCCATTGCGCTTTAAGCTTCTTTTTACTTTTTTCAAAGCATATATCTCACTACAGCTCGTATAACTGATCATGCAAGACTACGCCGCCGCATCGAACGTTTTGATCACGAAGCTGGAGCTGAAGCGCTCCCCAATTGCTATTACTCTCCTGCCCGAGCGCCCGCCCATGGAGAAACTGACCGAGCCCGTCAGGCTGTGCGAGATGTGGGCTAAGGCGATGGAGGGCGAGACTGTCTACGCCACGGAGAAGGAGGAAACCTGCGGGGGCGGAGCCTATTATATGGGCCTGGCTGAAATGTCGCCTGTACAGCGGAACGGCACTCTGTTATCCAGATTGTATCCTCTTTACGCTACACCCATGGCAGCAGTCCGCACCAATGAGCGCAGCCCCCGGATTCCCTTCGGTACAGCTCTGGCCACCGTCTGCTGCCCGCTGGAGAAAGCCGAAGGCGACATAGACGTCGTGATGATCGTCTGCAATTCTCTGGCGGCCATGAAGCTCGTCGACGCGGCGGTGTTTGAGACGGGCGGGTACGTATCAGGCATGACCGGTCCGGCAACCTGTTCTGTCGCCTTCGCTCACCCCTACCTTTCCGGCGAGGTCAACTACTGCATGGCCGACGTCGGGGCGAGGGAGTACATGAAACTGGCGCCGGACGAGATGATCGTGAGCATTCCGGGCGATCGGCTTGCAGAAGTAGTCAGAAACCTCGAACGTACCACCGGGAGTATACTATATGACCGGCTGTAAGATCACCTGCCTGGTCAACAACACCGCAGCCCCGGGCTACAAGGCAGAGCACGGCATCTCTTTCCACATCGAATCCAGCTGCCTCAGAATGCTGTACGATACGGGCCAGAGCGGCGACGTACTGCTACACAACGCAAAAACTGCCGGCATAGACTTCGGGTGGCTGGGGCTCATCATACTCAGTCACGGACACTATGATCATACCGGCGGGCTGCTGAAGGCGCTGGAAAAATCGGGCACGATCAAGGTCATGGCCCACGAAGCGGCCTTCAACCAGAAGTTCGCCCTCAGAGAAGGGAAGCCCGAAAGCATCGGCATACCCTTCAATGTGAAATCTCTGTGGAACTACTGTGACATTGTCCTTCAGCGGGGGCCTTACACGATCTGCGGAGGCCTCTGGGCTACTGGCGAGATCCCCCGGGTGACGCCTTTCGAGCCGCCCAGCAGCCGGTTCATGGAAGAGCACAAAGGCGCCATGTTCACGGACCAACTCAAGGACGACCAGTCCATCGTTGTCGACACGAACGATGGCCTCATGCTAATCACCGGCTGCTGCCACTCCGGCGTGGTAAACACGATACTACAGGTCAAAGCCCTGTTCGGCCGGTATCCCACCACCATCGTCGGAGGCCTCCACATGGAAAGCGCCGACGATGCCCGCATTACAGCCACAGTCGAAGCGCTGAAAGAAGCCGGCGTCAAAAAGGCCATCCTCGGCCACTGCTCTGGCACTAAGATCATGGATGCTTTACGAACGGCAGGCGTCGAGGTCGTGGCGCTCGAAGCTGGCATGCGCATCCTTTAACGTATTCACCACAAAGACGCACGGTGAAACAGTTCACCACAGAGGCACAGAGACTCACAGAGACTCACAGAGTACTGGTTACCACAGAGACACAGAGACTCACAGAGACTCACAGAGAATTATCTATCAAGTGATTGATATAGTATAATCTATTAAAAGATCTCTGTGCGTCTCCGTGCCCTCTGTGCCTCTGTGGTAAAACCTCTGTGCGTCTCCGTGCCCTCTGTGCCTCTGTGGTAAAAAAGAGGTATTGCCATTTTTTATTCGAGCAGTAGCAGAGCGAAAGTAGGCAACTGCGCAGCATTCAATATATTCCTGTCAGCCACGACGTGGGTGTCGAGCCCTGCGTTTTTGGCCGTAGCGAAGACGTCGATGCCGGCTGATTCGAGAGAAGGCCTGGTGTCTACCGGGAACTTGCAGCCCTTGTTGTCGTACAGCGCGCAGACATCGCATTTGCGGCACCGGTGGGCGCCATAGGCGAAGGCTTTGTAGTACCCGGCGAGGAAGGCGTGGCGTTCCATTTCATAGATCGCTTTGCAGACGTGCAGGCTGAGCTTGTCCATCGTCCTGTTGATGTCTTTGGGCGGATAAGTGTCGAAGTCGAGGTAACCGTCGTACCGGAGGAGGTAGGCGGTTGTGTACTCGTCCAGGACCTTTCTGGTCTCTTCTGGAGAAGGACTGTACGGCGGGCAGGCGAGCCTGGTGCCGTAGTTTTTACACCCGAACTGGCACTTGAGGCGTACCCAGTGGGCGGTGACGATATCTGCCGGCTTGATTTTGACGAACGCCGAGGCGCCGCTGTCGAAGGCCATCCGCCTCAGCTCTTCTTCGATCATTGGTCCTGTCATGAGATCACTAATAGTAATCCGTTGCCATATAGAAATACATTTTTTACCATGCTACATGCTACTCACTGTCAGGGATTAGCTCGATTTTACGGGAGCAGAGACTATATGTATATCAAGACTAATCTAGACTACTGGTTGTATTATGGCAGACTTGAAAAACGTCGCCAGAGATAAGTTTAAGCAACGGGTAGTACAGACGGTTACGGGCATAATTGCGATCATCGGAGTGACGCTATGGTTTTTAGGCCAGTGGTGGGGTCCGTACCTCGCCGCGGCATCGATCATCTTATTTACAGTAGCGACGCTGCGCTGTATGGACGATGAAGCGGTCCTTAAAAGAGAGCACTTTGCGCAGCTCGCAAAAAAGTAATCCGGATTTATTCATTTCCTGGACTTGTCCCTGGGCAGGCAGATGAACTCCCGCACCTGCAGGTCGAAGAAGCTGTTTGAGTGTGCAGGCTTGATGACACATGCAGTGTCGACGCCAGGCCAGTTGCCGCCGAGGGCGATGATCTCAGTCTCTTCATCTACAGGCACGTAGCCGCCATCTGCCGCCATAAGGCTGATTTCCACACATACCTTTGTCCCGACGCTGATCAGGGTGCGCAAGGCTTCAGCAATCGTTTCCACCCGGGAAGCGCCGCCGAGCCTTCTCGAGATCGAGCGCTCGACTCCGGATAGCGCGTGGGACATTTCCACGACGGTTATGCCCATTTCTCTCAGCTCACTGAGGTACCGGTCTTCCAGGTCTCGCTCTCCCGGGCCGGAGAAGCCCACATGGTGACCTACGACGATCACTTTTACGCCCGTGCCGGCAAACGCCTTTGCCGCTTTCACGCCGGTTTCGCCGCTGACGCTGGCCACGACGACATACTTAATCCCCAGTTCCTTCGCCCTTTCCACTGCCAGCCGGATCGTGTCATCCGTGTTCTGCCCGCCCGGCTTCTCGAAGTAAACGATGTCCCGCTTGATCATGATTAGAAGATTGTCCGGGGGTGAAATAAAGGTTACTTATTAGTTCACACAATATAAAACGATTGCTACGCTGTACTATCCACTATTACAGGGATACTCGAAAACAGCTGTCTCTATGTTGGTGAACGTACACGAACGCTGCGCTGTACCGGCTATCACATTACTATGATACTCTCAAACGGTTATCTCTGTGGAGGTGAACGTACACGAACGCTGCGCTGTACCGGCTATCACATTACTATGATACTCTCAAACTGTTATCTCTGTGGAGGTGAACGTACACGAACGCTGCGCTGTACCGGCTATCACATTACTATGATACTCTCAAACGGTTATCTCTGTGGAGGTGAACGTACACGAACGCTGCGCTGTACCGGCTATCACATTACTATGATACTCTCAAACTGTTATCTCTGTGGAGGTGAACGTACACGAACGCTGCGCTGTACCGGCTATCACATTACTATGATACTCTCAAACTGTTATCTCTGTGGAGGTGAACGTACACGAACGCTGCGCTGTGCTAAACCACACAGATGCCACAGATTCCAATTGATTCCACAGATTTCTCTGCTGAATCCACAGAATACTACACGATAGCACAGAAGGAACATGCAATGCTATTCGATCACTGATAGCAATCATAAGAGTACTATAGTAATAGATCAGATTATTTTTTAGTTATCTGTGGAATCAACCGTAATCTGTGCAATCGATCGTAATCTGTGGATTCTGTTTCAATCTGTGGCATCTGTGAGGGTCTGGCACAGCGCAGCGTTCGTCTTGCTGTCTCGAGAGAGCCTGTACAACAATAAAACGCACAGCCCAGCATTCATATTGTCGTGTAGTTTCTGGATAAGCACGAGAACTATATGTAACTGGATGCTATAGATCGTCCCGTCTTATGCGCATCATCGGCTACTCATCGATAGATAAGGCACTCGTCGTCGCCCCGGGGCCGAAGGTACTCGATATTTCTTCCGGGATAGCCATGACGCTGACCGGTCGGGGCTGTGCGGGACGGTGGGATGGAGATAAGTATATCCCTTGCGACAGCTCTGTGGCGCCTTACTGTCAGCGATGTGTTGGGGCTGCCGACGCGTGCGTGATTTGCCGGGGGGAGTGTCGCAAGCCTGAAAAGACCTGCAATGAGGAGCACTCTGTCTATCTGGCGGTATTTGCACCTTCGACTATCAAGGTCGGGGTGTCGAGGACTTACCGTCTGGAGACTCGCCTGAACGAGCAGGGAGCGGACGAGGGGTATGAGATTGCCCGGTTCCCCGACGGCGAGGCAGCGAGAAGGCTGGAGAGGGAGCTGAGTGCAAAATACCCTGACAGGCTGGGGTTCACTGATAAAATCAAGGCAGGATGTATTGACAGGGCTGCCATCGATGCTACTATCACCGATTTTACGCCGATCCGGCGCTTCAGCTTCAAGTACTTTCCCCGGGAGTTATGGATGGCACCGATCTTGATCAAGCCCGACGTCGGTATGACTGTTTCCGGAACGGTGTTCGGCGTCAAAGGGCAGGCGCTGGTGCTGGAAAAGTACGATACGCTGTACGCTATGAGCCTCGACAGCCTGATCGGGTACGACTGGGAAGAGGTCCAGTGCAACAGTGGTCAAAAAAGAAAAGGAAGCCTGCAGGTTTCCCTGTCAGGCTTTTAGCCTTGTCTGTCTGTCTGTAGTTTAGCGCTGTTGTTCCGGCACCCGGGCGTCCTGGGCGGGCTGCGGTTCCGCAGGTATTTCTACGATGCGGTATTCTCTCTCGATCTTGTTGCCGCGCCGTTCCAGGAAGCCCTCGTTGTGCAAACGGGAGAGGTACGTGGATACTGTGCTGATCTTGATCTCTTCGTTATAGGTTCGCCAATACCGGTCTTTAACGTCGATTGTGTTGAACCATGCGCCGCGGTATTCGAATTTTAAAAATAATTTCAGCCGTTCCTTGATGGTCATCCGGTCGCTTGACAGGTCTCTGATGTCTTTCGCCATGACGGATGTGGCTTGGGCCTGAGGCGCCTGAGACGAGGTACTTGCGCCGCCAAATGTCTGGCGGATCGAGTTGATCGCCCTTTCAAGCTCATCGGCTTTCAGGTCTTCTCCGAGGATGGTGAAAGCTGTTATTTTACCACTCTGGTTATCCAGGCTGATCTTAATATCAACCATGTTACAGCCCTCCCTTAGTCCTCACTGATTATCTGATGACATTAAGAGGCGATCCCCCTACAGGACCGCCTCTAAATCACTTTTCCAATCCATCCCTACTATTTGCCGTTTTGCGTTTTTTCCAATCCATCCCTTATGACCCACAGCCAAAGACTGCGAGTTTGCCGTTTTGCGTTTTGGTTGTATGATTGTAAACGCACCTCAATACCCGGGTGTTTGCCGTTTATGCACAATTACTGCCCAATCCATCCCCATGTCTCAGGCGTAATCGTTGATTACCTACCTACCATACCATATCAGACGCAGTTAACTGTCATTGTGCTACACAGCTTGCTGCGTACTACATATCCATAGTAGTATCTCCAATTATATAAGCTTTTCGAGGAAAACCGGTTATTTTATTAGTGCTTAAGACTTAAGCACAAAATAACACAAGTTTTACCTTATAATCCGTAGGATTTTCGAGTATTTATAGGTTCACCTGTTCACAGGTTATAGCGCTACGCCGGGCGATCGGTAGCTCAGTGAAACCAGAATCTGTGGTTACCTGTATAATACTGCAAGACAGAAAATCAGGGCTTAAATTTGTGGCAATATTTAAAAATACGACATAACTACAAACATTAGTGGAAGCACATTCACAGTGTGTTCACAATTTTTGAGGTGTTGTGAACAAGTGTAAAAACAGTTTATTCGCCCGTTCTCGGGATGCCATGGATATAAATCGCTCAGGTCAAAATCTTTGACAGGTCGACGTTACGGGCGACTTCATCCTTGATCGTCTTGATCTTCTTCTCGTCCGTCGGGTCGATGCGGGCGATCATGCGGTCGACGATCTCCGAAGCTGACAGCGTGTCTTCTTTTACGGAAATCATGGGCACGCCGAGGAACCTCGCCCGGTTTATGACTTCCTGGGCGGGCAGGAGACCACCAGTCAGGATGATGCAGGACGTGGACGTATTCAGGGCGGAGAGCAATATGTCGCTGCGGTCGCCGCCCGTAATCACGGCTTTATTGCGGGCGCGCTCGAAGTACCGGAGCGCCGATTCCCGGGACATGGCGCCGATTAGTGTCTTCTCTACGATGTTGCTCAGGTTTTCGCTGCCGGTCAGGACTATGCCGTTGAGCTCTTCGACGATCTCGAAGACGTGCAGCGTCCGCAAGGACGGCGTATACGGGATCATACCCACCACAGGTATGCCTTTGCTGATAAGGAAATTTTCGAGGCCCACATCGTTGCACAGGTTCAGGATAACGCCTTTCAGGGGTATCTTCCTGTAGTCGAGGTAGTCTTTGATCATGGCCACCCGGTCCAGCGACTCAGGAGTAGCGTCAGAGAGCAGGATCAGGTCCGACTTGAACCGTTCTACGATATCGTAACAGGACAACCCGTAGAGGAAGCCCATAGTTACATTCTCCATACCTTCGATGATCATCAGCTCTTTATCCCTGGCGACTTTCTGGTAAGCCTCGACAATATGATCCATGGTAAGCGAGGGCATTTTCTCCCGGGGGAACGGGCACAGATCGCCCGGGTTTGCCTCGAAGTCGACCAGAGCCTGCATCAGGTAAGCGTCTTCCTCCACCCTCTGGCCGTTGACAGTGATCATCTTTTCCTGGAACGGCTTGAAAAAGCCGGTGTACACCCGGGAATTCAAAGCGATGCCCAGCGTGATCACCGTCTTGCCACTTTTCGGGTTGATGGAACTGATAAAAACGGACTTCATCCTTTTGCCTGCCAGGCTATATATGGCCGCGATTGTATTAACCCTTTCCGTTTTTAAACAGGATAAGCAGAGTAGAAGGAGGCTGGATGACGCGTTGCCCGGGAGGGGCTACCAGATCGTACCGCAACACGGCCAGTACGATAGTATCTGACTCCGGATAAGGACTCATAACATATTTACCGACGGCATTTTGCCCCTAATCAGGTTATAACTCACATTTACCTTTTATTTTTGAAAACAGAGCTATATATGAGCGTTTTTCGCATTTTAAGCTCAAAATATTTTTAACAAGGCTTTTCGAACATCGTATCGAACCAACGTAACAGGAGGCATAGTTGACAGCATGATGAAAAAATTGTTTGTTCTGGCGTTAGTAACGCTGGCAGCGCTCGTATTCGCTGGTCCCGCGATGGCCCAGTATGGCATGGGTGCAGGTTTAGCGGCAGCGGGCGGCGCAGGTCCGGCAGGTGGCGTTTCTTATGGAGCACCCCAGGATTGTGTCGCGACTGTATCATGTAACATTCCCGCTACGCAGATGGTCCCCTATATGACTACTACCTGCGATATGCAGACGGTGAACTACCCGGTGACCGTACCAAAGCAGACTACCGTTACCGTGCCAAGGACAGTAGTTGTGCCGGAGCAGGTGCCGGTGACCACCTACGAGACTGCCTGTGCACAGGCTCAGGTACCTGTGCAGGTGCCCGCAGTCGCATACCAGCCCGTGACTACGATGATCCCGCAGACCAAGACGTTCTGCCTCGGTAACGCACCCGCTGGCGCCGGCATAGGCGCGGCCTGCCCGTCCGGCCCTGCCGCCGCTGGCGGTAGCGGCGTAGGCCTCGGCGCAGCAGCTGCAGGTCAGAGCCCCGGCATGATGGGAGCGGGAGCGGGAGCGGCAGGAGCTCCTGCCACTGCCCCTGTCAGATAGACTGGTCCGGTGATAAGATAACGACGAACGGCTCAACAGTTGTGGCTAAAGATTAACAAATGCGACGGCTACGGCCCGCCCGGATAATAAGGCTACCCTTCCGAAACTGTATCTGCGGGCGGGCCGTACAAGCCACACCGCTTTTTTATTTTCTCCTCTTTTCCTCCCCCTCTCAGGCGGAAGGTATAAAAGCTAATAGTAGTTAGACTGTGTGATCGTAATGTATATCCCGATCGCATTTTACAAAAACAGCCTTGTCCTGATAGACAGTATGGATACTTTTGCGCTGTACTTCTGCTCCAGCGTCAAACAGAAGATGAGGCCGGCTCCGGGCGATAGCCCTGCAGGCTACGACGGCGAAGGCATACCCTCTGAGCATGACGCTGACGATGAGATCGTCGGCGGAGAGGGCTTCACATCAGACGACTCTTTCGCAGACTCGTTTGATGATGACGACGACCTGTAAAAGGTCGTACGACCTTTTACAGGTCGTCGACCTGTTAAGGCCCTACTTTTGCCCGACTTCGCACCTGCTCAAGAGTGCTGCCGCAGCATCCCCGGGAGTCTTTATCGGAAACAGGCTGTCGTCGATCTGCGGGATCAGGTCGTGGATGGAAGTTTCCTTGCCCTTGTACCTGCACTTGATCGGCGTACCATACGGATAGATTTCCATAAGCTCCTTTTTACTCTCTATAGGGAACTTCACGCCGCATGAGATAAGCTGCTCAACAATGTTGGCTTTTATGGCGTCCATCTCGCTGATCGATTCCGGAGTGCCGGACGGCGCGCCAAGTATTGAAGGGTCCTCTGCCATTTCATTCACCAATATCTACTTATTAATCTGCATATAATTATAATATTTACCGTGATAATAGCTCGGCAAATTAAAAAAGAGTACAAACTATATTGGTGTTTACTCCATACAGCGAGGATTTGCTTTCATGTATTCACGCAGCACGGTCGTCGCATAGCTGCCGCTGGTGAGGAAGAACCGGGCCCTGACGGAGCCGCCTTCGACATCGAGCGACGGGCTGACCGGCAGCACCATTGCTCTCCAGATACCATGCGAGCTCAGCTCTGGCATCAGGGGAATCTCAAAGTTGTCCGGGGTTACCTTCGCATCATCCAGCACCTTTCTGGAAACTTCGTCCAGCAGGTCGATGCGGGTGCTTTTTCCCACGAGCGGCAGGACCAGCGTGACCCTCTTCCGCTTGTATAGATAATTGATGTCCGGCCTGTTCTTTTTCGTTACCTGCTCCACCCTGGAGACGTCCGGCTTACCGTCGGGACCGTTAAAGCAGACAGTATCACCTTCCTGCGGCGTAGTTATAGACATCCCCAGCAGCAGCCGCTGACTGAGCATCCTGTTGAACAGATAAGACTGATACGCGCTCACAAACATCTTCATCAGAGTGCCGGGCAGCGATCTGAAAGCCCCTGCATAATCTCCCGGCCTCTCGATCAGCCTGTGCATCATCGTGCGCTCGTACCTCAGGTTCAGTGCATACATGTCCAGGCCTTTCTTGAAGTCCCTCGTCCTGAAAACATAATCACGGGCTTCTATGTTCTCGGGGTTTTCATCCGGAAACGAGCGGGCGATATAGTCCATAGCTGCCCCCTCCAGATCCCCCCGGATCAGCTTCTCTCCGACGAGGTGGGTGATAGGGCGCCGGATACCAAAGCGCTGGTACCCGAAGAAGTTGGGGACTCCGCCGGTAGCGCTGATTTCACCAGTGATCGAGTCGAGCCTGGCCCGGATTTCGGGCTCCGCCATGGCGACGCCAGAGATGCGGATGTCGAAGTTGTTACCCTCAAGATCGCCCAGCACCAGTGGCCTGCTCGACCTGCCGACAGGGGTAAGCCGAATCCGGGGCAGCGTGATCTTTTTCAGGTCGTCCTCGGTCACACCGTAGATGCTGATAAGCTGCGTGGTGATCGCCCGCTTGTCTTTGGTGCCAGCCAGGCCGATCCTGTCGTCGCTGATGCCCAGCTGCCGGGACAGGTCGCGGATCAGGTGGTGAGTCTCCCAGTTCTCCTTGGTCAGCCGCGCTACCAGGTAGCCGCCGGTTTCCCCGGTTTTAAAAGCCGGCACTTCCTCCACGGCAAAATCGGAAGGGCTGTCCCGCAGCCTGCCTCCGATACCGTCGGTGCCGGTGAGGTAAGCTTCGATCCCCATCAGGCGCTCGATCTCGTACGGGCTGAGTTTCATGGCATCACGCGTGGTACTGGTCGAACTTGTCAGCAGGGGGCACTGCTCCCTCTGCCGGGCGCTGGAAATTGATGACCGGCATGGGCACTGCGGGAGGCAGGCTCAGGTTCTGGGACAGCAGTAGCGCCAGGGGAATAATCCTGGCCATCATATTGTTGGCGATCTCATTCTGGACTTGTACGTCGGCATGGCCCTCATCCCAGTTCTTTTTCTCCTGTGCGGGGTTACCTCCGATTTTGTCGCAGAAGCCTTCAAAGCGGATGTAGCCGATGGATGGATTCAGGTAGTTGATCGCCACCGTGTACTCCACCCGGAGCACTTCGCCTGCCTGAGCTTTGTTTACTGTCGGATTCCTGAGGTTTATGTCGTAGTTGACGTTGATGTTCCTGAACTTCGAGAGCTCTTCCAGCGGCACGTGCCGCGCCGACTCGATCTTGCTGATACTGAATCCTACGATCATGTCTATCCCTACATTAGCTTGAGATGCCCGACGATTTTGTCCAGCCTGTCCGAATCTGCAGGCCCCATGCCTAGCGCAGTAATGGTGCCGGGTGGCACGCAGGTGAGCCCCGCATCCTGAATGAGAGCCGTGGGGATGTCCGCCCGTCTGGCCTCTTCCTTGAACCTGAACAGCTCTTCCACCGAGTTCACCTTCAGGACAATCTTCTTCTGCCCTTCCCGCTTCCAGGCTTCCAGCACCGAAGGCTTCGCCCATTCTGCGGCGGAGATCGCTGCGTGGGCTACCTGTACGGCCATCTTGCCTTTGGGCAGCTTGAGGTCTTCTCTGACCAGTATGCACTGCTTATATTCCGTCATTCTCGTTACCGGCTATGGTCGCTCTGGAAACTTTTTGTACGGCCGGGCAGGCCGCTCCATGGCTATGCCGGGGCTGCTGCCTGAGCATACAATATGTTTCAAGAAGGACTACATATGCTCTTGTGGCTTTTCTAATATATATTGACTGCCACGCCGGCTGACACCCCGGCCAGATATAATATATAATGTACCGCATATGCAAATTTATATTTAATATAACTGCTTTAAAGTAATAGAATGTCAAGTAAGCACTTGCTACTCATACCGATAAATTAATTACACGCCGGCTTACTTACCGCATACAACAAATGATGGGATAACGATGGACTATGACGTCATAGTCGTGGGCGCGGGGCCTGCGGGCTCCATGGCCGCAAAATACGCTGCGCTGAACGGCGCGAAAACACTGCTGCTCGAAGAACACGGGCAGGTAGGCTCCCCCGTAGCATGCACTGGCCTGATCAGCAGAAACGCGCTGGACGAGTGCGAACTTGGAGAAGGCAGCTTTATCAACAAGCGGATCCGCGGCGCCTTCGTACACTCTCCCAACAATCACAACATCCTGCTTGACGGTAAGCGGACTATGGCTTACGTAGTCGAGCGTAAGATCATGGACAGGGAGATGGCCCGGCGTGCCGTAAATGCCGGGGCGGAAATCCTGATAAGCACGAAAGCTGAAGGGATCACTCCGGTTCCGGGGGGCATATCGGTTAAAGTCACAGGGCCCGACGGCACGGAAGATATCACAGCAAGCGTCGTAATCGGTGCGGATGGTGTCAAGAGCAAGGTCGCCCGGGCCGCAGGCCTGGGCAACCTGCCCCACGTCTGCTCGGCGATCCAGGTGGAGGCGACTTACGAGCCCCGGAACCCCGATTTTGTAGAGATGTTCTCAGGGAGCCGATATGCTCCTAAGCACTTTGCATGGGCCGTGCCCACGTCGGGCGATTGCTGCCGGGTGGGCCTGATCTCGGACGAGCACGCGCACGAGTATCTCCAGCGGCTGCTGACCGAGCACGAGATCGTCTCGAAGAAGGCGAGGTCGGCGGTCGACCTGATCATGGGCGGCGTGCCCGTGGGCACGCTGAAGCGCACGGTCACCGATAACATCATGATCGTAGGCGACGCCGCTGGACAGGTAAAGCCCATCTCTTATGGCGGCATATATACCGGCGCCAGGTGTGCCCGCATCGCCGGAGAAGTCGCTGCGAAGGCGGCGCTTGCCGGGGATGCCAGCTCGGCACGGCTCATGGAGTACGAGCGGCGGTGGCGGGCGGACATCGGAAGGGAACTGATGATGATGATGCGGTTCCGTCAGATGTATGGCCGCATGACCGATCAGGATCTCGACGAGGCACTGGCCCTGCTTGACGACCCGGAGATCTCCGAGGTCATGACGAAGTACGGTGACATAGACCGGCCTTCGAAGCTCGCTTTTGAGCTGCTGAAGCTGTCTAAAAATAGGGGTATGTGGCGGCTGATGGGCCTGCTGGTAAAACTATTGTTTTGAGTTTGGTAAACTCAGCCGTGACCGGAACCGGCGCTCTCGCGCCGTGCTCCTGCCGCTATTTACTCTCAGCGTGCGCCAGCACGCCAGCGTCAGCACGCCGGCAAAACATTATTATCGGATGTCCCCCATGTAACCACCGATGGCTGTTATCCGCGAAGGCAAAGTAGCGATCGAGATGGGCGAAGGCGTCTTCTACAATCCCCGGATGGAGATGAACCGGGACCTAAACGTAGCCTGCCTGACCTGTCTTCCGGACGTAACTACCTACGTCGACGCGATGGCCGCCTCGGGCATCAGGGGCATCAGGGTCAAGAAAGAGGTACCCCGGGAAATCGACGTCACGATCAACGACTGGGATGCCGGCGCATACGAACTGCTCAAGAGGAATGCAGAGGCCAACGGAGTCACAGTGAACGCGACTAACAGAGGCGCAAACACACTGCTTTCTTCCACGCAGTACGACTTTGTCGACATCGATCCGTTCGGCACGCCCTCTCCGTATATCGACTCAGTCTGCCGATCGGCTAAGCGGTTCATGGGAGTCACCGCAACCGATACTGCACCGCTCTGCGGAGCCCACCTGCGGTCGGGCATGCGAAAATATGGCGCCTTCCCGGTCAAGACCGAGTACTACCCGGAGATCGGGCTGCGGGTGCTCATGGGTAAAGTCGTGCGGGAGCAGGCCAAGTACGACAGGGCGGTGCGACCGCTACTATGCCATTCTACAGAGCACTACGTCCGGCTGTACCTGGCCGTAGACCACGGGGTCGTCCCCGCGGATCGGATGCTGGATCAGATTGGCTTCATCCTCGACTGCGGCAAGTGCCATTACCGGGAGACCATCCCCGGGCTGGCTGTGCAGGTGCCCGACCGGTGCCCGAACTGCGGCGGCAAGGCGAGGCTGGCCGGGCCGCTCTGGCTCGGGCCGATCAAGGACAACAGTTTCGTCAGCCAGGTGCTGAACGTCATCAACACAGGGGAGTTCGGCAGAAAGGTCCGGGCGGCACGGCTGCTGGAGCTGATCCTCGGCGAGATCGACGTGCCGACGTTCTACGATCACCACCGCGTGTGCCAGGACTTGCGGGCGACCCCGACAACCATCGACGTGCTCATCGAGGCGCTGCGGGGCGCAGGCTTCCAGGCATCCCGCACTCATTTCTCGGGCATCGGTTTCAAGACCGACGCGCCGGTCAACATCGTGAAAAGTATCGTTCTGGAGCTTTCTCCCCGATCGTAGAAATATTGTTCCATAAATACTCCGATCTGCGACAATTTTCTCTGAGATTATTGAAAACTTTGCATAAACAGAGCCTCATTAAAAATTACCGATGTATAATTACGTTTAAGCAATACGGGGCTTTGAGGACGAAAATTTATATAATGTTATGCGCTGATTATATGAATTAGCCAGTTTAGCTCCTGGTGGGTGTATGGTCAGTCTAATACAAGTATTTGAAATAGTCCTCGTGTTGCTGCTATCGACCGCGATAGTGGCATCGATACCGAAGTTTCGTGAGTTAGTCAACGGTAAAGCCAAAATACTCCTCTACCTGGTGCTTGGGCTGATCCTCTTTACGTTAGTCGGCATTGGGTACAATGTCATACAGGATATACATGTTTCAGAACTCATGGCTAATGCCATAGCAAACGATCCTGCAGCTGACACATCCATAATAGGTAAGGATGCAGTATCCATCTTATGGCCTTACGTACAGTTCTTCCCGCTGTTCATCATGTCGATCGCCCTTGCGGGCGTCGTGCTGGTTACATATATGGAAGGCGAGTTATACGGGTACATCTTCGCGGGCACGGGCTTCGCAACCCTGCTCCCCGATGCGCTGAGGTACATGGGTAACGGGCGCTACGACCTGCTGCTGCTCGGCTTTGCGCTGTGGGCCATCATCCCGGTCGTATGGGTCTTCTTCTACAAGGAGATATCCCGGGAAACCCCCACGCTCAGGGAGCGGGCCTGGGGAGCCATCAAGGCATCGATCTTCTCGTATCCAGTGTACGTGGCCACGGCTGCTGTGGCGGTCTTCGGCGAATCGCCAAGGATGATTTCTCAGAGCATGTTTGCCGGCCTCGGGGCCATATCCGGCGACATCGGCACCTTCATTCTCCTGTCACTGTGGTTCTATCTTCTTCTCACGGTCATCATTGTCTCTATCATGTTCGTCATACACGACCTCCTGATGCACGTCTTCAACGTCCGCAGGACGGTCACGAACAAAGGCATCAAGTACGAGATCGTCCACCCTATCGCGGAGATCATCGCTCAGGAAGAGCCGAAGATCGACGCTTACAAGGGCCTGATCGAAGAGATGGAAGTCTTTTACAAGTACATGGACCGGGTGGACCGGCTCAGGGCCGCTTCCACGATTGCCCGGTTCAAGAGCGAGTATAACACGATCGCCGCCCGCCACGACGAGGGATCCAAAGCCGAGGCGGAGAGGCTGATCAAGCTGGTAGACCAGGAATTTAAGAAGAAGTACTGAGGTAAGCCAAAAACGGAAAACAGAAAGTGTGAGGAATCGGGATGGTACTGTTCAAGCGAGACGACATAATAAAGATCATAGAAACCTGCCAGATCAAAGGGCAGGACGAAGCGATTATCAGAGCGCTCATGTACCTGAATCTCGGGTACCCGATCATGCTGTACGGGCCTCCCGGCAACGGGAAGACGACGATCGCGGAGCACATCCTGAGATACGCTTCCCGGGGCGACGACTACTACCGGATGGAAGCGACCGAGGGTATGACAGAGTACCACACCATCGGAGGGTTCCACCCGCTCTCGATGTCGGGTAATGCCGAGCTTTCCCGGCAGTTCATCTACAAGGACGGCATCGTGACTCGCGCCCTGCAGGAAAATAAGAACCTGCTGATCGACGAGTTCACCAGGGCTCCTGCGACAGCCTACTCCGGCCTGTTCATGCTGCTCTCCACAGGAGTGCTGCACCTCGAGTACAGGGAACTGACCCTCCAGCGGCCCAAAGACTGGGTGCTGGTCGTGACGGCCAACCTGGGCGACGAGGGCACGTTCAAAATGAGCGCAGCCTTAAAACGCCGTTTCATACCCATCTTCATTGGGTACACGAGCCGCTTCACCGAAGAGAAGATCATCAAGAGCTACACCCCAGGCCTGCAGCCTGTCCTGATCAACGCCATCCTGGACTTCGCGGAAGAGACCAGGCGGCTCTGGCAGGAAGAGAAATCCCTGCCCCAGGGCCTGTCGACCGACGGCGTTATCAAGATGGCACGGTACTGCGATATCTCCATAGAGGAAGGCCTGGACGCCAAGACGGCATTCATCGACTCCGCCATGCATCAGGGCGTGATCATTGCCGATGAGACGGATTACGTCTCGCTGCAGACGGTGAACGAGCTGGCGCTGAAGATCGCGAGCAGGCTGTAACTTATGATCTTTCCAGACGAGAAACGCTTGCGCATCGCCTGCGCCAGGTGCATGGCAGATCCCTCGAATATCCGGGCATACGATACGCTGGTCACTGGATGCCGCTCCATCGGCAGAAACCTTCTCCGGTTTTACCACATCATACCACCTACTTCCGAGCGGATGATCTACAAAACCTATGATGGTACCGGCATTATCAGCTACCACAAGACCATCGCCGAGTTCTGCAACAAGGGTAAAAGTATGGATGGTATGCTCACCTACCGGCGCATCAGGGACATTAAAAAGGTGAGGCTGGCGCTGCTTTACGATGATTCTAACTCGATGACTTCCTGGTGGCGAAAGCAGGCCCTCCAGCAGAACATCGAGGAGGCTGACGCGCCGCAGACTTATGCCAAGCTGGCGTGCCTGTCGCTGATGGAGGGGCTGGGCAGGGACATGGAGATCAACCTCTGGAAGTTCGGCAACGAAGCCACGGGCCCGTTCAATCTCAGCTCCAACATGTATAAGGAGATTATTACCAGTAACGGCTCGGGTGGCACCCGGCTCGACCTCGCGCTCCAGTCCATGATCGATAACGGCTGGCATCGGCGGCCGGGAGTCAAGATAGCGATCATCCTGACGGACGGCATACCTGAGATAGGCCGCAGCGTCTATGCAGAGGACGTCATCGTCAACGTCCGATCGCTCGACCTGATCAAGAAGCTCCTGCAAAACAAAGTCCACGTGCTGTACCTCCAGCTACTCACTGACGAGTCCAGGAAATTCAAGAAGAGCGGCGGCTACACGCTGCTGGAGTTCGGCAACGACGTCCGGCGCATGGGCTGCGAGTACATGACCATCAATAACAAGGAGAGCCTTATGGAATCGCTCTTCAAAGGCCTCAATATGGTCAGCAGAAAAATATAGTCTTTTTATTCGCAAAAAGATTTTTCTGATTCCAGACTAAATTACTACCCGGTGATCATGCTGATACAAGCTGTAGGCCGGGCGCTGGAAGGCCGGGCCGATTACTATGACATCCGGCTGCTGGATGTCACTGGTACAGTGATAGAAACTCGCAAAGGCGAGGTTACCAGGGCTATCTCTGGTAAAGATTCCGGCGCCTGCGTCAGGGTATTATACGACGGCGCCTGGGGCTTTGCCACAACCTCTGATCGCTCAGAGCAGGCCCTGTGCAATGCTGCAGAGAGGGCAGCGAAAATCGCTAAGGGCATCAGCGAGGGCATCAAGGACAAAGCCCGCCTGGCCCCGGTGACAGCGGTGACGGACGAGGCTGTCATCCAGATGAAGCGCAGCTTCCTGGACGAGCCCGTGGAAACCAAGCTGGAGTACCTGAAGTCGGCTTACGACGCCGTGAAGAAGTACGACTTCGTGACTAACGCCATGGTCAGCTACAAGGATACGTACACGATCCAGGAGTTCTATTCCTCGGAGGGAGCCGCTATTAAGACAGAGGTGCCCCGGATTCTCTGGACCATTGAGCTCGTTGGCAAGAGGGATAGCCATATCCAGTCCGTGCGCCGGAGAATCGGGCGGGCTGTCGGGCTGGAAGCCTTCGACGGGGATCAGCACCTGAAAGAGGCGGACGCTGCAGTTGCTTCTGTGGTGGCGCTGCTGAGCGCCAGGGCTCCGCCGGCAGGGACAATGCCCGTAATTGCAGACCCGGGCCTGGTAGGCGTGTTCGCCCATGAGGCTGTCGGCCACGCCTCCGAGGGCGACCTGGTAGCTACAGGCAACTCGTGCTTTGAAGGAATGATCGGCAAGGAGATCGGAAACCCTGGCATCACCATCAAGGACGACGCCACGCTGCCGGGCCTTTTCGGCAGCTACATCTACGATGACGAAGGCGTGCGCACCAGAACCAAAGTTCTGATCAAGGACGGAGTCCTCACCGACTTTATTCTCAACAGGGAGTCTGCAGCCCGCCTCAACATGGAGCCGAACGGCGGAGCGAGAGCTGAATCGTACCACAGCCGCCCCATCGTGCGGATGAGCAACACCCACATCGAAACCGGAGACGCCACTTTCCAGGAGATGCTGGAGGGCGTCAAGAAAGGCGTCTACGTCAAGGGATCCAGGGGCGGCCAGGTGAACACTTCCCAGGGCTTCTTCCAGTTTAATGCACAAGAAGCGTACATGATAGAGAACGGGGAAATCACTCACCCCCTCCGGGACGTATCGCTGTCGGGCAGAACCCTCGACATCCTGAAGCTGATCGACCTCGTGGGCAAGGATGCAGAGATGGGCCACGCTGGCATCTGTGGTAAAGGCCAGTCGGTAACGGTAGACGATGGCGGACCACACATCAGGATATCGCAATGCGTAGTAGGAGGCCAGTAGATGAAGGAAGAACTACTGCAAGTGGCAGAGAAAGTTATGAATGCTGCCAGGGCAGCCGGAGTCGAATGCGAGGCGCTGGTGCAGAAGAAGCGCTTCACATCCGTCGCGGTGGAGGCGGGAAAGGTCACTTTCGGCTCCCAGGACGGGGATTATGGCATAGGCCTCCGCATCATCAGGGATCGCCGTACAGGATACGCCTACTGCGACGAGGCCTCCATAGACTACGGCCTGAAGCAGGCCATCCAGGCAGCACGTTTTGGCAAACCCGGCAATTACGAGTTCCACGCCAACGCAAGGTATGACGGCACCCGGTCTATCTACGATAATAAGCTGGCGACTCTGGTGGTCGAAGACGGGATCGAGATGGCCAGAGACATGATCGAGGCGGGATCCTTCGATTCCCGGGCGACGCCTTCCAGAGGCGGACTGTCTTTCGGCACGGCTTCCTTCGCAGTCGCCAATACGAACGGCATTATGGTCTACGATGAGGGAACATTCATTGGCGGCCACGTGATGTCTGTGCTGAAAGATGGAGGAATCGTCGTCAATGGCGACGAGGGAGAATCTTCCCGCAGGCTCAGCTTCAGCGTCGAAGAAGTGGGGCGTAAAGCCACTGAAAAAGCAATCGCGCAGCTGGGGCAGAAGGGACTTGAAACCGGGACTATGGACGTCATTCTGCGCCCGGACGCAGCCTTCGACCTGTTCAGCAGCACCGTACTGCCCGCCCTTTACGGCGATAACGTGCGCAAGGGCGAATCCGTGTACTCCGGCAGACTGGGGGAGAAGGTTGCCTCGGACACATTCTCCATAGTGGACGATGGCACTCACCATAAAGGCCTAAACACGTTTATCATGGACGAGGAGGGCTACCCCAGCCAGCGGACAGTGATCATGGATAAGGGTGTCCTGAGCAACCTGCTATATGATCAGTTTTCAGCGGCAGAGGCGGGCGCAAAGCCCACCGGCAGCGCCATGCACACCGAGCGGAATGAGTCTGGTACCACGTATAAGGTGCCTCCGACTACGTGTGCCCGAAACATCGTCTTCGAAGGAGATACCATGACAGAAGAAGAGATGATCAGGGGCGTCCGAGATGGCATAATCATAGAGCACGTCCTTGGCGCACATACGGCTAACCGGGTCAGCGGCGACTTCTCCGTAGCCATCTACGCCGGGTACCGGATCAAGGACGGACAGATAGCTCATCCACTCAAGGGCGGCATGATAGGCGGCAATCTGCCGGCGCTGTTGCAGCACGCCACCATAGCGGATAACTATAAGCTGGTAGAAGCAGGCATGTCAGCGGCTGCGGGGTACATCCCGAGCGTTAAGCTAGAGAAAGTCAGAGTCTCTGGATAAAGGATATTTGCGCTGCTACCCCCGTTTAATGGTTCGGTGCAGCGCCGTTACTTTTTCTATACATAGCGGCCGGCTTGCCAAACCATAATATCTTATTAATTTATTTGTGCTATTGATTATAATTCTACTTATCGCCATAAATTTTATATAAAAGTAATAACATATAATGAAAAAGGTTGAGATGCAACCACCTGGGGAGTCCATGATGCGACGAATAATCATTATCTCTGTGCTCATCATCTTATTGTCACATTCTGTCGTGGGCATCGCGAATGCGGCGGGCAGCGGTGTGAAAGTCTTCGCGCCGACAGAGACCTTTATAGAAGCCGACACGCTGCCATACACCTATAACAGCTCATTCGTCGTATTAAACGATGGCCAGCAGGACGGAGTCTACGTGATCAGGGTTACTGTCGACGACCCGGTCGCCATCACCTGGATTAATGTGACACCGGCCGCATTCGTCCTGTCTCCTGGCGAGTCGAAACTGGTCCACTTCGAGATAAACATCAGCAACGAACAGGCAAAAACAGGTAAATACAACATTATATTTACGCCGACCCTGCTGCCCCGCAATGTCGAGCCTTACCTGGATACATTTGCGCAGTATGTATCGATAGTCGACTACTACAATCTGACCCTGGTCGTTCCTCCGATTAACGGGTTCGCCGCAGGCATAGTCGAAGGCGGAACACCGGTCGTATTCCAGGATATCCCGGGGAGGGTGAACCTTGTCCAGTACTCCAGGCCGCTCGACGGAAACAGGGACGTGATAGAGATAGACCGGGCTATCCGCATCAACGCCCCGACAGCTGCCACAGTACAGGAACCGACATCCATATCCCTGTCAGTATTCGAAGGCCTCAGCAACAGGGGCATAGACCTGATCGCAGTATCCCCGGAGGGGATCTTCTATCCCATCACCAGTGAAGACTTCACCTTCACCAGCGAAGGCAAATGGGGCATCATTGCCACAGCCGGCGATCAGATGCTGCTGGGCAAACCCATTACCATCAATAAAGGCGGAGCTCAGCTGGTGATGCCCGGCATGGACACCATCCTGGCCGCCATATCGTTCATACTGCTGCTGTCCATCGTGCCCATCTGGTTCCTGACCCGCCGGTCCAGAACAGACCCATATCAGGATATTACCTTCAAAGCGTACGTCATCCGCAAGTACATCGACCACTTCGACTCCGAAAAGCTGAAGCGAGCGGTAGGCTACATAGAAGACGAGTACTACGACCTGATCTCAAAAGACGCCCCCGGCGACAGAGAGCAGGCCCGTGCCTCCATCGACGAGCTAAGAACGCTGACAAGGCTGGAGTCCTGAGTATTCCTACAGCAGAGACGCACAGAGCGACTTTTTAGGGCTTTATTTTATTGAGTATGCCGTCGGCGGCCTCGATTCCCGTAGCTGCAGCCGGCACTATACCTCTTGTTAAGCCTGCGCCGTCGCCTGCTACAAATAAGTTGTCGACGTTGACGACTTCGAAGTGCTCTCTGGTGTCGGGACGGATGGCGGCGAACTTGATCTCGGGGGCATAGAGCAGGGTGGTGTCTGATGCAACCCCGGGAACGACTCGATCGAGCATGTCCAGGCCCTCTATGATGTTGGTGACTACTCTGTGTGGTAATGCCATGGATATATCGCCAGGAGTGACAGCTTTGAGTGTCGGCTGGACGAAGCTGCGCTGCAGCCGGGACCAGGTGGACCGGCGGCCGCGCCGCAGGTCTCCGAGCCTCTGGAGGATGGGCTTTCCGCCGCCGATGGTCTTAGCCTGCTGAGCGATGGTGGCGCCGTACTCGTTCGTGTTCTCAAGCGGCTCTGTAAGAGCGATCTTGGTCAAGAACGAGAAGTTGGTGTTGTTCGACCGGCAGGTGCGCTGGGAGTGCCCGTTGGCGCCTACGCCTGCCTCGTAGGTATCCTGCACCACGAAGCCGTAGGGGCAGGTGCAGAAAGTCCTGACCATGTCATCGTAAGTGGGCGTATACATCCTGAACTTGGGATCCCAGTTGACCTGCACCGCCTCTTCGTAGACCAGAGATGGGACCTCGACCCTGACCCCTACGTCGATAGGCATGTACTTGAGGGGCACCCCGAACTTTTTCAGCTCTTCCCCGAGCCAGGTGCTGGCCGATCTCCCCGGGGCCAGAAGCACATAGTCTGCCCGGATTTTCTTTCCGCCGGCTATAACGCCTGAAACTTTACCGTCATCCACGGCTACGCCGGATACGAGGGTGTTCAGCAGAAATTTGACGCCCCTCTCTTTCAGGTCGGCCTCCATCGAGCCGATCACTTTCGGGAGCATGTCGCTGCCGATGTGCTTTTGCCTGATGGGTATGAACTCGATGCCGCTCGCCGCAGCCCGGGTCGCTAACGCAGACGGTGGCACGTGCGGGTCCTCGGGGGGAGCGCCGTGCTTGATAAAGTACTGGTCTACCTCTTCGATGAGCTCTTCAGCCCGCCTGTTGGTGACAAACTCCGCCCAGTCCCCGCCCACCTGCGAGCTCAGGTTCAGCTTGCCGTCCGACATGCCCCCGGCCCCGCCTACTCCTGCGGTCACACTGCAGACGTTACAATAAATACAGTCCTTACCCTTCATCACCTGACAGGAGCGCTGGCCGATATCCTTGCCTTTCTCGACGATGGTCACATTTGCGCTCTCTGCCAGCTTATGGGCTGCCAGAAGGCCTCCCGGCCCGGCTCCGACGATGATCACTTTAGGCTTAGCCAAGCTATAGCTCCTGTTCCTGTCTGCTATACAACTGTATGCCGTGATGACGGTACATTATAGATTTTCTTGCGGCGATATAAATAATTTCTGGGATATTTCGGGAATTATGTGGACAATGAATTGCCTTTACCTGGCAAATCGACAAAAAAGAAAGCTGTGCTGTGCGTTTCTGGTTGCTTAAGTGTGGTGAGACAGCAAGACGAACGCTGCGCTGTGCCAGACCCTCACAGATGCCACAGATTGATACAGAATCCACAGATTTCTATGGATAGCACAGATTACGATGGATTCCACAGATAACTAAAAAATATTCTGATCGAGTACTCTTAGGATTGCTATCGATGATCTAATAGTATTAGCGTATTCCATCTGTGATATCGAGTAGTAATCTGTGGATCCAGCAGAGAAATCTGTGGAATCAATCAGGATCTGTGGCATCTGTGAGGATTAGCACAGCGCAGCGTTCGACAACGTTCACCCACACACAGACAACTATTCACAGGTATCCCTGCAATAGAGACAGCCGACACAGCGCAGGGTTAGTACAACTCGGTAGAGGCGGACACAGCAATCGCTGCATCCGCATTTTATCTTACTGGGAAGCGCGCTCAGATTCGCCGGGAGCGCCCAGTTTTTTGCCCATCAGCGCCATGGCACCTGCGCATCCGGCTGCGATGACGGCGGAGCCGATATAGGGCAGCGTCATGCTGATCATGTAGGCTGCGCCACCCACGGACGGGCCGAGGACTCTGCCGATGCTGTTGAAGGAGCCGAGTAAGCCCATCATGGCGCCGATCCGGTCGGGCGGGGCCTGCTTTGAGACCAGCGTGTTGACCGCTGGGTTGACAAGGTTCATTCCGACGCCCATCACGCTGACGGTGATGACTAGCGTGGCCAGACCCATAGAGAACGGCATGCACATCATGCCGACGGCCACGAGGATGAGCCCGAAGACCATCGTGTTTTTCTCCCCGTACTTCTGGATGAGCGGCCCTACTGCCAGCTGGCTGATGACGCTCATGATACCCATGATCGTGAAGATGATGCCCATGACGTTGGGGCCGGTCAGCGTCATAGTGAAGTTCAGCACGGGCATGCTGGAAGCGGCCTCTGTGAGGCTGAACTTATCCATGATGAAGTAAGTTGCCGTGCCGTCCAGGCAGGCGCCCGCAAAGCTCACCATCAGCATAATGAAGAAGATCATCCCGAGAGGAGTCTTCAGTGTGTCGAGCAGTGCAACCTTCGGCCCTTTGCTGATGTGCTTCCCTTTCTGCAGGGACTCCGGGAGCAGTACCGCGCCCATGAGCATGGTTGCCAGAGCGATAGCAGCGGCCGCGAAGAACGGCACCGTCAGGCCCCAGCCGGCCAGGATGCTCGAGATCGCCGGGCCTACGATGATGCCCAGCCCGGAGGCGGCACCCATGAAGCCCATCAGCTTGCCCCGGTCTTCCGGGCTGCTGATGTCGGTCACGTAGGCCAGCACCGCAGGCCATATGCCCGCGGAGAGCAGGCCGCCGAGAATCTGGGCGGCGAACAGCATCCACAGCTGAGTCGAGAACCCGGTCAGGATGAACGACAGGGCGAACCCGAACAGGCCGATCAGCATGACCGGCTTTCTCCCGATCCTGTCCGACAGCTTACCCCAGGTAGGAGCGCAGAGGAACTGCATAAGCGACATAGTCGCCATCAGCAGCCCCAGATCGAGGGCGGAAGCGCCCATATCCTTGGTGAGATATCCGAACACCGGCACGACGATGCCGAAGCCGAGTGTGAAGATGAACATTGAAACTAGAAGAACTATTAATTGTTGAGCCTTGAGCTCCATTTTTACCACCAGCGGTTTATGCTATCAGGGATGCTACGAAATGTGCTTCTACTATATAGCTTTGATCAAAAACCTGAGTGTAACTATTCACTGTGGTACATCACGATACTGTTCAATACAGGAGAGGGAGGGACGGTGGCTAACGTAATAAAAGAGCTGGCAACTTGCCGAGAAGCAGATATCAGGATAAGATACGTCTACTTCGTGAGCTTTTTCGCCAGGTAGTTGTAGAGCAGGGCAAAGACGAAGCCGCCAATCAGGCCATCGAAGAATCCCCATACTCCGCCGAGGATACTCCCGATCACAGTTGGCTCATAGCCTAAGTAGAATGAGCCCACCACGTCCACGAATTTTAGCCCGTACCCGAACAGTGCTGCTGTAAGGCCTGTCACCAGTACGGCCAGGCCCCATAGTATTCCTGCCGTCAGCCCGAGCGCCGTCGGCCTAAGTTCGGCAACCATCCCACGCACCGTATTTATCATTGAATGCCGCAGAGATAGAGGTATCCTGTACTTTTTACAGGATTAACCGTAGTAAACGGTTTTAGGCGGCATGCGAATTTTCACCTGTATGGCGGACTCGAAAGCGCCTGAGGCCGGTACTCGGCCGTTCTGGAGTGTGCCTCTGTCGGAGCTTTACATCCACCTCGGCTCCCGCCCGGAAGGGCTGAGGAGGGCGGAGGCCGAAGAGCGCCTGATGTCGATCGGCCCGAACAGGATCAAGCCAGTTAAGGGAGGCAACTCAGCCCGCCTATTCCTGAGCCAGTTCACCAGTCCCATCGTTCTCATCCTGCTGTTCGCCGCCGGCCTGTCGTTTTACCTGGGCGACATTCCAGATTCGGTCATTATTGCGGCCATAGTACTCGTTAGCGGCGCTCTGGGCTTCTGGCAGGAGTACGAAGCTTCAAACGCCGTAGAAGACTTGCTAGCCAGAGTACGGCTGAAAGCGAGAGTATTCAGAGACGGGCAGGAAGTGGAGGTGCCTTTTGAAGAGGTAGTGCCGGGGGACGTCGTCATCCTTAATGCCGGAGATGGCGTGCCCGGCGACAGCGTGATCATCGACGCCAGGGACCTGTTCGTCGACGAAGCTGCGCTGACGGGGGAATCATATCCGGCAGAGAAATTTCCCGGAGTACTTCCGGGAGAGACGCCGCCGGCAGCGCGCTCGAACGTGCTGTTTATGGGCACTCACGTGAACAGCGGCACTGCCAGAGCGCTCGTAGTCAGGACAGGAAGATCGACCGAATTTGGCCGGGTATCCAGTCGGCTGATCTTACGGCAGCCCCCCACAGAGTTTGAACAGGGCGTCCGGCACTTCGGGTATCTCCTCATGGAGCTAACCCTGCTGCTAATCTTCGCAATATTCGCGATCAACGTCTTTCTGCACCGGCCGGTACTGGACTCTTTTATCTTTTCCCTGGCGCTGGCCGTTGGACTGACGCCGCAGCTCCTGCCCGCCATCATCAGCATCAACCTGGCGCAGGGCGCCAAAAAGATGGCCCGCCATAAAGTGATCGTTAAACAGCTCTCTGCCATTGAGAACTTCGGCAGCATGAACGTCCTCTGCTCGGATAAAACCGGCACTATCACCGAAGGTAAGGTTCGGTTTCACTCTGCCTCTGGCATCGATGGCAGGCACAGCGATAAGGCCCAGCTATACGCTTACCTGAACTCGTATTTCGAGAAAAGCTTTACCAGCCCGATAGACGATGCCTTACTCTCAGCCTGCAGAAAGGACATATCGAAGTTCAAAGTGCTCGACGAAGTGCCTTACGATTTCGCCAGGAAACGGCTTAGTGTCCTGGTCTCGGACGGCAAGTCGAACGTTTTGATCACCAAAGGCGCCCTGAACAAGGTGCTGGAAACATGCGCTTCGGCGGAACTCCCTGACGGGAAGATCGTTCCCAGGGAGGCTGCAGCCGGCAGGATCGATGAGCTCTACCGGACTCTCAGCAGAGAAGGCTTACGCACGCTGGGGATCGCGTATAAGGATGCCGGCAACAGGGTATCAGTAACCAAAGACGACGAGGTTGCTATGACATTCCTGGGGATTGTCGCCTTTAACGATCCCATCAAGTCTCACATTGTCGATACAGTCCGGGACATGAAACGGCAGGGCGTAGCCCTGAAGATCTTCACCGGGGACAACAGGCTGGTAGCGGCCTGCATTAGCGAGCGGCTCGGGCTCCGGCCTGGCATTATCACGGGCCCGGAGATGTACCACATGACCGATGAAGCCCTGTGGGCGAGAGTCAACGACGTAGATGTTTTCGCCGAGGTCGAGCCGAACCAGAAGGAGCGCATCATCCACGTCCTAAAGATGGCGGGACACGTCGTCGGCTACATGGGAGATGGAATCAACGATGCGCCAGCCCTGCATGTGGCAGACGTAGGTATCTCGGTGGACAGTGCTGTCGACGTGGCGAAGGAAGCGGCAGCTATCGTGCTGCTCGAAAATGACCTCAAGGTACTGACTGACGGTATTGAAGAAGGTCGAAAGACCTTTGCTAATACCCTGAAGTACGTGTTCATGGCCACCAGCGCCAACTTCGGCAACATGTTCAGTATGGCGGGAGCTTCATTGATCCTGCCGTTTCTGCCGCTGCTCCCCAAGCAGATCCTGCTGACGAACCTGCTGACAGATTTTCCGGAAATGACCATCGCCACAGACTCGGTTGACAGCGAGCTGGTAGAGGTGCCGCGCAGGTGGAACATAGAATTCATCAAAAAGTTCATGCTCGTGTTCGGCCTCGTAAGCTCAATTTTCGATTTCGCTACCTTCGGAGTGCTGCTTCTGCTGCTGAACGCCACGCCTGATCAGTTAAGGACCGGGTGGTTCGTCGAATCAGTCATTTCAGCCAGCCTTATCGTGCTGGTCATCCGCACCAGGCGGCCGTTCTTCCAGAGTAAGCCGAGCAGGTACTTAGTTGCAGCTACGCTGCTTATAGCATTGCTAGTCCTTATACTGCCCTACTCACCGCTGGCATGGCTGATGGGATTCGTGCCACTGCCAGCCCATTTCCTGATGGCACTGGCAGTCATCATAGTCCTTTACATCGGACTGGCAGAGGTGGCAAAAGCAGTATTTTATCGATATGTGAAATTTTAAGGCGGCCATAGACAACTACTGACAGAGCTATCGACTTTTAGGTAATCGTAATCTTATTAACCGATTAGGGCCAATAATAACTGCCATTTATGGCAATAGTGTGATATCCATGAGGAAACTGATCATTCTTGTCTCGATAATTGCCCTGACAGCCCTGGTTTGCGGCTGTTGTTCGGTCTGTAACTTCAGCAAAAGCATCAATACAGGCATGTCGAAGAAAACTTACACCCTGGATGGTTATACCTTCGAGGGAGTTGAGGTCGGCCTGAACGAAGGAAACGTATTAAAATACACCGTCAATTCGAATGGCCCGTCGGTAGACATATACATCGTCGATGAGGATAACTACAAGCTCCTGCAGGCAAACTCCGAGGAGTGGGATTATATATACTATGATTATGCCGAGCCCTCAGTGTCCGGAGAATTCACGGCCTATGAAGATGGTACCTACTACTTCGTAATAGACAACTATAACGATGAGACTGCCATCGTGAGCACTGATCTCAGCTGGTAAGTGGAGCGAATCGCAGGTAGCCCGGGATGCGGCTTGCAGCTTACAGCATCAAGCCGCTTTTCGCTACTTCTTCTTTTTTAGTCCAGCACGTTCTTCTTGAACTCGTCCCAGCCGATACGGTCGATGAAAGCGCCCATGCGTTCTCGCTCCTTCCCGTTGGTCCGGTAGTACTGGATGATCTTTTCGGCGAGCGTCTTCGCCTGGTCAATAGTAAGCCCGTCCACCAGCTCTCTGCCGATCCGGGGAGTCCTGCCCCCGTCTCCGCCGACTATGCACTTGAAGCCTTTGCCGGTGCCGAGGAAGCCAAGGTCCTTCAGCCAGGATTCTCCGCAACTGTTAGGACAGCCGGAGACGCCGATCTTGAACTTGGAGGGCGTGGTCATGCCATGGTACGCGGAGTCAAGCGCCAGGCCCAGTCCTACGCTGTCCTGTACGCCCCTCTTGCAGAAGGTGGTGCCGGGGCAGACTTTGATGCTCCTGACACACATGCCCACGGCTGCGCCCGGCTTGATCCCCAGGTCTGTCCAGGCTTTGTCGATGTCTTCTTCCTTGAGCCCGACAATTGCGATGCGCTGAGCACCAGTGATCTTGATGGCAGCGGCGTGATATTTATCTGCCACGTCTGCGAGCTTTCTCAGGGTGTTGGAATCGCAGATGCCTCCCGCAATATGGGGTGCGATGGCGTAGGTTTCCTTATCCCTCTGTAAAATGGCGGCTTTATCCAGTAAGTCCTTCTTTGTGATCATCATATCAACTCTTGGAAAATGCTAGATTGCAATATAGTCGCAAGAGTATTATAAGTAGCATTTATATAATTCTTTTTACAAAATAGTCGGGCGGCCTGTGCCGCCACTAAACACCGTGCACGACTTTCTCACTCACTATATCCCCGTCCTTCAACTCGTAGATATAAGTCCTGTTGGTGTTCACACAGTAGTTCACAGCCACGATCATACTGTCGTCGTCTGTTGCAATAGTCTGCCTTTCAAGTGTCTGTTCCATCTGTATCACCGTTTGTGTTCTGGAAGCAGACTGTAATATAAAAATCACATTATTTAATGCTGGCCAAGGATTTTTCAAAAATATCGGTGATAACCCCTGTGAAAAAGCGGAGTTCAGGAGCAAGGTATAAATACGCCAGGCGAAAAATGGCCCGGAGCAGTTGCTTTTGCTATCCAGGCGGTTAGTAGTCCTGCAAAGCCCGGATAGATGCACGATCAACGTGCAAATTCACCTCAGGCTCCCGACCATTAATACTACTACCACTACGACAGGCGCACCAGAACTTCTTCTACAGTCCTGCCTGCCACACAGGGCATGAGGGATACGATAACCCTGATGCCCGGTGCGATAAATTATCACTTATTTTCGGCAAGCAGCTTATCTACTTCCGCCGGGTCGAAGCCGATGAGCTTCTTATCCCCCATCACCAGGAGCGGGGTAACCCTGACCTTGTAGACCTTCGTCAGCTCGTTGAACGCGTCTTTACTGGCTGTAATATCCATGTCCTCGAACTCGACTCTCTTCTTCTTCAGGTACTCTTTCAGATCGTTGCACGCCGGGCATGTCGGCTGAGAAAAAACTCTTACCTTTGCTGCCATCATTGATCTCTCCAGACGGTTGTCTCTGCTAAGATAAATCCTTATTGGCCTGCTCTACACCATGTTCTCATGCACTCTCATGGCCCTCCCCTCACCGCGATTTGCCCGGGACAACATTTTACAGAGGCCGGCCTTCACTTCACATGCGGGGCATAATCCACACATATCACTATAGTGTCCCGGGAGAGGTGAAACTATGGCAGAAGAAAAGGGTGAGATGACTGTCGAGGAAGCAGGCCGTAAGGGCGGCCACAAGGGCGGAGAGAAGGTGAAGGAAAAGTACGGCCCCGAATTCTATTCGAAGATCGGCCATAAAGGCGGGCAGAAGGTCAAGGAGCTTATTGAGAAGGGCAAAGAGGAAGAGAGCAGGTAAGCTCCTTTACTATCCAGTTCTGGCTCTGGATTATCGTACTACCCGGCGGCCTGCAGAAAAGTATTTGCAGGGCGAGCCCGATACCACGTACCGATGGTCACCAGAAAGCCGGCAGAGCCAGGGCTTAAACAAAAGATCACAAGGCCGATAACGTCTAAGCTGACAGAGGATACCAGGAGCCTGTCGCCTTTTCGCACGGCAAGCGATCTCATGAAGGAGGAAAAGAGCTGCTCGGAGAACGAGCGGCGCCTCCAGCGCTGGGCGGAACTGATGATCCGCGACAGGAAGCTGGCGCCAGGCTGGAAAGAAGACCGGGACGCCATGGCAACCGTCAGGTGGATCAGCGACAGGAACGCGGCTATGCCGGAGGCTGTAAAGCCGAAGAAAAGTAAGGCCCGCTCAGGCGAAGATTGAGTGTGGTGGCTGACAGCAGCTACAGCTGATAACAGTCACAGCCGATAGCAGCCGCAAGTATTCTTTATATATCAGCAGGCGTTATGATATTCCTGAACTCTGATGTCCGACGTTTTCGAGATCACTGAAAAGGACCTTTTAGGCAGAATTGGCAAGCTATACACGCCGCATGGTATAGTGGAGACACCGACAGTAATGCCGGTGATCAACCCCAACCTGCGACTGATCGAGCCCCGTGAGCTGAAGAGATACGGGGCCCAGATGCTCATCACTAACTCTTATATTATTTATCGTACGGAGCGCCTAAGAGAGGCGGCACTGTCTAAAGGCCTGCACGAGATGCTGGACTTCGACGGGCCGATCATGACGGACTCCGGCTCGTTCCAGCTCTCGGTCTACGGCTCGGTAGAAGTTGACAACCCGGGCATCGTATCGTTCGAGCGGGACATCGGCACAGACATCGGGGTGCCGCTGGACATCCCTACACCGCCTGACGTGCCTTACGCCCGTGCCCGGGAAGAGCTTGAGATCACGCTGGCCAGGGAGGCCGAGGCTAAAGCATACAAAGGCGACATGCTGCTGGCCGGCCCGGTGCAGGGCTCCACCCATCTCGACCTCAGAGAGGAGGCGGCGAGGCGGACGTACGAGATCGGGTTCGACATTTACCCGCTCGGGGCGGTCGTGCCACTGATGGAAACTTACAGGTATAAAGACATGGTAGACGTGATCGTCCGATCAAAGATGGGGCTTGGCCCGGACGCAGTCGTCCACCTGTTTGGCGCGGGCCACCCGATGATGCTTGCGCTGGCAGTGGCCCTGGGCTGCGACCTGTTCGACAGCGCCGCTTACGCGCTCTACGCTAAAGACGGACGGTACCTGACAGTCGACGGTACATACCACATCGGCCAGCTGACCCACCTGCCGTGCTCCTGCCCCGTATGCATGGCTCACACGGCGAAGGAGATCGCAGGCATGGACGACGCCACGAGGACAAGGCTGCTCGCCGAGCACAACCTCTATGTGACCTTTGCCGAAATCCGCCTTATCAAGCAGAGCATCCTCGACGGGGACCTGATGGAGCTGGTAGAGCGCAGGTGCAGGAGCCACCCCAGAATGCTGTCCGGCTTAAAGCAGATGATGAATTACTCGGCGTACATAGAGAAGTTCGACCGGGTGACGAAATCGTCATTCTTCTACCTGGGCCCGGAGTCTGCCCGCCGGCCGGAAGTCATACACTATAACCGGCTTCTGAAAAACCTGCAGGTAAGCGGAAAAGTTCTCATCACGACCAGGCGGGACGTGGACTCCAGAGGCTTCGACAGGGTATTTCACGTCAAGGCGCCCTTCGGCGTATTTCCCGAGGAGCTGAGCGAAAGCTACCCGATCGGCCAGTCGGAGGTCATACCCGAGCTCGACTGCGAAGCCCGGGAGGCCGCACTGCAGAACATCGCCGACTTCATCAGTTCCCATCCCGGCACGCAATTTACTTTCGCCTACGACCAGCCCTGGGAATGCCAGTCCATAGAGCGGCTGGCAGCAATCGCCGGCCTGATAAGGCTCGGGTAAGCCGGCTTTTCTTCTTTTTTACCGCTCTCCTGCTACCGAAGCTATATCAATTGATGCGCTTATTAGATAATGACTGTGTGATTTTTATGGGCTACGACATCGATCTCGAAATAAGCAGCTACGAACAGGCGGTTAAGACCAGACCCGGGGATGCGGATGCCAGGCGAGCCCTGGGGCTGGCCTACGGCATTAAAGGCCGCTATAGCGATGCAGTGCGGGAACTTGAAGAAGCGGCGAAGCTGAGGCCGGACAGTGCCGAGATCCACTACAGCCTTGGCATCGCCTACGATGCCCTCGGCGAGACGAAAAAGGCGTCCCAGGAGTTCCGCAAGGCTGTCGAGCTGAAAGACGATTACGTAGAGGCGAGGCTGAGCCTGGCCATCACCCTCAACGAGCTCGGGCTGGTCGACGACGCGCTCCCGGTCTTCACAGAGCTTGTCAAGCAGGCGCCCAACCTGCCGGAAGCCCGGGTGGGCTTTGCCATCTCCCTGATGGCCGCCGGATACCTGGACGATGCCATCGAGATGCTGCAGGAAGCAGTCAAGCTCAACCCGGAGTACTTCGACGCCTACATGCTGCTGGCCGGCGCTTATGCAGATAAGGGAGACCTGCGGGAAGCGGAAAACGCCTACAAGCAGGCAGTCAAAGCCAACCCCTCCAGCCCCGATGCATATTACAACCTTGCAGTCACCCAGTCCGAGAGAAACCTGCTCACCGAAGCCATCCAGAACTACCGCATCGCAATCCAGCACAGCCCGGACTTTCTGGAAGCCCATTACAACCTGGGCCTGCTGCTCGATGATAAAGGCCTGGTAGACGAGGCGATCAGGGAATACGAGACGACTCTGGACCTGGACCCTGATTTCCCGGATGCCTACAACCGCCTGGGCTGGGACTACGCCAGGATGGGCGACCCGGCAAAAGCCCGGGAATTCTACGAGAAAGCCATCGCCCTCGACGAGCACTTCGTCCAGGCACACCTAAACCTCGGCAGCCTCTTCCTGGAACAGAAACAATACGAGGATGCCATACGGGAGTTTGAAACAGTGCAGAAGATCGACCCCGACAACGGGGAGGCCAAAAACTATCTGGCTACAGCAAGGTATAAGCTCGGAATAATATAACAGGTAGATTTCCAGCCCGATTGTTTCCTTATGCCTGAACGAACGCCGTGCTGCGACGCCAAATGCTGGAGACAGCCATCAGCCGGCCCGGCACGACGTTCGTCATATCCGTACTATTTATTCTCAACCGCTTTGATCGCGCTCTCCAGGGAAGGATCGAGCTTTAAGGCTTTCTCATAGTTCTGTTTCGCCTCTTTCTCGAACCCAAGCTTAGAGAACGCATTTCCCAGCTCAAGATACGCAATAGCGCTCTCTGGACGAGCCTCTGCCGCTGATGCCAGTTCCCTGATCGCCTCCTCGTACCTGCCGAGGGTCATGTGGACTCTGCCCAGGCTCAGGTTGGCCTCGTACATGCCAGGCTGGACGGCCAGCGCCTCCCGGTATTCCTTGACCGCCTCGCCCATCAGGCCTTTCTGCTCGTACACCTGGGCCAGCTTCAGGTGGGCCTCCTCAAGGTAGGGGTTGAGTCGGATCGCTTCCCGGAACTCGAAAGCCGCCTCGTTCAGCTTGCCGTCGGTAAACAGGTTGCTGCCCATCGCCATATGCGGATCCGGGAATTCAGGGTCGAGCCGGATAGCCTCTGCAAACTCAGTATTTGCAGGGTCCAGGTCCCCTTTCATGCTCAGGGCCAGGCCGAGGTCGAAGTGGCACACGGCATCCTGAGGCTTTTCTGCTATGGCGTGCCGGAAAGCGGCGATCGCCTCGTCCAGCCTGCCCTGCAGGCCATAGGTCCTGCCAAGAGCAGTATACGCATCTGCGTAGGAGGGCTTGAGCGAGATAGTCTTTTTCAGTTCTTCGATTGCCTCATCGTCCCTGTCCATGCGCAGGTAAACTAGACCGAGCCGATAGTGGGCGAGATGCTGCTGCGGGTCGATTTCCAGTGATCTTTGCAGTTCGGCGAGGGCTTCGTCCAGCCTGCCCAGGCAGTAGTACAGGTTACCGAGATCACTGTGCGCTCCGGGATGTTTATCGTCTATCCTCAGGGCGTCCTTGAAGCTCTTCTCCGCTTCTTCCAAATTACCCGTAGCGCACTGCACGCAGGCTAACCCATAGTAGGCATCTGTGCAGTCTGGCTTCAGCTTGAGGGCTTTATGAAAATGTGCTAAGGCATTGTCGTACTGGCCGCTCATGGCATAGACGTTGCCCGAGGCTACGAGCCCTTCGGGGCTGTTCCTGTCCTCGATCTCTTTCTTGTTATAGTCCCTGAGCATGAGTAATAGATAGACTTTTTAGGCTATGTACTTTAAGGTAAAAAAGAAGGAAACAGGTCATTTTTTAGTGACCTTGGTTTCCTTGAGGACGACCTTCGCGATCAGGAATACCACGAACGCGATGATCATGAAGTTGATCAGGTTGCTCGTAAACGAGCCGTACTTCAGTGCAACCGGCCCGATCACGGCTGTGGCGTTCTTCCAGTCCGAGCCGGTAGATGCCAGCAGCGGATTGATGCAAGGCATAATAATATCGTTCACCAGTGACTGCACCAGAGTCGTTACTGTAGCGCCCATGATGAACGCGACGGCAAGCCCGACTACTTTATATTCCTCGAGAAATTCCCGGAACTCCTGAATAATACCCATATAGACCGCGACTACTGTTTTAACCATTTGTTGATATACTTTTAGGGGATATGCCACAAGTACCATAATAGATCATACAATGTAGCAGAGCAGCCGGATAGCCCCGCTCGTCCCCCGGACATTCGCCCAATATCTATTTATACATCTTTCAACATTAGACGGATAGACTTTAACGGAATACCACCCCAAAAAGCCTAAATTATATATCCTATAAGTGCGTTACTAAGGTGGTACTCTCATTACAAATCACCGAGGTTAACATTATGAAGTATCAGGGCAAATCCACCAGAAAGGCCACCGGCGGCAGGCTCAGGCTGAACCGCAGCAAGAGAAAGTTCGAGCTCGGCAGGGACTTCACTATCCCCGTCATCGGTGCCCAGAAGCTTAAGGTCCTCAACGTCACCGGCAACGGCAGCAAGGTCAGAGTACTCAAGAGCGATGTCGTCAATGTCACCGACCCGAAGACTGGCAAGACCCAGAAAGTCAAGATGACGACTGTGACCGAGAACCCGGCCAACAAGAACTACGTGCGCAGGAACTTCCTGACCAAGGGCACATTCGTGACCACTGAGCTTGGCAAGGCCAGGATCACCAACCGCCCGGGACAGGACGGCTGCATCAACGCAGTTTTAGTTGCTTAAGTTTAACGTATAAATAGGCGACTATAGGTCGCCTGATAATCCCTTTTTAGATGTTATCTCTGACATGCGATAGCTATCGCCGAGCCTTCACCCTCGTGATGTGGCCAACGACAGCATGTCCAGTATGTTATTCATAAAACATTTTGGACAATTCCTTCACCGGGATATTCGCCTGTTGAACGCCTGCATTCGCAGGCGTTCTCAAGGCGATTCCTGACAGCCGACTTTCCCTCTCAAATCCTCCGGCCCCTCACCTTCCTCCTCTCAGACCTCTTAGACCTCCCTGACCTCCCAGTTTGAAAAGTCTCCCGGACCTCCGGGCACTCCCCAACCTCAAATTTTCCAGGTGCGTGTGCGCAAGCCGGACAGCAGGGAGGTTTCGGAGGCCATGGAGATCAGAGAGAACGATCTCAGGGAGAGGTCAGGGAGGTCAGGAGATCAGAGAGGAGTATGGTGAGGAACCGGAGGCCGGGGAGGACTTGATGACGAATATCCAAAAAGTTATAGTAAAAAGTATACTTCCCGGCCTTCAGTGGCGGCCTGGCCTGCTCGAAATTGCAGTATGGCCGAGAGCGTTAGCCGGGCAGTAAAACGGGAAAAAATTAGTTTTTAAGCCTTCTTGATCGGCTTCACCGGCACCAGCATCGGCACTTCTTCGCCCCGGAGAGTCTTCTTTATGTTCTCCACCTTCAGCAGGCTAAGGACGTCTCTCAGGTAGTCGAGCAGCTCCGGCATCATCGACAGTACAGCGTATGAGATGACGACTAAAGCGATAAGCGAGCCGAGCTCTGCGAGCACATTGTGAGCCCAGAAGAAGCTGGTGAACTCCGCGGGCTTGCCGGACCACTGCATCACAGTCTCGGGCATGATCTGGAACCACTGGCCGCCGAACGCCGCCACGACGAATACGTCCCTGATCAGGTTTAAGATATAGATGACTGGCACTGACACAAGGAAAGCCTTGAGCATGCGCTCAGTCTCCACCCTGATGCAGAAAATTACGCCGATGAAGATCGCGATGCTCTGGATAGCAGTACAGGCGAGAATAATTTGCACGGCCTGTCCGTTGAGGTAGATTATGTCCAGCCCATCCCGTATGGCCGGGAAGCCAAGCGCTGTCAGTGACGCCATGGTCAGGGTGGTCGTGAGCCCGATCAGCCAGTTGCTCAGCCAGGGCAGGAACGCGAACGGGGCGTAGAACAGGCTACTGATCGCCACGCTACGGGTGATTACCATGAGCGATTTACGCTGGAACCTGATCATGATATATGCAGCGTAGAGAGTCAGAGGCACGGATAGCAGACACAGTACAGTGTACAGAATGTTAGCTTCCTGAAAGTAGAAGTACGGAGTCGACAGCCCCCACCGCAGGCCGAATAGCACCCAGCCTACAGCCGCTATATAATAGCCGTTTTTCTTAGGGACGATCGCCCCGGCCACGATGATCAGGAGCGATATCCACATTAACACGTCGAGTGCGTCCATGCCGAAGAGTTGCATATAACATCCACCTGTAGCTGGTAAGCATAAGGCACATGCGGATATATCCTTTTCGTTACTGGCGGCCCGATAGCCGGTACTGGCTGATGATGGCTTTCAGGTTCCGGGCGGCGGCAGTCACGTCTTCCTGGCTGACCACAGCGGAGATGACCGCCAGTCCATCAGCACCTGCAGCCAGCACTTCCGGCGCATTCGCCGCGTTGATGCCGCCGATGGCCACGACAGGGATCGACACCCGCCGCCTGACTTCTCTTAATAAATCGAGCCCGCATACCGGGCCGGCATCGGCTTTGGAGCCGGTAGGGAAGACCGGGCCGAAGCCGATGTAGTCAGCCCCGTCATGCTCTGCTCTCAACGCTTCCTCTACGGTGCCTGCGGAGACGCCGATGATGAAGCCTTTAGGGGCGACTCGCCGGGCGAACTTCAAAGGCATGTCTGACTGGCCGATGTGGACGCCGTCTGCCTGGCTCTGGAGAGCGACGTCCAGCCGGTCGTTGACGATGAAAGTGACGCCGGCCTTGTTACAGTCTTCCCGCATTTCCATGGCGCAGCGCAGGAGATAGTCGCAGTCGCATTTCTTATCCCTGAGCTGAATGACGTCAGCACTGCCGGCTATGGCCCGCCGGGCCAGTTCCGGGTGAGTCAGGCCGCGGGATAGCCCTTCATCAGTCACTACGTAGAGGTCGTACTGCATCAGGCAAACCTTACCTTGATGTTGTGGGCGACTTCGTCTGCGGTCAGCCGGTAGATCTCATCCAGCAGCGCTATTTTGAAAGATGCCGGTCCTTCGCAGCGCTTTGCAGCTTTTTCTCCCGCTACGCCGAACGAGGCGAGCGCAGCGGCAGTCGAGGTTACATAGTCTTTCGAGGCTGCAGCAAACGCTCCAGAGATAGACGATGCCATGCAGCCTGTGCCTGAAAGCTTACCCATCATCTCGTGGCCGTTGTCGACGTAGATTAGTCGTTTGCCGTCTGTGACAATGTCCGTGGCGCCGCTCACTGCCACGACAAGGCCGAGCTTCTCTGCCAGGCCTCTGGCGAACTCTGCCGGATCGCCGCTGACGCCAGCCGAGTCGACGCCTCTGACCTTGCCTTCGGCGCCGGCCAGAGTGGCAATCTCCCCTGCATTGCCTTTCAGTACCGAGACGTGGAGCTTGTGGAGCAGCGTTTTTGCAGTCTCTGTCCTGAGCCTGGTCGCGCCAGCACCTACCGGATCAAGAATAATGGGTATGTTGAGCTCGTTAGCCCGGTGGCCGGCCGCCAGCATCGATTCGACCTGCCGGTGGTCCAGCGTACCGATGTTCAGCACGAGAGCGCCCGCCATCGCCACCATCTCGGCCACCTCGTCGTGGGCGTGGGCCATTACCGGCGCTGCTCCGATACATAACGTTACGTTAGCGCAGTCGTTGACGGTAACGTAGTTCGTGATGTGGTGCACGAGCGGTCGCTTTTCCCTGACCTCTGTCAGGATGCCGGAAAGGCTTCTCGCATCCATGAAGATACTCCTTGTATTCAGTGGATAGCGGCTGAAAATAAATAGATTTTCTTGGGGGCTACAAGTGCAAAGTAACACACATGAGTGTAATTAACCCCATAATATTCACTGAAATTTGTATACAAGTACAACGCGGAGATCGCTTACATTTGTCCCCGTGGGCCCGGTGAATATCAAATCTCCCAGCGCTTCGAAGAAGTCGTATGAGGCGTTGCTGTCCAGTGCTTTCTGGATCGACAGCCCCAGCGACTCAGCCCGTGGTAGTGTGGTCTCATCCGCGATAGCACCGCAGGCGTCTGTGGCGCCGTCTATGCCGTCGGTGTCTGCCGACACAGCGGTTATTCCGGGCGTATAGTCTCGCAGCACTCCGAGGATGAACTCCTCGTTGCGCCCGCCTTTGCCCGGACCTCTGACTGTGACGGTAGTTTCCCCGCCGGATATGATAGCTGCCGGGAGAGGCGCCGGATTGCCGCTGGTGAGGCATTCTTTTGCTATGCCCGCATGGACAAGGCCAACTTCCCGGCTCTCGCCTTTGATGTGCGAGCCAAGGATGATCGGATGGTACCCGAGCCTTTGCGCTTCTCCGGCGGCGGCTTTCAGTGCCACGAGGTTGCCCGCGATGATCTCGTTGTATACCCGGCCGAAAGCAGGGTCGCCGGGCTTGAGCGTTTCGGGAACCTGGCCCCGCATGCCGGCTTCGAGATGCCGGAGGATGGAAACGGGCGCCAGATCCTTAAGCCCGTAATTATCCAGTATCGAGAGAGCGTCCGCAAAAGTGGTATTGTCCGGCGCAGTCGGCCCGGAAGCGATCGACCCGGGGTCGTCCCCGACGACGTCCGATACGATCAGGCTGAGCACAGTAGCGCCGTTCACATACCGCAGGAGTTGCCCACCCTTAATGCAGGAGCTATGCTTGCGCACACAGTTGATCTCCGCGATCGTCGCACCGCTCTTGAGCAGCAGATCTGTCAGCCGGATCTTGTCTTCCAGAGATATGCCAGGAGCAGGACAGGGAAGTAAGGCTGAGCCGCCGCCGGAGATGAGGAAGATGACCAGGTCATCCTTACTGGCACCGGAGAGCATGTCGAGCATTTCTCTGACTCCGCGCTGGCCGTCTTCCGTGGGCAGGGGATGCCCGGCATTGTTGACTCTGGTCCGGGTGGTCCTTGCCTGTACACCATACCGGTCGTTGACCAGCCCGGCAGTAATGCGGTCGCCGAGGAGATTTTCAAGTTCTGCAGCCATGGTCGCCGCTGCCTTGCCCCCGCCTGCGACGTAAATATGGTCGTATTGTTCCAGATCATACTCCCGGCTGCCGACCTGAAGCCGGTTCCCTTTAAGCTTCACTGCATTTCGCACCACATTTTCAGGTAACACCGCAGATATGCCTGCCCTGACAATAGCCAGGGCGTGCGCTCGCCGCTCGCTTCCCCGGATAAGGCTATCGGCTCCCCGTATGTTCATCACAGATAAAGTATACGGCAGCGGATATATATTTCACTGACACTGGTGATAAGGACTAAATATCGTGTATGTGTAATTTAGTATTATGCGACTGCTCCATATACTGCTCGCCATCCTGCTCCTGAGCACTCTGCCGTGCACCGGCACGGCCGAAAAAAGCGCCGTACTAGTCATCGTCGATGGCATGGGGGCCTCGTACATCTACCCGGAGCTGTCCCCGGATTGTGCGGATGGTACACCGCTGGATCAGGTAAAGCTCGACATCCTGGATGCTGCCAGCGCAAGATACACGCTCGAGGCGCCCGTGCCAAAAACGGAGTACGGGCATGCAGTACTGGTCACCGGGTACTCGGAGGCGGAAGATGAGACGCTGACTTACTACGAGGCCACGATCTTCGACTCTCTGCGGAAGCAGGGATACCTGTGCATAGCAGTGCTGGAGACCGGTGATACGGCATATATGCTGGGAGAGATGGATGCCGTAGTAAGAGATGCAAATAACTCTGTTTCCAGGCCCGATTTCCAGTACTGGGTTAACGATGAGCGAGTTCCCGCCGGTGTCAGGGCCATCCTGGCCGACAATAGCCTCCCCGGGAAAGCCGCCGGGAAAGACAAGATCGCTGCATACAAACGATACGATAACTGGTCACTCGGAAAAGCGATCGAGCTGGTCAAGTACATGGAGGAATCGCATCCTGAACAGCCATATCTGCTTACGATCAACGTAGCTGGCACTGATTATGCAGGGCATGAAAACGGCTTCGATGCGTATAGCGCCACGCTTGCAGGACTGGATCCACTGTTGAGGGAGCTTACAAATGTCTGCCGGGATTCGGGCACTATCATGCTGATCACTGCGGATCATGGCATGAGCTTTAAATCCGCTTCTTCAAGGGGCGCTCACGCCTCTGCTGAGGCCGCAGGAAGAAACGAGAGTCTGCTGATACCGTTGTTGATCTTCACCGATGAGCCTGCCCTCGGTAGCGATGAAATCTACGGTCAGGAGTGTGTTGCTCCGACACTTCTGTCTCTCATGGGATGTCAGCAAGGCATGACCATGTGCGATGGCGAGGCGCTGCCGTGGAATGATCGGCCGGCGCTGCAGCTTGAGTCTATGGTGCCCGTAAATGTCACAATAGCCGGGCCGGGCTTTGGAAAAACAGTGTTAGTGAATGGGACTTTGAGGATGGGCGGGCTGGAGAAGGGGGTATACCGTATCGAGGCCGCGGGGCATGTTTATGAGGTGTTATTGACGCACGATACTGTCGTGCGGCTTGCCGCCTCTTCTCCAGGACAATCAGAGCTGCCTGCCTTTGCCATTTTCCTGGCGGCGGGTGGCCTGGCAGCTGCGGGCATTATCGCGGTAATGCTCAGACAACGGTGACCGACAGCCAACCTTAAGGCAACGGCATTAGCGGTCAGCCGTGACTGCAGCGTGCCGGAGGACGGCCGTCTCGATCTCGCCCTTGAGGATGTCGGCGGCTTCCTGTACAGTGGCTCTCTCCACGATGATGGCGCGGAGCGCAGCCGTCATAAGGTCAGGCCGACGGTGCTGGAAGATGTTCCGCCCGAGGGAAATGCCGATGCAGCCGGCAGTCATGGCGTCGTCGACCATCTGCAGCACGTCGACGTCGCTGTCGCACCGGGGGCCTCCGGCGATGACGACAGGCACGGGGCAGGCAGCCGTGACCAGGCTCATAGACCTGATGTCGCCAGTGTAGGGACATTTCACCAGGTCTGCGCCGAGCTCTCCGCCGATTCTCGCCGCGTGGGCGATCTCGTCAGGGGAGCCGGTAATGCCCTTGCCTCTCGGGTAGGTCATCGCCAGCAGCGGCATACCCTTCTCATCGCAGAGATCTGCGATCTCGCCGAGGTCTCCCAGCATGTCGTGCTCTGATGCGCAACCGCCCACGTTGACGTGGACAGATACGGCATCTGCTCCGAGCCGGATAGCGTTGTCCACGCAGGAAACGAGCACTTTCTTGTTCTTGTCCTCAGCGTACCTGGTGCCGCCGGAAATGTGCATGATCGTGCCGCATTTCAGAGGTGTGCTGAGCGACTTAATGAGGCCCTTATGCAGCAGAACTGCGCTGGCGCCGCCATTTTCGACCAGCGAGATCGTCCTGTTCATGTCCACCAGGCCTTCGATAGCCCCTTCGCTTACCCCGTGGTCCATCGGTACAATGACCGCTTTGCCGGATTCCAGTATCCTGTTCATCCTGATTGTCTTGCCATCCATGTGAAACACCCTTTCACGACATGGCCGGCGCTGACTATCACAAAACACGCAAACGATGCTTGTCTGGCGAGAGTTAGCGCAGCCAGCATCGTCTAGTTAAACCAGAAGCAGAAGCCAAAGCTAAAGCTAAGCTCGGACTGAACAGCGTTGTTGAGCCGATAGCATATGGCCTCCATCATCATTGATAGTATGTGGGTTTTAGAATATATTAAAGATTGTGCCATTCTGGTATGTACATGCACGTAGTTGTACAGTCAACTGAAAACGGAGTTTAAAGGGTATAGCTTGACTTCTCTCGTTCAGAATCCCATGAACGAATACGAACGCTGCGCTGTGCCAATCCTCACAGATTCCACTGATTACTACAGATTCCACAGATAGATACACGATTACACAGAAACATCAGAATGCTATTGTCCTTGATTATCTGAAGTAAATTTGTGGAATCTGTTTCGATCTGTGGAATCGTTCTGTGGAATCGGTAACTATCTGTGCAATCTGTGAGGGTCTGGCACAGCGCAGCGTTCGTATTGCTGAGTCGCTGACCTGTACGCTATTTCCTGCGTCGCTCGAACTCTTCCTTGATCTTCTCGAAGGGGATATCCTTGGCCGCCAGGAGTACCATGGCGTGGAAGAACAGGTCCGCACACTCGCTGACGATCTCCTTTTCGCCGCCGTTCTTGGCAGCGATGATCAGCTCGGTGGATTCTTCTCCTATCTTCTCCAGCACTTTGTCGATACCCTTGCGGTGATTGTATAAAGAAGTCGTATAAGACCCCTCTTTGGGGTTTACCTTACGATCCGCTATGACCGCGTATACTTCGTCCAGCACGTCTGCCATCTTTTACTCGCTCTCCGCGCTCTTGCGCTCAATCTCTTCGAGGCTTTTGCGGTCTCTCATCATCAGCCTTTCGGTGATCTCGATGAGCGGGTGCTTTTCGAAGTCCATGACGACGATGTCGTCCACAGTGCGTAAGCCCGATTCCCGGGCGGTCTTCTCCATGCCCAGCTTTATATCCTTCGGTATTTCGAGGATGTAGGCGTCGATTTTCTCGATGCCCAGGCGCTTGGCTGCGACCACTCTGTGGTGGCCGTCTGCCAGCATCCACCTGTCGGGCTTGTGAATGACAATGATGGGCTCGGCCAGGCCTTTCTTCAGCTCGTAGATGCGGCCTTCGAGCTCGTCTGCGAAGATCTTGGACTGGGTAGGCACGAGTTCCTGGATGTTCACGTCGCCTCTCGTAACCGTTATTTCAATGTTATGGACCGTTTCCAGCGTCTTCTTGAGCTTCCAGACCTTCTGGGGGTCGGCTCTCTCGATCTGAGACCGTATGACGTCAGAATTAGTGATGATGCCGACCAGCCTGCCAGTATCGTCGACGACCGGCAGCTTGCTTACCCCGAGCCTGAAGATGACTCTGGCCACTTCGTTGATCTCCATTTGCGGGTGAGCGACGATAATGTTCCGGCTCATGACCGATTTCACCTGCTCGTCAGACTCGCACAAAAGCATGTCCAGCGAGGAAATATAGCCTTCGACTTTCCCGTCGCTGGTCACGGGAAAACCGTCATGGCCTGTCTGCCGGGTGAGCTTGATCACGTCCATCACCGTATCCTCTGGGGAGACGGTAACGACCTTGCCAGTCATGTAATCGCCGACTCGGAGCTTATCCTTCATGAATAACCAGCACGATATTGTATCTTATATGAGATAATCTTATTGACCGGAGAACGCGGCAGGGAAGACCCTAATGCTGGAAATACCGATCGACTGGCAAGAGCCGACAAGAGGCCGCCCATATGCCGGGTCCGACTTCTTCTTCATCCTGTGCCGTCAGGTACCGTAAATGCTATTAGCCTGCCGCAGTATCTTGTACGTGATAGAGAATGGACACGAAGAAGATATTAGAGCTGCGTGGCATGGCTGCCCGTATGGAAGCCTCCACTCACATTGGTAAGAACGGCGTGACCCCGTCCCTCATTGAAGAGGTCAGCCGGCAGCTGAAAGACAACAAGCTGGTTAAAGTCAAGGTTCTCAAGAGCGCCTTCGAAGAGATGCCCAAAGAGGAGATCGCTAAGCTCCTGGCCGAAAAGACCGGGTCTGAGCTGATCGAGGTCAAGGGCAACACGATAGTGCTGTTCAAGCGTTGATTACAGCACATCCATTATCATTTTTTACAATACAACTTACCTAACCAGATCGGTATGTAAAAGGTCCTCTGAGTCCTCTGGCTCCTCACTGTACTACTCTCTGATCTCCTGACCTCTCTGATCTCTCCCTGAGATCGTTCTCTCTGATCTCCAGGGCCTCCGAAACCTCCCGGTTGTCTGGCTTGCACACACGTACCCGGCAAAAAAGGAGGTTGGGGAGTGCCCGGAGGTCCGGGAGACTTTTCAAACTGGGAGGTCAGAGAGGTCAGGAGGTCAGAGAGGAGGAATGTGAGTACCCGGAGGATTGGAGAGGGAAAATCATCTGTCATGAATCGCCTTTTGAACGCCTGCCATGGCAGGCGTTCTCAAGGCGAATATCCTGGCAAAGGAACTGTCCAAAAATTTTTGGACAGTCAGGTACCGTTTACGCGAAGTACGCGAAGTTTTACGATAGGATCATTTCCCAGCATGCCGTTTTTACCATACTTCGAGTACTTTGTGTACTTCGCGTAAACGGTACGGGCACTCGTACAAAACGTTTCACGAATGACTCGTGGATGAAATGGATATTTTCAAGCAGGGGTATGAAAAATTTAATGTTTGCCCTGAGATGGTTGAAACACCGCCAAGAGAGAGGTGATGATCGGAGCCTTGATCAGGCAAAGTGATGAAAAACTGGCAGTTTCCAGTTTCTCGCTGGTAAAGCCGCCAAGCTCGCCAAGGTGCCAAGCTCGCCAAGCAATAATTACAGATTGCATATAGGCCCAATAGATAAAACAGGTAATGACAGTCTTTACCGGCATGATTCGACGACCATCTGCGCAATCTGTATAATCTGTTAAATCTGTGTCCAGGCACAGCGCAGCGATCGTCATCGGATCGCCGGCATCGGACGCCTGCCATGGCAGACGTCCTGGCGGGCGAACTTAAAGTATAAGATCGTACCATTTTCTAATAAGGATAATTGGCTCATTATTGTATAACGATTCGAATTATGGGACAGCCTGCTCTGCGCCTTTGCGAATTAAAAACAAGGCGGCCTGGCGACGATTATAAGTATTTCCAGCCATGTTATTCTTTAACCAGTATAGCCCTGGCTGGTGAGCCGTCGCCGTCCTTGATTTTCAGCGGCAGGCAGACGAACGTATATTTTCCGGGCTCGATTCCGGTGAGATCCACGCCTTCGACCACAGTGACGCCTGCGTTCAATAACATTTTATGGACTGCTTCGGCGTCTTTGAAGCTGCCGATGGACAGGTAATCGATTGCGATCGTCTTGATGCCATTTTTCACTACCCAGTCAGCCCCGCTCTCGTTCAGGTAAACGAAGTCGCTGCGGAACCCGGTGTACTGCCATAGCCGGGAGTTCCGGGTCTTGAACAGCAGCATCTTCTCCCCCTGGCTCGCTTTTTCCAGGTCTTCTGCCGATATCTCGTTCTCGACGCCGGTCAGATCGAGCACCTCTGCACTGCCATACAGGTGATCCAGCGGGATCCGATCGATCGGCATCCCGTTTTCCACGAAATGTAGCGGCGGGTCGACGTGGGTTCCGGTATGGGAGCCCATGCATAAAAAGGAGACATTGGCAGCGTCTTTAGGCATGTTCAGGACACGCTTGATGTCCGGGGCCGGGTCGCCGGGGAAGACAGGCATGCCATTGTGCAGGCTGACGGAAATATCGAAGATCTTCATTATAGGCCTTTATAGCCGTTGTCCTCAAGAAACTTATTCACGTTCTGCCGGGTCGGGTACTTCGTCCAGCCTACCCCGCCGACCTTCAGGCCTGCAGTAGCCGCCCCTATCCGTGCGCAGTCACTCAGGGACCTTCCGTAGGAGTAAGCACTGATAAAGCCCGCGTTGAACGTGTCGCCGGCGCCGGTAGTGTCGACTACAGGTACTTTGAACGACGGGATGAACTCTGCATAGCTACCACTGGCCACATAGCAGCCGTCCTTGCCCATCTTGATCGCTGCGACCTTGACTCCCATGTCTAAAAAGATCTTCGCGGCTTCCTCCGGAGACAGCTTGTCGTTTCCGAGAATTTTTCTGGACTCGTCTATATTAGGTAGAAAGACGTCTACCTTCGGTAATATGTCGAAGATCGGGTCCACCGTCTCTTTCGGGAATCCCCTCGGGTCCCACCCTGTGTCGAACGAGACCTTGATGCCCGCGCCGTGGAGCAGGTCGATGAGGCTGGCGTAGTCATACCTGAGGCCGTCCAGCAGGAAGTAGGACGGAAGGTGTACAATGTCCGCATCGATCTTCGCCAGGTCTATGTCCCCAATGTTATAGCTGGCATTTTCGCCCCTGAAGGTCACGAACGACCGCTCGATTCCCTGGACCAGCGCCACAGTAACGCCCGTCTTATTCTCGGTCAGGCGGACGTTCTTCGTATTAACATTATTATCGTCCAGCTCAACGAGGACGTAAGTGCCGAATACGTCGTCGCCCACTTTGCCGAACAGCTGAATATCCATTCCCAGCCGGGCGCACTGCAGGGCGAAGTTAGCCGAGCAGCCTCCGCCGTGCACTTGAAAGTCTTTCGTGATGACCTGCTTCCCTATGTCGGGCATCCTGTCGATACGGGCTATGAGATCCACATTCACGTCGCCGATAGTCGCTATCTTGGGCATTGCCACACCTGTTTAATATATATCGATATCTGATAAATCTAACCGCCGCCTTCCACAGAGGCGACGTCAGGCTACATGATTTTGTATCGATGAAATACCTGTGCATGCCGGACATGCGGCCAGAGTTTTGCGGGCACGGGGGTCATACCCTCATCTTCTGGTTGTCGATTGCCTAATATAGGATTAGCGCCCATGATGTAGCCGAGGTAATGGTATGGACGTGAAGTTCATTGAAGTGGTCGCCATCGGTTTCATCGGGATTCTGATGATCTACCTGACCAGGCACGTGATCAAGGGCAAAACCAGCACCGCGCTGCGGCTGTGGTTCGTCTCGTTCTGTATGTACGTTGTCTACTACTGGCTTGCCGGCGGTATCTATCTCCTCTCCGAGGTCGAGGTAATATTCTACGCGCTATTGTGGTCGATACCCGCTATCCTGAGCTACTGGATAGTAGTAAAGATGGCCGAAAAGGAAGGCGCGATGCCCTTCTTCAGGTGGTGGACTCCGTTCCTCATCGCCCTCGTCTTCGCAGTCATACTGGACAGCATTGCCGGAACTGCGGGCTGGTACACGTATAACCTGACCGCCATCAGCACGGGCACCTTCGTCAGCCCGATAGGTGGCGTCACTATACCTGCATTACTGGTCCTCATGCTGGGAGTGATGATGCTGGGCGTCATCTTCCTCAGCGAAGTCGTCTTCTACGAGCTGAAGAAAAAATTCGGCGGCACCACGGCAACCTACATCCTCATCGGCCTGTCCTTCATCGCCGGAGGCCTCATCTGGATCCTGACGCAGGCGTTCGTAGGCCTGATATCCAGGTATGCTTAATCCTTTTTTCCGGCCTGCGGCTTCTTCACGTTACGGAAGAGGTCGCCGTGGCCGGGGATAATGTAGTCTGCCTCACCTACGATCTTGCCAAGGCTGGCGGCAGCGGCCTCTTTTGAAGTGAAGTCCTTGTTCTGGGTCCAGATCGTGTCGGTGGCGTAGAAGGCAGGCGTGAGGATTACGTCGCCTGCTGCAGCTACAGTGACTTCCCCGATGCCGATGATGCGGCCGCCGGCACTGGTCTGGATGGACTGCCGGAGCCTGTCTGTCTTAAAGACAAGGGAAGCGTGGTCTGCGGTGTGCCCGGGAGTGTGGACGACCCTGACGCCGTCGGCGATCTGCTCGCCGTCCCTGGCGCCGGTAACGTCGATCTTCACTCTCGACACGGCTGCTTCGGACGTCATGATGGTGCTGTCCTTGAACATTTTCACGTTGCCGAAGTGGTCGAGGTGCCAGTGGGTGATGAAGAGGATGTCGATGTCGGATGGCTTGAGGCCGTGCGCTTTCAGCGCGTGGGTCAGCCGCTTCTTGTTGGCTTTCACGATATCGTCCGTGAGCGCGTTCTCGAAGTCGAAGCCGGTGTCCACGAGAATACGGGCATCTGACTCGATGTATGTGACAGTCGATCCGCAGCCCAGGCCAGAGATGTTTTTTAAGGCCATCGCTCTGGAGTCCACGGGCTCGAAGGCATCGAAGGGAACGCTTCCCTGTTTTATAATCTTGAAGGAACGTACAGGCATCGAAGAAAAAGAGGAGCTACGCCTTAAAATATGTTGCCATGGCTGCCAGTAGCTCATATCTGGAAGCGCTTCCCGCCAAGGATATAGACTCTGTCGGAGATGTCTTCCAGACCCCCGGCCTGGTCGTTGCCGACGATGACGGTGAAGATCTGGCTGCCGCTGGCTTCTTTCAGGCGGCGCCAGTCCTCGATCAGGGCTTCGTCAGTGATCCGGGACATGCCGTCAGTCACGAACATGATGTCCGCACTGGCATACTGTCGGGCTTTCAGCGCCCCTAAACCGGCTTTTAGCGCCGTGTTGAAGTCGGTGCCTCCGCCGAAAGAGGAGCGGAGGAACTCCAGGAAGCCGGGCGTCGAGCCTTCGGGAAGATCGATTTCGTCAAGCTGCCCCACTGAGGAGAACAATACCACCCTGATCTTCCTGCCGCGCTGTAAAAACATGCGGACGGTCGCCAGCGTGACAGCCCTGGCCAGTATCCCGGGGATGCCGTCCATAGATCCCGACGTGTCGACCAGGGCTATCACCGGCCCTTTTCGCTTGCAGTCCCCCGTATCAGACTTTCCGGGGTCGGTCAGATGGTAGGTGAGCAGCTTGCCCTCGATCCACCGGGCGAAGAAGAGGTACTGGAGAATGCTGTCCTGCAGCTTGATCAGCTCGGATGGCAGCAGGTAGTACAGATCGCTGGAAGTGACGATGGAGTGAACTTCAAGCCGGCCGCTGTGCAGTACTTTGCCGCTGCCGGTGTCCAGGCCTTCAGAGGATCTGCCAAGGTCTTCGATCAGCTTCATCAGGTCGGGGTTGCGCCGGACGATGTCGGAATACCGCTTGATGTTGTAGAGGTCATCCTTATGCTGTTCGATCATGGCATAATCCCATCCCCTGCCGCCGGCGAGAAGAGACATTAGTTCAAGAGGATCTGCACTGTCTGCAAGCTCTTCGACAGCGTCGTCGAGGCGAGGCACCAGCCGCCGGTACAAAATATCGTTAACGGCCCGGGCTTTTGAGTCTTCGCTCCTGAGGTCGGCATGAGAAGTCCCTTCTTTCCGGGATGCCCCGGGCTTTCTGCCGTATAGCCCGGACAGCTCAACCAGCATCATACGGTACTCCAGGAGCGCCTTCTGGACATCTGACGGAGTCCGGCCATCATAAATCTCGTCGAAAGTTTCCAGAATAGCCTCGAGCACTGCTTTCATGGCCAGCAGCCCGATCACCCGGCTCTTTGCGGACAGCGACTTCAGCCTCACCCATGCTTCGGTATACCTCGCGGCGTTCAGCAGCCTGAGTGCAGGCCCGGCGGAAAGGCCTGCACTGCCGGGATCAAGGGTTTCGTACGTTTCGCCGAGCACCAGTTCCCGGGCCAGAAGGATGGCCAGCGCTTCCCGGGCTTCCCTTGAGATTGCGTGAGGCATTGCCAGGGTCTCGCGTATGCCAGGCATCGCCAGCACTTCCCTGATTTCAGGCTCCGCGTACTTGTTTACAATGGCCACACCGTTCCATGCGAGGCTGTCTCAATCACGTTCTCCCACGGATAGAGCGTCAGACTCACTCGTTTCCAGACTCGCTCAGCAACTTTATCATCGCACCGGCGGCCTCTAACGTTTTCCCCGCTTTTTCTATAAACCGGGCCTGAGCCTCGCTTCGGTCGAGCAGATCGACAATATCCCGATCATCGATCCATACGTTGTCGCGCAATTGCCTTTTCAGCACTGCCCTGCCTGAGACAACCTGAAGGCAGACGTCCCGGTATCGTCTTTGCAGGCGGGCATACTCTGCCTGCGATCTCTGTATTTGCTCGGGCTGGATTTCTGCGCAGTTCCAGCCGTAATCTTCGCTAAGGATGCTGAGGAGGTCATGAAAGCTCAGAATGCGCATATGAAGGCTGGTACGGTACGGGTCGTAGTACTTGTGCTGGGGGAATAGTTTCCTGTGGTCGGAAAGCCGCTCGAAGGAAGTGATACGCTCGTCGCAGTCGTAGCACCGGATGGTATTCGGGAAGACCCCGCACCCGGATTTCGACAGGTAGGCGTGCAGATCCTCGATTTCTGCGATGAGCTTTTCCACGCTCTCCCCGCCGGTGATGGCCAGGCTGATGACCAGGTCTCGCACATCAGCCCGCTGTTCGGGCCTGTCCCAGGCCATGTGCTGGAGCAGCAGGACCATAGAGCGATCTACGGAAGCCCTGCCGGATGCTGCTGCGGCAACTTTGAGCACGCCGAGTATCTTCTTCCACCTGCGATCTGATACAGTGATTTGCTTAGCTGCCAGCTCCCTTCTGGCCCGGAGAATGATGGCTTCTACGTCTGTATCGACGGGCATACCGGCCGCTTTTTCCTGGAGCAGCCGGATGTCCGCGAGGGAGATCCGGTGATGACTACCGGCATCCTGTGCTGACCCGAACAGCATCTGCCGGAAACTGGCCTCTTCCCTCACCGGCGAGACCACGCACCTGAAAAGAAACCGGTCGTACAGCGCCTCCAGGCTTTCGTCCTCGGGAAGCTCGTTGGAGGCGCCGAACAGGGAGACGAGAGGTACGTCGATCACATCCCGGCCGTTGTGGAACTTGCGCTCGTTCAGCACAGTCAGGAAGCTGTTAAGGATGGAGCTGTTGGCTTTGAAGATCTCGTCCAGAAAGGCGATGTGAGCGTCGGGGAGGAAACCATCTGTCTTACGGGAGAAACTATCCGCCTGCAGGGCTTTCAGCGATAGCGGGCCGAATACCTCCTCCGGCGTGGTGAACCGGGTGAGCAGGTAATAAAAGTAATTTCCGTCGATAATCTCGCACAGGCTACGGGCAAGCATGGACTTGGCAGTGCCCGGCGGGCCGAGAAACAGTGCGTGTTCGCCCGAGAGTAAGGCCAGAAGAGAACAGGTGATTTCCGTCGACCGCTCCACGAAACGCTGCTCAAAGTCAGACCTGATCGCAGCGACGTCGATAGCCATCCGCACCCTCCCGCATAACTCGACCGACAATCTGAGGAATCACCCCTGTCAGCCGGATTCGAATTGTAGATGGTTCAGGCCGGTATTTAAATCAGACCGAAGTTATCACCAGCGCGGTTTCCCGATCGGCAGAGGTAACAGACTACACCTTATCCTGGCTTTCGATCAGCCGGATAATCGCATCCAGGTCTATCGCCGATTCCACGATATCTGCCAGCTCGTCATACGGGTCCCTGACGCCCTCCGGACGGACGTACCTGAGGCCTTTTCTCTCGCAGGCATACTTGAGAACTGCGTCGGTAAAGGATGCGTTATTGAATATGCCGTGGAGGTAGGTACCGAGGATCGTGCCTGAATCGCTGACACAACCGTCGTCGCCGAACGCGGGGCTGTCAGTTCTGGTTTGCCCCATGTGGATCTCGTAGCCGGTTACAGCCGACCCCCTGATGCCTGCGAGTAGCGGTCCCGCCCCGGTCACGGTTTTCGTGCTCTGGCAGGTGCATTTCTCGTAACGATCGAATACAGTGGTAACCGGCAGTAAGCCCAGGCCATCGATGGTCTCCGGCATTCCGCCTTCGATGCCGCTGTCGACCACCTGCCGGCCCAGCATCTGGTAGCCCCCGCAGATACCGATCACAGGTACGCCATCGCTCGCCAGGCTGCAGATTTCCGAGGCTAACGGCGAATTTTTAAGCATCTTGAGATCGCTGACAGTGTTCTTGGACCCCGGCAAAATAACGATATCCGGCCGTCCCAGGCTGTCATCCAGCGATACGTACCTGACCCGGGCGATCCGCTCCAGCGCTTCGAAGTCGGTGAAGTTAGAGATGAGGGGGAAGCGCACGACGGCGATATCGACGTCGAGGAGACCCTCCGGCTTTTTGTCGCCGAGGGATACCGAATCCTCGGAGGGAATCCGTAATCCCGAATATGGGACAATGCCCATCACTGGTACCCCCGTCAGCTTTTCCAGCTCCCCTACGCCGGAGCCCAGCAGAGACGGGTCGCCGCAGAACTTGTTGATGATCAGGCCTTTGACGAGCTCCCGATCGCCGGGCGGCAACAGTGCGATAGTCCCGTAGAGGCTGGCGAATACGCCTCCCCTCTCGATATCCCCGACAAGCAGCACAGGAGAATGAATAGCCCTGGCCAGGGGGATGTTGGCAATATCACGGTCGTACAGGTTGATTTCCGCAGCGCCGCCCGCCCCTTCCACGACGATCACGTCGTAGTCTTCAGATAGCTTATACAGCGCGTTCAGGGCGATGGCCATCATCGATTCGATCGACTCGTAGTACTGCCCTACCACCCGGTCTCCCAGAGGCTTGCCCAGAACTACGACCTGAGAGGTCATGTTACCTTTAGGCTTGAGCAGCACAGGGTTCATCTCAGCCCGGGGTTCTGCTCCTGCGGCGAAAGCCTGAATGGCCTGAGCGATGCCGATCTCGCTGCCGTCGGCAGTGATCCACGAGTTGTTGCTCATGTTCTGCGCCTTGAACGGCGCGACACGATACCCTCTGCGCTTTAGTATGCGGCACAGGGCGGTAACAAGAATGCTTTTGCCGACGTGGGACTGAGTGCCGAGAACGGTGAGATAGCGGGCCATAGTTGATCAATTTAAATTGACTATAGTAAAATATAGTTGCCGGGTGAACATGCGGGGTGAACCGTAAAAATATGTCAGATGGACGTATAGTTACTCGTATGTCTCAACAATCAGCCCGTTTTGTGGGTGAGCGTCTGGAGAAGGCCGGACGTCTTCACCTCAAGCCCCTGTGCATCTACAGCCCGGCAGAAATGCCCCATGGCATCGCCCGTGTTTCCGATCTGGTCAAAGAAGGTGACCGTTGCCTGGCTAAAGCCGTGCTGCTGGTCGCGGCAGGAGAGGCGGCTGCCGTAGGCTACACGGCAGGTGAAAAAGGAATATGCTTTGGAGCGCTAACCTTCCTGGGCCTGGCGGAGATGTCCGACCAGATGATGATCGACGTCGCGGTGAGCGGCGAGGACGCTGCATACATGAAGGCATCACCGGAAGTTTGCAGGGAAACAGTCCGGAGTATCGGGAAGATCACTCCACCGGGCAGGCACCTGGTTATCAGCACCTGTGAGGCTGCGGGCGACGTGCGGCCGCTCTCTTACCTGTGCTTCGGCAACGCTGAGCAGATCAGGAACCTCTGCGGCCTTATCCACTTCGGCAGCGGCCCGGCTTTCGGGCAGATCGATTCACCCTGGGGCTCAAACTGTTCGCTGTTTATCACGTACCCTGCCGGCATGGCTGCAGGAGCCCCAAAGGGTCATGCCTTCATCGGCCCGACGGCGATCGACGGGAATCCGTGGTTCCCTGCGGACCTGATGTCGCTGGGCATACCTGCTGCAATGGCTGAGAGAATGGCTGGAGACGTGGAGAAATCATTCGTCACCATGCGGCCTGAGATGGCATACCCGGCAGAGCATGATTCCCAGGTTTCGAATGCCTTAAGCAGAAGGCATTAATGCTATTTTTTCTATTCATATTCGCATTTAGTATGAAAAATTGATAAACTATTAATACTATACCTCGAATACGCTCTTTATTCGCTTATACCACAAACGGGAGGAATACGTATCAGACAGACAACACTAATAATTACAGCCTGCGTTCTACTGCTGGCGGTGCTGCTCTCCGGCTGCACCCAGCCTGCAACCCCGACGCCGGCTCCCGGTGACAATACTTCTTCTACAGGAGTCACGATTACGGACACTAACGGCAACGTGATCACCCTGCCCTCGACGGCAGACAGAATAGTGGTGTCCAACTCGGACGCCGCAGAGGTGCTGATCGCAATCGGCGCTAAAGACAGGATAGTGGGCGTGGCCAGCATCGTCAAGAAGAACCCGACAGTGGGCCCGCTGGTAGCAGACATGGCCGACGTGGGCGACTGGCAGAACCCCAACCTGGAGCAGATTGCACAACTGCAGCCGGACGTGATCGTCACTTACGCCAGCTCTAAGCCTAAGAACGCTGATCAGCTCGCCCTGATCAACGTCTCGATCGTCCAGCTTGACTGCGGCAACCTGAACACCCTGGCAAATGACATCCGGACGATGGGAACGCTGACTGGCAACAGCCAGCAGGCAGAGGACTTCGCCAGGTTCGTCGATGAAAACGTAGACCTGGTGAAGAACAGGACTGCAAACGTGACCGAGGACCAGAAGCCGAAGGTGTACTGGGAGAACAACAAGCCGTTCACCACAGCGGGATACCTCTCGGGCGGCGACGTGCTGATCACCACGGCCGGCGGCCGGAACCTCGCCCACGACATGAGCAACGCTTCAGGCGGATACGTGTACATGAGCGCGGAGAACATCCTGCCGAACAACCCGGACGTCATCATCAAGTACAACGGCTACACGGTCGGCGGCGACACCGTTCAGAATTACACGGCCATCCGTGACGAGGTCATGAACAGGACGGGCATAGCAGGCGTCAAGGCAGTGAACGACAACCAGGTATACGTGCTCTCGTCTACCATTACCTATGGTGCCAAGAGCCCGATCGGCCTGCTGTATGTGGCTAAGATCCTGTACCCCGAGACCTTTGCAGACATCGACCCGGCGGTAAAGCTGGACGAGTACGCAGAGAGGTTCGTGCCTGGCACCAACCAGACGCTCGTAATTTACCCGACACCGTAGCCGGGCCTGAGAGGAGAGGAGGCGTAGCCCCACGCCAAACAAACCTGTGGCGTGGGGACCGCCCCGTTCTATGGATGGAAGTGAGACAGGTCTTCTTCCATACTTTTATATGAGATCAGCGGGAATACTTCTTGCACACTAACAGATAGCCGCAGTAGTACGAAAATTGCGTAAAACGAGGGGTTCGGGTGAAAGGTCAGGCACAGACGGCAACGGGAGACGTAGATCAGCTCTATCGAAAAAGCTACATGCGTAGAGTGAGCCTCCTGATAATCGTCTTCGGCCTCCTCGTGGGTGCATCGCTGGTGGCGGCCTCGGTGGGCACTGCGAAAATCACCATTCCCGACGTATTTTTATCGATCATGCATGCGGCGGCCGAAAAGACTGCCGGCATCCCGGTACTGGGATCTGTCTTTGCGCTCTTCGGCCCTCCGGAAAACGGCATTGCCCAGGTCATCGTCGTCAACATGCGGCTGCCGAGAATACTGCTGGCCATGCTCGCCGGAATCAGCCTGGCAGTGGCAGGCACGGTCATGCAAGGGACGCTTCGCAATCCCCTGGTGAGTCCGTTCACTCTCGGCCTGGCCTCTGCCGCATCTTTCGGAGCCGCCATCACCATCGTAACAGGTGCGGGCATCCTCGGGCTCATCATCCCGGGAGGCTCATACTACGACGTGATCGTCAACGCTTTCCTGTTCGGCCTGACCAGCATGATCCTCATCTACGGCATAGCGAGGATGAGGGGCACGAGTCAGGCAACCCTGATCCTGTCGGGCGTCGTCATCGGGTACATCTTTCAGGCAGGGGTGCTGATCCTCAAGTACTGGTCGAACAACGACAGGCTTAAAGACCTGGAGATCTGGCTTATGGGCGGCATGTGGGGCGCCAACTGGGACGCCATCACCATACTGCTTCCCATCACCGCAGTATGCGTCATCCTCCTGTGCCTGAAGGCATGGGATCTGAACGCCTTATCCGCCGGGGACGACATCGCGAAGAACCTCGGTATCAGGGTCGAGCGGCTGCGGATCTACTGCCTGCTGATCGCCACAGTGGCCGCTTCGAGCTGCCTCGCGTTCACGGGCGTCATCGGGTTCATCGGGCTGATGGCCCCGCACATCTGCAGGATGCTCATAGGCAACGATCACAGGTACCTGATACCCTGCTCCGCGCTCATGGGCGGCCTGATCCTGCTGGTATCGGACACTTTCGCCCGGACCATCCTTAGCCCTATCGAAATACCGGTGGGTATCATCATGTACATCGCCGGAGGCATCTTCTTCATGTACCTGATCCTGAGAGGCAAGGACAACCACATCTACTGAGGTATCACACCATGGAGCTGAAAATCGACGGCCTGGAAGTAAAATACGGGAGCCACAAGGCGCTGGACGGAGTCAGCTTCACTGTGGGCGAGGGCGAAGTAGTGGGCGTCGTCGGGCCGAACGGATCGGGCAAAAGCACGCTCATCAGATGTATAGCGCAAATTCATAAGCCGAGCCATGGAACGGTATTACTGAACGGCCGGGACGCGCTGAAGATGGAGCCCGGAGAGATAGCCCGGGTGATCGGCTACGTGCCCCAGAACTTCCACTACCTGTTCTTCTCGACAGTGATGGAAACAGTCATGCTCGGCCGCAAGCCCCACATCAAGTGGAGGGTCACACCCCACGACCTGGCCATAGTGCAGCAGTCCCTGGAAGCCATGAACATCCGGCACCTCGCGGACAAGTTCATGGATCAGCTCAGCGGAGGAGAAAAGCAGAAGGTCTACATTGCCCGGGCGCTGGCACAGGAGCCGGAACTGTTCTTATTCGACGAGCCCACCAGCAACCTGGACCTGAAGCACCAGATCGATGTGCTGGAGATCACCAGATCGCTGACCCGAACAGGGAAGAAGTCGATGATCGTAGCGCTCCACGATCTCAACCTCGCGGTCACATACTGCGACAAGATCCTCGTCCTCACCAGGGGTAAGATCTATGCCGCAGGAAAGCCCGAAGAAATTCTCACCCCGCAGACTATCAAAGACGTCTACGGCGTGGACGTCTTTATAGTGGAAAGCGCGTACGGGCGGCACATTCTGCCCATCAAGGCAAAAGCCTGAAGTACCGGCTCGCTTACCGTAAGAAGGCTGCTATCGATACATCCATGGCTACCAGGAATACCATAAAGCAGCCTACGCTCATTTTGGCGAATCCGGCAGCCGCCACACCTGCGGTCGGCCGGCGGGCGATCCCGAGTAGTCCCGCTACTAGTAGCAGCACCGAAACGAGGCTTGCTACAAGATAGAGCGCCTGCGCTGTGATCAACCACAGGAACAGAAGATAGATGGTCGCCAGCAAATTGGCACCGGCGATCAATACAAGTCCTGCAGAACGGCCCTTTCTCGCGATAAAAGTACGCTTGCCTGCGGCTCTGTCCGCTTCCATGTCCGGCAGCTCCACGCTGAGGATAAAAGAGGTGGAGTAAAGCACCAGGACCGGAAGAAAGACAAGAAAAGCCGGTGGCACAGAACCTGCTATTGTGAGAGCGCCTGCAGCTGGCATCAGTACCCCGACGCCCAGCACAGTGGCGATCTCGCCCAGCCCCCGGTAGGACAGCCTGACGGGAGGCGCTGCGTAATACCAGCCCAGCAGGTTGGAAAAGATCACGAGGCCGATGTAGGCCGGCGGGTATGAGTAGTACCAGGTGAAGACCGCCCCTGTCACGATGGAAAACGCTGCCAGGCAGAGCGCAATATAGAGTGCTGCCAGCCTCAGATGAGGATAGTCCCGCAAGATGCCGCTACCGCCCGAAACAGCGTTCGGGTTCGTGTGCAGGTCTGCCTCGTAGTCGAAAAGGTCGTTGCTGTAATGCATGGACAGGTGACCGGTCACCAGGATCAGGTAACCGATAGCGAGCTTGCCAGTGTGCAATGGACAGCCTGAGCAGGCGGCGAGAAGAGCCCCAAGCAGATAGAGGACAAGGCCCAGCAGAAGAAACCTAAACCGGCCGAGGCGTATGATAGGGATAATATCGCTACAGCCTGCCGACATAGTTTGCTCAAGCAGATTTTTAAATGCAGACGTATAAACTATTGTCACGGTAAAAGTAAAACAACCCCAGGGGAAGCTCCATGTCAGACGTAAAAAAGATCAAGGCGTTTGTCCAGAATGTGCTGGGCTGTGGGTGCTCGGAAGAAGTGTTCAGGATCATCGAAGAGACGCCCGCCGAATACAAAGGCGTCGGCTACTCGCGGATCAACGTAGGTAATCGTTTACTGGTATACGTGTTCAGGACTGACGATGAGGCTTTCGCCCTTGAACAAATGGAGGAAATCATCCGTGCAGGCCTGGCAGACAGGGACCGGCATAGCTTCAACAGGTTCCGCCTCGTTTATGCCATGAGGCGGCACGAGGAATTGAGAGACATTGTAGAAAAAGCGTTCGGCAGCCTTAAAACTGACGATAGGACTCATATACACGTCGTAGACGCAGGAACGGCCGATTTCGGACGTTAACCGGCCATCAGACCAGGTTTATGGCAGAACTGGAGCAGAGCAGGATTGCACGCTTACACTTCGATCGGTTTTTATCGTCTCTAAACCCTCAGGATATAGCATATCCGAAAGATATGTTTTTATAGTAGTCCGCTCTTGAATACTATTTGCGGACACAAGCCCGCAAAGAGAGTAATCAAATGATAGAAAATAGAAACAGGGGCCCCAGAAGCTTCGACGGCCCGAGAGAGATGCACAAGGCAACTTGTTCTGACTGCGGCAAAGAATGTGAAGTACCCTTCAAACCCGCAGAGGGAAGACCAGTATACTGCCGCGACTGCCTGCCCAAGCACAGAAAGCCCAGGGACAGCAGGTTCTAAGGAGTGTCAACAATGCGTGACAGTGGATTTAGAGGCCCCAGGAATTTTGGAGGCCCCAGGAACTTCGACGGCCCGAGAGAGATGCACAAAGCAACCTGCTCTGACTGCGGCAAAGAATGCGAAGTACCCTTCAAACCCGCAGAGGGAAGACCAGTATACTGCCGGGACTGCCTGCCCAAACACAGGAAGCCCAGGTTCTAAGGAGTGCCAATAATGCGCGACGGTGGATTCAGGCCCAGGAGCGGCCCCAGGAACTTCGACGGCCCGAGAGAGATGCACAAAGCAACCTGCTCTGACTGCGGCAAAGAATGCGAAGTACCCTTCAAACCCGCAGAGGGAAGACCAGTATACTGCCGGGACTGCCTGCCCAAACACAGGAAGCCCAGGTTCTAAACACAAGAAAGTCCGGGGTGAAAACCCCCAAGCTTTCATGTTCTTTTTCTTTAGTATTGCACTTGCAGTGGATATTATTGCTTGCTGCAACAATTCCACAATATTTAATAATGTTCAAGTTTAATTGATTCCCCAGCGGATGGCTGCCCTGTGTTTGTCCGAAAAGAGCTACAGCAACTGATGCCTTGTGCCCACGGTGGCCGGCTTCGCGAGATCGCGGAGCAGAAAGGCCTGAAAGAGAAGGAGATACTGGACTTTAGTGTCAACGTGAACCCGTACCTGCCATTGGACCCTAAGGAGATCGTCTCCGACGCCCTTTCCCGGGTGGCGGAGTACCCCGATAACAGGTACAATCAGTTCCGGGAGAGCGCGGCCAGGTTTACCGGCGTCAAAAAGGAAAACATCGTCCCGGGCAATGGCTCCACAGAAATCATCCGGCTTTTCGCCGAAGCGGCCATCACTAAGGGGGACATCATAGCTGTGCCGTGCCCCACCTTCGGGGAATATGAGCAGCAGTGCAGGCTCTTTGGCGCACACATGCGCTACGTGAAATTTTCATATCTGCTCGACAGGGAATACTGGCACCTGAACGGCAGTAAAGCGGTCTTCATCTGCAATCCCAACAACCCTGACGGCAGGCTCCTGAGTAAAGAGCACGTCCTGGAAATTGTCGACTACTGCAAGGGGAAGGGCATATTAACTGTAGTCGACGAGGCGTTCATCGACTTAGCTGATCCATGCCAGAGCGTTTCAAGGCTGGTCGAAAAATACGAAAACCTGCTGGTCATGCGGTCGCTGACCAAGTGTTTTGCCATACCGGGGTTCAGGCTGGGCTTCGGCATCGTCAACAGCAAAGACGCAGAGTTGCTGAACATGGTGCGGCTCACCTGGAACGTGGACAGCGTGGCGGCTGAGGTCGGCGCTCACTACATGGATGTGGCCGGGCCGTACCTGGACGTGTCCCGGGCATACATGCGGCGGGAACGGGAGCGGCTATTCGAAGGCATTTCTGCGATCAAAGGGCTGCGGGCTCTGCCTGCCAGCGCCAACTATTTCCTGCTGGACGTGGGCGGCCTCGGGATGACGGCTACGGAGTTCACCGGGAAGATGCTCGACCAGAAAATTCTGGTGCGGGACTGCGCTTCCTTCAAGATGCTGGGTGACACTTACGTACGCCTGGCGGTCAGGACTCACGAGGAAAACGAGCAGCTGCTTAAAGCCCTTAAAACGGTGGCGGAGTCATCTTGATCATATCGTTCATGCTGGAAGCGTTCATCCTCGCGCTGCTCATAGACCTCTTCATAGGGGAGCCCCGGACTTACGCGCACCCGGTGGTGTGGATCGGGACGCTGATCGGCTACCTGAAAGAGCGGGCTCCTAAACGTTTCCGGTTCGCCTTCGGTTTTTTCCTGATGGCGTTTTCCGTCACGCTATTCGTAGTAGCAGGCTGCGCCCTGAGCATTCTATCGTACATGATCTCGCCAGTCCTCGGGCTGCTGGTGACCGGTTACCTGCTCAAGTCGACTTTTTCGCTCTCGTTCCTGTGGGGCATCTCCCGGGAGATCTACGAGGACCTGAAATACGGGCGGTTCGACCTGGCAAAGGCTAAACTGCCGGCGCTGGTCGGAAGAGACGTGAGCAAGCTTAACGAAGGCCAGATGTCCTCCTGCGTGGTCGAATCGCTGGGAGAGAGTTTCGTGGACGGCATCATGGCGCCGCTGCTCTACTTTACGCTGTTCGGGCTGCCGGGGGCGCTGGCGTACAGGGCGATCAACACCCTCGACTCCATGGTAGGCTACAAAGATGAAAAGCACCGGGAAATGGGCTTCGCCTCCGCAAAGATGGACGACCTGGTGAACTACATACCTGCCAGGCTGTCGTTATTATTGATCTCGGTCGCTGCAATTGCTACCGGGCATCCGCTCCGGGCAGTAAAAATCGGGCTCCGCGATGCCAGGAAACCGCCCAGTACGAACTCAGGCTTCCCCATGGCCACTTTCGCAGGCGGCCTCGGCGTCCGGCTGGAAAAGCTGAACTACTACGTGCTGGGAGAAGGTCTGAAGCCGTGTGCCGTAAGCGACATACCGAGGGCGATCTGGTTTAACCGGATTATTTCTGCGCTGCTACTTGTCATCATACTTGCTATTATGGTAATGACGGGACTGCCATTCGACTGGGGGGTTTTCACGTGGCCGGCAATCTACTGAACGGCCTGCGGGCGGCTATCGCCTTTCTGACTACCCTGCCGGTGAGAATCGTCGACGGGGACTACGATGCTTTCGCTGATCGACAGTACCTCTTCATCCCCGTGGCGATCGTAACAGGCCTGCTCCTCGGCGTTGCGGGTACTCTCTTCCAGTGTATACTGCCAGCGCCGTTTGCAGCAGTGCTAACTGTGGCCTGCATCTTTCTGTTGACCGGCATCAACCACCTTGACGGCCTCTCCGACTTCGGGGACGGGCTGATAGCCTCCGGCCCGAGAGAGAAGAAGGTCAGGGCAATGAAAGACGTGCACGCCGGCGCCGGCGGCCTGCTCTTCATGGCCATGGACCTCCTGTTCTTGTTCGCTCTGGCCATGACGTTCGCAGGCTCGCCCACATGGCTGTTCGTGCCGCTGCTGGTGGCGGAGGGCTGCGCTAAAGTAGCTCAGATTACTATTATTGCGTTCGGTAAAAGCGCCCACGAGGGAATGGGCTCGTACATGATCGCCCGGATGAAGAAAGAGCACTACCTGGCTGCAGTGATCGGCGCATGGATAGCCATCGGCATTGCAATAATCGGCGCAGCCATCATCCCGGGCGGAGGCAATCCGCTGCGTGTCATTATGGCTGGAGGGCTGGCCATGCTGTCACCGCTGGCTGTCGCACTGATCATCCTTATTATATCCGATCGCAACTTCGGCGGAGTCAACGGCGACGTGATCGGCGCCGCCAACGAGATAGCCAGAATTGCTGCTCTGGGCGTAATGGGGGCGGTGCTCTGGATGCGCTTTTAATGGCGGGCGGCAGAGGAGTACGGCTGAACAGCGGTGAAAAGCCGCTGGCAGAGCTGAAAGGTAAGCCGCTCATCGCTTACGTGATAGACGCATTATTGAAGTCCCGGGAAATTGGCCATGTATACGTGGCAGTATCACAGTGGACTCCCTGCACTTGCGTGCTGGTGAAAGAACGATACCGGGATGAAAAACGTGTATCCGTACACATGACTCCCGGGGCAGGCTACATCGACGACACAGTCCACGCGGTTAAGACGCTGGAGCTTTTCAGGCCGTTCCTGATCATCTCGTCTGACATACCCCTGGTGAAACCCGAAACGATCGACGCCGTCGTGCGGGAATATGAAAAGGCCGGGGCAGAGGCATTATCCGTCAGAGTCGCCAGATCGAGCATTCCACCCGGAGTCAGTACCGATACTATACTTATCGATAATGGCGTCGAAAACGTCCCAGCAGCGATCAACGTCATCGACGGCCGGTACATGGACAGGTACCAGCAAGAAGCCCTGCTCATACTCGAAGACCCGCTGCTGGCTGCCAATGTCAACTATATACCAGACATATCAGTCTGCGAGAGGCTACTGACCGAAAGCAGTATAAATCGACAGGTACCTTAGGTTTTAATGAGTTACTGCCGAAATTTTCGGCGACAAGATGACCGGTGGATGTCGCTTATGGAGAAGGACAAAGCTTTTGCTCAGAAAAAGTGGGTACTGCCCTATAAGAATATCGTGGCCATCGCAGACGGCCACGGCCTCGTCGACATCGTCGAGCAGTCCAACTGCTGGGGCGGCGCCTGCTGGGCCGAATACCATTATAAACAGGCCAGCCCCCTGATCCAGAGCGTGTGCAGCTACGGCAACACCATGCGCTACCGGGTAAAAGAAGGTCATTCTGAGCTGAACCTTATTGCCTCGTACGCCGCGGCAGGCATCGAGTCGGCGATCGTGAAAGATAATACCGTTGAGATCACGTACGCAGGCCTCGGAGGCGGCGGCGTCGGCGCCACTATGAGCCGGGCGCAGGCCGAAGACGTGATCGAGTACGACATCACAGAGGCAGGCGGCAGTAAAAAGAGCAGGGGCACCATCGTGCTTCCCCGGAGAAGCAGAGTCCTCATCGGCGTAGACGATACGGACACGAAAGAAGAGGGCGCCACCTGGTCGCTGATCCATAATATAGCTACGGACCTGGACTCCAGAAACGCCCGGTACATATCCCATGCCCTGGTCCAGCTGTTCCCCGTGCCGCAAAAGACGCAGAATTGCGTCTCCACGGTCGTAGAATTCGCCTGCATCGACCCGGCCCCGCTGATCAAGGACTTCGAGCAGCTGCTAAGAAAGTACACTTTATCCGAGAATACGGGCATGGTGGTCCTGCAGCGCTTCCATGCTGATGAGGTAAAGGAATACGCCACGCTGGCCAAGAGCAAAATGGTCACTTACGAGATCGCCGAGACAGCCGCAAAGAAAGCCGGGGTAGAGATCGTCATACCCGGCAGAGGCATCATCGGAGCCTTAGCATCGCTGCCATATTTCGCACAGCCCTGCCAGTCGGTGAAACTCGACTTAAATAACCAGTAAGATATTGTCGGCGCCAGGGCGCCTTGTTTTTAGTTCGCAATGGCGCAAAGAGGTAAAGGGATCTCGGAAAAACCTTTGCGCCTTAGCGCCCATGCGTCGTATGATAAACTTGTTGTTTCGGATAGGGTTGCATGGCCGCCAAGCACTCGCCTTATGAAAGATGAGATATTCAGGTAGATGCAATAAAAATTGAAAGTTGGCCATGTATGAGTCGAAAATACCGCCAAGCTCGCCAAGGAGCCAAGCTCGCCAAGAGCTAATTATTCATGGAACGCCAAGAAGCCGGGCACGCCAGGGACTTTTTCGATCGGAACCTCGTCGATCACTAATTATTGCTTGGCGTTCCATGAAAAATCTGGGTCTTGGCGAGCTTGGCTCCTTGGCGGCCTTGGCGGTATTTTAGACTCACACAGGGCCAACTTTCAATTTTTCATAGCCTCTACCTGAATATCCCATTTCTCATAAGGCGAGTGCTTGGCCTCTTGGCGAGCTTGGCGGCTTTACAAGCGGGGAAACTGAGAACTGCCAGTATTTCATCACTTATGCCTGATCAAGGCTCAGATCATCACCTTACTCTTTGCGTCTTTGCGATTTAATATCGAGACTTCCAGAAGCCGAGAGAATGTTTTTAGTTTTAACCATTTATACGATAACAACTTTATTATCCCTTAAACTCTTATTTTCAAGTATGGCTCCTGTTTCTCTCAATGGTGTGGAAGCCGTCCGCGCTGCGGCGGAGGATGCCGGCGTGCGCATGGCGACCGGCGTGCCTGGCTATCCGATTAATGCTGTGTTTTCCGCACTGCAGGAGGCGAAGGCCGACCCTGGATCGGCCGACAAGATGCCTGTCGCACAGTGGCAGTTCAACGAGAAGATAGCCTACGAGATGGCTCTGGGAGCGTCTGCCTGCGGGGATCGGGCGCTGGTACTGTCGAAGCACGTGGGCATCAACGTCATGGCCGACCCGGTGATCATTTCTGCCACCCACGGCATCGGGGCGGGTATCGTGGTCATCGCAGGGGATGACGTCGGAGCGATGTTGTCCCAGAACGAGCAGGACTCCCGGTGGTACGGGAAGCTGGGAGAAATTCCGGTGCTCGATCCCCAGGGGCCGGGGGAGCTCTATGATGCAATACTGGAAGGTTTTCTGCTGTCGGAGCAGATCAGCGCCCCGGTGCTGGTACGGGTGACTGAGCCGGTTCTCGTGAACACGGGCCCTGTAAACAGGCGGAAGATCCCTGAGGCGCAGAAAAAGATCGACCGGCATACCTGGAATTATACCATGCTCGGCAAGCACCAGAAATATATGAAGGATGGCTGGAGCCTGGCGCTGCACAGGGCGCTGTCCTCGCCCCTGAACAGGATCACCCGCAAGACCCGGATCGGCCTCATATCGTCGGGCAGCGCAAGCCAGCCCGCTGCAGAAGCGGCCGACGCGATGCGCCTGTCACATTTGTCCCTGGGCTTCGTAAACCCCTTCCCTAAAAGAAAGGTGGAGGACTTTGTCAACGAAAATGAGGCAATCCTGATCTGCGAGGAGCCGTCGCCCTACATCGAGTCCCACCTGTCCTCCCCGAAGGTGAAGGGCCGGTTTACCGGCCACCTCCCGCTGGCCGGAGGGCTGGACGTACAGATGATCATGGATGCTGCAGAGCACATCATGGAGCCGAAGATGTCCATCTCCGTCAAGCCCGAGACGATGGAAGCCAGGGGCTTCTTCAAGAAAGCCTGCGACGGCTGCCCGTTCCAGCCCGTATATGAGGCGATCAAAGCCCTGAACGTCAACGTCGCCAGCGACGTCGGGTGCTCAATCCTGACCTCCGGGCCGCCGTTCAACATGGTAGACGTTGCCTGCTCTCTCGGCTCGCCCGTCAGCGTGGCCGCAGGCTTCCGGCAGAAAGGCGTCGCCATGCTCGGCGACTTCGGACTGCTCCACACCGGCATGCAGGCGCTGCTCAACGCTAAATATAACGACCAGAACGTGCTGACAGTGATCTTCGTCAATCAGCGCGCAGCCATGACCGGCGGGCAGACAGTGCCCGACATCACAGGCATAGTCCAGTCTACCTTCGCCGACGTCACCATAGTAACAGAGGCCGCCGGGCTGACGACGGAGAAAGTGAAAGCAGATCTTGAAGGACTGCTAAAGCAGCCGGGGTTGAGTATATATCTGGTCAGAGGGCAGTGCCCTGAAGGTGCCATGCATCAGAAAGCAGCTTGATTGCTCGTGTGAGGTGAGACAGCAAGACGAACGCTGCGCTGTGCTATACTGGTTGCATACGTATGGAGAGACAGCAAGACGAACGCTGCGCTGTGCAAAGCCTCACAGATTTCACAGATTGAAACAGAATCCACAGATTTCTACTCGATTGCACAGATGATGACGGATTCGATTCCACAGATAACTAAAAAAACTGATCGACTGTCTTAAAACTGATATCTGTGATCGAATAATAATGCGTATTCCTTCTGTGATATCGAGTAGTAATCTGTGGTTTCTGCAGAGAAATCTGTGGAATCAATCAGAATCTGTGGCATCTGTGAGGAGTAGCACAGCGCAGCGTTCGACAACGTTCACCCACACAGAGATAACAGTTAGAGAGTAGCCTTGTAATAGTGATGGCCGGCACAGCGCAGCGTTCGACAACGTTCACGAACTCAGGGGCAGCGATACATCGTGCCGCCCAAAACGCTGGAACACCCTTTTTCCCCGCCCGGCACACTTTAAGCCGTGGACAAAAAGCTGGACTCAAGTTACACGACATACCCCTGGGGCTGGCATAACAAGTACGTCGGGCGCTGGACAATCGAGGTGCCGCTGAGCAGGGAGAAGATCGGCGTGTTCGGGCATGGTTGCCTGCTGGACATCATTATGGATCTGATGGGCATCACCGGAGATCTATTCTTCCCGACGCAGATCGAGTGCCCCTTCCGGCATACCCTTTTCGAGCGTCCGGTGCCGCTGCCGCCCGGCATCGTCCGGGAAGCGCTGGACAGGCAGTGGTCCCTCCGCAGCATGGCAGATGAGAGTTTCGCGCCCCAATGTGAGCTGTACGGGCTTTCCCACATCTACGTCAACAACCCGGGAGGCATTGTCAGGGCCCTGGTGCCTCATGCGCTCTGTTTCCGGCTGGAAAGCACTTTGACCGGCAGCAATCCTGTAGCCCGGCTGTCGGTCTACACCAAATGCGATGCCTGGCTTGAGAAGACCATCGACGGGCTGGATAACACGAAGGTCGGGCAAAAGAACGCTGCCATCCTGACCGGGGCACTGGCCGAGATAGAAGAGCGGCTGGCGGGGAAGATCATTGAGTTCCAGACGGAGTTTGAGAATGTCGAGATAGAGAAATATTCTGTAAAAAACAAATTGAAAGCAACTCTCAGCACAGAGAATTACTGAGTGTTGCTTGTTATATTTTAAAAATCTCAGGGCGCAGAAGCCTCTGGTGTATTAAATTTCTGGCCCACCACGTGGTCGATGAGGTCTTTGAGCTCGTTCCTGCGGATGGATTTCTTGAGCTCGCTGAGCCGCTTGATCTCGCACAGCACCTGCGTTGTCTCGGCTTCGCTCAGGGTGTAGCCCATCTGCCTGGCCATGTAGCAGAGGGCCTTGCTGCCGCTGTGCTTGCCGAGGATGAACTCCCGTTTGCCGCCGACGAGTTCGGGGCTGAAGACCTCATACGTGCGGTCGTTTTCGAGCAGGGCGGCGATGTGGATGCCGGACTCGTGGGCAAAGGCGTGATCGCCGACGATGGCCTTATTCTTAGCCATGCAGATGCCGGAATACTTCTGGACCATCCTCGACAGATCGGTGATCCTCGTAGTGTCGTACTTGTCGACACCGTACTGGATGCGCAGGTTCATGAGGACTTCTTCGAGTGCGGCATTGCCGGCACGTTCCCCGATGCCGTTGGTCGTGGTGTGCAGCTGTTTTGCGCCTGCCTCGGCAGCGGCGAGGGTGTTGGCGACTGCCATGCCGAGGTCGTTGTGGCAGTGGACGGCGATCGGGAGCTTGACGGTCTTGAGGATCTCGCCTACCATGAACCTCATTGTGGCGGGAGTCATGATGCCGACGGTGTCGATCGCTCCGACGTAGTCGGCTCCCGCCTCTTCGCCTGCCCGGTAGAACCGCTTCAGGAAATCGAGCCCGGTCCTGCTGCCGTCTTCTGGAGAGAATCGCACGATGAGCCCGTGCCTCTTCGCATACTCCAGCGCCTCTACCGCGCAGTCGATGATCTCGTCCTGGGTTTTCTTGTGCTTGTACTTTAGATGAAGATCGGAGGTTCCGACGAACATGCCGACCATGTCGGCACCGCAGTCGATGACCGCATCGATGTCGCTCTTGATGGCCCGGGATAAACAGCAGATCTTAGCGTTCAGCCCCAGCGAGGCGATCGCTTTCACTGACTCTTTTTCGCCCTGAGAGGTAGCCGGGAAGCCGGCCTCGATGATCTCGATGCCGATCTCGTCGAGCATGCGGGCGATATCGATCTTCTCCTCTCTCGTAAACGCCACGCCGGGCGTCTGCTCGCCGTCCCTGAGTGTGACGTCGCAGATCTCGATCTCGCCCATCTCCAGAGAGATGTATTTGGTCCACTCGTTGGTAGAGTATCCGGGCATCATGTGGTCAAGCTCCAGGTGCTTATAGAGTCATCGGTATTGCCATGAGAATTACAATTGCTAACGAGAATTTCGCTACCGAAATTTTCGCTCACAACGATAATGATTTATATCCTGTATACTAATAATTTTCCATCTTGAATCGCGAAGGTGTGAAGATACGTGGGAACTATCAGTGAGGAGATATTAAGCGCCGCCTCGGGAAAAAAGGCTGATGCCGGCGACTTTGTGGTCGCCAGGGTAGACTATGCCATGAGCCACGACGGCACGTCCGTGCTCGCTGTCAAAGCGTTCAGAGAGATGAAGAGCGAGAGAGTGTGGGACCCCTCGAGGATCATCATACCGTTCGACCACCTGGCGCCTGCTAACACTGAGAACACAGCGTTACTCCAGAGGGAGATCCGGCAGTGGGCGGCTGAGCAGGGAATAAAGAACCTTTACGATGTCGGGGAGGGCATCTGCCACCAGCTGTTGCCTGAAAACGGATTCGCAATGCCCGGCAAGGTCATAGTAGGCGCAGACTCGCATTCCTGCACGTATGGCGCTTTCGGCGCCTTCGCCACCGGAGTGGGCGCCACGGACATGGCCGAGATATACACCTCGGGCAAGCTGTGGTTCAGGGTGCCGGAGACGATTAAGCTGACCGTGGACGGCAAGCTGCCGGCTGCTGTGACACCTAAAGACGTGATCCTGCGCATCGCTAAGGAAGTCGGGTCTGACGGCGCTACATACAAGGCCATGGAATTTTACGGGCCGGTAATTGATCATATGTCCATCGCAGGCCGTATGACCTTATGTAACATGGCCATCGAGATGGGCGGAAAAGCAGGGATAGTGCCGCCCGACGAGAAAACTTTCGCGTTCCTGAAAGGCAGGGCAGTGGAGGAGTACCGCCCGGTCTACGCTTCCCGGGACGCAGTATACTGCGACGAACTCCATTTAGATGTATCTAAGCTTCACCCCCAGGTTTCATGTCCCCCCGACGTAGATAACGTGAAGGACGTAGGAGAGGTAGAGGGCACGCACGTTGACCAGGTGCTTATCGGCTCGTGCACCAACGGCAGGTACGAGGACCTGGCCGGTGCCGCGGCCATACTAAAAGGCAGGAAGGTCAGGTGCCGCACGCTCATCATCCCCGCATCCAGAAGTGTCATGCTAGACGCAGTGCAGACTGGCGTAGCAGCCGATCTTCTGGCCGCCGGCGCCACGATCTGTAACCCGGGCTGCGGTCCGTGCCTCGGCGGCCACATGGGCGTCCTCGCCGAAGGAGAGGCATGCCTGGCAACGACGAACAGGAACTTCAGGGGCCGGATGGGCAAGGGCGCCGACGTGTACCTCGGCTCGCCGCTGACTGCCGCTGCCACTGCGATAAATGGCAAGATCACCGACCCGAGGAGATACATATGAAGTTCAAGGGCAACGTCTGGAAATACGGTGACAACGTAGATACAGATGTCATCATCCCGGGCAAATACTTGAGGAGCACGGACTTCAACGTCTTCGGACAGCACGCCATGGAAGGTATAGACCCGGCGTTCAGGCCGAACAAGGGCGACATTATCGTGGCGGGGGAGAACTTCGGCTGCGGCTCCTCAAGAGAGCAGGCACCGCTGGCGATCAAGTATGCAGGCATCGACTGTGTGATTGCGAAGTCCTTCGCCCGTATCTTTTTCCGGAACGCGATCAACGTCGGGCTGCCGATTGTCGAGGCGGACGTGTTCGACGCAGTCGCCAAAGGTGACATAATAGAAGTGGACTTAGATCAGGGCTACGTGACGGCCAACGGTGCCAGGTATGTGAGCACCAGGCTTCCGGACTTCCTGCAGGAGATCCTCTACGCAGGCGGGCTGGTCGCCTACCGGAGGAGTAAGCGGTGAAGATAGCGGTCCTGCCCGGAGACGGTATCGGCAGGGAAGTTGTTCCGGTCGCGCACGAAGTGTTAAAAGTAGCGCTGCCGGACGCAGAATTCCTGCACGTGGAAGTCGGTAACGAGCGCTACGTCAGGGAAGGCGTCTCCATGTCGCCGGCCGATCTGGAGACCGTCAAGGCCTGCGACTGCGTCCTCTTCGGGGCGATCACCTCCCCGCCCGGAAAGCCGTACAGGAGCATCATCCTGACGCTGCGGAAAGAACTTGATTTGTACGCAAACATCAGGCCTTTCCGCTCGTGCCCGATATCGCCCCGCAAAGTGAACTTCACTATATACAGGGAAAACTCCGAAGATCTGTACATGGGGATCGAGGAGATCACCGGAGATGAGGCCCGGTCCGTGCGGGTGATCACCCGCAAGGCCAGCGAGCGGATTGCCCGGGCTGCCTGCAGCAAGCCCGGCATTGGCAAGCTCACTATAGTCCACAAATCCAACGTGCTGAAGGCGGACGAGCTGTTCAAGGACGCCTGCGCACAGGTCGCTAAATCGATGAACGTGCCCTTTGAGGACATGCTGGTCGATACTACCGCCTATAACCTCGTCAGGGCCCCGGAAAAGTTCGACACGATCGTCACGACCAACATGTTCGGCGACATACTGTCGGACGAAGCGGCGGCTCTGATCGGAAGCCTCGGACTGTCGCCCAGTGCCAACGTAGGCGACCGTTACGCGCTTTTCGAGCCAGTCCACGGCAGCGCCCCGGACATCGCCGGCAAAGGCATCGCCAACCCGTTCGCCGCTGTGCTGAGCGCCGGCATGCTGCTTGACTGGGCCGGCAGGCCAGAGATGGCCCGGGCAGTCCAGACCGCGGTCGACCGGACTATCGACGAGGGAGTGCTTACGCCGGACCTCGGGGGACGTAATACGACCTTGCAGGTCCAGTCTGCCATACTGAAAAATCTGGAGAGCATCATATGATCTTTCCCAGCCACTGCAAATTCATCGGTGTGATCAACAGGCACATCAGGCCGGGCTACCGGCCGGATGATGCGATATATTTCTCATCACAGTACGTTTTAGTCTTTGATGCCCCGGACAGGTGCGAAGTATTTGAAGTGGAATCGACCGGAGAGGGCTTCATCAGGAGGAAAAACGACGCCCGCAGAATATCGAGCGCGGCGGAGACGCTCGTATATCCGGGGCTGGTGGACATATCGAACCGTGCCGATCTGCTTCGCAGGGCCGTGCCTCTGTGCACAGGAGGCATTAACACAGTGGTATTCCAGGGCATCGACCGGCACTACATGTTTGTCAAAGATCCGGCAGCGGAAGCACTCACGACGATAGAGGTGCACGATGTTGCCCCGCCGGACCCCGCCTGGCTGGCCTACAACGTAAAAAAGCTTGTCGAGGCAGGCATGTTCGGAGAGCTGATGCTGGCTTTTGAGTACCACGTGCTGAACCTGAAGGACTACGAAGATTCCCGGCGCACCACAATATTCCCCTGCCACGCGTCCGGGCTCAACGGCCTGTTTCTGGACTCGCTGGACGAAGAGCCGCAGGGCGACGTCAGGCTGGTCGGATGCAACACGTCAAAGCTTGTCTTCGAAGCACGGTATCCGCTCAAGAGGTATGAGCACGTGAACATCTGCCCTCTGTCGACCCGCAAGCCCTCGAAGCCGTTTATCCTGCGGTGCTGTCAGTCGGATAAGCTGGGCATGACGGAGCTTAACGGAGTGCCGGGAGTCGTCGTGCACTGGGGTGCCAACCCCCGGGAAATCTATGAGGCTGTCAGAACGCTGGCCGCGACGATAAGAAAGCCTGAAAAGGGCGAGTGAGATCAGGATCTGGCACGCCAGATAAGCCTGATAGTTATTTATACGCAGGTCACCCTACCTTAATATACGGAGGCTATATGATGGCCGGGTTAGCGGAGCGTTTTCCTAACTTCTACATGTTGTTTAAAGTCATCCTGCTGCTTGTAGTGGTATTGATCGCTCTTGTGGGAATGAGTCTTCTGCTACTGGTCGCCATCGCGGGCTATGTTGCCTTTACAGGAGGCGATTTAGCCACTGCCGCAGAGACTGCGCTGTCGTTGCTGATGAGTAACGTGATAGTCAGCGCTTCGTATATGGTAGTCCAGAACATTGCCCTGGTACTCGTCGCCGTCTTTTTCATGGCTGTGATCGAAGGCCGGCGCCCGGCATTGAAAGCCCTTGGCCTCGGGACGGAGAGGGAGGATAAGCCTGTAAATGGCTTTGCAGCCGGTGTGGGACTGAACGTACTTTTCATGCTGACAGTCCTCATAATCATACTTCTTGTCGGCGTTTCGGCATATGATGGGACCGGATTCGAAGTCTACGGGATTTCCGGGGTAGCCATATCGCTGGTTGCCATGGCGATCGGCACGCTGTTCGTCGGCCTTGGAGAAGAGGTGGTCTTCAGGGGATATCTGCAGCGGATCCTGGCAGATAAATACGGGGTTGCCGCAGGGCTGATCGTGACGTCGGGGATTTTCGCCCTGTTCCACTCGCTGACGCCGTTCGCTAAGTTAGGGCCGCTATACCTTGTCGGTGTTTTTACTTTATCTATGTTATTGGGGTACCTGTTCGTCATCACTAAGTCTCTTTATGCCAGCATAGGCTTCCACTTCTTCCAGGATTTCCTCGCGCTCCAGATCTTTAGCTTTACGGGCGAACAGACGCTGGGAGCAGCTCCGGTGCTCATGTTCGCCAGACCGGAAGAGATCTATGTCTCGGGCATCTTCCTGGGGTCCTGGGATGACCTGATCAGCATATTGGTGGCTGCGCTAATCATCGTGGGCCTCTATGCTTATCGCAGGAGCATCATGAAGAAAAAAGAAATTTAGCAGGGTTAGCGCGGGACAAAAGTGTACCTCATCGAGACGCTGGCTTCCACCTTTATCTCGCCTGTAGAGACTGGCGTAGGAGCGGCAGCGGCTCTTGCCATCATAGCCCCGCCAGCACCTTCGTAGGAGTAGACAGGGTATCCGGGTCCTGACTCTGAGACAGACTTCAGCTTATAGTCTGTAATGCCTGCGGCCGAGGAGATATTCTTAGCTTTTGCAGCCCCATCCATAATCGCCTTCTGCAATGCCTCCTGGTATACCCGGGACTGCCGCTCGTCCGAGAGCATGAACGTCACGCCCTGGATCTCATTAGACCCCGCACTGGTCGCGGCATCGATGACTCCGCCGACCTTAGACAGGTCCCTCACGGTAACAGTGACTGTATTGGTGGCCTTGTAGCCCGTGATATTCTGCTTCGCTGGAGGCGGGTAGATCATGGCGGAGTTAGACGGGTTTTCGCTTGCGTACTCTGGCTCGACAGAGATGGTTGCAGTCTGGATGTCCCGGTCAGGGATACCCACGCTTTTGATCCCGGCCACAACACTGCTCATCTTGTTGGCGTTGTCAGCCATAGCCTGAGTTGAAGTGGCGGCCTCGGTAATTACCCCGATGGTGACTTTAGCGACGTCGGGTTCTGAATATACTGTGCCATGGCCATTGACGTTGATCGTGCCGGCTTTCTCCGAAAGGTTGCCATCAGTATCATCGTCAGTACCGTCCGCCGCATATGCGCTGCCTGCCGTGAGCGATATCAAAAAAAGCGCACAGAGCACACTGCAGCCGAATAAGAGTCCATATTTATACTTCATTTTCCCCTACCTGATCAATTTCGGGCTCGCTATGTATATAGGCGTTGACAAAAACTTAGACAGGCTCGGAGCTATCCGTTTTACTGCGGGCGGCAATGGGTTTTTCACTGTGGAGGACGCCGGATCATCTTCAGGTCCAGCACCCGGCTCTCAGGACTGTAGAAGATGACTGCCCCGTCAGTGGTGCGGATAATGTCGACTATGTAGAAGAGCAAGTCCAGGTCGATGAAGCCGCCCTCGAACTTCAGGGCAAAGTGAATAAGGCATGACTGCGCACCCATGTTGATCAGGTTTTCTGAAAACTGCTCCCTGGTGCCCGGGTACGACAGCACGTTCACTCCGGCCTGATCAGTAATATACGGCTGGAGCAGAGCCAGCGCCGACCGGTACTGTTCGTCCATGTTTTTAGCTATTCCCGGTGCCCATATATAACTTCATTCCGAAAAAGATATGTGAGACCTGTTTGAAATGAGGGTTCGTATGAAAGTGCTTTTCATGGTCAAGCAAAAAGACAGAAATGATATCCCCTGTGCATATGAGTTCGAACAGCAGGTGTTCAACATCAAAAAGGGAATGAAAGCAGCCCTGGGCACGGGTAATTACGACATCCAGACCAGCTTTGACCAGGCATCGGTCCTGTATCCGAAGCGGTTCATGTTCGACTACATTTCCGAAGACCACACCATCCACAAGCCCCGGGCCGTCATCGACGCCTTCTTCGACACGATCGAAAAGACCGGCATCTGCCTGTCTAAGTTTGACGTCCATATCACAATAGAGTGGATGTAAATCTCCTGTTATAACAACACCTGCCAGACAGGCAGTATTGTCCCCTTTTTATCATTTTCATGTTACACATATACAGCAAGCTACTGCCTTTTAAGCGCTTTCTATATTTTTTACTAATGGCCGGTTATCTATAACTTTTCTTCACCATTATCAACTAAATAATCAAAATAATATTATCATAAGCAGCAAATTTATATACTTAAAGCGTGACACATAGTATCAATGAAGGTGCTGGATAGTACAATCAGAGCCTACAGGCTTAGTGGGAATACAATCTCGGAGGCTTCCATGGAAGCTGTGCTCAACGCAGCCTATGCCATGCTGGCCAATAACGATGAGATAGTCCCCCCGTTCGACGAGTGGAGCGAGGAGGAAGTAGACGACGGCACTGATCGGGTGTTAAGCTATTTCACCACCACGGATACTGGCAAGGAGCTCCGCATCACATTCTCCTTCAAAGAGAGGGTTGCGAAGATCATGCTCCTGTCCGGCGAAGACGAGTGCTACGTCGGAGACCAGCTCTTGTGCACCTTAAGATCTCAGAAGAAGTACGCCATGGAAGAGTGGCTGTAATCCAGCAGGATTATCGCTATCTTCCACGATTACCTTTTTAGCCGTAACTACTCCTCAATCGCCCGATTTTTTAACGTCAGTTCCTACGTTCAAAGTTCAGCCCAATCTATCGATCTTGGGCTGTCGAAGGTATGTTTATATACATGTACACCTATGTACATCATAGTATTTCATTGTACATGTTTATACAAGGTGATTATATGGTAACCGATGTGATAAGAGTCAACCTCGACTCCGACGAAGTCCCCGACCGCTGGTATAACATAGTCCCGGACCTCCCTGAAAAGCTCCCGCCCGCCATCCACCCGGGCACCAGGGAGCCGCTAAAGCCGGAAGAGTGGGAAGGCCTGTTCCCTAAGGCACTGGTCAGGCAGGAGCTGTCAGAGGAGCGCTACATCCGGATACCTGAAGAAGTCAGAGAAGCCTTGATCACCATCGGCAGGCCGTCGCCCCTGTACCGGGCCCGCAGGCTCGAGAAGGCGCTGGGCACCCCGGCCAGGATCTACTTCAAGAGGGAAGACCTGTCCCCGGCAGGCTCGCACAAGCCCAACACAGCCATCGCCCAGGCTTACTACAACATGGCAGAAGGCGTGGAGAACCTGACTACGGAGACTGGCGCAGGCCAGTGGGGCTCTGCCCTGAGCTCCGCTTGCGCCCTCTACGGGCTGAAGTGCACAGTTTTCATGGTCCGCTCCAGCTACGACAGCAAGCCTTACCGCAAGTTCGTCATGAAGATGTTCGGCGCCGACGTATACGCGTCTCCGAGCAACGTCACCGAGTTCGGCCGGAAAGTCAATCGGGAAGACCCGACTTGCAGCGGGAGTCTGGGCATCGCCATCAGCGAAGCCGTCGAGATGGCGGTGAAAGGCGAGAAGACGAAGTACGCGCTGGGCAGCGTGCTCAACCACGTCATGCTCCACCAGACAGTCATCGGCCTGGAAGCCCAGAAGCAGCTGGAAAAGATCGGGGAGAAGCCGGACACTTTGATAGCCTGCGTGGGCGGCGGCAGCAACTTCGCCGGATTTACATTCCCGTTCATCCACGATAAGCAGAAAGGCAAGAACGACGCGAAGTTCATCGCTGTCGAGCCGCAGAGCGTTCCATCGCTCACAGGGATGAAGAGCGGCGAGTCGAAGTACGACTACGATTTCGGCGATACCGCAGGCATGACCCCGATGCTCAAGATGCACAGCCTCGGCCACGACTTCATGCCCAGAGTCATCCATGCGGGCGGCCTCAGGTACCATGGCATGTCCCCTCTCGTATCCCTGCTGTACAAGAACAATGTCATCGAAGCCGAAGCCCTGCACCAGGCCGAGACATTCGCCGCCGGCAAGCTGTTCGCGGAGACAGAAGGCATCATCGCCGCACCGGAGTCCTGCCATGCCATCGCCTCCGCCATCAACCACGCGAGAGCGGCGAAGAAGGCCAACGAGGAGAAGGTCATAGTATTCAACCTCAGCGGCCACGGGCTGCTGGACCTGCAGAACTATGCGGACATGCTGAAGTTTTAGATTAAAGGCTGACACTTCGGCCTCTTCTCTTTTATTTTTTAAACGCACTGCCTGTAACCGGTTTTTCTACAGTCACGTCGTGAGATTTAACAAGTAACTGCGGAACTCATTTTTCTCCGCACTGCACCCATATTGTCGTGGAGATAACATGGTAGCGATACAGGCAGAGCAACCCCTATCTCGCGCGATCACTATGAAAGCGATCAGGTACCACTCGTTCGGCGGGCCGGAGGTACTACGCTACGAAGATGTCCCCAAGCCCGAAGCGAGGTCAGGCGAAGTTTTAATCAGAGTAAAAGCAACGGGAGTGAATCCAATAGACTGGAAAATCCGGGCAGGATACATGAAAGAGTTTTTCCAGAAGATGCTCCCGCTGATCCCCGGGGGCGACGTAGCGGGAGTCGTCGAGGCTGCAGGCCCCGGAGTCACGGATTTCAAGGAAGGCGACGAAGTATACGGGTGGCTGGGAACAGGGAAGAATGGCACTTACGCAGAATATGTGGCAGCTGATGCGCAAGCCATATCCCTCAAGCCTAAATCCCTGGACTTCGTCCAGGCTGCCGGCATCCCTCTCGCTGCTCTGGTAGCGTGGCAGACGCTCTTCGATACTGCTGACCTGAAGTTCGGCCAGACGGTGCTCGTGCACGGCGCCTCCGGCGGGATAGGGCACTTAGCAGTACAGCTGGCCAAGTGGAAAGGAGCTAAAGTTATCGGAACTGCATCGACACGCAACCAGGACTTCCTGAGAGAGATAGGCACGGACATGGTGATCGACTACCAGAAAGCCAGATTCGAGGATATGGTACGTAATATCGACGTCGTACTCGATACCCAGGCAGGCGATACCCAGCGAAGGTCGTACAGAGTCCTCAAGAAAGGTGGCATCCTGGTCTCCACGCTTGGCATAGAAAATCCCGACGAGGCGGCGAAGTACGGCGTCAGGGCAGTCGGTTTCATAAACCACCCCGACGGGGGAGAGCTAAAGCAGATAGCAGATCTGATCGACGAAGGAAAGCTAAAGCCCACAATAAGTACCGTAATGCCCCTGAAAGACGCGGCCAGAGCTCATGAACTGAGCCAGACAGGACACTCCCGGGGCAAGATCGTGCTGAAAGTTGACTGAAGATTATCAGCCGGTATAAATGTGGAATTCCCTTTTGCGCATCCGGCCCTCACGCGAAATGGGAGATATTATGGCAGCGATGCAGGCAGAGGAAAAGAGATCTCAGGCCAGGACGATGAAGGCGGTGAGGTTTCACACTTTCGGCGGTCCTGAGGTGTTGCGCTACGAAGACGTGCCCCGTCCCGAAGCAGGCGCCGGAGAGGTTCTGGTCCGCATCAGGGCCGCAGGCGTAAATCCTGTCGACTGGAAGATCCGGGCGGGCTACATGAGGGAGATGTTCCGGGACAGGCTCCCGATGATCCCGGGAGTGGACATGGCCGGAGTAGTGGAAGAAGTGGGCGGCGACATCACCGGCTTCAAGGCCGGCGATAAAGTCTACGGCTTTTTGGGCGTCGCCCAGAGCGGCGGCACTTACGCAGAATATTGTAAAGCAGGATATTTCACCCTTGCACCTATGCCAGAATCGCTGGACTTTACAGAGGCGGCAGCTCTGCCGCTGGTCTCGCTCGTGGGATGGCAGACGCTCTTCGATATCGCACACCTGGACAAAGGCCAGACAGTCCTCATCCACGGCGCCTCAGGCGGAGTAGGCCACATGGCAGTCCAGCTAGCAAAATGGCGAGGCGCCACCGTCATCGGCACGGCATCCGCCAGAAATGCGGACTTTTTAAGCAGCCTGGGCGCCGATGAGGTGATCGATTACCATAAGGTCCGTTTTGAGGACGTTGCCCGTGACGTCGACGTAGTGCTGGACACCCAGGCCGGCGACACCCAGCAGCGTTCTTACCATGTCTTGAAGAAAGGAGGCATTCTGGTTTCCACGCTGGGCATCGAGAACCCTGACGAGGCGGCGAAATGCGGGGTGAGAGCGACGGGCTTTTTGGCCCAGCCTAACGGCACTGAGCTGAGGCATATCGCCAGGCTGATCGACGAAGGAAAGCTGAAGCCAGCGGTGAGCACGGTGATGCCGCTCAGGGATGCGGCAAGAGCGCATGAGCAAAGCCAGACAGGGCACGTCCGGGGAAAAATTGTGCTGAAGGTAGGCGATTAGGGGTATCCCGCCTATATTACGCCCATCTTCTTCAGGTGCTCGACCGCTGCAGGCGTAGCCATGCGACCCCGAGGCGTACGATTAATGAACCCGATCTGGATCAGGTACGGCTCATATACGTCCTCGATAGTGTCCGTTTCCTCGCTCACGCTGACTGCCAGCGTCTCGGCGCCGACCGGGCCGCCACCATAGTCCTTGATGATCGTTTTGAGAATCCTGCGATCCATGGCATCCAGACCGAGGAAATCGACGTCGAGCTTATCGAGCGATTTTCGGGCGATCCCGGTATCGATCACGGTCTTCTTTTCCACGTGGGCGAAGTCTCGTACCCTGCGGAGCAGCCTGTTGGCAATCCTGGGCGTGCCCCTCGAGCGGGCTGCGATCTCCATGGAGCCGTCAGGGGTGATTTCCATGTTCAGGATCTTGGCAGACCGGTCGATAATGGTCTTTAAATCCTCAGGAGTGTAGAACTCAAACCGCAGCGACATACCGAACCTGTCACGGAGCGGTGGGGATAGCATACCGGCTCTTGTGGTAGCGCCGACTAATGTAAATCTCGGCAATTCTAATCGAATAGAGCGGGCGCTCGGGCCTTTGCCGATGATGATGTCGATCTCGAAGTCTTCCATGGCCGAGTACAGGATTTCCTCTACCACGTGGCTCAGCCGGTGGATCTCGTCGATGAAGAGGACATCGCCCTCTTTTAGGTTGGTGAGAATTGCAGCCAGGTCGCCGGCACGCTCGATGGCGGGCCCCTGAGGTGATGCGAATGTTCGCGCCCATCTCTCTGGCGATGATGTTGGCCAGCGTGGTCTTGCCGAGGCCGGGAGGGCCGTAGAGCAGGACGTGATCGAGGGACTCGTTGCGCATCTTCGCGGCGTCGATGAAGACCCGCAGGTTCTCCTTGATCTTCTTCTGGCCGATGAAGTCCTCAAGGCTCTTCGGGCGCAGGCCTTCGAAGACCCGCTCCTCCCGATCGCCCTCGATCTCCTCAGGCGATACGATGCGCTCTTCTCTGGCCTCATTCTCTTCGTCAACATTGATCATATGTACAGTGTCCTCAAATGTTATTATTCACGGCTATTTAGCCGCCTATTTAGCCGCGTACCGCAGCGAGGCTACGACCAGCTCATTTACCAGCGGCGGCGCCGTGAAGTTGTCTCTTGCCCTGGCCACCGCGTCAGAGGCGACCTGTCTGCTATAGCCCAGCGCCACAAGGGCATCCACTGCATCAGCGGAGGCAGTGTCGCCCTTCACCTGCTTCTTGGCATGGTGCATGATGCGCAACTTAGCCACCTTATCCTTCAATTCGAGGACCAGCCTCTGAGCGGTCTTCTTGCCTACGCCGTTCATGCGGGTCAGCGTCTTCAGGTCTTCGGTCACGATGGCTTCGGCGATCTCTTCAACGGTGGCGCCGGACATGATGCCCAGGCCGACTTTGGGCCCGATGCCTGATACGGTGAGCAGCAGCCGGAAGAAATCCCGGTCCTGTATAGTAGCGAAGCCGTACAGGGTAGTGCCGTCTTCTTCCCGGAAGTTGGTGTGAATATAAAGCTTGCAGTCCTCTCCTTCCTGCGGTAGCTGATCTAGTACTGGTGTCGGCACGTGTACTTCGTAGCCGATGCCCCCGGCTTCGATGACGACGACCTCTTCGGATTCGGACTTAGCGTCGATTTTGCCTTCGATATGTGCTATCATGTCCAATGTTCTCCATCTTCGCGGAGTTAGCGTGGCATATGGCCACGGCCAGTGCGTCGGCAGTATCGTCCGGCTTCGGGACCTCCTTCAGCGCCAGCAGCCTGGTCACCATCAGCTGTACCTGCTGCTTGGTCGCCCTGCCGTACCCTACTACAGCCTGCTTTACCTGCAGGGGCGTATATTCTGCCACTTCCAGCCCCGCGTTCACCGCGGCCAGGACAAGCACGCCCCGGGCGTGGCTGGCAACGATGGCAGTCTTGACGTTCTTGTTGAAAAATAACTCCTCGACTGCGACGACGTCGGGCTTGTACTCTGCTATGACTGTACTCATGTCATCGTATAAAATCTTTAGGCGATCAGGGACTGGAAGGCCACTTTCCGTAGAGATGTGCCCGTATTTGCCCGCTTTCAGGCCGTTTTTTCCGGCTTCGACTATGCCAAAGCCTACAAGTGCAAAGCCAGGGTCAATTCCAAGTATTCTCATATTTATCGAAAAGCATCAAACAATGCTCATATTTATCATAAACAGGCCCTCTACCGGCAAATATATTATCGTATTGCACAATAATGATATCTATATCCGGATATGACAGTCCAGAATTGTGGTTCATCTTAATCGATGATAACGTTTGCTATCAGACTGGAAAATCGTGATCATATATGAGGTTCTACCCCAGGAAGGCTCGCAAGAAAACTGATGTTCTTGTCGACAAAATCGCTTCAGGCAAGTGCGACGACATGGCAATCAGCGAGCTGAAGGCCGCCGTCGCGGAGATATCCGACCCGGAAGAGCTGCAGCGGGTTTCATGGGCGGTTCTCGACATAGCGATGAACTCTGCCAACCTGACTGCGGCAGGATATGCCCTCAAAGCTCTATTGCTGTTCATGCCGATGAAGGAGGACATTGAGAATGCCCTCGATAACAGAGTCCTCATGCTGGTGGAAGATAAGGCTGCCGTCTCTAACAAAGTCCTGATCGAAGCCATGGCAGGCTATATACGGGAGAGAGTTTCGGGCAACATCGACCGATCACTATCATTTATCCCTGCGATGCTCCTGTTTCTCGAGGAAGCTAACGGCGGAGCAGCGGCCATATCTTACGAAGTGCTCATGAAAGCGGCACACCACCACCCGGAGTATTTCGAGTCATACGCGCCGCTCCTGACCAGAGAGCTGGGCAGCATCAACAACTCAACCAGAATCTACGCAGCAAAGCTCATCACGAAGCTCGCCACTACTCACCCGGAATATATGGCTGAAGCGGAGAAGACTCTGCTGCACATATCTACGTTCCATCCCGACGCCGAAGTAAAAAGCGCTGCGGCGGAGGCTTACCAGACCATCACGCAGAGCCAGCTGCCTCCCCTGCCAGAGCCGAGCATGCCGGCGCAGCCGAAACACGATTCGACCGGCGGCCTGGCAGAGATCATAAGGAAGAAAGCCTCGGCCAGGGAGAGGAGCGAGAGCGGCGACGGCCGTATCGATAATCGCCTGCTGTCGCTGGCAGCCAACTTTGCGAGGAAGTCGGACCTGCGAAACGGGAAAGGTGAAGCCGGCTTGAAATCCCATGACGACAGCGAAGCAATGGAGAAGATCATAGACGACTTCTCAGAGATCGCCGGCGTCATCACCGGAAGCGCTGATACGGATCGCAAGACAGGTTCCGCAGGGGAGACGATCTCCAAAGAAGAGGCAGAGCTGCGAGACATGGTTGCCAAGGTGCAGATGGACTTCTCTGTGTCCGCAGAAAGCCTGCTGGACTCGATAGGCATGAAACACCTGCACAAGGACCTGCAGACCGAACGCCAGGACGACAATAGCAGCACAGGCACTACTGAGACGGTTACCACCACGTCAGCAACAACAATGGATACTGCAATGGAAACGCTGGCAGCAGCCATAAATTCTGACCCGGTGCAGATGCCGGAAACTGATGTAATGACTGCAGGCGCTGAAATGTCCGAGACAGCGCCGACGGCGTCCGGCGTTATAGATCAGCCAGAAATGACAGAGATGCAGGAGACAAACATGTCGGCGACAGAAACGTCGTCAACAGTGCCGGCATCAGCCCCGGAAGTGATGCCAGAAGCTCCGGTTACTGCGGCGGTTCCAGAAACCCCCGCCGAAGCAGCTCCGTCTCCAGCCGGAAGCAGCACGGAGATAGCTTCCGCTGCTCCGGAGAAGGCGCCGGTGATCATTTCGAAGGCTATCAGATCCCCGATCATCCCTGAAGGCGTGCGTATATCGCCGCTCAAGTCCAGGACGCCGGACCAGGCCAGGAAACAGCAGCCGCCCGCCAAAATTTTTATCAAGCCTCATATAAAGCCCCTCAACCGCACTCCGAGAGACGTCAGTAAAATAATGCAACAGCAGCCTCAGACACCTGATGGATCTCAGCAGACTGAGCAGTCATTAGTAAAGGATCCCGTAGATGGGAACGGTGCGAGCGCAGCTGCAGCGGATGCTCAGCAAAGTGTCGAGAGTACTCCAGTAGAGCCGACAGTATGTCCTTCCTGTGGCGAGATAATTGCCGGGGACCAGCAGTACTGCCTCAAATGCGGGACGGACCTGAAGTCGCTAAAAGTCAGATGTCCGCGCTGCAGCCAGATCAATGCCAAAGACACCGGCACGTGCGTCAGGTGCGGCGCTAAACTGGTGAAAGGCCCGGCCGCGGCGAAGCAGCCGGAGATACTATAGAGTAAAAATCTATTTTTTCCGCGCCAGCACTGCCATTCCAGCCGATGCCACTACTGCAAGGACTGAAAGGACAGCTCCCATGCCCGGGACAGGCAGGCCGTCTACAGGAGGTGCCGCCGTGGGAGACGATACCGGCGTAGGAGTAACCACTGGCTCGGGGGTCGGCGTCGGGGTGATCAGCGCCGGGTATACGTAGTCCGGGAATGCCACGTTAGCCGTGTAGGTGCCAACGTTCATGTATACCATTGCATAGTAAACGTGGCCGTCCCTCTCCGCGGTGAGGTTATAGGTACCCCTCGGCACTCTTGAGAACGTGTAAGTGCCGATGGCGGCGGTTCTGCCATCGCTGGTCAGCTGGGGATTATCAGGAGCGCGGAGGACGCCGACGTTATCGGTGCCATTCCACACCCACAGGGTGACTTTAGCGTAGGGTACGCCGTTCTTATTCTTGTCCGTGACAACGCCCGAGACTGTGCCCCAGCCCACGACGTGTACGGTGCAGGTATCCTTAATCTCGTGGCTGTAGGAGATCCGTGAGCTGGCGGTGATGTTCACTATGCCCACGGTATTGTTGGAGATGAGCAGTATTTTCGCCTGCCCGTGCTCGTCGCTGGGCCGAGTCCGGTCCATGGGCTCCAGGACTGCGACCGAGTCGTTGTCAGAGGTGAAGGTAATGGGAATGTTCGACTGGTTGTAGGGCTTGCCATTCAGGTACAGCTGCGCGGTGATGACCGATACGTGAGGCGAGGTGCCGTATATCTCAGAATATGCCGAGTAGTCGATATCCGGGGCGTCCTCGATGGAAATGCCGGCGCTGTATGAGACAGGGTTTACAGGAGAAACGTTGACCAGAACTGCGCCGGGCTCCACAAGGTGGTTCACAGGAGTCGCGTTCTGGGCCATACCGCCCGTCACCGGGATCGCCAGCACTGCCAGGAAGATGGCCAGCAGGATAGTAAATGGATAGTATCGGGACATACAATGCAATGGATAGAGTACCGTGCCTAAATATTTTCCTCTGTATAGTTATTCTTAAAACTTTTAGGACAGTCAGGTACCGTTTACACGAAGTACACAAGGTACACAAGGTATAGTCATTTCTGAAACTTTTTGGATGTCTGTCCGATCAGATCGTGGGGCGTATAGCCCTTGCTTATTCACGTGTGAACGATGACGAACGCTGCGCTGTGCTTGGACACAGATTGGACAGATGATACAGATTGGACAGATGCGATAAGGAAAAGTTGGTTAGACGATATCCTATTTCAGGTAGTATCTGTATAATCTGTCAAATCTGTACAATCTGTGTCCCGGCACAGCGCAGCGATCGTTCACGCATCGCCTCGAGAACGCCTGCGAATGCAGGCGTTCAAAAGGCGAACATCCAGGCACAGGAATGTCCAAAAAGTTTCAAGTAAAACTATACACGAGGTTTTACGATAAGATTATCTTACAGAATGCCGTTATTATCGAACTTTGTGTACCTCGTGTACTTCGGGTACTTCGTGTAAATGGTACGGGCGCTCGTACAAAACGTTTCAGTAACGACTATACACTTTGCGCGGCGTTGCGCATTCCACGAGGATAAGTGTAAGCGGACGCGATTTTTTTCAGCACGATATTTATACCGCCCTGCCAGATAGTGAATGGCCAGGGCATAACCAGCCGTGGTACGAGCCTTAATAGCAGTACGGTGATGCGCATGATGAGAGCGGAACCCGGAATGACGGAAGACCTTTTCAAGCAGATCAACTACCCCAAGAACCCGGAGAGCATGAGCGACCTGGAGAAGAAGCACTGGCCGAGGATCGAGTGCCCGGACGTGGTGGAGGCAGGAAAGCCCTTCGACGTGACGGTCAACATAGGCGTAGGAATCGATCACCCCAGCGAGCTGGCGCACTTTATCGAGTGGATCGACCTGAACCGGGGCGACTTAGGCACGACAAGGGCATACCTGCAGCCCAAATACTCGTTCCCGAGAGTCACCTTCAGGATATCCCTTGATCAGGACACGATGCTGGTAGCGAGAGAGTCCTGCAATCTGCATGGCATCTGGGAGAACAAGAAGCAGGTGAGGGTAAAATAAGCTGTCGAAAAAGCATATAGCGGGGGCGATAACCCCCGCATCAGAGTTATCTAATTTTATCTGGTCGACACGATCTTGATGATGTCGTTGTCCGCCAGCTCGTGCTTTTCTCCCAGCCTCATCTTGGTCCTCGCGTTGACCGCGAACAGGAACGAGTCGCCGATCTGAGTGTGGACCCGGTAAGCCAGGTCTTTCGCGGTCGAGCCTTTCTTGATCAGGAACGCATCCGGGAAGGCCACGCCGTCCTTGTTGGTGAAGTGAGTCTCGTCCTCGACAGGGTAGACGGTGATAAAGCCCAGCAGTTCGTAGACGACGGTGTTCAGGCACTGCTGGATGCCGGTGCCGCCATTTTTCACGATGAACTCCCGCATCTTCTCCAGTGCCGCCTTCTGGGGAGCGCTCAGCTTTGCCGGGTCCTTGATCGTGAAGTCCTTATCTCCGGGCATGTACTCGATATAGTTATTCTTGGCCGCCGTCCGCAATGCCAGCTCGATGCCGGCGCTGCACGGGATTACCTTGTAGCCCTGCTTTTCCAGGCTTTTCAGCTTCTCGATATTGGCGGCAGGCGCTACGTCTGCCTTGTTTGCGGCGATGATCATGGGCTTGCTCACCTTGCGGAGCGACTCGGACAGCGCGATCATGTCCTGCTCATCCCAGTTGACGATCGCTTTGCTATCGAGCCCGATCTCGTGGATGGCCTGCCGGGCCATGAGGTCGGTGATGCCCAGTCCGGCAAACTGCTCGGCCACAACTTCCTCGACTCTGGCACCGCCGGAGCCGGACTTCTTTGCCAGCTTCATCCAGTTGTTGCTGAGGATGCCATACATCCACATGGTGATCTCGTTTTCCAGAAACTTGACGTCCTCCATGGGGTCATGAGAGCCTATCGGTACAGTATTGCCTTCTATGTCAGTGCCGCCCGAAGCGTCGATCACGTGGATGACTGCCTCGGCCTGGCGCATGTCGTCGAGGAACTTGTTCCCGAGGCCTTTGCCCTTGTACGCGTCGGGCACCAGGCCGGCTACGTCCAGCAGCTCTACGGCGATGAATCTCTCCCCGTCCTGACATTTGGTACACTCGACTTTCAGCTCTACAGACGGGCATCTGGTCCTCACGTAAGACACGCCATGGTTAGGCTTGATAGTGGTAAAGGGGTAATTGGCGATCTCCACGTCTGCCAGCGTGGCAGACTTGAAGAACGACGACTTCCCCGCGTTAGGCTTTCCGGCCAGCGCGATGAGTATGGTCATAGTAAACAACTTCTTTTAGTTCAGTTTATGGAATAAGGTATGCGGCCTGAAGCCTATTTATCATTTCGGTTCTGCGCTATCCAGAAAGTAGCGTAAGGCCATGGCAGAGCTCGATCAGGCCAGAGAGTTAGCTTGAGTAGCAAGCGGTTGTAATATGGTTAGATAAAGGATATAAAGAGTCAGCACTTATAATGAACGCGATTCCTGTGAAAGCCGCCCGACTGGTATTTATTTGTGCAATATTATTGTTATTGACCGGAATAGCCGCTGCAGGGTCTACTCTGCCCCCGGTGCCCGGACATATGACCACCCTGACTACGGATCATTTTTACATCAAATATAACCCTGAGGGCAAGGTACCGCTGACGACAACCCTGGATGAATCGCTGGCGGCATACGCCATAGTAGACACATTTTTCATGGGATTCCACAACAAGACTACCCTCATAGTGGCGGACAGCTATAACGAATTCCGCCTGATCACTGGCATCGGGGACATCCCCGAAGATACCACAGGCCTGAACTTTAACGAAGGGTCCAGGGGCACCGTGGCAATCAAGTCACCCCACCTGGTCCCTAACTACAGGCAGGTCCTGACATACCACCTGGCGAGGATCATGGAGCGGACGCTCATGCAGGAATACCACAACCCGCCCGAATGGTTCCAGGACGGCCTGGCAGCTTACGTAGCCTCGGACATCACGGACGAACAAAGGGAGACGGCCGCGGAGAAAGCGAGGACCGGAAACTGGATGACCCTGGCGGAAATTGAAAAGGTCTACGCCAACCGGACCGTCTACAACGAAAACTCGCCGGAGACGCTGGCAGCCAGAGGACAGGCTTTTCTGCTGATGGAGTACGTGGGGCAAACATACGGCAACCGCACGCTGGTAAACATTCTCACGGACTTTGGCTATTCCGGTAACATCAGCCAGTCGTTCAAGAACAGCACAGGCCATACGCCTGAAAAGTTCAACGAAGACCTGAGAAAGGTCATGTTCGGCCCGGTGGCTACCCCTGTACCCACCCCGCCGGTCATTGTCAAGGAGTACATTTCGGGCTACGTAAGGGACGGAGCCGGCAATCCGGTAGCAGGGCATGAAGTCACCATCACGGGTGACAAAGTCAACACCACAGTTACCACCAACGAGTCAGGATACTATGCGGCAGAGGTCACTTTCGGCCTCCTGAAAGTCAACATGCAAGTAAACGGTTACGAGTACAACAATACTGTACCAGTAAACCCGGGCGAAAACAAGGTGTACGACATCACGATAAACGACCTGGACCTGAACGAAGAAGCCAGGTCGATACTGCCGGCGCTCAGGCTCCCCGATATGCCCGAGATAAGTGTCAACAGCACACTGGCAGGAGCGACAGTAGGGCTGGTCAACCTCCTTGCCCTTGTATGGATTGTCTCAGTATTGAGGCGCAATCTCTGAGATTCTGGAGGGGCCCAAAAAAGTATAAATACTATGTACTGCGTATAAGGCTACGCTGTGACAATGCAGATTCGTGCAATGTCTAAGCATCGTTTGCAGGGGTTGCCAAGTCAGGTCAAAGGCGCAGGATTCAGGGTCCTGTCTCGAAGGGGTTCGCCGGTTCGAATCCGGCCCCCTGCACTAACAAGTTTTTTGTAAGCCTTTCAGAGAACTTTTTTTGAAAAAAAGTTTTCTTGAATCTCGACACCCGATCAAGCCCGAAGGGCATTTTAAAAAGGTTGTTTTTGAGGGGGCGCATGGGGAATTTTAATAAAAAAATTCCCCCGTACACCCTTATAATACTACACCTACTCACCTCAGCTCTGGCTTCAGCCCGGAATTCCGACATCCGATAACTTACCGGGACCTATGCCTTACAACGCCAGGGCTCCGAGGAAAAGCCTTTTCCACTTAACCACCATACTATCACAAAGTGATAAAATGGTAGATGCAGAGACTGTCGAAGATATCACCGGCTTTATCAGCGGTAACGTGAAGCGAAAGCAAATCCTCGACGTGCTCGATAAAAACGGCAGCGCGACTCAGGAGTATCTCGGCAAGCTCACCAGGATGCCGAGGCTCATGCTGGAGAAAGTGCTCAAGGACATGGCAGAGAGGGACGTCATTGCGCTGAAGGATGGCAAGTATTCGTTGACTGAGAGCGGCAAAGTTGCAGCGCAGGTCTTACCAAAAGGTTCTGCAAAAGGCGGCAGCCAGAAGTACGACGCGAACATTCAGCGTGAAATATAGAAAATAAAAAAAGTTACTCTTTTTTCCTGCCCGCTATCGCTACTCCGATAGCCGAAGCCAGTATAGCTATAGCCACTCCAAAGCCAGGCGAAGGCTCCGGTGTAGGGCTTGTCTGTGAGCCATCTGTAGTAGGATCACGGGTCGGGAACGGCGTGATTTCCGGTGGCTTGAGATCCATGGCTACGCTCAGGTCCGTGGTGACTCCTGGCTCGACCTGGAAGATTAAGGAATATCCGTCTTTGAAACCGTCTTGAGATACCCTGATCTGGTACGGCGTCTCGAAGTCTGTGAGGTCTGTGAACCTGAATACGCCGTTCTGATCAGTGGTGGTCGTTTCGTACACGATGTCGGCGTTCGTCGGGCTGACCAGGCAGACGGTTGCCCCGTACAGCGGAGCGCCTGTGCCGATCTGGGTTACCCTGCCGCTGGCCGTACCGGGGGCCTGTGATGGGTCAGGGGTAGGCTGATAGTTCTCCTTAGGAAGAATCTGGACGTCGACGAAGACCTTGGTTCCGGAAGGGATGCCGAACGGCTCCGTCTGGCCATCGGTGTAAGCAGGATCTTTAGCGATGATCCGGTAAGCGCTGCCGCTCGTGGAGCTGATGCCGATGAACCGGTAGCGGCCGGTTTCATCTGAAGTGGTTGTCATATAAATCATACTGGTATTACTGGCGTTAACCAGGGCTACGTAGATGAACGGCACCGCATCGGTTGTGACTGTCTTATACACCTTGCCGGTCACGCTGCCCGGGCTGTATCCGTCGGGCATGGGGGGAAGACCCGTGTTTGGGCCCGGGTAGGCGGCAGACGCCGGGATCGAAGAGATTAGCAGGCTGGCCAGTAAGATAATGGTTGGTATGAGTATCAGCCGGGGAAATGACATGAGTAGTAGTACACAAATACTCTATTTAAGCTTTATATCACAATCGTTTGATCGATGCCTGAAAAGTAAGAAGGTAACATCAATTGTCAGGGCTGGTCAAGAGAGACCGATATACCGGGTCCCTGCAGTTTTTCACGAAATCCTCGCATCGCATACCGCACCTGTCGAGCACTGGAAGATGCACAGGTGGCAGGCACCGGGCATCGTGTAAGGCCATGCTGAAAAACTGGCCTGTGGCCAGCGGATCGATACCGGCTATGAAAGCCCCCTCTCCCCCGCCATCTTTTACTGCCTGAGCCAGCGTCATCTGGTTTGCCCGGACGAGCCGGATCAGTTCCTGAGCGTTTTTGTCGCCGGGGTCAGCCACCTGAAGAGACCGAAGCTTTTGCAGCACGGCCATTTTTTCAGGATTAGCCTGCCAGAACAGCTCCACGGCAAGGCAGGAGGCGCGCACATTCCTGAAGCCCCGGGTGCCGAAAATACGGTTCTCTATAGCCTTGTTCAGCGAGCTGACTATCCTCACGGCCACAGCAGCATACAGCGTTTCCCTGCTGGAGAAATGCTGATACAGGATGGCCCTGGAGATGCCCGCTTTTCTGGCCACACTCTCCATGGCAACGCCCTCCGGTGCCTGCGAATAGAGCAGACGTTCAGTAACATCCAGGATCCTGCCACGCGTGTAGTTGTCTTGTCCTTCCGCCCATCTGCTCATCTATGATCAGCCTCGCATCACAAGAGTCGTATTGTTCCTGATGATGGCATCGTTTATCAACTTTAACGTGTCAACCATCTGCTCTTCCTGCACAATTATTATGCCTGTTACCGACTAGTATCATTGAGATCAGGATGGGCAGACGAAAAGGCGCAGCCGGGCAGACGAGCAGCAAAGGATTGCAGCAGCAACAAGGCACCGAGACCAGCGCTTTCGGGTCTCCGGGCAGGATCTGCCATGACTCGTCGAAGTTCTATGGAAGCAGGCTGTACGAAGGGCTCGTCCAGAAGAAGAGCGCCGGCTATGTCGAGAACAGCGTGCCCGCCGATCGGATGGATCAGATATTCGCCTGTTCCAGCGAGCAAATGGAAGAGCTGCCGGATTGTTCTGTTCACCTGATGGTAACGTCGCCGCCGTATAACGTGGGCAAGGAGTACGATGAGGACCTCACGCTGCAGGAGTACAGGGATTTTCTGTCACGTGTCTGGAAAGAGACTTACCGGGTGCTTGTGCCGGGAGGCAGGGCCTGCGTTAACGTGGCGAACCTCGGCCGTAAACCGTACCTGTCGCTCAGCTCGCTACTCACGGCCGACTTGCTCGAGGCCGGTTTCCTGATGAGGGGCGAGATCATCTGGAACAAGGCTGCTACGGCCAGCCCATCGACAGCCTGGGGCAGCTGGCAGTCGGCAAGTAACCCCACGCTCAGGGATGTACACGAGTATATCCTGGTTTTCTCCAAAGACACCTTTTCCAGGGCGGGCAAGGGCAGGACATCCACCATCACCAGGGACGAGTTTCTGGAGTACACGAAAAGCGTCTGGACCTTCGGCGCCGAGTCCGCCAGAAAGATCGGCCATCCCGCGCCGTTCCCTGTCGAGCTTCCGGCGAGGTGTATCAAGCTATACACATTCGAGGGAGACGTGGTCCTCGACCCATTCATGGGCAGCGGCACCACGGCCGTGGCAGCCCTGCAAAACGGCAGGCACTTCGTGGGCTATGAGATCGATCCTGAGTATGTAGAAAAGGCGGAGGCCAGGATCAGGGCTTGCCAGAAATAGCTATGCGCATCTATCGTAGCTGAGAATACTTTCCTTTGATCTCGGCGATGACTAAGAAATTCGAGGCCCCTGAGGCATCGAGGATCTCCTGCCCGAGGTATTCGGGCCATGCTGCGCAGACTTCGCTGCAGTTCAGGCCTTTTCTCACCGCCAGTTCCCGGATTGACATGACGGCCTCTTCTATGCCTTCAGCTTCCGGAATCACTACAATCTCCCGGTCGCCGCGGTAATATGCGCCTATATCAGGATACCTGTGACGGATATAGTTGAAGATCTGTACCGCGGTCATGGGGCTGTCGTCGTACAGCAGGTGGCAGGCCATGTCAGTCCTCCGAGCTCTTCAGCTCCAGGGAATACAAAAAATCCTCGGATCGCAGGTATTTGATCGCTATCGTAACGGGGTTTTTACCTTCCCCATACTCGTAGTTCGGATAGATCTTGCCATCCTTCATCCTGAACATTCCTGAGGAGAGCATTTCGTCAAGGGCTCCGCCTTCAAGGCAGTCCTTATGGAAGCCCCAGCTGACGAAGGGGAAGTGCTTTTCCCGGTAGAAAGGCACGAGGTCGTCCCGGCTGACCGCCCTGTCACAGATCAGGCACCGCACCTTCGGGAGATACCGGTCGCTGTTGAGCATGACGCTATCCAAGACAATCGAGATCTCGCCGTCTTCGGCGATCGCATCGAGCAGTGTACGGGCCCGCTCGCGGTCGCCGCCAATGAGATCGAGGACCTCATCCAGGTCTGCAATATGCCCTTTTTTACCGGAGATGAACTCCAGTACCTGCTGCTTCAGCACCTCTTTGTCGATATCGTCAGCCATGCTGCCACATCCGTATGCCCTTACGCCAGACTCCCGGGTTATGGCCGTCGCAGCCGCCGATACAGTCGATTGTGCCTCCGGTCCGGAACTTCCGGACGATGTCGGTCAACATAGCAAACAGGATATTAGCCGCTCATGACTAAAGGGTTTTCTCCGCCGCTTCGGGGCGAGACGGGAAAATAGCTATAGAGGTGGCACTACAATATGACAGGCGGACTTGCAGTAAAATTCAAGTACCTGTAGCTGTATCGTATACCCGGGAGGCACCAGAAGTTGAAGATCAGGTTTTCTAATCGGTTAGGGCTGCTGACATTGATCGGCGTAGTCGCAGGCGCAGTTCTCGCAGGCCTGGCGTACCCGATGAACCCGTATCTCGCCATCCCGTTCGTTTTGCTGGCCATAGTGTCGTTTATACTGTTTTGCATCTACCTCTACAAGTTCGTCTTCTACAGCCCGGAACTGGACCTTCCGGACGAAGAGCAGGCTGAGGAAAAAGAATAGGCAGTTTTTAGATCCCTCAGGCCACGATAAATGCGGCGAACAGCGGCAGGGCAAGGACCATGCTGGCACCTATACCTGAGAGCGCTGCTGCCACGATACTGTTCTCTTTAACCGTCACGTAGGCGAGAGCATAGCCAAGGACAGCCGAGGCCACAAGGACTCCTCCGGCGTAGAGCAGGTTTGAGGTGAGCAGGTAGTACAGTCCGCCATTGAAGAACGCAAAGAGGACCGCCTGGATGACGAGGCCCGCCTGCTTTCCGGCCATCGGCAGCAGCCTGGAGAGGAACAGCCCCCGGAACAGGATTTCGCCGGCCAGGCCTGCGGCAATCGAGAACAGCGCCAGCATAGAGAACACGGTGAGCAGCTTTGACGGTTCCGCGCTGCCGACGTTGAAGAACAGGTAAGCCAGTGCGGCTGTGAGAAGCAGCCCTGCGAGCAGGGCAGGCACTCCGATCGTCAGCCCGGAGGTAAGTTGTCCGGCCTTTATGAAGAGTGTAGATGGCCGGTCTTTCTCGATGAAGAGCAGTACGGCGATCAGCACGGCTGTCGCAACTATGTTCAACAAGGCGATGAACACGAGGGAAGCTGCTGTTGCTGCAGACGGATCGTACAGGTGCAGGTATTCGGCGCCGCTCCAGAGCAGCGTGATGGTGAAGAGTACCGCGAACGCGTCTATCAGCCGGGCGTATATGCCCATCACTTTTAGGCCAGAGCGCACCCCGTATGCGAGGCCTGCGAACAGGACGAAGCCGGTGAGGCGCAGTACAAGAGCGTCGAAGCCTTTCTCGAAGGCGGCCGCTACGGCAATAATGATGAAGAGAAGACCCATCAACGCCGGTATTGCGATGTTAGAAGGAAGCAGGTACTTCCCCATCTTTATGGCTGCCGGCTTTGATACACGTGATTTCCTTCGCCCTTTCACATGGCTGTCGCTCATATGATGCAATGGAGGCATATACCCTAAAAAGGCTTACGATCGGCGTAGCCTGATCCCGCCCTTAAACCGAAAAGTATATTGATCTCCCTGCTCGATCGATCAACAGTTGCCTATGTCTGAAATCAAAGGCCTCATTTTCGACCTGGACGGGACCATCATTGACAATTATGACAGGTACTTAGAGCACATGCTCACCTGCGTCGGAAACGATCTCGGGTTCTGCTTCACGCTCGGCCACGCGAAGGACCTGTGGTACTCCATCGGCGCCGAATCCAGGGACCAGGTAATCCATAGCTGGGGCCTCGACCCGGACAGGTTCTGGACTGCGTTCAACAGGCACGAGAGCCTCGAGAAAAAGATCGAGAACACTTACCTCTACAAAGACGCGCTATTCCTCGCAAGCCTTAAGATCCCCAAAGGCATCGTGACCCACACCTCGCTGGAGCACACCACCAGACTGCTGGAGCACGTCGGCATGCGGGAGCACTTCGACCCCATCATCGCCTGCACCGAGGAAACCGGCTTCAAGCCATCCCCGCTGCCACTGATCTATTGCCTGATGGAAATGCAGATCAAGCCCGAAGAGGCGGTCTACGTCGGCGACACCTGGTCAGACATGATGGCGGCCAGAAATGCGGGGATCAAGTCTGTGTACGTCAACCGGTTCAACAGGCCGATAGACTTCGTGCCGGACTACGAGATCGACAGCTTAGAGAAGATTGCGGGGATCGTCGAAGCTTGCTGCCCAGAGCTGCTCACCACAACCGCGGGAAGACAATAGATTCTAACCTCGGAGACGCGTGCAGTACTGGTTTTACCACAGAGACACAGAGGTGCACAGAGGTGCACAGAGTGGCTGTTTGACCACAGAGGCACGAGGTCACAGAGACGCACAGAGCCTTTTTAGATAATGGTTAGGCGACAAATATTCTATTAATATATCTGTGCGTCTCTGTGTTTCTCTGTGCCTCTGTGGTAAACCGTTTCTCTGTGCGCCTCTGTGCCTCTGTGGTAAACCGTTTCTCTGTGCGTCTCTGTGGTGAATAGCAGACAAGCAGTTGCGGTAATGTCTAAGCCTCAGCTCTTTTTGACCCCGTAGCGGTCGGGCTGGTCGAAGTGGTCCATGACCATGAGGCCGGCGTAGATGCGGCCGGTGTGCTTGACGCCTTCGGGGATGAAGTAATAGTCACCTTTGCGGTAGGTCCTGAGTTCGGCGTCGCCGATCTTGAAGTCCAGCCGGCCCTCGATGACGAAGCCCCACTGGGCTTTGTGGGCATGCTCAGGCAGGTCGATCTCCTCGGCGAACTCCATGAAGATGATCTGCTGGTCCTTGCCCTGGGAGAGATAAGCGGTGACGCCTTGCAGCGGAATATCGGCTTGCGGCAATCGGGTTACTACTGGCGGAAATTTACTGCTCATGTCCTCAACATACCATGCCTGCAGATATAAGCCTTTCCAGAGACAGAACTGCTGACGGTGGCGACAGCTGCAGGCTGGAAAACCGGTTCGTTGTCAGACTGTCAGCTGCCGGATCCGGCGAAAGCACAGAATAGCACCGGCCCGGATAATCAAGCTACTGCTCACCCTAAAATATTATTTATACAATTAATAAAAATAAATTATTGGATTGTGGCAGTTATGGGTGGGCGAGAGAAATCGATAACTAGAATAGTTGCATCGCTAACAGCCATCTTTCTGATAGGATTGCTGGCAGGACAGTTTGCGGAAGCCCAGGAAATTTCCAAAACACAGCCTGTAAGTAATGTGATCCCGGCAAACCCGGCAAACGTGAAGTATAACACGATCACCGACCGGGCGGATACTCTCGACAGGCATCCGGTACTGATGGACAACCCTTCTGCGCATAACCCGTCATACCAGGAGCTCATGGCTTTTTTAAAGAGCGATGACACGGTGAATAACAAGTACGACTATCCAAATTATACCTGTGCCAATTTCGTGGTGGATCTGCAGCATAAAGCCGAGAGCAAGGGCATTAACTGTGGCTACGCGGGCATCAACTTCAGGGGAAAAGAAACCGGCCACGCGATCAACGTTTTTCCGACTACAGACGCTGGGTTAGTCTACGTAGACCTGACCGGCGGCAAAATGATCATTTCGAAGAACCTCAGGAAAGGCATGAAGTACTTTAACATGGGAGTTATCGAGAGTGTGAAGATTTACTGGTGACAGCCAAAAGACTGGCTGATAGGTATGCAGGTGTATCTCTGGCGGCCGGGCAAAATCCGAAAAAGTGGCTTCCAGAGCGATACAATCTCATGGTACCTGACTACTGGTCATATCTATGCTTTCCGACTATCAGATTCGCCTGTTCTTTTTCACGTTCAGCCAGTGCATAAGGCACGAGAATTAAGATAGCTGCCGCTATTTTGAAGAGAATATTGCTCTCAGAAAGATCGTCCGGGATACTGATGAGGGTCATGCCGACGAAGATGATGACTCCGGCCATGTAGAGCGTATAGCGGTGCAGATGCACCTGTAAACCCAGCTCAAAAAACAGGTCTCTCAGCCTATTACCGGCCTTGACCCATTCGTTGATCAGTGTCGCCAGATCCCAGATGACGACCAGGATAAGGGCGATGACGAGTAAGTTCCCCAGAGAATTGCCGCTTACCGGGGATAGCGGCAGGCACATAGACCCGATACCGATGATCAAAGTTATCGCCAGTACCGCAAACATCGCCGCTACGAGGATATGAAAAATATGCCTGTTTTCCACGAAGAGCTGAGCACTAAAGATAAACACTGCCATGATGATGAACAAGACCATGATAGAAGATAGCCAGATCCAGACCTCTTCGACCACATCTTCAGGAAGTACAATAAATAAAAAGAGAGTTAACAGGATAATTACCAGCAACAGGATGACAAGTTTTAGAGAAACTTGCCTGAATCGCTCGACATTATCAATTTCTTCAAAGCCGAACATGGGGAAACCTTTGCATGACTATATTGTATACATTGAGCGCTACACCAGCCGTATAAGCTGTAGCTGGCTAAGCTTACCCCAGTTTCTCCATACATACGGGTAAGCACCAAAAGCCCTACCCAGCGTGGTGCAGATGCTTATAGTACAATTATATGTAACCCGATAATATATAAATTATACGATTATTATAAAAACATAACAAGTGTTTTCAGACTGTAGTCTTCAGAAACCTCGATAGCTTCATGTAGTCGATAGTATCGTCGGCAAAGAAGAGTTTATAATAAGTTATAGTAGCGAGCGCGCCTTAGGTCGTCGTTACCGCACATGATAGGTTGTCTTGCCCCTTTCCTCCAACCCGTGCCCCTGCAAGCGTCAGTTGTCCACGGTTAGCATGCTCCCTTCCGGGCCTGTGCCGGTCCCCGCAATCAAGGCAGTCGACGTGCTCTCCAGCACGGCGATTTACCACCGCTAACCCAGCAGGACGGATCTTCAACGTAGAGAAAGCAAGGCCTTCATGCGTCAGAAAACGCCTTCCACGGGCTTCGTCCTCCGCATGCCGACGATTTCGGATTACAGGTGACGCCGAATCACCCGGACTAGCTCGCCAAACTGGTATATTTGCACGCGCGCGGCAATAAACTTTTTGCCTGATCAGGCAGTAATAATTGTTATGGTGATCATATGGCAGATGAGAACGTAGAGGCCATGGTCGGCTACATCAGCGGCAACGTGAGGCGAAAGCAGATCGTCGAGGCGCTGAGCAGAGGGGCCGAAAGCATCGAAGCCCTGGGAAAACTGACCCGCATCCCGAGGCTCTCCCTTGATAAAATGATGGAAGAAATGGCCGGAAAGAACATCGTGAAGAAAGAAAAGAACGTCTACAAGCTCACCGAAGCCGGAGAGCAGGCTACCACCGTCCTCAAGGCGATGCGCTGAAACTATCGCCGGGCGGGACAACGATATAATTTTTTTACAGACGGGACACTGCACCCGGGGCTTCTGCTCCCTGGCGACCGGGTCCCGTTCAGAAGATCCACAATCGGCAGCAGCCGATCTTTTAATTCAGTAATTATACTATTGGCTCAAAAAAACTATAATAAAGGCCGGTGGTTTTACTTTTAGCGAGTTAGCGGTGTTCCCGACCGCATTAAGGCGGGCTGGTTGAGGGATTATAGATATGGCGAGTGACGAGGAGATGCAAGTAGTCGTATTCCGCGCAGGCGAATCGGATTATTGTGCGGACATCCGGGACGTCAGAGAGATCATCAGGCTGGATAACATCACCAGCATACCGGGCTCGGGAGAGCACTTAGAGGGCATCATCAACGTCCGCGGAGAAATAGTGCCGCTCATATCCCTCCGCAGCCTGACGGGCATGCCCCGCCAGGAGACTGACAGGGAAACCAGAGTGCTGATCATCGATCACAAGCCCGCTTTCGGGCTCATCGTGGATACGGTAGGCGAGGTGAAAAAAGTGCCCCGGGAGACTGTCGTGCCCCTGCCACCGATGATCAGGAACAGAATCGACAACCACCTCTTTACGGGCATCGTCAAGCTGCCTGACCGCATCCTGATCATCATCGACCTTAAGAAGGTCGTGGACAGGAAGGCCCCGGAGCAGGAATGCCTGGCTATCGATACTGAGCCTGCCGGAGTCGAGGAAACGCTGCAGGTGTCCGATAACAGCGATCAGGCGCTGGCACCGGCAACGCCTGCTCTCACAGCAGTTGCCGCCCCGGAAGCCACACAGCAGCAGCCGCAGCCCGATCTCACAAGAGCACCCCCGGATGGCGTATCCGACAACGTGTCTAAGGCCGACGGAGGAGTCACCCCTGCCCGGGCAGCCGTACCCGCAGAGCAGACTATCGAGGTCCACGTTACGGACCCCCGCATAACTGAAATTCACCTGGACGCCCTGAGGGAGATCGGCAACATCGGCACGTCACATGCTGCGACGTCACTGTCCACGCTGGTGAACATACCGATCAACATCACCGTGCCCGACATCAAGCTGGTGCAGATCAGCAACATCTCGGGCATGATGAGCGAGACTATGATGGTGGGCCTGCTGCTCGAGCTGAAGAACGCAGAAGCCTCGGTCGGCTACCTGTATAACCTGTTCCCGGCGCCCAGCGCGCTGAGGATCGTGGACAAGCTTATGGGACTGGAGATAGGCACCACGAAAGAACTGGACGAGATGGGCCAGTCCGCCATCATGGAAGTGGGCAACATCATCAGCTCCTCCTTCTGCGATGCAGTGGCCGAATTCCTGGGCATCACCATGCTTCCCACACCACCCAGCTACGTGTGTGATATGGCAGACTCGATTCTCGAGAACACGATCGTCGAGATCAGCATGATAGCGGACGACGCGATTATCTTCCGCACGGACATGGCCGACGACGAGCACATCTTCGAAGGCTATGTCATGCTGTTCCTCAATCCGGAGACGCTGGAAAAGATCCTCTCGATCATCGACTCCAAGCTCGGGCTATAAATAGCATTACGGCTATCTCTTTTTCATGCAGTTCGAGGGCATTGTCGAGAGGTTCCCGAACCTATGTGTTGCGGAAGGCATTGTTAAAGATCTAGAGATAGGGCCGGCATCGGATGATCTGGAGAAGCTGAAGCCCGAGATCGCAGGTAAGATCAGGTCTGCATACACTCTCGAGGCGGTCAAGGACGACCCGGGGTTCAGAGCTTACAGAGACTTTTTCTGGAGTGTCGGCGTCGACCCCACCAAGACAAGGCCGGCGTCAGAAGCGCTGGTGAGGCGAATCCTGGCAGGAAAGCCGCTACCGACGATCAACACAGCGGTCGACGCCTATAACCTGGTATCCGCCCTCCATGGCGTTCCAATCGCCGCTTTCGACGCAGACTTGCTAAGTGGTAGCCTTACGATGAGGTTCGCGACCGCCGGAGAGCAATTCAAGGGCATAGGCATGAAGGAGCCGGTAGATCTCAAGCCCAACCAGGTGATCATCTGTGATGAGGCAGAGATCATAGCGATATACCCTTACAGGGACTCGGACAGCACTAAGGTAACCATGACAACAAAAAATATGCACATTATATCGTGCGGTGTGCCTGGAGTCAGCAGGGATCGAGTGCTCGACGCGTACAGAGCCTGTGGGGATTACCTGGCGAAATATTGCCATGGCTCTGCAACAGAGCCGCACCTGTACCCGTGAGATTTTACTTCGCTCCGGCCTCGGCCTGCTGGCCTGCCTCGGAGCCCAGAACCTTGTTGATCTCGTCAGGGTTGAAACCGACGATCGTCTTGTCACCGTAGACGAGGAGAGGCGTTGCCCGGACCTTGTACTTGTGGATGAGCTCGTCCATCGCAGTTCGGTCTTTGGTGATGTCCTTGTCCTCGAACGAAATATTGTGTTTCTGCAGGTATTCTTTGAGCTGGTTGCAGTATCCGCAGGATGGCTGTGTGTATATTTTTACGTCAGGCATGATTCAACCCAATAGATGTGGACGTCTCGGGCGTATATAGGATGGCGCGGAAACAAACGGCATACCAAAGGCTTACAACAGATTACTCCACGACGCTCTGCCATGCCTGAATATGGCCTGTAAGCAACCACTACGTATTTGTATGGGGATTGTGTATAACCGGTCAAGTGAGTAAGATGGAATCACCAAAAACTGCAGAAAAACGCAGCCAAATTGAAAAAGAAGCAGAATATATAGTCCAGTACGTGAGAGGTTTTAAGGTCTTCTCCGCAAAAGATGAAGCAGCCATCGAGGAGATACTGGCGGCACTTAATAATCTGCACGCTACGGTAGACCGTATTGAAGAGGCCCACCAGCGGCGCATTATCCTGATGAATGAAATGGCGAAGACCATCAGCGCCATGGAAGAAGATCATAAGCAGTTCGCCTCTATGTACAGGAAGACAACTGCGGAGTAGCACTGAAGGAATACCGCTGCCTGTACAGTTTACATATTATGGAATGCATCAACGCCCGAATATGAGCTTAAAAAGGTAAAATTACTAAATTATAAGCCGATTTAACATACCAGAGCCATATAGCTAACTATTTATTATTTAACCCACAAATATGGCCCGGTTATTCTCATGTCGGCGATCATTACCAGAGGCTTAACTAAGAAGTACGGAAAATTCGAGGCGCTGTCAGGCCTGAGCATCGAAGTCGCCGAAGGCGAGTCCTTTTGCCTTCTGGGCCCCAACGGCGCCGGTAAATCGACTACTATCAGCCTGTTGACGGGCTCGATAGAGCCCACGTCGGGAAACGCTGTCGTGATGGGCGTCGACGTGGCAAAAGACCCGATCGGGGTGAAGAAGCTGGTAGGCATCGTGCCGGAGATGGAGTATCCCCCCAGCTTCTTAACCGTCAGGGAGTACCTGGACCTGGTCTGCAGCATCAGGAAAGTCAAGGAGCCCAAACCTGAGATCGATCGCTGGATCGAGTTCTTCGGCCTCGGGCCAAAGGAAGACGTGCTCTGCAAAGACCTGAGCAAAGGCACGAAGAAGAAGGTGATCGTCTCGGCGGCGCTGGTACACGAGCCGAAGCTGCTGTTCCTTGACGAGCCTTTCCTCGACCTGGACCCGATAGTACAGCATAACATGAAGGACTACCTGAGGTCATACGTGAAAGAGGGCGGCACAGTATTCCTGTCCACCCACATCCTTGAGATCGCCGAGAAGCTCTGCGACAGAACCGCCATCCTGTATAATGGCAAGCTGATAGCTTCGGGCAGGGTCGCCGAGCTCAAGCATTCCCGGGAGAGCCTGGAAGACGTCTTCATCCGGCTGGTGAAAGAGGAAGGGGCATGAGCGCGAACCTGTTCTGGCTGTTCATCAAAGAAGAGTACCGGGCACAGTCCTCGATGTTCAAGAGCTCGTTTCTGATGTACCCGGCCTTCATCCTCATGTTGTCCGGGCTCATGGGCCTGATGTTGCTGCCCATGCGCATGTCGCTATCGACGTACGATCTGGTCACGCTGGCACAGATTTGCGTTTTCATGTCCGGCATGCTCGTGGGGGGAATGGCGATGTTCCAGGAGGCGATCCTGGAAAGGCGAATGCCCGGAGTGCGGCTGCTGCTCAATATTCCGGGCACGCTGCCAGTCTCGAACAAAAAGATGTTTGCCTTTTTCTACTTCAAGGACATACTCTACTATATCTGCATGAACGTGCTGCCGGTACTCTTCGGCCTGTACCTCTCCACCTTTATCACCGGCTTGCACGTGGATCTGCCACTGGCAGCGGTGACCTTCATCCTGTCCTTCCTGCTGGGCGTCTCGGTGAGCTTCGCGCTCTCCACGATAGCAGTCCGCAGCAAGGCACTGTTCGCCGTAATACTGCTGGCGATCGTGGGGCTGGCGTACGCAACCACGATCGGGCAGGCGAGCGCGCTGACGGGCATCGGCCGGTTCGTGCCCACAGTTGGGGCATACCTGAGTGGATCGCTCCCGGACATCGCCGCCTCAATTATAATTTTCATAGTCCTCTCGGCCTTTTCGCTGGCCTTCATCAGAGAGACACCACATCCGGCGGAAAAGCGGTATAAGAGCAACTTTAGCGGTATCAGCGGGCGGTTCCGGCTGTTCGGCAGGTATTCCACACTGGCCGCTAAAGAATGGATCGACCTGATGCGCAGCGGCGGCCTGGGCTCGGTGCTCTTCTCATTTGTGCTTCCGCTGCTCTTCCTCTGGGGCCTGCTCTGGATGATGTCGAATGTGATGACCTTCGTGACCGACGGCAATGCGGTCAGCCTGCCGTTCAACACGCTCTTCTACTCGATCATCATCGGATTCTTTGCTACCCTCGTCTACGGCTGGCTGAACAACCTGGACAACAACGCCAACTACCGGATGCTGCCCGTTACAATGCCCGACGTAATCAAGGCGAAACTCATCCTGTTCGTCGTCCTGAACACAGTCGTCTCCGTGATTTACCTGGGGCTGATCAGCCTCAGCAGAGGCGAGTTGGCCCTGCTGCCGGCCGGCCTCTTCACGATGTTCATGGTTTCAGGCTACACGGGCGTGCTCACGGCGTACATGACAGGCATATTCACCAACAGCCTGATGTTCGACTACAAGGTGATGTCGATCTACGCCCTTGCAGTGGCGCCGGTACTCGTCATCCTCATCCTGCTGTCGTTCTACCCGGGGATGCTACTGGCTGTCATCGGCCTGTCAGCCCTGCTGGGCGTCGCGGCGTGGCTGCTGCTGGGCCGGATCGACAAAAAGTGGGGCAAAGCCGAGTTCGGGGCCTGATGGCCGGAAAAGTATAGCTCCTGCGTACACGACCCTCGTCAGTCGGAGAGGCCAGCCTATATTACGTCCTGGCCCATTTTTTATTATGCATAATAGCGAATATATATTTTAATTTCCGGCGGAATATCTTCCAAACATGAGCCGGCTACACGAGATGATGGACGAGATCGAGCGCCAGCGCCGCAGGGGCAACTTTAAAGGTGCGGAGAACCTGGCGAAGCTCGAGATGAAGGAGTACGAGCTGCAGGGCAACACGCCGTACTATAATTTTTACAGAGGCTTCTTATGGTACCTGTACGACTTCCCGTTCGATGCCATGGTACACTTCAACAACTCACTGCTGACCGAAGACAGGGACATGTTTTACGTCCATAAGTTCAAGGGCGTCGTCAACCTGGAGAACGGCAAGTACGATGAGGCCATAGAAGCTTTTGAGGATGCCATGAAGCTGGTTTCCACAGAGGCGGATACCATTTCCATCCTCAACTCCCTGGGCAACGCGTACCTGAGGGCGGGGAATACTCAACGGGCACTGGAACTTTACAGCGAAGCCTTACAGCTATCGTATGACCACGACCTCGACGAGTGGACGCAAATCACCCTGTCCAACATAGGCGTAGCTCACGTCAATATGGGAGACTACAAAGGGTCTCTAAAATTCTTCGAAGATGCGCTGGATCTGGCCAGAGCGCTGGATGATGCCCGGGGCGAGAGAATTTGCCTAAATAACCTGGCAGGCGTCCTCAATAACATGGGCCAGCGAGAAGATGCGCTGGAACTATTCATGGAAGCCCTGAAGAAAGCATCGCAGATTGGCGATAAGTATGGAATGCGCGTCGCATATACCAATTTAGGGTACACCTACAGGCTCTTAGACGATCTCGACAAGGCTATGGAGTACTACAAAAAAGCCCTGGATCAGGCCAGAGAGATAGGCGATCGCCCGGGGGAAGCCATGGCCCAGTACTGGATCAACTCGCTGCGGGAAGGCCAGAAAAGATTCGTGGCGCCCTGATATAAGGCCACAACCTTAAGCCACGCCAGCGTCAGCGTTCAGCCGGGTGTCCAGTGCGCGCATCAGTTCCCGGTATTCCCGGTTAGAAAAGTCCATCCACTCGTTGACTGCAAGCAGATATATGGCAGTCCTGGCCCCCTTCTTGGTCAGCCGGTAGCTCTTGCGCTGGTAGTCTACCAGGCCGGCATAGACGGTGGCGGCCATAACGGATCTCAGGTGCTCGTCGCTCATGCTGCATTCGTTCGAAAGCTCATCAAAATTCTGCGGGCCTCTGCATAGCGTGGCCAGAACCTCAAGAATCATCGAACATGATAAGGACCTGCCTGTATCCATAGTCGTCACCAGCACATAGATAGGATGATAATTGGCAGCGTGAACTTAGGGTGCAAAATTTGGTGTGGGGGGTATATAGATTTACTATGATGCACCCTAAGTGTCACAGCTCTATACCCTACTACTCGTAGCGGCTATATAAACCAATACAACACGACTGTATGTACAGTTATTACAAAAATTAGAATAAACAGGAAACAATAAGCATACTACCAGATTAATTAGAATATAAGGGAATCCCGCACCATGGCCGGGCACGGGATTGCCCGTCACACAACCGTATGCAGCGTATTCGCCTGCATGCGGTCACGTGCGCCGCGTACGCCGCTTACGCTTAGAACAGGTTCAGGGCGAATTCAGGAAATGCCCCGGCGAAGTGCACCCCGCCAAGCCCGGGGACTCCGGCTATTCCGCCTGCAGTGCTGAAGCTCGTCGCGAACGTGTGATCCTCGGCAGCGTTAGCCCCCACCATGGTGTTTGCCACGTTAGCCACCCCTGAAGGGCCGAGCCCGAATCCCCAGCCGAAGGGTATGCCCGGCAGCACGCCTGGCAACGGGCTGAAAGCGTTCACGGCCGCATCAGCCGCAGCCTGTGAATTAACCATAGTGGCATCGTGGCTAAATGTGTTGAACGTTGTCGGGCCTGCGGTCGCAAGGCCCGGACCCGCCACGATCGTCCCCATAGGGAAGCTAAAACCAAACGCGGCGCCTGCTGCAGTTGTCGTCAGCGCGATGAGCAGCCCTACCGCTACTAAAATGTATGCCTTCCTCACCTCAATCATTCTAAACCCCCACAATAACATGAGTATCTAAAACAGGTAATAATAAATATATTAGTATAGATTCTGGCGAAAAGTCCGCGTTATCAAGGAGCATAACGCATCGTAACCGCATTAAAATGACTGGCAGGCCAGATTATCGTGAAAAGGGCGATTGCAGGCTAAAAAAAGGGCCTGGCCGGAAGCCAGGGATCTTATTCACCGGCGAAGTCCAGAGGGTCCATCTCGCCCTTCAAAAACCGGATTGTGTTCCGCGATGCTGCAACGCTTGGCGCGCCACCCACCAGCATGGCCACGAAGATGGCTTCCATGATCTCCTCTTTCTTCGCGCCGAGGTAGAGCGCTGCCCGTGCGTGAGTGTCCACACAGTCAGAGCACTGCTGAGTGGCCGTGATAGCCATGGCGATGAGCCGCTTGTTCTTGGCAGAGATGGCGCCGTCCTTCAGGATGACCTCATCCAGCCCGTTGATCGTCTCGAACATCTCAGGATTGGTATCCTTGATCAGTTCCAGAAGCTGGGGCATGTAGCCCATCCGCTTTTCAAACTTTTCAAACTCCTTGTAAGGCATAATAGTCGTTCTCCGGGCAATAGCAATCTATTGCAACTTAATAATCTGGATAGGTACGTTCAAATATTTGCTGGTATATGCAAAATAAAACGTAAGAGTGAGTGAATGAGGGAGGAAAACACAACGTATGTGGGTCGATCGCACCGAAAATAAGCCCTAACTATGATCGATGCTGCCACTGCGGATCTTCAGGACATCAGCGACGACTCCGGGGATATCCCGAAGGCCGAAAGACTCTTTCTCCCCTACCGCCAGGACATAGTCGCCCGAGGCGTGGCTGCGATCGTAAACCACGACATAGTACCGGCCGGGTTCGCTTAACAACGTATGCTTCCGGAAGCCCCGGTAATAGTTTATCCCGGTGAACGGCTCGTAGAAAGTCTCCCGATCCCCCGGCGGAGAATCCACGACTACTGCACCGCAACTGCCGGGGACCTCGAACGGCAATCCGGGGCTGTCAGGCAGTTTCGGCCCCACGATAGCGTAAGACGGGTAAAAGTCATCGTACACACTTTTCTTCGGCACCAGCAGTTCAGTATATACGTCCACAGGAGCGTCTATGTCGAAATAGTAGTAGTCCGCATCTCCGGTAGAGTCTATGTAACCATATATCGCCCACGAAACTTCAGGGTCAGGTATCTGCACCGCATCACTATATCCAGAAGTATCCACCCCTTCGAAAACTGGCTTATGAGCGGACACCAGCACCGTGGCCAGCATAGTAAGCGTGGACAGCAGTAGAATCAATGCTACCACAAACAGGGCTGCAGCCACAACTACACGATATGCGCTGAAACAGGTAATCCCGCCCCATAACACCATACTACAATCCTGAGATCTCACACTTAATCAAATTTGCTGAGGCGCTGCAATTCCTTAGACTCCTCAACCTGAAGCCTCTCATGATCTTCGATTTCAAAAACCTCTTCAACCTCCCCATCCGGAGACTTCACGATATAACGGCCTTTTTTTCTCGAAGGAACCATCATGTACTACACGTTTCCACGCACGTGTAAATCGGTTTGCGATAACTTTAACGGAATACTGAAAGGGGCTAAAGCAATAAGCAGAGCTGTCGGGATATTGCCGGAGGAGAGTAAATAGTTATATTAAAACGCCAGACGTATCAATTGCCCGGGAGCTTACCGGCCCGGTAACCTGCCGGCAGGTGAGGCGATGTTATGACAGACAGAAGTGGTAGTAACAACAGAGGAATTCGGAAACTGGCGGCCTATGCCTGGCTGGCATTCCTGTTCCTGGCAGTATTCGGCACGCTTGTCGCAGTTTCAGAGCTGGCTCCGGGCAGTACCCTGAAAGCAAACCCCGGCACCGGCCTGCCGGGAGCGGTTTACGAAGGCACGATCACAGCTATCCCCGTAGTCCCGGACGAACTGGAAAGTGCCACGCTACAGCTTACCAGGCCCGGCAGCAGCAGCCTCATCCCGTACACCGAACGCGGGTTCGACAGAGCTACCGTCGCATCGATAGCCTGGTGGAAAGAGCCCGGCTTCTACGACAATACCACCGAGTACCGGAACTACCTGAGAACGACGCCCGAACATAGGGCGAACTACACGGAAGCCAGAAAGATCTATTTCGACTTCACCACAGCTAACCTGGACCCGGCAATAGCGGCCTCGCCCCAGAAGGAAGACCTGATCCTGTTCAGAGGCATCAGCCCCACAATGGCCCGGACCGTGCTGACCAGCGGAACGTACATCGAGCTGGCCTATCCGTCCACCACTTACGACGTGACGATCAGCCTCATCCTGTTCGGGGCCAGAGGCGACGACGGGTACAAGAACGTGCTGGTAATGCAGCGGGAGAAAGGCGAGAAATCGCTGTACATAGACGAAGAAGAGCGAGAGTACCTGCTCCCCCGGGACACGCAGTGGAACGTCATCAAGGCCGTCAACGTAGAAAACCTGAATATTGAAGCTGACTTCCCGCTGATGAGCAACGACCAGACCACGGACAGCGTCACCAAAGTCCGGCTAATATACATAACAGAGGCAGCCTGATCTCAGAGGGATGTGCATGGAAGAGAAAAAGAAGAGCCGCTTCATCATAGAGGAAGGCGACGTCAAAATCGCCGGCAAACACCAGCCCACTGAAGAGGAAAAGAAAGAGGCTGTGGAAGTCTTCGGCAAAATACTGAAGAATAGAAAGCCCAAAAAATGATTCGGACACAAACCATAAAGGATCGACAGAACTATTGACAACCCGAAGTTATAGAGAGAATTTACCACGGCGGCACGGTTCCTTATCCTGACAACTGGAGAGCAGATGTTCTAACCACGGCGGCACGGCGGCACGGCGGCACGGAGAAACCCGTACCCGTATAGCAAGGCTCCTTTTTTATTGATTCACGGCGGCACGGCGGGCTGACGGTATGGAGACGACTATATTTTCCTTCCTTCAAGTTATAGATCGAAAGTCAGACTGAAACGATTGAGTAGTAAGAATAAGGTTAATAATCTGTCTTGGTGTCGCCGTGCCGCCGTGGTTCAAATATTTGATCTACTGTTGTCAGGATAAAGAGCCATGCCGCCGTAGTTTACTTTAGCCAAGACAGTCATTCACCGAGTCCCAGCCAGTAGCAGATCTCCTTTTTCTCCAGCCGGCTGACTTCGAAGTTCGCCTCGAGCTGCCTGAAGAGCAGCCTGCACTCCTGAGGCTCGCCGATCTCGATGTAGTGGGCGACTTCGGCAGGGTCGAACTTGAACCCGAGGGTCCTCATGGGCTGCAGGAACCTCTCGTGAAACTCCCGGTTCTCCATGCGGCCGCCTGATGCCAACCGTACATATAGCCGGGATGAATCCCGGTCCATCCAGATTTTCACGCCTGTGCTCATGGTCGATAATCAGCAGCGGAGAATATATGGATGAGGATTAACCGCCCTGAAAGTAAAACTAACCTGTTGGAAATATACCATATAAATTCTAAATACAGGTAAATCAGCGATAAATTATATGTAGGCCGTCAGGCGTAGTAGGATTAGCCGGGAAGAGTGAGCGCTGATGTGGAAACGAGGCATGAGTATTGTAGTATTGATGGCTATGATCGTCTCCATCTCGGCCATCTCAGGCTGTTTCGGCGGAGCCCCGCCGGACTTCAGGAATGAGACTGAAAAATACGACCTGGCCGTACAGCAGTACAACAATGCTAAAACGCTCTACCACCAGGGCAACTATCCGGTCGCGAAAGCCGAGTTCAGCGCAGTAATCAGGCACTTCCAGGACAACAAGTCTGTTTTTGAGACGATCTCGAAGGGCAACTACACCAGCAAAGAGATATACCTCTCCAAAAAGCTGGTGAACAACGCCGATCAGTACTCGTATGCAGCGGCGTTCTACCGCGACGCTGCAGATGCTGCAGCCAGAGGAGACAAGGATTACGCCTACGCCATCGAGCTAAACGCAGAAGAGTTCGACCAGGCGGCGAGGCTGACTTATGAAGACATCCGGGAAGAACTTCTGCCATACCTGCACAACTGGAAATAGCCAGAGTTAACGCACAGCCCTGGCCATCAGCCTGAGAGGGCAATCACCACTCATCCCGAAAGAGGACCGCTTATCACGCAGGGCAGACGACGAATAATAGGCGCTATTTTAAGACAATGCCAGTATAGTGATAATTTAATAATATGGAGGAGAGTTATGGCGGAGCTAATTACCACAGTAATAATGTTTATTATCGCGCTGGTCATTTCAGCGGTAATAATTTACGTCGTCACCAGGGTGATGGGTGAAACGGAAGACATAAAAACAGCGTTGATCGCAGCCCTGGCTGGTACGATCATATACGCTGTTGTGTACTTCTTGATAGGGCAGGGCCTGATCGCCGCGATCATCGGAGGCATAGTCTGGCTGATTGCACTGCGATACCTGTATAAGATAGGCTGGATCAAATCGCTTATAATCGCAATCATCATCTGGATCCTGTCTGCAATCGTCGGATGGTTCCTGCCGACGCTGATGGGTCCGGTATAAATTATTAGGGTAAGTGCGGGGGAAGGGATTCGAACCCCTGAACGCCTTCGCGACAGGATCTTAAGTCCTGCACCTTTGGCCTGACTTGGTTACCCCCGCCTGCTGATAAAATAATTTACCATATAATCGAGGTAAGCGGACTAGTAATGACATTCAAGGTTAATAAAGTTAATTGTCATGGTGAACTGGCGATCGTTAATAGTTTCTTATATCAGCGAGCGTATTCTCTGGAAAAATAGCTTAGTCTTAGCGTCGGTGCCAGTACAGGCTTTCAGCCTGGAACTACGTAAAAAGAAACTCTGCGTGGCCGCCAACGGCGGACACGCTCAGAATGCCTCTAAGATCTCGCCGAGCTTTGCTGCGCGGTCCTTCATGGACTTTGCGGCACGGGTGATGATCTCCTGTGCGGAGTATGACCCGTCGGTCTCTACAGTAAAGATGAAAGCCTTCTTGTCTGCAGAGACATCTATGGCGCCTGCGTCGCAGACGTCGACACACAGCTTGCACATCGAGCACTTGTACTGGTCGGTGACCACGAGCTTGTTCTTCTCGATCTTGAAAACGCCCCTCGGGCATTCGTCGATACATGCCTTGCACTGGTCGCACTTGTCAGATACCGTCACGATTGGCACGTTCTTGTAGCCAGCCGCACATACCGGCTGGTACTTGGCGTGCTCTTTAGTGAAGCCAAGCCTTGCGGTGCCGCTTGCGACGACCTTCTGGCCCTGCTTGAGCTCGATGATGGGTATGTTGTTGTCTACGGGCACGGTCTCCGGGTCCGACGACTTCATGTCGCTGGAGTGGACGACGCATGGCCCTTCGGCAGACACCGACAGGGTGACCTGGCAGAGGGAGCAGCCTGCTCCCTTGCACTCGCACTCCGACTGGAGCTGGTACATGTCGAGGTTCGTCTTCAGGGGTATGAGACCGAGCCGCAGTGCCAGCATCTCGTCGAAGAGCACCGACGTGTTGTCATAGATGTCGACGTAGTCGATCGCCATCTTGGGCACGTCTGCGATCATGGCCCTGCGGAGGCCGTTCGCGAACGCCGGGGTGACATCGGTAAGGACGAACTTCGCCTTCCGATCCTTCAGCTCAATGATCTCCAACTTCATATTATACGCGCCTGCCACGCTTGCCGCCCGGGGCTCTGGTGCCGTCGTGCGGTATGGGGGTAACGTCCTCGATCCTGCCGATGCGGAGGCCTGCACGGGCGAGCGACCTGATGGCTGCCTGAGCACCCGGGCCGGGGCTCCTCTGGTGGTTGCCGCCGGGGGCGCGCACGCGGATGTGTACGCCCTGGATGCCCTTTGCCTTGATCTGCTCTGCCACGTTCATCGCCATCTGCATGGCTGCATAGGGCGAGCTCTCATTGCGGTCCTGCTTGACCACCATGCCGCCCGAGGTCTTGGCCAGCGTCTCTGCGCCGGTCAGGTCGGTGACGGTGATGATGGTGTTGTTGAACGATGAGAAGATGTGTGCAATTGCCCACTTAAACTGAGGCTGGTCTGCCATTGCTTATTCCTCCTTCTTTGGGGCCGCTGCTGCTTCCGCCGGGGCTGCTGCTGCCTTCGGGGCTGCTGCCGCCTTCGGCGCAGACGCCGGCTGCGGCTTCGCCATCAGCTTTTCCTTGGTGATCGGAGAGCCGACGTAGTAGCTGAGCATGTCTTCCTCACTCTTGAGAACGAGGTAGCCCGGGACGGTGATCTTCCGGCCGTTGAGCGAAATGTGCCCGTGGACGATGAACTGGCGCGCCTGCTTGATGGAGTTGGCGAAGCCTTTCCTGTAGATGATAGTCTGCAGCCTGCGCTCCATGATGTCGTCGACCTTCAGCGCAAGAACGTCTTCGAGCTTGGCGTCCTCCTTGAGAATGCCGAGGGTCTGGAGCTTCTTCACGATGTTCTGGGCGTCCCTGATATAGTGGGAGTCTTCCGGCAGGTTGCCGGCGCTCATTACACCGAGGAGTGCTCTGGCGTTGCTACGGTACTTCCTGAGATCGGATGCGTGCTTCCATACGCTCTTCTTGTTCCTGAGGCCATACTTCTTGACAAGGCTGGTCTCTTCATCGATCCTCGCTTTCTGCCACGGGTGGTTAGGCGTATCGTAGAGCTTCTTTGCTTGACCTGGGTATCCCATTTAGCTCACCTACCTATTTCTTATCCTCTTTCTTTGCGGCTCCGCCCTGTTCGCCCTTCTTACGGACGACACCTACGGTTGCTCCGGTCCTGCCTGTGGACTTGGTCCTCTGGCCTCTGACCTTCTGGCCGCGTTCGTGCCTGATCCCCTTGTAGCTGCGGATCTTCTTCATTATGTTGATGTCTTCCTTGACGGCCATCGTGAGGTCTACGCCGTACAGGTGCTTGTCTTCGCCGGTGTAGATGTCCCTGCGCCTGTTAAGCATCCATACGGGAACGTTAGCCTCGAGGTTGTCAATTACAGCCCTGAGCTTGTCGACCTGCTCTGGCGGGAGGTAACCCATCGTTGCGTGGGGGTCGACCTGAGCCTGGCGGGCGATAATCTTAGAAATGCGGTTGCCGATGCCCTTGATGCCGGTCAGCGCAAACTCTACGGTCTGGGTACCGTCAAGGTCGGTGTTAGCGATACGGACGATGTACTTAATCTCGTCTTTCGGCTTCTCTTCGGCGGCCGGCTTCTTGCCCTTGCCGCCCTTCCTGGCTGCCTCGTCTGCAGGTGCGCCCTCTGCGGGCTTTGCGGCCTGCTTCTTACCGCCCTTCTTGGCGGGTGCAGCCTCGGCAGATGCCGTTTCGACGGTCTCCTCTGCCTTCTTCTGCTTCTTTTCAGTCTTATCGGTCTTTTCGCTCATTAAATCAGCTCCATTGTTCTCTCTATTCGTAGTGCGTCTTTTAGATACCAGGTTATGGTAGTGCCGATCGAATGCCGGCACGGCACAGACTGTTCTATCTAAAACACCGATAGAATGAACAAATGACAACTATCCTAATGCATTTTATTATATAAAGTTTTGCGTGATTTGAGGCCGGCTTCACAGGCAATAAGACATGTCTATACACATGCATGAATGATGAAATAGTCTGTGGTGCCCGCCGTTCGTCTGAAATTATAGTATTGTAATTGCAATTCCGACCATAACGGTTATAGAGGGCATTAATTAATTCTATAGTATATGCCCTGATCGCTCGGGCGGGAATAGATATGCTCGGTTTATTCAGCAAAGGAAAATTTGACGGCCAGAATTCCGCCCGGCAGGAGCCGGCATCCCAGAAAAAGGCACAGCAGATCCCCCAGATCCCTGCAAAGGCTGTAACATACAGTGATACTGCCGGCTTCTACGATTTTCAGAAGCAGGTGTTCGCGGTCAAAGCCGAAGTGATCGCCGCCATAAACAATATGGACAAACAGGGAGCGATCGATAAGCTCATCTTACTCTCCAACCTGTCCGCTACTGCCATATACAATCATAACTTAAGGGAAATCGTAGTGGTTGACGAAGCGATCTCCGACATCAAGAGAACGATAGACGCAAAGCTGGCTTCGCTGAAAAGCGCAAACAGCGGCAAGATATCTCCCGAAGCGGAGTACTATACCCTGATCCGGCTGAGCATGATTCCCGTATGCTCCATGCTCAACGTCATCGACACCCACACCTCGACTGCTATCTCCCAGGCGAACGAGGAGATCGACGGGAAAATTCAGGAGCTTCAGCGCTTCCTGGTAGAATACGAAACCCAGCTCGTCAAGGGCGAGGCAAAGAAAGCTAAAAAGTAAGGCGATAAGCCCCACTTACTTGAACTCTTTTAAAGTCATCACCAGAGGCAGCCCCGCAAGAGCCAGCACCAGCACATTAACACCTGCGTTAAAGTAAGCCCCCGCGTAGGCTGACATGAAAGTGTCCACTACGAACCACAGTATTACTCCGGTGGCAATAGCATCCCTCGACCATTTCTCCCTATTACCGAACGGGCCGTTAACGATGAAGGCCAGAGTCAGGCCCCAGCCGGCCATGGTGGCTCCCAGCATGCCGTAAGCCCAGAGGGTAAACCGCTGTGTGCTCTCGTCCGGCCCGGCCCCTGGCCAGAAAGTCCCGTTGACGAGGGTGTTGAAGACGATGAACAGGGGTGACCAGCTCAGCAGAGCGATCACCAGGCCGAAGACGATGATGATGCCGCAGACGGCCAGCAGCCACTTCTGCCAGAACTCAAAGGATACCATAAGTACAATCCAGATACTGTTAGCCTCTCAGGTAATAAGCATAACTGCAGGAGTGGATCACTTCAAGGATTTTATTATCCTGCAGGGATTGCCCGCGGCAACCACGTTGTCCGGAATATTCTTTGTAACAACGCTCCCCGCCCCGATAGTCGTGTTGCTACCGATGGTGACGCCAGGCAGTATAATGACGCCGCCGCCAATCCAGACGTTATCGCCGATCGTCACGGGCGCCGCCAGCTCACGGCCCGACATTCGTAAGGCGGGGTCTGTCGGATGATAGGCAGTGTAGACCTGCACATACGGCGCCATCAGCACGTTATCGCCAATTGTGACCCGGTTACAGTCAAGAATCACACAGCCGAAGTTCACGTAGAATTTGCGGCCGGCGAAGATGTTGTAGCCGTAGTCGCAGTAAAATGGCGGCTCGATCTCATATTCAGGGCCTATGCTGCCGAAGAGGTCTTGCAGTATTTGAGAACGCTTCGCTGTGAGATCGGGCATTGTAGAGTTGTATTCGTGCAGAAGTTTGCGAGCCCGCAACCGATCGGCGACCAGATCCGGGTCAGAGGCAAGGTAGAGGTCGCCGGCGAGCATTTTCTGTTTCTCATTCATTAGAACATCTAAGGATGGCCGGCTTTATAAATGTTAGAAAGGTATTTTAGAAAATTGTTTAAAGCGCCGGGGAGGAGACTTGAACTCCTGAGAGATTTGCACCTCACAAGCTTTCCAGGCTTGCGCCTTACCACTAGACTACCCCGGCAAAAAGTTACCGTGTGCGCATGTTGCAGCCACGCCGCAAAATTGCAACACTACTACACAATTCTCACATATAACTTTTTTCTTTGGGAGGCCCTTCGGGCCTCAGAGAGTGAAGGATTATTTCCCTTATTTCTTCTTCCACGCTGACGGGTATATGCCCGGCTTCATGACCACTGCGACGGTGTCAAGAGCCTGTCCTTCTTTTGCGCTCATGAGCTCGTCTGTCGTCATCTTAGCCCTGCCGATCGAGACAACTTCGCCCATGTGGGTGAATACGGCGACCATGTCGCCCTTGTTGATGCCTGTTTCAAGCTGGCTGATGCCCTGGGCGTGGAGCGATGCGCCCCTTGCAAGGGCGTCGACTGCGCTGTCCTTGACGATGATCTTCGGCAGGTGCCGCAGCGCGTACTCCATCGGGTAGATGCACTTGCGGAGGGGCTTCTCGTCGCCAGTCTCCTTGTAGATGGTATAAGCATCCTTGAGCATGTGCAGCGTGATCAGGGAGTCGTCCTCGGCGAACGGGCCGCTCCGGGTCCTGCGCAACTCATACATGTGGGCGCCGCAGCCGATTGCCTCGCCTATATCGTGGCAGAGCTTTCTAATGTAGGTGCCGGCCTCACAGCCAACTATGAAGAGCACGTCCCGGCCGTCCTGCTCCAGGAACTCGATATAGTAGATGCTCCGCTTGCGGACCTGTCTCTTGACCGCGCTGACGAGGGGCGGGCGCTGATAAATTACGCCGACGAACTCGTCCATGACCGCCCGGAGCTTTTTCTCCGGCACGTCATCGTGGAGGCGCATGACGCAGGCATATTCCTTGCCTGATAAGAGTAAGGTCTGTACCAGCCGGGTGGCATCACCGAGCATGGTCGGGAGCACGCCGGTTACGTGAGGATCAAGAGTGCCGCTGTGGCCAGCCCGCCTGATCTCCAGGATATTCTTGACCCAGGAGACCACTTCGTGGCTGGTGGGGCCGGAGGGCTTGTCGAGGTTGATGACGCCCTGGTCCAGCAGCTCTTTGATGGTGCGGGTCTGCGGGTCCTTGCCGTAGCCCTGTGCTTTGTCTTTCGACTTGATCAGCCGTTCCCGCTTCGTCTCGCCCGGTAGCTTCATGCTTTCTTCAACTCATCTATGGCTTTGAAAATGATCGAGGACACACCTTTGGCATCCCACTTTGACGTGTCTATGACCAGATCATAGCACGATAAGTCTGTTAGATCGATATCGTAATATTTCTTATACCTGGAAAGCTCGCAGATCTCACGGGCGTGGGTCTCGTCGTATGCCCGGTGGACTGGTATGTTTTCCCGGTTGGAGATGCGCTCCGCACGGATGCGCAACGGGGTTTTAAGCCAGATACGCATGTCGGCTTCGATGGTCCTGCCGGCCAGGCGGCCTTCTACCAGCACGTTGGGAAACTGCCTGGACAGTTCCTTCTGCCTCTGGTCGATGGCCAGATCGATGGACGGATCGTTTTCTGCGAGGCGGCCGAACTCTTCGAGGGTCATGCCCCGTTCGGCTGCCAGCTTGCGAAACTGCTCGCCCGCGGAGATGACGACGAAGCCGTATTTTTCCGCAAGCTCTTTTGCCACCGAGGTCTTGCCCGATCCCGGCTGGCCGCTGAGTGTGATAATCATACCCCTACACCTACGTTAATCGCTTTTCTGATAACCTGGCTGATGGCCAGTGAACAGATGAAAGACCAGACGATCCAGTACTGGAAGACAAACCAGGCGCTGTCGAGCAGCTTCTGCTCTCCCCAGAAGGGGAAGACCATAGTCATGTCAGGGTTGTTAGTCAGGAACCAGTACATCCAGAAGAACAGCGGCACCGAGATGATCATTAAGAATCCCATCGGCTTCAGCTGCTGCTTCGAAAGCTGAGACTGGTCTTCCATCATCGAAAGCTGCTCTTCCTGCAGCTTTTTGAGCTTGTGTTTGTTACCGGACAGCTGTGCTTCCCGGTACTCCTTCTGGAAAGCCCGGCTGCGGATGGTCATCCGCTGCATGAGCTCCCAGTCTATGGTATATTTCTGGATGAAAGTGGAGATCAGAGTCACGATGGCGGCGATAGTCAGCACCACCATGTAAAAGGGCATCATACTGGCGATCGGGCCTGCGACAACATTTACCGCGCCCGCTACTACGGGCCGGAACTCGTTGGCGAAGAAGATCGAGCCCAGCATGATGGCAAAGCCGATGACCAGTAAGATTGTCTGAAGCGTATCCAGGAAACTTTTATTTTTCTTCTTGATCGTAGCGCTATCCGCTTTACTGGCTCCCTCCACGAAAATCACCTTTATATAGAGAGCAGCCTGGCCTGTGGCCTGACTGCCAATAATGGATACTATGAAGAGATGCCTACGTTAAAAGCCTTTCGTATGACCTGGCTGATGGCCATCGAGCAGATGAACGACCAGACGATCCAGTACTGGAAGACGAAGAACGCTCCGTCCATCATCTTTTTCTCGCCCCAGAAGGGGAACACCATAGTAAGATCGGGATGGTTGCCCAGGTACCAGAAAGCCCAGAAGAATAAGGGCACCGAAATGATCATGAGGAAGCCCATCGGCTTCAGCTGCTGTTTGGACATAGCCGTCTGGTCCTCCAGCATGGCCATCTGTTCCTGCTGCAGTTTTTCCAGCCTCTTCTTGTCACCGGCCAGCTGTGCTTCCCGGTACTCCTTCTGCAGCGCCCGGCTTTTTTCCTGCACCCGGCGCATAAGTTCCCAGTCCACTGTGTATTTCTGGATGAAGTTTGCGAAGAAGGTGACGATAGCCGCTATGACAAGAACTACGATATAGAAAGGCATTGTCGCCGTGATCGGCGAGATGATGACGTCTACTGTTCCCGCCACGATAGGGCGGAACTCGTTAGCGAAGAATGTCGAGCCCAGCAGGATAGCAAAGCCGATACCCAGTATAATCATCTGGATGGTATCCATTAAACTTCTTTTCTTTTTCTCAGCCATGTAATAAAACTCCTAAAATGTGAAATATCCGGGTGTCGGTTGTCAATATTAGAAAGTAACTTAGGATAAAAAGACTTTCGGATGTTTATGAGAACGGTTTCCTGATAACATAAATAAAAGAAAAAGGAGTCTCAGGCCAGCTTTCTGATTGCCGCCTTTACGTCGGCAGTGACCTCGTCGATCTCCTTTTCCCCGTCGATATCGATCAGGAGATTTTTCTTCTTGTAGTACTCCAGCACAGGCTGAGTCTGCCTGACGTAGACGTCGAGCCGGTTCTTGATGGCGACTTCCTTGTCATCGTCACGCTGGTACAGCTCTCCGCCGCACGAGTCGCAAAGGTCCTTCGCCTTAGGAGGATTAAAGACAAGATGGTAGGATGCCCCGCAGGATCTGCAGATCCGCCGGCCAGACAGCCGGCGAATAAGCTCGCCGGAGCCAACGTCTATGTTGATGACTCCATCGAGTTTCTTGTTGATGTCATCCAGAATCTCGTCCAGTGCCTCGGCCTGAGGGATCGTCCTCGGGAAGCCGTCGAGCAGGAAACCCTTCCGGCAGTCAGGCTGAGAAAGCCTGTCCTTGATCAGGTCGATGAGTAAATTGTCCGGGACCAGTTCGCCCTTGTCCATGTAGGACTTGGCTTTGAGGCCCAGTGCGGTGCCTTTTTTCACGTTTTCCCTCAGGATGTCTCCGGTGGAGATGTGAGGGACGTTAAGCTCTTCAGACAAAAATTTGGCCTGGGTGCCTTTACCGGCACCCGGTGGGCCAAACAGGACAAACTGCATTGTACTCTACTCCTCTCCGAGGAATTTCCGCATGAGCGGGTGCATCTCCATAAGCTGTTCGCTCGCCAGCTTCTCGTATAGCTGGTAGGTGATGCTGACTGCGAGCAGCATACCGGTACCGCTGACTGCGCCAAGGATACCGAACAGGCTCGACAGGAGGGTGAGGAAGCCGACGAACGCGCCGCCGATAACCGTCACCTTGGGAATGTACCTCGATACTACTTTCTCGATGACCTGCTCGTTTCTCCTGAAGCCGGGGATCTGCATGCCGCTCTTCTGGATTTGCCTGGCGACTCTGGAAGCGCCCATGCCAGTCGTTTCCACCCAGAAGATGGCGAACAGGATACCGCCTGCGATCAGGATGAACGCATCCGTGAAGACGTGCAGAGCGATCTGCCAGAGCTGGATACCCGGATAGTTGAGCGCCGCCAGCTGGGGTACCCAGTCAGACAGGCCGTTGATCGGGTTGATGTAGAACATCAGACCATCAACCGGCTGGTTGTACTGGTTGAACGTGCCCAGGAAGGTGATCCCGTTGCGGTACAGCAGCAAGCCCACCATTTCAAGGGTGGCCTGCAGCGACCTCACCAGGATCATCGGCAGGACCGATGCGTAGATGAGTTTTACGGGGAACTTGCCCCTTGCGCCTCTGACTGCGGCGTGAGCCAGCGGGATCTCGATCCTCGTGGACTCGACGTACACGATCAGCAGGAAGATGATGATTGTGGCCAGCAAAGCCAGTATTTCGCCCTGGTAGAGCAGGACGATCAGGTTTTCGCCGGTCAGGAGCTGAGATAACCCTATGTTGTTGAGCAGCCACTCCCAGCGGAAGATGATACCTATCGGAAGGTTCTCCCTCGCGCCGAGGCCGGCTATGTCGACATTCAGGCCCATCGCCTGGCCAGGGTAAGGCGGATTCCAGTTGAAGATGCCGCCGACCAGAGCCTGGGCAATACCTGCGACGATGAATAAGCTGACACCGCTCCCGATACCCCACTTGGACACGATTTCGTCCATGTAAAGTATCAGTACGCCACCTAAGGCTACCTGCGCGAATATCAGAAGCTGGATGATACCAGTGCTGACGCCCAGAGTGGCGGCAATGGCAGGATCAGGTAGCAGGAAACCTCCGTAGATCTGCGGAAGCGCCTCCACTACGATCATCACGAAAACCATCAGCTTTTGCAGCCCCTGGAAGATGGCCTGGTCCTTCGGGTCCGTGGTATCAAGTGGAATGAGTTCAGCGCCTACGAGCAACTGTAGGACGATGGACGCCATGACTATGGGGCCGATACCCAGCAGGATGATCGAGCCCTGCGCTCCGGCGAAATACGCACGGTAGGCACCCAGAAGGTCCTGGGACGCCGCGCTGAGGCCGAACACCGAAATGTTGGACAGTACGAAGTATAGTACTAGAATTCCCAGCGTCCACATCAGCTTCTTCTGGAAGTGAACATGCTTTTCCGGCCGTTTGACGGCCGGAAGCTTGCTGAGAAACGGTGCGATTCGATCTTTTAATCCCGTCTCTGCCATTGTGACACCTTATTCGATTTACGCTGTCTCTGTCTCGGTTATGATCTGTCCGCCTAGCTCTTCAATTTTTGCCTTAGCCGTTGCGGACGCGGTGCCAACCGTGATGACGTACTTGCGGGTGACCCGGCCGTTGCCCAGCAGCTTGTCGATGCCGAGCTCGTCCAGGTTGATCGCCAGGCCGCCGTCTTTCTCCTCGGCGATCTTACTCTCGGCGAGGTAGAGAGCCAGCTCGTCCAGTTCACCGACGTTGATGAAGGAGACGGGCTTCTGAGTTACGGGGGGCCTGGTGAAGCCGTGCTTGCCGAACATCCAGCCTTCCTTCATTGCGCGGAAGGTGTGGTGCTTGCATGCGCCTGCGTGGCCACGGCCACCGCGGCTTCCGCCGCCGCGGCGGTTCTTGTGCGTGCCGCCGCCGCAGGTCCTGGAACCCCTGTAAGACTTATTCTTTTGCTTGGACATTGTGATCACCTCATCTGCTCGACGAGAGATGCGATCTCTTCGCCGTAGTTACCCAGCGCGCCGCCCTGCTGGTAGGTGCGCTTCAGTCCCTTGTGTCCCTTGCGTGGCGGGTGCATCCTGAAGACCGGCTTGAGGCCGGGCATGTCGCCCAGCTTTGCCTTGCCTTCTGCAACCGCTGCCGCGAACTCCTTGATGCTCTTGTAAGAGGAGTTCTTCGCTACGTACTCGTTGGTCAGCCTGTCGCCGCCTTCGAGCCTGCCCCGGTGTTCCATGATCATGGCAAGGGTGTCGGCGTTGATGACGCCGAAAGCCACGTAGTCCTTCACTACCTGGATCATGCCCTTGTACGTCGGGTTTTCCTCGACGACCACACAGTGGTTGATCTGGTTCAGGCGGAGCATCCTGAGAGTGTCCTTGATCTCGGGCCTGGTGTTGACGGAGCCCTTGAGACGGATGATTGCGTACATTACTGGGCCTCCTCCTTCTGCCTGGTCCTTACAGTCGTCGTGCTCTCCAGCGCTTTGTAGGTTGCGAGCGCGAAGTTGATCGTCGTCCTGGTCTCTCCCTCGGTCCTGCTCCAGACGTCCTTGTATCCGGCCATCTCGAGCACTTTCTTGGCGGGGCCGCCGGCTGCGAGGCCGAGGCCTCTCGGCGCCGGCATCAGAACAACCTTCAGCGAGCCTGCTCTGCCCTCTACCTGGGAGGGTACGGTGTGGGTGAGGCCGCAGCCGCATTCCCATGAGCCGCAGCCACGTGCGACCTTTATGATGTTCAGCTTGGCGTTCTCGATAGCCTTGCGGATCGCCGGGCCTACCTGGACACCCTTGCCCTGGGCAAGGCCGACGTAGCCGTTACCGTTGCCTACGACTACGGTGGTTCTGAACTTCACACGCCTGCCGGAGTCGGTCATTCTCTGTACCATGCTGATGTCGAGAACCTCGTCCACTAAGTCGGGGAGGAGAGCGTCGACGATCTGGTATTCCTTGATGGGGAGCCCGGTCTCAAAGGCCTCTTCCATGGTCGTGATCTTGCCTTCGGCGACCATTTTGCCGAGTCTGGTCTTGGGGATCCAGGCTGCCTGTTCTCTCTGATATGGTGCTGCCATGTTACTTCGCTCCGTACTGGCTGGTGATCTTACCCTTCACTTCGTCGAAGTGAGCCGGCAGGTCTGCAGCCTTGAGGCCATTCTTCTCGTACTGCGTGTACTTGCTGGCAGTGTTGCCTGCAATGTGTTCTCCCCTGATCCGGTCGTCGGACGGGAAGACGTCTTCGCTGCACGGTACTTCGAGGCCGGAGTCGACTGCGCCCTTGAGGGCTGCGTAGACTCTCGAGCCTGCACGGTTCTCCCTGAGCCCCATGTCCAGGATGGCCTCTTCTACTCCGGCTTCCTGCGCCTTGTACCCGATCAGAAGACCGGTCAGGTAGGCGGCGCTGGTGTTCTTGCCAGAGCCCTTGTAGCCGAAGGTCTTTGCCAGCTCGGCTGAGGTGGCCGCTGCGAGGACTTTGTCGCCCTCGGGCCTGGTGACCAGGATCTGTGCGATGACCTGGCTGGAGGTCCTGCGCACTACGAGCCTGGGCTTGCGGGATACGATGAGCTTGAGCCTCTGGTGGTAATCAGTCTTACCTTCCCTGCGGCGTCTGAAGGCTACCTTGTATCTTGGTCCGGTTGCCATGTTTTACACCTCTTTCTTCTGCGCTGCCGCGTATGCTATGTACGACTTCAGGTGCGCTACGTTCCTGAATTCGCCACCCTTCGCCTTGCGGTAGAGGGTCCTGTAAGTGTGCGGCGTTAATTCCTTGCTTTCACGGAGGCTCTTGAGCAGCTTTCTCTGTGCCCTGATCCTCTTCATCCACTGCTCCTTCTTCGGAGTCCTGGCACCCTTTGCGCCTCTCCTGCTGCCATGGCCTTTACCGTGGCCCTTGGCCCTCTTGAGGTCGCGTGCACGGGCGCGGCCGCGGCTGATGCCGACGACGGCCCTGCGCTTGATGGTCCCGGCCTCGATTAAGCCGCGGATGTCTTCACGGGTGATAGCGGTAGCGATGTCCTCGAGCTTGGTCGGGTCCATCCAAACGCGGGTCTGGCCGACGTTAAGGATAGCTGCGGCCAGCCTCTTCTGGTTTGCTAAGTCTACCATTTACTGCGCCCCCTCGAATGTGTTGAGCGGATTGAGAACCTTGATGTTCTGCTCTTTTGCGATCTTTTCGATCTCGAGCTGCTTCTTCCTGCCTACAGTGCCGCCGATGCGGATAGCCTGTGTCTTGGCGATGCCCTTGACATCCTCCGGCCTGTGGACCAGGACTTCCTGGTAGCCGGACGGGTGGAATCCGTTGACTTCTGCCGGGGAACCGTAGCCGATCTTGACCTTGGCGCCCTTGGCCTTCTTGCCCCGCCTGAACTGGGAGTGGTGGCCTCTGGGCCTTCTCCAGCTGGCGCTCAGCTTGATCTTCTTGTGAGAGTCGATCCTGTTGAAGGACGGGAGCGAAGCCTTGTTGGACTTCCGGGCTGCCAGCAGCCTCTTCGTCTCGGGGTCGAGCTCTAAGGTAGAGGGCTCGACGGGCCTTGCGACCGGCCTTGGCTTTACCGAAGGCGCGGCAGCCTTAACGGCCTCCTTGCGGGTGCCCTTAAGCTTTTTGGACTCAGCAGTCTTCTCTGCGGCCTTGGTCTCTGCCTTGGCTTCGACAGCCTGAGTCTGCTCGACTGCCTCTTCCTTCGTAGCCTTCTTGGAGGCCTTCTGAGTAGTTGCGTCGGCAGCCTTTTTCTCGGCCGTCTTCTTTACTGCTTTCTTCTTATCGTCTGCCATTTATGATCACGCCTTCGAAGTGATGTATATTCCATCCTGGAACACCCTCGGGTCTCTCTTCCGGATCCGGCAGGCCTGCTCGATGTTTGCTGCAGTCTGGCCCAGGTCCTCTTTGTTGATGCCCGTGAGGACGACTTTGTCGCCCTGGACGGTGACCTTGGTCTCGCCGACGATGTTCGCGGTACGAGCCTTCCGCTCGCCCAGGAAGTTCCCGATCGTTACTTTGTCCTTGCCTTCGACCTTCACCTGAATCGGGAAGTGAGCGTAGACAATCTTCATGTGATACTCGTAGCCCTCGGATACGCCCGTCATCATGTTCTTGATGTGAGATGCATAGGTACCGACGGTGGCCTTGGTCTGCTTGTCGTCCTTTCCGGTCTCGACAATGACCTTGCCTCCGTCAGTTCTGACGGATATACCCGGGAACCTGAATTCTCGGGATATCTGCCCCTTCTGACCCTTAGTGGTCAGAGTTGCACCGCTTACAGTGACGGTTACACCCTGGGGAACTTCTATTTCTCTGACTTTTTCTGCTGCCATAATATCCCTCGTGCGTATCAGTAGACGTAAGCCAGGATTTCTCCGCCGATGCCCATCTTAGCAGCGTCGTAGTGAGACATGACGCCCTTGGAGGTGGTTAATATCAGCGTGCCGAAGTTCCTCGCGGGAAGATACCTCTTCTCCCACTTTTCCATCTCTGTCTTGCCGACGGCGAACCGCGGCTTTACGACTCCGCACTTGTTGATCTTTCCGATAAGCTTTACTTTCAGTTGGCCCGCCTTGCCGTTGTCGACAAACTCGAACTCACCGACGTAGCCCTGGTCCTGCATGACCTTGAGCACGTTGCCGATGATCTTCGAGGCGGGGTCTATTACGCAGTCCGTCTTGCCGGTTGTCTCGGCGTTCTTGATGACGGAGAGTGCATTTGCCAGTGGATCCATTAAAACCATGATCTCGACCTCACTCGTACTTTACGAACCCCATGTCGTGGGCAATCTCTCTGAAGCACTGACGGCATACGTAAACGCCGTACTTCCGAACGAGACCCTGCTTGCGGCCGCACCTGCGGCACACGTTAGCGCCGGATCCGAACTTTTTGCCGCTCTTCTCCATTTACCTGACCTCCACGCCATAGTTCTTAGACACGTAAGCGATCGAGTCGTCCTTGGTCAGCTTGTGGCCGGACGGGATCTTCTGCTGCTGGATTTTCCTGCGCTTGATCCTGTAGCCGGGCCTCTCCACGGAGACGATGACATCCATGCCATAGATACCGATCTCGGGGTCGTATTCCATACCCGGGAAATCGGTGTGTTCCTCGATGCCGAAAGCGAAGTTGCCGTTGTCGTCAAACCTGCTGGCGTCGATCGAGTTCTCGATGATGCCCAGCGCGGTCTTCAGGAAGTTGTCGGCGGCGTCGCCACGCAGGGTGACCTTGCAGCCGATGGACTCGCCCTTCTTGATGCCGAACCCGGGAAGGGTCCTCTTGGCGACGGTCCTGACGGGCTTCTGGCCAGTGATCTTTTCCATGATCATCTCGGCATTGTTCAGCTTCTTGCCGGACTCGCCCACGTTCATGTGGACGGTGACTTTCTCAATCCTGGGAGTGAACATGATGTTGTCGCTCATGCCTTAACCCCCTGTACTGCCGGGCTGTCCTTGCCGATGACGAAGACATACTGCTCGATGGTCTCGAAGTCGCCCTCCGGAGTGGTGATGACCACGGTGTTCGGGGCGCTGCTGCGAACGACCTTGATCTCCTTGACCTTGCCGATCTCGCCCGAGTGCTTGCCTTCGGTAACCATGACCAGGCTGCCTACTGCATAGGTGAAGTGCTGGTCGATTTTTCTCTCCGGCATCTTGAGGATAACTGAATCCTTCGTCTTGTAGTCGTTGGACGCGATCATCGTCGTGCCGTCGTGCAGGTTGAGCTGGATCTTGCCGCCCCTGAGCGCAGTCTTATTTACGATCTTGCAGATCTTGGCGGATGCGTCAGTGACGGGCACGAGGTGGAACTTGCCGTCCATGCCGATGACCACACGATAGTTGGCGTTGATCGCCGGGATCGAGATGGTGTCGAACATGCCCACGGTGTACCTGTAGTCCTTGCGGACCTTGCCGTCGACCAGGACCTTGCCCTCGTGGAGGATCTTCTTGATCTCACTAGTATTGTCAGCTACCTTTAACAGGTCCCTGAGCACGACTACGAGAGGCATGCCGCGCTCCTCAGAGTGTGCTCCCGGCATGGGCTTGGCGACCCACTTGGAAGTCTTACGGGTGATAGGCCACGTGCGCGGTGCTGCGACCCTCTTTAAATGATTGCCACACATGTTATTTCCTCTCCAGTGATGCGACTCTCTTCGGATCGTCGAGGACCAGCTTGGTGATCATCAGGTTGGACGGGTGGATAGGCCTTGCCTCTTCCTTGCCATCTGCCCTGGCCACGGATACGCCTTCGACGACGACCTTCTCTCTCTTCACATCGATCTCGCGGACCTTACCCTCGGTGCCGGCTGCGTCGCCTCTCATGACTTTGACGGTGTCGCCGACAATTACACGGGCTGTCCTGCCGTACTTCTTGCTGAGCTCTTCGCTGAGCCTCGCATTGATGAAGTTGCTGCGGACGTGCTGGGGAGCCTCGTATCTGAATTTTCTCTGCTTTCTCGGCTGTGATGAAGTAACCATAACGCACACCTCACACAATGATCGTGGCGGTCGAGCCGATCTTGGCGTACCGCTCGGCGACCTCTCTGGCCACCGGGCCCTTGATCTCAGTGCCCTTCGGGTCGTTGTTGTCGTCTACCAGGACGCAGGCGTTGTCCTCGAAAGAGACACGTAAGCCGCTCGGCCTGCGGTACTCCTTCTTCTGCCTGATCACGACACAGCGTACGATAGTTTTCCTCATCTCAGGGGTGCCCTTCTTGACGGAGCCGATGAAGATGTCGCCGATGCCTGCCTTGGGCATACGGTTCTTCCTGCCCCTGTATTTCAGGACGGAGATGACTTCCACCAGCCTTGCGCCAGTGTTGTCAGCTACCTCGAGCCGGGTTGCGGTGTGGACAGACCTCGGGATCTTTGCCTTAATTGCTCTCATGTCCAGCCACCTCTACAACTACGAAGGTCTTGGTCTTGGAGAGCGGCCTGCACTCTGCGATGACCACTTTGTCGCCCTCTTTTGCGTTGATGCAGGGCGGGTTGTGGGCATGGAGCTTAGACCTCCTCTTCTCGTACCTGTCATACTTCAGGTCACGCTTTAAGTACTCACGGGACACCACTACAGACTTGCTCATCTTGGCGGAGACAACGGTGCCCTCGAAGATCTGTCCCCTGACAGCCAGGCTGCCATGGAACGGACACTGGGGATCGTTGCACTCGGTCTTGGGTGCCTTCACGTTTAGTCCAATATCTTTCGCCATTTCTATTCCTCTTGTATTGCGGGGTTAACCGGTAGACCGGTCACTTCCCTTTCCGCCTCTTCTTAGGGATGCGGTTTTCAGGTTGTGATTGTAATAAAGTCCCGAGGACTCTTACGCGCCGGGAATCCGGAAGCGTGAACACGAAGGTGCAGCACGACTTGGGGACTTTTGCATCGCGCTTGCCAGTATTTATTATGATCATGTTCCGCGTCTCATCCACCACTTTGCCCGTAAGGACATAGGGAGGTGTTTCCACCTCGACCTTCAATCCTATCAGCTCATGGTAGATGATGTTGTCCGGCGCTATGTCCATATCACAACCCCTGCTCATACATTTATATTTTTCCTCAAGCAGGGGTCCCCCTGCGCTCAGATTTATATTTTTCCTCTGTCAGAGCAGGGGTTATTTAACGTCGATCGATTCGGCAGCATAGCCAATGGACTCCAGGATCTCCCTCACTTTTTCCTTGTGATCGCCCTGGAGCTCGATGGTCTGCTGCTTGATAGTGCCGCCGCAGGCGCATTTGGCCTTCAGGAGGCTCGAAAGCTCCTTCAGGTCGATGCTCTTGTCGTCGATACCATCGATGATCGTCGCCATTTTACCGAAGCGTCTCTTATCAGTCGTTATTCGGACTCGCTGGGATTCCTTGACGATTTCTTCGCATACGCAAAGATCGTCAGGCAGGCCACACTTGTCACAGACCGACACTTTAACGCTTCATCTCCTTCTGCTTTTTCTCCTGCTTGATGGTCAGGATGCGAGCGATGGTCCTGCGAAGTTCCCGGATCCTGCCCGGGTTCTCCGGCGCACCGCCGGTCGCGGAGATCGCGTGCTGCTTCAGGAGGTCGTTGCGCAGGTCCTTGAGCTGCTTGTCAAGTTCCTTGTCGCTCATGCCTCTGATTTCCTTAGCTCTGAGAATCGCCATCGGTCTTCACCACCTTTTTCTTCGGCTGCTTCTTCGCGGCCGCTGCCTTCTCATCGCCCTCGGCGCCCTCGGGCGTTACGGCCTCGGCGGCCTCCGACTCGGCGATGATCTTCTCGACCTCTGCAGCGGTAGACTCGGCCGGGGCCGGGACTGCTGCTGCCTCCTTCGCGGGCTCGGCGCCTGCTGCGGGAGACTTCTTCTCGGCCGGAGCGGGTGCTGCGGCCTGTGCCGCCTCGATCGTGATCTGGTCAGGGAGCACTGCCTCGGGGGGCATGATCCTGACTTTGACGCCGATGATGCCTAATTTCTTCTTAGCCCTGGCGTAGCCGACGTCCACGAGCTCCTCGACGGGCTTGCCGCAGTGCTTGATGTAGCCTGCGATAAACTTCTCGCGGCGCTTCCTCGCGCCAGTCAGCTTGCCTGCGATGATGACTTCGCAGCCCATGGCTCCGGAGTCCATGATCCTCTGCAGGGTGGACTGTCCGGCCTTACGGAAGTACCAGCCTCTCTCGAGAGCGTTGGCCAGCCTGGTCGCCATCATCTGGGCGTTCAGCTCAGGCTTCTTGACTTCCTGCACATCGATCTGCGGGTTGTCCATCTTGAACCGCATGTCCATTTCCTTGGTGTACCTGCGGATGGACTTACCAGCCTTTCCAATGATCATTCCCGGCTTCTCGGCCTTGAGGGTGATCTGAGTGCCCATAGGGGTCCTGTTGATCTCCATGCCGCCGTATCCGGCGCGCTCGAGCTTCTCCAGGAAGTACTCGTCGACCATGGCCTTCTTGAAGCCCTCTTGTACGAATTTCTTCTCAATCGCCAATCTAACGCACCTCTCCGATAACTACCTCTACCGTCACGAGCTCGATGTTCCATGCGGTAGCCCTGCCCATTGCGCGGGGCATGATGCCCTGGATCACACGGCCCTTCTTGGAGGTCGAGTGGATGATGCGCATGTTTTCAGTCTCGAGGCCCTTGTACTCTGCGTTCGCTTCCGCGTGCTTGAGCAGCTTCAGGATCTCGGTGCTCGCCTTGACCGGGTACCGGCCGCTGGGCCAGCCCGACTGGTGGCGCTTGTGGCCGACGTTCCTGGCGTGCTGCTTGAAAGGCACCGACCTCTTCTTGTCGATGACATCCTGCAGGTACGTTTTCGCGGCGCTGAGCTTCATTCCGCGGATCTGCCTGCAGATTTCCTGGCAGTGCTTGGGCGAGACGTTGATCTCGTAGGCCATCGCCTTGGCGGTGGTGGCCGGGTCAAATTCTGCTGTGTATCCAACTTTCGACATCTACGTCACTCCTTATTTCAGCGGCACGTACTTGCTGCCTCTGGTTGCACCGATACCTGCGGAACCGTGCGACACGCTGTGGCGGGTCAGGGCGAATTCTCCCAGGTAGTGCCCGACCATTTCGGGCGTGGTCTCGACTGCCTTCCATTCCTTGCCGTTGTGGATCTCGAACGTTACGCCGACCATTTCCGGGAGAATGATCATGTCTCTCAGGTGAGTCTTGATCTTGGTTTCTCCGGCCTTGACGGCGTTGAGCAGCTTCTGGTGCTCCTCGCCGAACTCCCTCTTGATCTTCCGCCTCTGGCGGGCGGGCAGGAGAGCGGCGACCTGGTTCATGTCCAGCTTCTTCATTTCGGCGATGGTCAGACCCCGGTAGGTGAACTCTTCCTTCCTCTTCGGGAGCCTGCCAGCCTGCTTCGACTGTTTAGATACCATTAATTTCATCTCCTCTATGGCCTAGACCAGCTTAGTGGCCAACGCCAGTCCTTCTCGCTGCGATGCTTCCTACCTTTCTGCCAGGCGGGGTGTTCCTGCTGACCGTCTTGGGCCTGCCGGGGTGCTGCCTGCCGCCGCCACCGAACGGGTGGTCGACTGCGTTCATGGCCACACCACGGACAACGGGCCACTTGGTAGCCTTGTTGGCCATCTTGTACCACTTGTTGCCTGCGCGAACGAAGGGCTTCTCAGTCCTGCCGCCGCCGGCCACTACTCCGATAGTTGCCCTGCACTTCGGGTTGAGCCTCTTGATCTCGCCCGAAGGCATCTGGACTACGGTCTTCTTGCCCTCGTGAGCCACGATGATCGCGTAGACGCCCGATGAGCGTGCGAACGCGCCGCCGTCGCCCGGCTGCGACTCGATGTTGCAGATAGCGCAGCCTTCCGGGATCTCGCTCAGGGGGAGCGTGTTGCCCGGCTTGATCTCTGCCGAGATGCCGCAGGCGATCTTGTCGCCGACACCGACACCCTCGGGAGCCAGGATGAGCCTCTCTTCGCCGTTGCCGAACTTGACACGGATGATGGGGCAGTTCCTGGCCGGGTCGTGGACGACCTCGGTGATGATACCCTCGATGGTCTCGTCGCCGAAGGTCTTGATGTGCTCCAGGTCCGCCTTGAACCTGCTAGAGGTAGCCCTGTAGGTCGGGGAGCCTTTACCTCTGTTCTGTGACATTAATCGCTTTCCCATAATCAAACCTCCACAGGCGGGTTTAGAATACTCCTAGACGGCTGGCGATCTCTTCAGCCCGGTTCTCGGGGCTGAGGGTAACTACAGCCTTCTTGCCTCCACGTGCGGTGATCTGGGTCGTGACCTTGACTACCTTCACGTTGTACATTTCCTCGATGGCCTTCTTGATCTGGGGCTTGGTGGCCCTCATGTCGACCATGAACTGGAGAGTGTTGTTCTTGTCCAGGGACAGGGTCGCCTTTTCTGTGATGAACGGGTACTTGATAATCATTCTTCGCCAGCCTCCGTCAGAAGCTTCATAGCGCCCTCAGTCCACAGCGTCAGGCGGCCTGCCTGGGTGCCCGGAGCGAGCATTTCGACGTTCAGCTCATCCAGAGTTGCGACGTCAACGCCCGGGATGTTCCTGGCGGCGAGCTTGATGCCGTTGTCCTCGGCGATGACGATGAGAAGGCCTACCTTCTTCTTGTACTGCCTGCCCCTCATCTTGCCCTTGCCTGCGCGGACAGTCTTCTGCTTGGACCTCGCGAGGTCTGCGGCAAAGCCGAGCGCGGTTAAGAGCTCCATTACTTCGCTGGTCTTCTTCAACGACTCGATCTCGCTGTCGACCACTACGGGCAGAGCGCCCTCGTACTTGTAGCCGCGAGCCTTGACGAGCTCGGGGTTGGTGGTGGCTGCGACAGCAGAGCGGATTGCCTTGATGCGCTCCTTGTCGTTGATCTTCTCAGTGTAGATCCTTAACGGGTTAGGTCCGTGAGATGCACGGCCGCCCCTTGCGTGCGGAACTACTGCTGCGCGGCTGCCGTTGGCAAGCCTTGGCACCTGTGCTGCGCCTCTGCCGCTGCCCCAGGAGTGCTTCTTTGCCGAGGAGAGCGTGCCTGCGGTCCTGTCCGGGCCGTACGGCTGCAGCCTGTTTGCCTGCGCTGCGAGCACCGCTTTCTTGATGATGTCCGGCCTGTACTCTTCGTTGAATACGGCGGGAACGGTGATTGCGGACTTCTTGCCGGATTTGCTAAGTATAGTTACTTCCATCTCTTGGTCCTCCAGGTTAGCCCATCTTGGACTGAGTGCTCAGGTACGTGATCTCGGGTGCCTGCTTCGGCATGTTCTTGGGCCTTACTGCGGGCCTGATCCTGACCATTCTCTTGACCGGTCCGGGAATGCTGCCCTTCAGCATGATGTAGTCGTTCCTGATCAGACCGTAGTGCAGGAAACCACCAGCGGGAGTGATCTCTTCGGCCTTGTCGCCCATCTTGAGGATCCTCTTGTTGTACTCGGTCCTCTGGTGGTAGCCAGTCTGACCCAGCTGCGGGACCTGCCACCTGATGCGGTGCGGGTTCCACGGGCCGAGGTTACCGACGTGCCTCTTTTTGCCAGTGCGGGCGTGCTTCCTCTTCTGGGTAGCGATGCCCCACCTGACGACAGGACCCTGGGTACCATAACCCTTGGTGATGGCCGAGACGTCGACCAGTTCGCCCGGTGCGAAGACATCCTTGATGCCGACGGCCTTACCCATGAGCGACTTAGCGAACTCGAACCTCTTAGCCATGTCGCCACCGGCGATCCGGTTCTCCATGAGCTCGGGGACCTTCTTGGGAATACCCGAAACTTCAGAAGTGAGCGTTACAGTCATGACGCGCAGATCTGCGACTACACCCTTCTTGACGAGCTCTGCGATCTTCGCGAGCTGCTCGTCGGTCTTGTAGCCGTTCTTGGGCAGGTGGGTGAGCGACTCGAGCATCTTGAGGTCGCTGATCCATGCCTCGCCGATGACCTTCTTGCCGTACGGGCTGTCATCGTAGACACGGATACCTGCTACGTGCATCTGCGGCGCTTCGACGATCGTGACCGGGACGGAGATCTCCATACCCTCGGTCGCGCTGTGCGGCCTGTCATCAACCATTACAATGTGAGACATTCCGGCCTTGAATCCGACAAATCCCTGAATCTTTGGCTGGTCGCCAAGCTCTGCCCAGTTTCTCATCTTGGGCTTCTGGCTTCGCGCCCTTACCCTCGGGCTGTACCCGAGAGATCCACGCCTTGGTGCGTGTGCGTGTCCCATTTTAGATTTTCCTCCTATGTTAGGGAATAGGCTCTGGCTTAGACATTCGCCAGGTATCATGCTGCCATAGAGCAGATACTTACGCTGTAATACCCCTCCCGCCTGCCAGGTGAAGAAGCTGGAAAAAGGCTTCTCCGTGCGTACCGTGGATGGCACCTGACACACTCAGGTGGAGTATTCACCACGTAAACTGGAATAATCTTGAAGTTGGTTGTGTTCCTTCGTGTTTTGGAGTATGGCGTCCTTCGGACGAGAGGGCTAAAGCCTGGCGCGGCGACCTTATCCCATTATATCGCTATCTCGAGCAGCCATACAGGCTACCCTTAAGCCATCGGTCTCCGCCGGCGCTTCGCGCTGATATCCCTTCCCCGGAATGCCACGCTTATTCACGCTGGACTCAATGTAATACTTGGTCTTCGCGAACAGATCCTGACTCAACTGCGTTTCATATGTGAATGGGCTAACTTACTCGTTCATCGAGTAAGCTATCGACCCTGACGCGTTAGTCAGCTCCGACTCTGGTCACAATACCTTCACGGTATTCCGATCAGTACAAGGCTACGATATACGTGCGCCGAGAAGGCTCATATGCCGAAGAGACATCCTATGTGAAAGCCTGATAAAGAGGAATACTTACTGGCGTGCATCTGCGAGGTGATCAGCCCCGGTATACGCCGATTTTTTCCGTCTTCAGGTTTTGGCTGTCAGGATGAGTCCGGATATAAGTGCCCTTCCACGGGTGACACTCACATAGTCCTCATACTTGGGACTTAGAATTGTAATTATAGTATATATAGGTTGCGTCTACAAATGACGTGGACGGGCGTCGAAAATGGGGCGGGGCATCTTCTGATGCCTTGAAGTAGATCATAACAAGACAGTACATGATATAATGGTGCCGATCGAGCCATTTGATTTTTCAATAATTAAACAACCGCTCGCATTCTTTATGCGTCATCCAGTCAACGATTACAGATATCGCCGTATCGCCGTCACTGATGACAAAGTACAATAACCTCCAGCCGTCAGGAAGATCGTATTTCCAGAGATTACTAAGCCCATACTTTTTCTTTTATGCCCCAGGAATCAACTTCTTAGGTATCTGAGTACCGGAAAAGGCATTTTCACTTAAGCGATCTATTGCACTGGTTAGAGCTGAATGGAGGAGTTTATCTTCGGACGTGGAATGCTCAAGCCGATTTAACTTTTCTTTAATAGTATGATCAGCAAGGCCAACCTTAAATTTCACATAAATGCAAAAATCATATGCATATTCAGCATTATAAATAGCTGACGTATAGCCTGCTTATCAGCTGGTTACTTAATAATCAGGCCTTCATCGGCAAGATATTTCTTAACCAGCTCCGGGTTCCACACCCAGCAAACATGGCCATCAGCATCAACGCCAATCTTACCAGATTCAAGCAGATAGTCAAAGATCACTTTATAGGTCTGGTACATCATCTTTTTCGGCAGGTGTTCCCATAGCGCCCGCTTCTTATACTCGCCGCTGTGCTCTTCGATAAAGTGCTCCACCATTTTGATTGTATCGAGTTTTGGCTGATGGATTATTTTGTCGTGCTCGTCTATCTCAATCACGCCAGATCACCTATTGTTATATAAGTTTATATAACATTCCCATATTAAAGGTTTTGTACAGTATAATGAAAATAGGTGTAATCGGTACCAGACAGATTCCATATTATACCCTTTTTAGTGACATGCGCTCGCCTGACGAGAAATTGGGATTTTCAGGCAGAGGCTATGAAAAATTGAAAGTTAGCCCTGTGTGAGTCGAAAATACCGCCAGGCCCGCCAAGGTGCCAGGCACGCCAAGAGATATTTTTCATTGAATGCCAAGAGGCTAAGCACTCGCCTCATGAAAACTGGTTTTTCAAGTTAAGCCGATGAAAAACTCCTGGAGGTCGGGGAGTTCCCGGGAGGCGGGGGAGGATTTTCAAGCTGGGAGGTTGGAGAGGGTAGCGAGGTCTGAGAGGAGGTTGGGGAGTGTGGAAAGGTTTGGGAGGATTTTTTAAAGATATTCTCTCTGACCTCCGGGTACCTCACATAACCTCCTCTCTGATCTCCATGACCTCCCTGACCTCCCAGCTTGAACGTTCTCTCTGAACTCCGTGAACCTCTCAGACCTCCTCCCTGGCCTCTCAACACCTCCCTGACCCAGATGTTCATGGAACGCCAAGCCAATATTCGCACTAGAGCGATTCCGATCAAAAAGCCCGTGGCGGCCCTGGCTTCCTGGCGAGCGTGGCGGCCCGATAGCACCCGGCAGAGATACTGTCTGGATTAATCAATTAATTATAAAAGTATGTGAATGCAATTTTGATATTAATATGACACCCAAACCCGGCGCACCTACAGTTGAAGAAGAGAAATTCGACTTAAGCACAGATCAAGAGATTGATCAGCACTTTGAAGCGGGCATGGACTTCCGCGACATGGGCAATTATGGCAGAGCAGTCGAGGAATTCCGGAAGATGAGCGAGCTTGAGCCGGACGATGCCGAAGCTCACAGACTGCTTGGAGAGGCACTCTACCGAAATGGCGCATATGAGGAGGCGCTAAAAGAATTCGATAAGGCCATCCAGCTGGATGAGGACTATACTGAGGCCCGCTACTGGAAATCGATCGTCTACGCGAAAATGGGACGGGAGAAAGAAAGCAGCCAGGAGTATAGAACCGCCTACGATAGCGACCCTGAGGATGTCGAGCTAATGTACGAGTGGGCTAAAGAAGTCGCGGCCGCAGGGAAATATTATGAGGCTATCAGGGTGTACAGAGATATACTGATAGCTCACCCGGAATATTATGAAGCCAGGGTCGACCTGGGAAGCGCGTTGATCAGGGCAGGGAAGGAGAACGAAGGATACGAGGAATATGCGCTGGCGAGAGCCTCGGACCCGGATAACCCGATGATCCCTTTTATGATAGGCGAATTCCTGCTTTCTATGGATAGGCTGGACGAGGCGCTGGACGCGTTCAAGTCCGCACAGGAGCTGTCGCCGAATGCGCCGGATGTGTATCGGCGGATCGGGGATGTTTTGCATCGTAAGGGTAGGGTTGACGAGGCGATTTCTGAGTATAAGAAAGCGATTCGGCAGAAGCCGCATGATGTGGAGCTACATGCTGGGCTCGGAGATCTGTACCTGGAGAAGGGGATGAAGGATGATGCGGTGAGAGAGTATCGGAGGGTGAAGAAGTTAGAGCCGGAGTTTCCGCTGTCGGAGAAAGGGGAGAGGATGGTGGGTTCAGCTAATTGGAAATGATCATATTCAAAAGGTATTTTGTATATTGGATTTATTGTTAGATAGATGGGCGAAATAATAAAAAATCTGCTAAACTGGCATAAAAAGAATTATCGTCCTTACCCATGGCGAAATGTATCATCACCATATATGGTGATGATTGCTGAATTTATGTTACAAAGAACAAGAGCTGATCAAGTAGTCCCGGTATATAACCAATTTTTAAAGAAGTATCCAGATGTAGATCAATTAGCTGAAGCAGATATCGAAGATATAAAGGCAACTCTTAAACCTCTTGGATTATACTGGCGTGCCAATCACTTTAAAATGGCAGCTGAATATATCCAAAGGACTTTTTCTGGCAACATTCCAGATAATAAAGAAGACCTTAAAAATATTCCCGGTGTAGGTGATTATGCAGCTGGAGCAATATTAGCAGTAGCTTTTAGAAAAAAGAGTTGCATTGTGGATAGCAATATTGCCAGGGTATTAAACAGATACTATGGTTTAGGGCTTAATGGAGAGATTAGAAGGAAGAAGGAAATTGTAGAGCTTGCATGCCAACTGTTCAACCATAAAGAACCTAATAAAATTTTATTTGCGATAATAGATTTTAGCGCCATTGTATGCACCCCAGTAAATCCAAAGCATGGGATCTGTCCTTTGAAAAACAATTGTTTATATTATAAAAATCTGGAAAAATAGTTGTACACCTATAATTCATCATCTTCCAGATCTGCTGCTGTTTGTTCGCCTAATTGTACATAAGCATTTGGACCTTTTTCAACCAGCTCTGCAATTAGTTCAACAGGGAGGTCTATGGTTGAGTCGAGTAATTTCGTCCAGCACTGCTCCTTTTTACACCATTCAGTTATGTTTTTACCGTCAGGAGGATTCGTTATGTGCTTATGAACTTCTTTAGAAAACAATACTATAGCATTCGACATAGCTTCGGAGATATCTTGCTCTTTCCAGATTCTATTTAGGTTAATACGGTTATTCGTTTTATAATAGATAAGAGCTAATGTATAGGTGACAATGTTAGCACGATAACCACCGTACTGCTGGCTATGGATGATTTTTTCGGCACGCTTAAAGAGTATTGCTTTAGAAATCAGATCTTCATAGTATTGCTTATCAGGGACAAAATCTTTTATTTTATTTAGAGTGCCCATGAATTCGTTAAAATTTTTCTCAGCGCCACGGCTTACTATGTGCGGTAATAAATTCCATGTATTTTCAAATTTGGCCATGTCTGTTTTTGTGAATTTTTGTGATGAAGGGTAAATTGATTCAAAGGTTTTCTTATCGGCGGCTGTTCTCTGTCTACCCTTTTCATCAAGATATTGACCACGAGCTCGTTCATAATACCACCGTGTTTGAAGGTTCATACCTTTCTGAACAGGAGCCCATATTGTCCTTGATAATTCTTCCAATTTAACATGGAATGGATTATTTGAAGAGAAATCAGCAATATTAATCTTATTTTGACTATTCGCAAATGCTGATATCTTTGGTACAAAACTATCGATCATTTCAGGGTTTTTAAGTACAGTCAATTTCATTGGCACTATAATTTCAGAGACGTCTGCCTTATCTTTTATACAAGCGTTATATATTGAAGCGGTTGTTTGTCCACCATTTACTATTTGAAAATCTTTAACTCGCGTTATCGTAGGAGTTCCAGAAGTATCAAGTTCAACGCTTTCTGCAGTTGCAGATAGTCCATTGTTATATGCCAAGAACATATGAGGCTCTTCAAGAATCGTTTTTCTTATCCCTTTATTCACATTACCTTTTACTTGCAGAAAAGCTCTCACATTTCTTTCCAGTAATCTTGACCCGTATTTCCTGTATATCTCAAAAAGCGTTTTTCCCGGGATTAATGCTAAGTACGAGGTATAGACTGAATTTGGTTTTGATATTGGCAAGCATGGCACTGATGACCCACAATCTTGTATAAAATCGATTTCTATCGGTTCCCTGCGATTGCCCGAACTTCTCAATCTGTGTAAACGTCGGATATCCCATAAATGTTTTGTGATGATAAGAGTACCATCATCAAGATTATCCGAAGAGTCAAGATTGGCAATACCATCAGTGATTAAGAAGAATCGTACAGTTCGGAGTACACCTCTCATACTATAGATATTTAGCGACATATCAAAGTGGGGAGACGATTCTTCGAGTGAAAAGTGATATCCTTCCAGGGATTTTTTTAAGTAGTTGACGATCCATTTAAAAACTACATCTACTTCAGTTTTCGAAATCTTTTCAGGTGGATTTGTTCCACGATATATGGCAACGAATAGGTCTAATCTATTTTCCTCGTTATTAATACTATACCCATTTACTTTAATACCCCTGCTTTTATGGTAACATATAGTAATATCATCGATTTCTCCGGACTCAATAAGATATTCTGCGAATTGTTCTACAAATTTATCTTCGATAAAAGTTGCATCAAGTTGAGCCTGGTTGATTACATCTTGCGAAAAGGTTTCAGCAAAATCGTTTAGCTCGGAGTCGAGATCCATTTAATCCCCTCGTAAGCATTTTATTAATAATTCTTCCGGAACTGTAAAGTGATTACACTCAGATACATTAATTGTATAATGAACGTCACCAACACCATTTACCAAATTTTTACCGATAATTCTTGGGAAACCTTCAGCAACTTTATAGATATTTCGATTTCGGATAATGTAAAAGACGCCCATATAACGATCAATGTGGGCATTAATATATCCTGCAGTTATTAAAGATTCTTCAAATTTTTTTGATGCTTCAAAATCATCTTTAATAATTGTTCTTATGGACTCCACCACTTCAGGCAATGTTTCTCCATCTGTAACACCATTTATTAAAGATATGTGATATAGATAAAGATAATCAATTCCAGTATCATCCAGTTGTTGTTCGCTGGATATCGTTAATTTTTCATGTTGTTTGCTTATAGTCGTTTTTACCTCAATCGCTGTTTTTACAAATTTAAAGTCTTGAGGGTATTTTTCTGGGCCTTTCCAGGAGTCAATACTTTTTTTAGCGCCCAATAGTGGTAGCAGGAATTTACGTAAAACCCATAACTCACCATATAGGCCTCTTTGAGCTTCACTACTAAGACCTTCTGGATCATACTGATCAAGGAACTGTTGCCATTTTAACAATCTTCCAAAAAATACGCTTACCGCCTGTTTCTCAGTTTCTAAATTTTTTATATGATCAATGATATCTTGAACAAGAGATGTAAAAACATCGCTAAATCTATTATTTGTTAATATTAGTTCAAGGTATACAGACTTGTTATCATCTGGCAGAATTATCGACTGGACTTCAAATCCTTTTGATTTTGGATATTCGATGGCAATTGGTATATTCTGCTGAGATGTAACAAGAAGTAACACTCGACGATTTCGTGGTTTTTCGTAACCTAAAAATATATTAAATTTGGTATCGGCAGTTATTCTTATTTTTTGTATACCAGATGAAGACTTATTTTTAGCTTCTTCTTCAAGTTTTACCCAAATAGTGTTAATATCATTCATTTTCTAAGAACTCCACATCGCCAACGCTGTTTACTCGATAGCCAATTCTTGTTGCAGTTTTACTACTTGGGAAGCTAATTGCAAGTCCAATCACAGGTTTAGTGATATTAGTATTATCTAATTTATTATGGTCTAAGGGATATATAAGTAACAAGCCCCTATGAGAAGGTCGGACATCTCGGATAGCTTCTGGAGTAGGCGTATCACTCATTGTCCCATCAGACTTTATCGATCTACTTAATGCCAATTTTAATTCTTCGTCAGATAAATCAATATATTCATCCCTTCTACTGATTATATGGCTTTTTGCCATTTGGTAGAATTCATTTGGATTAGTTTCGTTTGCATTTCGCCGTTCGACTAATCCAACAGGATATCCGCCGATAGTATAATGATTATCAGCATTATTTTTATTTATTAAAGCAACTGTCCATTGTTTTAACTCATTATGTTTTTGTTGAGCTTGTATATAATGAGTTAAGATTCTCGAGTCAGTTACTGCAGAATAACCTTCTATTTGTATATTATTAAGTAGATCGATGATACTGCTTGCGGAGACATTTTCCCATAAATAATTCCCCCATTTTTCGCTGTGCTGACCTCTCTTTTTAATAAATTCATTAAATGCGTTAAAATTCTTCTCGATTATGGCATTGCTAAGGTTAAACTTTACTGATTCAACAAGACGTCCTTCATATGATAACTGCATATCCCTTCCATACCTCATTTTATTTTTCGCAGTTATAAGAAGGATATCCCCCGGGTCAGTTCTTACTCTTAAACCATAATCTTCAGGCCTTCGACCCATAGCAACCATGTACTCGAATTCTCGTTTTAATTCTTCACTGGCTTTTGTAATATGTTTATACCGATCAACAAGTTCATCGGTCGTATACAGTCTGCAGAGGTCTACATAACCTGGCCGATGACCAAACCAGCGCCCCATTTGCATCAAGGTATCATACATATTTGAAGTACGAAGATAATAACTAACTGTTAAACCTTCAAGGGTTAATCCTCTTGAAAGTTTATCTCCGCCAATTATAATAGCATTTAGTCCATTAGGTGATTCTTTATAATCAAGTACATCCGCAACTGTACCATTTACCGTTTTTATGATGATTTTACTTGCGGCTTTTTGAAGATTATCCTTTATTTGCTTCCACTCAAGAGAGGTAATTCTTTGATCAAAGAAACGTTCTATAACGGCATGTGTTGTAGGTTTATAGTCGGTGAACCAGAGTTCTTCGAGTTCATTGAATATATTAGATTCTGATCTGCCATCCCCATATTCAATACGTTTCTTTAATGATTCGAGTTCTTCAGATACAAGATCTCTGACACGGGTTTGTACATCAGTATATCTGGTAACATGAATTAACATAGAATTATGAGATTTGTCTTGCCCACGGGCAATTCTCGCAGCACTCGATATTATAAATGATTTAATTGCTCTTTTTAATGATTCAGGTAAAGAATTTGGCCGGTGACCCTTCTTATGGTTATCCGGAATAAAATCAGTATAATCATCCACAATCCGGATTATTGGAAGCCCCTCTTCGTGCTCGATACCAACTGAATTATCTTCATCTATACCAAAGACTTTTTTTGGACCGATATATGACGATGCTGCTGGCAAATTTAAAATAAAACTACGAGGGAAAAGATCCTCCCCTTCCCTGTCGGTGTCACCACGAGGTAAAATAAAAATATTAGCAAAGGGTGTTGCAGTGTAACCTACATAAGCGCTTTTTTCAAATGCATCTAACAATTTTCTAATGAGGCCATTAATTATCGTAGGTTCAAACTCATCCGATACCTGACCATCATCATCGAATTCAATTTGTTTTGTGTTTATTGAAGCATTATCCGCTTCATCATCGATTATTAGTAATGGGATATTTCTAACAATCGGTCGATTAGTAGAAGGGTCTCTTTCTTTCTGGACATTGGTCGCTGAATAGTATAAATTTTCAAGTACAGATTTATTTTTCTTAATTACCAGTATTACGGGATCATTTCCATTAATGATACTTATCTGTCTGTGCTTTTTAAAATCACCATTTTCGTCACGATTTGTAAGAGATTGTGCGCTAAAGAATTCTATTCCCTTTAATCGACCAACGCCGATGCGGATATTTGCGGTTGAATAATTCATACTCTGTTTTGTGTCATAACCTAAGATGCCTTCATCTATACGCATCTGAGTCTGACTTCTAAGGCTATTATGAACCCCTGCCAGTACGATTATCAATTTATAACCAGCGTCTATTGCTTTGCATATTAGGCCAATATAATTAGCCGTTTTCCCTGATTGGACCTGTCCAACAACCATACCTCTACAGTCCCATTTTCCCGGCCTTTGTGGATCCTCTAGACGCTGAATTATTTGATCTACGTTGTCACCCAGGCCTTTTGTAGTAATTTCAGCCCAGCCATTTTCTTCCTGGAGATATCTAACATATCTATTCCAGAATCTCCAGTTAATCTGATCTTTACGATCGTAAAACCAATTCTGATGTGCTTTAGGGTCGCCATCTAATGCTTTACCAATATCTATCCATGTGCTACATGAAGCTTCTATATCCCGTTTTAACATATCCCAATCGATTATTATGTCCGGATATTCGATACTAGCCATTATTTTTACAGCCCTAATTTTTTTATCAATAACATCCGAACTAGGCGTTTGTTCAACGGTTAACTGTCCCAAAACTAATTTTTTAGCTTCATTATAGTTAAACATGTAAATTCCCTTCTTGGGCTTTATCTAGCAGTCCACAGACATATTCTAAATAGTTATCAAATGGTTCAGTTTTTACAATTTTTTCTTTTGCTTTATCATGTGTGAAACCGGAGTTTATTAAATCAAAATACATCTCAAGTAAAGCTACTTTTAATTCATCGCTCGGCTTTTTTTCTGTGGTTGTAGCTTGTTTATCAGGTGCTTCAGCATTATCAACAATAATTAGACTAACGGGAACAGTTTCTTCAATTAATTTTAATAACATTTTTACTTGTGATATATTAACAGAAGAATTAGTTAGTATAGAAGATATAACCGGATGTTCTCGATTGATAGTATAGGATATTTTGCCGTGATAAACCTTTTTCTGCCATAAAAAGGTGTGCTCAGAAAGGCTATTTCGGGCAATTACTTTACCCCTATGACGATATATTTCCATAGCGCGCCCGATTGTTAAAGATGCTATCTTTTTGAGATCATCCCGGATATTATCTGGCGGTCGTGCGATAGATTTTCTTACGTCTAACTCCCACTCGCGATCCATCGAATTTGGAATATCAACCTGGATACGGGCGAGCTTATAATGATCAAATTTTTTTATTCCTAATCCAAGCCAGCTTCCTGCAACGATTAGTCGTTCATTCCTGTATACATAAAATCCTTGCTGAGCAGCCCAGCCGTTAGGTCCTTCCGCGTAATTATATGTTTCACTATCGATTTTTGAGTGATGCGGAAGTACATAGGGAATAACAACGATTTTACTGCCAAAAATCGTACGACTTTCCTCATTTAAAATTTGAGTTGCTTTCTCATTTCTCAAGTAAGGATCCCAGGGTTCAACGATTCGATCATTAATGAATATTTTTATTTTATGACGTTCAAGATATCTATGAAAAGTCATAGATAGATGTTTTTTTACATTTTCTATTCTTGTTAAAAATAGGTTTTTTGCACGAGGATCATTTACATCTGTGTTTTTACAAATGACATCTAATTTTTCCCATAACACAATAGTACCACTTTTTAGATCATTCAGATCGGTAAAATGAAGTGGTAATTCTTTATTATTAATTCGTAACAGATGCCAATCATGTGTTTTTATTATGTAATCAATATCCCAGCAACGGATAGCTATTGGGTTATTTTCAAATTTTGATGCTACAGTAAATTTTCTACATTGCGAGAAGGATGCAGTCTTAAGTCCAAGCCCAAATCTACCCAGATCTTTAGGGTTTCTACAGTCGCTAGGACTAATACTTCCTAACCGCATTGCCTTTATGAGTTCTGATTCGGTCATTCCACAACCATCATCTTTTATTGAAATTGTAGAGTTAGCGCCATCCCAATTAAATACAATATAAACGTTCCTGGCACCTGCCGAGATACTGTTATCGATGATATCTGCAATTGCGGTCTGAAGGTCATAGCCAAATGCCCTCAATGATTCGATAAATGACGCGGGGTCTGGTGGTACAATATCATACTCATCAATGTTTAAACTATGATCAATAATTGTTTCACTGGATGATTCACCAACCGGTATTGATCCCATGATATCCTCACCGCGAGATATCCTTAATACCCCCAGACAATATGAGGAAAATAGGAATTAATCCTATATAAGCCCTTACTATACAAATTGTTAATTACAAATAGATGCGATTAAGCATATCTTTTATTTTAGTAGCTATTCCCGAAGCCATTAGAGGAGGAACAGCATTTCCAATTTGTATAAACTGGGAAGAACGTGGCCCCTCAAAAAGGTAATTATCCGGGAAAGATTGTATTCTTGCAGCTTCTCGCACAGTAAGAGACCTACATTGACTGATATCAGGGTGTATGAAATAATGTCCATCTTTAGATAAATGAGCAACAATTGAATGGGATAACCCGTTACCATTTACAACTTTAAATCTATCTAAGAAAGATTTTTCATTTTTATGCGTTTTTAAAGATGGATCCAACTCAGTGTACTTTATCCGCTTTTTCCCGTTATTCCACTTTTCAATTGCTATACGATATATCTCACGATCTCGATCATTATGTGGCCTTGCTACGTGATGTCTAATACAAGTTTCGTCGGTTCGTATACCAGATTCTTGAAGGTATTTTGTTCTGTCACCAGTATAATTAGATATCTCACTACCACAGCCAGGCTTTAATTCCGGAAGATCAGATAATAGATCATTTATTATATATGGAGTCTGCGACTTAGCGAAATCTGGATAAGATAGGTTATATTCTTTTTTCCACCCAATAATTATTATACGCTTCCGATTCTGTAAAACATTAAAATTGGAAGCATTTAAAATTTTTTGATCAGAATCATAACCACTTTCATCTATCATTTTTTTAAAATCTTCAATGATCATACCATTCTTTGCACTCCGAATGCCAGGAACATTTTCAAATACAAATAGATCAGGAGAAAATGTCTGTATAAATCGGATATAGTGCTTGTATAGATGATTTCTTGGATCATACAGCATGCCATAACGATCTCTACCCCTGCCGATTAAGGAGTAAGCTTGGCATGGTGGACCACCGATAACTACATTTATTTTATTAATATTTCTTTTTATTAGTTGAGTATTAATCTTATCAATAAGCGAATCTTCTGTAATTAATGAAATTTCTTCATGGATTACTTCAGAGTTATCGATACCCAATTCACAACATTGCTTCAGAAACTCATCTCTGTTTATACGATTATTGTAATAGTTGTAATATATGTGAACTTTGTTGATTTTTAATAATGCATAATATAAGGAACGTGTTTGAAGAGTCTTCGAAGCAAATTCATCTTTTTCGATATGGCTGATAATGTCAAAACCATTACGGTAAAACCCTTCCGTAAGTCCACCTGCGCCAGAAAACAAATCAAGTACAGTATATGGGAAAGACATTACAGGATACTCCTTATACAATGTATTACATTGTATTCACAAATATTACAATGTATTACATTGTACAAAATGCGTCTCTATCTAAGGATGGACCGAATATTAAGTTTTCCCTGAGAGCATAGAGAAATTATTATTGAAACTTAGTAGGTTCCTTTGATGAAGCTGGCCTATATCGATGATATACACAATCGCTGTTACGATAATATCCCACTATTTTTAAGATTAATCTACAATAATATGTATCCCTATTTCCGTCCTTAACCCTGACAAGTATTTTATAAACATATTAAAGCACCAAGCGGGGGGAATCCATGAACTCAGGGAGGAAGATAGCAACACAAACAGTCTTTATTCTTATAACTGCTATCCTATTGATTAGTTAGCCACTACGGCAATCGTAGTAATCCGATATATCCAGCGACCGATACAGAATTAAATTTAGAAACACAACAAATTCCGACGGTGCTGAAGATCAACAACCATATCCTGTACATCCGTGCCGAGGCATACTACACGGCAACATCACCAAGATCAACCTCACCGACAACAGAGGCAAGTAGATGGTCTTCGTAGGCTATCCGGCAGAGTTTATATGCCCGACGGAGCTGGGGGAGATGGTCAAGTATTATAGCATTTTTACAGACCTCGGCGCCGAGGTGTTCAGTGTCTGCAAGGACTCGGCATACGTCCATAAGGCCTGGCACGATTCGAATCCCTATCTGAAAACGATTCTGCAATAGACGTCAGGATAGTCCGGACGTAGTTTTAAACTCACGATACTCAACATTATCCGGCGATAGCTCGATCGCTTTATCTATCGCTTTTCGAGCGCCCGTTACATCATCGATAGTTAACAGTGTTTTACTCAGGTAATAATGATAGTCAGGCTTAAAGGAGCAGAGTTTGATAGCTGCTTTTAACTCTTTCACCGCTTCCTTGTATTTCTGTTGCCGGAGATGGATGATCGCGGCTCCGAACTGGGCGTCGGCCATCTCTTCATCAAAGCTCTTTTTTAAGAACGTTGTTTGCCGCCCTTTGGGCTGCGTCTGCCTGCCCAGGATGATGTCGATCCTGAAATACCGGATCAGGTCCTCGATGGTCCGGGGGCTGGCAAAGGCGAACATGTAATCAGACGTCCCGGCGTTTCCGGTCTGGGAGAGAATGTTGAGGCTGCCGAAATAGAATACGGTTTTATCGATCAGAGCGATCTTTTCGTGGAAACTACTTCTGACGCCATTTGTATCTGATGCGATGATGGCATTTATGCCTTGTAAAGTAAGCTCTTCGATCAACTTTTCTTTATCTGCCCTTGTTTTATCCTCTTTAAGATTTCTGATTATCAAGTGGACTTTTACACCCCGGGCAACCGCTGCTTTGAGCGGGTTCATTAGCATGTCCATTCGTTTTCTGGTGATAAAGGGGCTAAAAATGACTATCCGGGAGGAAGCGTGATCAATGTCCACGATGAAGGCGCGGTAGAACTCTGTTGCATTGTAGATGAGCTGCTTGGAGTCAGGTGATATTTCCGCTTTTCCGCTTAGCGTAGTTTGCCCGCTTATCGCTGGGTTAGATAACAGAAGATTCTCTGAGTCCACCACGAGACCTTTATTACAGATCTCCTGCAACAGATCATGGAAGATAGTACCGGGTTTCAGCCGCTCGCTGAAGTACTGGTTATTTGATATGACTATCAGCTTGCCTTTCGCCCTTGAGATTGCGACGTTGATCAGCCTCGCCGTGTCGGAATCAATCGAGGAAGAGCGGAATTGTTTGCCGAGATTATGGGGTAAGCCTTCAACAAGATCGATGATGATACAGTCTTTCTCGTTACCCTGGGATTTATGAATGGTCGTAACTGAGACGGTTTTTCGATCGATATTCTGCTCCATGAGCTGCTTTTCTATCAGCTTTACCTGTTTTTTATAAGGAGTGATAATGCCAGCGCTCTTGATTCCGCCGGCAATAGCCGACTCTGCGAGTTTTGCCGCCAGCATGGCGCTATAGAGGTTAATCTTGGAGCTACCGGAGTAGCTACACCAGGGATTAATCTTTGAGGTATCGCAGAGCACGACTGCATGTCCTGCGTATGGAGGCAGAGCTGCTATCTGATCCCGATCTGTTTTGGTCTGGTCGTTCGTTATCAGCTGACCTGCATACATTTTATCATTGATGATGCCGGCGATTTTCGGGTGCATTCTGTACTGCTCTTTTAACATCACCAGCCGGGAGTCGACCCTTCCGGCTTTGATCGACTCTACGATGCCAGCCTGCGAAAATATGTCCCGCTTTAGCCATAGTGAAGCGTTAGGCCCGCTGCTCTGGGCAATCGGTGCAATCTGGCGGAAATCGCCGGCAATTACGTATTGCGATGCACGGCCTGCAGCGTAAAATATTGCAGGCAAATTAGCCATGCTTGCCTCATCGAGGATCATTACGTCGAATTTGCAATGTTGCAGATTTCTGTCTACGTAGCATTTAGTTAGTGTGCATCCAACGACCATGGCATTGCCAAAGATGAAATTTTCGTACTTGACGATCTCTTTTTTGATCTCGAAGATATCCGACTCTATTGCAGAGAATTCTTCTCTTAAATCGCTCAACTGTACAGGCAATATGTCGATGAGACGGTCCTCTGCAAGGGAATGGGTATAACAAATACGCTCCCGCATTTTTTGAATGTCTGATTTTAACTCTCCAGCATTGATTTCCGCATAGTGAAGTTCGTCAGACAGAGCTTTCTCTGATGCCTTTAGCTGCTGGATTTGAAGGATTTTTTCATCGATGGCAGCATCAGGTTTAGGAGACGGACTGGTGCCGAGAAGCCTAAAGAGTCCTTTTCCTGATTTTTTCTTTAGCCGCTCTTCCGCTTCTGTTTCAAGCTGGTTCTTTTCCCGGTAGCAGGCGACTATCTGCAGTTTTACCGTCCGGATTTTTTCGCTTAACGCAGCTATTTTGTTTTCATCTTCTGCAAGCTCTTCCTCGCAGTATTTTAACTTTCTATAGTCGGGCGATTCGGTAATAATAAGTATCTGAGTTATTTTTTGTTCGCAGTCACGAAGTTGCCTTTTTAGCTCATCGATCTTCTGATATGCTACTCCAATGATGCGATCGTTGACATTGTCAAGCAGGAAATTTTTAATTACCGGGTCGTTGTTGCTCGGATTTCCATAGCGGATCACCTTGCCATCGTCAATCAGAGACCTGTTCTCGGGGTCTTCGGCAAACTTCTTAATTACCTCGTCTAAAGCGAGATTTGTATGAGATATCAGTAAAACAGTCTTCTTTGCTCTAATCAAGTGGTTAAGAAGAACGCTCAAAGTCTTTGTCTTACCTGTGCCGGGCGGACCCCAGACGAAGGTTACTTCCTGCGATAATGCATGTGTTATGACCTGTTTTTGACATTCATTTAGATGGAAGGAATCTGAGACAGTTAGATCGCAGGCATTTATAGGTTCGGGTTCGATAAACCCGAATAGTTTCATAGGGCCGATGGTATCGAAATTTCCGTTACTCAGAAGGTCATCATAACGTTTTAGCAAAAGATCAAGCAGCGCCGAAGTATCACTTCTAACGGTTATGTTATGAATAGTCAGGCCATAGTCCTCAGTAATGGCAATATCAATGTAGTCATCACCAGAGGTAACAATCAGGCCTTCGGTCTTCTTTTTTCCGACGTAGATATCGACAGGTGTGTCATCACTCACTTTCACCGGAACATCGAGAGGAAACCGATAGATAAAATACTCAAGGCTTTTTGTGATAAATTCACCATTTTTAAGGTCTAATTGAATATCCCTGCCTTTTGTTTTAATATAAACGATTTCTTCAGTAATAGCCTGGCGAAAAGCCTGAATCAGCTCAACAGGATTGCTGCTCCCCGCAGTTGCTCTCCAGCCTGTCGATTTTTCCATTATAACTTAGATATCATGTATATTCAAGCATATTAATTTTGTTTTTATCTAATACTAATGGTATACTCAATCAGGTATATATGAGAGCCATGCTGGTCTTAACTCAAATAACTCTAAAATCCCAAAGATTATCGTGGCAACGGTATGGTCTACGTCGTCTACGCCGCAGACTGCACATACGTCTGCCCCAAAGAGTTCGAAGAGATGGCCATGTATTACACAAATTTCATAGACCTCGGCGCAGAAGTCTTCAGCGCCAGCCGGGACTCGGCATACGTCCACAAGGCATGGCACAACTCCACACCCCAGCTACAGGCCATCCAGTACCCCATGCTTGCCAATACCACCGGCCACATCAGCAGGACCTTCGGGACCTTTAATGAGACTGATGGCCTCTTGTACAGGGCGACCTTCATCGTAGATCCGGATGGCTATGTGAAGGTGATCGAGATGCATGAAGGAACTACTTTGCAAGCTGGAGACAGCAAAGTTTGCGAGGGAGAACCAGTACAAAATCAGCCAGCCCAGCTGGGAGCCCGGGGAAGAGACGATAACACAGGCATGAGTTTAAGGAGTGCCGGGAAGAAGACAATGTTAATAATCTAATAACAGCTTAAAATAATTAGAGTGTGAGCAATGACAGATGCCTTCGATGCTGACATAGATAAGGTAACCGGACGAATAAGAGATGAAATACCGGGTATTGTGTCAGTTTACCTTTTTGGTAGCATAGCGAAGGGGACATATGATGAGAATAGTGATTATGACATCGCAGTCATTGTAAATGAACTACCGGAAGACGATATCGGCAAAATTTCTAATATCCGGTATTCACTTTTAGACCAGCTTAAGAGGCCGCTTGATATTGTCATCCTTGCATTAAGCGATCTCGAACATCCTTCACCGCTTCTTTACGAAATATACCATAGTCGAAAGCTGATCTATGGGCAGGATATACTAACTACTTTTAAAAATGTTATAGCAGACATGAAACCAGTTACGGTGGACGGAGCTACGGTAGGATACTATGTCGGATATTAACGAGGCCAGGGCACTCAGGTATCTACTGGATGCGATGGACGACAGACTAATGATAGAAAGTGCTTATGATAATAAGATTTATTCGCAAGCACTTTTTCATGCCCAACAACTAACGGAGAAGTCTTCTAAGGCATGTCTCGCCATACTGCGTGTCATGCCAAAGGATGACCACCATTATTCGGAGATGGTCAGGATGTTTATCATACCGAACTCTAAAAAGTTTAGAGACAGGTTTGATGAATATTTGCCCCTTGTCGTTAAGCTTGAATCACAGTATATCCCTACAAGGTATGGTGTTACTACATCAGGCACCGTCCGTATTAGAAAATATGATGAACAGACGGTAAAGAAGGAGTGTAACGCGGCAAAAGACTATCTTGAGCTTTGCTTTTCATTCGTTGAAGATAAGATGAGTAAACAATTGCCCCGGTCTAAAGCAGAACTAGAGCAAGTATTAGTTACAGAATATAAGGATAATGTAAAATTTTTTTAAGCCTCAGCATGGACCCTTCATTTTTGTCACTCCACCCATCTCTGGCTATCCTATCAGCCCGCTCAGGAATATGGACCCGATCAATCTTTGAACACCCTTCTACCTTGCATGGACCCTCTAAGCTCTTTTGCCACTTGCTCGCCGATCTCCAGCTCTGCTTTTGCATCGTTCTTCATTCCAGCTTCGTCATAAGTCTTCGCCAGCGAGAAATGCGGCCCGGGCATTTTAGGGTTTAACGCTATACACTTCTGGAATTCGGCCATCGCATCATCGATCTGGCGAAGGCTTAAGAATGCATTGCCCAAAGTATAATGAGCTATAACTGAATCCGGGTCGACCTCGACTGCTTTTCTCAATGCCGTCAAAGCTTCATCCGGCAATCCTGCGTCGATCAGGCGCTTCCCGAACATCACCAGCAAGTCGACATTATCAGGATCGAGCTTGTATGCCCGGGTATAAGCACGGATAGCTCTTCAGGCTTCCCCCAGCCAGTATACACTTTCCCAAGCGCAGAATATAGCTCGGAACTCTTCGGATTCAGGCGCAGGGCTTTTCGCATTGCGTTAACCGCCCCTTCGAAGTCCCCCATGTCTGCGAGGGCTTCCCCCAGCAAACCATAAGCAGCAGAGTTGGTATCGTCGAGCCTGATAGCTTCCCGGTACATCACGGCTTCCTGGTAGGCAGAGCCCAGACTTACCCGAGCCTCATAATTATCAGGATGAGCGCTAACTTCATCTTCGTACTCAGATAACGCAGTCCTATCGCCAGACTCAGAATATGAAGCAGGTGCCCGCCCTCGTCGACGACCCATAACCATCTTAGGCATACTGATCATTATTAAAATGTGTCTTATATATTATATGTGACTTTTGCATAAGTCGATAACAAGTATATGGGCATTGCAGCCGTTGGCGTTTTTATGCATAGTAAAAACGTTGGTACGGGCTGGCAGATGCCCGTTTCTTGCTTCGATTGCCATTGTAAAATACTTTCTGACATACCGCTCATGATGCTGGAAGCGGTTGACTGGCAGCGTTTCCGATACCTCGAGAAGAATAATAAGATTGGGAGGCCTCCCCAGTACAGTCGGATCGCCTTGCTACGAGCACTTCTCTACATGGAACTGGCAAATCTCTCGAGTGTCAGTGAACTAGTAAGAATACTCAAGGGCGACAATTATAAAATGCGGATTCTCGGCTTCGACCAATTACCTAGTGAGAGCACGTTCAGCAGATTCAAAGACCAGGTAGACACCGACCGGATCATGGTCCTGTTGACAAGCATGATCTGGAAGAAAAACCCGGATTTCATGAGCATGGTTGGGGTAGACAGTACCAGCCTCCCTGCGTTCACCCGGAGTGATCCTGAGGCCTCATGGGGGTACGATCACATCAATGATAAAATGTACTACGGGTACAAAATCCACTTACTTTACGATCTGATTACACTGGCGCCGATCTGCAGTATTGTCACTCCTGCCAACATGCATGACACTACACAACTACTGCCATTACAGAGGAAAATGGGCAGTCGCATACTCCTTGTTAAGGGATTGTTCGCTGACATTGCCTATGACTCTAAAGAGCACTTGGAACGCATATACCCGATCGGCATACCATTGATCAACCGAGTTAACCGGCGGAACACGAAGAAAGAGCTACCCAGGTACCGAATACAGGAGTACATCCCCTTCCACGACATCACCATGAACAAATTATATAAAAACAGGATGCACTGCGAGTACACGAACTACCTGTTGAAAGAGCACCTCACCTTAAAACGAGTAAAAACTACCGGAATCCTTCGAGTTACTGTAAAGACCGGACTCACCCTGATAGCACGACAGATACAAGTACTCTACCAGGTTAAACAGGGAGCAAACCCCAGGACAACGATCATCGAGTGAATTATGCAAAAGTCTCATATTATATAATAGACTCCGAAGAAGTATACTATGAAGAGTAAAGATAGATTAATGAAAATACGTAGAGTGATCAAACTGCTTGAAGAATGGGGGAGAAGATGACGAAGTACGCGATAATCATTGAGAAAGCGAAGGGAAATTATTCGGCCTATTGCCCGGATTTACCGGGCGTTATAGCTACTGGCCACACCACAGAGGAGACGATCCAGAAGATGAAAGAGGCTATCGAGTTTCACCTAGAAGGGCTGAAAGAGGGAAAACATCGCCATTCCTGAGCCCACAACTCAGGTCACATCGATCGAAGTGACAGTTTAAGAGTATTTTGTATAACCGGTAGCACAACTGTTAGATTCATAGCTATGGCTGGAAGATACTAAAGTATTAGACTACAGGAAGCATGCCAAGTTCTTCATCGATCCTCACTTTTATTGATCGATAGTAACATGCTTATCATTACAAAGCTCCCTCAATCGGTACATAGAGACGAGACAGTAATCTCCCGAAGCCTGGCATCACCAGCTGATGACTGCGAAAGCCCCACCACAATGGATTATCGGGCAGTTAGTCGCTTTCAACAGAAAATACCTGGAAAGCAAGTATACGGCAGAGATCGGGCACCTGAAGGAGATCATGGAGAATAACGTTTACTGGACCCACCTTCACAAATGTTGCACGGATAAACAAGCCAAAAAGGCACCATGCCATAAGACTAAAAACGCTATGCTGTGCGCTGATCAGTGGCTAAGGCAGGAATTATCAGATGCCATAGGGCTGGGTGCGAAGTTCATCATCTGCGTCGGAAATGATGCGAAGGCCTGGGTATCAGAATGGGAAAAGGGGTCAGGAACCCGGGGCGTTCGTGTGTTCTACCTGCCGCACCCGTCCGGAGCGGCAAACGGGGCATGGAACCCGAAAGACAAAGAGAAAATGATTGCGCTGAAATCGGCGATCACAGGCTTACTTACTACGATTGACTAATAATGAGATAATTATCTTTTTTAATTGACTTTTGTCCCCATAAGGGTGATTTTTACCTGCGTATATGGGACATCAAAATGACATTCGACGGCTTCGTGGATATTCTTGATGAGCTTGTTCCAGGTCTTAGCATAGGTATGGATCGCATGATCCACTCCAGAAGCGCATAGCTTGCCGCTTTCCTCATCGCTAAATACCTTAAAAGTGACCACGAAGCTCATAGACTTAGCCCTGATGTTATTGTTTTGCCATACACGCTTAAATAACATTCTATGATGTTGATAGCTCAATACTAAGTTGCATTTATATGTATTAAAAGTACCTATTGCCTTAAAAGTGGGAAGTGCCCAGCCCATATTTAGGGTATTATTTGCTAGTCTATTGAAAAACGTCTGGAATTTGATTGGTATTCCATGAAAAAGTGATCTGTAGTTTTTCTGATCGGGTGTTTGCAGACCGCCAAGCCCGCCAAGATGCCAAGCCCGCCAAGAGATAATTTATCATGGGTCGCCAAGGTCCTTCTACTTTAACTTGGCGTTCCATGAAAAATTTATCTCTTGGCGAGCTTGGCTCCTTGGCGTTCTTGGCGGTATTTTCGACCAATACAGGGCCAACTTTCAATTATTCATAGCCTCTACCTGAACATCCCATTTTTCATATGGTGTGTTCCATGAAAAATTAGCTCTTGGCGAGCTTGGCTCCTTGGCGTTCTTGGCGGTATTTTCGACATATGCAGGGCCAACTTACAATTTTTCATAGCCTTTACATGAATATTCCATTTTTCATGAGGCGAGTGCTTGGCGGTATTTTCGACCTATTCAGGGCCAACTTTCGATTTTTCATAGCCTTTACATGAAAATACCCATTTTCATCAAAAATCAATCAATGCGTACATTCAATCTTTGTTGTTAACCCTGCCAAGTCTTTTAAAAATATCACAAGAAATCCTAGCTGGTGGGAACAATGAAGCCAGTGACCAGGATACTAGTCCAAATAGTCTTTTTATTTATTACTGCCTCGCTATTGATCGGCATCACAGTAACCGCAACTGCTGCAACTCCACCGAGTCAAGCAGCGGCTGACAATAGAACATCCGGAACGATAGCCGCCCCGCTAAAAATTAATGATAAAATCCCCGATTTCCAGGCCGACGCCTACTACAAAGGCGACATCACAAAGATCAACACCGGAGATTACCGCGGTAAGTGGATGGTCTTCGTCTTCTACCCCGCAGACTTCACCTACGTCTGCCCCAAAGAACTCGAAGAGATGGCCACATATTACACTGACTTCACAGACCTCGGCGCAGAAGTCTTCAGCGTCAGCCGGGACTCGGCATACGTCCATAAGGCATGGCACAACTCCACACCCCAGCTACAGGCCATCCAGTACCCGATGCTTGCAGACACGACAGGCAACATCTGCCGGACCTTCGGGACATTGAACGAAGCGGACGGCCTCTCTTACCGGGCGACCTTCATCGTGGATCCTGACGGATACGTGAAGGTGATCGAGATGAACGACAACAGCTTCGGCAGGAGCACAAAAGAACTGCTTCGCAAGCTGGAGGCCGCTAAGTTCGTCCGGGATAACCCTGGCAAAGTCTGCCCGCCCAGCTGGGAGCCGGGAGAGGAGACGATAACACCAGGGTGAGTTCTATGGAACCATTGTTGAGAGATCTAAATACCCGTCCCGGCTTTTAAGGTCAGGGAGGCGCCCGGAGGTAAAGGAGGAACGTTCAAGCTGGGACTTCAGAGAGGTTCGGAGGTCTATGAGGGAGGTCATAGGAGGCATTTAGAGGTAAAGGAGGAACGTTTCAAGACAGGGCATTCGAGAAGCTATCGTTAACTATTTATAACACATGTAAACTATTATTTACACGTGTTAACACATGATAACATTCAGAAGGTACTGAGATTATTCTTTGATGGTCCAGCGGTCCGGTTGCATGTCAGAGAGGTAGCCCGTCGTGCGGACCTGTCCCCGCCCGGGGCAAAGAAGATCCTCGAAGCGCTGGAGAAGGATGGCCTGCTAATAAGAGAGCCTACGCCAATCGTCGTGGAGTACAGGGGCAACTACGACAGCGAGATCTTCCTTGCATGGAAGCGTTCGATGAACTTATTTTCACTCCACTCTTGCGGCCTAATCAAATACTTGACAGACTATTATAGCATACCAGAATGTATCGTACTTTTCGGAAGCTATTCGAGAGGCGAGGACACTGCACAAAGTGATATCGATCTTGCTATAGTAACCGAGAAGAAAGACATTCCGGAGACGTTTGAGTTCGAGGAAAAGCTCAGACGTAAAATAAGCATTCACTTAATCAAGAACATGAGGGATGTCGATTCGGGATTTATCAATAGCCTGGCAAACGGAATTGTACTTTATGGGTACCTGGAGGCGGTATAATTGAAACCTTTTCAGTATTATGTAGATATGGAGATGGTCCGGCAGGGATCTAAAGATAGGAATACTGCCAATAATATCCTCACCCGGGCAACCAAAAGGCTCGGCTTCATCCGCTTGCAGGAGATAAATCAAGATACAGCACCCTTCATTTTCGAAGATGCCTACGAAGTCATGCGAGAATGCGTTCATGCATTGATGATTACAGAAGGCTATAAGCCGTTTTCTCATGAAGCTACTGTTGCATATCTTAATGATAAGCGGAAAGAGTATTTTGAAGAGAAGCTTGTGAGGGCATTCGACCGTTACAGGGTGATCAGAAACGACATCATGTACAGGGCTAATTCGACCAGTATGGAAGAGACCATCAAAGCCCTTGAGATAGCTGACGAATTTGTGAGAATAACACGAGAGTTATTAGATAAAAACAAGTTATAATTTAGGAATTTGCTTCATTAGCATTTTATTTTCCTCAGTCAGCCGTGCAACCTCCGCTTCGAGAAATTTGATGTATTCTGCTGCCGATTCAGCCTTTTGCCGTCTATTGATACTGCTGGTGGCCTTTGCCGGACCCTTTTTAGGGCTCTCCGAGGCCCCATGTCGGTTCCTGATATCTGCATCAGCCTTGTTTTTCTCCCGGGGGATCCACTCGATCCTGACGTCCAGCCTTTTCTTCTCGATGAGCGCCAGTATAGCCTGTCGTTTCAGGTTCAGGTGCGGGTAATTGATCCGGTACTTCCCGTTCAGCTGGTTCACCACAAGCTGACTGTCAGACTGGATGGTCGCCTTCGCCCCGGCAGGCAGGTGCTCCAGTGCCAGGATCACGCCGTTATATTCCGCCTCGTTGTTGGTGGCGCCTTTCTGGTGAGTGAAATAGACTTCGTCGTCCGAGAAGTGGGCAGCACTGTGGCCTGAGCCGCTGCCGTCTACGAAGATGATTTTCCGGCCGGATTCTGACATAGTATGCCTCTGGTGTCCGATATATCAGAGTGGATGAGGGAAGTATTTATCGCAGGAAGCCCCGGTGACAAGGAATTTGAATGCTTATCAGGCAACACCCCCGATTTTCCGCTTTATATACGGACAATTTTGAATGCTATGCAAGCGATATGCAGGCAAGTATTTATAGTCGGGAGAGTACTTGCAAAATTGTAAGTCATGGGGAGTATTGCAGTATGATCAAAGCAGTGAACAGCATACTACTGGCCTTAAACGGCGGTATGAGCGACCAGGAGCTGGCCGAGATAAAGGAAAGATCTATCAAACAGCAGAGGCAAGTCGAAGAGTTACGGGCGATAGTGAAGATGACTCTTGCCAGGTAATTTTTCAGTCTTTTTTGCAGTCCGTCGGCCCGAACATTAATTCAAGGGTCACTTTTATATTTAACAACTAGATTTAAAATATGAATAGGATAGAAGAGGGAATTTGAGGTGAGGCTAATTAAATCCGGGTCAATGAAGTATGAGACACTATTTTTGTTAGTCTTTGGTGAAAGTATGTATAGGTTGGAGCGTTACTAATCGAGTAACATTAATCTGGCTGTTGCGGAGGTATCCAGATCCAAAACAAAAACGCAGAAGGGGGAATTGCGATTGTGGACGACGAGACAGCGATCGTCGACATATACAGCAAGATCCTCAGGGCGAGCAAAATCCCGATTGCCTTTGTAGCCTACGATGGACAGGATGCTATCCAAAAATTCATGGACTCTAATCCCCGGCCCCGTATAGTGATCATGGATTATCGCATGCCCGCCATGAACGGCCTGGAAGTATCTAAGCGAATATGGCAAATCGAACCTTCCACTAAAGTCATCATTATCAGCGCGGACACAGGCGTGAGAGAAGAAGCGCTGAGCGCAGGCGCTACGGCATTTATCCAGAAGCCCGCCAGCCTCAAGGACATCATTATAGAAGTCAAGTGCGTGATCGACGGACTGAAGTGCTGATCTATGCAGATTCTGACTCATAAATCCATTTAAGATAATACCTTTTTGATAGAAAGAATTAATAATTGTTGAAAATTTTACAATAAGTAGCAACAATAAGTTTGCCATTCCCCGGCTACAGGAGTCGCCGGAGGCACGATCTGCGGCTCACGAGTGGGAAGGAGCGACACTGAGCACATATCATGCGCTATTGAGGGTAAAAATTGCATAGTGTAATATGGGAAGGCGGCATCGCTATAGTAGACGATGAAAAAGTAATCATCGAGCTCTACAACATAATTTTCAGGATGAAGGGGATCCCTGTTACTTTTATTGCCTATGACGGGGAGGAGGCAGTAAGGAAGTTCCGGGAGTCCAGCCCCAGGCCGCAAGTCATGATTATGGACTACCGCATGCCAATTATGGATGGCGTTGAGGCTGCCCGGACCATACTGAGCCTGGAGCCTGACACAAAGATTATTTTTGTCAGCGCAGACACTGGCGCCCGAGAAGAAGCGATGAAAGCCGGCGCCGCCGCATTTTTAGAGAAGCCCGCAGGCCTTAAAGAGATCATAGACCAGGTCGAAAAAGTGATGAGCCAGAAATCGACCATCGTCAAGTAGCTCGTTTTTACTTCCGGCGAACATCACACCTTCCAGGGCCAAACCCTGTAACAGCCGGATAATCGGCAGGAAAAGCTCAAAAGGACACCTGCCCTACATCCGATCATTGTCAGACAGATCGAGAGACAGAGGGGTAAAGAGCCTGAGGGAGAGAGCCTGAGGGAGAGAGCCTGAGGGAGAGAGCCTGAGGGAGAGAGCCTGAGGGAGAGAGCCTGAGGGAGAGAGCCTGAGGGAGAGAGCCTGAGGGAGAGAGTCTGAGGGAGAGAGTCTGAGGGACAGATAGATACCGGAGGATGCGCAGGTGAAGCCATTCGAGGACTACGTGAAAGAAGGCATTGTAAGTAAGGAAGCCAGGAGCATAAACAGAGCCAGAGAGTTAATCAATAATGCCCGGGTAAAGTTAGATCTGGTCGCCGTCCAGGAGCTCAGCCCTGAGACAGCGCCTTTCCGGTTCATGGGCGCTTACGAAGTCATGAACGACTGCATATCGAGCCTCATGGCACTCGACGGATACGCCACAGAGTCCCACGGTGCGAGAGTTTCATACATCGAAGACAAATACCAGGGCTACTACGGGACCAAACTCGTCAGATCCTTAGCCCAGTACACCGGGTTCAGGAACGACATCGTAAACCGGGCTATATCCGTCAACGTAGACCAGGCCGCTGAAGCTATCCGGGTGGCCAGAGAATTCCTGAGGGTGACGCGGGATATTGTGAGTGCTAAGCTTACGATTCTAGTTTAGAGGCATTAGGGCTCGATCACTGAATTGTTGATTATAGTGTAGCTGTGGTGGTCGTAAATGTCATCTCCGGGCAGGAGATAGACTTTATTCTTGTAAGCAAACGGGTGGTAATGGTCAATAGCATAAATTCGATCGTCATATGGCATCATATAAACATGGTAACTATCGATACCATTTACAAGACCCCATACTTCTGGAGAGCTGTTTGGACCTATAATCTGGCGTATTTCGATAACAATACAGGCCAGTTCTCGATATAATTCATCCACGTTATCAGGGTTTTTAATATTGACATCTATCTCAAAGCATATGAAACTATGATTGATAATACTATTTGGCCCAGATACTTCATTAGTATGGACACCTATTAGGTCGACAACAGAATACTGCGACCAATTAAGATCACTAATAACATTATTATCTACAGGGGATATATCCGGATTAGTTGTTGTATCATTATTAATTATCGCTATTGTAGAATTGACAGTGTGATTCTCAAAGTTGCTTGAAGTAGTATTATCATCTAAATTGGGATTCGTGGTTACAATCGTTGTATTAAAAAAACCGAGGGTATTTAATGATATTACAACAATGATAAGTAGGAAGATTGCAATTGTTATTACTTTAAAAAGTTTCATATCATCACCATTAAATCTCATAAAATGTTACAGTACCCTTGTAGCCACCGTTACACATATCAAATTGTGATCCGCCGATGTATTCATCACTGTATATACGATAATTTCCGTTAGGTCCACCTATATCCCAATCGGCATAACCATCATTTTTAACATAACTGGATCTTAGGTTATGGCGGACTAACGGACCATCATAGCACCAGACACACATGCAGTTTGTTCTTTCATTCCCATTTCCCTTTATTATCCTAAAGTTCCCACTTGCCACATACGCCTGATAATCCTCCACCGGCTCTTCATCCCCCGGCCCCGGCTGCCCTTTCGCATTAACCTTAACGGATTTTTCCGCCTGCTCCCCGAACCACACACTATCCTCTGCGATCATCCTGAACTTCAAACTATAATCCCCCGGCCCGGGAGCCTTGATCTGAAACTGAAACGTGTATTCCCCGCCCGGCCGTACCTCGGTGACACCACTCATCGGCATGCTCGTCTTACCAGTAAACTTGTACGCATCGCCAGTGTTGCCGTTAATCATACCGAGATCGACGTGATTGGTACCATCGACATACCACGTGCCAGTACCGGTATTCCTCATCGTAATCTTCGCCTGATAAACATCGCCTTCAAGCATCTCACCAGGAATATCCACTGATACAACCTTTGCATCCCTGACAACGGGGTCGACACGGATCGTTTTAGTCATCTCATCCCCGAACCACCCGTAACCTCCGCCCTGCATACGATACGTCACCACATAACTACCCGGCTGCCCGGGCGCCTGCAAGACAGTAGAAAACACATTGCTCGTAGAAGGCAATACCCCACCCTCCGGGACGGGGATTGTGTCAGCGCCGAAAGCTCCCCCGTAGGACGCCAGCGTGTAGCCTTGAGCGTTGACCCACGGAGTATTACCCGTATTCTCAAACGTCATCTGACACGGATAACGATCCCCCGCAATTACAGAAACAGGAAGATTATCACTAACATACCTGGCGTCGACATAATACCTGAACAGCACGATGAAATGCGAGACCGCATGCTCCGACTCCATGCCCAGATCATCATACGCTACAGCTTCAATCTCATAATTGCCCTCTGTGAACCGTTTAGTATCCCCCGACCAATGGTCACCGGTGATCTTTGCCTTGACCCATTCACCGCCGCTGACCCGGTAAAAAACAAGCTTAATAGTCCTGCCCTGGCCGGGCATAAGCCGGCCAGATATTGTAATACGCTCATCAATATACCGGGTATCACCATCAACAGGGCTGGTAATAGTGATCGCCGAACTCTCCCCCGTCGGAGCTGATATGGCATTATCCGCACCCCACACCCTGAATTTAGAGATCCGGTCTGCAGCCGCCATTATGTTATCTCCTACAGTGAGTTCGATAGTGACGGCGAGCATCAGGACGATGAAGAGCAGGATGAGAACCGCCTGCGCCTGAGCAGCGGCAGCATCGCAAGAAAGACGGCCGGTTTCTATCCTTGATCGGTTCATCGTATACCACTCCTGGGAATAAGATAGCTATATACTTGCATTATATTGCAAATAAGTACATGCGCCCGTATTATATAAAGTTTTTGAGTACCAGAAGATAGCGAGGCAGAATGAGATTATAGGTAGGGAGGAGGTTGCCCCGATTGTATGCTGGCTCAATTTACCTTACAGCTTTTCCAGTAGTAATACTTAGACTCAGGAATCCTGAAGGCCAGTAGCGCATCCCTTACCGCACACTTGTTGGTCCGGGTATACTCTTCTACGGCGGCGATAAACAGCGTTTTGTAGTTTTTGCCCCTGATCTCCGCCCATATCTTCGGCCTGTCGGTCTGCCATTCGGGATATACCTGCTCCACCCAGCGGGCAAAGACGTTCAGGGGGAAAACTTCGAGGTACTGTCCGCACGTGTAGCCGATGTCTTTCTGCTTCGAGGCGAGGTAGGTATAGTTTAGCACCGCGTCCACAAAGTAGTGCTTGTAGGCCGACGGAGCCTGGTCTTCGTAGACACCGTGGAAGCTGAAAGCGTGCTTTCTGAGCCCTGCGCCCTGGCGCTGGCGCATCTCGGCATAGAACTCCTGCGCTGCCTCTAGGCTGCCAGAATCCCGGTATTTATTGTACAGGCCAGAATAGTCAGAAAAGCCGGGACTGTCACCGCCCGAAGACCGGATCTGGTCCCTGAATTCGATGAATGCTGCGATCTTCTCGTAGGCGATGTTGATCTTCTTGGCCATCTCATCGCTCTTTTCGCCGCTGTCGGGGTGATAGCGCTTAAGGAAAACGTTCCGCACCCGCTTGAGCTCCTCTTCATCGACGGCCTCCCCGACGCCGAAAAAATTGAGGTAGGCCCGGATGTCTTCCATGATCAGGTAGTAATGATCGAGGGCTATTTAAAGTTGATGAATTATCGCCAGGAGTAATACTAATCAGTCTAATCACAGGCGTATGTCAGCCAGTACCATCGAATGATCAGAGAGGCCGCTGACCCGTTCCTCATGTGAGTACTCGACGCCGGACAGCCGTTTTCCCAGACCCGGCGTCAGGAACACGTAGTCCAGCCGGAAGCCCCTGTTGCCTAAGAACCAGGTATAATCTTCAGGCCCCGGTTCAGGGTGGAACTTTCTCCAGGCATCTGCCAGCCCTTCCCCATGCGAGTTCTTCAGCCGCTTCAGGTATGCCATCCGGTCGCTCAGGTAATAGCTATCTGTATTATGGCTCCGGTCCTCTGCGTTCAGGCCGGTGTTGAAGTCTCCCGCGATAATCGCTTCGCTTCCGGTCTTCAGCTTTTCCCGGGCATACTCGATCAGCGCGTCCCATATCAACTGCTTGTGCCCGATGGACCTGACGAACGTTTCAGGACCGCCTTTTCTGCCCGGCCTGACGTCAGGAATGTGGATGCCGAGAAGCTCGAAGGACATCCCCTGTGATTTCAGCCCCAGGTTCGCCCACCTGTAGCGGTAGATCTCGTCCAGCCGGCGCGTGTCGACCTTGAAGCTTGCCGCCGGAGAAACCGCATACATATCTGTCAGATTCCTGCCGAGGGCGATCAGTATGCCGTTCTTGTCCAGTCCCGGGTTGGAGCTGTGGCAGGTATATCCGGCCTCTCTTAAGCCGGCCTTGATGACGCCCCCGGTCTCCTCCGCGTCACGGTATTCCTGCAGTACGATGACGTCAGGGCTTTTCCCGAGGATCGCTCTGACTATGCCACGCAAATTTTCCCGGGAAGTGATGGGATCATACCCGGTTCTGCCGGCCCCGATGCCGCCGAAGCAGATGTTCCAGCTGAGGAGCCGTATTCGGTCAGAGCGGACGAGACTCATGAAGGTAACGGAAGCAGCAGGTTCAGCGTTTGATTGCCTTCGCTCAGGTTGGCCGACATCGTGTAGACGTAGAAGTCTTTGGAAGCGCTGATACTGTAGTTGCCCGGCTGGAGATTGCTGAAGGCGTAAAATCCCCCGGAGTCCGTCTGAGTGGTCAGAGTAGGGGTGGTCGGCGACGCGCCTTCCTTGAACAGGTTGACCGTAGCCCCGGGTATGCTTGTGTTGTTCAGGCTGGTCACGTACCCGTGAATGCCTGTGCCGGGCGTGTCTGCTGTCTGAGCGTATACTGTCTGACCGACTATGCACAGGAGCAGAGAGATGGCGATTAAGGAAAAAGCTTTACGGATCACTTTGGACACCACCAGTTATCAGGTGATCAATGAGCCGATTTATAGCTCTGCGCGCTGTAAATGTGGAATTTTTCCAGGTTGCAGGCTGTACAGGCAGCAGGAAGAAAAAGTTAGACAGGCGCAGAGATCGACTGGATCTGCCCCTGTGCGACGACCATCAGGCGGTCGTCAGGAAGCTTTACCCATGGCGTGCCGTCAAGCACCTGGGTAGAGACCATTGTGCGGGCGCCCTGCCTGTGATAGAGGTTCTGGTAGTACATGGGCTTTTCCGGGTGGTGGCCGAAAGCGTAGACGTTCGTGCCGTCCGAGAGCAGGAAGTTGAGCCGTATCTGCCGGCCGAACTCGTAGTCTTCGAAGAGGCTGGTGATCCCGTACTGCAGCCCCGACATCGCATCCCCCCGGTCTTCGATGTGGTCCATGAGAATGTGAAAGACAGTTTCAGAGTCAGTCTCCCCGGTGGCCATGGGGTGTACGTAGAGGCCGTCGACGTGCCCGTTATGGGCGAACACCCAGTCTTTGCCGTCGTAGTGGCGAACGAACGGGTGGCAGTTACGCTCGTTCAGTTCCCCGCGGGAAGCGTGCCGGATGTGGGAGATGATGATGTCGCTCTCTGCCGCTTCTACTGCCTTGAAGTAGGTCTTGCTCAGCAATGCTTTCTCTGGTAGTTTCTGCATGACAGCTCCGCCTTGTCTGTAGTAGGCGATACCCCAGCCGTGCGGATTGCGGCAGGAGTGATCTGCGAACCTGTGGAGCGTGGAAATGGCCTTGCCTGGCCTGCTGAAGCTGATACCGTATAATTCGCACATGACTTGCTCTTTAGACCTCTTTATTGAGAAGATGCGTCCCCATATTTTAAATATTTTTCATAAAATAGCCTCACAGTAAGGCGGTTTCCGGGCGTCTCCCCCGGAGCCGCCAGGATCAGGCAACGTGATGATGGCATATGCATCGATATGCAAGCGGGATCTGTAGAACAGACGTGATCTCTGCAAAAACTGAAGTGTGCATATTTTATCGATGAACGACGATTATTTTTCCGAGGCTGGAATATTGAGGGAGCAGGACCGAAAGATTTTGAGAAAATTTTACAGGGATAACTATCTACAGTACGGCCATGACATAAAAAGCCTGGGCTGGCTCGAGGGGACGCAGGAAGCGCGTTTTACTGTGCTGACCTCGATCGGAGACCTGGACGGCAGCAGCATCCTCGACGTAGGCTGCGGCTTTGCGGACCTGTATGGCTTTCTCCGGGACCGGGGCATCTCTGTGGATTATACCGGCATCGACCTTAACCCCGAGTTCATAGAAATCGCAAAGTCCCGTTACCCGGACGCCAGGTTTATCGTAGGCGACTTCGAGGAGACGAAGATTCCAGGCAGGTTCGACTGGGCGTTCGAATGCGGCATCTTCAACCTGAAAGTGCACGAGCACCGGCCTTTTGTCGAAAACACCCTGCGCAAGATGTTCAAGATGGCCTCGAAAGGCATCGCTGCAGACTTTCTGAGCCCGGCCTCGTATGATCTTACCGGCGAGATGTACCATCCGGACCCGCTTGAGATGGTCAGGTACTGTAACAGGCTGTCGAAGAGAGTAGTGCTGCGCTGCGACTATAAGCCCACCGAGTTTTGCGTGTACGTCTACAAAGACACAGACGTCGGCGTCATGAGCGCTTTCAGGGGATTCGGGAGCGCACTTAAGGACCTCACGACAGAAAAAGACTATCGCTAAAAGCTGCCTGGCTGACGGTATCACGCTGGCCTGTCGCTGGTCGTTTTCTGCGAAGATTATTTAGCTACAGTCCGATTAACATTTATATAATGAGCTGGAAACAGGTTGATCTCACCAGAGGAGGATAACGACAGATGGTCGAACGACAAACAGTCGGAAGACAGATGGTTAAAAATACCATCGAGCTGCCCGGCGAAGAGCTGAACCGGCGGCTGGAAGACCTCTCTATGAAGATCGAGCGCGTCAGCATCCTCATAGAGGACGCGATGGTTGACCCGAACGACGTCATAGGCCTGGACAGCATGGCTTATAACAACCTGATGATCTGTCTGGCCAAGTACGAGGAGTTCTTAGACCACCTGCACGAAACGACGCTGGATACGACTGATGACATCCGGGAACTTGTGGGCTGTCCGGCCGAATGCTACGGGGTCGTCGACGAGGACAGGGACGAGGATCAGTTCGTCGAAGACGAGGACCAGCAAGAGTAAGCTGTTCCGTACCATTCGCTTTTCTGCTCCGGGCTTCCCGGGCTAACGTATTTATAACCATCCGGCCATAGTCAACGGATATGCTAAATATTGGCAGGTTATCAGCTTTACTCATCATTATCACAGCCGTTCTGGCAGCAGGGTGCACTCAGCCGGCGGAGACTGCGCCGGATCGGGAAACCATGTACCAGGTGTCGACCTTCAGCGCCCTCTCTCAGGGGGTTTACGAAGGAATTATACCGGTCGTAACCCTGCTGCAGAATGGAGATACAGGCCTCGGCACGTTCGACGCCCTTGACGGCGAGATGGTCTGCCTTGAGGGAAAGGTATACCAGGTAAAGGGAGACGGGACAGTAGTAGAGACGGGCGATAACGTTACCGTCCCGTTTGCGGCCGTGACCTTTTTCGATGCTGACAGCACGAGGCAGCTGGAAGGTTTACAGGGCTTGAGCAACCTGACGACGCTGATCGACGCTGAGCTTCCGTCCGATGCCACTATGTATGCCCTGAAAGTCCACGGCAACTTTTCGCACGTGAAGACCAGAAGTGTCCCTGCTCAGGAAAAGCCGTATCCTGCCTTAGTAGATGCGGTGAAGAACCAGTCGGTCTTCGAGAGGGAGAACGTCTCGGGCACGATCGTCGGCGTGCGATTCCCCGCATATATGGACGGTGTGAACGTTGCCGGATACCATTGCCACTTCATCTCTGATGACAGGCAGTTCGGCGGCCACCTGCTGGACTGTACGCTGGAGAACGGGACGCTGATGATCGACGGGACAGACCGGTTTGTCATGGTGCTCCCAAGGGGCATGCAAGGCGTGGATTCGGCCAAGGCGGATAGCTCTGTAGTGAGCGCTATTGAACAGTAGGTAAGAAATTCAAGCGGTGTTTATGACAATCGCCGACCCTGACCACACCCTTCCCGGCGAGCTGTGGACAGCGGCAGGCTTCGACGAGCACCCGGGGGGCGGTAAGGCCACTGAGCGGCTGCAGAAAATGGCAGGAGTCGCCCCTGGTCAGCGAGTCCTCGACATGGGCTGCGGCGCAGGCCGCACGGCTGACATGCTGGCAAAAAGCGGCGTCAGCCCGATCGTCGTAGATTTAGATGCCGGGGTACTGATAAAGGCCAGAGCTCTGGCAACCCGGAGCGGTACCTCGGAAAAGCTAAGTTTCATACAGGCAGACTTGCATCACCTGCCATTTAAAGAAGGGACTTTCGACGCTGCCCTGGCTGAGTCAGTGCTGGCATACTGTGATGCTGCCCATGTGGTCAGGGAAAGTTACCGGGTTTTAAAGCCGGGAGGCGCTTTCGGCTTTAACGAGCTCACCTATCTGCACGCCCCGGATCCGGCGCTGAAGGCCGTGCTTCGACATACGCTGAAGGCCTCGCCACACCTCGAGAGGGAGTGGAAGCTCATTTTCCGGAGCGCAGGGTTTGCTGAGGTCGTCAGCACAATATCGAAAATCAGCCTCCGGGCACAGTTCCTGAGCCGGCTGAAGACAGGCGGCATGCTGGCGGGCGCCGGGAGGCTCGCAGGATGCTTAGCCAGGCCGGAGATCGCCAGGTCGCTACTTAATCCCGGAATCAGGGGCATAGTCATGAAGTTCCGGTCGTCTGTCGGCTACGGGCTGTACGCAGGCAGGAAACCTTGATCTGGCTAACCGCCGCCCTTAAAGATTTATACACCCTTTCGGTATATGATCAGAGCGGTGACTTTGAATGGACGTTTTCATGCAGGCGGCGATCGACGAGGCGAAGAAAGGGCTGGCTGAAGGCGGCATACCTATCGGCTCCGTGATGGTGATCAACCGCAGGATAGTGGGCAGCGGCCACAACAAGCGGGTTCAGGACGGCGACCCGGTCATGCATGCCGAGATCGACTGCCTCCGCAGCGCAGGCAGAGTCGGCCGGTACAAGGATGCCGTACTATACTCCACCTTGATGCCCTGCTACTTATGCGCCGGGGCAGTGGTCCAGTTCGGCATTAAGAAAGTCATCGTGGGCGAATCGAAAAACTTCGAGGGCGCCCGGGCTTTCATGGAAGCCCACGGCGTCGAAGTCGTGGATCTGGACCTGCCCGAGTGCAAGGACATGATGGCAGAGTTCATACAGAAGAATCCCGCCCTGTGGTTCGAGGATATAGGTAAGCTCTGAGCGTTCGAGCACTATTGTTCCGACTCTTCCACCGTCATGTTTAACAGCTGCCGGGGATTGGTTTGGGCGAGGTGGGGCTTGAATTCTACTTCTATAGCTGAGTGGCCGCTGAGCTTTTTCTCCCGGAGGTAGTGCAGGTATCTGCACTCTACCGGGTTGAGCGATTCGGAAGCGAAGACGTGGTCGTACCTGCGCCCGGTGCGCTGGCCATCTGTGGTTTCGTAGAGGCTGTACTCGGGCCTGTTGAGATACAGCTTGCGGTACACGTCAACGAGATCGTACTCGCTCAGCTTTTCCAGGATGTTCCGCTCGCCGGTGTCCCACCGCTGGCCCCAGTACTTCTGGAGGACGATTTCGCCGGTGCGCTTGCGCTTCTGGCCCCAGGTGACGATCCGGCCGTCCGGCAGCTCTTCCTGAGGTGTGCTGAAGTCGCCGCAGAGGATGCGGGGGTACTGAGCCGGGTTCGCCAGTGCTTTGTAGATGCCTTCGAGAGTCTCGATTTTTTTAACGTTGTTATAGTCCCCGGAGGGAATGTGAGCCGTGTGCAGCAGCACGTCGCCCCACGGGCCGATGATGAAGCAGGACAGGACTTTTTCGGGCCACGGCACGTCGAACTTAAGGGGGGAGGAGATCAGCGGCCATCTACTGGCGATCAGTTCTCCAAAGCTGTTGCTCCTGAGCCGGGTCAGGTACTTGACGGACTGGAAGCTGTCGACGATGCTGTAATATCCGGCCGCCTTGAGCTGTTCCCTGTAGGTGGGCGCCGTTTTGGCTGTCACTTCCTGGAGTGCCACAACGTCGGGCTGCAGATTCTTGAGCTGCTCGACCTGAGCGGACATGTGTCCGCCGTACCCGCCCATGACGTTCCAGGAGATGAGTCGCATGATATTCCTCGCTGTAAGGTTTAGGACATAAAATATTATATACCTATCAGTAGGGCAGGCTGTCTCATAATTCGTTTTCACTATACAATAAGGAACTAATTATCACTATTAGAGAAACAGTACGATCTTGTACTCTATGTTCGCCCGCCAGGACGCCTGCAATTGCAGGCGTCCGATGCGGGCGATGCGATGACGATCGCTGCGCTGTGCTCGGACACAGATTGTACAGATTATACAGATTAGACAGATGGTCGTCGAATCAGACTGGTAAAGGCGATCATTACCTGTTTTATCTATGGTATTCATCTGTGCAATCTGTACAATCTGTTAAATCTGTGTCCCAGCACAGCGCAGCGATCGTCTTGCTGTCTCACCGAATCAGGGCAATCAGAGAACGCACAGCGCAGCGATAGTGTGCAGATCGCATTCGAGAACGCCTGTCAGGGCATGCGTTCAAAAGGCGTACATCCTGGCAAGATCGAATTGTACTTTGGGCAGCGCATTATCTTAACAGGCAACCACAATGAATTATGAGACAGCCTGAGGGGTGGATGGCGGGGACAGAGAAAATGGAACATCAGAAGATATATGCGTCCGAGTGGCAGATGATCTGTAAGTGATACGATGAAGAAAGTAGCCGTAAGCGAACATAAGATTGAGTTAGTAAGAAAAGCTATGAAAGCCAGCGGCCTTGACCCGGACGGGCTGAGCGACTCGGACATCGTAGACCACGCGCTGACAGTGGCCGAGATATATTTCCTCGGAGACGAGGAAGAATAAGCTGGCCATAGAGCGGCAATACTTTTTTACGCAAATTGTCCGATGGCAGCCGGTTTTCGGACTTCGGAACCTTTATCAGCAGTAATCGCTTAGTAGAGTACTTAAAGATAATATGGTGATTGGGTTATGACCGATAATCGCAGATATCGTCTGAGGATCAGGTTCCACAGGTGGTCGTGGGCCTGCCTGGCGCTGGCGTTTCTCTTTGCTTTGCCAGGGTTGCTGATCCTGTTCAATCCGGTGTTCCACGCAACAGGCATGAAAGATCTGGCCTCTGCAGGAGACAACATGAAAAACACCTCCAACGGCCAGAAAGCCACAATGGGGTCTGCAGGGGCATCGGCTGCTGCTGCGGCCGCGGCGGCATCAGGAAGGGATCCGTCTCCGAAGACTCCGATAAAAAGGCCTGCAAGAGCAGATCCAGAGGATGACGGGCCGAGTGATCCGTTCAGGAAGAAGACCGGCTCCGGCAAAGACATCCCCGGTTTCGACCCGAAAAGGCCGTCGGGGACCAATACGGGGAGCAGTAGCGGCAGTGGTTCTGATGGTACCAGCTGGAAAGACTGGTTTTTGCCTGACTGGTGGCCGTGGAAGTGATCTGTTTGGCTGACGATAATCAATCTATGGCCGGACAGGCCCCTCAGCAGGCTGTTCAGCAGATGGCACCTCCTTCCGCTCCACCTGAGGCAAAGACTACTGCAGCCCCCGGCGCACCCTCGAAGCTGCCGAAAATAGAGTTCTGGACAGGGGTACGCATCGCGGCTTTCGGGATCATCATCCTCTGGACGCTGGTCAATATCGCCCTCTTCTGGGCGAACGGCGTCACTCCCCGCGGGCTGATCTGGGCATTCTGGTGGCCCACGTTCTTTATGGTGCAGTTTACGGTTTTCACCACGCCCTGGCGGGCGGTGAAGGCGAAAGAGATGGTGAGGATGTTCCTGATCGGCATGGGCATCGTGTTTTTCGCCGTTTACTTTGCAGAACTCGCAATGGTTGCCGCCATCACGGCATTCCCGGAGATCAATCCGATCCGCCTGTTCCTCGGCCTCGATTTCGTGCTGGGGAGCTACGACCCGATGTCTGACGTGGCTTCGCCCGTGGTCGAGGAGGTCTTCAAAGTCCTCCCCGTGATCATCTACCTGCTGGTAGCCGGGCACGGGTACTGGAAGAGGGCGCTGGGCCCGCTGGACGTCGCCCTGCTCTGCGGGTCGGTGGGCGCCGGGTTCCACGTCATGGAGAACATCGCCCGGGTGACCAACAGTTACATGGGTACCCTGGGCTGGGACAGGTCTGTCAGGCCGGCCAGCTTTGGTATCGACCCCTTCTTCCTGTTCCCCGACATGTACCATGGGAGCGTATCTGTATGGCCAGGTCATGCCGAGACTGCCATGCTGATCGGGCTTTTCCTGGGCTTCGGCCTGATGCTCCGCAAAAAGCTGCCCTACGTCTGGGCCATTTTACCGGCACTGGCGATGGTATGGATGATCTGGCTGCACCTGCTGATCAACTACCTGAGACCAGGCTCACCACAGTTCTGGGCTAAACTAGTAATGGCCATGAACCTGAACGGCGGCCTGGTCCAGTACGTCCTGATACTCGGGCTACTGCTGGCCATAGGAGTGTCCATGGCCACGAAATTCCTGTTCCTGCAGGTGGACAGGAAGGCTACGTTGAAAGTGGTGGGCACAGAGGCGCTGGAGTACGTTAAAGCCCACCGGAATGAGCCGCTCCTCATCTTGAAAAAGCTGTGGAGCCTCCGGCACTTCTGGGCTTATCGCCATGCCCTCGCGTATGGAGTCTTCTACGCAAACCAGCAGAAGCCGGAGGAAAGAGAGGAATGGCTGCCGTGGCTGTACGACCTGCGCCAGATGGCGCTGGGCAAACCGGAGGAGGAAGCTTAGCGGGCTAACAGAGCTATTGTCTGGCGCCTGCCCGACAATAGCTTTTTTAACATGAGCCTGATAAAATATGAATTACAGGAGGCTGAACATATGTTAAATATAAAGTATTTGATTGTCGCTATAGTACTGGTAGAACTGGCGTTGATGGTAACCGGGTGCTGCAGCTGCTGCGGATCTTCTGGCTATGGTACAGGTGTCTGATACTGCTTCACTTTGGCTGGCAAAAGCAATGTGGCTGAGACAGTAAAAGTGACTAATTTCTCTCTTTTTTATCCGCACTATTAAGGGTGGTAAGGGAAAGTTTTTGGCTCACCGGAGTGCAGCAACAGGCATGAGAGATACTGGCGACGCCAGCGATAATTTTGAGATCAATTTACAGTCGGATGCCGACGCGTCTATTGCCCGCGTCTTCTTCGAAGGAGAGTGGCATGGCGACCTCGATGAGGCCCGGGATTTACTGAGTTCGGTCAGCGGGGCACTGGCAAATAGAGGCAGGCTCGATTTCCTGGTGCTGTATGGAGGCTTCCTGGTCCTTCCCTGGCCAGATACAGTAAAGAGATGGTCGGTCGGAGACCCGGTGAGCCCGCCCTCAAAGATTGTAGATCAGCTGCTGGATTACGGAGAGAGTAACTTCAGGCATCTCGTGGGCGGCGCGATCGGCCGCAGGCTCGGCAAGGTGACACGCCATATAACCATGGGAGTGGACCTGTATTTCTTTATGGGCTCTGTCTGGGACCCTCACGCTGAACTGACCTTCGCAGCGGACCTCGATACGGGTCAGGTATGGCGCACCGGCAAATCGTACCCGAATCCCCGGCAGCAGCACGGGCTCATACGTGTGGCCGATTTGCAGAGCCATTTCATCGATGCGGGGAAGAGGAAGGTGATGCTGCTGGGCTGCCACGACATGAACATGTTCAGCCCCCGATCAGCTCATAACGCCCGGGGCTGGCGATCTGACACAATCAGGGAGTTTAAGCGGCTGACGGCCGAAAAAAATCCCGACCTTCTCATCTGGCACCCCCATAAGTCGGACACCCCCCGGACCTGGCTGGCAGGGCTGTGCGGGCTGAAAAGAGGCCTGCCCGGCATCAGCTATGCAGGAGCAGGCATATATTACAATGACGGCATGGCACCCCGGGCAAGCCTGAGCAAGGTATTGCAGGGCACTAAAAACATTGCGACGCTTGATATCGTAGTGAAAAGAAAAAGAGAAAGCCGGCCTTAGATGGGGCAGCGGGTGGTCAGGATCGTCGCCAGATCGCCGGCATTTTTGATCGGGAAGTCACTCTTGTCGAGGTGCTCGATCAGGTCGTACATGGTCCACTGACTGCCTTTATTAGAGCACGCCATAGGGGTGGATTTGGGGAAAACCTTGAGCAGCTCGTCCTTGCTGGTGATGGGGAACCGGATGCCCGCTCCTTCGACCATCTCCACAATCTTCACCTTCATCATGTCCAGCTCTTTGACAGCATTTGTGCCTGGCGCCTGAGAGTGCTCTGAGTATACTGGTTTGTCAATCGTCAAGATATCACCATATACGTATTAGACGAGGTTATTCAATAAGCTTCTCTATAATAGGCTGGTTCAGAAGCGATGACACCCCCGCAGCAGTCCCTTCTTTTCCGAAATCGAATTACTAAAACCGGATTACAGCAATGTTTTTAATGTTTATGATGCATTAGATCACCTGTTTATGAATGAGCGTATCCTGATAGTCGAAGACGAAGCGATTGTTCTGCTGGACATTCGCAGTCGTCTCATCGGGCTCGGCTATAATGTCGTCGGAACAGCTTCGACTGGCGAAGAAGCCATTGTCAAGGCTAACGCGACCAGGCCTGACGCGATACTGATGGACATCGGCCTCAAGGGCAACATAGACGGCATATCCGCGGCAGAGGAGATACGGAAGACACAGGATACCCCGATTATATATCTGACTGCCAATTCGGACATCACCACCCTTCAGCGGGCGAAGATCACCGGGCCTTTCGGCTATGTGCTCAAGCCGTTCGACGAGCGGGAGCTCAGGGTCACCATAGAAATGGCCTTGTACAAGCACCGCATGGATCGGGACCTGTACGACGCCCGGCAGTGGCTGAAAGTGACGCTCAGGAACATCGGCGAAGGCGTCATCGCCTCGGACGACTCCGGCGGTGTCAAGTTCATGAATACGGCCGCCGAAACGCTGACAGGCTGGGCACTTAAAGATGCGGCGGGGAAAGACGTCTACTCGATCTTCCGGCTGGAAGACATAGAGAAGACCCCGACTTGTGGTAACCAGGCCAGCCTGGTCAGCAAGGAAGGCCACAGGAGACCGATCGATTACATGCTGATCCCAATAGAGGATGACTGGGGCAGAGTAATGGGTACGATCGCGATCTTCAAGGATATCACAGAGCAGAAACAGGCAGAAAAAAACTGTCGATGGCGGAGGAGCAGCTATGCGCCATAACGACGTTGATATCAGACGCTATTTTTACCTGCGATTCAAGAGGCAGGATTAAGTGTGCTAATCCCGCCGCAGCCAGCCTGATTGGAATGAAGGCAGAAGCCATGGCAGAGAAAAATCTGCTGGATACGGGCATCTTCAGCGAGGCCGACGCCCGGAAGATCGCTTCGCTCTTTGAGAAGGCGCTGAGTACCGGCATCGCAGGCCGGGAAGTTGTCAGCCTGTCGGGAAAAGACGGTGCGGTTTCGGCGAGGACTATTCAGGCCATGGCCCTTAGAGCCGGGCAAGAGCCGATGCTGCTAGTGACTATCACATTTTGATGTAATCAATAACTTAGAGTTTGTCCTGTAGGGCTCCGCATGTCGAAGACCGAAGGACGAAAGTTATGCGATCCATATAAACTCTGGTAAAAAAATGGGAGGGCGGCGATTTGAGGCTCGCCGCGGGCCTTTGATGTTTAGCCCCTCTGGATACTACTGGTGCTTCCGTGGATGGAGTCAAACCGTATTGGTGTCAGCCTTGACTTGATTGTGATTGGATTGTACGTATCAGTTCTGCCCTGGCCGGGCTTCACCTTTTACAATATTGAGTAGAACTCAGAACTATAAAGGTATTTTGTATTTTCCGGATAATTACAATTTTGGAAATTAAATTCGTCAGATAAAGAAAATGTTAAATAGCTATTGCCGGTCTGGAACGATCAACTAAAATATGAAAGAACATTATTATTTATCAGGCCATATGTGAGCCTGCACTCAGGCTATATAAGAGCCTGCACTCAGGCTATATAAGAGCCTGCACTCAGGCTATATAAGAGCCTGCACTCAGGCTATATAAGAGCCTGCACTCAGGCTATATAAGAGCCTGCACTCAGGCTATATAAGAGCCTGCACTCAGGCTATATAAGAGCCTGCACTCAGGCTATATAAGAGCCTGCACTCAGGCCGTATGAGAGCCTGCAGTCAGCGCATCGATGCAGGACCGCACGTCGTCGTTGAACGGTTCGGCGATCAGCACTTCGTTGAGCAGTTTCAGGCCTTCGGTGCGCAGGCATTGATCCTGGCTGAGGCTGAGTGCCATGCCCAGGCTTATCCGGGCATCCATGCTCTCAGGATCGATGCCGAGGGCAGTCCTGAACTCGGCGATGGCGTTTACCAGGTGCTCTTCGTTAATGTGGGCTTCGTCAGACCGGGCCAGTTCGAGCAGCGCCTGGCCAAGGCCGCAATGATAGTCAGAATAGTCAGGATCTATAGCCACGGCTTCCCGGAACGAATCGATCGCCTCGAGTAGGTTCCCGCATGCCATCAGGCTGCGGCCGATGGCACAGTAGACGTCACCGAGGGCGCACCTGGACTCATAGTCCTCGGGATTCAGGCGAATAGCTTCGCAGAGCTCCTTATACGCATCGTTATACTCGCAGTTTTTCAGCAGCGCGACCCCGAGATTGTAGTGGTAGAAGCCTTCGGCAGGGTTGAGCCGGATAGCTTCCCGGTATTCATGGATGGCGTCGGACAGAAACCCGTTCAGTTCCAGGATCGTGCCATTTGTATAGTGATACATCTCGAGGACCGTATTCAAATCGCACTCCTCGATGCTCTTCAGGGCATAGTCCGTCTCTTCGCCCGGATCCCCCGAAAAGTCAGCGGCTGCGAGACCGGAGTTTTGATCGCTTTCATGAGTAGAGTTGTCCCTGGCCCACATACGCATTCACTATAATCATGTACATATCCGACGAAAGATAATACTTCGCTCATAAATAGCCAATTGGGAATATGTAATTACTATGTTTCAGTTTATTTTTAAAATTAAATATATAGCAGAGCTACGGCTTATTTTTACTGGATTGAAGCATACTCTTCTCGTATAATACAGTGGAAATACCTGGCAGCCTGAGTTCTCTGGTTTTTAACTGCATGATCTGAAGGGATCGTGGTTCTGTTTGTGTTTCTGGTGCCATAATCCTTAAATATTTTATGCGCTTAAATAAGCGCATATGAAGAGTAGTGTGAGGGTTAAACGGATCAACGGTAAGGAGTACCTGTACGAGGACACGCCATACTATGATAAGGAGAAAAAACAGATCCGGCATCGCTCACGCTATCTTGGTAAAAACGTTGATGGTAAACCGGTTAAGAAGGTTAAGGCTCCGAGGAACACGTATCATTACGGTGAGTTTTTACCGTTGCTCGATACGGTGAAGAAACTGGGATTGGAAGAGATCCTCTCCGAGTACCTCAGTGATGAGAAGGCCAGAATGCTTTTAGCGTTGAGCTTTAACCGGGTGGTCCGTCCCTTGCCGTTCTACCAGGCAGCGTCATGGTATGAGACTACATGGCTCCAGAATGAATGGGGACTGGACCTCTCGGGGCCACGGATCAGCGAACTCTTGTCTATGATCGGGGAGAGCAGCATACCAGATAAATTCGCCCGGAGATTGATTGAGAGGGATGCACCCCAGGGCTCTTTAATCTATGATATTACCAGCATATCCAGCTACTCCCGGCAGATCGGGTTGTTAGAGCATGGGTATAACCGGGAGCATACCGACACCAGACAAGTGAACATGGGCCTGGTTATAGATAAAGAGAAGACGATACCTCTGCTGTATGACGTCTACCCGGGAAGTATTACAGATGTGTCCACTCTTCTTAACACTGTTAAGAAGATGAGGGCGATGGGTGTTCAGGATTGTACTCTCATTCTTGACCGGGGGTTCTTCAGCACTGGCAATATCGACGAGCTCATGAAAAGCACTTTGAAATTCGTGGTTCCGGCCACATATCAACTGAAAACTGTCAAACAACTGGTATCCAAGATGCATCGTAGTATCAATGATCCTAACAATCTTCACATGTACGGTAAAGAAACCCTGTTCGTTAAAAGCGTAGAGTTGGATGTGGGAGAACACTGTTTGAAAGGCTATTGTTACTATAGTCTACGGAAAGAGCATGGCGACGAGGACTCGTTCTACAGGAAGCTGCATGACCTGAAAGCACGCCTGGAACGCTTCGAACTGAAAAAATGGATGAAACCCTACCACGTATTCCAGGAGACCTGCGCAGGGTACACGCAATACTTCACATGGAAACTGGTTGAGGGACGGTTCCAGGTAAAAATTAAGAAGAATGCTGTGGCTCAACGGGTAAACAAGATGGGATTGTACATCCTTTTCACTAATGATACCCTGTCATGGGATGAATGTCTCAGCACATATAAAAGCCGTGACCTGGTCGAAAAAGGATTCGACATCCTTAAGAACGACCTGGAAGCCAGACCCCTGAACATACAGAAAGAGAGCACGCTTAAAGGACTCCTGTTCGTAAATTTCCTGAGCCTCATCCTAAAAATGAGACTGCTCCGTATGATGAAAGACACCGGCCTCCACGAAAAATACACTATCGACTCATTGCTGTTCGAACTGGAAAAGATCAAGAAAATAGAACTTGAAGACGGCACCCAGGTGACCACTGAATTGACGAAAAAGCACAAAGAACTCCTGAAACCACTAGGATTATGCGCCTAAAACCACGAGAACTCAGGTGGCAGGGCTTTCCCTCCTCCCCCAGGACGTGCAAAGTTCAGCAGTAAACGTTCCATGAAAAATCTGGGTCTGGGAGGTATTGAGAGGTCGTAGAGGAGGTCAGAGAGGTTCACGGAGTTTAGAGAGGATACGTTCAAGCTGGGAGGTCAGGGAGGTCAGAGAGGTCTGAGAGGAGGTTATGTGAGGTACCCGGAGGTCGGAGAGAATTACTTAAAAAATCCTCCCAAACCTTTCCACACTCTCAGACCTCCTCTCTGACCTCTCTACCCTCTCAGCCCTCCCAGCTTGAAAATCCTCCCATACCTCCCGGGAACTCCCCGACCTCCAGGAGTTTTTCATCGACTTAACTTGAAAAACCAGTTTTCATGAGGTAAGTGCATAGAGAATTGGGAGGGACTCCTCGCGCTTTCCCCGGAGAAATTTAATATATAAAATATAGTATATGAATTCTTTGGTATGCCAGCGACAGACTATTTCTCCCGGACATTATCGGCTATCCAGAGCCTGGTCAGACCACAGGCCGCACATCCCACACGTAATAATGCCGGCGAACTGCGCTATTCCCTCGCTGCGCTGCATTATGAGCAGGGACGGGTGGATGATGCGATCAAAGACCTGGAGGCGGCTCTTCACCTGGACAGGAGCCATGCGGATGCCCATTACCTGCTGGCCAGGATCTACGAGGACAGGGGTGACATGGCTGGCGCAATCCGGGAGTATCGCAGCGCTATCAGGTCAGATCCGGTCCGGCTCATGTATCGCCTTTCTCTGGGCATGGCGCTGGAAAAGACGGGAGATACGAAAGCGGCGATTAAGGAGTATCATATAGCGATACAGACAGCGCCGTATGACGCGGAGGCCCATTTCAGGCTCGCTGCTGCGCTGGACAGCGTCGGAGCACTGGATGAGGCGATTCTGGAGTACAAAGAGACGCTCAAGTTAGACCCCTCGATGAAAGACGCTTCCATATGTTACCAGTCCGCCTTAAAACGGCAGAGAACTGTGCAGAAGAGCAGCAAGTAGCGTTTTTACCCTTACCGGCCGCCGGCGAAAAAGTTAACGGATAGTACCGGATAGTATGTAGAGACCCGGCTGCGCAGCCATTCATGACTTATCCCTGTATGGCGCCTGCGACATGCCACACGTATTTCACCACACTGACTAAACCCCGTATGGTAGCGATGGTTTCCGAGAGAGTACAGCTGGCGATCCTGATAGCGGGGATGTTTTTTCTGAGCCTCGGGTTCAGCGTCATCATGCCCGTATTGCCCTACTATTCTCAGAGCATGGGAGCCTCGGCTTTCGACCTCGGCCTGCTTATGGCGTCATATTCTGTCATGCAGCTGATCTTCACTCCTTTTCTGGGCGAGCTTTCGGACCGGGTCGGCCGAAAGCCGGTGTTTCTGATCGGCCTCTTCGGCTATGGCGTCTCCTTCCTGATCTACGGCTTTGCCACACAGCTCTGGATGCTGTTTGCCGCCCGCATGATCGGCGGCATCCTGTCCGGAGGCATATACCCTGCGTCGCTGGCTTATATTGCGGACATAACAAGCCATAAAGAGCGGGGAAGGATCATGGGAATGCTCGGAGCATCGTCCGGCCTCGGCATGATTTTCGGCCCTGCCCTGTCCGGAGGCCTCTCCATCTGGGGCCTGACGGTGCCGTTTTTCACCATTGCGGCAGCGTCGTTCGGCTTCGTGGTCCTCGGGTACCTGCTGCTGGAAGAGTCGAGGTCTGTGGACGTACACCGGATCCGCCCGGGTAAAGTTTCGATCCTTGCTCCCCTGCGCTCGAGGCTCTGGATTTTGTTCCTGCTTGCGCTGCTCGTCACTCTGCTAATGTCAGGATTTCAGAGCGTCTTTGCCTATTACCTGATGGGCCGTTTCGGAGTGATGGATACACCTTCAGCCATGCCGGTGCTGGGAACCACGATGATGGTAACTGGGCCCACTATCATGGCTATCATGTTCACAGTCATGGGCATCACTGGCGTCATATGCCAGGGCATATTACTGGGCATGACTATTGAGATGATCGGTGAGAGACATACGGTGATCACCGGCATGTTCATAGCCGCTGCCTCGTTCTTCCTGATCCTGGCCGCTACGGAGCTTGTTTCACTGATGATGTTCTCGTGCACTCTGGCGCTGGGAACGGGGCTGGTCACCCCGTGCCTGAACTCCCTGGTCTCGAAACGCACCGACGAGGAACACCAGGGGGCGGCTATGGGAGTGATAGGCTCTTACAACAGCGTCGGCAGAATCGCAGGGCCGCCTCTGGGAGGGCTTTCCTTCGACGTCCACATGGGCCTGCCGTTCACGATCCTGGGCTTGCTGGCCGGCATGGGCGGGATGGTAGCCATGGCAATAGCCTTACGCCTGCGTAAGCAAGAGCGGAGGTGACCGGAGAAAATATTTATGGCTTCCCGGCACTGTGGTTTTTGCAAGAAAAGACTACGGCAGGAATCGTAGCTTAAGTAACGCTTATAGGTATATAAATCATAATTATGCATGGTGAAAGAATGGATAAGTTCATGATAATTACACTCACAGTGACTGCCTTGCTGCTCGTTGTGGCAGGCGGAGCAATCGTCTACTCATCGTCTGCCGGCGAAGTCGTCAACACATCAGGAGATGCAATGAAGATCGCAGAGAAGTTCATATCTACAGAGGCTACATTCAAGTTCGACGGCATGCCTGACACACTGACCTTCAAGCCTGCAGTCGCTAAGACTCCCGATACTTACGAGATCATCGTAGAGTTCACCAGCAGGAGCGCTGGATTTGGTGACCGGAGCGACATGATGACAGCCCAGGTACTCACGCCGCATGAGGCAGTGATCACGGTAGAGAAGGGCGTAGTAATTTCGGCTGTCATGGATGGCCAGTGGGACATGCTGACCCAGAAAGCTATAGAGAGTCCTGCCACTATGCCACGGCTCGAGGGTAACACAGTCATCCCCACTGTGCAGGACGATGGCACAGGTAACCAGCCTCAGCTATAAATACGGGCCTGAGCGCCCGGCTTCTTTTTAACAGATCAGCCCGCCTGGACCAGGTGGCATCAAGAGGATTAGGGAAAGCTACTTCGCGTATACCAGCACCAGGATAACCCCGGGGCATCCCGGGGCCATCTCTTTATGGTAGAAGGGCACCACCTTGACGCCTTTCGGCAACGGAGATCCGTATGCCTCGAAGAGGGCATCCCACCGGGCAGTCAGGTCATGGCCGGGCTGCAATGTCCAGGCCTTTCTGAAGCACTCTACCAGCCATGGCCGGATCTTGTAAAGCACGAGCCCGTCATCGAGAAACGCCTCCAGTGCCTCATGGGTGATCTCAGTTACGAAATAGATGTGACCATCTACAGTGGCTGCGCTGAAGAGGTCGTTGACCCGCTGGCTAAAGCCGCCGGTGCACTCCTGGTTACCGTACGCTTCCGCCACGAGCCGGAAAAACCCGAGCGTCTTCATGTTCCGGTAGACCTTGTAGACCTGGCTCAGCCCGCAGTCGTCTCCAGAACCCCGGTCGTGGCCGCCCGACTCGATGATCTTCCCGACTTCGGCTGCCACGTCTATGTTTACCGCTTTAAGCCTGTGCAGGGGGATCATCCGGTTACCTTCCGACCTACATAAACCGCTCAAAGCGATCCTTACTGACCTTGCAGACCGGGCAAACGCCCGGAGGCTCTTCCCTGGCACACAGGTATCCGCAGACCTTACACCGCCATACCGGATACTTCAGAGAGACGCCAGCCCCGGGAGAGGCTGTTGCAGCCATGGCAGGGGTCACCGAGACTTCCCGGGGCTGCCTGCGCTCGGGCACCGGAGCCAGCTTCTTTAAGCCCTGGAAAACCTCATCGGAAACGTAGAGCCCGCAGTAGCAGGCGCTGAACTGGGCTAAGTCAGGGTCGCGGTAATCGCATGGACAGATGATGTCGAGGTCTTCCTCTCGCTGTCCCGTCGCCAGCCTGCACGGGCAGGCGATATAGCCATACCGGCCTTTATTGATCAGCAGCCCCTTCACCAGTGCCCTGGTGAAATTCTGGTCAGGGTTCAGGCGATAGCCGCCCCTCTCAGCGTCCCGCAACAGCTGCTCGTGGAAGGCCCGGACTTCGGAATCATCCGGTTCTATGTTGCCGGTCAGGCCAGCACCTCCCGAATTTCGTCTTCCCGGAAGCCGACGATGACTTTGCTGTTATTGATCACCAGCGTAGGGAAAGACCGGGATTTGTTCCACCTGGCCATCTCAGCCACGGTCCGGTCGAATTCTGCACCGCTAAGAAGGTCGACGTAGACGTAAGAATATTCTACGCCAAGTTCGGTCAGCAGTTCCCGGGTTTTACCGCACCATACACATGTACTCAGCGCGTACAGCACGACTTCGCCGTTTTTCCGGCCTGGGACATGTTCCATAGACATATAACTGGAGAATCTCTCGCTCTTGTTATTAATACTTGCTACCCAGGCTCTGGCGTCTGCTCCGCAGATATCCCAAAAAAACAGGCTTTAGTTGCGATAAATCATCCTACGAGATTTTGCCGGGCAAAGAAAATGATCTTAACGGGTGTTAGAGATGTACAGGGTATACGAGTACGAAGCGACGCGGACTTGCCCGTCGTGCTACGGCCAGGAGACTGTCCCTGTCGCAGCTTACGTCAACGAGGATACGGGAAAAGAGACTGTGCTGGCAAAGCGGATCCGGTGCGATCGACATGCGGGCTCTCAGGTGCCCTGCAAGCTTAGCAAACCCATAGGCACGATTATGGAAATCAGAATGGCCAGTGCGGACGCTTACGACTATATGGTCGAAAAAATCCGCAGTGGATACGGGATATCGTATATCGAGCGGTGATCCCGGCCTATGCTGAAGAAGCAGGTAAAACCATGGTATAGAGGTGAGCGGCGGGATGATGCCCGCCGCCGGCTACCCAGGTTCTGGCAAGATAGAACGAGCGCACTAACGAGGTCTGCTGAGTACTGCACCCGCCTTATCGAGGCATACACAATTAAATAAAACTGGCATTATAGTAGATTTGGAGCCCAAAAATGGCAGCAGCAGGCGCCGATACTGAGAGGAGGCAGATCGATTTCAGGGCAGAGGGAGAGGTCGGAGAATACTTTAAAAAGCTCGTCTTTCCGGCCATCATCGTGCTACTGCTGATACTGCTGCTGGGATACGCCGGATGGACATACGGGTTCCGGTTTCTCATACCCAGGCTGATGGCCTCGTCCTTTTTTATCGCAGGCATGCTCATCGGTGCAGTGCTACAGCTGATCCTGCTGATCATCTTTACCCGGTGGCGGTTCTACAATCACGTACTTTCCCGCAGCATCAGGGCAAACGAGAAAACCCTGCAGGAAATCGACCGGATAGCCAGAGAAGCTGCAGACAGGCTCGCCATGCGCCCCCCGGGCGTCTACGTGGTGCAGGATCCGCAAATCAACGCTTATGCGCTGGGGTTCCGCCGCAAGGTGATAGTCCTGAACACCGGGCTTATCGACGTGACCAGTGATGACGAGCTGAAGTTCATCATCGGCCACGAGCTCGCCCACGTGAAATATGGCTGGTCAGTGCCCGTAAAGATCTTCGGGCTCACGATAAAGCTGCCACTGCTGCTCAGCTCTCAGCACAGGGAGTACACCTGTGACAGAGGCGGCCTCATCGCCTGCCGCAACCTGAACGCCGCCATCCTTGTCCTCGCCAGGCTGGCACTGGGAAAGCGCCTCGCCGATAAAGTCGACATCGAAAGCATGTATAAGGACAAGGATGAGGTCGAAAGAGACCGGATGTCGAAGATTTCGGAGTTCATCGCCACCCACCCGCCGATAAAAAACCGGGTTTACCAGCTCAGGCAGTTCCATGAGTCAGAGCTATACCACAAGCTCATACGGTAACAACCACAGCGTCTAATAGATTGGGCAAGCGAAAAAGAAAAAGGAGTGTTACAGCCAGTCCCGGGTCTCTTCGCCGCGGTTGATCTTCTCGGCACTCTGGTAGGCGTCGTAGATTGAGTAGAGCAGTACAAGGGCGGGGAAGAGTAGTGCAGGGGCACAGCAGATAGAGCCGATGCCACTCATCAGACTGAAGAGGACGATGCAGGCCAGAATGACCACCAGCAGGCCGTAGAAGAGCACTGCGAGCACGATACCCTTTTTGATGTGGCCGTTATATACCTGGCCGAGTCCGGGCACTACGAAAGAGAGCAATGCCGAGATCAGGGACTCCTTTTCAGCGGGCTTTCCTGCCGTGCCGGTAGCTGGCGGGGAGGCGGGAGCAGGAGTCGTTGCCGGCTCTCTGGGGGCTATTTGTGTGGGTTTAGCGGGAACTATGGCTGCGGGAGGTGCCGGTTCTGCAGGCGGGACGGGCGGCGCTGCCGGCGCTGCCGGAGCGGGAGCGGGCTTTTCCCGGGGTGGCTCGGAGGCTGGGCGTGCCGGAGGGGCGACAGGTGCCGGAGCCGGTTTGGGCGTGGGAGCCGGTGCAGGCGCAGGCTCTGCCGCAGCGGGGGCTGCCTGCTCTGTATGATCAGAGATTGACTGTGCCTGCAGGTTCTTACGCTCTTCTTCAGCGCAATCCCTGCAATAGACATGTCCTTCGAGATTAGTTGCGCATAAGGCGCAGATACCTCTGCCGCAGGCTTCGCAAGTTGCGATCGCGCCCATGCCAGGATGATTGTAACAGTTACGCATTGGCTTCCACCTCAATAAGTCCGGGACTGATTATCTGCTTAAATATTGTATGAGTATGATAAATACGTTGTGTCAGCCCCCATATGCCAGCGTCATGCTTAATATCATAAAATCAGTTAAGACTCCGTATGAAGTGGAAGCTCAGTATATGGAGTGTGACTATTCTAATATTGATGTTCATCATGGTTATCGTGCTGGTGCTAAACCTGTTCGGCATCATACAGCTCGAGACATGGGGCATATTCGGAGCTGTGGTAACAGTTTTCTGCCTCTGGCTCCTGGCCAGGCTGTTCTTCTCCGGTAAGGCTGAGGAAGAGCCGGAAGAGAAGGAATAACGGAATTATCACCTGTTACGGCGGCCTTTGAGTGACAGGCCGTGGAAATTGCCGATGGCTATTTTCTCACAAGCGACCGCAGCCGGGCAGCCAGGTAATCTCTCGCGCCGGTAAACTGGAACTCCAGCAAAAAGTATAGCATTGCAACGCAGGCAGTAGCGGCAGATACGTAAGGCACGAGCTCTTGCATGATACCTCCGTTGCCCCCAAACCTATATATAACTTGTTTGCCGTCGTCTGGCAATTATGGGCGGTTATATCCGGCCACTGTCAGGCAGCATGACGAGATCGGGAAGCGATGTTATATTTACTGTTCGCTATAAAATACATTTTTTGACGAGAAATCCCACTTTTTCCACTCAGGTATTAAAAATTTCGTAGTTAACCAGCAAAGTATTTATTATACCAGATTACATAATAAGCATTTGAGCGGGTGATTTGCCGTTTTTATAACTGCACAATCCAATCCATCCCCTACCAACCCGCTCACCCTATAAATTGGGGGTTATCCTGCTTTTCCCGGGCTCTCTTCTAAAACAATAAATATTTGTGCGCCGCCGTTGTTTCTGATATCGATGTCTGCCAGCGACGTGGCGATGACGATGGATGAGTTTGTCGCCTACTACAAGAAAAACAGGGGCCTGGTCCGGTCGGCCCGAGCATATGATGCGGCGGGCGGGCAGTGGGTGCAGGGTGAAGAGATCTTCAGGAAGAGCGGTGCCTACACACTTATCGTGATCCAGTTCAAGAACAGGCACTTCCTCAGGGTTACAGTTAAGCCGTCCCTGAAAGTGGCATACAGCCCGGAGGTATACCGTAGCGCTGCCTTCTGGGTAGACAAAGGCGTCCGCCTGACGTACGAGGAAAAAGCCTTTCTGGAGGGCATAGGCAACGAGCCAATGGCCATGGACGAAATATTAAGAGTAATCGAGCGTTCAGGCTTCCCTGGCAAAGAGGCGCTACTCAAGAAGATCAGGAAAGCCCTGTAGCTGAGCGTTAATCAGTTGCGGCCCGGGGACGCTTCAGGAAGATCTCAATAGAAGAGACGTTGATTTTCTCCCCTTTCTCGCTGGCGAGCTCTTCGGTGCTGATCTGGATCCGGTCGATCTCCACATCGGTCAGAAACCGGTGGCGGACAACCTCCGCCGTATCGACCGCCCGGGAAATCGCCCTGCCCCTGGCCTTGATGGTGACTTCTTTCGCTCCCTCGTTAAACTGAGTGACTGCGGCGAGCACGTAGTTCATGACTGGCTTGTTGCCGACGAAGATGACGTTGTCCTCGGGCATGGTAAGTTCTCCGGCTATTGTAAGTCTAAAATTAATATGAGTTGCATTAATATATAGAGCCTTCGGCTCTTGAAGGACAGGCGTTTAAGGTGCCTGCTGGCCATGCAATCTTCCAAAACACGCAAATGCTATAAACCATGACGTCTTTTCGTCTATTCGCGGTGATCAAGTGATCAGGGCCAGGCAGTCAGTCCAGGAAATAAAGGAGTACGTTGCGGGTAAGAACGTAGAGGAAGTCGCCGCTTCGTACGGCATTGACGAGAAGAGCATCATCAAGCTCGCGTCCAACGAGAGCTGCCTCGGAGCCAGCCCTCTGGCCATAGAGGCGATCCGGAAGGCGGCCTGCGACGCCCACGTCTACCCGAGCGTCGATGCTATCGAGCTCCGGGAAGCGCTGGCTATGAGACACGGAGTGCCTGTCCGCAATATCGTCTGCGGCAACGGCATGGATGCCGTGATAGAAACGCTCCTGAGAGCGTTCCTGGAGACAGGGGACGAAGTGGTCATACCGTTGCCCGCGTTCTCGTACTATGAAAATGTCACCAGGTTTTGCGGCGCCACACCCAAGTACTGCGCCCGGCGTGCCGACTTCAGCCTGGACGTGGACGCTGTGCTGAAGCAGGTCACCGACAGGACTAAGTTTATATTCATCACCTCGCCGAACAACCCGACAGGCAACCTGACCTCGCTGGCCGAGATCAGGTCGGTGGCAAACGCCGTCGACGGCATCGTGTTCGTGGACGAGGCGTACATCGACTTCTCCGGCGGAAAGACGGCGCTGGAACTCATGAAGGAGTGCGATAACATCGTCATAGGCAGGACCATGTCGAAGGCGTGGGGCCTGGCCGGGATGAGGATCGGCTACGGGTTCATGCCTGACTGGATTTTCAGAGAGTACATGAAAGTCGCCACTCCCTTCGCCCTTAGCAGGATTGCCATTGCAGCAGCGCTCGCCGCCCTGAAGGACGAGGAACACTACAACAGAACAGTCGAGACGGTAAAGGCTGAACGGCAGTTCCTTATGGAAAATGTGCCGTTCAAGGTATACCCGTCGGAGGCCAACTTCGTGCTGATTGACACAGCCCCCCTGACCTCGAAGCACGTGGTGACCGAAGCGATGAAGAGAGGCGTAATCCTCCGGGACTGTGCCTCCTTCCGGGAGATGGGCGACCGGTACGTGCGCATCACGGTAGGCACCAGAGAGCAGAACGTCAGGCTGGTCGAGGTGCTGGCGGAGATCAAGGGGAGCAGATGAAGATAGCGCTGACCGGCACTCCCGGGACTGGCAAGTCGACCGTGGCCAGGCTGGTAGATGCCGGCTTTACCGTTGTAGACGTCAACGCGATCATCAAGGACACCTATAACCAGGGTGTAGATGAGGAACGCAACTCTGCCATCGCAGACCTCGACGGGCTGAGCCGCTACGTAGAGCAGTTGCCGGGGGATTGCATCCTGGAAGGCCACGTCGCCCACCTGCTGCCGGTCGACAGGATCGTAGTCCTGAGAGCCTCCCCTGTGGTGCTGCGGAAGCGGCTGGAAGCCAGAGGCTGGAGCGCTGAGAAGATCGAGGAAAACCTGGAGGCCGAGGCGCTGGACGTGATTCTGGTCGAGGCGCTGGAGATGAGCGATAACGTTTATGAGATAGACACGACTGATAAAACGCCGACAATGGTGGCCGGCTGTGTCAGGGAAATCATCTCCGGCACCGACAATTATAAGCCGGGCTCCGTCGACTTTAGCGAGGCATATTTCTTATGACGCTGGACTCTTTACGCTCGAAATTCGTGGTGGTGACTGAGCCGTTCGTCAACCTGTTCGACGGGCTGCACATCTCGGCTAACACCGTATCCATAGCCTCGCTGGCTTTCGCAGCCCTGGCCGGCATCGCATATTACTTTTCCGCCGGGAACCCGGCGATACTTGCAGCCGCGTTGCTGCTGGTGCTGCTCAACGGCTTTTTCGACGGCCTGGACGGCGCGATAGCCCGGAAGAACGGCACCGCTTCGAAGTACGGCGACTTCCTGGACCACGTGATTGACCGGTATGCCGACGTCTTCATGATCTGCGGCATCTTCCTGGGCGGCTACCTGCGATCCGACCTCGGCGCCATGGTCATCGTCGGCGTACTGCTCGCCAGCTACCTCGGCACCCAGGCCCAGGCCGTCGGCGTCGGCAGAGTCTACGGCGGCATCATGGGAAGGGCGGACAGGATGATCCTCATCATCGTGGCAACCTGCCTGCAGCTCGTCTATCCCACGGAAGTCGGGGCATACGGGATACAGTTCACCATTCTTGGCTGGGCTTTGCTGATCATCGGCGTATTAAGCCATGTGACGGCTTTCCAGCGGATCTGGTATACCAGAAAGCAGCTGCTGAGCGGCGAAAATGGGAAGAAGAACTAAATCGAACGCTGGGTCGTGCTGGCCACCATTACAGGGATACTCGTAAACAGTTGTCTCTGTGTTGGTGAACGTACACGAACGCTGCGCTGTGCTAATCCACACAGATGCCACAGATTACGATTGATTCCACAGATTCCCCTTCTGAATCCACAGAGTAATACTCGATAGCACAGAAGGAATACGCTAATACTATTAGATTACAGTGAGCAATCGTAGAAGTATTCGATCAGAATATTTTTTGGTTATCGGTACAATCGGTCGTAATCTGTAGCATCTGTTTCAATCCGTGGAATCTGTGAGGATTGGCACAGCGCAGCGTTCGTCTTGCAGTCTCACATACCCAAGCAATAAGAGAACGCACAGCGCAGCGTTCATATTACAGAGTCGCTGATCTTTTACAATGTTTGGATAAGGTTACGTTTAAAATGAGTATAAAAGAAAGGCAAGCGCGAACGCTCACCTCTTATCTTTTTTCACCTTGATCAGATCGCCCAGGGTCATGACCCTGCTCTCGCCCTTGCGCTGGCCTTTTTCGGCTTCGGCCACGCCTTCCGTCAGCTTGATGTCGAGCTCGCGCTCCAGCTTCTTCACGAGAGCGTCTTCCGGTGCAAGCTCACCGCGTTCAACCTTGCGGATGATGTTGACCTTCGTGCCGGTCTTCGCCGCCAGTTCCTCGTCGGTCATGTGGCGTGCTTCACGGGCACTCTTAATTTTGCCCGCGTAATCTTCGACCAGCTCATCCTTGATCTTGTCAAAGAGGTCGCTGCGAGTTCTCCGGGTGGCCGGCTGAGTGCCATAAGCGCCAGGGGCACCGGGGCGGGCACCGGAAGCGCCGCCAGGCCGGGAAACTTCCTTACCCAGGCCCTTACATTTTTCACAAGCATCAAGCTCCGCCCGATCCACGATGATACGGTAGGATCTGCCGCGAATTTCGGCCCCACATATTTCACATTGCATACGTATCTGGATAATACTGACATGTTTTCATCAATAAATCTTTCCGATAAGTCCGTAAGTTAAGCATATATACCAAGAAAATCAACTTTGCAAACGATACTTATGGCGGAAGGATCTGGCCTCGACTTTACTGGAGAAGTGCCTCTGAGCGACTTTTCTAAGTACCTGCTTGACAGGGTGAAGCAGCTGGAAGAACGAAATGTCCGCTTAAAGGAGGAATACAGGAAGATCGAGCTGGAAAAGAAGTCGGTCGAGAACAAGAAGGTACAGTACGAGCGCGAGATCCGGAAGCTCACGTCGGAGCTGGACAGGCTCAAGACTCCTCCGCTCATCGTCGGTACCATACTGGATGTCATGGCCAACGGTAAAATGATCATCAAATCCTCGACCGGGCCAAAATTCGTGGTTAACTCTTCCCAGTTCATCAACTCTAAAGAGGTCTACCCGGGCGCCAAAGTCGCCCTGAACCAGCAGTCCCTCGCCGTGATCGAGGTGCTGCCCACGGTTAAGGACCCCTCCGTACTGGGCATGGAGGTAGTCGACTCTCCCGAAATAGACTACCAGAGCATCGGAGGCCTGGAAGCCCAGATCAACGAGCTGAAGGAGACGGTCGAGCTGCCGCTCCTCAAGCCCGAGCTCTTCCAGAAGGTCGGTATCGAGCCGCCCAAGGGCGTACTGCTCTACGGGCCTCCAGGAACCGGCAAGACTTTGCTTGCCAAAGCCGTAGCAAACCGGACTAAGGCTACGTTCATCAGGATCATCGGCTCTGAGCTAGTGCAGAAGTACATCGGCGAAGGAGCGAGAATGGTCAGGGAGCTCTTCGAGCTGGCGAAGGAGAAATCGCCATCCATCATCTTCATCGACGAGATCGATTCCATCGGCGCCAAGAGGCTCGACAGCATCACCTCTGGCGACCGGGAAGTCCAGCGCACGCTCGTCCAGCTGCTCGCTGAGATGGACGGCTTCGACCCGAGAGGTAATGTCCGTATCCTGGCGGCCACCAACAGGCCGGACATCCTGGACCCGGCACTGTTGAGGCCGGGCCGGTTCGACCGCATGATCAAAGTACCCATGCCCACCGCTGAGGCCAGGGAGCAGATCCTCAAGATCCACGCCCGCAAGATGAACCTCGCGGACGACGTGGACCTCAGGAAGATCGCCCTCATCACGGACGAGTCCAGCGGCGCCGATCTCTCCGCCATCGTCATGGAGGCCGGCATGTTCGCCATCCGCAACAACCGCGACGTAGTGGACTCCTCAGACTTCAACGCGGCAGTTGCCAAAGTCATGGGCGAGCGAAACCGGAGCATGGCACAGGAAAGCGGTGTTATGTTTGCTTAGTTTTAGATGAGTGTCGGGGAACCTTTCACAAAAGTTACCCCGTACACTGATTCCTTTAAAGAATTGTGCTCATTGCCTAAATTATGGGCAATGGGTATAGCCTACCCTACACCTGATAAAAAACGAGAAAACCGTTTTCCGCCGATCTATTGTACCTTTTTCTGAATCACGGGCGCCACATAGTCCTTAAGATCAGGAAGCCTGGTAATGCAATCTGTGATCTTGCTGTAGACGTCGTGGCGGGAACTGACGATGATTACGTGAGCGGGAGGGTGTATCCGGCCCAGCACGTCGATCGCGACCCCGGGGTCGTCGTTGAGAGACACGAGGGCGGCTGCCCTGCATGACTTTTTCAGCGGCACTTTCATGACGTTTACCAGGATCTTGTCTGCTGATGCAGGTTTCAGCTCTTTCGGCGCTATCGCAAAAGTCAGTCCGCCATGCCTCTGCAGATCTGAGATTGCAGTATTCAGCTTGGTCTGGTCATCGGCCCTTATTACTGCAAAAGACTCCATTTTTACCCCTTGCTTAAAGATACCAGATGTATTGTTATAAAGTATAATAAACGTATCTATTGCAAAGCAATCATTTTGATACTATGCTCTCGACAGCCGGGCGTAAACTGGAAAACCTATATAGCGCTCGCTTCCCATGTAATCTTATGCGTAGAGGGACCGACATAGGCCTTGCAGCGGACATCATCCTGAAGGGTGGCGTCATCGCGTACCCTACCGAGACAGTCTACGGTATTGGTGCGCTGGCTACGGACGTGAAGGCGATATCACGAGTATTCAAAGTCAAACGGCGCCCCGAGTCCATGCCGCTCTCAATCGCGGTCTCCAGCATAGAAATGTTGCAGGAAGTAGCGGAAATCGTGCACCCTGACTTTATCGAAAAGTTCCTGCCAGGGCCTGTGACCGTGATCCTGAGAAAAAAGCCGGTACTGCCGGATTCTCTGACTGCGGGGTCGGATTACGTCGGCATCAGGTTCCCTGACCACCCGGTTGCCCTGGACTTGATTAGGAGGACCGGGCCTATTGTCTCTACCAGCGCCAACCTGCACGGAGAGCCGGACCCGGTCACCGCCGACGAGGTCACGGTCGAAGTGGACTACCTGCTGGAAGGGGGAAGAGCGAAGTATGCAGGCTCTTCAACGATAGTGGACCTCCGGGAGTATAAGGTTCTGAGAAAAGGCGCCATGTACGACGAAGTCGAAGAATACATGCGAAAGACCGGATAGGAGTGCTAAAATGATAGCAGGGATGGCGGCGGACGAGCTTAAGGCCTGCCTGAAGGCGGGCGAGATCGTCAGATCGCTCAAATGCAGTGCGACTGCAAAAATCAGGGCGGGCGCCAGGCTGATCGACCTCGCCACCTTCGTGGAAGAGGAGACTGTCAGGATGGGCGGAAGGCCCGCGTTCCCTTGCAACATTTCAGTTAACGCCATCGCCTCCCACTACACGCCTTCCCCCGGGTGTTCCAGAACACTGGAGAACGGTGATGTCGTGAAGATAGATCTGGGCGCAATCGTGGATGGGTATATTGCGGATTCCGCCTTTACCGCAGAAGTGGGGACGTCCGCGCATAGAGATCTGATCGACTCCACAAATTCGGCGCTGTCCGCGGCGATCGAAATAGTGCGCCCTGGCGTGACCACTTCAGAAATCGGCAGGGCGATTAATGCAGTCGCCTCCTCCCGCGGGCTCAGAGTACTGAGGGACCTGTACGGCCATAACATGAGCCGAAACTGCCTGCACGGAGGCCTGACCATTCCGAACTACGACGACGGCTCCGCCCGAAAGATCAGAGAAGGCGACATCCTGGCGATCGAGCCGTTCCTGACTCCGGGCAGCGGGGAGATTTCGAGGAACCCGGGAGGCAACATCTTCCAGGCAATCCGCCGGGACGCCTTTTACGCAACGGGAGCCGAAGAGAAAGAGTTGCTGCGCCGTCTCAACCGGGACTATGGGGGCTTTCCGTTTACATCTCGATGGCTGGGAGCAGAAACAGGTGCACTGCAGGGGCTGATCAGGTCGGCAGCAGTAAGAGAGTACCCCCTGCTGATCGAGAAGGACGGCGAGCCGGTGGCGCAGGCTGAACATACGCTGATCGTCACCCGGGACGGCTGTAAGATCATTACTTGAACATCAGATGGTGAAGAGATGAGGCCAAGGTTAAGAGATTTCATCGAGACTAAGGAAGGCTGGATATTTTCAGTTGTCGACTACCATAACGAAGATGGCGTTCACTGCCTGCTCCGGTATCTTCCGGGACGCCCGGACGGCGAGAGGGAGCGGAACGGCGTTCGCTACAAGAAAATGGGCTTCGACGAAGCCTACGAGTTCATCCGGAAAGAAAAGCCGGAGTGGATCAAAGGCGTCATGGTGGTGCCGTACGAGCACGTCTACAAGCTATATCAGCCTCACGAAGGCCTGCTGAGCATAGTTGCCACCGATTCGAGGGTGAAGAAGATGGTCGAGGCCCTTTCCGCAGTGGAGTTCTGCGATATGGGCATTACCGGGTCAAAGCTGGTCGGCCTCGGGGCGGAAACCTCTGATGTAGACTTTATTGTTTACGGTAACAGCTGGTACAAGGCGAGGGATGAGCTGCAGAAAGCCATCGCCGAAGGCCGCATCGAAGGTATCGACGAGGCGGGATGGAAGAAGATCTACGCCAAGCGCAAGCCTGAGCTGACCTTTGAAGAGTTCTACCTGCACGAGCGGAGAAAAGGAAACCGGTGCCTGCTAGACGGCGCGCTTACGGATCTGCTGTACGTCAGGGACTACGATCAGATAGGTCCGGCACTGCCGGTCGGCAAAGACCTGGGCATGAGGACTATTACGGCAACTGTGACGGATGACGAGTTCGCATACGATAGCCCCGCCATCTACAAAGTAGACCACCCCGAGATATCAATGGTGCTCTCTTACACACACACCTATGCAGGGCAGGTCAGGAAAGGCGAAGTCTTAGAGGCCAGAGGCAGGCTGGAAGAGTCCGCCACAGGTAAAGTGCTCGTCATAGGGACTTCGAGAGAGCCGAAGGGAGAGTGGATCAAATCGCTCACACTGCTGGAGCAGTCCCGATAATTTTTTATTTTCGAAGCCATAAGCTAATTATGTGCAATATAGTGAAAGTAAGTATATACGTGTCTCTGACATCTCTTCTTATCTAATATGCCCACGCCTGGCATACTTCAGGAATAAAGAGCCTGTGGAAGGGTTTACGGCAGAGACAGTCAGGAGCGACTTGCTCAGAGAAATTTCAATATCGCTGCATTCGGCATACTCATCGGCAGAGCCTCAAAAAGCCCTGGAACAGATATACGAAAGGGCCTGTGAGGATCTTGCCATTGTATATGGGCTGGCCGGCGAAAAGATCCGGAAGAGGAGTCCGGTCAATATAGATCGCATCCTGGCAGGGCTGCAAGCAGAGTCTGCCCGGCTGGGCAGAGAAAAGCTATCCATGCTGCTGAAATCCGAAGCGGTCAGGCTGAGCCATCGCTCAGATAAGCTCCGGCTATCGGGCGCTGTAGACAGGATAGTGGCAATAGACGGCCGTTTGCGGCCGGTGGTCATATCAGCTTCACAGCCCCCGGAAAACGGCATCTACGGGTCGGACCGGATCAGGCTGGCAGCGTATTCAATGCTCGTCTCAGACCGGTTCGGCTGTGAAGCAGACTCAGGGTTTGTCGAGTACATGGGCGGCTGGTGTATCAGAGAAGCTGAAATTCGCCCGGGGGACAGGCGAGAAGCGCTGTCGGTCAGGCGACGCATTGAGGAAAGCAGGACGGCGATGCCTGACGCCCGCAGGGGCAGGTGGTGCCATAAGTGCAGCTACAAAGAAAGGTGTACCGCCCGCGTCTCGTTCCTCGACAGCCTGTTCGGGAACGGGTAGCCGGCTGGTAGTCAGGAGTTCTCACGTACTATATAGATTACTTACACAACCGATAAATAAGAACGGCCACATAAATAGAAAGTGATCGATATGGACAGCATTTTTGGCTGGTTAATGCTAATCGTAGGTGCTCTACTATTAGTAGTAGAGGCGCTGACCCCCGGCTTTTTCGTGGCGGTGCCCGCCACGATTTTGATAGTGATGGGGCTGCTGGTTGTGCTGGCACCCGGACTGCTGACGTTCCCGTGGGGCCTGATCATCTTTGCCTTAGTGACTATTGTGGTGAGCATAGCAACCATCCTCTTCTACAGGAGGCTGGCGCCGGGCCATAAGCCGATCGTCACCGGCGAAGACTCGCTCGCCGGCAAAACAGGCGAGGTCATCAGGGATGTAGTTCCCGGAAGCATCGACGGCAAAGTGAAAGTGGATGAGCAGATCTGGAGCGCCACGTCAGCCGAAAAGATCGAGGCCGGGCAGCGGGTGAGAGTCATTCGCGCCGAAGGCGTACATATCATCGTCTGTAGACTAACCGACGTTACGGAGGGAGGAGAATGCAAGAAATAACTTCAATCGGCGGATCATTGCTGTGCATAGGCGTGATCATCGTCGCAGCTATCGTGTTCGTCCTGATATCGGGTATCAGGATCATCCAGCCCTATCAGCAGGGCTTACAGATCAGGCTGGGCCAGTACATTGGCCGGCTTAACCCGGGTTTCAACTGGGTCGTGCCTCTGATCACCACTGTGATCAAGATGGACTTGAGAACGCAGGTGCTGGACATCCCGAAGCAGGAAGTCATCACCAAAGATAACTCGCCCACGAATGTGGACGCCATCATCTACATCAAGGTAATCAACCCTGAGAAAGCTTACTTTGAAGTGACCAGCTATCACATGGCGACGATCGCCCTGGCGCAGACCACGCTCAGGAGCGTCATTGGTGATATGGAGCTTGACGAAGTCCTGTATAACAGAGACAGGATCAACGGCCGGCTCAGAGACATCCTGGACAAGGCTACCGACCCATGGGGTGTAAAGATCGAGGCCGTGGAGATCAGGGAAGTAGATCCGATCGGCACGGTCAAGGCAGCCATGGAAGAGCAGACCTCTGCAGAGAGGCGCAGGCGTGCGGCCATCCTGCTGGCAGACGGTAACAAGCGCTCGGCCATTCTGGAAGCCGAAGGTGCGAAGCAGGCCATGATTCTAAGGGCAGAAGGCTCCAGGCAGTCCAAGATCCTCGAAGCAGAGGGTACCAGGGTATCCCGCATCCTCGAGATGCAGGGCCAGGCCCAGGCCCTGAGGCTGATGGCGCTCGGCTCTGCGCCGCTGGACAAGAAGGCCATAACCGTGCTCTCACTGGACACGCTGGCGAAGATGTCCAACGGGCAGGCGACCAAGATCATCTTCCCGTTCGAGATCTCCAAAGTCATCGAGCAGTCCGCAAAATACCTGGGCGCCACCGAGGAGACCGTGGGCGAGCTCGGCAAGCCGACGGACGTCAACAGCCTCGTAGGCCAGCCTGACGACGTGCTGGGCAAGATCCCCAACCCGGACGAGCTAAGAGCGGAAGTGGCGACCATCGAGGATCAGCTGAAGAAAGACCTCGAAGACACGGCCACCACGGCCACCAGCCTGAAAAAGAAAATGCCGGACGCCCAGCATGATGTAGTACACCATGACGCGGGCCCTGACTTAAAATAAGGCGGCTGTTGCCGCCTTTAATTTTTTAATCCGCCTGCCATCAAGAGCCCGGGCGTGTTTTTTACAAGTGACAGTTTTCTGCACACGAGGCCATGATCTATCGGCATGTACGAGCGGATTTATGCGGCGGTGGATACGAGAGCGCCGGGTTTTAGTCTAAAAGACGAGAATGGCAGAGAAATTTCCCTGGACGTTTTCAGAAAGGGCAAAAAGCTGGTCCTGGCCTTTGTCAGAGGAGTAGACGACGCCCATACCGGAGAGCAGCTGGACTACCTGAAGGACGACTACGAGCGTTTCATGCTCCGCGGGGCAGATGTCCTTGCAGTATCCGATGGCAGTATCAGCGTTAACAAGGCTTTACACGACTCGCATAAGCTGCCGTTCCACATCTTAAGCGATCCCGACTGTACGGTCATCAAAGCCTACGGCCTGTACAACCAGTACGACAAGCTCATCGGCCCGGCGGTTTTTGTGCTGAATGAAGCCGGAGTCATACTCTTCAGGTACGAGGGTAAAAATCCCTCGGACATCGTAGAGGATGAGGAGATCATCAAAGTCCTGGAAGGCGACACCCAGTCCCGGCCCGGATGGCCGGAGAAAGGTTAAGACTGCAAGCCTTAAGGCTCCGATATCAAAAAGCTTTTCATGCCACAGCCCTTATTTTCCCCTGTTTACCATGCTGACGCTCGGGCTTTACAATACTTACGACCGGAACAAGGTCGTGGAAGCGCATTACAGGGGCATTGCCAGAGGCGCTCCAATCGCCTACGCTTTCGGCTTTAACCTGGCGCTGGTGGGCTTTCCCTACGATTTCGAGAAGCAGGAGCTGGTCGATTTTGTCAGGGACAATACAACGATAGGCGAATCCGGGGCGTATCTTCAGAAGCTCCACGATGAAAAGCGGCTTTACGTGATGGACATCCCTCAGAAGGGGTTTCCTGCGCAGTTCGGCTCCCTGGTCGTGACCTCCAGCCACGGGGACAAGAAAAAAGCCGTATCCTCCCGGGAAGTCGCAGACATGATGGCGAGAAACAAGCCGCTCTTTATCCTGATCGGACTGGGGCGCAAGGGGCTTCCTAAAGAGTATTTTGAGATGGCCCCGTATCATCTTGACATTACCGATGGCAAAGGCGTTTCTTTCGAGACCTGCACAGCCATCGGGGCAATAGCTGCGCGGCTATATACGCTGGCTGAGCAGCAGAAGATGGCCGGAAGTCGGAAGGATAGATAAAAGTTCCATTGCCCGGATATATGTGGATATCGTCGGCGCCGGGCCGCCTTGTATTTAGTTCGCAAAGGCGCAGGGGCGCAAGGGCGCAAAGTCTGATCAGAAAACCTTTGCGCCCTTGCGCCTCTGCGCCGAAGCGACCGAAGGGTCGAACCGTGTTGATTGCGAATTAAAACCGAGGCCTCCAGGGGCCGAGCCAGTCCAATTTTTTATGTCCCCTACTTGAAAACCCACTTTTCATAAACGAGTAATTCCTAAAACTTTTTGAAGAGTTCCTGAGCCGGGATGTTCGCCTTTTGAACGCCTGCGAATGCAGGCGTTCTCAAGGCGATTCCTGACAGCCGATTTTCCCTCTCCAATCCTCCGGCCCCTCACCGTCCTCCTCTCAGACCTCCAGACCTCTCTGACCTCCCAGCTTGAAAAGTCTCCCGGACCTCCGGGCACTCCCCAACCATCCATTTGCCGGATATGTGTGCGCAAGCCGGACAACAGGGAGGTTTCGGAGGCGCCGGAGATCAGAGAGAACGATCTCAGGGTGAGGTCAGAGAGGTCAAGAGGTCAGAGGGGAGGATAGTGAGGAACTGGAGGCCGGGGAGGATCTGAATGACGAATATCCAAAAGTTACAGTAAAATCTCCCTGAATTCACCTGTGCTGCAACCAGCATATTTGCCCATATCTACCAAATATTCTGTAAGTATGGCCAAATAATTTTTTAATTAGAAATTTGTAACAAAACATATAAATTCGACAGCACCCAATCTTTGATCGTGTGGGGGTACTTCACAGGTGATACCATGGATTACCCCAGGGTTAACGGAAACGCGAGTCACTACAGCCAGGGGTTCGCTTTCCTCATCAAAATAGCCGCGCTGATAGTCGCGATCTGGCTCTTAAATGTGCTATTCGTAGCCACTCATGAGGCGGGGCACGCAACACTGGCTACGCTGTTCGGAGCAAAGGTCTTCGACGTGTCCGTAAGCCCGCTGGGCATAGCTGGAGCCACGACACACACAGTGCTACCGCAGCAGTACCAGGCCGAACTGGTTCTCGCTGGAGGTGCGATCTTTACTACAGCAGCTATTATCCTGGCGTACCTGGTCAGGCTGGACATTGCTGTGTATGTGCTGTCCCTGAGAACGGTGGAGAGCCTGATCAACTATTCCCCGGGAGCAGATATGGCCACGTTATTCAGCACCATGGGCTTCAATACGCTACTCCTCTCAGGAGTGCTAATCCTTACGATTATCCTCGTAGTAGCATCTACGTTCCATAGACGCTACACAGCCAGCAAACCAGTCGATGCGCTGACCGGGCACAAGACCCCCGTGGACCCCACAGCCACGGCGTAAGCCGGTCAGCCGCATCTTATTTTTAGCGGTAACTTTATGGGCACCGCAACTGCTATATCAAGGACTGCGCCCATATACACTGATCTTACAGGCAGTGATGATCTATGCCCCGAACACGCGTGACCCGTGACACATGGACCGCTCTGGCCAGAGCTTTTCTGATAGCAGTGCTCATGGCTCTTGTCATGATGCTGATGGCTTTTGGCTTCGTGTATCTGCTAAACCCCGGGGCGTCGCTCCCGATTTCTGCGGCCGTCATGCTGCTGGCCTTCGCGCTTGCCTTTATCGCTGCCGCTGTGCTTCTTCAGCGCACCGGAGCCGGGCAGACCACTGCAATTATTGGAGGCGCAGCCATAGCCATGGGCTTTACGATCTTTGTCGTGACCCTGTGCACCGGAGTCCTTTATCTGCAGAGCGGTGCTGCCGCCGTGGAAACCGACACGATGGTGGGCGGCTTTGCGATTGCCCTGGTGGCGAGCGTGATCATCAACCAGCTGACGCTTAAGCTGTAGTTTTAGAAGCGCGGCGTGTTGCCATATTAGATATAGCAGGCAGCCCGTGACTTTTTTCGCCACGCTATTAATTCCCGTAAAGCCTCAAAGGGTATAATGGACTCCTATACAGGCTTCGCGGAGCGCTTCGATCTGCTGATAGACTGGGATCGCAGGCGAAAGCGGGAAGAGACATTTTTCAGGCGGGTGCTTCCCGAAAAGGCTAAGTCCGTGCTAGACTGCCACTGCGGGACTGGCTTTCACTGCGCTATGCTCAGCGAAATGGGATATTATACAGAAGGGGTCGACTGTTCTGAGGATATGCTCAGAGTTGCGGTGAGGAACCTGGAAGCCAGAGGCCTCTCTGTCAGGCTTCACAAGGCAGATGTCAAAGAGATGCAATCTGTGCTGGACAGGAAGTTCGACTGCGTGCTCTCCATGGGCAACTCTCTTCCCCACGAGCCTACAGACGACTGCCTGCTGAAAGCCCTGGCCAGCATGAGGCAGGCGCTGGTGCCCGGCGGCATCTGCATCATCCACATGGAGGACTATGATGCCCTCTACAAAGACCATGATCGCTTCATCCCGTCCACTTACAGGAGACACCAGAACGGCGCTGAGGCCTTCATTTTTGCCATCGACTACTTCCAGGACCAGGTGGTATTTAACATCCTCTCGATCATAGAGCGGGAAGGAAATGCAGAATTCCACGCAGACGTAGTGAAGTATAACCCGGTCTCCGTGAAAAAGATGGAGCGGCTGATACAGGAAGCGGGGTTTACAGACCTCGCCATATACTGCGATTTCAGGCTCACTCCCCATGGCATGCGGGAATCTTACGACGTCATCTTCGTAGCATATGCGCCTGCTTAAGATGAAATAGGTAACAGGTGGAATAGCCTGGCCCGAGTTATATATTATTTTTCGGCGTCTGCAAGCCGATCTAAAGCAAACTATTATATCTTGTGTGCGTTCTTAAGTGATAGGTAATATGAGGGGATCTTCCGTCGACATAGAAAAGGTGCTTGAGAGCAGAGCGACGTTGATTGACAAAGAGATGGGGCTGCTGTCCTTTGTCATTGAGCCCCCCGAGCTCGCGGAGGTCGTCAGGTACGCCCTGTGCCAGAAGGGTAAGAAGATCCGTGCCTCGCTCCTCACTATAGCCTGCGAAGCAGTAGGAGGAAACATCGCTCAGGCGATGGTCCCGGCAGCCGTGGTGGAGATGATCCATAACACCTCTCTGGTGCTCGATGACGTGATCGACAACGCCGAGACCCGGCGCGGCCGATCCACGATCAACCACCGCTGGGGCAATAACATGGCCCTCATCGCCTGCGATGCCCTGTTAGCGCTCACCATCAGGCAGGCTTCAAAAAGCAGCGTGAATATGACGAACGCGATCATAGAGTGCGCTGCAAACTCCATGTTGAGCCTTGCAGAGGGCGAAGCGCTCGAGCTTGTAGGCAAGGACTACACACTTAAGGATTACTATAAGATCGCAGAGCGCAAGACAGCATCGCTGTTCAGCGCCTCGGCAGAGATCGGCGCCCTTGTCGGAGGCGGCACTAGCAAAGAGGTCAAATCGCTCAGAGAATATGGGACCAGCATAGGTATCGCATTCCAGATCAGGGACGATATTCTCGACGTTACCTCCAGCAACGACTCGCTGGGCAAACCTACTCTCATTGACCTCAAGATGGACAGGCCCACGGTGATTATGCTGCTGGCCCACGAAGAAGGGCTGACCCGGGAGAAAATGCTGGCGATGAGCAGAGAGGACCTCCAGGAAGTGCTAAAGCCATCCGTAGCCAGGGCGGAAATGCTCGCCAGAGAGCAGATCGACAAGGCCAGGCGCCAGCTAGAGTCCGTAAGGGCAGGGCCTTCCCGAGACTTATTGTTCGCGCTGAGCGATTACGTGCTCGCCCGAGGGAAATAATAGCTTTTTTCTTTATTAAAAGCGGATAATGTAAGCGAGCACCAGGATGATGCTGGCCAGAATATATACGTTACTGGTTGCCCGCAGGTAAGGGAGTAGCTTTTTAGCCTCGGCGTTGTACCGTAAGAGCCCGGTGGCAGCGTATGCGGAGGCAGGCAGCAGAAGCAGAATGATGGCTGCCAGCCATGGAATAATTCCGGCGAGCATGGCGAAGATGAGCGATCCGTAGGCTGCCGCCTGCATGATGAGGTACAGGTAGGAGGCATTCTTCGTGCCCAGCCGCACCACGAGGTTCTTTTTTCCGACCTGGCGGTCCGCTTCGTAGTCGGGGAACTCGAAGATGTACATTGCAGCCATGTTGAAAAAAGCTACCGGCAGTGATGCGACAACGCAAATTACGAGCGCGGGGTAGATGCTGATGAGTTCCGGGATCGATGTCACGGGCACCTGGACGAAAAAGGCGCCCAGGACTATCAGAGGCGTTGCAGCCAGACGGGCAATCTCGCCCAGCCCCCGGTAGCACAGCTTGAACGGAGGAGCAGTATAGGCCACGCCCAGGCACACCCCGGCGAAGCCGATGAGGAGGATGGCAGGGCCTCTGGCAAGGACGATGAGCAGCCCTATGATAATGCATAGTGCAAAACAGCCAGTGCCCACGATCAGCACGTGCCAGGGCTTTAGCGCTTTCTCCGGGAGCAGTCCGCTGCCGCCGCTGTAGGGAGCCCTCGCCTGGTTCAGGATATCGGTGCCACTCCGGAAATCGAAGTAGTCGTTGATTATGATGGTGCCCGAGTGGAGCAGTAGCATGGCGATTATGGAGAGCAGAAAATACCCGAGGCTGAAGCTGGCAGGATAGTACATGTAGGCTATGGCAGCACCCAGCAGCACGGGCAAGGATACGAACAGCAGGAACCGGTACCTGAATTCCCGGAGCCATGCACCTATGTCGATCATCGATAGACCATGCTTCTTTCTGCCTGCCTGCATGCGAGAGCCTCAACTAACCTTTATGGTGTAGATATCCCAGTTCCCCGTAGGGCTGTTCCGGTTGTCCATGTATATGATAGTATCGCCGTAGATCTGGGGGCTCATCTGATCGTGAGGCTCGTTCGTGATCTGCGTTTCCTTGCCTGTGGACAGGTCGAACATGTAGATGTCCCAGTTACCGGCCCGGTTATCGTCGTAAACGATCCTGCTGCCGGAAATGTCGGCGCTGTACTGCCGGCCGATAGCAACTATCTTGCGTGTCTGGCCAGAAGCGATATCGTACAGGTAGATGTGATGGTCCGCCCCATTATGGTACACGACTACCCCGTCGGAGATCCTGGGGTGATCGCAGTTATCCGTGCTGATAGTCTGGCTTTTCCCACTTTTGATATCGTGGAGGATGATTTCTTTCTTAGTGCCGTCTATGGTCCACCAGACGAGGTAATTGCCTTCTCCCCTCGGCTCATGAGGCTCTGCGATGTCGACCGCCCACATACTATCGATACCGTCTGACATCCGGTGAGCGTAGAGGCTGAAGATGTGGATCCGGCCCAGCACCTCATTGGTGCCGCCCTCATCACCCGTATAGATCACGTAATCGTCGAAGATGCTCGGGAACGCGCGGGGGAACTGTTTCGAGGGGGTAATCGTCTCAGAGCTCTTACGGTCTATATCGTAGAGCTTGATGCTTGAGTCGCCGAGGTCCAGCAGGGCTACCTTACCCTGCCCTATGGCTCCGTACGAACGAACGTTGCCGCTGGCGATGACAGTGTCAGACAGCGACTTTACGTCGTAGAGGTGAACCTTATAGTTATTCTCACTGACTCTCTCGTCATAGACGACGTAGCGGCCCCAGATTCCGGGAGGCATGACGATTTTCACCTCGTCGGTGATCCTTGTATCATACTGGTAGTCGACGACGGGAGGGACTTCAGTAGGTTCTGCAGTTGGGCTGACTGTTAACCAGTCGTATGGTAACGGCGTCGGCGTCGGAGTAATCACAGGTGTAGGCGTGATGACCACGGTAGGTGACGGCACCGGAGTGGTAATGTCCGGGCTATCCGACGGCGGAAAGAGGTAGCCGTAAAGGAAGTAGGCGCAGCCGCCGAGGATGATCAGCAGCACGGCAAGCACGCCGAAAAACATGACTTTGGCAACTATACTATCTTCAGGCGGCTCTGACGGACCCATGATACATACCCTTTTCAAAACAATGGTTTAGCCCATTGCATATATACGTGACGGCATCATCCTTTAAGGGGCTTTTGGTGCCCCTTCGGGGCAAAAATATTCAGGAAAGGTAACTGATTGCCCCTCCGGGGCAAATTTTGCGGACCACCTCAACAGATATATTTACGATCGTGCAAAATAACTAATACGCGACGTAAAGCTAAAAACAAAAGAGATGGTGGCCATTGCTCAAACTTATCGAGAAACGCAGAGAGTTGATCAGCCTCATAGAGAAGATCACTCACGACAAAGGCTATTTTGACGTGCAGGACCTGGTTGAAGACACTGGCCTGCCCAGGAGCACCTTGCAGGACTGGATCAACCGTTTCGTGGACGAGGGCTGTGTGGAAGTGCTGGAGGAGCGCGCCGGCCGGCGCAGGGCCCGGTATGCCCGGAGAAGGACGAGAAATCTGCCGACGACTGCCTGCAAGCGCATTTTTACTACTGCCGACGAGACTGCCGGAACGGCAGGAGCCGTGGAGATCTTCCACGAGTGCCGAAGCGAAGGCTGTATCTCGTTCTGCGAATACATGTATGCACTGGGCAATCCCCGGGTCAGAAAGAATGGCCTGATCCTGAGGCAGAAGCTGGTGCCCGGCGACCTCAGGATGGACGATGCGGCGTCGCTCTGCCTGAAGAAGGTGTGCGTTAAAGACGGCCTGGTCTACCAGACCATAAGGACGTTCGGCGGGCCTGCGTATTCTTTAACTGAGATGATGGAGCAGGCAGACGGCGTCCTCGACGTCAGGTACTCCCAGAAAGGCGCCTATACCGAGGGCGTAGTGGCTACAGAAGCCCTGAAGCACATCGTGATCGCCGTCGACGATACTGACAGCGCCACCCATGGAGCGACATTTGCGCTGACCCTGTCCCTGCTCGACCAGCTCTCGGCGATCGAGGGAGTCCACCGGATTTCCCACAACGTAGGCTTCCTGTACCCGGATGCGCCGGGAAAGACTGCGGGCAATTCGGTCAGCTACATCGAGCTGGGAGCGAAAGCAGAGCTGGTAGAGTCCATCATCCAGACGGCGATCGAATACGTCAAATCCCAGACCGGGTCAGAACACACAGGCATGGCAGTCAAGGTCGGGCTCCGCAATTGCCCGGAGCTGATGAGGTTCACCAGAAAAGCGCGCACTCAGATTGTGACAGTGGAAGAAGCGCTGGAAGCGGCCGAGAAGTCTAAGGTCAGGACTTACGAGATCACCGGCCGGAAAGGGCTAATCGGCGCCGTCGCCGCCCTGGGCATGGTAGACTGTCCGCCAGAGACACTTATGGATGTTAAAAAAGAGATCGGCTAATACTATAATTGCTTAAAAGTTAGAAAGAGATCGATCAGGCTTCAGGCGCCTTCTCGATCACCTTTTTCTTAGGGGCAGCCTTCCTGGCCGCCGGCTTCTTAGGCTCTGCAGTATTCTCATCCGATCCGCCCGTCTTTGCCATCACCTTCTTAGGCGCGGACTTCTTGGGCGCGGTCGCAGTACCGGTGGTAGCCTCGCCCGGCGCTGCAGCGGCCTCTTTCTTTTTCTTCTGCCACTCCTCGAAGTTGCACTGGGGGCATCCCAGTTCCCAGGGCTTCTTGCCCCCGGTCGTGATCTTGATGTGGCTGAGGCCGTGCCTCTCGCAGACCTTGTTGGTCGCCACGATCGTCCCGGACGGGGGCAGGGGCAGCGAGAAGGTGCAGTTCGGGTAGCCAGTACATCCGATGAACCGGCCGCCTTTCTTGCTCTTTCTTACCATGAGATCGGAGCCGCAGGTCTGGCACTTGCCGAGGATCTTGTCCTCCCGCAGCCCGTCGAACAACACTTCCCGGATCTCGTCGTGGTTTTTGTCTAAAACGCCGAAGATAGTCTCGAGCATGTTCTGGGACTCGTCGACCACGGCATCTTCCTTGATCTTGCCGTCGGCGATCAGGTCCATGTCCTGCTCCAGCTTGCTGGTCATGTCCGGTTTGGTGATGAGGTCGGCGTACCGCTCGAGCGCATCGACCACGGCGATTGCTGTGTTGGTCGGCTGAGGCGGGTTGCCGTGCACGTAGTTACGGGCGTACAGCTTCTGAATCGCCTCGTGCCTCGTCGATTTGGTGCCCAGGCCGAGGTCTTCCATCATCTTGACCAGGCGGCCCTGGCCATACCTGGTGGGCGGCTGTGTCATCTTCTCCGGCATCTCGATCTTTTTGACCTTCAGAGTTTCCCCTACTTCGAGGGCCGGCAGCACCTCTTCTTTGGGCATGCCGTACGGGTAGTAGTACCTCCACCCGGCCTCGGTTAACTTTGAGCCGCTGGCCTTGAACTTCTCCCCGGAGATATCGACTGTGGTGTTCCGGGTTTCCCACGTGGCGGCGGGCGCCAGCGTGGCGAAGAACCGGCGGACGACCAGTTCGTAGACCCTCCACTCGTCATCTGCCATGTCCGACTTTTTGGCGCTGGAGACAGGGTAGATAGGCGGGTGGTCAGTCGTCTCCTTCTTGCCCCTGGTGGGGACGAGTGTCTTCATCGCCAGCAGCTTTCGGGCGTACTCCCCGAACTCGCCGGCAGCGAAGTTTTGCAGTACGTCTCTCAGGTTTAAGCTGGAAGGATAAACAGTATTATCGGTACGGGGGTAGGAAATCCACCCATTAACATATAAGTTTTCGGCGATCCGCATCGCGTTGGCGGCGCTGAAGCCTATGCTGGAGGCCGCCCGGATGAACTCGGTGGTCGAGAACGGGATCGGAGCTGCGTCGGAACGGGCATCTTTCTTGTATTCGACGACAGTGCCGGTGCTGCCCAGCTTTGCCCTGACCGAATCTGCCTTCTTCTTATCCTCGAACCGATTGCACTCGTGCTTCGCGGTGAAGTCGGTGCCGTTGCCCAGGGTGGCGTAGATCTCCCAGTAGGGCGTGGACACGAAGGCTTTGATTTCTTTCTCCCTGTCTACTAAGAGCGCCAGCAACGGCGTCTGTACTCTGCCCACTGACAGGAAACTTTTACCAAGACGGCCGCAGGTAAGCGAAATGTACCGGGTGAGGGCCGCGCCCCACACGAGGTCGATCTTCTGCCGGGCTTCGCCGGCTGCTGCAAGGTTGAAGTCAAGAGGCACTCTGTTAGAGAAAGCCCGGTCAATCTCAGGCTTGGTGATGGCGCTGAACTTGGCCCGGTCGAACTTGATGTCCGGCTTGAAGCCGCTGATGATGCGGTAAGCCTCGACACCGATGAGCTCTCCTTCCCGGTCATAGTCAGTGGCGATGGTGACGCTGGTGGCATCTTTGGAGAGCTTCTTGAGCGCCGTGGCGATTTTCTTGTGAGTGTACCTCATTTCCGTCTCTGCCCGGATGAGGTCTTTCGGGGCGGTGACAGACCAGTTATTGTACTGTTCCGGAAAGTCGATGTTGACGATGTGGCCGGACAGACCCACAATCGAGGTGTCGCCCGAAGAGTAGACGGAGACTCCTTCGACTTTGGTCTCCTTCGTACCCTTACCGAACAGTATCTGGGCGATCTTTTTCGCGGTGATGTTCTTCTCAGTGATGATCAGGTGCATTCAAGTAGCTCCTTCAGCAGCGTGTTGATCTCCTCAGGGTCGGCTCTGCCGCGGGTCTTCTTCATGACCATCCCCACGAGGTAGTTGAACGCCTGGGCCTTGCCAGACCGGTAGTCCTTGATAGCCAGACCGTTCTCCTTGATCACTTCGACTACTGCCGTGCGGGTGATGTCAGATTTCACCTTGGCCAGGTTCTTCCGGGCGATGATCTCCTGAGGCTCTCCGCCTTCGTCGAGCAGTGTCCTGATGATCTCGACCGCACCCTTGTCAGTGATGATGTCTTTCTTCAGCTGTTCCAGGATGTAGACCATCTTTTCAGGCTCGAACGCATCCCGGATATCCCGGTCACGATAGTTCAGCTCGCCCTTCAGGTAGTCTGCTACCCAGGTGGCCGCCATGACTGGGTCAATCTTGCTTGCCACGTACTCGTAGTAGTTGGCGTCCCGGATCTCCTGCGTCAGCACTTTGGCGTGGTTGTCCGAAATGCCGTACTGGGCCTTGAACCGCTCCCGCTTGGCGTCGGGCAGCTCCGGCAGGGCTTCCTTAAGCCTGTCCTGCCAGCTGCTTACGGACAGCGGCACCAGGTCGGCCTCGGGGAAGTAGCGGTACTCCTCCGCCTGCTCCTTGGAACGCAGCGTGATCGTGCAGTTGCGCTCGTCGTCGTAGTGCCGGGTCTCCTGTACCACTTTTACGCCCCGGCGCCTCATCTGCTGCTGCCGGGAGATCTCGAAGAGCAGTGCTCTCTCCACGCCTTTGTAGGACGAGATGTTCTTGATCTCGACCCTGGCGCCGCCCCGCAGTGAGACGTTGGCGTCGACCCTCAGCGAGCCGGGGAGCGAGCCGTCGAAGACGTCGAGGTATTCGAGAATATTGCGCAGTTTGTTGATAAAACGTCGCGCTTCTTTAGGCGAGCGCAGATCGGGCTCGGTGACGACCTCGATAAGGGGCATGCCAGACCGGTTGTAGTCGACCAGCACGAACTTGCTTGTCTCGATCGAGCCCTGGTGCACGAGCCGGCCCGGGTCTTCTTCCATGTGAACCCGGCGGATGCGGATGGTCCGCTCGGTACCGTCTGTATCGACTGTGATCGCGCCGCTGAAGGCAATCGGGTAGTCGTACTGGGTGATCTGGAAGCCTCTCGGCAGGTCGGGGTAGTAGTAGTTCTTCCTGTAGAACTGGGTGTGCTCTGCGATCTGGCAGTTGAGCGCCAGGCCTACCATGATGGTGTACTCTACCGCTTTCTTGTTGATGACCGGTAATGCTCCGGGCAGGCCCATGCAGACCGGGCAGGTGTGCGTGTTCGGCTCTGCCTCATGGTGCTTTGTGGAGCAGCCGCAGAACAGCTTGCTGTTCAGCTTGTTCAGCTGGCAGTGGATCTCCAGGCCGATGATGACCTCGGCCTTATCGTCGATTACGTAGGCCTCTTTGCCGGTAGATTCGCCCTGCATTTAGAACCCCTCCGGGAGCTTCTGGAAATTCGTATTCGCCTCGAACGTGTAAGCCGTCTGGATCAGCAGCGGCTCGGCGAACAGGTCGCCGATCAGCTGCATGCCGATGGGCAGTTTCCCCGCGAAGCCGCAGGGTATCGAGATCGAGGGCACGCCGGCCAGGTTGACGGGCAGCGTGTTGACGTCAGCCAGATACATGGATAACGGGTCGTCTGCCTTTTCCCCGATCTTGAAGGCCGGGGTGGGCATGGTCGGGGCTGCGATGACGTCGACGTCCTTGAAGGCATTAGCGAAGTCGTTGCGGATAAGCGTCCTGATCTGGAGCGCCTTCAGGTAATATTTGCCGTAGTACCCTTCAGATAAGGCATATGTTCCGAGCATGATCCTGCGCTTGACTTCGGGGCCGAAGCCTTCCGCCCGTATCCTGGAGAAGGTGGTGTGCCAGTTCTCGTCCTTGCCAGTCCTGAGACCGTACCGGAGGCCGTCGAACCTCGCGAGGTTCGAGGATGCCTCGCACATGGCGATGATGTAGTAAGCAGATAATGCGTATTTAGTGGTGGGCAGGGAAATTTCCTTGTAGTCGGCGCCAAGCTCGGCCAGCTTCTGGATACCATCCCAGACGGCCCTCTCGACCTTCTTGTCCATGCCTTCGGAGAAGTACTCTTTAGGCACGCCGATGGTGAGACCTTTAACGTCTTCTTTCAGGTAGTCAGTGTAGCAGACTTTGTCCGCCTCTGCCACGCTGGTCGAATCCTTCGGATCTCCGCCGGCGATCACGTCCAGCAGCAGCGCTGCGTCGCCGACGTTGCGGGCGATGGGGCCTACCTGTTCCAGCGAGTTTGCGTAAGCGACCACGCCGTACCGGGAAACCAGGCCGTACGTGGGCTTGATGCCGACTACGCCGCAGAAGGCTGCAGGACAGCGGACCGAGCCGCCCGTGTCCGTACCCAGGGACATCCTGCTTTCCAGACCTGCAACGGCTGCCGCACTGCCTCCCGAGGAGCCGCCCGGTACACGGGTAAGGTCCCACGGGTTTCGGGTCGGGCCGTAGGCGCTGTTCTCGGTGGAGGTACCCATGGCGAACTCGTCCATGTTGGCCTTGCCGGTGATGACCGCTCCCTCTTTCCTGAGGCGGGCCACGACCTCTGCGTCGAAGGGCGGGATGTAGCCCTGCAATATCTTAGAGCCGCAGGTGGTCTGCAGGCCTTTTGTCGTGATACAATCTTTTATGGCAACAGTGATGCCAGCCAGCCTGCCGGTGACTTTTCCCTCGTCGACAGCCTGAGCAGTCTCGAGAGCCTGGGCCTTGTTTAAAGTGATGAAGGCGTTGAGCTTGCTCTTCTCGATGCGCTCGAACGTCTTGTGGGCTGATTCAAGATAGCCGGACATGGTCATACTATCCTCGGCCCTTTGATGAAACCTTTCTCTTTACGGGCCGCGTTGGCGATGCACTCTTCCTGAGTGAGCGATTCCCCGGCCACGTCCTCCCGGAAGACGTTGGTCAGCCCGATGACGTGGTGGGTTGGCTCCACGCCGTCCGTATTGACCTCGTCCAGCTCCCTGAAGTAATCCAGTATGGAGTTGAACTGCTTTGCGAAGAGCCCTGTTTCCTCGGGCGAGAGGTCAATGCAGGCAAGACTGCCTATGTGTTCTACGTCTTTCTCGGTGATCATACAAGCACAACCTTGTAGAGTGTCTGTAAATAGCCGGCCAGATCACAACCGTGGCTCCGGGCCAGCCGTTCCAGCGTCTTCTGGATGCCAGTGCCATACTGGATGGCCTTCTTGGGCGCACCAGATACATCTGGCGGGAAGTAATTTTCCGCTACTTTTCTTAGAACATATTTCCGTATATAATCCTTGCCATTAACTCGTAGCTTCAGAGAGGGGTCGAGCTGCCGGGCAAGACTTACGACTGCGAGGTCGAGATACGGGACCCGGAGTTCGACGCCGGAGGCCATAGCTGCGGCGTCGTCCCGCTCGAGATTTACTTCGGCGAGATGACGCTGGTCGTGGTCGAGCATCTCCTGGAGCCGACTTTCTACATATCCGGCTTCGTACCGGGCATAGCCGGCAAACAGCTCGTCGGAGCCCTGGCCGGACAGGAGTACTTTATACCCGTCAGCCCGGGCCCGCGCAGATAATATATAGAGTGGCAATGCGATAGAGACTGAGACCGGGCTGGCGCTCTCGATGGCGTAGATAACGCCTGGCAACGCCTCTTCCACGTCTTTTTCTGTGACCTCGTAGACTGTATGCCGGTGTTCTGCGCCTATGGCTCTGGCGGCGTGTATGGCTGCTTTGACGTCGAACGACCCGGGCAGGCCTACGGTCAAAAGTGGAGTATCAGGTGCCATGGCGCCGATCAGCGCGCTGTCGATGCCCCCGGAGAACGTGACTGCAGCATCTTTGTGTAACCGCAGCCAGACGGCCCGGCTGAGCGCTTCATCCAGCAGCCGGACGGCCTCCTGCTCGTCCACGATGGCCGGCTGCATCGGGGGAAGGTCTGCGAACCTGCGCTCTCGGCCTTCGGCCAGCATACAACCCGGCGACAGCGACCTGATGTCCCGGATGCCGACTCGCATGAGCGCCTTACGCTCTGAGGCAAAGCCGAAGCCGGCTTCCGAGCAGCCATAGTAGAGCGGCTTGATGCCCAGCGGATCTCTGACGAGCGTGATGTGGCTACCATCCCGGGCGGCGAACGCGTACTCGCCGTCGATCTTCGGGGCTGCGCTCTCGAAGCCCGCTATGCCAGCTTTTAGTATCGACGCCAGCACTTCAGTGTCAGACGTGCTCCCGGGCAGAAAATCGGAGTGGTTGTATATCTCGCCGTTATAGACGAAGGTGACGTTACCGGCAGTGACCGGCTGAGGAAAGTCGCCTGTGACTTTCAGGTGCGCGTGGCCGAGGCAGGCGTCTCCGAGTTCCTGCACCGCCAGCCCGTCAGGGCCGCGATGCTTGAGGGCCTCGATCATCTGACAGGTTCGCTGTCTTGCCTTTTCGCCGACAAAGCCGGCTATGCCGCACATAGAATGCAATAAAGGGCATCTGGACTATATATCTTTCTCAGGCTGGCCATGATCAAGACAGTAAGACTGTACAAAGGAATAGCCCTATGGAAGAGACGCGGGGATATCTACGAGACACTTGTATCAGTACGACGGATTAACGAGAAGATTTATATATACCATGCATTTTATTTACAGGCGATAGTTATACATGAGACCGACAATGAGCCGATTGATATGATCGATGAGAGCAAGAAAACGACGAAAAGGAAGGTGCTGGAGTTACTCGACAGTACCAGCCGGCCGAAAGACGACGCGGAGATAATAGCTGCAGTCGCCATCGACGAAAAAGAGTTGCGACAGATCATCAAGGCGATCAACAACGAGCACTACACCTATGAAGAGTCGCTCTTAGGGATGGGCCTGGTCAAAGAATGGAAAAGACTCTTCAGGGAACCCGGCTTTACTATTACCGATAAAGGGCGGTACGTGTTGTTGTACATCCGGAAGAAAGAGCTAGAAGAGATGCTGTAGATTAGTATAGCGAGAGAAGGGAATTATCGGAAATATTATATCTCGGGTAGCCATTATAAAATAATGATATCCTTCGGGATATCATCTCCTTAAAGTCCTGGCAGGCTAATGCGTGTCAAGGTATTACGTGTCAGGCGACTTTTTATCAATGTCTTATGTCCATTTTTTATAGATGCCTTAAAAGCTTCAATAAAGGAGATTACTTTTCGTTCTTTCGTATTACTGATAGCAAATAGGATGAGATGAGGAGGCAACCAATTAATATCAGTGTATTGAAGTTAAAGCCTGGAGACGGGTTTGCTGAATGGTTGGGCAACGAGATAGCCGAAGGCATAGCTGTGGGAAGTATCTTCTGCGTTATATTAATATCTGGCATTATTTCAAGCGATATACATTCGCTATCGCTCAATCTTGGAAATTCCACGTCTTTATCCACAAGTTTTATCCAAAATATACGCTCATTATTTGCCCCCACCCACTTTTCAAGAAATACAAGCTTTTTTGAGTGATTTTTTTCTGGTTGTAGATATACATAGTAATATCCACTTAAGCTATTATCACATGCATTATCCATCTGGATACTGCTAATACCATATCGAGTGAAAAAGTTTATAATTGTTGTATTTTTTGCCGCCACTTGATGCACGATTTGGAAATAGGTTACAGGATCGATATCTGGATTTATAGAACTACCCTGCAAGTTTTCCGTTTTATTTGGGGGAAACTTTGACCAAGGTAAAAATGGTTCATCCATAGGAGGATAGGATGCGTTAACATCAACCAAGGTATTATTTACCATAGTAAGCGCAAATGACGAACAGGATAGGATCACAGTAAATATTATTAATGCTAACATCAGTAATATTATTAAAAAAAATGAATGCCTTTTCATAGTGTATACCTACTATAGTCCGTTGTGAAACTTTTAGTACGGTCCGGCAGTCTACCAGACCTGCCGGATCGTACTATTAGTTTCAAGAATGACTAGTTGTATTCTGATGGCTCTCCTAAATCGGTAATGATCTGGAAATCATTCCACTGAAGTAATAATTGATCACCATACGGATCACTCATAACAACACTATCATCTGCATAGCGCATATTCTTTAGATGAATATGCGTATATCCGAATCGCTTATAGATCTGCGGGTCATCAAATGAACTGCAGAATGCTGGGTCGGAATGAACCCATCTATTGCCATCCCATATTACTAAAAATGCATGACCTCTTAAAATTCCACTTGTATCGCGATAGTCCATTGAATAATATTTAGCCGGGATGCGCAAAGCTCTTTCAAACGATACTGCTAATGTTGCATATTCGTCGCACATACCTTCATACCCATGACTTATTATATATTGATCGGATGCAGTATATTGACTGTAAGGATAGCCATCATTTGAGTTCATGTTACTAGAAACGTAGAAGCGTATTGAGTTTGACGTATCGAATGCATTATAAGTTTCTTCAACACACTCTGCTGCAGTGGCTGCTTCACGTAATATTGCATAATTATATTGATTATAGAGATCACTTACTCCTATATTTTCACCGCCATCTGGATCGGGTAAATGGTTTGCATCGTTATCATATACCTCTATACCATAGGTCCCACTATATGCGGTCAAATTGACAAAGTGTGTCGTAGTATCACCCGGAGAGACCCGGACTTCTGTACCAATGGGTTTAAACCCGATGGATGTACCACTCAAGGGCATAAATGGAACTGTTACAGTTGTCGATGTATATGGAGCTAAATTATTGAACGGAGCGGCATAGCCGTATGAATCTTCCAGAGACCATAGTATCACTTGACCGCTTGCAGTGTTTGGACCCGCATTATATATGGTAATCTGATTATCAAAAATCACATCCTGAATCCAATACCAGTTATAATAGGCTCCAGTAATATAGACTGTAGAGGAAGCAGCTAATGCGGATGCCGATACATCAGACGAATCAGCAGATAGCTGTTTTTCGAGATTCGCTTCAGATTTTTTCATTCTAACTATAAAACTCGATGGGTTTTCAATTACATCAAAGCCAGATTTATCTTCTTGTACCTTCTTTGATGTGTTCATTAAGACAAGACCAGGATATCGCCCCTCATAGGTCTTATCGACCAAAATTTTACCGTTATTAGTAAATTTCGGAAGTAGTATTTTATCCTTGTCTACCTTAGGCGAATCCATGCTAATCGTCTTGTTTATTGAGGACAACTTTTGATCGTCCATAACTGCATGTGATTCAGCTTGGACAACGCTTCCTAATACTATGCAACTGAGTAGTATTGCGATCGTTACATAAGATAAGACTTTCCTCATGAATCAATCACCACCATACGAAGACTCATTAGGCCTATCCAACATTACTACCGATGCGATATTACCATCGACAACAACAAGCGCCACTGCCGAAAGTGCCAATTCTATGATCGGATTCTGTCTCATACAATTACCCCCTTAAAGCCCGGGCCATAATAACGCATGTCAAGGAATTACTAGCCATGCGACTTCAGGTTAATCACCATTTACCTTAAATACCATATATAATTATGGGGCCAATAGACACATATTTCTATAATAAAAATAATTAGTAGTGCTGTAAGTTATGTAGAAATATAGATATTATACACATATGATAAGATGAATTATTTATACGACATAGTTATTTTTTCAATTGGTTGATAGATATGAGTTCGCCGGATAACCTCCAGGCAACTTTATACATATATAGGCCGATATTAACCCAGTGCAGCGTCGGTTTTTGCCTTTACCGCTGGCATCTGAAACCCGCGAGCATACATATATAGCTAAGAAATTACTGGCGGACAGGACGACTGCCCGGAGAGCCATCAAGGGCAGTGGAGATAACGATATATAGCAGATCGTTCGTTGAGATGGAACTGGTTGAGGAAACACCCAATGGCAAAAAAAGGAGTACGTCATTATTTCAGCCTCGTCGACTCATGCCCCATCTTCTCTCCAGAAGTTGTAGATGAAGGTTAATACGGCGACGTGGCAGACGGAGGATGGCCCCTCGTGATCTTCAGATGGGCGTGGGCAGAATTTACCACTATCCAGCACGGCAGTCTTATTAGAGGTGCAATAGCTGATCGTCTCGATCTTCCGGCATGTCCGCTGTCGGGTGTCATCTTCAGAAAAAGGTTAAAACTGACCAGCTGGACTATATAATTTTCTTATCGCGAAGAATTCTCGCATAGGCTTTACCGATCCTATCGAATTGCCGCCCAGAGTTCCCCTATGTTCGCCCGGCGCATGGTTAACGCAAGGATTAGATAGACCATCGTGGCGACCAGAAGCATCCCGGCAAGCAGGTTTTCGGCACTTAGCCCCGGACACTACGTGCCTTTTTACGTGATCGTGGTCGGACATTGCCCATATGAGAACAAGAGGCGCTGACAGTTAAAAATTAGACAACGATCAGCCATGTTGTTTAGAAATTATCCCGATTTTACACTTGACTGAGTACATCACATACGTCAGGCTCGCCCGAGAGGAAACCCTTTATTTATCCGGCCTCGGACTGGCATGTTCAGCCTCATGTCTGCCGCCCCGCAGAGCCCTTTTTGCCATAATGACCAGACTCCTGTAGATGTAGGTCAGCCCGAACCAGATCTGCTTCAGCCGCAGATACTTCGTGAACTTCGACTCCCCCTTCCTGGCCCTTATCGTGACAGGACAATACCCGATCTTCAGGCCCTCCTTCCACGAGTTGAAGACGATGTCGTACTCTATGTCGAAACCGCAGGCCGACAGCCCCGGGTAGATAGTCTCCACCGCCTTCCTGGTAAAGACCCAGTAGCAACTCTGGATGTCAGGCAGATCCTGGCTGTAGGCCAGCGTAGTCAGCCCTGACGTCAGCCGGTTGATGAACAGCGAGAACCGGCCCAGCAGCTCGACCTGCTTCTGTGGATCCCGGCTGCCGAGGACGACATGGTAGCCCTGCCCGAGCCGCTCGATCAGCCGGTCGATCTCCCGGGGGTCGCAGGTGTAGTCCGCATCGATCATGGCCAGGTACTCGTGATCGCCCTTCAAAAAGTACTGCATGGCCGTCCTGACCCCGCAGCCTTTGCCTTTGCCGAACTGCTGCTGCAAAAAAAGACAGCCTGCCCCCTCGGCGATCTCTCTCGTTCTATCCGTAGAGCCGCCGTCGACCACCAGTACCCTGAAGCTGGAAGGGATTTCGGGCACAAGCGCTTTCAACGCCTCTTCCTCGTTGAGCGTGGGCAGGAGCAGCAAGCAATTACTAGTCATGCATATCTTAATATATCGTTTTATATATAATTACTTTGTCTTGTAGCCTTCTTTCCGCAGGACTTCTTCAACCTGCTCGACCGCAGTGCCGATATACCCCTCAGGGTCGGTGATCATGTCGACTTCTGCAGGAGTGAGCTTCGCGGAAATTTCGGGGTTTTCCAGCAGCGCCTGTTTTAGTGTCAGGCCCTGCTCGAAAGCCTTCATCGAGGCTTCCCTGACGATCTCGTGAGCCTTCTGCCTGCCGAAGCCCCTGTTCGCTAAAGCGATCATGACCGCTTCGCTCATCTGGACGCCCCGGAGGACGTTGAGGTTGCGCTTGATATTTTCAGGATAGAAGGTCAGGCCGGTGATGACCCGGATGGCCTTGTTCAGGATGTGGTCGAGGAGAATCGAGGCCTCGGGGATGATGACCCGCTCGCACGACGAGTTGGTCAGGTCCCTCTCATCCCACAGCACGTTGTTCTGCAGCGCCGGCTCCACGTAGGACCGGACAACCCGGGCCAGACCGCAGACCTGCTCGGCATTAATGGGATTGCGCTTGTGCGGCATCGTGGAAGAGCCCACCTGCTTCTTACCGAAGCCCTCGGCAAGCTCGCCGATCTCGCTGCGCTGCATGAGCCTGATCTCGAGGCAGATCTTGTCGAGTGTGCTCGCGACGCCCGCGAGGAACATCATGTATTCTGCGTGCCGGTCGCGCTGGATGATCTGGCTCGAGACTGTGACGGCGGGGATGCCGAGGTAGCTCATCGTGAGCTCCTTGATCCTGATTCCATCCTTGCCGAAAGCCGCCTGAGTGCCTACGGCACCGCTCATCTGGCCGACAGCCACTCTGGAGCGCATTTGACTGAGCCGCTCCTGGTGCCGGGAAACCTCCATCGCCCAGATCGCAAAACGCAGCCCGTAAGTAGTGGGGACTGCAAGCTGGCCGTGAGTCCTGCCCGCGGTGACCAGCGTCTTCGTCGCATCCGCCTTTTCGAGCAGCGCCATCTTCAGCTTCTGGAGCTTGACCTCGATGATATCGAGAGAGTCTTTCAACTGCAGCCCCAGGCCCGTGTCCAGGATGTCGTTAGAAGTAGCCCCGTAGTGAATCCACTTGCCCGCTTCCTCGCCGCAGACCTCTGCGAAGCCTAATACAACGGCCATCATGTCGTGGCTGATCTCGTCCTCGATCGCCCGGACCCGCTCGACGCTTACCTTATCCACGTTTTCGCCGATGATCCTGGCGCACTCTTTCGGCACGATGCCGACCTCAGCTTCCGCCCGGGCCAGCGCAGCCTCGACCAGCAGCAGCTTTCGGAGTTTGGCCTCCTCTGTCCAGACCGCCTTCATCTCCGGCGTCCCGTACCTGAACTCAATCGGGTGTATTGCCATGAAAATCAATCATCCTGTGAGAGTAAAATCAAGGCTTAGATATGCACACGACCATTAAATAGTATACGCTGGCCAGAGTGATGAGAATAGCGTCCTGGCGTTTGATCAGTTTTCCGGCGTTTGTTATAGCTATCATCCACTATCAGCTCAGGCCGTTACCGCATGCGGCTCTATTTGTCTGAGCCGGTCTGGATAGTTGCTGCTGATGAAGTCGACGCCCATGTCGGCGTATCTGGCCACGTCGCGGGAGTCGTCGATGTTCCATACGCACACTAAAAAGCCGTCTCTGTGTGCCTCGTCGACGATGTCGCGGGAGACGATGTCCTTTCTCAGGAAGATCGTGTCGGCGAGGAAATCGTTGTGTAAACGGTGGAACTCGATGGGGAGCTTGCTAGCGATGGCGGCGGTCATGATGCCTGGCCGGAGTTCTTTGACCCGCCGGATGGAGTAGTAGAAGAAGGAAGAGATGATACAGTCCTCTGAAAAGTTATTTTTCTCCACGATGTCGATCACGTCGTTTTCGAGGCCTTCGAGCTTCAGCTCGATGATCAGCTTTTTTTGGCCGCTCTTCACCAGATCGATGGCTTCCTGTAATGTGGGCACTTTCTCGCCCTTGCCGGCGTCGAGCTTCCTGATGTCGGCGAGGCTCATCTCGCTCACTTTACCCCGGCCGTTCGTCGTCCTCTCCACGGTATCGTCGTGCATGACAACGATGTGCCCGTCGGCGGTGCGCCGGACGTCAAGCTCGATCCAGTCCACCCCGAGCTCTATCGCTTTTTGAAAGGAGCGGAGCGTGTTCTCCGGCTCGTAGCCCGCGGCGCCCCTGTGACCGATGACCATGAAATCATACATACGAGAATATGGGAGATACACGCTTAAAGAAATTAGGCGTGCGAGAGACGAAAACAAAACAGTGAAGCGGGGATAACCGCAAAAGCGGTAATCCCGCCGGTACCCGGCCAGAAATTTTCGTCAGGCAGGCTTAGCCTACCCCTGCCCAGACGCTTACGAGAGTCGCGTTACTGTCATACTCCCATGTTACCTGGCGCTTATCGAGGGTCCTCAGGAACGATAAGGACTTATTATAAGCGTTGATGCTGCCACTTTCGTTAAGGGTCCAGAGGACGTTGACCATGGCAACGTCAGTCTTGCCGACGTTGTAGACGTCGATGGTCAGGAGATTGTCGGTCCTGCCATCGGGCAGCACCTTAGGTTCGACACGATAGGTGTACGAGACTGCCGGATCGGCCTCCAGGAAGGTGTTCAGCCGGTTGTCCACGAGGCTGCTCTTGTTCAGCAACGCGTTGTACAGCTCGGACACGTTGTCATAATTTGCTTTGATAGAGAGATAATCGTCAGTCTGACGGTTGAAGTTAGCGTTCAGCGTGGCATAGTCGGCGCTGATCTGGCTGAAGTTCACGCTTAACGCATCGTATTCGGCCTGTTTTTCCAGTATCGCCGCCTCCTGCGCTTTGTTCGTCGAGAACAGGGCAAACGTTACGGCACCCAGTACAATGACGATCAGTACCAGTACAATCACAATCTTGCCTTCGATCGAGCCGCTGAAGGCGCCCTGGCCTCCGCTTAACGGTTTATACTTTTTACCGTCCATATTCCGTCCCCATGTGCCTTACTACTTACTCCTATATAATTTTGCGGTAACTGAGGAGATACAGGTTTACCGGACCGGCGCCGGATTTCGAGCCGCAATGGTGTAATCCTGCCCTGCTCACGGCAAAGCCTTGACCAAAATGATTTATAGCCGGTGAGATACTAAATACGCAGTGGTGTATCAATGGACAAGCTTGCACTTGTCACCAGAAACGTAGAAGAAGTGGTGACTATAGACGAACTGAAGAGCCTGATGGATGCCAACCCGCACCCGAAGGTCTACGTCGGCTATGAGCCCAGTGGCAACATCCACCTGGGTCACATGATTACTGTAAACAAGCTTATCGACTGCCAGAACGCAGGGTTCGAAGTGACCGTCCTGCTGGCAGATCTTCACGCCTATCTCAACCGCAAGGGCACGATGGAGGAGATCGCAAAGATCGCCGAGTACAACAAGCGCTGCTTTATCGCCATGGGCCTTAGCGAGGACAGGACGAGGTTCGTGCTGGGCACGAGCTACCAGCTATCCCCGAAGTACGAGACGGATGTCCTGAGGCTGGCCTGCGACACTACCCTCAACAGGGCCCGCAGGAGCATGGACGAAGTATCCAGGGACGCGGAAGACCCGAGAGTATCCCAGATGGTCTACCCGCTGATGCAGGCGCTGGACATCGCCTACCTCGACGTCGACGTGGCCATGGGCGGCATCGACCAGCGCAAAATCCACATGCTGGCCAGAGAATCCCTCCCGTCGCTCGGGTACAAGAGCCCGATCTGCCTCCACACTCCGATCCTGCTCGGGCTGGACGGCACCAAGATGTCGTCGAGCAAGGGTAACAACATCAGCGTGGACGAGCCGGCAGAGTCCGTGACGAAGAAGATCGAGAAGGCGTTCTGCCCCATCGGCGTCACCGAAAACAACCCGGTGCTGGACCTCTTCAGGTACCACATATTCATGAAGTACGACAGCATCACGATCGAGCGGCCCGAGAAACACGGCGGCAACATTACCTTCGATAGCTATGAGGCACTTCGCAACGACTTTGCGGAGAAGAAGGTACACCCGATGGACCTCAAGAAGGCGGCAGCGAAGTACATGAACCAGATACTCGAGGCCGTCAGAAGCCGAATGTAAGGTATAATTAGACAAATTCATATATTAGCATCGCTTTAAAGCATCTAAATCGAAACAGAAGTGGTGATAAACTGAACAGGCCAAACAGAAATGAGCCCACAGTTGGCGAAGGCGAGCAGTTTACCAGAGTCCGCACTCCTAACAAGAGGGATGGCGAACTCCTCGGCACCGTTACCAACATGCTGGGCGCTAACAGGGTCGTCGTCCACTGCACTGACGGCGTTACCAGAATGTGCCGGATACCGGGCAAGATCAAGAAGAGGATATGGATCCGCGAAGGCGACGTAGTCATCGTCGTACCCTGGGAATTCCAGAACGACAAGGCCGACGTAATCTGGCGGTATACTCAGCCCCAGGTCGACTGGCTGCAAAAGAAGGGCTTCCTGTCTTGAGCCAGAGAAAGGATTGTAGTGATCAACTAAAAACAGTTTATCACCAAAACAAACCTTGTGAAAAAAGATCAACGGCATGGCGCCAGACATCCAAACAAAGGACGGCGCCAGCCAATACTCGTTTTCTAAGAAAAGCTCACGAGCATACCAGACCTTCGCTCTCAAGCCACAACGATAATATTATACAGGTTGGGCTTAAAAGATATCTCGAATGAGGCCTGATCGTAGGCGACAGGGGCATTTGTGATGTCTACACTGGACGATTTTATAGAAACAACTGTCGACGGAACCGAGGCTTCTAAGACTATTATCGAGTGCATCCGCCAGCTTCAGTGGCCATATGGCGCCACCCATATCGGCCAGGTCATCGCTGGTAAAAAGCTCAAGAAAGTGCTGGACCAGAAGCATGATCAGCTGCCAGTTTTCGGCATCGGCAGCCAATATTCCGCAGATCAGTGGAAAGCCTGGGTGAACGAACTGGTCGCTCAGGGCTATTTGACTAGAGAGCCGGGGCTGTATCCAGTTATAACTCTCAACGAGCGGAGCGTCGAGATTGCGGATGGCATTGCCAGAGTTCAGTTGAGCAAGCCTGTAGAGGTAAAAGTGGCCGAGCCGAAACCGGTAGAAGTTAAATCAGAGGGTCTGCCTGCTACGTACGATCTCAAGCTCTACGAGGTACTCCGGCTATGGCGCAATCGTCTCGCAGAAGAGCAGCAGAACCCACCTTACGTCATCCTCACCAACGGCGACATCAAGGCCATCTGCTCTCTCTATCCGATGTCGATCGACGAGCTCACGGCCATCAAGGGCATCGGCCCCAGAAAGGCGCAGAACTACGGAGAAGCCATCCTGGACATGGTCAGCGCCCACGTGAGCGAAAACGGCATCGTAATGGGCAGCACGCTGGCTGAACCTCCGAAGGACGAGCCCAGTCCATGGGGAAACGATCCTCTGGAAGCGGCATACAACATGCAGGAGTATATACAGTCGCTGCAGGATGAACTAAAAAAGACAAAGGAAGAGCTGGAAGCCCTGTACGAGCGGATTGCAGCCTCCGGCCAGATAGAGTCAGAGCAGTACAGACTTTTCACGGAAGAGAAATACAGGCGGTCGATCGATCAACAGTTGTTCTACAGCCGGTACCCGGAGATTTTCCTGAGGAACGCTAAAATTACCCTGACCAGCGCCCAGAAAGAGGTCCCGCCCGAGGCGTTAGAGCCGTACATAATCAGAGAGGCTCACACAGCCTATAAAGTTGAGAAAAGAGGCCATGAATCGGCAGATCAGGAAAGGCCTTGAGAAACTGTGCGGCCGATTACACGGGAGATCGGGGCTGCCGTATCTTGACAAATATGTTATAGATACCAAGAAGAACAAAGAAACCCCATAACAGGGCAGCTAAGAGCAGTAGTGCCCTCATGTAGCTGTTTTTTACGCTAAATGCGAGTAAGATGGCCACGAACAGCATGATAACTATCCCGAATACCCCTATCGCCCGCTCCCACATTTTCAGTTGCCGGCCTACCAGCCAGATTAAAATGAAGCCGCCCAGTAAGAGCATAATCGTACCATTAAGCGGATTTCCTGCGATTACAGCATAAACTCCTATTGCTACCGTGATTAACCAATGATCGCGCCCAGAATAGCACCGATTTTTTGTGTATGCGGAAGGCTCCCGGGGACGATCATCTGAGACGGATACCTCCCATGCTTCGACCCCTGGTCCATATACTCGCAATATTAAGGGCAAAGTATACAAAGATCATTGGTACGACCCACGCCGGCCATTTACCCAGCAGGAACCAGCCAGTTAGCAGGATAGCGGGTATACCGATGAATTCAAACACTAGATATAGCAGGGCATATGGTTTTATGTGAGCATCGTAGAACTCGTCGGGGCTCATTTGCCGGGGATCTTTGGTTTCAGGCATCAGTAGACCACCCTCATTAGTCACCCGTTCTCAGATCGTTCGAGCGGCTGCTTCTTAATAAACACATTATAGGCCCCTATCAGCACAATAAAGCTCCAGGCTATAGTCAGTAATAGCATAATTCCCTTCAGGTACAAGTTTTCTGTGACAAGTATAACCGATGCCCCAAGTAGAATGCCAAGGGTAAGGGATAGTACCGCAAGCGGACGCTGGTATTGCTTCGCATATTTACCTGCAAGAAGACTAAGAACGAAGCAAATCGGCATTAACATTAATACAAATTGGGGATAGTTGCCAGTAGCGATCAGGACAAAAAAGTTAAACCCGAGGATAGGAATCATCCCAAGGATGCACAATAAGATCAAGATATTTTTAACTGACACGTTCACTACTCCATGAGATACCACCAGTCAATTACAAGCTAATGAGACATAATAATTATGCCACTATGCCCATAATTATCTGAAAAATAAAAATGTTGCTCTTCCTCAATTTTGGACGGTTTACCGAAACCTGTTCTCACATTGTGCATGATCAGATCAGATCCCTGTCAAGGATGGGGACCAGGGATGGTTTCACGGAGATGAGCTTTTTAGCCGCCAAGCTCGCCAAGAGGCCAAGGCCGCCAAGAAATATGGGTGATACTAAAAGCAGTAATCAGCTTTTCATTCGGCTTGGCGGGCTTGGCTCCTTGGCGGACTTGGCGGTATTTTCGACCAATGCAGGGCAAACTTTCAATTTTTCATAGCCTCTACCTGAATATCCCATTTTTCATAAAGCGAGTACCTGGCGATATTTTCAAACTATTAATGGTCAACAACTAATTATCGGCATACGATTCTACATCCAGCAGTCGGAGAAGAACCGAAAAAAGAAGAAGATCGTTTTTATTTATTGTACTCGGTCACCAGGCTGACGCCATACTCAGCCAGCCTCTTCGCACCATCACAAGTCTTCGATTCAGCAAAGACCCGGATGATCGGCTCCGTGCCGGAAGCCCGGACGAGCACCCAGCCATCATTATTGAAGATCTTGACGCCGTCGGTAGTGTCGATCTTATCGCCCTTCGCGTGGGTGGCGATCATCTTCAGGACTTCATTCTTGTTCTTGCAGTGGATCTTCTCCTTAACGCTGTTATAGCAGGGCACTGCATCGACGATTTCGCTCAGCTTCTTACCGGTCGTGGCCAGCATTTCGAGCACCGAGGCCGCGGACATGCCGCCGTCCCGGCAGTACTGGAATTCCGGATAGATCAGGCCGCCGTTGCCCTCTCCGCCGAAGACTGCGCCGACCTGCATCATCTTTCGGGCTACGTGGATGCTGCCCACCTGAGTCCAGATGACTTCCTGGCCGTACTTCTTCGCAATGTCCTCGATGAGGGAGGAAGAGCTGACCGGAGTAACGATAGTGCCGGGCTTGCGCTGTAATTTGTACTCCGTCATCATGGCCAGCAGTACGTCCTCATTGACGAACCTGCCCTTGTCATCCACGAAAACTGCCCGGTCTGCGTCTGCATCGTGGGCGATGCCCATGTCGGCGCCGGCTGCGACTACCGCTGCTTTCAGGTCATTGATCTCGTTGCCGGTGGGTTCCGGGTTCCTGCCCGGGAAGGTGCCGTCGACCTGGGCGTTGAGCGATATGACTTTACAGTTCAGCTTCCTCAGCAGGAAGGGCGTGGTCAGGCTGGCCGCTCCGCAACCGGTATCGGAGACGACCTTGAAGTTCTTCTTTCTGATCGCTTCCGCGTCGACGGCCTTGATGATGCCGTCGATGTACATAGGCTTCGGGTCGAAGCTGGACAGCTCGCCAGTCTGGCTCCAGTTCGCCTGCCTGTAGCTGCCCGAGAAGTAGATCTTCTCCACTTCAGCCTCGTCAGCCCTCGACATTTCCGTGCCGTCGCCTGCGACGCCTTTGACACCGTTGTACTCGGGAGGGTTGTGGGAGGCGGTGATGATGATGCCCGCATCTGCGTGGTGCTTCACGTAATACTGGACGGTCGGCGTGGGTGCGATGCCCAGATCTACCACGCTGCAGCCAGTGGAGAGCAGCCCCGCGATGACGGCGCTCTTGAGCATCTCGCCGGACTGGCGGGTGTCCCGCCCTACTGCGATCTTACCGCCCTTGAGCGTGCCGATACTCTTCGCCAGGTTCATCGCCATCTCAGGTGTCATCTCCACGTTCGCGATACCCCTGACTCCGTTAGTGCCAAATAATGCCATGAAAATCAATCACTCCTTGTCATGTACCCAGTACTCACCGGAGACTGTCATTTCCTTCTTCCAGATGGGCACTTCTTCCTTAACCCTTTCGATAGCTTCGCGGAGTATAGGGAATAGTTCTTGCCGGTGACCGGCGGCCACGACTATGTAGACAATGTCTTCCCCCGCCTCGATCCTGCCGGTCTTGTGGTGGATGATGACGTCGACAATGCCCGGCGCCTGCTTCAGGTCAGCCTCGATCTTCGCGATGCGCTCTTTGGCCACAACATCGTAGCTCTCGAACTCAAGGGCCTTAGTGATCTCGTTTTTGGCAATTTCTCTCACGATGCCGGTGAAAGTGCCGATAGCCCCGGCCTTCTTGATCTCAGGATTGCGATGTACTCTGGCGATCAGCTCGGGTAGCGTGACCTCGTCCGGCTGAGCCTTAGCAATAGCGGCCAGCTGCTCTCCCGTGGCGTTGATGTCCACCCTGGCGACGATGTTCTCAGCTTCGACGTCGCCGATGGCGATTTTCGGCAGACGGCTCTGTTTGAAGCCCTCGACCACGACGTAATCGACACCTTGCATAGACATTTCTTTAAGCGCGCTATTGATGTCGCTGGTCTTGAGCACCATTACGCTGCGGGTCGGCGTAACGCCGATGGTCACCGAGGCGCCGCTCGCCAGGTGCCGGTCCGTGTCCCCGCCGAAGGGCAGGATCTCGTCCTGCGAGTGCTTGATCGTGCCTACCTTGCCTGTTTTCGCGAGCTCCGAAACCAGCCGCTCCACCAGCGTAGTCTTTCCCGTTTTCTTGTATCCCACTATGGCAATGACCTTCATAAGATACAGAATAATGTATGCGTGAAGCATTAAAGTTTACCGCGGGCGGGTGCCGGGAAGGAATATGCACGTAATCCATCCGATTACTTCCCGTTAAGATGACGAGGCTGCGCTGTGCCATACTGGTTGCCTATGTATGGTGTGACAGTAATACGAACGCTGCGCTGTGCAAAATCTCACAGATGCCACAGATTAGAACAGATGCCACAGATTACGCTTGATTCCACTGATAAACAGAAAACTGATCGATTGTTCTTTTATGATTGCTATCGGTGATCGAATAATATTAGAGTATTCCATCTGTGCTATTGAGTAGTAATCTGTGGATTCGACAGAGAAATCTGTGGAATCAACCTGAATCTGTGGCATCTGTGAGGATTAGCACAGCGCAGCGTTCGTGTACGTTCACGAGCACACAGAGACAACAGGATACGAGCATTCTGGTAATGATGGTAGCACAGCGCAGAGTTTGTCTTGCGGTCTCACGATGTACCGGCAACTGGAAAATCCACTATGATAACCAGGGGCGGGATAGATTTATATGCCTTTAGGGCAAGTAGCCAACAAGCGATAATAAAAGTAATAAAAAAGGTGTATGTGAATGGGCATGAGGATCGTGGCAGGGCCGGCCTCGCAGCTGCTGGCAACACGGACGGCGGCACTGCTGGGCTGCGACATCGACCTGACGGATTACAAGGAATTCCCGGACGGCGAAGTGTACAGCAGGGTGACCGGCGAGGTGGCCGGGAACGACATAGTCATCATTCAGAGCACCCCGACCGCCAGAGACTACATCTACCTTTTGCAGCTCATCGACGCCTGCGACGAGGCGAAGAGCCTCAAAGTCGTCATCCCGTACTTCGGCTACGCCCGGCAGGACAAGCGGTTCAACCCGGGAGAGCCGATCAGCAGCCGGGCTATCGCCCGCACTATTAAGGCCGATCAGGTCTTCACCATCAACATCCACGACCGCTCCGTACTGGCACACTTCCCCTGTAAGGCAGAGGACCTGAATGTGGCGCCGGAGATCGGCAACCACATCGAGGGCATGAAGCTCCACAACCCGCTCGTTCTCGCGCCTGACGATGGCGCCCTAAATCTGGTCAAGTCTGCGGCAACACTAAAGGGCCTCGCGTACGACTACCTGGAGAAGACCAGGCTCTCGGGCACCGAAGTCAAGATCGCCCCCAAGAACCTTGACGTCAAAGGCCGGGACGTAGTACTGCTCGACGACATCGTCAGCACCGGCGGCACCATCGCAGAGGCAGCCAAACTACTGAGAGTCATCGGAGCAAAAGACGTACATCTCGGCTGCGTCCACCCTGTGCTCGTCGGCAACGCTGTAATCAAGCTCTACCGCGCCGGCATCAAGTCGGTCATCTCCACCGACACGCTCGAGAAGGCGACCAGCAGAATCTCGGCTGCGCCTATCATCGCTGAAGCGCTGAGAAAATAAACTTTTTTACCCAGGCCCCGTGTGTGTAATAACCACAACGTGCAGCAATTTAATTTTTTACCGCAGAGGCACAGAGACGCACAGAGACGCACAGAGAAACGGTTAACCACAGAGTGCACAGAGTCGCACAGAGATTTTCTATTTAGATTTAATAAAAACCAATTGTAGGGATAGTCTCTGTGAACCTCTGTGCACTCTGTGCCTCTGTGGTGAAAAACTCCCTGTGCATCTCTATGGTAAAACTCCCACGCTCTCAGGGGTTTTCATTTAGAGTCCCAGCACAGGCCGGACTACATCTGCTATCAGTATAACTCCGAAGGCCAGCATGCACAGGCCGCTGGCGAGCATGATGACCGGGTACAGTGCCTTAAACTTCGATTTTGCATAATGGACGGCGAGGGACAGGCTGGTGATCCACGCGAAGAGCCCGAACATGAACCCCGCTACGCCGAGGACGTTGAACAGTGCAACGAAGGCTGCTCCGGCTGTCGCCCACCAGACGATGCCCATTGGGTTGGTGATCGCAAGGGACAGGCCTTTTACATACGGGTGGCCGAGCAGTTTTCCCTCGTTTTCCTCCGGGGGGCTGCGGAAGTTTTTGAGAGTGCTCACGGCTAAGTACAGCAGGATAAGGCCGCCTACGACTGAGATGAGGGTGCGGGCTGTAGCCCCTGTGAGCAGCACAGAAACTCCGATTACCGTCAGGATCAGATAAAAAAAATCGGCAGTCATTGCGCCGAGGCCGATCATGATGCCGCCTGCGTAGGACTTCTTTACCGATTCGGCGGCGATGGCCGCGTTCACCGGCCCCGGAGGGACGCCCAGCGACAGGCCCAGCAGGATGCCAGCTATGATGCCTGACAGGTCAAACATAGCTGCAATTGTAGCGTTATTGCCTAAAAAAGGTTTTGCGGAAAATCACCAGCGCTGTCGTTCCTGCTGTCTGCGCCTTTCCATCCGTTCTTCCCGCTCCGCCTCTTCATCGTCCACGACGGCGCGTTTCGGGTGACGCCGCTCATAGCAAGTTTTACAGACGCTGTGTACCATACAGTGGCTGCACACGACCTTGTGACACATCTTACACGTGCTCAGGCGGTTCGAGGGCTTTTTACAGATTGGACAGATTCCGGCTACTTGCATAGTACCACTTAAGGGTTTATTTGGCGTAAAAGGTTAAAGCCTTGTTGTACCATTTTTGTAAGTATACCGGGTCCAGTATTATATTTAAGATCACTCACCAGCAGATGCCTTCGTAGGTGATGCCTTTGATATCCGGATTGACCACCCTGCGGCCGTCGATCACGATCTTCGACTTCATCCGCCCGAACTCGCCGTTGAGCTTGCCGAACTCGCCCCACTCAGTAGCGATCAGGCACGCGTCGGCACCATCGAGGGCGTCGCCCGCGTTGCTGAAGTAGGAGATGTTGGGGTAGACATTTTTCATGTGCTCCGAAGCCATGGGATCATAGGCAGTCACGACGGCACCTTCTGCCAGCAGCATGCCGATTAAGGGGATTGCCCTGGACTCCCGGATATCGTCGGTGTCGTTCTTGAACGCCAGGCCGAGCACGGCGATCTTCTTGCCGTTCAGGTCGGGGACGTGTTTCTTCAGCAGCCTCAAGGCGATCAGCGGCTGCCTCTCGTTGACCTCGAGCACAGTCTTGAGCAGAATAGGCTCGTAGTCCACCTCGGAGGCCTTGCCGACCAGCGCCTTTACGTCCTTAGGGAAGCAGCTGCCGCCGAAGCCGAGGCCGGACCGGAGGAAGTGCGGGGAAATTCTAGCATCCAGGCCCACGCCTTCCATGACTTTATACGTATCGATACCGAGGAGCTTGCAGATGTTGCCGACCTCGTTGGAGAACGAGATCTTGGTCGCCAGGAACGCGTTGGAGACGTACTTGATCATCTCGGCGGTCTTGGTGTCCGCTGTAAGAATGGGGCACGTGTAGCCGGCGTACAGATTTCTGATGACTTCGCCGGCCATCGGATCGTCCGCGCCCACGACGATGCGGTCGGGGTTCATGAAGTCGTAGACCGCTTTGCCCTCTCTCAGAAACTCGGGGTTCATGCCCACGCCGAAGTCCTTGCCCGCCTTCTTCCCGGAGGCCTGCTCCAGAATCGGGGTGACGACCTTTTCAGTGGTTTCGGGCACCACGGTGCTCTTGACAACAACTACGTGATAGGAGGACTTGTTCTTCAGGCGCTCACCGATGCTGCGGCTCGCCTCCCGGATAAACCGGAGATCGATCTTGCCGCTGGCGTCTGTAGGAGTGGGAACGCAGATGAAGGAGATGTCGCTGTTCGTTATGGCGTAATCGTAGTCCGCCGTCGCTTCCAGGTTCTTGCCGGCATGCTCTTTTAAAAGTTCTTCCAGCCCTTCCTCGTAGATGGGCGGAATGCCCTGGTTGATCTTATTTATACGGCCGGGGTCGACGTCCACGCAGATAACGTCATTGCCTCTGTGCGCGAAACAGGTACCTGTCACGGTACCCACATAACCCGTTCCGATAATGCTGATCTTCATGAAAACCACTGACATATCAGAGCGTTGGTAAACAAATAATTTGTGATGTCCTTCGCACAAGAATAGAGAAAAATAAGGACGCTTAGAGTACGAAACAGCCGGAAAACAGCGCCTCTATCTCCCCCATCGCCTGTCTCGCGTCAGCCTCGTCCTTAATCTTCCGAAGATCGACCCGTCCGGAGCGGTACAGGATTAAGGTCCAGTCCTTGTAGTCGAACTTGGCCACGCCGAGGCTTTCAGAGCACTTTGCGCCGGGGATTGCCTTTGAGGTCTCACATACCGCTTGCATGTCGAGCTTGCGCCCGAAGCTGGACTCTGCGATGAACCTGTTTGGGGCGTCGGTGCATGGGCGGGTGATCACGATGGGGTAGTCGGGGGGCATATCCTGTATTTTATAGTATTGTAGACGCCATATAGCTTTTCTTATCATGGCCTCCATTGAAGATGTACTTCAATTGAAGACGGACACCCATCAGGAATTTAACTGATCAGGCCCAAACCATATGATCACCATGAGATTAGCGGTGCCAGCAATTAATAACGCAGGAATGGACGCAGGCCTGCATGACGGTTTCACCGGATGTAAGTTCGCTATCGTAGTTAACGTGGATAATGACAGGATAAAGAAGGATTTCGAAGCCGTCCCGGTGGATGAGGGAACTGACACAGGCAGGCTGGTGTTTACGCTGAAAGGGAAAGGCGTAGAAGCGGTGATTGTCAAATCGCTGACAGAGCGGGAGCGCCAGATGATCGCGGGCACAGGCATGCAGGTGCATGTGGGAGCTGTGGGCACAGTATGGGATGCAGTACGCTCGTACATCGATGGCCGGCTGGAGGACAGGTCAGATCTGAACCCGTGCGAGGGACACTGCCATGGTTAAGGTGGCTGTCCCGATCGAATCTGCCAACGGCATGCTGTCGGAGCTGAATGATCACTTCGGCATGGCCGAGGACTTCGCCGTCTTTGAGTACGATCATGGAGAGATCAGCGATCTCAGGTTCATGCACAACGATCAGGAGAAGCCGGAGCCGAAGACCAACGCGCAATTCCTTGCCGACGAGGGAGTCAAAATAGTGCTCGCAGGCTTTATCGGCCCGCACATGCTGACAGTGCTCCTGGGTGAGGGCATCCGGGTCTTCAAGGGTGCCGCAGGCACGCTGGAGGACGTTTTGGAGGACTTCAAGGCCGACATGCTGACCGAAGTCCATACGCCGGGCGAGATGCTGGACTGAGGATCAGTCCTTCGATTTCTTTTTCAGCTTCTCGATAAGATCGGAGACCCTCTTTTTAGCCGCTTCGGTGCCCTCGACGTCTTTCGATATGCAAATATCAAGGATGTCGCCCTCTTTACAATCCTCTGGCAGCAGCCAGACCGGGATGTGCAGTACAGTCGGCACCTCGCCCCTGACGATCAGCACTGCGAGGTCTTCTTCGAACCTGTCGATTGTGGCTTTCATGATCTCAAGTCCATATTAATTATAGTCATTTTAGATTAAGCTATGCTGGCGCCCTCCGCTCTGCTACAACTGTAATCCCTTTGCCGTCCGAGGTCACGACGACGTCGCCATCGTAGTCCGTGCGGTAGATCGTCGCTCCCGCAGCCTCAAGACGATTCATTGCCTCTCTGGTCGGGTGACCGTAAGGATTGCCGGCCCCGACTTCGATCACGGCGATCTTCGGCTGGACAACTTTAAGGAAGGAAGTGCCGGAGGAGTACTTGCTGGCGTGGTGCCCGACCTTGAGTACGTCGCTCTGCAGGTTGTAGCCAGATTTGAGCAGGTCGCCTTCGACGTCGAAGCCTGCATCAGCCATGAAGAGGAACGACACGCCTCCATGTGTCAGCCTCAGCACGATCGCCCGATCGTTCAGGTCTTCGTAGTTTCCGGCCACTGCGAGCACCTGCACTACGACGCCCGGGGCGAAGTCTATCATGTCTCCTGGCTCTGGAACCACGTACTTGATGTCCTTCTGGTCGATCAGCGTCAGGTATCGCTCATAGGTCTGAGTCGTGTGGGGCACGCCACTATCATAGATAACCTTCACTGGGAAAGCATTCAGCACCTCGGCCATGCCGCCGATGTGGTCGCTATGGGGGTGAGTGGAGACCAGTACATCGATGGTGCTCACGCCGTGCTCTTTCAAATACGAAGTGACGGTGCTGCCCGAATCGAGGGTGCCCGCGTCGATCAGCATGTTCTTGCCGCCGGACTGTACGAGCATAGAGTCACCCTGGCCCACGTCTATAAAGTGTACGATCAGATCACTGCCAGGTACAGGGGTCACTGATACTCCAGGGGTAGCAATTACAGGCGTAGCGGTAATCGTACCCGTCGGCACTGGCTGTGGTGTAGGAGTGATACAGCCGGCAATAGTGATGAAAATAATTGTAAATATTCCAGATAGGGCAAGAATTGACTTTTTCTCTGTGAAATGAGACATACTAAATTACCTGTTCGGCAAACGGAACCGTGTAATAGTATAATGAGATAAACGTTTAAATTTATGGGATACTTAGCGGGCCTTTTCTTCTACACGGTCCAGCCACTCTTCTACCAGGACGTTGAAAACTGCAGCCTGCTCGATTTGCAGGCTATGGCCGGCCCGATCGAGGATGGCGAAAGTGCCCCGGGGATAGTTCTCTACCAGCATAAGATGATCCTGGTAGCCCACAGATATATCCTGACGTCCGGCCAGCAGGAGGAACGGCTTTTCAAAGGGAGGATGATCATCCACATCGTACGACAGCGGGTAACCGTACTTCTGGAACCCCTCAGTAAAGTTCGTGTCCTCCAGGCTTATGCCAGGCATGATATCCTGCTTAAACCGTGTCCACGTATACTCGTCGAGCACTGTAGCCATGGATTCGAAGTGATCCCTTTCCCCCCGGCTCAGCGAATTGAGAAGGGCCTCGTCCTTAACGATAACGATGCGTGGTGGTAGCCTGCGTTTATGGCGTTCTGGAACGACCAGCGGGCAAATCAGCAGCACACCGTCTATGCGCTCCGGCATATGGAGGATGAGCGCTCTGGCAAGGTAGCCGCCGTAGGATTCTCCGGCAACCAGAAATGTGCCTTCCGGAATCACCTGTTCCAGAAAACGTACTATCAGCTCCACCATCCTGTCAGAGTTGTCGATAGTCCGGCTGGCTTTAGTCTGGCCCATGCCCGGCAGGTCGAAGTATATGCGCCGGTACCCTGGACGGCCTGTGAAGATGGGCTCAAGGCAGCCGCTCATCACGTAATGATCAAGGCCGTAGCCGTGGATCATCAGCACGGGCTTCCCTTCGCCGACTACTTCGTAGTATACGTCGACGTTGCCGATACGCTGGAACATAAAGAGTCTCCATATGTAAAGATGCGGGATATGCTGTTATGCGTTTCCCGTGTCAGGGCAGGCGAAAAGCCACGTAAACCCTGTAGGCGGTTGCCGATATGATAATACTTTCAGCGCAGCCGAACCAGAACGGTAATATAACCCGGGTGTAGTATAGCTCTTAGACTTTTATCATGAGTGATCAGCCCTACCACAGGTACTTTCCTAAGCCATCCTGCTACCAGAACCAGGAAAAGGCAATGGAGACGATCTATAAAGCCCTCGGAGAGAGCAAGATGGTGCTTTTCGAGGGTGCCTGCGGCACGGGAAAGACGCTTTCAGCGCTGGCACCTGCGCTGGCCGTAGGCAAGGAAACTGGAAAAAAGGTGATCATAGCCACGCCGGTGCACCAGCAAATGGCCCAGTTTATAGGAGAAGCCCGGGAGATCAGGGCGAAGGCAGGCATCAAGGCAGTCACCTTTATCGGCAAGGAAAAGATGTGCCCGGCCGGGAAGAATGTCCACGCCTGCAGGTCGGCCATGCTCGCGACCGACGCCCTGCTTGATGCAGAGAAAGACACAGCCAAAATGCGACAGCTGATGAAGACGGATGACTGGCGCAGCATGAGTCCGGACGAGCGCCACAATTTGACCCGGAGCATGACGATGAGGGAGGATGCGATCAGGAGACTGCGGGCCTCATCATGTGACTACCTTTACAAGACGCTCAAAGAACCGAATGACAGGTTCAGGCAGTGGCTCTACGACAGCGTCAGGTCCCCGGAAGACGTGATCGACCAGTCCGAGAAAGAGGGCAAGTGCGGCTACGAGTTGCTGAAAGACTACCTCCGGGAGGCCGATCTGGTAATCTGCAACTACCATCACCTGATCAAACCCGAGTTCAGGGAGCGCTTCCTGACAGTCCTCGGGTGCAAGCTGTCAGACGTCATCCTCATCTTCGACGAAGCCCACAACTTAGAAGAACAGGCCAGAGCCAGCGCATTAGCCCCTATCGATGAAATTACCATCGATCTGGCCGAGAAAGAGGTTATAAGGCTCAAAGCAGACAAGGAAACCTATAATGAGGCCGAGCTGAGGAAAGGCAAGGAAGAGGCAAGGCTGCTGACTACCTTAAAAGAGACTATCAGGCAGACCTACAGCGACAGGCTCAAGTTCGGGCAGGCCGAGCGGATTACCTCGAGGGGTATCGACATCAGGATACGCGACCCCGCGGGCACCGACGACTTCTTCTGTATAGCCTTTAGAGAAAAGCTGTCAGCGATCGGTATTTCGCTCGACGAGGCCCTGCTCAGGGTTCAGATGATGGGCCTGGCGATCTACGCTCAGGCGGAGGAAGATTTCAAGAGTGGAAGGACTCCCTCGTTCGACGGCTCCAAACTCCTCGACGTGGCGACTTTTCTCGATCACTACGTGAAGCTGTCATCCAGCGACGCCCACTACCCGGTCATCAGCGTGCGCAAGACTGCCGACGCCCGGCTGTACGGCGCCCTGGAGCTGTGCAACTGCATTGCCGGGGAGCTGTCTGAGCCGCTGCTGGACGGCCCTGCCGGAGTAGTGCTCATGTCCGCAACCCTGCAGCCATTCGACACTCTGAAAGAAGTGTTGCGGATCAAGCGGGATACAGTAGAGATCGCCTTCGGCAGCCCGTTCCCCCCGGAGCGCAGGAAGACGATAGTGGTGAATGCAGGGCCCCTCATGTTCGCTAACAGGGGAGATCAAAATCTCGAGAAGACGCTGGTGCAATTATTCCAGGACGTAATAGAAGCCTCCGCAGGCAATGTGCTTTTCTTTTTCCAGACGGCGGAAGAGGCGAGGAAGTATTCGCAGCTGATCAAGACCGATGTCCCGGTCCTGGTACCGGAAAAGGGTACTTCTCCAGAGAAGCTGAAAAACCAGTTCTTCGGGTACGGCGATTCGGGCAGTAAAGCAGTCTTGATGGCCTACCTCTGGGGCACCCTGACAGAAGGCGTGGACTACAAGTACGACAGGTGCCGCACAGTCGTCATCGTCGGCGTCGGGCTGCAGAACTACAGAGATGACAGATCTCAGGCGATCATCAACGCCTACGAAAGCCTGTACCCCGGCAAAGGCATGGAGTACGTCGTATCCCAGCCGGCGGTCAAGAAGATCAGACAGGCCTGCGGCCGGGTCATACGATCGCCGACGGACTACGGCGTCACCATCCTCGTGGACAGCCGGTACACGAAGCAGTACTCTGACCGGTTTGGCAAGATGGGCTACTTCTACAAATTCCCGGAAGAAGAGAGAAAAGAGTTCGTCGAGCTCAAACCCGAAGACGTCAAGCCTGCCATGGTCGAATTCTTCAAAAATATTGGGCCGATCGAACTGCCGGCTTTCCAGCCGGCATCCGGTATGGCCATGTCAGACGGCGGTAAAAGGACAAAGATGGAGAAGAAACCGCCAAAAGCAACCCTGAAGCCGCAAACGGTAAAGCCCCTGACAGCTCAGGCGCAAGAAGATACCGATCCTTTGTCCGGAATGCTCGCCCGGCTCAAAAGCCCCAACAGCTCCATGCGATGGAAGGCAGCCATGGACCTCGGCACCACTGGTAATCCAAAAGCAGTCGAGCCGCTGATCAGGGCGCTGGACGATTCGGACACAAAAGTGATCATGAATGCCATTTGGTCGCTTGCGAGACTTGGAGACGTCCGGGCGCTGGACCCGCTCCAGCTACTGTTCAGACACAAGGATAAGAACGTCAGGGACGAAGCGAGAAAAGCGGTCAAGAAGATATACGGCAAAAAGTAATGGTTAAGGCTAAACGCCTGTCCATACCATCAGGATTTTAATACTGCAGAAGCCGCTTCATGCGATCTGTAATGAGCCGCTCATCCGACAGGAAGTCGACCACCTTGAGCTTGTTCACATCAGTTTCCCCATTCACGTTGATGATGAAGATCGATCCTCTCCGGGGCGAGTAGATGTCCTTGAAGTCGTAGATGGCGCCGATGATCATTAGCTTGCCGTCGTAGACCAGTTTCCTGATCGGCTCGTCGTCGAGCAGGATGTCGACCTGCCTGTCCACGTTGGCTTCAGTAACTAAAGTTTCCAGGTAGTCCTGCTCACTGATGTGAGAGTCCGGGTTCGGCAGATGCTCTTTCATATAGCCGGCGATACCGCCTTTCCTGATGATGAGCTTCTGAATGTTAGCCGCCGTCGGGCGAATGGACTCCAGGGACTTCGTCACGTGAGTATGTTCATTGCTGATGTCGCTCATCGATGCGTGAATGGCACCACAGCCCGTATGCCCGAGAATGATCAAGAGAGGAGTCTTCAGAAAGCCTGTACCGTACTCTATGCTGCCCAGGTTCGGCATCACCCGGTTGCCTATGTTCTTGATAGAGAAGATTTTCCCGATCTCGTCGTCCAGGCACTTCTCCAGCACCCTCGAGTCCGAGCAGGTCACCAGCGTGATATCCGGCGTCTGCGCCTCGAGATGCTCGTCATATTTGCCATGCCGGGTAACTTCGGCCGCGTACTCGTCGTTGTACTCGAGCTTGTCGATAAGGGTGATTACGCCGCTCTTAAACTGCATAGAGACTCTGTCGTGAATAGGGTTGCAGGTTTATAGACTTGCCGGGAAGAGGATTGTACAATCGTTCGTATCATTTACACGAAGTATAGTCTTATGAAAAATGTGTTATATCGGCTATGGTTATACGGCTGCCAAGCACTCATCTCATGAAAACTGGTTTTTCAAATTAAGCCGATGAAAAACTCCTGGAGGTCGGGGAGTTCCCGGGAGGTCTGGGAGGATTTTCAAGCCGGGAGGTTAGAGAGGATCAAAGGGTCTGAGAGGAGGATAGGGAGTGTGGAAAGGTCAGAGAGGATTTTTAGAGATATTCTCTCTGACCTCCGGGTACCTCATATAACCTCCTCTCTGAACTCAATGACCTCCATGACCTCCCGGCTTGAACGTTCTCTCTTAACTCCGTGAACCTCTCCGACCTCCCCCCTGACCTCTCAATACCTCACGGGCCCAGATTTTTCATGGAACGCCAAGGATTTTGTGATCAGGATCAGAAGATATCGCAAAAAACCTTGGCGCTCCTGGCTCCTTGGCGTGCCTGGCGGTATTTTCGACCTATTCAGGGCCAACTTTCAATTTTTCGTACCCTTACTTGACAATATTCTTTTCATCCATGAGTCCTCACTGAAACATTTTGTACGAGCGCCTGTACCATTTACACTAAGTACGCAAGGTACGCGAAGTTAACGAAGTTTTACGATAAGACCATTTTCCAGCATGCCGTTTTTATCGTACTTTGAGTACTTCGGGTACTTCGTGTAAATGGTACCTGACTCCCCGAAAGGTTCCGGTAAGGACATATATATCCACGGATATTGCTTTGATTAATTACCGGAGTACTACTTAGTTTAGCCTCAGAAACTACTTGAAAAAAGACGCCTTTCTTTGTTCTTCCGGAATAGTGCTTAGCTTTATTATTAAAGGTTTGTTAGTTTTAAAATAAGAAAAGCACGGGCTTTCAGCCCGCACTTCATCGATCTTAGCTCTCTTAGTACAGGATGCCCGGCGTGACGTACAGGCCGAGTGCCTGCCTTTCGGCGGCGTGCTTCTTGGCCTTGTCCTTCTTGCCGTTCTCCAGCTTCTCGAGCATTGCCAGGCCCATGGGGGCTGCGAACTCGGACATCTGCTTGGTCTCGAATACGCCGGCTGCGATTGCCTTCTTCATCAGGTCGCTGCCCTTGGTGGTCCTCGTGAAGGTGGTGCTCCAGCCGTCCGGGGTGCCGATGCTGCCGGTGGCAATGTCTGCGAACTCAGCGGTGAGGTCAGTGCAGACGTGGTCGCCGTCCTGCTCGTACTTGTGGGTCTCCTTGATGGGGATTGCCACATCCTTGGCGGCCTTGACCGAGAACTTGCCCTTGCCGATCTCCATCTTCTTGACGGACTCGACGGGCACCTTGCAGTGATCCTCGATGATGGTCTTCAGGCCTGCGTAGGAGAAGTTCTCCGTGCAGAAGATGCCGATGGTCAGGGCGATCTTGTCGCCGACGTGCCTTGCGCCGAACGGGTACAGCTGCATCTTGCGGGCAGCGTAGATCTGGCAGGGGGTGCCTACGAGGGCTACCTTGTCCAGGCCGTACTCACGGACTGCGGTTTTGATGGCAGCCATGTTGGGGCTGATCGTGTACTTGGTACCAGCCGCGGCGATGATCTCTTCCTTGGTGGTGGCGACGACCGGCTTGGGCAGCCAGGGAGTGTCGCTCTTGCCGGCGACGATGGCGCCGTCGATCACGCCCTGGTCGAGGGCGTAGCACAGCAGTGCAGTTACCACACCGCCGTCCTGTGCGACACCGGTGATTGCGTTGTCCTTAGCCTTGAGGGCCATTACTTCCTTGTAGTTTCCGAATGCCATGTCAGACACCTCACACCATAAGCTTCTTCTGTATCTGTTCAACAGGCAGGAACATCCTCGGGCATGCTGCCGCGCAAGCGCCGCACTTTACACAGCGGATGTTGTTAAAGCTCGGCCTGCCAAACTCCATGTCGATGGCCCTGGTGGGGCAGGAGGATGCGCAGGTGCCGCAGCCCATGCACAGAGAGTTCTGGATAACCTTGGTATTCAGGTCGCAGCCACAGTGGTAGCCGCCGACCTCGCCAGCCATGAAGGGCTTGAGGTAGTCCATGTCGCCGGTGACAGCCGCAATGCAGAAGTTGTAGATGACTTCCGGTGCGGGCGGGCAGCCGGGGATGTACGCGTCGACCTTGACCAGCTTGTTGATGGGCACGAACGACTCGTGCTGCGGCTGGTTTGCCTGGCCGCCACGGCAGAAGTTGCAGACGCAGCCCGTTGCTGCGCAGCCGCCGAGCGCCACTACGAGGCCCGACTTCTCCCGTGCTTCCTTAATCAGGTGTACGCTGTGCTCGTCCTGAAGGCACACAGAGCCTTCAACGATCGAGATATCGATCTTGCCTTCCGGCAATTCTCTCTGGTCTGCGAGGGTCAGGTTGTAAACCATGTCCACTGCGCCCAGGATATCAAGCAGCTTTTCGTAGGTGTCCGCAAGCGATACGAGACAGCCTGTGCAGCCGCTTAAGTGAACGTATGCAATCTTTGGCTTAGCCACTTTTACTTCCTCCGATTTAGTTGGTACCGGGGCCGCCGTAGTTTCCACTTTCGGCGCTCCAGTTATGATCCCCTTAACTTTGTCGAATATTCCCATAGTCGATCCCTAGCTCTTCGAATACCATTCTGATGGCCTGGGGAATCGCTTTTTCTACATCCTCGGTGAGTTCCCAGACAATATCAGGCTCGGAAACCTTCGCCGGCTGACATCCGATGACCACGATGTTGACCTTGTCCTTAATTGCGTGCAATGGTTCGGACAGGGTCCAGTTGTGGGCATCCTGGAATTTTCCCTTGGGCAGTTCATCCACTGTGAATTTCCGCAGCGAGCCTGGTTTTGCTTTCCAGTCGATGCAGTCCAGGATGATGAGTTTTTTGCAGGTCTCGTCGAGAAGGGTGAAGATGAGGTGCGGTGCACCCGTACCAGCATCTATGACCCTTATGCCAGGCGGTAGCTCGTATTTCGAGAGTTCCTCGGCGACTCGCGGACCAAATCCGTCGTCCTGGAAAAGGACGTTGCCGCAGCCAACTACTAAGGTTTCCTGTTCCAACATCATATGTTGCCCTCGGCTACGAGCGAGCCCTCCTCGTCGATCACAATCATGTGTGTCGAACAGGAGACGCAGGGGTCGTAAGCCCTGACAACATATTCCGCCCACTTGTAGTGCTGGCCTTCGCAAGCCTTGCCGACTGTAAGGATATTCCACGTGGTGGCTACCAGACAGTTGTAGTAGGTGATCTTGCCGTCCTTCACCTTAGCAGTGTGGACGTTGACACCTCTGGGGGCTTCCTGAGGTCCGACACCGAGCCTCTGGCCGTCGCCGCCCGACTCGGGTGGCTTGTTCATGGTGGGCTTGGTGGTGTCAAGCTGGGTTGCGAGTTCCCTTGCCTTTGCGAGGGTTAAGGGTATCTCCATCTGTCTTGCGATGTTGATGGCCATGGCGCCCTTGGGGTCGAAGCCGAAGCAGTCCTTCGCGCCGAACCCTGCGAACCTGGTCATCCTTGCCTTCGGGCCGCCTTCGACTGCCTTGCCGCCGATGAGGGGTGCAGTGCCGCAGGCTTCCTCGCCGACCTCTGCCTTGGGGTACCAGGACCTCGGGGTAACCTCGGTGAACCTGTAGAAGTACTCCTGCTCGAAAAGGTCTGCGTTGCCGTAGTGCAGGTCTGTGGCCATGAGCTCGTTGTCGTGGACACCGAGGGTCTTGGGGACGTCGGAGTTCTTGAACGCGTTGAGCATAGCCTCGTTCTGTTCCTTCATGATCGGCTCGTATTCCTTCAGCATCTCGAGGATCTTCCTCTTGGCAGCCTCGGAGATGTTGTGCTGCATACCGCCGACCCTGATGTTCGGGGCGTGGATTGCTTCTCCACCGGTGATGTCTACAATTGCCTGTCCGATCTTCCTCAGCTTCTGGATCCTGACGGTTGCGGCGAGCGCACCGTTGGGGTCTGCCTTAAAGAAGTCCGGGAGCAGTAGTAGGTTGTGGAGGGGGTGGCTGTGGAGCTTGTTGCCCATGTTGCACAGGTGCTTCAGCACGACGCCGTCCTTCGGCGGGGTGATGCCGAGCGCCCTGTCAATCGCATCAGTCGATGCGCTGGCGTGGGTAATGGGGCAGATGCCGCAGAACCTGGACGATGCAACAGGCGCGAACTCCATTGGCTTTCCGGTTATAAACTTTTCAAATCCTCTGACGGGAGTGGTGCTCAGGTAGTTACCCTGGGTAACAATCCCGTTGTCGTCCACTTCAAGGACTAACTTGGCGTGTCCTTCGTGTCGAGTTGTCGGTGATACTACTACTGTTTGACTCAAATATACCGCCTCTAGGTTATCTTTTCACTCCGCTACCTTATATAAATTTTCTCTTTTGAGACTAATTTTGTAAGTGATATATAAATGTTTACTTATAAAAAATACAAGAGGGCATTTGCATGCGCTCCTGTCAGCATATGTGCGATACCTTAATAACTGATAAGTGTATATTGGTAGTCTTTTTTTACCCGGGCACTGCCAGCACAAGGATACAGAAAAGACATACAAACGATTAAAATATATATGTAATCCATTATAAATCCCCCGGTAGATACCCAGGCGTAAGTCATACAATATATTATGTAAGCTACGGCTGTAAATCTGCGCCAGATAGTTTACCAGTATTTTAATTATTAATAATTATCATTTATCTGCGATACCTTCATACAGCAAGCGTTTAGGCAAATAGTTGCCCTCTACGAAAGATTTAAGCTTTAAAGCGGAATCTAAGGGACTCACAAAGTGGGGTCCTTAAAACGAGGCCAATTCACGGATTGTTATTTATATCGGCGAAGGGAGGCGTATGCAGGTGAAACTGGAATACCTGTTTGCAGCACTGGTCCTGACGTCCCTTATCGGCGCCTGCGGCGCCATCGTATTACGAAGAAACAAGTATTGTGCTTATGTGGCTTTTGGCGCCGCTACTATGACATCGGTAATTGGCGCCACCCTCGCCGCAGTTATACTCCTGGGCCCTGGACTCAACCCGGAACTCAGCCCGGGGTTACGGATGATACTACCGATGTATACTCCGTTCGGGGAGATGTCATTCACAGTAGATCCCCTGAGCGCTTTCTTTATCCTGGCTATTTCTATTGTGGGTTTTGCGGTCTCCGTCTACTCGATCGGGTATTCCCGGGAATACGTGGGCAAGTACAGCATCGGCCTGCTGGGATCGATCTTTAACCTCTTCCTGCTCTCGATGATACTCGTAGTCACGGCTGGTAACGCAATACAGTTCCTCATCGTCTGGGAGGTAATGTCGATCCTCTCTTACCTGCTGGTCGTATACGAGAACCGGAAGAAAGAGGCCGTCAGCGCAGGCTTCCTGTACATCGTAATGACCCACCTGGGCACGGCCTTTATTACTGTAGGATTCCTGCTGCTCGCGACGACCACGGGGTCGTTTGACTTTGCCTCGTTCAAGGGTGCCGGAGCGGCACTGCCGGAACTGGTGAAAAGCTTAGCTTTCGTCCTGTTCCTCATCGGCTTCGGCACCAAGGCAGGCATCATGCCGCTGCACGTCTGGCTGCCGTATGCCCACCCGGCTGCGCCCAGCAATGTATCGGCGCTGATGTCGGGCGTGATGGTCAAGACGGCCATCTACATGCTTATCCGCTGCATTTTCGAGTTCCTGGGCGTGGCCGATACCTGGTGGGGCCTGCTCGTCCTGCTGGTGGCCTCACTATCCGCAGTGCTCGGGGTCCTGTTCGCCCTGAACGAGACTGACCTGAAGCGCCTGCTCGCGTACTCCACGGTGGAAAACGTAGGGATCATCCTGATAGCGATCGGCGCTTCGATGGTATTCGTGAGCTACGGGCTTAAAGAACTGGCAGCGCTGGCCCTCATTGCTGCGCTGTTCCACGCGTTCAACCATTCGCTGTTCAAAGCGCTCCTGTTCATGGGTGCTGGCTCGGTCCTCTACGCAGTTCACACCAAAAACATCGAGCTGATGGGCGGCCTCGCAAAGCGCATGCCATGGACGGGCGTCTTCTTCTTCGTGGGTGCCCTGTCGATCTCGGCTATTCCCCCGCTGAACGGCTTCGTCAGCGAATGGCTGATCTTCCAGTCGCTGTTGCTGTCATTCAACTTCCCGGAGATGATCGTCAAGATCCTCATCCCGGTCACGATAGGCATGCTCGCACTAACCGGAGCGCTGGCCGCCGCCTGCTTTGTCAGGGCATACGGCATAGCCTTCCTGGCAGCGCCGAGGACGGAGCACGCCGCAGAGGCGAAGGATGTGCCGGTGACAATGCTTGCCGGCATGGCGATCCTGGCAGTACTTTGTGTAGTGACAGGACTGATGTCAGTCTTCATTGTCCCGGCTATCGACAGCGTCACAGCCACCATCATCGGCACCAGCGTGGCCTCGAAGATGACATACGGCATTGTCATGGAGCCGGTCGTCACGTCGTTCTCGGGCATGTCTCCGCTGGCGATAGGCGCGCTGATGATAGTGCTACTGCCAGCCGTATACCTTATTACCCGTTATTATGGCGGCAGGAGAAAGATTGTCCTGGGAGATACCTGGGACTGCGGCACCAGGCTCTCCCACAGGAACGAGTACACGGGCACTGCGTACGCTAAATCGATCAACATGATCTTCAGCGCCATCTACCGACCCAGCAAGGAACTGGTGGCCCGGCCGACGGCTTCGCCGTACATCAGCAAGGAGCTGACGTACGCGGACCATACCGAGCCGCTCTTCGAAAAGTACCTGTACAACCCTCTTGCGGGCTTTGTCGTAAAGCTCGCACGGCGGCTGAGCTTCATCCAGACAGGCAGCATTCAGGCGTACCTGACCTATATCTTCATCACGCTGGTACTGCTCCTGATCATCTTCAGGTGATCCCATGGAACCGGTCCAAATAGCCTTAATAGTCCTCCAGTCGGCGTTCATCGTCGCCATCTCTCCCCTGATCACGGGCGTGATCAGAAAGCTCAAGGCGCTGATGCAGAGCCGTAAAGGGGCGAGCGTCTTCCAGCCTTACTTCGACCTCTACAAACTGTTCCGCAAGGAATCGGTAGTCTCCAGTAATGCATCGTGGGTCTTTCACCTGACGCCCTACGTCTGCATGGCAGCGGTACTGGTGGCTGTCCTTATGGTGCCGGTGATCTCGACGACCTCGCTGAGCTTCATGGGCGATCTCATTGTCGTGGTATACATGCTGACCATGATGCGCTTCTTCATGGCCCTTTCTGCCCTGGATACTGGCAGTGCTTTCGGCGGCATGGGCAGCAGCAGGGAAATGACGATCTCCGCCATCGCAGAGCCCACGATGCTGCTCGCCATCTTTACAATGGCACTAATCGCCGGCACGACCAGCCTTGGAGACATCTCCTACCAGCTCTCAGTCAATGGGCTGGAGCTGATCAGGCCTTCCCTGTTCCTCGGCTTCGCCGCCCTCTTCATCGTCACGCTGGCTGAGAACGCCCGCGTCCCGGTAGATAACCCGGCCACCCACCTGGAGCTCACTATGATACACGAGGGCATGATCCTCGAGTACTCCGGGAAACAGCTGGCGCTGATGGAGCTATCCTCGATGGTCAAGCTGGCGCTGTTCCTCACCATCCTGGCCAACGTCTTCCTGCCATGGGGTATAGCCACCAGCCTGGCTCCCGCAGGCCTCGCAATAGGGCTGGTCGCGCTGCTGGTAAAGATTCTGATCATGGCAGGCGCCATAGCCTACATCGAGTCCTGCATGGCAAAGCTGCGGCTGTTCCGCCTGCCGAACCTGCTAACCGTATCGTTCACGCTCGCGCTGCTGGCCGTCATGTCGTACTATATACTGTGAGGCTTTCAAATGGTTGACATATCCCTCGGAAACAACATCATCAACGGCCTCGCGGTCGTAATCTTTTTGACGACGTTCCTCATCGTCGCCCACACCCGCCTGTACCCCTGGGTGAGAACCCTCGCCATCCAGTCGCTGGCGCTGGGGCTGCTGGGAGCGGCGGTCGCGTACTTTACCGGCAGTCCGCACATCTATCTGGTCGCGGCGCTGACGATCATCATCAAAGCGTTCATCATCCCCAGGTTCATCGAATACACGATGAACCGCATCAACGTCGACAGGGAAGTGGAGATGATGCTCAACGTCCCGGCGTCGCTGCTGGTTGCGGGCGGCCTGGCGATCCTCTCGTACTTCATCACCGAGCCGATCATAGCCCAGGGCAGCGCCATCACTAAGAACTGCCTCGCGATATCCATCGCAGTCGTCCTCATCGGCTTCTTTATCATGATCAGCCGCAGAAAGGCGATCACCCAGATCATGGGCCTGATGGTGATGGAGAACGGGCTGTTCCTGGCGGCGATCTCTACGTCATACGGCATGCCCCTCATAGTCGAAATAGGAGTCTTCTTCGATATCCTGGTAGGAGTGCTCATCATGGGCATCTTCGCCTTCCAGATCAACAAGACGTTCGATACGATTGATACAGGCATCCTCAGGAGGCTGAGAGATTGATTATCGAAACGCTGCTGATCATACCCCTGATAACAGCCGCGCTATGTTACCTGATCAAGCATAAGCGGACAGTCGAGATAGTGAGCACACTGGGCGCCCTGGCAATAATGGCGGGCTGTGTATATCTCGCATACACTGTTTTTACCAGAGGGCCGGTTTCAGGCGGCCTGTGGTACGTGGACAGCCTCGGCGCCTACATGCTGGTCATCATCTCCTTCATCGGCCTTGCAGCTGCCATCTACTCGATAGGCTACCTGGGCTACGAGTACAAGGAGAAGAAGATAGACCTCGGCAGGCTGCGCTACTACTTCACGTTCTTCCACGTCTTCATCTTCACCATGCTGCTGGTCTGCACATCCAGTAACCTGGGCATTATGTGGATAGCGATAGAGGCTACCACACTGGCTTCCGCCTTCCTGGTCGGCTTTTATAACAAGGATACCTCAGTGGAGGCTGCCTGGAAATATATCATCATCTGCTCCGTGGGCATTACGCTGGCGCTGCTGGGCACGATCCTGCTCTACGCCTCTTCAGTTAACACGCTGGGAGAATCTGCAGATGCGCTCAACTGGCCGATGCTGGCGGAGAAAGCTAAGAGCCTGGATCCCACACTGCTAAAGATCGCCTTCATACTGGTGATCATCGGCTATGGCACCAAGGCAGGCTTCGCCCCGATGCACACCTGGCTGCCGGACGCCCACAGTGAAGCGCCTACGCCGATCAGCGGCCTGCTTTCGGGAGTGCTGTTGAACTGCGCCATGTACGGTATCCTGCGGTATCATATCATAACGACAAATGCGCTGGGCCCTGACTTCTCCGGGACGCTGCTGATCGTCTTCGGTTTGCTGTCGCTTGCAGCAGCCGCCGCCTTCATCATCATCCAGAAGGATTACAAGCGACTGCTGGCTTACTCCAGCATAGAGCACATGGGCATCATCGCCATCGGCTTCGGAATTGGCGGTGCTGTAGGAATCTTCGGCGCACTGCTCCACATCCTCAATCACGCCGTCACCAAGTCGCTCATGTTCTTCGGCGCAGGTAACATCCTGCTGAAGTTCAAGACCAAGAACATCGACGAGGTAAAAGGCATCGCTGCGCTAATGCCCTGGACAGCCATGTGCTTCGTGGCCGGAGCCCTGGCGATAACCGGCTCGCCCCCGTTCAGCATTTTCGTCAGCGAGATCATCATCCTGATAGCCGGTTTTACTCAGGGCAACATAGTTGTCAGCGTCCTGTACCTGCTCCTGCTGGTGATCATCTTCGCGGGATTCATGTACCATGTGGGCAGGATGGTGTTCGGAGAGCCTGCCCCGGGCACAATCAAAGGTGAGCCCAACTACCTGGGCCTGTGCGTAATGGCAGTCCTGTTACTCGCCACGCTGATCATGGGTGTCTACGTCCCACTGGCACTCAGCGACATACTGACCCAGATTGTGACCATCTTCGGAGGCTCCGTATGACAGCTAAAAACATAACCAACGAGATCACCGCCGCTTTCGGCGAAGAGATGGCGTCGGCAAGAGATGTCGGGAACAACGTGTTCGTCAGGGCAGGCAAAGACGCACTTCCCTACGTAGCATCCTTTGTGGCAAAAAGATACGGGGCGTCACTGGCGACGCTGCACGTGGCAGACACAAGACAGATGACCGGCGGGTACACGATGTACGCGGTGATGCCGGTTGCGTCGGAAAACCTGATCGTCAGCATCGAAGCAGAAGTGCCTGAATCGCCTGGAACTTTCCAGTCCCTGACACCCATGATCTACTCGGCCAACTGGTTCGAGAGGGAGATCGCTGACATGTTCGGGCTTACTCCGGTCGGGCACCCGGACCTCAGGCCGCTCGTGCTGTACGATACATGGCCTGAGGATTACCACCCGCTGCGAAAAGATGCCCCGGGCAGGCCGCCTAAAGTGGACACCTACTACCCTTATCACAGGGTCGAAGGTGAAGGCGTCTTTGAGATACCGGTCGGTCCGGTGCACGCAGGCGTCATCGAGCCCGGCCACTTCCGCTTCAGTGTGGCCGGCGAACCCGTCCTCATGTTAGAGATCCGCATGGGCTATGTGCATAAAGGCATCGAGAAGATCTCCGAAAGCATGACCTACGACAAGGGAGTATTCCTCTCGGAGCGCACCTCGGGCGACAATGGAATGGCCCATTCGACAGCGTACTGCCAGGCAGTAGAACAGCTTGCCGGCATAGAGGTGCCAGACAGGGCGCGGTATATCAGGACCGTGTTTCTGGAGATGGAGAGGATCTACAATCACCTGGGCGACGTAGGCGGCATATCCCTCGATACGGCATACAATGTCGGCGCTCAGCATGCCTATATTTTGAGAGAGCGAATGCTGCAGCTGAACGAGTGTATAACAGGCAGCAGGCTGTTGAGATCGGTTAACAAGATAGGAGGCGTGAGACAGGACCTGACCCGGGAGGATATAGAGAAGATCAGGACTGCAATAATCAAAGCCAAGCTGGACTTTAAGGACTTCGTGGATCTCGTGAACAGGCAGACATCCATCCTGGACAGGACTGAGACGACTGGCAAGCTACCCCTGGAGGCCGCAGTGAGCCTGAACATCGTAGGGCCGGGAGCCCGGGCCAGCGGTGTCAGCCGGGATGTCCGGAGGGACCACCCCTACGCAGCCTACAGCGATCTAAACTTCGCCGTCCATATCCGGAAAGAGGGTGATGTTAATGCCCGCATGCAGGTGAAGATAGGCGAGATTTACGAGTCCATGAGCATAATAGAGCAAGCGCTGGACAGGCTGCCTGCAGGAAAGATCAGAGCAGCTACGGGCAATATCCCCCAGGGTCGAGTCGGCATCAGCCTCGTGGAAGCACCGAGAGGCGAGCTGCTCCACTGGATTTTATCGGGCGAGAACGACCGGCCGTTCAGGCATAAGATCAGAGACCCGTCGTTCTGCAACTGGCTGGCCATGGAAATCGCGACGCCGGGCAACATAGTTCCGGACTTCCCGCTGGTGAACAAGAGCTTTAACCTGTCCTATTCGGGTAACGATCTGTAGGTGAAAAAATGTTCGACATACTCAAAGCAGGCTACCTCAAAAAAGGCGTAGTGACCTCGAAGTATCCGGCAGAGCCCTTCAGAGCCCCAGAAAAGTTCCTCGGCATGCCTGCGATCGATAAAAGTAAGTGCGACCGCTGCGGAAAATGCCTTGCAGCCTGTCCCTCCGGGGCAATCAACGACAATTTTGACATATCACCGGGCAGGTGCATTTTTTGCGCAGCCTGCGCCGACGTGTGCAGCGCTATAAGGATGACAGGGGAATATGAGCTGGCATCTAAGGCAAAGCCGGACTTCGACGTCGAATCCTCAGGCAGGGAGCTGGAGAAGAAGATAAAGAAAGCCTTCGGCCGATCTCTCGCCATCCGAGAAGTAGATGCCGGCTCCTGCAACGGATGTGAGGTCGAAGTCAACTCGCTCTCGAACGCCATCTACGACATAGAAAGGTTCGGCCTGCACATTGTCGCCTCCCCCAGACATGCCGATGCTCTGCTCGTCACCGGGCCGGTCACCAGAAACATGGAACGCGGGCTAATGCAGTCATACAACGCCACCCCCGACCCGAAGATGGTTATAGCCATGGGAGCGTGCGCTATTACGGGCGGAATCTTCAGGGACTCGTACGCAGTCTACAACGGCGTGGATGCGCTGGTCCCGGTGGATGTATACATACCTGGCTGCCCCCCGAGGCCTCAGGCAATTATCCAGGGGATCATGCTCGCCATAGACAGGTGGGAAGAAAAGCGCAAGTGAAAAAGGATAAATTTTTTTAGCGCACGACGATATAAAGATTAATCTTTTTATCGTACGACGATAACGGTGCACTTTGCGTTACGGACAATGTACTCCGATACGCTGCCGATGAGCGCCCTGTCGAGCACGGTTTTGCCGGAAGTGCCCACTATGATTGCGTCGGCTTTGATACGGTCGGAAACTGCCAGCGTCGCCTCATAGGGGTTGCCAGCTTCGAGCATCGTCGTAACCGGGATCTTCTTTTCCAGGGCCTGCTGCTTGAGGGTTTCCAGCACGCCCATACCATACTTTATGATAGCATCACGGTCCTCGCCGTGCCTGGGGCTTACCACAAACACGATGAACAGGTTCGCCCCGAAGCGCTCAGAGTACTCGATAGCATAACTTACCGCTTTATCGGAATGCGGTTTGCCGTCTGTTGCCAGTAGGACATTCATTTTCACACCCGATGCTGATGATATCTCACCCCATTGATAATTAGGCTTATGGTATTCTATAAAAGTCGGCTCTGTAGAAAAATTTGCTATGAACAAAATTAATAGTTGAATTTTCCAGTTTGAACTTATATAACTAAAATAGAATTAGCTAAACTAATGTATATAAGTGCTAACTTATAAAAATGTAATAAGGAAATGCATAAGAAAATATTATGGGATGACATTCATTAATTGAAATAAACTATCATTAATTATCATTACATAAAATTTTAAAATTTATGACAGAACGATTCATGAAATAAATTTAATTTCCCGGGTAAATTTAATGACAGATTATTTATCGAATTCCATAGGAATGTAATCCAAATTGCTTAAATTTTATTTTATAAAATAGTAATGTAGTTACGATTTGGTCGACGTAATTCATTTTATTTTTTATATACACATGAATCGATGTATGAAAGATTTATATTCTAGAACGGATAATCGTCTAATTGCATACCGCCTAATCACTTGCCTGGAGACTGTGAAAAAATACGGCTTTTTTTCACATCCCTGGCATAAATTTTTTTAAGGATCATTCCATGGAAACATATATATACTAATTAGTAGATAAATAGTAAATTTTCTTATGGTTTGCTAAATCAGGGCATGGGGTAAGATGCACTGCCCTGTCGATAGCAGCCATCATGCATCAATACTTTGGATAGGAGGTTAAAGTATGGCATTTAAAGGACCTGCAGATATTGCTAAGGCAGCGATTGCTTCAGGACAGACTAAATGTACCACAACGTGGACTAAGTTACTCGTATTGGCCTTCCTGGCCGGCGCATACATTGCATTTGGTGCGCTCTTAAGCGAAATTGTAGCCGGAGGTCTCTCTAACGGCACAATCACGCTAGCGGATGGATCGATCAATAAGATAGCTATGCCGAGCGGACTCGTTAAGTTCGCTGCGGGCGCAGTGTTCCCTGTCGGCCTCATGCTGGTCGTCATCGGAGGCTCTGAACTCCTGACAGGTAACATGATGTTTGCACCAATGGCACTTTTCGATAAGAAGACCGGGCTGAAAGGCCTGACAGTAAACTGGACCTTAGTATTTATTGGCAACTTTATCGGCGCAATTTTCGTGGCGTTCTTCCTCGCTTACATGACCGGGCTGTTCAACGCCATGCCATGGGCGAGCTGGGCAGTATCAGTAGCAGGCGGCAAGGTAGGCCTGACCTGGGAGCAGGCGTTCTTCAGAGGAATCGGCTGCAACTGGCTCGTATGCCTCGCAGTCTGGCTGGCAATCAGCGCTGACGACATCGTCAGCAAGATCATGGCCTGCTGGTTCCCGATCATGGCATTCGTAACCATCGGCTTCGAACACAGCGTCGCCAACATGTTCTTCATCCCGCTGGGCATTTTCGCAGCCAACGATGCCGGCATCGCCGCTACCCTGACTGCAGCAAATGTCACAATACCGGCTTTACTTCTCGGCGCCGGAGGATGGGTCAACTTCATATGGAACAACCTGATCCCGGTCACCCTGGGCAACATCGTCGGAGCGGCAGTCTTCGTAGCGATGGCCTACTGGTGGGTCTACATCAGGTCCCCGGTATGCGTTACCCCGCCCCAGCCCGCGGACGCAGCAAAGATTGCTCCGAAGTAAGGAGGCATGAAGGAAAGAAAAAAGGGAGGGTTGCAGCCCTCCCTGTCTAAAGCAAAAAGGGAGGGACGGAACCCCTCCCTATTTAAGCAACATAGACATAACTACTGGTGTAACTATGAACTTAAAACTTGTGTCGACGATTTGCCCATACTGCGGTTGCGGTTGCGGTATTAATCTGGTCGAAAAGGATGGAAAAGTCGTCGGAGTCGAGCCCTGGAAGAGACATCCTGTAAACGAAGGCAAGCTATGCCCGAAAGGCAACTTCGCCCACGAGTTTATCCACAGGAACGACAGGCTGACTACTCCGCTCATCAAGAAGGACGGAAAGTTTGTCCCGGCAAGCTGGGACGAAGCAATATCCCTCGTCGCTTCGAAGTTCAAGGAGATCAACGCACAATTCGGGCCCGAATCGATGGCCTGCTTCGCTTCTGCCAGAGTGACGAACGAAGAAAACTTCGTCATGCAGAAGTTCGCAAGGGTCGCGCTCAGGACACCGAACATCGACCACTGCGCCAGGCTATGCCACGGCACGTCGGTCGCCGGCCTGGCCAAGACGCTGGGCAGCGGCGCTATGACTAACACGATCAAGGACATAGCGGACGCAAAACTATTGTTTATCATAGGGACCAACACCTTTGAGGATCACCCCCTCATCGGCCGGAGAATTGTCCAGGCCAAAGAGAGAGGAGCAAAGATCATCGTCTGCGACCCGAGGTTCAACATCACCGCCAAGCAGGCGGACATTTACGTCCAGCACAGAAGCGGCACCGATGTTGCCCTGCTCAACGCGATGATGTATACGATCCTGACCGAAGGCCTGGAAGACAAAGAGTTCATCAAGACCAGGACAAAGGACTTCGAAGCCATCAAGGCAGAGATCATGAAGTGCTCGCCTGAATGGGCGGAGCCTATCACTGGCGTCCCGGCCGACACCATCAAGAAGATCGCCAGGATGTACGCCACCAGCGGCGCTTCTGCCATCCTGTTCTCGATGGGCATCACCCAGCACGCCTGCGGCACGGACAACGTCGTCTCGGTCTCCAACCTCGCGCTGATGTGCGGCATGATCGGCAGGCCCGGCACCGGCATCAACCCGCTGAGGGGCCAGAACAACGTGCAGGGCGCCTGCGATATGGGCTGCCTGCCCAACGTAGTATCCGGTTACCAGGCAGTCATCAACGACGAGCTTCGCAAGAAGTACGCAGCGGCATGGGGAGTCCCCGACCTGCCTAACAAGGTTGGGCTGACCATCGTAGAAGTCATGAACGCCATAGACGAGGGCAAGATCAAGTCGCTGTACATCATGGGTGAGAACCCGATGGTATCCGATCCAGATATAAACCACGTCAAGCACGCTCTCCAGTCTGTGAACTTCCTGGTAGTCCAGGACATCTTCATGACAGAGACGGCAGAGCTCGCTCACGTCGTACTGCCCGCCGCCTCGTTTGCCGAGAAGGAAGGCACGTTCACATCCACCGAGAGACGCGTCCAGCTGCTCAAGAAAGTCGTCAGCCCGCCCGGAGAGGCGAAGGAAGACTGGGAGATCATCTGCGCCATCGCAAAGAAGATGGGCGTCGCAGGCTTCGACTTCAAGTCCGCCGAGGAGATCTTTGAGGAAGTCCGGAAAGTAACGCCGCAATATGCCGGCATGACCTGGGAGAGGCTCAGAAAGCCAGAAGCGCTTCACTGGCCCTGCCCGGCTACAGACCACCCCGGAACCCCGATCCTGCATACGGTCAAATTCACACACCCGGACGGCCTGGGTATCTTCTTCCCTGTCTCGTTCAAGCCACCCGCAGAGGTGCCCGACGCAGACTACCCGCTGTTACTGACGACGGGCAGGATGATCTTCCACTACCACACTGGCAGCATGACCAGAAGGTCCGCCACCCTCGACAACGAAGTCAAGACCGGCTTCGTCGAGATCAACCCGGTCGACGCGAAGGCGCTCGGAGTCAAGATGGGCGACAAGGTCAAGGTCGTATCCCGCAGAGGAGAGATCGAGATATCCGCGAAGGTAACCCCCAACATTATGAAGGGCATTATCTTCATCCCGTTCCACTTCAACGAGTGCAGCGCCAACAAGCTGACCAACCCGGTCCTCGACCCGTTCGCCAAGATGCCGGAGCTCAAGGCCTGTGCAGCAAAGATCATACCCATACCGAAGGAAGACAAGAAAGCAGCTGCCGCGGCTGTGAAAGTCGCACCGAAGATAGGAGGTCAATAACATGGTCAAAGTCAAGGACATGTTCTACGCCTGCGCCACAGAGGAGAACATATGTAAGGCCGGCGAGTGCGGCGGAGCAGTCACCGCACTGCTGAAGTACGCGCTGGAGAGCAAGATGGTCGACGCTGTAGTCGCCATCACCAGGGGCGCAGACCTGTACGACGGCGTACCCACGGTCTTCACCAACCCGGCAGACCTCGTCAAGTCCGCAGGCTCGCTCCACTGCGCACCCACGGCCATCGGCAAGTTCATCGTCCAGTACATGAACGGGGCCAAAGACATGAAGATCGCACTGCCGGTCAAGCAGTGCGACGCCAGCGCTATCCTCGCCGCGGCGAAGCAGGGCAAGGTCAACAGGAACAACATCCTGATGATCGGCCTCAACTGCGGCGGCACGGTCCGCCCGGTCATCGGCAGAGATATGATCGAAAAGTACTACGGCGTCAGCCCGGACGACGTGATCAAGGAAGAGATCGCCAAGGGTAAGTTCATCATCGTGACGAAGAACCACGAGCACAAGGAAGTCTCGATCGACGAGCTGGAAGAGCACGGCAGCGGCCGCAGGCAGAACTGCCAGCGGTGCGACATCAAGATCCCCACCATGGCGGATCTGGCGTGCGGCAACTGGGGTGTCATCGGGCCGCTGGCCGGGAAAGCCACCTTCGTGGAAGTCTGCAGTGAGAACGGTGCCAAGCTTATGGAAGGCGCCACCAACGCTAAGGCTATCACGACCCAGGCTCCTGACCCGAAGGGCATCGAGATGCGCGCCAAGATCAACGAGTCGATGATCAAGCTCGCCGCGAAGCACCAGAAGAAGCACTTCTCGGAGGCTGCAGACCCCGCTTTCTGGGCAAGCCACTTCAGCAAGTGTGTCAAGTGCCAGGGCTGCACAGTCAACTGCCCCGTCATCTTCGACCTGAAGCTGAAGCCCATGGCCTTCGAAGGAATGGGCGACATCCCGCCTTCGATGGGCTACCACATGGCCAGGCTTGCGGCGCTCGGCAACAACTGCATCAACTGCGGCATGTGCGAAGATGGCTGCCCGGTAGAGATCCCGCTCTCCAGGCTGTATCACGAAGTCGCGAAGCGCATCGGACAGGAGATCAGCTAAGATCTCCTTTCCCAATTTTTTTCTTTTTTCAGGAGGTCAACAATGTCAGAAACAGCTACTTCAGCTACTACAGAAAAGGGCTTGATCACCCTCATTGACAAGCTCATGCACAACGATAAGTACTCCGCTGAAGCCACGAGCGCAGGCAAGTACAGGGACATCTTAGACGGCCAGCACCCGGACATCACCCTGGTCACCTGCTCGGACTCCAGGGTCATCGAAAAGGCGCTGGATGACGAGATCGGCAAGATATTCTCCATAAAAAACATCGGCAACCGGGTAGAGCCCAACCTGGGCAGCATCGAGTACGGCATCGGCCACCTGCACACGCCCATACTGATGATCATGGGCCACACTGGCTGCGGAGCCGTCCACGCTTCCACCTTAGAGCTCAAGGACGAGCACCACCGGATCATCAAGTCGCTCGACTTCATCAAGCCGACAGTGGCAGAGGTCCAGAAGCTGCTCATCAGGAGAGGCGGCCTGTCCCAGTACATCAAGGAGTCGAAAACAAAGCCCCTGACGCCCATCAGCGAACAGGTCTATTTCGAGACACTGGTCACAGAGGCCAACGTCGACAAACAGATAGATAATCTGCTCAACGATGCCTCGATCAGGAACCTGGTATACAGCGGCAAGATGATGATCGTGGGCGCCATCTACGACTTCAAGGACATCTACTCCACAAGCAAGGGCAGCGTCAGCATCATCAACATCAACGGCGAGACCGACGTGGAGAAGCTGAAGAAGCTGGACGTCTTCGCGGGCAACAGCACGATTGTCCTGAACAGGGTCAAAAGGCTGCTTGTTTATTAAGCTATTTTTTTCTTTAGATTTCCTGCTACTCGGATAGCGTACGATATCAATACGATCGCTGCGTTGCGTCTACTACCAATAATAGTATACTCGTAAACAGTTGTCTCTGTGTGCCCGTGAACGTACACGAACGCTGCGCTGTGCCAATCCTCACAGATTCCACGGATTATGCAGAATCTGATGATTCTGATTGATTCCACAGATTTCTCTGCTGAATCCGCAGATTACTACTCGATAGCACAGATGGAATACTCTAATATTATTATATCACCGATAACAATCATACTGGTACAATCGATCAGAACATTTTTTGTTTATCTGTGGAATCGAGCGTTATCTGTGCAATCGGTCGTAATCTGTGGATTCTGTTTCAATCTGTGGCATCTGGGAGGACTGGCACAGCGCAGCGTTCGTCTTGCAGTCTCACCGCACAAGAGCAACCAAAGAACGCACAGCCATACGTTCATCTTGTTGAATCGCCGTATAAAAAATAGATAGAGCCCCGGATTCACCGGAGCTATAGACGTACTTATGTTAGAATGTCTTCCAGCCTGTCTGCTGCCAGCGCGTTCTTGACCTCGCGGGAGTACCTGCGGCCCATGCTCATGCCGTCGCCGTACAGGAGATAGGAGTACGGGGAGCCGTTCATGAAGGTGTTGGTGCCGCCGTCCTGCCTGGCGGAGATCTCGAATGCCACGAACTCCAGGTTGTCGGTACACATGGTCTGGATGCAGAAAGCGCCCAGCAGACCGGGAGGTACCATCTTCTCGGCCACTTCGGCCAGCCTGTCGCCCATGCCGAAGGCCTGGTCGAGCAGAGACTCTCTTGCGACGATCGGGAAGTTGCCGGTGACCACGTAGGTGGGCTGCAGGCCGGCTTCTATCTGGTCTTTGGCCGGGATCCTGACAAGGCCGTCGATGTTGGCCTCGTGGCGCCTGTCCATGCCCAGCAGTTCTACGGTCTTTGTCAGCGGGGAGTAGAAGTAGTGCATGCAGTAGATGTCGCCCGCCACATATTCCTCGATGTGGGCCTTTGCCCGGTCCTCCTCCGTCAGCCAGCCCTTGTTGATCATGAGCTTCATCTTCTCGTCGAAGCCCGCCGGAGAGTCCGTCACGAAGTATCCTCTGCCGCCTCTGGCGCCGGGGAACTTGACCATGCAAGCCCGGTCGATCTTGTCAGGGCCGTTGATCTTCATGGGCTTCCGAATGTTGGCCGCCTCAAAGAGCTTCGTAACTCTGTCCCGCTCCGCCTCCCAGCGCAGGATGTTACGGTTGCCGATCATCGGAACCAGGAAATCGTTCTCGATCCGGTCAAGGCCCACATAGGCTACGAACGAGCCGTGGGGCACGATGACGGCGTTCATGTCTCGCAGCTGCTGCTGGATCTTCTCATCGTTGACATCGGAGAACTTGTCAACCATGATGAACTCTTCCGCCGACTTGTAGCGCTGGTAAGGAACCTCTCTCCCTTTCGCGCAGATGGCACATCGCCTGAAGCCCTCGTCGTACGCGCCCCTGAAGACGTGCAGTGCGGAGTGGCTGCCTATCGTACAGATAGTGATCTTATTCTTATCGTACTTTTTAACAACCTGGTTTATTTCGTCCTTTGAGATGACCAAAGACCTCACCTTTAGCTAGTACTTCGTACGCTCATTATTTAACGTTTATCTATACGGGCATCTGGTATGCGGCCATAGTATGCCGAAAACTAATATATAGAAAGACATAGTATAGTATGAGAAAATGCTGCGAGAAATGCCCGCACCCGGCAGTTCTCGAAAGACCAATTTTTAATCGATCCCTTGCAGGACAGCCCGGGAAAGTATTCAATAGTGCACAATTGTGAATGCACTATGGAACTCAGGCTCGTGCCGACGATCTGTCCTTACTGCGGCTGCGGCTGCGGCCTTAACCTTGTGTGCGCGGATGGAAGAGTAAAGGGCGTCGAGCCCTGGAAGCGCCACCCGGTCAACGAAGGCAAGCTATGCCCGAAAGGCAACTTCGCCCACGAGTTCATCCACAGCCCCGACCGGCTTACAGCACCCCTCATCCGCAAGAATGGCGTACTTACCAGGGCGACCTGGCCTGAAGCACTCAAGCTCGTTTCTGAAAGGCTCGCCGAAATCCGGGAGAAATGCGGCTCTGAGTCGATAGGCGTCCTGGCATCGGCCAGGGCGACCAACGAGGAAAATTACCTTTTGCAGAAGTTCGCCCGGGCAGTCTTGAAAACCCCCCATATTGACCACTGCGCCAGGCTCTGCCACTCTTCCACAGTTTCCGGCCTTGCCGGGGCCTTTGGCAGCGGAGCCATGACCGGCTCGATCAAGGACATCGAGGAAGCGAAGTGCATTTTCATCATCGGCTCCAACACCTTTGAAGCTCACCCCCTCATCGCCCGCCGGATCCTGAAAGCCAGAAGTAAAGGCGCCGTGGTGATCGTCGCTGATCCAAGATTCAACATGACAGCCAGGCATGCCGATATCTACGTGCCACTCCGGAGCGGGGGAGATGTGGCCCTGCTGAACGCCATGGCCCACGTCATCATTACAGAAGGGCTGGAAGACCGCAGGTTCATCGATGCCAGGACAAGAGGCTTCGAGGAACTGAAGCAGGCCGTGGCAGAATGTACCCCCGAACGGGCGGAGGCGATCACTGGCATCAACGCCAGCACGATCAGAGAGATCGCCCGCATCTACGCGACCAGCGGCGGCTCGGCCATCCTGTACTCTATGGGCATCACCCAGCACAGCACAGGCACAGACAACGTGCACGCTATCGCGAACCTGGCGATGCTGACCGGCAACGTGGGTAAGAAAGGCTCCGGTGTCAACCCCCTCCGGGGCCAGAACAACGTGCAGGGCGCCTGTGATATGGGCTGCCTGCCAGACGTGTTTCCGGGTTACCGGCAGATCACAGACCAGTCCCGGTCCGAGTTTGCGGCGGCGTGGAAGACTGCCGGCGAGATACCCGGCCAGGGCCTGACCGTCGTCGAAATGTTCGACGCTGCGCTCGGCGGCAAAATCAAAGCCATGTACGTGGTAGGCGAGAACCCGGCTGTCTCCGACCCGGACACCGGCAAAGTCGAACGGGCTCTGGACGGTCTTGAATTTCTCGTAGTACAGGACATCTTCCTGACAGAGACAGCAAAATATGCCGACGTAGTGCTGCCTGCAGCAACATTTGCGGAGAGGGATGGCACGTTTACTAACACAGAGCGCCGGGTCCAGCTGATCAGAAAAGCGGTCGAGCCGCCCGGAGAAGCCCTGCCGGACTGGAAGATCATCAGCATGCTTGCTACAGAGATGGGAGCTGAAGGCTTCGAGTATGGATCGCCAGAGCAAATCTTCGACGAGCTTACGACGATAGTGCCACAGTACAGGGGTATCAATTATCCCCGGCTGCTCAGGCCCGAGGGCGTCCAGTGGCCCTGCCCCGGCGCCCTTCACCCCGGCACCCCCACGCTCTTCACGGACGGCTTCAATCACCCGGATGGCAAAGGGATCTTCATGCCTGTCCAGTACAGGCCTCCCGCCGAGCAGCCTGACGCCGAATACCCGTTCGTGCTTACCACCGGGAGAATCCTCTTCCACTACCACACGGGCAGTATGACCCGAAGGTCGCCCTCGCTGGACGGGGAGGTACGCTCGGGATTCGTGGAGATCAGCTCGCTGGACGCCCGCAGGCTGGGCATCAGGATGGACGACATGGTCAGGGTCACGTCAAGAAGAGGCCAGATCGAGCTCGCCGCCAGGGTGACGGATGCCATCGTCAAAGGCACCGTCTTCATCCCCTTCCACTTCGCGGAGGCGGCCGCCAACAGGCTGACTAACACAGCGCTCGACCCTGTCTCGAAGATGCCGGAGCTGAAAGTCTGTGCGGTGAAGCTCGAGAAGGTTACAGGTACTACGCAGGAGGCACAGGAATGATCACCCGGGGGGACATGTACTACGTCACCACCACCGATGAGGACATTCGGCGCAAAGCGCAGAACGGCGGAGCCATCACCACCATGCTGAAGCACGCGCTGGAAGCGGGCCTGATCGACGCGGCGGTAGTCATGATCAAGGGCGCGGACATATATGATGGAGTGCCCACAGTTATCACCAGCCCCGACGAGGTGATCAGATCCGCAGGATCGCTGCACAGCGCTCATATCAACATAGGCAGGTTCATCGCCCGCCACTTAGACGGTGCCAGGAACATGAAGATCGCGGTGACAGTCAAGCCCTGCGACGCCCGGACCCTCGTCAAGCTGGGCAGCATGGGCAAGGTCAGGCTGGAAAACGTCACCATGATCGGCCTCAACTGCGGAGGCACCGTCCACCCGATCAGAACGAGGGAACTGATCGAGCGGATGAACGCCTCGATCATGGAGGCTTTTGTGAGAGAAGAGGTCGAGAAGAACGAGAAAAGCAGGCGGGAGAACTGCCTCCGCTGCGAGACCAAGATCCCGTACATGACCGACCTCATCTGCGGCAACTGGGGCGTCGTCGGCCCCAAAGCAGGCAAGGCCACCTTCGTCGAGGTCAACTCGGAAAAGGGAGCCAGGATGCTCGACATCGCAGTCCAGGCCGGCCTCCTGCAGCTATCACCGCCTGATCCAAAAGGCGTGGAAATGCGGTCTCGCATCAACAAAGGCATGGCAAAGCTGGCCGCCCGCCACCAGGCGGAGCAGTTCAGCCTCAACAACGCCGACATCGACTACTGGGCCAGGGAGTTCAGCAAGTGCATCAAGTGCCAGGGCTGCATCCTCTACTGCCCGGTGGCATTTGAGGCAAAGCTCAAAACCCCCCACTACGAGGGCAAAGGAAGACTACCTCCCGCCTTCTCCTACCACATCGCCAAAGCTGCCGCCGTAGGCCAGAACTGCGTCAACTGCGGGTGCTGCGACGACGTCTGCCCGGTCGATATTCCGATTTCCAAGCTTTATCACGATGTGCAGAAAAGACTGGAGACTGATCTATAGATCTGACGACCCGCCAGGATGAACGCTGCACCATGGCGAAATGGGATATGAATAAGGGGATTGGCTCGGCCCCGAGAGGCCTCGGTTTTAAATCGCAAAGGCACAACGACGCGGAGGCGCAATGTTTTTATCGATAGGCCATTGCGTCCTGGCGCCACTGCATCCTATGAAACTTGTAGTTTAGGCGAGAGTTGCAAGGCCGCCAAGCACTCGCCTCTTGAAAACTGGTTTTTCAAGTTAAGCCGATGAAAAACTCCTGGAGGTCGGGGAGTTCCCGGGAGGCGGGGGAGGATTTTCAGGCTGGGAGGTTCGAGAGGGTATCGAGGTCATAGAGGAGGTCTTGGAGTGTGGAAAGGTCTGAGAGGATTTTTTAAGTTAATTCTCTCTGACCTCCGGGTACTCACATAACCTCCTCTCTGACCCCCATGACCTCCCTGACCTCCCAGCTTGAACGTTCTCTCTGAACTCCGTGAACCTCTCCGACCTCCTCTCCGACCTCTCAATACCTCCCGGACCCAGATTTTTCATGGAATGTCAAGGGTCCAGGCACGCCAGGAACTTTTTCGATCGGAACCACGACGATCACAAAAATTATAGTTTGGCGTTCTATGAAAAATTAGCTCTTGGCGAGCTTGGCTCCTTGGCGTGCCTGGCGGTATTTTCGACCTATACAAGGCCAACTTCTAATTTTTCATAGCCTTTACCTGAAAATCCATTTTTTATTAGGCGAGTGGTTACGTATGTCGCTCAGAGCCCGGAAAGCTGAGTTGCTACCAGAATGATGATCCCCACAAGATCGACAATACCAAGAATCGTTAACAGCTTTTTATAGTTGTCTAAGCTGGTATACCTATGGTACTCCTCGACGATAAAAGTCTTACTCAAATGCTCCCGGTTAAACTTGCCCAGGGAAACTATGACGAGCGAGAGCAGGTAGATGTTGATGCCCGTCCCTCCGACTAAGACCCATGCCCAGAAATCCGGCAGCATCAGGCCCTTTGCGGCCGGGTATATTGTCACGCATGCGGCCAGGAGGACTGTGAGTATCACCGACGCCTGTTCAAGCGATTTTGCGAGGAGGTCCATGAGCAGCTGCCGTATCTCGCCCGGTGCCAGGTCCTCTCGAAGCTTTCCGTTGAACCGGTACTGGTATTCACCGGGCATCGAGGGGAGGTAGATGAAGAAGAGCGCGAACAGGCCCACCGTCAGTACTGATACAACCAGTGCGTCCACGCTGAGGACGTTACCAGTATAATACTGGACGAGCTGATAGTAGCCCAGCAAAAGGACTAGGCATACCGCGGGATAGATGAGGAGACCTATACGCCGCTTTTGAAAAGCGTACTTCCAGAAAGCCGCAAAATCTTCGACGGAAAACCGGTTGTATTGTTGAAGGCTTTCATCTCTCACCAGAGATTTTTGGGGCACCGGAGTCATGGGTCTTCACGCAAGCTTAAACGGCAATTGTACGTGTATAAGTATATACCCATCGTTGAGTTTGAGTGGAACAATGAAATGGCACTACTGAGGTTCAGTAGTCGTAGCCGCTTTTAAAAGCCACATTGTATATAAAATGCCGTGAATAATAATATCCGGGGTAAAAGGCGTGGGCGACAGCGAAAAAAACTTTTCTTACCTGGATATGCTTGCCTCCACAGGCTATGCCAGGCACATCGGCGGCAAAGCCGCCACAGATATACTGATCGAAAAGGCGAAGATTAACCCGGACATGAAAGTGCTTGACGTGGGCTGCGGCATCGGCAAAACCTCGTGCAGGCTGGCCGGAGATCACGGTTGCGCTGTCACAGGCATAGACATCATGCCGGCCATGGTGGAAAAATCCTCGGCGCTGGCGAAAAAGCTGCGGCTGGACGGGAAGGCAAAGTTCCTCCAGGGTGATGCGAGAGAGCTGCCTTTTGAGGATAACAGCTTTGATGCTGTGTTCGTGGAATCGGTCACGATTTTCGTCGAGGACGTGGCGAAAGCCATATCAGAGTACCGCAGGGTAGTCAAGCCCGGCGGCATCGTCTGCGACAACGAAGTCTGCATCACCAGAGCCTCCAACGAAAAGCTGAAAGACGATATAAAGGACCTCGAAGAGATCTTTAACGCATTTTCCTCGAAGACCAGCCAGGGGTATATGACCTATGAGGACTGGAAGGAGACCTTTAAGAAGCATTTCCCGACAGTCGAGGCCTCTCACTATGTGGCCGACCCGCAGGTCGAGCTGGAAGCGAAGAAGGCCGATGGAATGGGTACCTTCCTGATCTCGACGCTCAAGACTATGTGGCTCTATGCCACCAACCCGGAAGCCAAGAGAATTATCGACACTACGCAGAAGATGTACAAGTATGTCGGGCACTTCGGGTACGGGCTTTTCGTGTGCCGGAAATAAGCTATCACGATGCGTCGTTCGCATGGCTCACCACAGAGACCCACAAGGTACGATTCACCACAGAGGCACAGAGACGCACAGAGATTTACATTATAATCGGAAAGCGTGCCCATATCTTTCTTTTAGCTTATGGATCAGCTTATGTGTGTCAGGCTTATAGAGTTGGCATTACCGAAAAAGTTCAGCATCCGCTATCCTCAAAATAGGAAATTGCTCTGTGCGTCTCTGTGTTTCTCTGTGCCTCTGTGGTAAGCCGTTTCTCTGTGCATCTCTGTGGTGAGATAGAATCGCTGTGCTGAGTGGTAGACTCCGGCCTGCGGAAGCCTTTTATGGATATGCCGGAATATATCAGGCTATGCCCCGTACGGCGATCATTGGCGGCAGCGGGTTCTATTGTGTGCCCGGCTGTAATCTGAAAGAGAAGAAGGTAGTCAGGACTAAGTATGGAGACGCCACGCTATTCTTTTACGAGAACGAGAAGGGCGCCGAATTCGTCTTTTTGCCCCGGCACGGAGAGGGCCACACCTGCGCTCCGCACAGGATCAACTACCGGGCTAACGTCATAGCGCTGAAAGAGGCAGGCATCGAGCGCATCATCGGCATCTCCAGCGTGGGCAGCCTGCGGGAAGCGATCCGGCCGGGCGATTTCGTCCTGCTCGACCAGTTTTTGGATTTCACTAAAGCCCGTCCCATCACGTTCTTCGACGAGGACGGCTGTGTCGTCCACACCGACATGACCGAGCCGTACTGCCATGATCTGCGCCAGTGCATCCTATCCGCGCCCAGGGGAGACATCCGGCTGCACGATAAAGGCACTTACGTCTGCACCGAGGGGCCGAGGTTCGAGACGGCTGCCGAGATCAGGATGTACGCCACGCTCGGCGGCGACGTGGTGGGCATGACCGGAGTGCCCGAAGTAGTCCTGGCCAGAGAGCTGGGCATGTGCTATGCCGGCATATCAGTAGCCACCAACTATGCGGCAGGCATTTCGAAGGTCGTCACCCACGAGGAAGTCCTCGAAGCCATGAAAAAGATCGAAACCGTCCTCGCCAGCTACGTCGTCGGCTGCATCACCACAGTGCCCGAAGTCAGGAAGTGCACCTGTAAAGATGCGCCGGGCAAAATGAATTAGATCAGGCGTTCTAACCATGGCGGCACTGACCCTTATCCTGACAACTGGAAAACAAATGTTTCTAACCACGGCGGCACGGCGACACGGCGATAACCGTACCTGAATAGCAAGTCTCCTTTTTTATTGATCCACAGCGGCACGGCGGACTGACTGCACGGAGACAATCCGTCTATTGTTAATATACTGGATAAACCAGGAATCACTATAGAAAGTGGTTTACCGGTCACGAGATCATAAGGAGATACTGAAACACCTTGACAGTAAGCCGTTATTGATTAATGGGCTGTCTCCGTGTCGCCGTGGATCTAAAAAAGAGTTCAGTATTATCTGTACGCCATTGTCTCAGTGTCGCTGTGCCGCCGTGGTTCTATTTACCATCTGGTTGTTGTAGATCGCAATTGTCTCAGTGTCGCTGTGCCGCCGTGGTTAGAAAAATAGGCCTTAGAGTACTGGTGCAATGCTGTCTCCATGCCGCAGTTGTTCCTACAATATTTCAACTTTATTAGGGGTGCCCGTTAGCCGGCGACTTGATCCCGGTCATGTCTCCGATATCTATTTTGAAAATCGCGATTCTGGCGGAGTTGCCAGGGGACTTGCCATGGGGTATGACTCCGCCTGATCTGGCCGCTTTTTCGGCCAGCATCTGCATGGCTTTGCGGCGCTCGTCGGGGCTGGAAACCTCGGTGATCCTGCCCCGGATGATGATGCTCTGGAAGTCCGTGACGGTGCTGTTGTACCGGTCGACTTCGAAGCAGACGTGGGGGTTACTTCTGGCCAGCCTGGCTTTTCTGCCTGCGGCAGGAGTGTGTATGTAGATTACGCCGCCCAGGTATGCGAAGTCGGTCGGAACGATATAGGGCTGAGGATCGTCGTTCAGCCCGACTCTTCCGACGCGCTCTTCAGCCAGCAGCTGCTCCATCTCAGCTCTGGTCATCTCAGGAAGAATAGTCATCATAGAGGTCACTTGCATAAGCGCCAGTCCATGATCACGTTACGTGGAAGGGTATAAGAAAGTATCTAAAAGAAAAGAAGCCGAGGGGCTGGCCCCCTCGAAATTATATCAGTCGAATTGTCTCCAGGTTCATCGGAGACTTGGTTTCCAGCTTGTACTTCTTGTAGATAGAGCTGGCGAGGTCGAGGCACTTGTTCTCGTCACCGTGGTTGGTAATGATCCTCTCGGGCCTCGGGTCCATGCGTTTCACGTACTCCATCAGCTGGCGGCGGTCGGAGTGACCGGAGAAACCGTCAACGGTGGTAACCTGGAGGTTGATCTTCATGATCTCGGTCTTGCCTCCGACGGACATCGGGAGCTCGTTCCAGCCTTTCTGGATCCTGCGGCCGAGAGTACCTTCAGCCTGATAGCCGACGAAGATCAGCGTGTTCCGCCTGTCGTGGCCGTAGGTCTTCAGGTATTCCATGACCGGCCCGCCGTTCATCATGCCCGATGTTGCGAGCACGATACATGGGGACGGGTCTGCGAGGATCTTCTCCCTCTTCTGCGGGGAGTCGACCTGCACGAAAGAGGGTGACAGGAACGGGTTCTGGCCCTTGTGGAAGATCATGTCCTGCAGCTCCACGTTCAAATATTCTGGATACGTGGTGTGGATGGCGGTCGCTTCCCAGATCATGCCGTCGAGGTACACCGGCACATTGTCGATGATGCCGCGGCGGATGGCCTCTTCGAGCACGATCATGACTTCCTGGCTTCTGCCTACCGCGAAGGTCGGGATCAGGACTTTGCCGCCTCTGGCGAGGGTCTGCTTGATGACCTGCTGGATCTCGATTTCGGCTTCCCTGCGGGCGGGCTGCATGTCGTGCATGCCGCCATAGGTAGATTCCATGATGACAGTTTCTACCCGGGGGAAGTTATTGACCGCTGCGTCGAACAGCTTGCTCTTCTCATACTTGAAGTCGCCGGTAAATGCTACGTTGTACAGGCCTTCGCCGATGTGGAAGTGGGCGATGGCGGAGCCGAGGATGTGGCCGGAGTTGTAGAAGGTCAGCCTCACGTCGGGGGCGATGTCTGTGACGTCGCCGTAGTTCAGCGTGATCGTCCGCTTCAGGGCTTCCCTGATCAACGCGGAGTCGTATGGCGGCCTCTTGCCCTCACGGTTCGCCACTTCGATGTAGTCGAGCTGCAGCAGAGCTGACAGGTCTCTGGTCGGCGGCGTCGCATAAATGGGACCCTCATAGCCGTATTTGAACAGCAGCGGCACGATGCCGCAGTGATCAAGGTGGGCGTGGGTGATGACAACTGCGTCAATGCTGGAGAGCGGGCTCACTTCGGGCACGTACAGGTACGGGGTACCGTTGCTCTCTGCGCCAGTGTTGACACCACAGTCGATGAGAATCCGGGTCTCGGGCGTGCTCAGCAGGAAAGAGCTTCTTCCCACTTCTTTGCAGCCGCCCAGAGTGGTGACACGAATCCACTGGTCTTTGGTAGAGACAGGCCTGTGGATCTTCCTGCCGATGGTTTTCAGGATCTGCTTGCGGTCGTCTTTTACAGTACGCAGGTACTGCCTGATGTCTTTGACAGTCTTGGACTCGATGGGCGGCGTGCGCACGACTTTAGGAGTCCAGCCGATGTGCTTGGTGATCTCCCTCAGGGTAGAGCCATGCCTGCCTATGACAAGGCCGGGCTTTTCGGCTTCGATGATGACTTCCCCGGTATCGGGGTCAAAATAAAAGTCGCTCAGGCCGGATTCAGCCGGCACAATCTGCTTAATCTTATCGATGGCCTGCTCTGCATCCAGCAGCATTTTCGGATCGGGCCTGACCACGATCCGCTTGCGGAGGTCTTTTGCCAGCGATCGGATGATGTCACCGTTATCGGCAAAAGCCCTGGGCTCGGTCGTGTAGATAACAAGCTCAGGCCCCTCGAACTCGAGGCCGGAGATAGTGATGCCCTTAGGGAGCTTATCGGCTATCTTCGCCCTGAGTTCATTTAAAACATCGTCTATGGTCATCGTTTTTTCACCTATGACATAATAAAAAAGAGAGTAAGCAAATCAAGCGTTGATGACCTGCTTGCTTACCTCCCTCTCGAAGATTTCGAATTTTTCGGCAGTAATCACGCAGAACTGCATGCCGTTGCCCGAGGCAGAGTCTCTCTTCATCGCGGACTCCAGGGCCCTGGCTGCGAGCTCGACGCCCTCCTCGACGCTCATGCCGGGCTTGTACCGGTCTTCCAGTACGCCGTAAGCGATGGGCGAGCCCGAGCCGGTAGAGACGAACTTCTCCTCCTCAATCCGGCCTCCGAGCGGGTCCAGAGAGTATATTTTCGGGCCGGCCTTGTCTAAGCCGCCGATTAGTACCTGGACATAGTAGGGCGCATAGCGCATCTCTGCGAGGATGTTAGAGAGGAGCATAGATAGCGCGTTGATCGACATGCTGCCGTGGCGCCTCAGCTCGAACAACTTAGCCTCGACCTGCAGAATGCGTGCCAGCCTCTGGCCGTCACCCACCGAGCCTGCAATAGTCATAGCTGCGTTATCAGTAATGCGATAGATCTTCTGAGCATCCCTGCTCGCGATGAAGTTACCCATGGTAGCCCTGCGCTCAGTAGCGAGGACCACGCCTTGGTCGCATATTATTCCGATGGTAGTAGTGCCTTTGTACTGTTTGTCTTCCATCAAAACTCCCCTTAAGAATGGACACAAAATTAGTCACATATTAATATTTTATTTGTATATATAACCCTTTCCCCGTTAAGCTGGCGCAGTTGGTTTTTGAAACTTACCTTGAGGCTACGCAGTGATAACAGAGAAAAGACTGCTTTGCTTGATATGTAAAATACATCTTAGATTTATAAACCTTGCGCTTTAGTGAGCCCGGTGTAGAGTCGATCGCATAGATTTAGCGCGGAGTAGTATCTGCGTACTCTGTATTGCACACGATGGTCGAATTATTAGTCGAGGATGCCCGCGTAAGTCGGCTTGAGAGCCCCGCTGTCAGTAACATTAACAGTTTTCACCGCACCCGCCAGATAGCAGATGGTGATAATTTGCAGCTCGGGATAATAGGACTGGGAAGAATGGGCGGCAGCCTTGCCCTGCAAGCCGTCGAGAAAGGAGTGGAGGTGGTGGCACATTCGAAGCACAGCCATCCGGACTTCGCCACGCGAGGCATTCATATAGCCGATACGTATGAGGAGTTTGCCAGACTCCTGAGAACCCCCCGGATCATCTACCTGTCGTTGCCCGCCGGCCAGATCATTGATCAAGTCATAGAAAGCCTGATCCCCCACCTGGAGCGAGGGGACGTGCTGATGGATGGAGGTAACTCGTTCTTCAGGGATTCCGTGGCCAGAGAAGAGGCCCTCCGGAAAAAGGGCTTCAGGTTGCTCGACTGCGGTACCAGCGGCGGAGTGGACGGAGCCCGGACAGGGGCGTGTTTCATGGTCGGCGGCAGCCGTGAAGGGTTTGAGCTCGCGGAGCCGGTCCTGAAGAAACTGGCCGTCGATGGAGGTGTGCTCTACACAGGCAGCCCGGGTTCGGGGCATTATGCCAAGCTGGTGCATAACGGCATTGAGTTCGGTATGAATCATGCGATTGGCGAAGGCGTAGAACTGCTCAGGCACGGCGAATACCAGTTCGACCTGGAGAAGGTGTTCGAGAACTGGTCCCACGGCTCGGTCATCAGGGGCTGGCTGGTAGAGCTGATGGCAAAGGGGCTTCGAGAACAGAACTTTGACAGCATACCCACCTATGTGGAGGATACGGGTGAGGTCAACTGGCTTGTCCAGTACGCCATCGAGAGGGAGATTGCAGTGCCGATCATCTCCGCTTCGGTCATGAGCCTGTTCGCCTCCAGGGGCAGCGGACAGGATAGTAACAGAGCAGTCGCCCTGCTACGGCATGGGTATGGCCACCACCCGCTCGGGAAAGACGAGGCGATAGCCAGGGAGCGGCACACCAGCAGGCTGAGTAAAATGTGAAGGTCAAAGCCCGCTAAGGAGGCGTTCAGCAGCATCTTGCGCTTTTAGTACTTTCACGAAGGCATCGCGTAATACTGGCTCATAGAATTAAGCAGATGAACCCAAACATTTAATTATATGCAGAGCCTTCTGACAAAGCTCTACGAGGCCAAATGGGCCTTGCTGGGAATGGCGATAGTCATTTTTATCGTGTGGATTAGCCTGCCTTACGTTACCCCGATCGTCTTTGCCATGTTTATGTACTACATCACCCGGCCGGTAAAAAGGCGGCTTCAGAAGTACATTAAAAACGAGGCGGTAGTAGCGCTGGGATGTCTCCTGCTGCTGACGCTGCCGCTGCTTGCCATCATCCTGTACCTGATCCTGTTCGCCGTCGGCCAGCTGAATACGTTCCTGGCTCAGGTGAATATACCTTTGCTGCCCCCGGGACAATTGTCCAACCTGAGCACGTCGATATCTGCGATACAGCAGTCTTTCACGAATGGCAGTTTTAAATACGAGAGCCTGGGCAATGTCCTGCAGGACTGGTACGATCGGCTGAGCGCCTATTCCAGCTCGCTCTTCAGCCTCAAGGATCTGCTGTACGCCACTGGCATGACCCTTGTAGACGTCGCTTTTAAGACCATACTGATGTTACTGCTGGCTTTCTTTCTCCTGCTCTACGACGACCGACTGGCCCGGTGGTTCAAGTCCTCGTTCCCGGGGCTGATGAAGGAGCACGACGGGCTCTTTGTACGCTACGTCAAAGCAGTTGACGACGATTTCGAGAAGGTCTTCTTCGGGAACATCCTGAGCATCATATTCTTCGCCATCATTGCGACGGTGGTGTACAGCGCCCTCAACTTTTTCGCCCCGGACCCTGCTTTCCTCATTCCATTCCCTGTGCTGCTGGGCATCTTCAGCGGCATCGCGGCCCTGTTGCCAGTGCTCGGCGGCTGGATGGTAGACATACCGATCTTGATATATGCCCTGGCGCAATCGCTCATGAACGGGTCGTTCTCGAGGTACTGGTGGTACCTGATCGTGATGGCGATAGCCATCTTCGTCTTGGTCGAAAACCTGCCTACTTATCTACTGAGGCCATTCGTCTCCCACGGCAAAGTAGATGTGGGGCTGCTAATGCTGGCCTACATTATCGGCCCCGTGATCTTCGGAGTTCCAGGCCTGTTCCTCGGGGCGATGGCGCTGGTGATCATCACCCACTATTTCAAAATTGTAGTGCCGGGCCTCAACGCCGAGAAAAAGGAAAACGGCGGCAGAACCGGCGCCGGAAGACGCCGGGTGCCTCCGAAGAGAAGACGGCGCCAGCCTTAGATCAGGTCGGCCTTCGCGTGCCCGCTGTCGTCGATCTCCAGGATAGCGGCGTTGCCGATCGAGGCCGGCCCCGGGTTGACGATGACGGTCTTGCCAAGGTGAGAGATGCCCCTCGACTCGTGGATATGCCCGCATACGATCGCCGTAAACTTAGGCGCCAGTTCCGCCACCGACGTGCTTCCCACATGGATACCTCCCGGGATCTCGTCCACGTGCCCTTTGGGAGGCGCGTGAGACAGGAGCACGACGGGGCCCGTCACGCCGTGCAGAAGCCGCTCCAGCTCGGCCTTTATGTGCTCCTCCGAAAACTCGATCGGGGTGTTGAACGGCGTAGGATTAGATCCTCCGATGCCGATGAAGGTGACGTTGCCCAGGCGTATCTTATTCTCGTGGAGGTTGGCATCCTCCTCCCGTAGCAGGTCGATAATATCCTTCTGGTCACAGTTGCCCGGTACAGCCAGCACCGGCCTCGGCAGTTTCTCCAGCAAAGCCTTCGCCTGCTCAGTCGGGCCGAACTGGGTAAAGTCGCCCGCCATCAGCGTTCCGTCAACCTTACCTGCCCTTTCCAGGATATCCGGCAGCCGGTCGAACGTGTTGTGAAAATCAGTCACCGCAAGCAGTCTCATGCTAGATAATCTCCGTTTGGAGAGAAAAAGATGACGATAAAAAGGCGCCGGGAAAGCGTTTTTGTTAATTGTTCTCCACCCATGAGGTGTCCTGCCCGGCTTCGGCTCTGGCCAGCGCGAGCTGGATGTCGCGGATCAGGCCCATGAGGGTGAAGTATTCCCGGGGGCTGATCATCGCCCGGCCGATGATGCGGCGGATCATTAACGAGGTTTTGTCTTTTTTATAATCTGCGTAGTTGATGCTATCCAGCAGCTGCTCGACGTGCTGGTAGAGGATCTCCTGCATCTCGCTGTCCGCGAGCAGGAAATCGTTGCCTTTGATATCGGCGAGCTCGTAGAGCACGACAGCGACGGCGTGGGAAAGGTTCATCACAGGGTAGTCGTCCGACGTCGGGATGCTGAGCACTACTCCGCACTTCTCCAGGATTTCGTTGGGAAGGCCGTGGTTTTCTTTGCCGAATAATAGGGCGACAGTGCCTTGCTTGTCTTCCAGCAGTGTCTTCAGCTCCCGGGGGCTGAAGCACGGCATTCGAATGTGCTCGCGGGTGGAACTCCCGGGCTTCCCGGTGGTGCCGACGATGACGCTCACGCCATCAAGTGCCTCTTCGACAGTGTCGACGATGGCGGCGCTGGCAAGCAGGTCCTGAGCGTGAGAAGCCATCGCCTTCGCGGAATTGCCCAGTTCGCACGGGCGGACCAGCACGAGGTCGTCGAATCCGAAGTTTTTCATAGCCCTGCAGACAGATCCCACGTTGCCCTCGAAGGCTGGCTCGACAAGCACGACCCTGACGTGCATCGAAGTCTCTACGCTCATGGTTTGCCAGGAGTCTCCTTGATCTTATGGACAACTTTAATGTCGGTGATGCGGGTTTCCGGGTAATTGCCGGTAGAGTCCTTTTCTGCGGACTTGACCATGTCCCAGATAGTCAGCAGCGCCACGCTGACACCAGTCAGCGCCTCCATCTCCACCCCGGTCTTCCCTGTCGAGCGGACTTCGACTACTGCAGTGATGGTTTCTTCTCCGACCTCGAAGTCGATGTCGATGCCGCTCACAGGAATCTGGTGGCAGAGCGGGATCAAGTCCCAGGTGCGCTTCACAGCCATAACTCCCGCTACCCGGGCGGTAGCCAGCACATTGCCCTTCTTGACGTTGCCTGCCTTGATCAGGGCCATCGTATCTTTAGTCAGGCGAATGGTGCCCTGTGCTTTTGCTATCCGGAGGACGTCTGCCTTGGCGCCCACGTCAACCATCTTTACCTTATCCCCATCCACGTGGGTGAAATCCTTAGCTGGCATTGCTCTGGCTCCCGAACTTAATAATTCCAGTATCACGAATCACTATAGTTGCAACAGTTAATTTAGATTTCCCGTAGTTTATAACACTTAGCCCTGCTGCTGCCTGAACTCTTTCATCACGTACGGAATACAGTGGACGACATCCGTCGCCAGCAGTCCGTAGCCTTTTTCCCTGAAAGCCATCTCCCCGGCCGCTCCGCTGATAAAGGCAGCAGCGGTTGCGGCCTCGAAAGCAGGGTTCACGCTATACAGGGCTCCGGTGATGCCTGCAAGTACGTCGCCGGTGCCCCCGACCGTCATCCCGGGGCTGCCGGTGCTGTTGAGCTTCACCCGCTGGCCATCGGTGATCACGTCAGTCCGGCCTTTGAGCAGGGTGACCAGGTTCTTCGATCGAGAGAACTCTCTGGCTTCTTCCTGGCCGTCGCCTGCGACATCTATGCCGCTGATCCGCCTGAACTCACCGCGGTGAGGGGTTACTATGCCTTTGAGCGGCATCTCGGGCTGAAGAGCGTCGGCATCCAGGACCACCCTGTCGCACAGCTTCATGATTTCCCCCAGCGCTCTAAGCGTTTCAGGATCGTGCCCCGCACCCATACCCATAACAATGACGTCGTGCCGGCTGATCTGCTCCGTCAAAAGATCAACGTCTGCACCGGTAATTTTGTTGCGATCCGAGAGCGGATAAGTGATCAGGTTGGGAGAGTACGATGCGATAATGTCTGCTGCCCGGCGGGGAGATGCGACTGTGACAATGTCCGCCCCGGTGCGCAAAGCAGCCATGGCAGTCAGCGCAGGGGCTCCGATATAAGGGCCGCCCCCGATTACGAGCACCCGGCCGCTCTGGCCTTTATGCTCGAAGTCCCCCCGGGATTTTATTAACAGCAGATCACCCGGGCCCGCGTGAGTCATCGCCTTTTCAGGTATGCCGATATCGACCACTTCTGTGTTATAACGCTCCAGCCCCTTTTTCATGGCGTGGAAAGTAACCACCAGATCGGGCTTGACGCAAAGCGGACACTGCCCGGTACGGGCATCGAAGCCGCTGGGGGTATCGACAGAGACTTTGATGGCCGGGCTGTTGTTGATCAGGTTGATGGCCCGTGCTGCCAGGCCTCTGGCGACGCCGTAGCTGCCCGTGCCCAGGATAGCGTCGATAATGATTTCGCAGGCCTCGAAAGATTCCCGTGTCAGCATCTCTGGCGCCTCGATCTCCATGACGTCGACTTTGGCCATCCGCAGCTTGAACAGGTTCTCTACTGCCGGGCCTTTCTTCACGTCTGACGCTCTGCCCAGCAGGATGACGGAGACGTGGCACCCCGACATGGCCAGGTAGCGGGCTGCGACGAACCCGTCTCCGCCGTTATTGCCCTTGCCGCATACCACCAGTACCCGCTTGCAGCCGTATAGAGCCCGTAAAACTTCGGCGACCTTTCTTCCCGCGTTCTCCATAAGAGTGCCATAGCTGACACCATAGTAGTCCGCGTTCGCCTCGAGCGCCCGCATCTCTTCGGCAGTGACGTATTCAACCATCGGAAGCCATCCTCGCGTACAGAGTTATTTTGCACTCGATCAAATAATAGTTGCCGGCACCTGCAGCAGGAATCTAGAGAAAAAGGGCGTTCTTTAGGCAAGATATGGTGTATCCGGTGCCCGGGAGACGGCACGACAGAGCGTCAGATAATTCTGAAATAAATATATAATTATAATCACCTTATATTCACAGGGATGGATTGGCCATGAGAAAAGTCGATAGCGGAGAGCCTCGCCCTTCAGGCCTGGCGTGGGCGACAAGAATTGCCTGTATGTTGCTAGTACTTATGATGGTGCTGCCGTACCCGATGGCGGCGACAGTCACGGCGACCAACGGAGACATGACTACGTTTACCGGACCTGTCGACCCCGCCAGGTCGCTGGAAAACCAGTCGTACGAGATCGGGCTGCAGGCTTACGTCTACGGGATCGCGCCGGTTATCATGCAGCGGACCGAGGAAGTGTTTACGACGACTCCAGGCCCGGGCCATGCCCCGGTGAACCAGTTCGGGCACATCCCCAGGCTGGCCACCCCCGAGGATACTGACGTAGTCACTCCGAATGCGGATACCCTGTACTCCACCGCCTGGCTGGAGCTGGGTAAAGAGCCGGTCATCCTTCATGTCCCGGATACTGGCGATCGGTATTATGTCATGCAGTTGCTCGACGCCTACACAAATAATTTCGCCAGCGTGGGCCGGCGGACCACCGGCACAGGCGAAGGCAGCTTCGCCATCGTCGGCCCGGGCTGGAACGGCAGCCTGCCGGGAAACATGACGGTGATCGAGTCCCCGACTAACACGGTCTGGATCATCGGCAGAATACTGGTAAACGGCTACGACGACCTGCCGAATGCCGCGGCCCTCCAGAGCCAGTTTACGCTGACGCCGCTGAGCCGGCTCGGAAACCAGACAGCGCCGGCCCAGAACCTGACTCTGGCAGACTACAAACAGTATAAGCCTTCCCCTAACGTGCAGGAGAGGCTGAAATTCTTCGAGGAACTCCGGGTCGCAATGCTGAACAACCCGCCCCCGGCAGGCGAGGAGAAACTGATGGCCAGCTTCAGCCGGATAGGCCTGATGCAACCTCAGTCCCCGTACGGTACAGGGCTGAACAAGGAGATAGGCGACGGGCTGGCACGGGCGATCGTCGATGGCGAGCGGATCGTCCAGGAAGCATGGGCAAACCAGCGTGGCGGAGAAGGCACCACCTGGCTGATGAACACAAAGACGGGCAGCTACGGCAGCGATTACCTGACAAGGGCCGCAATAGCAGTAGGCGGCCTCGGGGCAAACGTCCCCGAAGAAGCAGTGTATGCCATAGCAATGACCAGCAACGAGGGGGCGCCGCTAAACGGAGCCGACAGGTACGTCATCCGCTTTGGCAGCGGCAACCTCCCGCCCGTCGACGCTTTCTGGTCCCTCACGGCGTATAACTCGACCACTTACATGCTGGTGCCCAACCCATATTACCGGTACTCGATAGGAGACAGGACCCCCGGTTTAAAGTATAATCCGGACGGGTCGCTGGAGATATACATACAGCACGACGTCCCGGAAGGAAAAGAATCCAACTGGCTGCCGACGCCAGAAGGCGACTTCTACCTGATCCTGCGAATGTACCAGCCCCGACCGCAAGTGCTGGATGGGACGTACCAGATTCCGCCTGTCAGGAGACAGACCGGTTAGCAGTCATATATTAGCAAGTTAATCATAAATACAGTGCAGCTCTCCAATGGACGAAACGGTGAAGCGGCTCCGTAATAATTAACATCTTGACTGCAGTATGACATGTGGAAGAAGATGACCACAACTGTGCAGACACTGAAGGAGCGGCTCTCGAGCATTCGGGGTAATCCAGGACAGAGTATGGTGGACACCAGCCTTGTCTCTGAGATGCTGGCCAGCATAGGCTCGACAGATCCGGTGTTGCGAGACGATCTCATCTACGAGACGTTCGCCGGCTGGATAGAAACTGATCAATTTTCTCCGGGAGAGCTGAAACGCCTGCTGAATGTCTGCCTGGACGACTCGCACGCCTTTTACAGGATCGGAGAAGAAGGGACAGACTCGGTTTTCACCAGGACGTTCTCGCTGCTGGTTGTGGCGCTGATCCTCGACGCCCACAGGAGGAACAGCTTCCTCACCCCGGAAGACGTCCGTGAGGTCAAGGCCAAAATGGTCAGGTATATGGCGGAGGAAAAAGACGTCAGAGGCTACGTCGGGGAAAAAGGCTGGGCTCACTCCACAGCGCATGCCGCAGACGTCCTGGGGGAGCTGGCGAAGTGCGGGGAGTTAGAGGATAAGCAGGATTTGCTGGACATCCTGCACGTGATCAGCGAAAAAGTGATCATCGGCAATTACATCTACATCCACAAGGAAGACGAAAGACTGGCCAGGGCAGTGGTAGGCATCTTCGGGAGAGGAATCCTGGACGATAGGGAGATCGCCGGGTGGCTGGAGAGGTTCGGAGATATCCAGAAGAGCGGCTCCCACCCCGGGGACGACTACCTCCGGAATAACGTGAAGATGTTTTTAAGAAGCCTGTACTTCCGGCTGTCACCCGATGGCAGCGAGGGACAAATAAGGCCCCTGATAGAGAGCGTTCTGCAAAAGCTGAGCAAATTTTAATGGCAAAAGAAAAATGGATGGGGTATGCTTCCCCGTGCCTACTTTTTAGTGCTCATGTAGTAATAAGCGACTGCAACGGTGATGATGATCAGGATAGCCGGACGCATTTGAACACGACCAGCACTTCAAAAGGCACCTTTTCCCTCGCAACGGTCTCCACAGAAAAGCCGTGCTGCCGGTACAGTTCGGCCACGGCGTCGATGTCGGTCAGGGATGAGAACACAGTCAAAACCCGGCCTCCGATCGGCAGTATCCGTTTGACCCCGGCCAGGAACTGCCTGATGACATCCCTGCCGTCCGGGCCGCCGTCGAACGCCCGGTTGAGCCAGGTATCGAGCTTTTCGTCCTCTGATGTCGGAAGATAGGGGGGATTGAAGATGATGACGTCGAACTGGCCGCAGATGCCGCTGAACAGGTCGGTCCTCACGACTTCGACCCCGTTGAGGCGGGCGTTCTGGCAGGCGATCGGATTGATGTCCGTGGCTATGACGCGGGTAACATCTTTCACGAAAAACGAGACGACGCCTGAGCCCGTACCCACTTCGAGCACCTTCTCGCCCGCCCGGATATCCTTGAGCGCCGCTTCGACAAGCAGGAACGAGTCGTCCCCGGGATCGTAGACGCCTTCCAGCAGCTCGAACTCTTTATCCCGGTAAATCCGAACGGTCATGCCACCAGCCTCGCCACTTCATTGGCCAGGAGTGCGAACTCCTCTGGAGACACCTGTTCTGCCCGCCTGTCAAGCACGTCTGCAGGCAGCGCCGAAATGACTGACTGCGGGTCTTTCAGGCCCATCATGTGAGCCCCGTTAAGCAGCGCCTTTTTCAGCTTCTTCCGCCTGCCGGCGAACGCCGCGGTGACCAGTTTCATAAACAGCTCCTCATCTGCGACAGTATAGCCGGCAGGCCTCGGGGTCAGTTTAACTACAGTCGACTCGACCTCGGGCTGCGGGTTAAACGCCCGCCGGGAGACGTTGAAGAGCAGCTTCACATCGGCGAAATGCTGCACCGTGACAGACAGCCTGGAATAGTCTTCCTCTCCCACTTTAGCGGCCATCCTCTGCGCGAACTCCCGCTGGTACATGAGGATGGCAAACTTAAAAGGGTAACTCAGGAGTTTGAAGGTGACGTCTGAAGATATAGAGTAGGGCAGGTTAGCCACCACTTTGTCGAACCGGGGGAACTCGACTTTCAGGGCATTGCCATGGATGACGGTAACATTAGAGCCCTGAAAGTCGGCCTCGAGCGCTTCTGCAAAGCGCCGGTCCATCTCGATTGTATAGACGTGACGGGCTTTCTGCGCCAGCAGCCGGGTCAGATTGCCGGGGCCGGCGCCGATCTCGAGCACGACTTCGTCAGAGGAAAGCGCGGCGGCATCCACGATCCTGTGGAGTACCGCCTGATCGATCAAAAAGTGCTGGTCCTTGCGTTTATCGGGGGCGAGATCCATTTTTAGTGCTCCAAAAAATCGGTGAAGCCGGCACGATACGTGCCGGTGGCATGTAACATGCCGGTGGCACTGAACATGCCGGTGAGACAGAAATACTCGTACGCTTACTTAGCGTACATTCTGTATTTTATGGTCTCGTCCTTGATCTCTTCCTCTATGCGGCGGGCGATGAGCTTGTCAGGATGATGCAAGCCTTTGATCCTCTCTTCTATATCCTTGAAGCTCTTGAATTTCCCTTTCTTACGCTCGTCGATCACTGCCCACATCATCTTCTTCCCGATGCCCGGGAGAAGCTCCAGCATGTGCAGCCGGGTGGTGATCGGCTGGGCGATGTTGAAGAATTCCACGTACTTGGCCTCGTTCTCTTTCACGATCTTCTCGATCATGAAAGGCAGCTCAAGCTTGGCACCGTTGGATAGCTCTTCGTACTTCAGCCGCTTCTCGACCCGCTTAACCACGTCTCGATCGCCCTTGCCGACGAAGACCCTGCCCCCGATCTCCACCTTAGCACCTTCTTTCATGACCAGCTCAAGCAGGATGAAATACTCCGAGCCGAGGGCCTGGGCCAGCGGCTCCCTCAGGTGGATGGGCCTGGTATCGTCCCCATGGCCCGTGGGCATATAATCCAGAACGTAAGCATATTGCTCTTTGATGTCGATAGCGTGGGTCGTGGTCATCGATAGTTCACCCTGATTGGTTACCAAGTTATAATAGCATATTGACTTAAGATAAAATAAAGTATTGCTTAGATATATTTTGCTACTATATCTAAGATGGCTTTCAGCTCGGCATCGCTCAGTGTGAAACGCTCTTTTGCATAAATAGACCTGAGCTCATCCCGGGTCTGGGGACACAGGCTTGCGATCTTGATCGCGATGTCGAGCTTCATCTTCTCAAGGGTAAGAAGCTCGTTGACCATTTCCCGGGAAGCCTTGCCGTCAGTCTTGGAGAACGTGTTGGCGTGCTCCACAGCCCGCTTCTGTTCGTAGCGGAGCTCTACGCCGGCCTGTTCACGCTCATCCCTGATCTGGTTGAGCATGTCCCGGACTTCCGGGAGGGTGAGTAACTCTTCGCTTATTACCTTCTTGATGATCATTACGATCCCTGCTGTTTACGCGCTGTTCTTCTGCGGCTTCAGGTGCTGTGACCGGGCAATAACGGTCTTCTTCTTGCCACCGTCGCTGATGCCGACGAACCATGCGCGGCCTGCCTGGCCGAGAATCTCGCCGGTAAGTCCCTGGAACCTGCGGTAGGGCATGCCCTTGTGGACGCTCGGGTCGATGTCGATGTGGACCTTCTGTCCGACTTCAAACTCCTGCACAGCCTTGCTGACCGGGGAGAGGCCTCTTGCCCTGAGATCCTTGTTGAACTTGTGCCTCGTCTTTAATCTCTCGCCATGTGATCTTGCCATGATATTCCTCCTTCAACCTTTGTGACATCGAGTTCCTGAACTTTGACCGGTATGCCGAGCAACGCCGACAGCGATGGCCGGGTTCTGCCGTTATCACCGGAAACAAGCTCTTTCACATATAGCCCGCCTTCACAGCGGACAGTGATCACGAAGTACTTTTCCTCCGCGTTCAGCTCTACGAGGTCGATACCGTAAACGTGCCTTATTCGTTCGAGATCGGCACGTCGATGTGCGACTCGCTCAGGCGTCCGTTGAAGTATCTCCGAGTTAGATAGAGCAGCTATCGAAGATTTAAGTGTTTCTATTGAAATATCCTCATTGTATATAACTTTAAGCCTGTATACTTTGTTGACCTTGAGCGACTTGACCTCTTCGACCGCATTCTTGCCCACGTATACGAGGTCAGACACTTTTACCTTAGGCTCTGCATAGGCATTGATCTGCTCCTTCAGTGCTGCCAGGTCTACGTGCCTCACGTGGGGGTCCATAACCTCCATGACGAATGGCCTGCCATCGCCCACCATGATGGCGTCGATATCCTCCCTGCCAGCGCCGTGCAGCACGCCGTCATGGGCCTTGAACGCCTCGATGACCTTGTGGCTGATCAGCTCTTCCACAGAGTTGGTATACATCTTGCCCGTGTTCTTGCACCGTTCGCAGCCCTTTCCGCCACACTCCCGGCAGGGCCACCGGGTCTGAGGAATATCCCGGACGTACTTGTTGTACCGGCCGTAAATGAACAAGGACTGGACCTGAAGCTTCACCGTCTCGTCCGCGAGGTGGAGGGTGAAAAGCACGTCGGGGCGCTTGAAGTCGACCTGCTTGCCAGTCATCTGGGAGACCAGCTTGCCGACTTCCCTGTTCAGCTCGGACTTCAGCGGCTCGGCGTTAGTTATGCCGCACTCTGCCCAGAGCACTTCCTCTTTCTCGGACATGATAGGTGGCACCTTTGTGCCTACCAGTAACGTGTCGTACTCATAGCCCTGAGCGGCTTCGACGCACCTGTCCGCGTACTCTGTGAGCCTTTCGGGACGCTGGAACAGGCCTCTGCATAGCCAGCATTCCTCTTCTTCCCCGCCCACGAGCTTTCTCGCCTGCGGCAGCGTGGGCGCAAGCTCTTTCTGTAGTTCCATATCGCCGTTTGCGGCCGCTTCCATCGATAAGGTCAGCTTGATAGCGTTGCCCCTCTGGGCGTTGGTCAGCCCGGTCGAAAGCTTGCCGAACTGCCGCCCCATGCAGGCATCGCAGATCGGGCCTTCCTTGAGGATGAGTTTTGCTGTATCCAGAATTGTCATGTTGCTGGATTTCATGATGTGCTTGCACATTTTAAACCTTTCCCGATACAACTTAAATGATCCAGCAATAACATTTAATGTATGATGTATCATTTAAAATATTGTGATCATAAATGGAATCGGTATCGAGTAAAGTATCGAGTCAAAACCAGATAACTCTGCCAGGCGATGTCCGAAAGAAGCTTGGGGTAAAGCCAGGCGATAAAGTAGTCTTCATCGAAGAAGATGACAGGATCGTCATCAAGAGCCTGAAAGACCTCGTCTACGAGATGGTGGAGGGGTTCAAGGACCTCGACAAAACTGACAAAGAATTCAGGAAAGGCTTCGACAGAATGTTCAGGGAAGGATAAACTGATGGATGTCTGCCTCGATACAAATGTCTTCAGCAGTGGCCCGGAGTTCCTGCTCTGGATGGAAGAGAAAAATGTAAAAGGCTATCTCCCCGCCCATGCGTTCATGGAGCTTTCGTACTATCAGATGAGGAGAACGGACGGATCTGTGGCGAATTTTATCAGTACGTTAGCAGGGCTGGATATCGAGATCGTACCCTTTGATAGGTCGCTCGCCTTGATAGCGGCCAATAATGCGCTCATAAAGTACGACCTGTCGGCCCACGCCGTAGACTACGCCATCGGCGCTTATGCATACAAGCGTAAAATTCCATTGATCACCAATAATAAGAAACACTTCACGTGGGTCGATGAAGTCTATACCCCGGAAGAGTTCATGAATAAGCATGTCTGAATAAGAGACTTTTGCATAAATCGGTAAAAAGTATATGGGCATCTTAGCCGTATCGGTTTTATGCTCAGTAAAAACGATTGTACGGGCTGGCAGATGCCCGTTTCTTGCTTCGACTGCCAATGCAAAATACTTTCTGACACGTACCTTGAGATGATAGAAGCGGTTGACTGGCAGCGTTTCAGCTTCGTTGAGAAGAATAATAAGCGTGGCAGGCCATCGATTTACAGTAAAATCGCTTTACTCAAAGCCCTCGTCTACATGGAGTTGGCCGGTATTCCGAGCGTTAGTAAATTGGTAAGAATACTGGCCGGTGATTTATATAAATTAGAGATCCTTGGCTTTAATCAATTGCCGAGCGAAAGCACGTTCAGCAGGTTCAAAGAAAGCATTGAGATTGACAGGATCATGCGGATTCTGAGGAGCATGATACGGGACAAAGACCCGGATTTCATGTGCATGGTCGGAGTGGACAGCACGAGCCTTCCGGCGTTTAACAAGACAGATCCGGACGCTGCGTGGGGCTACGATCATATCGCCGACGAAATGTATTACGGGTACAAAATACACCTGCTGTACGATCTTCCCACGTTAGCGCCCATCTGCAGTGTAGTGACTCCAGCCAATATTCATGACACCACACAGGTCTTGCCGCTACTAGAGAAAATGGGCTCGCACAGCCTATTGATGAACGGGCTGTTTGCTGATATTGCCTACGATTCCAGAGAGCATATCGAACGTCTTTACCCGTTGGGCATACCTATGATTAACAGGACTAACCGTAGAAACACTAAGAAAGAGCTTCCCAGGTACCGGATACAGGAGTTCATCCCCTTCCACGATATCACCCTGAACAAATTATATAAAAACCGGATGCATTGCGAGTACACCAACTACCTTTTAAAAGAACACCTCACCCTAACACGAGTAAAAACTACCAGAATCCTTCGAGTTACTATAAAGACCGGACTCACACTGATAGCACGACAAATCCAAGTACTCTACCAGCTAGTTAAAGGAGCAAACCCCCGGACCACAATCATCGGATAAATTATGCAAAAGTCTCATGTCTGAATAATATAGTTCACTATTGCCGCTTCAAGATGAAATAACGAGTATTTTGCAATAAAATTTTTAAGCTGCAGCTTCGCTCGGGCTGGGCAGCTGCTGGATCGGCCTCGCCGCCCCGCTCGGGACGGACAGGAAAACCAGGGAAGAGCTGAAAGTCCCGAAAGGGTACGGGCTGATGGCGACGCTGGTCTTCGGCTACCCTACCAGCGAGGGCAGGAAAGCTCCGGAACGAATGAGAGAAGTTCTGCTGAGCTGGATTGCATAGAACTAGCACAAGAATTATCAACTAAATCAGAATATTCTGAATAATCAGAATACTTATATAGGATACCGCTGTAGAGGTGATTGTGATACGATGGTAAAGAAGTCGAAGAACGCGCCAGAGCCAGGCTGCTGTGATACGCCTGCAAAGCCCCAATTGCAGCCCTGGAAGGTCGAAGCGCTGGTTAGCGTCGACGAACGGGGGCAGATGGTGCTCCCGAAAGATCTGAGAGACCGGGCGGGCATCAAGCCCGGGGACAAGCTGGCCATCGTGAGCTGGGAGAAAGACGGCTCAATCTGCTGCATGTCCTTAGTTAAGGCGGATGCCCTGGCAGGCATGGTCAAGGACATGCTTGGGCCGATGGTGAAGGAACTGGATCCGGAGTAGGAGGGCTTAGACGTGGAAGCATCGCTCGCAAAATCGACGGTAACTGAGATCGACAGTGAAATAACCTGGAAAAATCGATTCGACCACTTCCTTGCACGCTGGTCCTGGAAGCGCAATGAGCACCTGGTAGAGCCCGGCCTGTATGCGCTGGGCAAACCCACGAAAGAGTCGCCAGTCTTCGTGACCGCGAACTATACCTTAAGCTTCGACGCCCTGCGATCCTCGCTGAAAGGTATCGATTGCTATATACTTGTCCTTAATACCTATGGCATCAACGTCTGGTGCGCTGCCGGAAAAGGCACCTTCGGGACAGATGAGCTTGTCAACAGGATAGCATTGACTGGGCTGGCTAACGTCGTGTCCCATAAGAAACTCATCCTGCCTCAGCTTGGCGCTCCGGGCGTCAATGCATTCGAAGTGACTAAGCGAAGCGGGTTCAAGGTGGAATACGGCCCCATCCGGGCTGCCGATATCCCGGAGTACCTGAGAACAGGAAAGGCCACACCGGAGATGCGCAGAGTGAAGTTCCCGGTGGCAGACCGGATCGTGCTGATACCTGTGGAGCTGGTCGCCTCCCTGATCCCGGCGATACTGCTTACGATCGCCGGCTTTCTCACCGGCGGCCTGGTCTCCGCCCTCGCGGCCGTGACAGCAGTGCTTGCAGGCGTAGTGCTCTTCCCGGTGCTGCTCCCGTACCTGCCCACGAAGGACTACAGCACCAAAGGGCTGTTCCTCGGGCTGGTACTGGCACTCCCGTTCGCCGGGTACACATACCTGAGCAACTCCCCTGCGACTGTCTGGACGGTTTTGTGGATGCTGACCTTCCTGCTGATCATGCCGCCCATCACGGCCTACCTGTCCCTGAACTTTACCGGCTCGACGCCGTACCCGTCCAGGACTGGCGTCCGCAAGGAGATCTACAGGTACATACCGGTAATGGCAGTCATGGCTGGCATTGGCACTCTCATTCAGCTGACAGTGGCAGCACTTAATTTCCTGAAGGTGATCTGATGTTCAACTCTTACACAGACAATACGCTGGAGTACTACCCGGACAAGTGCGTCGGCTGTGGCATGTGCTGGAACGTCTGCCCTCACGCCGTCTTCGGGCAGGAAGAGCGCAAGAGCACAAACCTGCTGATGAAGGCGAAGACCGTGGCAAAGCTGGAGCGCAAGGAGGCCTGCATGGAGTGCGGCGCCTGCCAGCTCAACTGTCCCTCGGGCGCCATCAAGGTCCAGAGCGGAGTAGGCTGCGCTGCCGCCATGATTCGTGCGGCGCTCACCGGAGGGCCGGAAGTCTGCGGGGACGGGGGCTGCTGTGGTAGCAGCACCACTGAGCAGTCCTGCGGTTGTGGAGAGAAAAAGTAGGCCCGCGCTGGCCCTCTTTACTTTATTCTGTCTCAGAGGAAAAAATAAAAAATCACTCGTCTTTTATCACGCAGGTCTTCAGCAGCAGGTCATACAGCCCCTGTTTTTTATCGTTGAGCAGGATGAAGATGAAGCCGATGTAGAAGAAATTGCTGAACAGCATCTTGAGGATGTACCTGAGCGCCGCTGTCACGAAGCTGATGCGCTCGCCGTCTTCGCCGACCACCTTTAGCCTGAGCAGGATTTTCCCGGGAGTGCCCTGATACTTCGAGCTCTCGAACCACGCGCTGTACACCACCATCGCGGCGATCACTACCAGGATCGAGATGAGGAGCACAAGGACTGCGATCATAATCAGCATGACGCCGAGATCTTCTGAGGCGGTGCTCATGAAAAACGCCGTAAAGTAGATGATCATGGCAGGGATCATGATGATAAATCCGATAACGCCCATTATTAGAGAGTCGATCAGAAATGCCACCAGCCGGATAAGGAAGCCGGCATAGTTTAAGACAGGGGGCTCAAGAACAGGGTGCACAGGATCGAAACTGGTATCGTGAGGACTGATGCTTCTCAATAAACCACCAGTATAGGATAGGCTATACTTGTAATTGTGACTTTTGCATAAGTCGATAACAAGTATATGGGCATTGCAGCCGTTGGCGTTTTTATGCATAGTAAAAACGTTGGTACGGGCTGGCAGATGCCCGTTTCTTGCTTCGATTGCCATTGTAAAATACTTTCTGACATACCGCTCATGATGCTGGAAGCGGTTGACTGGCAGCGTTTCCGATACCTCGAGAAGAATAATAAGATTGGGAGGCCTCCCCAGTACAGTCGGATCGCCTTGCTACGAGCACTTCTCTACATGGAACTGGCAAATCTCTCGAGTGTCAGTGAACTAGTAAGAATACTCAAGGGCGACAATTATAAAATGCGGATTCTCGGCTTCGACCAATTACCTAGTGAGAGCACGTTCAGCAGATTCAAAGACCAGGTAGACACCGACCGGATCATGGTCCTGTTGACAAGCATGATCTGGAAGAAAAACCCGGATTTCATGAGCATGGTTGGGGTAGACAGTACCAGCCTCCCTGCGTTCACCCGGAGTGATCCTGAGGCCTCATGGGGGTACGATCACATCAATGATAAAATGTACTACGGGTACAAAATCCACTTACTTTACGATCTGATTACACTGGCGCCGATCTGCAGTATTGTCACTCCTGCCAACATGCATGACACTACACAACTACTGCCATTACAGAGGAAAATGGGCAGTCGCATACTCCTTGTTAAGGGATTGTTCGCTGACATTGCCTATGACTCTAAAGAGCACTTGGAACGCATATACCCGATCGGCATACCATTGATCAACCGAGTTAACCGGCGGAACACGAAGAAAGAGCTACCCAGGTACCGAATACAGGAGTACATCCCCTTCCACGACATCACCATGAACAAATTATATAAAAACAGGATGCACTGCGAGTACACGAACTACCTGTTGAAAGAGCACCTCACCTTAAAACGAGTAAAAACTACCGGAATCCTTCGAGTTACTGTAAAGACCGGACTCACCCTGATAGCACGACAGATACAAGTACTCTACCAGGTTAAACAGGGAGCAAACCCCAGGACAACGATCATCGAGTGAATTATGCAAAAGTCTCCTTGTAATTATTATTTACTCTGGTATACTATCAGTAGTCATTCGAATGGAAAACAGAATGAGGCCCGGGCTCTTCCGGCGCCTCAGCGCCGGTCGGTCTCCCAGTTCACCATGACAATACAGTGGTCGGCGTGGTACAGTTTCTTGCCGAGGCTGACTTTTTTCGCGCCCTTCGCTTCCAGCACCGCCTCCTCTTCGGGAGTCAGGTTCTGGTGATCGCTCAGCACAAAGGTTTCGTTGCCTGTCAGCTCCACGCTCCGGATGTCCTCCCCGTCCTCGTGCAGGTATACAAGATTATCCATGCCGTTGATCAGATCGGCGAACGACCGCTTCGAGATGTACACGCCAGGCGTCGCCTCAGCCTCACCTTCGACAGGTATGCCTCTCTCCAGCGCCTTCTTAATCAAGGCTGCAGGACTCCGCTCGTCCGGGCTGAGATACCGCACATGCTCGCCGCTGAACTTGATGGTGACTGGCGGGGTGGGCTCGCCAAGAAGTATGGCGAAGAACTCGACATCCCTTCGCAGGTCGTGCGACAGAAATAGCGATGCGTTAACACATCTGGCGATGATGTCCATCCGTCCGGCTCCGCCGGGAAGATCGTTCAGAGAAAATTTAGGAGTAGTGACGGCCCTATGGCCCACGACAACGAACCTGCGCATGGTGGATAGTTATGCTTAAGAGTATTAATTATTGTGGGTGGATGGCGCCATGGGCGCCAGCACTGAAGCTTAAGTCACTTCATCCCCATTTGCTTCATTATTTTTTGCATATTCATCTTGCCACCCGGGCCGCCGCCTTTCATGCCCTTCATGGCCTTCTGCATCATCTTGTGGTACTTGAGCAGTTCCCGGACTTCTTCGGGGGACTTGCCGGAGCCGTGGGCGACTCTGGCGATGCGGCTGCTGCCTATTAGTTTAGGATCGTCTCGCTCTGCGGCGGTCATGGAGTCCATGATGACTTTATACCCTTTCAGCTTGTCCTGGGTCATCTTGTACATGTCGTCGGTGATGTTACCGCCGAGGCCGCCTAAGGGCAGCATGGACATGATCTGCTTGAGGGGGCCCATCTTGTTGATAGCCTCGAGCTGGTCGTACATGTCGTTGAGCGTAAATTTGCCCTGCATCATCTTCTCGACGTTCACGTCGTCTTTCTGCAGGACTTCGTTGGCCCGTTCCACGAGGGCTCTCAGGTCGCCCATGCCTAGCAGCCGGGAGATGAACCCGTCGGGGTCAAACCGCTCCATGTCGTCCGGCGTCTCTCCGACACCGATGAAGGCGATGGAAGTGTTAGTGTCAGATACTGCCGACAGCGCTCCGCCACCTTTGGCGGTACCGTCGAGCTTGGTGATGACTACGCCGGTAATCCCGATAGCGTCGTTGAAGGCTCTGGCCTGTTCGCTGGCCTGCTGGCCGATGGCTGCGTCGAGTACCAGCAGCTTGTGGTCGAACTTGGTCAGCCCGTAGATGTCCTTCATTTCCTGGATGAGGTCGGTCTCCAGAGCGTGACGGCCTGCCGTGTCGACGATCTTGACGTCGTACTTTGCCATCTCTTTCAGCCCGTTGCGGACGATGGCGACGGCATCCTTGTTGCCTGCCTCACCGTAGAACCCGACACCCAGCTTGTCACAAAGCTGTTTCAGCTGGTCGTAGGCACCGGGCCTGTAGGTGTCCGCGCAGATGACTGCCGGCTTCAGGCCCTTGCGGGCGAAATACCTCGCAATCTTGGCAGACGTAGTCGTCTTACCGGAACCCTGCAGGCCTACCATCATGATCGTCTGGGACTGTAAGGCAACCGGGGTGGCCTTGCCGACGATGTTGACCAGTTCAGTGTAAACTATGCGCAGCACGTGCTCCTTCGAGTTCATGCCCGCAGGAGGAGCTTCGGTGAGCGCCCTGTTCTTGATCGTGCTGGACAGTTTCATGACCAACTTGACGTTCACATCGGCCTGTATCATGGCCCGCTGGATGTCCTTGACCACTTCGTCGATGACTTCTTTGTCGATCTTGCCTGAGTTGGCGATCTTCCTGAGCGCGTCCTTCAACGATGTGCCGAGGTTGTCTAGTACCATAGGTGTTCTCCGGTATTCTCTGCCCTTTCGGGCTTTATCGAGAGTAATTATGCCAGTAACATATAAACATTGTGTATACCGCTGCCGGCCATACGCGATATATAATTAACCGTATATGATATTTGCCCCGCGGAAAGAGCAAATTGTTTATGTACGGTTGCAACCAACTAGGATGGGGATTGGATTATGCGTTGTATGATGTGTGAACGCAAATATAGCGAAGAGTATGGAGAAATTATAGACGGCTTCTGTAGCGAGGAGTGTAAGAACGTCTATTCACATATTTACGGGTTCGAAGAGCTCAGCAAGCCTGTCGGCGAGTGCTAAGCCGGGGTACAGCTGCCAGCGATCGCTGTGCTGTGCCGGCGCTGACGGGTCATACGCGATGCAGTTACCATTTTAGTAATTTTTTTCGCCTTTCGGGAAAAGTATATATAACATTATTACATATGAACATTCATTCATATGTTCAACAATTCCCATGAATTGATCGGCCCCCGAAGCAAGGGAGAAAATGCGCAGGCTGAGACTCTATCTGCCGCTGCAGAGATTTTCAAGGCGCTGGGCGATGTGACCCGGCTGCGCATCCTGGACGTACTGGAGCGCCGGGAGATGAAGGTGCAGGAGATAGCGGCTGCACTGGGGATGACCCAGTCGGCCATCTCCCACCAGCTCGGCACGCTTCGGACGCTGCGCATCGTAAAGGCGCGCAGAGAAGGCCGATCAACGTTCTATTCTATAGACGATGGTCACGTAAAGCAGTTGTTTGACCTGTGCGTAGAGCACGTGGCCCACGGGTGATATGATGGAGAAGCTAACAACCTATACCGAAACATGCAGCTGCTGCGTGGCTGAGCAGATGCACAAGCCGGAGCAGAAGAACGGCCGGGAGGCGTCGCCGGACGCCGCCCCGGGCCACATCGAAGTGCACACCTTCGAAATCCGGGGGCTGGACTGTGCAGACTGTGCGGCAAAGCTGGAAAAGTATGTCTCAGAGATGCCCGGAGTAGCCAGGGCAGCGCTAAACTTTTCTACGGCTGTTTTAACGGTAGAGCACTCGACCCCTGTAGCCGAGATTGGAAAAGCCATCTCGGGGATGGGGTACACTTACAAGCTGCAGGGCAACGGGAGCCCGAAGGAGAGCTTCCTGAGGAAGTACCGGAAAATCCTCTCGACGGCAGCATCGGGCATCGGCCTGGCTGCGGGAATGGCTGCGTCTTTCCTGGGACTGCCGTGGTACGTGCCGACGCTGTGCTTCGCCTTCGCTATTGTCACAGGCGGCTTCTATATCTTCAGAAGCGCGCTGTACTCGTTGAAATCGCTTACGCCGGACATGAACCTGCTGATGACGCTCGCCGTAGCAGGGGCCATCCTGATCAACCAGTGGGAAGAAGGCGCCGCAGTCATCTTCCTGTTCTCGGTAGGGTCTGCGCTGCAATCGTACACCCTGGACCGGACGAGGAACTCGATCAAGTCGCTGATCAACCTCGCCCCCGCGGAAGCGTCTGTCCTCGTCGACGGAAAGGAACGGAAAGTCCCGGTGCGGTCGATCGTGCCCGGCGACATACTGATCATCAGGCCCGGCGAGCGCATCGCAATGGACGGCACTGTAGTAGATGGCGTCTCCTCGGTCAACCAGGCGCCCATCACCGGGGAATCGATCCCGGTGGAGAAAAGGAAGGGCAGCCCGGTATACGCGGGCACCATGAACGAGCGGGGCACGCTGGAAGTCGAAGTGACGACGCTGTTCGAAGAGAACACCCTGTCGAAGATCATCCACATGGTCGAGGAAGCCCAGAGCCGCAAAGCCCCGGCGCAGGAGTTCGTGGACAGGTTCGCAAAATATTATACACCCGCAGTCATCCTGGTTGCAGCCGCCATCGCGACCATCCCCCCGCTCTTCGGGATGCCGTTCGATACCTGGTTCTACAGGGCGCTGGTGCTGCTGGTCATCGCCTGCCCGTGTGCGCTGGTTATCTCGACGCCCGTCTCAATTGTAGCCGCAATCGGCAACGCTTCGAGGCACGGCGTCCTCATCAAGGGCGGCACATACCTTGAAGAGTGCAGCCGCATCAAGGCCATCGCCTTTGACAAAACAGGCACTCTTACCGAGGGCAGGCCCGAAGTCACGGACGTAGTCACCTATGGCTGCAGCAGAGAGGAGGCCATCCACCTCGCCGCATCCATAGAGGACAGGTCTGAGCATCCGCTGGCGGCCGCCATCATGCGGGCCAACGGGAACAACGGAGTGCTTAAGGCAGAGTCGTTCGAGGCCGTGCCCGGGGCGGGAATCACGGCGACAGTGAACGGAGTCCGGTATAGCATAGGCAGCGCCCGCATGTTCGAGAAACTGGGCGGCGAGGTGCAGGAAGCTATCGCAGCCTTTGAGGCTGCGGGTAAGACCCCGGTCATCCTGGGCGGGCCCCAGGGTATCCTCGCGGTCTTCGCCATCATGGACAGAGTCAGAGAGGAAAGCCCTGCTGCCCTTAAAGCGCTGCACGACGCCAGAGTCCCCCACCTGGTCATGCTCACCGGAGACGGAGAGCAGGCGGCCAGGGCCATCGCCCGCCAGACCGGCGTAGACGAGTACTATGCAGGCCTACTACCGGAAGCGAAAGTGAGCCAGATCACCCGGCTCAGGCAAAAGTACGGGCACGTGGCGATGGTGGGCGACGGCGTCAACGATGCCCCCGCCCTCGCAGAGGCATCCATCGGCATAGCGATGGGCGCGACAGGCTCGGACACGGCCATCGAGACCGCGGACATCGCCCTGATGTCCAACGACCTCTCGAAGCTGTCGTACCTGGTCAAGCTTGGCCGCCGGATGATGAGCGTCATCAAGCAGAACGTGACCTTCTCGCTGGTGGTCAAGCTGCTCTTCATCGGGCTGACCCTGGCAGGCTTCTCCAACCTCTGGATGGCCGTGTTTGCCGACACCGGGGCGGCGATCATAGTGATCCTGAACGGGATGAGATTACTGCGGTAAAAGCAAGATTGCCCGGGACTCGGGGGCCCATCGAATCCCTGCAGCCCCGGTACGTACTTTTTTATATCTATAGTTAAAAATATTAAGCGAAGCACATGGACGTTTTCAAGGCGATCGAGACCCGGAGGAGCATCAGGAAGTACAAGGACCAGCCGATCCCCGAGGATCTGCTGTGGCGGATACTTGAGGCGGCGAGGCTGGCGCCGTCTGCGTCGAACCGGCAGCCCTGGGCGATGGTAGTAGTCAGGGATAAGGAGCAGAAAAAGCTGACGGCCAAAGCCTGCAGCAACATGGAACACGTGGCCGGCTGTGCCGTGTTTATTGCGTGCTTCAGTAATCCGGGGGATAAGTGGTACCAGGTGGATGCGGCGATCGCTATGGAGAATGTATCGCTCGCCGCATGGGAAGCGGGCATCGGCTCGTGCTGGATCGGGTACTTCGACGATGACTACATGAAGTCAGTGCTCCACATACCGCAGGACGATAAGATCGTGGTCTGTATGACTTTGGGATATCCTGACGAGGCCCCTGACGCGAGGCCCAGAAAAGATCTGGCAGACCTGGTGTACCGGGAAAAATACGTGCCTCGCTCCGGCTCGCCCCCATTCTAAAGAAAGTGGAACCTTCAAATAGCTGGAAAGCATAATCACGGGAGTACCGGTTCTATCCGGTTTCAGGTGGACCATGCCCGGTGCTATTTTGATTAAGAGGATTAACCCCCAGCACAGAGATCAGAACCTGGACGAGCTGGAAGAGCTGGCCAAATCCGCGGGCTACGAGGTGCTGGACAAGATCACCCAGGTCCGGCCTCTGCCGGATAAGGCCTACTGTATTGGCAGAGGAAAGGCGGAGGAAGTCTCGGAACTTCTGGCCGCAGAGCGGCCCGACAAGGTGATCTTTGACGAAAAGCTGAACGCAGTGCAGGCGTATAACTTATCTAAGCTGTTTCAGGTCGAGGTCATCGACCGTTTTAACCTCATTCTGGAAATTTTCGCGCAGCGCGCCCGGACTAAGGAGGCCAGGCTGCAGGTGGAGCTGGCAAACCTGATCTACGAGCGCCCGAGAGCACGGATGAAGGTCACGCTGGCCCGGAGGGGCGAGCAGCCGGGTTTCAAAGGCCTCGGCCAGTATCAGGCGGACATCTACGAGAGCGAGATCACGGGCAGGATCGCGAAGATCAAGGAAGAGCTCGCCGTCATTAGAAAGAGACAGGACCAGACCAGGCTGCGGCGCAAGGAGCGGGGCTTTGACATGGTAGCGCTGGCCGGCTATACCAATGCAGGTAAAAGCACGCTTATGAACGCGCTGGTAGGCGAGACGGTCGTGGCTAAGGATCAGCTGTTTACTACGCTGGTGCCGACGACCCGGATGATGGAGGCGGGCCGGCGCAGGGTGCTGCTGACCGACACGGTCGGCTTTATCAAGGACCTGCCCCACTTCATGGTGGAAGCCTTTCGCTCGACACTGGAAGAGATATATCTTGCAGACCTGATCATCCTGGTAGTAGATGCCAGCGAGCCGCCGGAAGTGGTGCTCGAGAAGCTGGCCACCTGCCACGACACGCTCTGGGGCAAGATCGGCCCGATACCGGTGATCACTGCGCTGAACAAGATTGATAAGATCGACCTCCCGACGCTGGAGCGGACGGAAGCGGCAATCAAGAACCTGGCCCCTCACCCGGTGGCGGTATCTGCCAGAACCGGCGATGGCCTGGAGGAGTTGCGGGCTACCGTGGAGTTCTTCCTGCCGAAGTGGGTTTCAGCAGAGCTGACGCTGCCCCATACCGAGGAAGGCTTATCGACGCTGTCGCAGCTGTACGATGAAGCCATTGTCAGAGACGTGCAGTATGGCACCGGCCCGAAAGGCCCCTGCATCAGGGTCTCGGTCGATGCCCGGGAAAGCGTGCTGAGCCGGCTGGCAGAGCGGACGCAGGACTGGATGCAGAAAGGCGCATGCCAGTAAGATCGGCATACGCATATGGGCTTGCTTATTAATAGATTAATAAGCAAAAGATAATATATCAATAGCAAAATATGGTTAGTCATGCATCCTGCCGAACACGAGCCAGAAATCCTCAGCCATAATACTATCCAGGATTTTATCAAGCTGAGCAAACTGTTATCCGATCAGAAATACACGATGCTGAAGCCCAATACCATAGATATGGTAGCTGTCTTGCTCCTCGCAGCAGCGAACAACGAAGAGCTGTTCTTCGACGTGGTGGCGTGGGGAGAGCACACCCGGCTTGCCTCCAAGGCAACGTTCTCCAGGCGTAAGAACTACCTGGAGGGCCTCGGCGTCATATACGAAGAGAATGTGAGAGCTCAGTATGGCCGTCCGAGGATCCGCCTCAGGATCAACAACGACAGGTTCAAGGAACTCTTCAAGCTTGAGGAAGACGGGTTAGCTGAACCGGAACCTGCCGAGCCCAGGCATTAGGCGGGAAACACAAATATACCGTCGCGCGCTAAGTACCTGGTATGAAGATCAGTGTCATCGGCGCTGGCGCTCTCGGCACGTTTTACGCCGCTATGCTGGCGGCATCAGGGCAGGATGTCACGCTGGTGTGCCGCCCGAAGTATCGGGAAGCGCTCGAGAAGGGAGTGCAGGTCGACGGGGTGTTTCAGGCCACGGCAAAGCCACGCATTTCAGACCGCCCTGTGCCTGCGGATCTGGTTTTTACCGCTGTCAAGTCGTATGACGTGGAGGCAGCAGTCGAAGGCCTGTCGTTTAACCCCGGTACGCTGGTGGTCGTTATCAGCAACGGACTCGGCAGCGACGAGGCGGCCGCAGCGAAAATCGGCAGCTGCAGGGTAGCTGCAGGAGTATCATACAGCGGTGTGGTCTTCCTGGAGCCCGGTAGAGTACACGTGGCAGGCTACACGGAGACGGTGCTGGGCTCGACCGACCCCGGCGCTAGAGACCGGCTGGACATGGCGCTCATAGCGCTGGAGAAGGCTGGCCTGAAAGCGAGGATCGCCGACGATATCAGGGCTGCACAGTGGGAGAAGCTGTTCGCCAACGTGGGGATCAACGCGATCACCGCGATCACCGGGCTGAAGAATGGTATGCTCCTCGAGATTCCGGAGCTGAAAGCGCTGGTTACCGCAGCAGTATCTGAGGCGGGAGAAGTGGCCAGGGCAGCAGGCATCCGGGTAGGGGTTGATCCAGTAGAGCAGACCTACAGGGTCATCAGGGACACTGCTGGCAACAGGTCTTCGATGCTGCAGGACGTGACGAAGGGAAAACGCACGGAGATCGACGTGCTGAACAGCAAGATCGCCGAGATCGGGCGGGCTTGCGGGATACCCACGCCGGTCAACGATACCATCACTGCGCTGATCAGGGGGATTGAACACAGGCATCAATAGCACCGGAGCACCATGATTACGACTCATAAGATATACTTCGGCAACGCCCGGGATATGAAGGATCTGTCAGCCGGATCAGTCAACCTCGTGGTCACCTCGCCACCGTACCCCATGATCGAGATGTGGGACCGGCAGTTCAGTGCCTCAAGCCCGGGAGTACGGAAAGCGCTGGAAGCAGGAGATGGAAAGCGGGCTTACGAGCTGATGCACCGGGCTCTGGACAGAGTCTGGCATGAGACTGACCGGGTGCTGGCCCCATCGGGCATCGTATGTATTAACATAGGCGACGCAACCCGTAAGGTGAGCGATGCTTTCAGGCTGTATCCGAATCACGTGCGGATCACCGATTTTTTCGTAAAGGCAGGGTATGATGTGCTGCCTATGATCATCTGGCGGAAGACCTCGAACAAGCCTAACAAGTTCATGGGCTCCGGCATGCTGCCCCCTAACGCGTATGTGACGCTCGAGCACGAGTACATCCTGATCTTCCGTAAGGGCGGTAACCGGCAGTTCGGCGAAGACGCGAAGGTCAGGCGGCAAAGCGCCTATTTTAGAGAAGAGCGCAACGCCTGGTTTTCGGACGTCTGGTCGGACCTGAAAGGAGTACCACAGCAGTTGAACGGCAAGGGCAGAAACAGATCTGCCGCCTATCCGTTTGAGCTTCCGTATCGCCTTATACAGATGTACTCCGTCTATGGCGACACAGTGCTCGACCCCTTTGCAGGCACCGGGACGACCATGCTGGCGGCCATGGCATCGGCCAGGAACTCTGCAGGATACGAGATAGACGGGACCCTGGAGCAGATCATCGACGAGAGGGTGGCCGGGGTAATGAGACTGACAGAGGCGGTGGTTGCAGAGCGGCTGGAAAAGCACCGGCGGCTCGCTGGCATGGCGTGCGATGGCGGAGCCGGACGATACAGGTCAGATCATTACGACTTTGCCGTCACCACGTCCCAGGAGACCAACATTCGCCTCCCGCTGGCGGATAGCGTGAAGAAGAGCGCGGCCGGGCAATACCGGGTGAAGCACAGCTTTAAAAGATGGCAATTCTGATTTAAAAATGGATAAAAGGGAAAGAGTCAGGCCTGCCATGGCCTTCCCCCGCTTATTTAGTGAAGCCGCTGAGAAGCAAGCCGGATGTCCTCTTCCTTCACGGTCTTGCGACCCGCATGCTTGCAGAGCTTGATGGCTTCTGCAGAGACCTTGGTGCCGTACTCCTCGAGTATGGCGGCAAGCGCCTCCTTTGCGTCTTCGCTGACCCTGTCGGCGCCGGCGTTCCGGATGATCCTGTCGACTGATGCGACGGGTAGTTCTTTCATCTGTATCCACCTCCTCGCAGTAAAAAATACCGGATTTAACGATATATGTTACTTAAAAACCCCTGTATTTATATCTTTTGCCTAACAGGCCTTTAAATAGCTTTTAAATGGGCAGAACCATGGGGAGAGAGCCGGTTAGTATTATATATGCATGGGAAAGCATCGCTTTACAGGAAAGCCTATATACTGGGTTTCATCGGCAACTATTTTAACGTGCCCCGCAGAGACAGGTCCGATGATCTACCTGGACAACGGGGTATCCGTCTATAATAGCAGAGAGTACCGCTGTGACCCGAAACGCTGTGTCAGGGACTGCGTCAACCTCGTGTCACACGGCCACTTCGACCACGTGCCATCCTCGCTGAGCCAGGCGATAGTGACGTCAGAGATCACACACGCGATCGTGGAAAGCAGGGCAGGCGTAAAAGTAGAGCGCACTACATGCGAGCACGTCGACCTGCTGGACTCCGGGCACGTGCCGGGCGGCAGCATGTTCCTGATCAACGGTGACAAGAAAGTCCTGTACACTGGCGACCTGTGTACGAGGAAAAAGTACTTTTCGCCGGGCGCCCGGCCAGTAAAAGCCGACACCCTCATCATCGAGTCGACCTTCGGCCGGGATAAATACGTATTCCCGCCCACGCAGGAAACCGTCGGAGCAATGCGCGACTGGGCCGAAGACAACGCCGCCTGCGGCAAGCATACGATCTTTTACGCATACACCTTCGGCAAGGCGCAGGAAGTCATCGCAGCCCTGGAGGGGACAGAGCTATTCACGACCGGGCCGGTCCTGAAGGTCAACGGAGTACTCAGGAAGTTCGGATACCGGCTGGATGCAGAAATGCTGCCGGACGAGCCGGGCGAGCCCGCAGTCATCGTAGCTCCGGGAGGCGGCAAGCGCGACCCTCTGCTGAAAAAGTACCTCGTCGCAGGTGCCAGAACAGCCTCAGTGTCCGGCTGGGCAATGGACCGCGGGCTCACGCGTGCGGCTTACACAGACACGGCATTCCCGCTATCCGACCACGCTGACTACCAGGAACTGATGGATTTCACAAAGGCAGTCAGCCCCGAGATCGTCTACACCCTGCACGGCTTCTCTAAAGAACTGGCCAAAGATATCAGGACGAAGCTGGGTATCGAGGCGGTGCCATTGAAGAAAGGGCATCTGACACTCTCCAATTTTCAATGAAGAAGCGTTGCGTTTGATCAGCGATGGTATGACCGGTTTATAGTCCCATAAAAAAATGTGGATATCGTCGGCGCCCAGCCGCCTTGTATTTAGTTCGCAATATGCAAGGATTCGACCCTTCGGTCGCGTCGGCGCAACGACGCAGCGACGCAAAGTCTAATCAGAAAACCTTTACGCCCCTGCGCCTCTGCGCCTTTGCGAATTAAAACCGAGGCCTCCAGGGGCCGAGCCAGTCCAATTTTTTATATCCCCTACTTGAAAACCCACTTTTCATAAACGAGTAATTCCTAAAACTTTTTGAAGAGTTCCTGAGCCGGGATATTCGCCTGTTGAACGCCTGCGAATGCAGGCGTTCTCAAGGCGATTCTCGACAGCCGATTTTCCCTCTCAAATCCTCCGGCCCCTCACCTTCCTCCTCTCAGACCTCCAGACCTCTCATACCTCCCAGCTTGAAAAGTCTCCCGGACCTCCGGGCACTCCCCATCCTCCCATTTTCCATGGTGCGTGTGCGTAAGCCGGGCAACAGGGAGGTTTCGGAGGCACTGGAGATCAGAGAGAACGATCTCAGGGAGAGGTCAGGGAGGTCAGGAGATCAGAGAGGAGGATAGTGAGGAACCGGAGGCCAGGGAGGACCTGAATGACGAATATCTAAAAAGCTACAATAAAAGTATAATACCAGCCAGAGCAACTTTTACTGCCCTGTGATCAAGGCCACCACTTCCAGCGTCAGCAGCGAGATCAAAAGGAAGATGGTGCCGATGAGGAGGACGGTTTCCTTGTCGTTTGCCAGCGGGGTGCGGATGCTCACCCCGACGCTGCCGAGCACGACGAATAAGATGACGGAGGGCAGGATCGTAAAGATGTTGTAGATCAGCAGCAGGAAGATTGTACTGTAGCTCGACTGCAGAGCGAACCCGATAACCGGAGACGCGGAGCCGCCGCCGTACATGAGTATGGCCAGGGCGACCAGCGCTCCGACGAAGATGAAGAAGGTTACCTTGATGGTCTCGTTTTTCGCCGCCCGCCTGGCAAATCCTGGAGAAAACTCCTGTGCCACGATAGCAAGCAGGATGCTCGCGATGGCCATCAGCATCATGATCCTGAAGTTGAAGATGCTCGACTCTATTGCGCCAGGGACAGTCAGGTCATACTGAAAAGTAAAGAACATGGCGAAAATGCCTACCAGGTAATACCGGGTGTACCGGGGAATCCGGCTCTTGTCATAGATGAACAGCAGGCCCCCGAGAAAGAGGGAGGCTATGACAAGCAAGGGGCTGATTCCTGCCAGCAGGCCGGAGATAATGAGGTAGGCGAGGGTAGTGCCGGCGCCGATTTCGCCCGCGGGAGCGCTCACGGTAATGGAGTGCGGGACGGGTGGCATCTTAATGACGGGCACGAGAAACACGGTCAGCGTAATGATAATGATAAAGAGTATAGCTAGCCGTTCCCATTTCATGGTGCTTACCAGTCTGCTGCCAGCCTATTACAGCCTGTTTGTATGAATAGTTTATCCCGGCCGGTAAGCTTTATAGAGTTGCATCACCTATTGTATGCTATGACCGTACCCAGGACACCGAAGGCTAAAAAGGCAGTAAAGAAGCCAGAGAAGGCCGCAACTTCGGCAAAGCCTCTGAAAAAGTCTGCCGCTAAGAAGTCTGAGGCTACCGAAGACAGCGTCAAGGCCCTTTTTGCAAAGATCAATGAGAAGATGGAGTCTTTCGAGAACTGCGAGAGTGAAAGCCAGCTGAAGCCTTTCGATTATAACGAAGTGATCGGCCTGCTGGATATGATCCTCGCCATAGACCCCAAGAACAGGGATGCGATAAACTATAAAGGCATGATGTACGTCGGCATGGGCGAGAATGCTAAGGCGATCGAGTGCTTCGACCGGGTGCTGGCACTGAATCCCGCAGACAAGGAAGCGCTGAACAACAAGGGTATCGCGCTGTATGGCCTGGGAAAAGATGAAGAAGCCCTGAAGTACGTGGAAAAGGCCATCGAGCTGGACGGCAGGTACTCGGATGCCCTCATGAACAAGGCTGTCATTCTCCACGGGATGGGGAAAGATAAAGAAGCAGAAACACTGCTAACTAAGGCAAGGGCGCTCTACAATATAAATGGCTAAGCCAGTCATTACACATTTTTAATTACATTTGCGAAATAATCTTTTTTTAAGCTCTTTTTTAAAAAATAAGCTTTTACCAAAAAGGTTAAATCTTTACGAGGCTATATTAAGCATAATTGAGCCCTTCGGGGCTGAATTGTTTCAGTATTGAGAGTTGAGGAATGGAAATGGCCCTTGAGGGAGAACTGCCCGATGTTGACATGCTAAAAATGTCGCCGGGAGAACTTGATCTGCCGGCCCCGATGGTGAGCCTGGACTTGCCAGCCCCTGATCAGGAAAGCAAAGCAACACCAGTAGCACCTGCACTGCAGACACCAGCAAAAGCGCCTGCGCCGGCGAAGAAGCAGACTGCGGCTAAACAGCAGGGAAAGCCAGCCCCACAAAAAGCGGCAACAGTAGCAAAGAAGCCCGGCGCCCCCGTGAAGCTGACAGGCAGCGCAGCTCATTTGCTCCTCAGCCTGGCCAGTAGTATCCTGCTGGTGATCATCACCGTCGTCATGATACTCTTCGAAGTGCCAGTGAACGCCGTACCGGAGCTGAACCTGACTACCTACGTACAAGCGTTATGGCTATTCATCGGCTGTTTCTTCATCGTCGCCATGCTGCAGGACCTTAAGACCGCGCTGATGCTTACAGGCCTGGATATTGTGCTCCTGGTCACAGTATTTCCCACACTATGGCTCCTGCTAAACATGCCCATGAACCCGATGTACTTCTTCGTAATCGGGCTGATCATGCTGCTTGCCTGCGTCTATATGCCTCTGAACCTGCTCCGGCCGAAAGCATCACCTGTAAAGGCTTAGCGCCGGAGGACAGATGGTTTAGCTCCGGCTGCATAGCGGAGAAAATATATCTTCCGTGATGCCGTAGGTGATAATGAAGGCAAGGACATGGACAGGAGCTTTTTTGACAACGGATTGCTGTGGCTGATGCTGATCGCCATTGCCGCCATCTGTATCCTGTTCTTCTACGTAGGAGTCACCGGAATGGCCTCGGCGACGGTCACCTACGACTCCTGGGCTGAACAGGCATACGCTATTGCCGGATACCTGATGTATCTCCTGATCCCGCTGATGCTCCTGTCCCTGGCGCTGGACAACATCATCATCAGCAGGGTACTGGAATGGACTACAGCAATACTAATGATAGCCGTAGTCGCGGATATCGCCATGCTTACTGTACTGTACCTGATAGCATACTGGCTATAGGCGGGACAACGACCGTCTGTCGATTTAAGGATAATAATCCGGCCACCCGCATGTGCGGGCACCGGTTATCAGAGAGATGGAGAAAAAAGTTACTTTTTCAGCAGCTCGTCCAGCGCGAAGTTGCTGATCTGCAGGCACTGTTCGACGCTGACGTCTCCCACGAATCGCATGATCAGCTCTGGCAACTCCTCTAGATGGACAGGCAGAGGTTCCTCGCCGTACTTATTCTTGAACTCGTCCACCTTCCGGAAGTACTCGTACTTCTCCATGCTGTTCTTGGCATGTAAAAAGAAAAGCTGCCCTGCCTTGATAGCAGGCTTGCTGCCGTCGTCTACGACAAAGCCGATCTTCTCAAGCTTCTCCACCATGCTCTTCGGGAGGCTGCCCCCAAGTGCGATAACGCTGGTATACTCAGGGTGCCTCTGCCATACATCCCAGTCCCTCATGCTCAGTCCTCACATATTTTTAACCGCTATCTTCCGGTTTCATATAATGATAGCCCTGATTATGCATATATTTGCCGATGAATGGCCCTCGCAGCCCGTCTGGCGCCTTTATCGGACTATAAGCTTATGAAGCCCTACAGCTAATATGTACCAGGAGTCAGAATTATGGACAAGTGGATATGCACCGTCTGTCAATACGTTTATGATCCGGAAAAAGGAGACCCGGACAGCGGCGTCGAGCCGGGCACAGCCTTCGAAGACATCCCCGATACCTGGACCTGCCCGGTCTGTAACGTGGATAAGACATTCTTTGAAAAAGTCGTCGAATAAGGTGACAGGCAGAAACCACCCTGCCATAGGGCCCCTATTGCCTGCTTTCTCCGTGCAGTAAAGACTGCACCCGGCGCCAGAGGTTTTCGGGCGAACGATCGACCTCGTGGCAGATGACGCGGTGAGGGATCGCGCACGGCAGGGCAGAGTAGGCCTCTCCGCCTTTCTGGCGGAGGCCCCACGTCTCGTCGGTCAGCAGGAAGTAGGCGCCGTCCAGATCAGCGGTTATAAGGTTCACGTTCTCAGAAACATCTCTGGCCACCTTGATGTTTTTAACCTCTCCTGACCGGGCCTCGAAGGTCAGATCATCGGAGATTACGCCATCGATGGTGCGGACAACCAGCCTGTAAACGCTTTTCGTGTTAGTGGAGCGCCCGGCATCCCGGACGAGGTAGAGCACTGCCCGGCGGTTTTCGCCGATGTCCCGGAGGATGTCGGGGGTGAAGGACTCGACAGGCTTCCTGCAGAGGTCGGCGACCTCTGCCAGCTTTTGCGGAAACCGTTTCGACAGGCGGTCAGCCATGGACAGGTACGGGCTCTCCCTCGGCGCGAACTCGACCGGGAAAAGGGCCGCCTCGTCATCCAGGCAGGCTTTCACTGCTTCAGTATTATCATTATAGACGACTACTGGCTCGTCCCCCCTGCGAAAAACCCTGGCCATGCGCATGCCCAGCTCGATGGCGGCCATCTCGCACTCCAGGTTGCTTTTCGGATCGGGCAGCACCCGGGTGGAGGACTGGTGTACCTCGAGGCTGTCGGCCAGGATCACGCAGCCGATGAAAGAAGGGCTGTCTTCGTTAAAGGAAGAGTCACAGTAGATCTCCAGCATGATACGGCACTTTAGGTTAAGGGATTATATAGACATGTCGTAGAATAAAAAATGTGAGGAAGCGGATCAGGCTTCCTCGATCAGTCCGTCCCTGACCTTGATGACCCGGCCCGTCCGGGCTGCCAGCTCTGGGTTATGGGTGACCATGACAATGGTGAGCCCCTGCTTATTGAGGCGCTTGAACACGTCCATGATCAAGTCCCCGGTCTTCGTATCCAGGTTGCCGGTAGGCTCGTCGGCCAGCAGTAAGGCCGGACCCTTTACGAGTGCCCGGGCGATGGCCACTCTCTGCTGCTCGCCGCCCGACATCTCGACCGGGCGGTGGTTCATCCGGGCCTCAAGCCCGACCAGCTTCAAGGCCTCTACCGACCTGGCCCGGCTATCTTTGACGCCGGCCAGCCGGGCCTGCAGCTCCACGTTCTCCAGCGTGGTGAGGAAGGGCAGCAGGTAGAATTTCTGGAACACGTAACCGATCTTCCTGCACCTGACTGCGGTCAGCGCCGGGTCCTTCATGCGGGAGACGTCCTGCCCGTCGATAATGGCCTGGCCGGCCGTAGGCTGATCCAGGCAGCCGATCAGGTTCAGGAGTGTCGACTTGCCCGAGCCTGAAGGCCCGATAATGGAGACGAACTCCCCTCGCCTGATGGCGAGGTCTACACCGCGGAGCGCCTCTACCGTCACTTTGCCCATGCGATAGGACTTTTTGAGGCCCCTGGCCTCCAGTACGACTTCGCCCCCGGCCGCCTGAACGTTCATCACCTGCTGTTCAACACCATGGTGTTCACTCATAGCGAATCGCCTCCAGCGGCTGAATCTTTGCCGATCTGTACGCAGGAATAAGGCCCGCTATGATGCCGATGACCGTCATGAAGAGGACAGCCCGCAGGATCACATCGACCGATGCGAACGCCGCCCCGAACATGATCTTCATGACCACGAATGAGATAAGCACGCCGACGGCGCTGCCGATCAGGCAGATGATCACCGATTCTTCCATCACCATGGCCAGGATTTTCAGGCGGCTTGCGCCAATCGCCCGGAGCATGCCGAACTCTTTCGTCCGCTCCGAGACGGACATAAACATGACCATCAACGTCACCACGCCTGCCACCACCAGCATCGTCAGGTTGATCATACCCATGAAAGTGTGCGTCGTCGACGCCATGCTGTTCAGTGTGTCAGCCACGTCCTTCTGGGTCATGACCTCCAGCTCCGGGAACTGAGTCCTGACAGCGGCAGCTACCGAGTCGACTTTGTCCTCCGAAGGCGCCGTGAGCATCACGGTCGAGACGCCCGGGCGGTTGAAGATCTCCTGCGCCACATTCAGAGGCATCAGCACCATGCCGTCGACGATGATGGAACCTGTAGGCTGTGCGATGCCGGCCACGGTCAGGTTCCGGTTCTGGACGGTAATCTGATCCCCTACGTTCACCTTATAGTGGGTGCCGGCAGCGTATGCGCCGAGAATTACGTCCCTGTCACCCAGGCGAATGATCGGCCATGGACTGTCGATCAGCGCGTCACCGTAGAAGGCCTTCTCTTTGCCGGGAGTGATGCCCACCACGATCACCTGAGGGGGACCGTTCTGAAAGAGCGAGGGTGCCTGGGGAACCAGGAGCAACGGCGAGGAACTGGCTTCGTCGATGCCGGCCACCATCATCAGCTGGTCAGCCTGTTCCATAGTCATGCTCGAGGAGACCGGCGGGAACTCCGGCACGGCACCAGACTGCGCAGACGGCGTCTTTACATATATCTGCCCGGTCAGCCGGCTCTGGGAATCCGCAAACATCTGGTCCATCGTGCCCGTGGCGGTGGAGAGAACCAGGAACAGCATGATACAGACGGCGATAGCGATCACCGTCAGCCCGGTCCGGGTCTTCCTCTGCCACATATTTTTCAGTGCTATATCGATCATCACTATCACTCTGCATCTAACAGTTTCCTGTACATCTCCACCGTGTTGCCGATGGCCGCGATGCCGTAGTCCAGCACCGCCAGTGAGAACTTATCCATGTACTGGCCGAACTGCTCCCGCTTTTTGCGGGCTTCGGCCAGCTCATTTACCTTTGCCTGGTATAGCGGCTCTATGATCTTCCGCCGCTCGTCGGCAGTTATGAGCCCAAAGAAGGATGCCCGGGCGAGGAAATCGAATTCATCCTCCCTCGGCCCCAGCGGCGTTGCGACCAGCTCTTTAAGCCTCTCAATGCCCGCCGGCGTGACGTGGAACGTCTTCCGGTCCGGCACCTTCTCCTGCGGTTCGCGCTTGCCTTCGATGTACCCGTCTGCCTCCAGCTTTGATAACCTTGGGTAAAGCCGGCTGTTGCTGAGGTTGACGTACCTCTTACCGTAGGTAAGCTCGATGTTCTGCTTCAGCTGGTACCCGTGGGCGGGCATTCCCAGCAGCGAGCCGAGTATGATTAAGTCCAGATCAGCCATTGTGCCATACGACCTAGTTCTGATGGACATAGGTTATTATTGTACTATGTCAAATTGACCTATGTCTTATTGACCTAATAGCAGTCCGGGTATTTATAGCTTGCTGTGAGGGAAGTCTGTCATGCAGGAGAACTGTATCGATTATCATTTCCCCGAAACACATTGCTCAGGAGATATTAAGGCAAATAATAGGCTGTAATTACAAAATCGTAATTATTGTACGAGATTTACTGCAACGGTTAAATAATTGCGGAGATAACTGATAGCTAATACTAAACAGGTGGTCCGAACAGAAATGCTTGCCGAGGAAAAGCTGAGATTTTACGGAAGCTGGTGCCCACACAAGCAGACGCTCTTCTGCCAGAACAGGGAAGGCTGCAGCGACTGCTGTATCCACGAAGAGTACGAGATCGCCACAATCACTACGGCTCAGAAGATCATAGCCGCCTAAACTACATTTTTCTCGAGTGGCATTGCCACCATCATACTTTTCAACAGGCCCTGACCAATAGTACTCTATGTCAGGGCAAGACGCTGCCGCTATGAAAGTGTCGCGGTCTGCCAAAATGGTATTCATCCTGCCGGCGCTGTGCTTTGAGATACTGTCCGGGGAGAACAGGATATTATCCGGGCACCGTCGAATCCTGGCAAAAAAGCGCATGAACTGGTTACTGGCAATAGCGGTCGTCGTCATCGGTGCAGCTTTCCTGTCTTTAAATGCCGGAGGCAATGTCGCTGCGGTTGTCCTGAGCATTCTTGGCAGCGCCGCAATTGCCGAAATACTGTACTGGATAGCCTCCAGGCGCTACGGGGGGCAGTTCTCGATAGAATCGCTCCGGCTGGGCAAAATGGGCATTGCCATCCTCATAGGGTACCTGGCGCTGCTGTACATAGTGACCTTCGTATTCCTGCTGCCGGAAAGAATAGCTCCGCCTCTCACTATATTGCTAACCTTCTGCATCTATGCGGTGATCGTGCTACTCATGTACCTTAAGAAGCCGGATGAGCCGGGGGCCGGAGACCTTGCCTTGCAGACTAAACATTTCAGCCGAAATGACCTCGTGATACTGCTGACGATGCTTACGATCCTCGGCATAATATGCAGTTTACTCTTACCTGTCATCTCAGTACCGATAGTCATCCTCTACCTGACCCTTGTTGCAATGGGACCGGTATTGTTACTGGTGACGTTATGGGATATCTGGAAGGACAGAAGAAAAGGAGCTGTAAGCGCAGCGTGAGCATCATAATGATGATTGTAAAAATCTCTGTGAACCTCTGTGCGTCTCTGTGCCTCTGTGGTAAACCGGTCACTCTGTGAGCCTCAGTGGTCACCAGTTCTCCGGATTCCCGGCCGTGGGGTATCATCGCCCTGAGGTCGGGTTTACAGGTTTTGACGCAGGGGGGCATTACCGAGGGGTTTTCCTTTCTACAGGCTGGGCACCCGAAGTCGTAAGCCTTGCCCCTGACTGCCTTGCCGTCAGGCCCTTTGGTCGAAGGCGGGGTCACCTTGACGTGGTGGAGCCGGTGCTTTTCGCAGACGGTCTTGTCGAATTTGAGGGTACCTGGCGGGACGTTGTAAGTATTGCGGCAGTTCGGGAAGCCGGAGCACGCGATGAACTTGTTCTTGTCCGATTTCCTCTCCCTGACCACGAGCGCGGAACCGCACAGCGGGCATGGCCCGATGTCGCTGTCCGCGGCAAAGCCTGAGCGGAGGATGCGGCCGATTTCGAGGCGGTTTTTCTCCAGCTGGTCGAAGACCTTGTCCAACATTTCCCGGGACTCCTTCGCGACGGCAGCTTTCTTAAGCTGGCTGGCTGCGATGGCGTCCATATCCCGCTCCAGCTTACTGGTCATTGCATTACTGGTTATAGCCGAGGCATAAGCTTTCAGCGCGTCGATCAGCGAAATTCCGGTGGCCGTCGGCTGAGGCGGGTTGCCCTCGATGAAGCCCCTCTGGTACAGTTTCGCCAGCGCCTCGTGCCTCGTGGCCTTGGTGCCGAGGCCGAGGTCTTCCATCATCTGGACCAGTTTGCCCTGGCCATATCTCTTGGGCGGCTCGGTCTTCTTCTCTAGTAGATCGGCTTTCCGGACCAGGAGAGGATCGCCGGCCTTAAGAGGAGGCAATAGCTCGTCCTTCTGCAGGCCGTAGGGATAGTGTTTCCTCCAGCCGGGAACTGCGAGCTGCTTGCCGTTAGCTGCGAACGGCTCTCCCGAGATATCGATCTCTGCCTTGATCGTTTCCCACTCACATGCAGGCGATAGCGTCGCAAAGTATCGGCGAACCACGAGCTCGTAAAGCTTCCACTGCCTGTCGTCGAGGTCCTTTCGCATCGCGCAGGCTACCGGATAGATAGGCGGGTGATCTTTGGTCTCGACCTTGCCCCTCGTAGGCGTTATCGATGGCATCGCCAGCAGTTCAAGCGCGCTCTTCGCGAAGTCGGGGCTGGTCTTGAATATTCCGAGCAGGTCTTTGAGATTCAAAGTATCAGGGTAGACGGTGTTGTCGGTACGGGGATAAGAGATCCAGCCGTTAATGTACAGAGCTTCGGCGATCTGCATGGCACTGGCCGCGGTAAATCCCAGCGCGCTGGCTGCCTTGACGAACTCAGTTGTGTTGAAGGGGATCGGGGGCTGCTCCTTTTTCCGGTCTGCTTTTACGTCTTTGACCACCGCAGTTTTGCCGAGCTTTTTGTGGATGGCAGCAGCTTCTTCCTTTTTGTCGAACCGCCCCCGCTTATGGGAAGCCGTGAAAGACCGGTCTTCTTTCAGCAGCGTGGCTACGATTTCCCAGTAGGGCTTCGAGGTGAACGCCTGAATCTCCTTTTCCCGGTCTACGATCAATGCCAGCAGCGGCGTCTGCACCCGGCCCACGGATAAAAAGTCCTTTCCGAACTTGTTTCCGGCGATGGAGACGAAGCGGGTCAGGGCTGCGCCCCATACGAGATCTATCTCCTGCCTGCACTCCCCGGCTGCCGCCAGATCGAAGTCGACTGCAGTGGGGCTGGCAAAGGCTTTCGTAATCTCCTCTTTAGTGAAAGAGCTGTACCGGACCCGGTCGAACGTCGGGCTGGAGATCTTCTTGATGATGTTATAGGCTTCGACGCCGATCATCTCGCCTTCCCTGTCATAGTCAGTGGCAATGGTGACGCGGGTCACCTTTGTGGCCAGCGTAGCAAGTGCTCCGACGAGGTCCTTTTTCGACGGGTAGGTGACCACCTGTGCCCTGATCAGCTCCCTGGGCGGAAATGCGCTCCACTTCTGGTAGGCCTCGGGGAAGTCGAGCTCGAGGATGTGCCCTGCCAGGCCGATCACCAGGGCATCCGCTGCCTTAGATCTGTATGCCGGCACGCCGTTGATGCGCTCCGGCGTCCTGTCCTTGAACAGGATGGCAGCGATCTTGCTGGCCGCGTCGTGCTTCTCGGTGATGATCAGGTGCATGCCGTAACACATAAACCGGCATACCTTATGAGGATGACGGTGGCCGGAACTACAGCTGATCCCGGGTCGCCGGATACGTCTTATCCGGGCATTTTTCTGCGAACGACTGCCCATAATCCTCGGACAACTGTACCGCCATGCGGTACGGCATGCTCAGGGCCAGCAGGTCTGGCGGAAACCAGTCGTTGCCGTATGATGCGGCAGGACCGATAAAAGCGGTATCCTTCGGGACATTCTCCCACAGCCCGGCAGGATAAGAGATAAAAGTAGCGCAGTGAGCGCCCCATGCAGCGATAACCGGGTTGAACAGGTCGGCCCTGCTGAAGTGGACCAGACCGCAAAGGTTACGGATCTGCTCTGCAGTGCCAAAGCAGAGCGCCGAAACAGGCCGGGCCAGGCTTTCTGTCCTCTCGTCACAGGTCCCCATAACCAGGTATTTTCCGGCCGGGATCAGCCTGCCGAGGCTTTTCAGGCCTGCTTCACATAGATCAGGCGTCGCCTTCAGATAGTGAGCGTTATGCTTACCGTCACCTTTTGGCACGGATGCATACATGGCCTTCATCATCGGAGGCATTTTCATGAATCCCAGCCAGGCAGAAGCGCCAAAACAGCAGCCTTTCATCGCATCTCCGCCCAGGTAGACCGGGGGTACTTCCGGGTGGATAGCCTGTATCAGCAAGGCCTTCGCCAGGCACTTATGACCTTCGGTGACCACTGCCGAGACCTGGACTGCCCCTGCTGGAAGTGTATCGGCCGCGAACGTGTAAACCGGCCTCAAGTGTAGCCTGCCGGCCTGTACGAGCTTTGCGTCGACATGGCTGATCGAGAAATCGGACTGCATAAGGAACCACTAGTTACCATTAGGGATTGGCGCTATTTTATGATAAACGATCGGAAAGGATTCCGCATACCTGGCAGCGTGATCGTTACACGCGAGCGCTCCAGTTGCTCCCGGACAACTGTATCCTCGCTCATGACATCAGTTCGCATTATGTAAATAGTGCCAGACCTGTGGACCGGGATCAGAAGTGAAAACAACAGCGCAGATCATGACGATGATAGCATTACTGATAGCACTGACAGCCCCTGTGGTGGCTCAGGCGTACCCGGGCTTCGGCACCGGAGCGTACCAGCAGCCTGCGACATGGGTTTCGAACTCTGGCATGGGCTGCCCGGGCTGTCCCGGCTGTCCCGATAATCCGATCAGGACACCGGGGGAGCCCGGCTGCTACGTTTATAATCCGGGTTACCCCGGCTACCTGGGCAGCCCGGGATACCAGGGATACCCAGGCTACCTTGGCTGCCCAGGATGCCCGGGATGCCCTGACTACAATGCCACGCCCCGGAACCCTGAAGAGCCAGGCTGCCTGATCGTTCAGTAGCGGGAATGCCGATCGTGACGCGGGCGGACAAAAGTAACGTATTTATCCGCCAGCGCCGAGATTGATCACGTGGACAGCCTGACACATGCCCTCGCTATAACAGTCGTTTTTACCGCTGCTGGCCGGCCAGAGCTTGTCCCTTTTGCAGTCCTGGGAGCAGTCGTCCTGGACATAGACGTAGTATTCCACAGGTTTTCCGACAGGGATCCGCGACTGTATATCTTCACCCATGGCGGGATTACCCACAGCATAGCCGGGGCTGTTGCGACCTCGGTCCTGTTCGCCGTGATCGGGCTTATCGTTGTCACCATGGCGCTGCCGGCATACGGGCCTGTCAGCCCGATCCTTGCGATTTTGGCCGCGATTGCAGGCGGTCTGTCGCACATAGTTCTGGACTATCTGGCGTACCCGGGCATACCTTTGCTATACCCGCTCAGCGATCATAAGTTTACTCTGGGTATCATGGCGGGCCCCAGCATTTTTCTGACAGTGGCGAGCATAATATACCTGTTACTGATCGTGGCGGGCTTAGCCGACACCGGCCATCCATTGCCCTATGTACTGTTCTTTACAGCCGTCGTCCTGGCCAGCGTATCGCTCAAGGTGTACGTCGGCAGCCGCATCGACGGTAAAACGATACCGGGGCTCATACCGATCGACTGGCTGGCAGTTACCGAGACTCCGGATACGGTCAGAGTGATAAAGTACAGCCTGCTCAGGGGACCGGGGGAGAACATAGTGTTCGAGAAATGCAGAGGGCAGCCTGCCGGCAGGCAGCAAGACATGGAGAGCCCTGAGCTAAAGCGCCTGCGCTATCATTCGTATGCGGTTACAGAGGAACACGACGGGGACAAGGTCAGGTACATCGATCCGCTGCGGGAACACGGATACCTCTGGTATCCCCCCTATTACAAAAGCGTCCGGGTGCCCGTGAAAAAGGAAAGCGGCCGGTAATGCGGACAACTCCGAACGCGGGTGACGTTATTGCTGACTGACGCCGTACTCGTCGATCGGGGATGATTATTACGAAGCTTAACACACTACACGGATGGATTTTACCTTTTACCTGTAGCATGGTCCAGATCGCGCCGCAGGAACCCCCCGGCAGGTTCGGAAAGGAGTCGGTGATGACCTCGCCGACAGAGATGCTGTCGAGAGATCACGCCCTGATGGAACGGCTGATGATCTCCATCGAGAGCATGATCGCCAGTATCGCCAACGGCGCAAGCATGGACTTGCGACCCCTCAACCGGGCCGCCCTGCTCATGAAAAAGCTGGGCGCGGAACACCATATGTCAGACGAGGAAAGGCTGATCTTTCCCAGGATAGAGACTTCCGGTCGTCACGAAGACCTGCTGAAAACACTGAGGCTGCAGCATGACAGAGGAAGGGCCATCATCGACAGGATCATCGATACGACGCAGGCGGGAGGAGTGGATACAGTCGGCGAGATGAACGAGATAGTGAGGCTGTGCATGTCATTTATCGTCATGTACAGGTCGCACGCTGCGATCGAAGAGACAGTCCTGTTCCCGGCGCTGTACGACTTCGCGTCCAGCGACGAGATCATGAACATCCAGGCGATCATGCGCGGGGAAGAAGAAGGGCTGATGAGAGACCAGAGGTTCCGGAATATGATGGACAGCCTGGCCGCCATCGAAGCCGTCGCCGGGACCTCGGATATCAGCCGGTTCACCCCAGAGTGAGCAGATAAAAAGGGTGCACGCTGTGCTGCGCATTATAAAAGCTACGGATAAACCCGTTTCAGCCCCAGTATGATGAGACATAAGCTCAGGCTCAGCGGATTCCAGAGGATGATGATAATGTCCGAGCGGAGGATGCCATAGATTAGCCAGAGCAGCATGCCACAGCCCATGAAGAGGAAGAAAAGAGTGGAGATGTCTCCTGCGGATTTCGTCTTGAGAATCTTGAGGATCTGGGGTATAGTGCTGCCGGTAGTCAGCGCACCTGCGGCCAGCCCCAGTATGATCACGGAATCCATTGCCCGGGAAAAAGCCCGCTGCAAGTAGAAATAGTTTATCTTTCGCTTAATCCGCGTGTTAAAATATAAAAAAAGCAGGAGACTCAGGGCTTCCTGCCCGGGAAGCGGTTTTACGCTTCCTTGTAAGGCATGTACCGGGCTCCGATGGCCTCGAATTCCCGGGATATGACGAAGGACATCATCTCTCTGATCGTGCAGAAGGTAAGTTCCTTCGGAAGCTGCAGCTCCTTAAGAGCGTACACGTAGTTGACATGGAAGACATGGACAGTTGCGCAGGCATCCCTGATCAGCGCGTTCTTGTCGCCATCGCAGGTTCTCTTCCAGGCCTTGAACTCCCTGTCCCCGCTGAACAGAGCCCTTGCTTTAGCACCGGTGTACTCGACTCCGTCCTTTTTGATGTGAAGCTGCTCGCCGTCGACGACGACTTTGACGATCCTGTTCGTGCCGATCTGATATTCGAGAATGTCGCCGTCGTAGAACAGCGTCCGGTTGTGGTCGGCCAGGTACTCTTCGGTCAGCGGGCAGATGATGCTGGTATAGCCTTTGATGTCCATGAGGTCGTCCAGAAACTCTTTGACGGTCATGTCTTTGATGCCGAGCTCTTCAATCATTCCCTGATATCTCCACTAGTTTTAGTAGTATTACACCCTCTCCGCTTATAACAATTACCATTGCGGAGGAACCTCCGTAAACTTAACGGGGTTTATTTTCTGCGTCCGGGGAGGGGCGGAGTTCCATCCGTACGATAACCCTAAATATAATCAAGACGTATCGCGTGTTTTACCAGTTACTGTGAGAAACGATGAGTAGCAGTATAGAGGAGCTGAACAGAGAGAAAACGAGCATCGCCCGCCTGTCGATAGTGTCTAACCTGTCGCTGGTCATCCTCAAGCTGATCGTGGGCGTCATGATCGGCTCGGTGAGCGTGATCTCTGAGGCCATTCACTCGGGCATAGACCTCGTCGCTGCGGTTATCGCCTATTTTTCCGTCCGCACATCGAGCAAGCCGCCGGACCACGAGCACGCGTTCGGCCACGGCAAGCTGGAGAACATTTCCGGCACCATCGAGGCTTTGCTGATCTTCGTCGCGGCAGGCTTCATCATCTACGAGGCATACGAGAAGATCCTTCATGGAGTTGTCCTCGAGGACGTCAGCCTGGGCATTGCAGTCATGCTCTTATCGGCCATCGTGAACCTCTACGTTTCCCAGAGGCTGATGAAAACGGCGAAGCGCACCGAAAGCATAGCTCTGGAGGCAGACGCCTGGCACCTGCGGACTGACGTGCTGACCTCGCTGGGCATCTTCGCCGGGCTGGTCGCGATCAAGCTGACAGGCATCACTATACTTGACCCGATCTTCGCCATCCTCGTGGCGGTCTTCATCCTTAAAGCAGCGGTAGAGCTGATCGTCAGGTCGGTCAAAGACCTGATGGACGTCAAGCTTCCTGAGGAAGAGGAAAACGAGATCTGCCAGATCATCGAGGACCACTCGCAACAGTATGCGGGCTTCCACAAGCTCCGGACAAGAAAATCTGGCTCGGACAGGTTTATCGACCTGCACCTCGTCGTCTCCAAAGAGCTGACCATCGAACAGGCCCACTGCCTGGCGACCCACATCGAAAAGGACATCAAGGACAGGTTCCCCCGGGCCAGCATCATCATCCATACTGAGCCCTGCAAGGACGGGGACGAGTGTAAGAAGTGCAGGGTGCGGGAATGTAGTAAATATCAGTTTAGGGAAGAAGAGTAGTACGATAGTACAAGTTGTCAATCACAGGAAAACCTTTTGAAAAAGTTGTTAAGGATTGGTGTTAGGGGGGCTTTTTGTAAAAAGCCCCCCTCGCCACCCCCTCAAAAACATCGCTTTAAAAGTGCCCTTTCAGGGCTTTTTCGGGTGTCGAGACCCAGGGGACTTTTGTAAAAGTCCCCGGGAGCCCCTCAAAACAAACTAGTGGGCCCGAAGGGATTCGAACCCCTGACCTCCGCCGTGTGAAGGCGACGTCATAGCCAGCTAGACCACAGGCCCCATCAATAATTGCAGCATTACACTACCTTTCATCTCTTATAAAATTATCGGCCGAAAACTGCCAGCAGAAAAATAATGGTGAAGTCAGCCGCCCTTACAGGGGTATTCCTTTCTCTTTCCTCAGGAAGTCTATGCCATGCTCTTTGATGTGTACCTCCAGGTCTCTGGCTTTCCCTTCACTCATTTCCCGCTTTTCGATGGCGACGAGGTCTTTCTGCTCGAGCGTCTCGCAGGCTGCGATCACGTCCTGGACAGGCTTATCTATGTTATTGGCTATCTCACTCGCCTTCACGCCGTCGAACCTGTTGTGGTGCAGCGAGGACTTCAGGTACATCATAACTTCTCTTTCGGCTCCTGATATGGTGGTCATAGAGATTCTCCATACAATATTATTTTAACAAAAATTAAATACTTGCTAGTGGACAGGCGGATATATGCCAGGCCGGGCGCTTTTATCGCAAGGAGTTCTGTGGAAGTTAATTTCACAAACGGCGTAAAAACGCTTATGGCTGCCGATCGCCAGCATCATAAGCTGAGACGTTCGGCGGTGGGGAAATGACCTGGCGAGATGAGATATTGACTTCATATGCTCCAGCAAACGGCCTGCCCGAATGGATCAGCCCCGGCCTGACGATCTACAATCACATGGCCTGTGAGTGATCGGCGCCGATAGACGCTTCCACGTCCATCTATTCTCAACATCTTTATATATCCAGAAGCTTCATAGTGTACTGCCTGCGCGACCCGGCACTTTCTAAACAGCGATCATGGCCACGTGCGTGGTACGTTCGATGGCGACAGGGGAAAATATATATTAATTCCTCCGGATGTCGTTGCAAGCGAATTTATAAGGTCATTATCATGAGTACTGAATGTCCGACATGCCAGGGAAAGGGCCATGTCATCAAAGGAGAGCAGACCTGTCCTGCCTGCGGCGGCCAGGGCAAGGTCAAGAGCATGAACCTCTTGCAGATGTCCGAGAAGGACCTCAAGGGCATGCTCGGCGGCTTCTGCCCCAAGTGCAAGGGAAGCGGCAAATGGCAGGAGAGAGAGAAGTGCAAGGACTGCGGAGGCACAGGCAAGCTGGCAGACTGCGACATCTGCGGCAAGCCCGCCCTGCCCGGCCTGACCGTTTGCGAGAACTGTAAAGGCATCCACCCGGTCTACAAGCTTACACCGGCATGCGACGTATCGGACCTGGAGGTCGGCAAGGCATACTTCGGCAAAGTGGCCAACCTGGCCGACTTCGGCGTTTTTGTGAACCTGAACGACCAGACAAAAGGTCTCATCCACTCCAGCAACGTTCACAGGCCATATGTGCCTGGCGACGATGTCATCGTCAAGATCAACTCGATCAAGCCGAACGGCAACTTTGACTTGCTGCCCCACAAGGTGACTTCTTTCCAGGTGGTTGAGGTGGAGAAGAACCTCCCGAGGACTAAGTCTTCGAACATTGTTAAGTTCATCAACAAGCTGGTCAGCATCAGCGGCGAAATCGTCCAGGTCAAGCAGACCAGCGGGCCCACGATCTTCACAGTTGCAGACGAGGAGGGCTCAGTCTCGTGTGCCGCGTTCGTCGAAGCCGGCCAGAGAGCGTTCCCGGACGTCGGCCTCGAGGATATGGTCAAGGTCACCGGCGAGATCACGAAGAGGAACAACGGCCTGCAGCTTGAAGTCCTGGACATGAAAAAGCTGTCGGACGGGGATGCGGCGCAGGTCAGGAAAGTCATAGAGGATGCTATAGAGGCGCGCGCTGCTCCGCACCACGTGGAATTCCTCGTGCAGAGCGAGGTGCTGGAGAAGCTCAGGCCCCAGATGGAGAAAGTCGCCCTTCGCATAAGGAAAGCAATCCTCAAGTCGGAGCCGATCATCATCAGGCACCACGCGGACGCCGACGGCATCTGCGCAGGCGTAGCAATAGAGCGGGCCTGCCTGCCCTTAATCAGAGCACAGGGAGACGCTGATGCTGAGCACCACTTCTTCTCCCGATCGCCTTCGAAGGCGCCGTTCTACGAGCTGGAAGACGTGAACAAGGACCTGGTCATGGCCCTGGAAGACAACCAGCGGTTCGGCCAGCGCATGCCGCTGATTGTACTGATGGACAACGGCTCGACGGAAGAGGACATCGATGCCTACAGGTACACTAAAGTCTACGATATCGACCTGCTGGTCGTGGATCATCACCACCCGGACACGATCGTCGACCCTTATTTAAAAGGCCACGTCAACCCGTACCACGCCGGCGGAGACTTCGGCATCACCGCAGGCATGCTCGGCACCGAACTCGCGAGGATGATCAACCCGGACGTCACCGAGGAGATCAAGCACCTCGCAGCGGTGGCAGCGGTAGGCGACAGGTCGGAGGCCCCGGAGAGAGCGAAGTACCTGGAGCTGGTCAAGGATAAATACTCGGAGGACGAGCTGAAAAAGATCGCTTTAGCCCTGGACTTCGAGCAGTTCTGGCTAAGGTACAACGATGGCAGAGGCATCGTCAACGACATCCTCAACTTCGGCAGCGCAAAGCGCCACAGAGAGCTGGTAGATCTGCTCGACGAGCACGCCAACAGGATGATCAACGAGCAGATGGATGCCTCTTTGCCTCACGTGAAAGTCATAAACCTGCCCAACGGCGCCCTGCTGCACGCCATAGACGTAGAGCTGTTCGCCCACAGGTTCACCTTCCCGCCCCCGGGCAAGATGACCGGCGAGATCCACGATCGCATGTGTAAGAAGAACGAAGGCAAGCCTGTCATCACCCTGGGCTTCGGGCCCGACTTTGCAGTACTCCGCAGCCGTGGCGTCCTGATGAACATCCCGAGGATGGTCAGGGAACTCCGCGAGGAGATCAAGGGCGGCGGCGTCAACGGCGGCGGCCACCTCGTGGTCGGCTCGATCAAGTTCGTCGAGGGCATGAGAAAGGAAGTCCTCGAGAAGATGATCCAGAAGATCGGGCAGGACCCGCTGGGCTAACAAGAGAAAAGGATCGCGAATCGTTCGTGCCGGGGGCACAAGTATCGTATCCCTGGCACCACAAATCATTTTTCAAACAAAAAAGCGGTGCTGTGCGTTTTCTTGTTGTTTCTGGGTGGTGAGATAGCAATACGAACGCTGCGCTGTGCAAAACCACACAGATTTCACAGATTGAAACAGAATCCACAGATTTCTACTCGATTGCACAGATGATGCTCGATTCCACAGATAATAAAAAATATTCTGATAGAGTGCTCATTTGATGACTATCTGCGTTCGATATTAGCTTTTTCCTTCTGTGATATCGAGTAGTAATCTGTGGATTCTGCAGAGGAATCTGTGGAATCAATCGGAATCTGTGGCATCTGTGAGGATTGGCACAGCGCAGCGTTCGTCAACGTTCACGAACACAGAAACAACAGTATGCAATTATTCTGGTAATAGTAGATAGTGCAGCTTTCGTCCACTATCGCAGGCTCAGGGGCTTCAGCACGACAGGATTCAATTACCCGGCGAGTTACCGGTCTCTACATGAACGTTCTCAGCGACAGTATCGACAGCCTTATCCTTGCTTCCTTTGAACGCCTGCGCTGCCGCCATCTCTTTCGCCCTCCTCCGCTGTGACTTCCGATAGTAGGACAGCGGGTGGGTGACATACTCGCATAACTTGTTTTTCCCGATACAGTTGCCGTAGGTCATCATGGTCTTGCACCCGGGGCAAGTGTACTCGGTGCCGCTGCCGCCGGTGATGTGCTGCACCTGGTAGTGGGTGAGGTCCTCCCGGAAGTCGGGGGCCATCCGGTATAAATCCATGATGGCGTCCTTGTCGAGTCCGATGTTGGCGAGGAAGGAGGTCAGGGCGAACCGGGCAGTGTGGGGCAGGTTTATGCCTTTCTGCAGGTCTGCCAGCAGGTTTTTCATGCAGGGCGGGAACGAGTCCTGGGTTACTTCACCATCGCCTGAGAGGCCTTTTTCGCTCTTGAGCTTATCCAGCGATTCCCGGATCTCCGCCAGGTAAGGCTCCAGTACAGGCTTCATTTCCGCCGGTACCTTAGCGCCGAAGCCGGCCTGGATTTTTTCTCTGACCGCCTCTTCCAGCAGGCGGGTAAAAGTTTCCCGGGACACATAGACCATACCAGCCACTACCTTTCGGTTGATCAGCTTCCACTCGAGGTTCCGCAGCCCGGCGGCATACCGAAGATAGTCGGTGAAGTGGATGATGAACTCCCGGTCTTTCGCCCGGGCAGTTATGCCGAAGTCCCGGCCCACGTCCATGAGGCCGGTGTCGCTTTCGTCGAGCAGCAGGGTATACGCCCGCTTGGATTCCCACAACGCAAACCGTTTCATCAGGTACTGGTCTTCAGTCATCGCCACCAGCATACGGGCAACCGGATAAGAGAGCAGTTCCCGCTCCGGGTCAGGCAGCAGATCGTCTGCCTGGACATCGCCCTTAATCGAGTTGAGGACCCGTTTTTTAGCCCTCAGCCGCACCTGTCCGTAAGCCGGCTTCTGAAGGATGTCCTCCATGGAGTAGTTGCGGTCCCTGACGTAGGACAGCGCTTCCTGAGTAAACGGATACTTTGCAAAGCCGACCGCGTCCATGACAGGTGCTCCTCGTGCTGACTGTAGCAGTATAAGCTATTCCTGTAATAATGGCAGGGCCAGAGGTAAAAACTTTTTTCAGGGCTTGCCAGGTAATTGAAAAAATGTGATACTGATACTATCCACGGTAATCGCCCGGACAACGAAACTTTAGCTTAAATCACCGAGCTCCGCCTGGTGTTCGCGTTCTGTCCACATTCAGGACCAACAGGTCCAAGTTTTGTTTTTTCTACGGGTCATTTTCATTGCAATATAGTACGGATGAGATTCTGGTGATGATATGGCCAGGAGGATGGAAGTGTCAGAAAAAGGCGGCATGTCTGTAAAAGAGGCAGGCCGCAAGGGCGGTCAGGCTACCTCAAAGTCCCACGATCGCAAGTTCTACGAGGAGATTGGGCACAAGGGCGGGGTAAAAGGCGGCCAGAGAGTCAGGGAGCTAATCCAGAAGGGGAAAGAAGCTGAAAGAAAATAATGTAGTGGCGTCAAGTTTGCGGTACAAACTTGAGCCTTTCCCTGTAAATTCATTTACTCAGACTCGATTCTCGGCGCCAGCAGGTAGATGACAGTGCCGTTGCCACTGGCAATGCTGAAAGTGAACTTGACAGGGTAGTCGGTGCCGAGGTCGATGGTTACCTGTTCGGCCTTGCCCAGGGACTTGACGATGTCGTTCAGGTAGTCCAGCGAGAATAAGGACCTTACGTTGCTCGTCGCCTGCAGAGAGATGAGGTTTGATTCAGGTATCTCCAGGCGCACCTTGTCCAGGTCGCCCTCGGCCTCGACGTAGAAGGTCTTGTCCTGCACGCCCAGGGCCATGTGATCGGATACCTTTTCCGCAGCCTTGACTGCTCTTTTCAGCTCTGCGCCGTTCAGCACGATCTTTCCGGGCAGTTCGAGAGCCGGCACTTTCGGCTCTTTCCTGATGGAGCCGGGGTCGAGCAGCGACAGAGTATATGCGAGCCCTCCCGTGCGAATCTCCAGTTTGCGGGTCTCTTCATTGAGGTTTAGCTCGAGCCGGTCGTCCCTGGCAGTCATGCCGAGGATGTCCATGAACCTGACCAGGTCTATGCCTATCTCGCCATCGGTAGCCTCGAAGGTGTCAAACGCCTTAGCGTTCAGGTCGAATGCCACCATGGCGACGTTGGCAGGATCAACCGCACGTGCGGAGATGGAGTCCTTCGTGATCCTGAACTTGGCCTCGTCGACCAGCGTCGATACGGCCTCGATCGCGTCCTTGAAGACCTCTGCATTGATTGCCGCCTTGAACATGTTATATTCCTTGCCCTTGGTTATTACTAACTGTAGTTAACGCTATAGCTAAATAAAAGCTTTGATAGAGGTACGAAGGTCATGCATGTATGCATGATACTCATGCTCACGCATACCTACGTATACCTGTAAATGCCCGGCGTTAGTTATACTCACGCCAGGTCTTGCCGCACTCTGTACAGCGGAAAAAGCGCACTTCGCTCTCATCGGCGCTGCGCAGCTGGCGCATCCACCAGTAGGCCTTCTGGTTCCCGCAGTCGGGGCACTTGACCTCTTCAGTGGTGGGCAGGCCCGCGTCCTGCTTCTCGTCCAGCACAGTGATCTCGCGTTCCTGATCCTTGACGGGGCCGCCGACAATCATGTTGCCGGCCTGTGCCTTCTTTTCGTGGCCGCACTTGCGGCATTTCACCATGCCGCCACCGCCCGGCCTCATAATACTCTTGCATTTAGGACAGAATTCCATGAGTTAGTTCCCTCTCATCATCGATCGTACTATGCGTGGCAGTCCTAAGCCAGTCCGGCAGTTCGCTTGTACGTACAGGACAACGCGTTCTGCGCGCTGCGCTCTCAGCCTGCAGCAGATCGATATCACCGGCCATCTCAGGCATCTGTGAGGATTTGAATAGACGCCAGTAAGCTTAAGGGTTGCGGCGCTATCACCCGGTCCGATCCGGCTTCACTTAAGTTCATTGCCTCATATTATAAAAATTATTTGCGCAGGGAATAATGACGCTCACCGATCAGGACATCACGGTGTCATAAAAAAGAAAAGGGGTAAGTAGTATACCCCTTTTAGGCCGGCACCTTGTCGATACCGCCGCTCTTCTTGCCAGCCTTGCGCTCGTCGAAGTACTTCTTCGTCTCCGCGACGACCACTCCGCTCAGCGCAACGAGGGCGATCAGGTTGGGTATGGCCATCATGCCGTTGAACGTGTCGGAGATATCCCATACCAGGCCGACCTTAGTCACGGAGCCGAACAGCACCGCGGCCAGGAAGACGATCTTATAGACCCGCTTCATCCTGTTGCCGAACAGGTAGTGGAAACACTGTTCTCCGTAGTAAGCCCAGCCGAGGATGGTCGAATACCCGAACAGGACTGCGGAGGCGACGGCGATCAGCAGGCCGATCGGACCCAGAGAGTTAGCGAAGGCCGCGATCGTCAGATCTGTGCTTGAGAACGTGCCGTCGTCCCACAGGCCGCTGGTCAGCACTACCAGGCCGGTGATCGAGCAGATGATGAGCGTGTCGATGAACACTTCGGTAATCGCTATCATGCCCTGGTATACGGGCTTGTTAGTCTTGGCCGCTGCATATGCGATAGGTGCGCTGCCCAGACCGGCTTCATTCGAGAAGACACCTCTCGCCACACCGTACCTGATAGCCTGCGAAACCGCGTAGCCTGCCGCACCGCCGACCGCCGCATAGGGTGTGAAGGCGTAGGTGAAGACCAGCATTAAAGCGTCCGGTATTTTAGAGAAGTTCAGGACCAGCACCAGCAAGCCGCCGATGACATACAGAATGGCCATGAAGGGCACCAGGACGGATGCGACTTCGCCGATCCTCTTGATGCCGCCGAAAGTGACAAGAGCAGTGATAAAGACAAGGATGATGCCTATGACGACGCTGAGCAGAGAGACGCTGCCGAGCACGGGCACGTCGACGCTGCCTATTGCCTGTACCTGAGAGGTAAGGGCGAGCGTAACCGAGTTCGCCTGCACCATGCTGCCGATACCGAACGCCGCGATCATGCCGAAAAAGGCGAACAGCATGGCGAGCCACTTCATCTTCAGCCCTTTCTCGATGTAGTACATCGGGCCGCCCGACATAGTCCCGTCGGCGTTCTTCGTCCTGTACTTCACCGCCAGGACTGCTTCCGAGTACTTAGTCACCATACCCACCAGGGCAGTGACCCACATCCAGAACAGCGCACCCGGGCCACCGAGCACTATTGCAGTAGCGACACCGGCAATGTTACCCGTGCCGACCGTGGCCGACAGGGCGGTACACAGCGCGTGGAACGAGGGGATGTCGCCCTCCTGGTCAGATTTCCGGCTCTTCGCCGCGTGCAGCATCATGGCAAAGGCATGCGGCAGCTCCCGGAACTGCAGGCCTTTCAGCCTCAGGGTCAGCAGCAAGCCAGTACCTACCAGCAGGACCAGCATTACGGGGCCCCACACCCAACCGTTAACGGTGTTTATCACCTGTTGTACAACCTCTAGAACTCCCATGGAATTTCCTCAACTAGATAATATGAAAGGGCTAGAGTACAAATCGGATAAATAGATATCGGTTTTAGCCGGCGCAAGCAGCCCATACATGCGCCGGCTTAGCTACTCAGGGCCTAATCACAGGCGGTTTCTTGATCAGGGAGTACAGCAGCGCCCCGATGACCGCCAGAATGACGCCGATAATCAGCGTTACCGGCAGACAGCAGACGATGTTGCCGATGAGGGAGCCGATGATCGAGGTACCGTCATACCCGGTCAGGAAGCTGAAGAGTATGGACAGGACAATGGCTACCGGCCGGTGAATGAGCTCCGCCACGGCTCCGGCGATAGCACCTGCGAGGGCGGCTTCGCCTTTCGTGACAAATGGCGCCATCTTTGCCGCCAGCGCTCCCGCACCGATAAAGGTCAGCAACTTCAGCGCCTGGATAGCCAGATAGCCGAGGCTTATACCCATGAAGCCTGTAGATGGCAGCTCAGGCGGCCCCTCCGGAAGGTTCTCGGGATCTGCATACTGCTCCTGCCACTGCATCGATTCTTCCATAAACTGCTGCCCGCCGATCACGTTGACCAGAATATCGCCGGCGAGCGTCAGCAGGATCAGGACTATGGCTGCGATGACGCCAGCCTTGATTGCCGCTGCATATTTAGGGTCCATGATAACGCATCCTTACCCTACAATTATATTGGCGGCTAATAATAACAATATCTCGATATATGTGCGCCGACAAAATCAGGCAATAGTGGGGCGGTAGCACGTCTGATAAGTTGTTGGGTTCGTCTGTCAACAGGGCTGGAGATGAGATAGCTATGGCAAAAACAGCCCTTCATTCTTGAAAATGTGTCTGGCCGTGTTATTCGCCCACGCCACCGAGCCGACATCTGCAACCTTGTGAGCGTCGCTGCCTATTGTGTACTTCACCCCGGCATCCCGGCACTTTGCCAGGAAATCCCAGGAGGGCAGGCAGTGCTTGGAGTTGATCTCGATCGCTACGTTGTTGTCCCGGAGCGCCTCGACCAGCAGGTCCTCATATTCCTGAATAGGGCTGAACTGGACGCCCGCGCTCCACGCATGGTGGGCGAGCACGTCGACCTTCTCGTCCTGCACCGCCCGTAAAACTGCATGATAGTATGTTTCCCAGGACTGCGCTCCGTGAAAGGATGCGAGGACGAGGTCCATGCCATCGCGATCGGAAAGGTAGACTTCACCAGTCGGGAGAATCTCAGCCTCGATGCCCACGAGCACTTTGACCCGGTAGGACGGCTGGAGCAACTCCACCTCTTTTCTCGTCTCCCTCACCATCTTCTCGGTGACAGCGCTACCGTGCCCCGGCCCGTGGTCGGTGATTGCCACCAGATCGAGCCCCTTTGCCTCCGCCGCCTCGATGACGTTGTGCACACTATCCCTGCCGTCCGATTTAGAGGTATGAACGTGCATGTCGACCTTCATGAGGAAAGCTCCGGTAATGCTCACTAAATATGGCTCGTGCGGGCTTATAATTTTGGTTTTAACATGACCATGATGACTAATGACCCCGTTGGCATCTATGGGTTCACCACAGAGTGCACAGAGTGCACAGAGGCTCACAAAGCGACTGGTTACCACAGAGACACAGAGTGCACAGAGACGCACAGAGACTTATTATATAATCTGCCATATGCCCAGCATGCTATCTAACAATCTCTGTGCATCTCTGTGCCTCTGTGGTAAACCGTTTCTCCGTGAGCCTCTGTAGTGAAAAATCAGTTTATGGGGAATATGCCCTGTAATCATGGGTATTCTTTAGTACCTATTCCTGTTCCAGTACAGGTAAAACACGCGCTGTAAGGCGGACAGGTTGGTCCCGATTGCCACGATTGCGACTGCTATAGTCATCGCGCTGTAGCCGAAGAAGGTGTAGGCGCTGAGGCAGGAGAATACTATCAGAGTGATGACGGTCTCTGGCCGGCCGAAGATGCCGATGCCTTCGAGGGGGTCTTTGATCTTGCCGTCGTGCTTCTGCTGGTAGCCGATCTCCGCGTAGACGACTGGCTTGATGAAGGTGTTGATCATCGACCCGATGATGGCGACGGCAACGAGGCGCATGTCGACCATGCCGCCGAGGCCGATGCCCAGCAGCACGATACAGTCCACGTACTTGTCGACGATCCAGTCGATGGCGGCGCCGAACTTCGACGCTTTTTTATTGATCCTCGCCACGCCGCCGTCGATGAAGTCGAGCAGCCCGGATAAGAGCAACGCGGCTGCGCCTGCATAGGCAACGTTGAGTCCGTAGAGCGTGCCTGCGGCTATGCCGAGCAAAAGAGAGAGCAGCGTGATCTGGTTAGGGGTGATGCCGGTAGCGGCAAAAACCTTAGACAGCGGGCTGATCAAGCCTATCAGGTGATCTCGGTACTTGGTAAGGTTCAAACGCCGCCCTCCAGGGACATGAATTGTTGAGGGAATTAGTACTTAAACTTGATGGGCGTCGCCGTGATACAGCAGGCGCTAATGATACATTAAAATACTTACCGTGCGATATCCTTATCCGAGTAGTGACATGGCCAAGGCATCTGCCCATTCCCGGAGCGGCGTCAGCCGCGCATTTTACATCGGCCGTTTTCAGCCGTTCCACCTGGGGCACCTGAAGGTGATCAGCCAGATCGCCGAGGACGTGGATGAGCTGGTGATCGGCATCGGCAGCGCCCAGCTGAGCCATACTCCAGAAAATCCTTTCACCGCAGGCGAGCGGATCATGATGATCTCCCGCAGCCTCGAAGACCTGGACCTTTACTATTACGTCATACCGATCAACGATATCTACCGCAACGCCATCTGGGTGTCCCACGTGGAATCCATGACTCCGCCGTTTTCTCAGGTCTATTCGAACAACCCCCTGGTATCGAGGCTTTTCTCCGAGGCGGGCTACGAGCTGAAGCACTCGCCTATGTACAACAGGGTCGCCTACTCGGGCACCGAGATCAGGCGTAGGATGCTGTCAGGCGAGGACTGGCAGCAGCTGGTTCCTCAGGCGGTAGTCAGGGTAGTGGAAGAAGTCGGAGGCATTGAAAGGCTGAAGCAGGTCAGCATGAAAGGTGACATTGAGAGCTAGTTTTAGAGGGGGTGTCAGGGGAACCTTTTCCAAAAAGGTTCCCCTGACTCTCGACACCCGATCGCAGCCCGAAGGGCAGCAGGAAAAACGATGTTTTTGAGGGGGCGCAGGGGGAACTTTTTACAAAAAGTTCCCCCGTACGCCAATCAAGGCCACCGGTATTATTGATATCCCGGCCTGAACAGGTTTACTTTATCGTTGCAAATGTTATTGTGCGGCCGTACAGACTCTGTGATGGTGAGTTGAGATCATGGAAGCAGTTGTCTATACGGGCCCGGGGAGCGTGGCAGTCAAAGACATCCCCCGGCCTCAGATCGAGCATCCGACGGACGTCATTTTACGGCTGACCAGCAGCGCTATCTGCGGCAGCGATCTGCACATGTACGACGGGCACACGGACGCACAGCCGGGGCTTGTGTTTGGCCACGAGCCCATGGGCATAGTAGAGGAGGTCGGCGATGCGGTCAGGCTGGTGAAAGAAGGTGACAGAGTGGTGGTGCCATTCAACATCGCCTGCGGCGTCTGCTTCAACTGCGAGCGCGGCTTCACGAATGCCTGCCTGACGATGAACGCGGCGAACCCGGGAGGGGCATACGGGTACACACATATGGGCCCGTACCTGGGTGCCCAGGCGGAGTTTACGCGGGTCCCTCATGCCGACTGGGCCTGCCTGAAGCTGCCCGGCCGGCCAGGCGACAGCAACGAGGATAACTTTCTGATGCTGGCAGATGTCTTCCCGACGGCGTATTATGCGACAGAGCTGGCTCAGGTAGCCCCTGGAAAAACTACGGCGGTCTTCGGAGCGGGGCCGGTAGGGCTGCTGTGCGTCCACAGCGCGCTCATGCGGGGCGCTCCGATCGTCTACTTAGTGGATAAGGATAAGAGGCGGCTGGAGATGGGATTGTCGCTGGGGGCTATACCGATCAACTTCCTTGACGGAGACCCCGTGGTTCAGATACAGGAACACCTGAAGACGATGCGTCCGCTGCACGACGCTATGCGGTACGGAGAGGATAAGATGCTGCGAGGGGTGGATTGCGTGATCGATGCGGTGGGCTACCAGGCGTACGATCGGCAGAACCCGGACCAGTTCAAGCCGAACCAGGTCTTGCTGGACATTGCGCGCGTGGCCAATTATACCGCGACGGTCGGCATTATCGGCGTCTACACGATGAGCGATCCGAGGGGAAAAACAGAAGCGGAGAAGAACGGGATGATCATGATGCCATGGGGCCTGATGTGGGAGAAAGGGCTGCAGATCGGCACCGGCCAGACTCCTGTGAAGCGCTTCCAGGCATTCCTCCGGGACCAGATCATAGCGGGCAAAGCGAGCCCGGGGTCTATAGTGACGGATCACATTAAAATCGGCGATGCGCCCGAGACTTATAAAGAGTTCGACAAGCGCGGCAGCGAAGTCGTCAAGGCAGTAATCCGGTTTATCTGAGACCGGACAGAAAAATTTTTTCGATGCCGGTAGCACCGGCATCCTTTCTTAAAATCTCAGTCGACCCGGCCGATGCGGATCAGGTGCTTGACGGGCACGTTGCTGATTGTGTCGGCGCCGCGCTTGTCGATGATCACCGCGATGGCCACAGCCTCTCCGCCCTGGTCTTCGATGAGCTTGATCGTCTCTTCCATAGTAGAGCCGGTGGTGATCACGTCGTCGATGATGACGCACCGCTTACCTTTTACGTTCGCGTAGTTCTCGCTGACGGTGGGCTGCATCTGGTGGTGTTTGCCGGTGTCGTCTGACCGGTGCTTGCCGGGATGGATGACTGCCAGGTCGACGCCGTACTGGTAGGCCACCACGTTGGCGAGCGGTACGCCGCTCAGAGCGATGCCTACTACGACGTCCACGTTGGTATCCATCTCGTTAAGGACCTCTTCTACCATGTCAGCCATGCAGGTGGCGATGAGCATGAGCCGGCTCGAGCTCTTGCCGATGGTGCTCCAGTCGATGAAGATATCCTTGGGCGCCTGTGCTCCGGTCTCCTTCCTGGCCCGGGTGAGCAGCCAGGTAGCCGTCTCCCGGGAAATGTTCAGCTCGTCGGCGATCTCGCCGGAGCGGAGACCTCGGTTCCTGAGTTCGATCGCCTTCTCGATAAGGTCGTTAACGTTCTTCATGTCACTTACTCCTCGTAGCGAATCGTTTTTTCTGCCTCAGGGGCGATCCGCAGACTTCGCATGTCTCGCCTTCCCGGTAGGCTCTGCCGCAGCCGGTGCAGCGCATTTCCCAGACGATCCCGTACCGGCTCTTTTTCTGTCTCAGGGCACGGATGCGCAGGCCCGCCTTCCGGGCGATGTTCTGGACGGAGTAGTCGTCGGTGAGCAACTCGACGTCTTTGCCTGCAGCCTGCTGTTCAAGCGCCAGGGCAAGTAGGTCCCGATCTGTCCCGGACAGCCGCTGATCGTCGCCCGTCGCCTCGGCCATCTTCCCGATGGCCTGAATGAACGAGTCCTGCGGCGGTATTATCTGCAGCCCTTGAAGCATATCGAGCCGCAGTTTAGACTGCTCGTCCTTTACTTCGCCATAAACTCCCGGCGTCGTCACGATCTCGCCGTCGCCCGGTATTGTGCCGTAGATGAAAGCGGACGTATCCAGCACATATGTGGTGACCATTGTTGCTTATTTTCTCCGGCCGCGATATAAATATATCGAAGCGTTACCAGATTCTTTCACGGGCGCCCCTGAGCAGCCGGCGTGGAGGCTCTCGTCCAGCCTGGTGATACGCTGCTGCAGTTCGTCAAGCTTATCTGACATCTGCTCGTGGGCCCGGGTGAACCTGACCGCCATCCCTTTTTCGTCGATCGCCAGGTATTCCTTAAGCGCCCTGCCCACATACTCTTCCGGCCTCATCCGGCCCCGCCTCCGCTCTACCCAGGCAGAGACTTCGTCGTCCAGCTCGATCAACAGCGTTCGCATTCTGACCATATCAATTTGAGCAGACCTTTATTTATATGTTAGTATTTTATATTTTAATTTCTTTGGCTTATTGAGAGATAGATGGCCCCAATATTGCTGAATAACGCAATTTTAAACGAACAGACAGTGCGTGAGAAGGCCGTTAGATAAACACTGGTATCGCAGGCTGGTAACCCGTAATGGGAGGTGTCAGCGGACCCTTATTTCGTAAAGGGTCAGCTACTTATAGCATAAGTACATTATAACGGGATATCCGGGGTATGGATATGGAAATGCCGATTAAGGCACCTGAAAAATACTATATCGTCTCAGTCGAACAATACCTGGCAATGCTGAAAGCCGAGAAAGTGAAGGACTGTTTTAGCGGCCTGCAATACCTCAGCACCAGGGATTCGTTCAAGGACAGGATCATCGTCGTCAGGACTAACGTCGCGGAGCAGATCAGAAGCCGGTACAATGTGACCCGGAGGGCATTCTACGGCGCCAACAGGAGCATCGAGTTCACTTCGCAGACCACCCTCGACACAGTGGATAATTAGCCTTTATCAGCCTTTTATAGACCGGGCGAAAGTCAGGTAGCCGCAGACGTCGCCTGACGCCACCTTTTCGATGCTGCCGGAAATCTTCCCGTTTTGGACAGTCAGCTCTACGACTGAAGGGTCGGACATGCGCGGGAAGGTAGGGCTTCCCGGACATACCAGCAGGACGTCGGTCTGATCGATGAGCGGCCTGTGGATGTGGCCGAAGATCAGCACGTCCACGCCCATCTCGAGGGCCAGGTACCTCATGTTGGTCAGGTCAGAGGTGTGCTTACCGGTATGCACCACCCCGAACCGGATCCCTTCGACCTCAAACTTCTCGCTCTCCGGCAGCAGGTCCTTTAAGGCAGGAGTGTCCGAATTGCCGTGGACCGCGACAAGGCGCTTACTGCCGCCCTTCAGCGACTCGTAAGCCTCCAGCGTGTTAAAGTCACCTGCGTGAACCACGAGGTCAGCCTTGCCCACAAGCTCCAGTAGTTCCCGGGGCAGCGGACAGGACAGGTGCGTATCCGATAGGGCGAGAATTTTCATAAGCTAAGATTCACCTGCTACGCCAATAAGTTTACCGTTTCGTAGGCCGGACGAACCCTCAGATCACGGATGAGAAATGAGAAAAATATGAAGGCCGGGCATGCCGTCGAGAGTTTCGCCGGCTGTTAAGCCGGGGGCCCCTGTGGCTTCACTGGCACGGCTAACTCAGGACGCTCCGGCAGCTTTCCGGGAGGCAGCCCGCCCATGACCATCTTTTCTCTCGGAGCCCCGCAGCCCTTACACTTTGGAGGGCAGCAGGAGCCGTGGTTGTGATAAGCGTGACACTTGCCAGGCGTACAGAGCACCTGGTGCTCAGTCCCACATACGGTACAAACCCATTTAGGCATGATTGTTCTGTTTACTACGAACAATAATATAGCTTTTGGGCTATTTGAGCAGATATCTGAGAATAAGTAATACTTTCACTACGCCAGTCACACGGTTAAATAGGTGATGCATCATAGAAACAGTATCAGGTTTACCAGCCATGGCAGCCGAGTACCAGCAGTTCTTCCCCAAGCCGGCCTTTTACCCGAACCAGAGGGAGGCAATGGACCGGATATATAACGCTCTCCTGGCCCGCAAGCTCGTACTCTTTGAGGGCGCCTGCGGAACAGGCAAGACACTATCAGCCCTGGCTCCGGCGCTGGCCATTGGCAGAAAGCTGGGCAAGAAAGTTGTGATTGCCACCAACGTCCACCAGCAGATGGAGCAGTTCATAGAAGAGGCCCGGGAGATCAAGGCCGTCTCGAACATCAAAGCAGTCGTTGTAAAAGGCAAAGCCCACATGTGCCCGCTGGAGAAAGACTACGAAGAATGCTCGGTGCTGCGGGAGAACACCTATGAGCTGCTTGAGCTGGAAAGGGACCTTGCAGACCTGCGCCGGAGGGAGAATGAAGCAACGGCGAAGGTCAGGACAGACAAGAGCTACGCTGATGTCCGTCAGGCGCTGCTCAACGAAATACGCTCGGGAGAGGAAAAGCTGGCAGGCCTGAAGAAACGGTCCTGCAGCTACCTCAGGGAAGTCCTGCTAAAAGAAAATGAGGCGTTCCGGGAGTGGCTGTTCGCGGGCGTCAGGACACCGGAAGAGATCGCGGCTGCCTCCCTCAAGGACGGCCAGTGCGGATACGAGATGCTCAAGCGATGCATGAAAGATGCGGAACTGATCATCTGCAACTACCATCACCTGTTAGATCCGGGCATTGCAGGCCGGTTTCTCGGCTGGGCAGGCTGCGATCTTGAGACTGCCATCCTGATCTTCGACGAAGCCCACAACCTGGAGCAGCAGGCCCGGTCGCACTCGTCGGTCACGCTCTCGGAGTATACGATAGATAAGGCGATCGGGGAGGCTGCCGCCATCAAAAGTCCCCAAAAAGACGACATAGAGTACTTCCTCTTTTTATTGAAAAAGACCGTCCGCAGCACTTATGAGTCCAGGTTCGGCTTCGGGGAAGCCGAGCGCCTGGGCCATGCATGGACCGATATCACGATCAGGGATCCGCAAGGCGGAGATGACGTGATCAGGCAGAAGCTCCTGCAGGAGCTGAAGGTCAGAGGCATCGACTACCGTAAGCTGCTGGAAGAGGCCATCGACAGAGGGCTGGACCTCGACGACCGGTACAAGAAAGATTTTAAGGAAGGCCGGTCGGAGGTCCGAAAGACGTCGTCACTGCTGGCCACATCTGCCTTCATGCTGACATATATCGACCGGGCTGACCAGACAGACTACTATCCCGTGCTCAACGTGCGACGATCCAGGGAAGGCGACGTCTACGGGCGCCTGGAACTGTTCTGCTGCATCCCCACGGACGTCACCAGACCGCTGCTCGGCGGCGCATTCGGGGCAGTCCTAATGTCAGCCACCCTGAAGCCGTTCGAGATGGTCAAGGCCACGCTGGGCATCGACCGGCCGACTGAGGAGATCACCTTCGGCACTACCTATCCAGAGGAGCGAAGGCGGACGCTGGCCGTGGACATCGCCCCCCAGTTCGCGAAGAACAGGGACGCGCCGGAGACAGTGAATGCCCTCGTCGGGCTGCTGAAAGATGTAGTGGACAAGTCGGAGGGCAACGTCCTCATCTTCTTCCCCAGCAGCGGAGAAGCCCGGAAATATGCAGGCATGCTGAACCTCGACGTGCCGGTCTTCATCGATGAGGCGGGCATCTCCGCCCAGGATACCAAGCTGGAATTCTTCAAGCACGGAGAGGACGGCAAAAAGGCGGTCCTGATCACCTATCTCTGGGGCACCCTGACTGAAGGAGTAGACTACAAGTTCGACCGGTGCCGCACCGTAGTAATAGTAGGCATCGGGTTCCCGAGCCTGAACGACCGCACGAAGGCCATCCAGCGGGCGTACGACGAAAAGTTCGGCCCCGGCAAAGGCTGGGACTACGGCGTCCTGTACCCCACAGTCAGGCGCATCAGACAGGCCTGCGGCAGGGTGGTGAGATCGCCAGCCGACTACGGTGTCCGAGTGCTGGCAGACGCACGGTTCACCCACGCCTCGGTAGTCAAGCTAAAGAAGTATTCCATCCACATGCAGTTCCCTGACTACGAGCGCAAAGAGTTCATCGACGTGAAGCCTGAGAAAGTTAAATATTCGATGATGAACTTTTTCGGGGATATAAGAGCGTCAGATAGCTCGAAGAAGTAGCGCTGCCCCGGAGGCAGTAGACAGTACGCCCTGTGGGCCCATTTTATAGCCCTCGGATGGGATACAGATATATACACCTTCAGATATCTATTATTCCAGCGCGCCAATCAGAACGTTGTTTTTGATTAGTGTGAAACGTCTGTACCGTACGGACGGTGCCTTACAGGCACAGCTACGGCTCCTTCCTACAAGGGGTCGCAATGCGGTTGTGGCTTTAACTAAAAACAGCCACCCTTAACACTACAAGAGGAGATAATTATGGCGAGAAAAGCAGGCAAGAAGGTTGACGCCTTCCGTGCAAAGAACTGGTACCAGGTCATCGCACCCGCAGAGTTCAACAGGGCCAACATCGGAGAAACTTTAGCCGATGATCCCGGCAAAATGATTGGCAGGGTCATGGAATCCACCCTCGGCGACGTTACCGGCGACTGGACCAAGCAGAACATCAAGATGATTTTCAGGATCGAGGAGATCGGCGGCAACAGCGCTTACACTTCGTTCCTCGGCCACGAGTTGACCAGGGACTACATGCGCTCCCTCGTGAAGAGGAGGACCTCTAAGATTGACGCCAACGTCGTCGTCACCACCAAGGACGGCTTTAAGGTCAGGGTCAAGCCCATCGTCTTAACGGTCAAGAGGGCCCGCACCAGCCAGATCGAGAGCATCCGCCAGATCATGATCAACGTGGTCAACAAGCGCGGCGCAGAGCTCGGCTTCACGGAATTCATCAACGAGGTCGTCACCGGCAAGGTCGCCTCCGAGATCTACAAGAACACCAAGAACATCTACCCGCTCCGCAGGGTGGAGATCGGCAAGTCCGAGCTCGTCTACAGGCCCGCCGTAGCCGCAGCCAAGGCCGCCCCGGCACCGGAACCGACCCCGGCACCCGCTCCGGCCCCGGAGACCGCTGCCCCCGCAGAGCAGCCGAAGGAATAAGCATAATATAGATGCGGCCCTGATGGGCTGCCCAAATTTTTTATTAAGAGATTAGCCACATGGCTGATACATTATAAACAGATCTTTAAGCCCCACGCTTCTTCAGCTTGATAAAGCTCAGGTTGACGTTCTTGTACTTCTGGAGGGCTTTGATGGCAGTTTCTCTGACGCCGGGGTCTTCGTCGCGGAGCATGGCCATGAGGGGCTTGACGGCGAGGTCGCTGCCTATCTCCCCTAAAGCCCAGGCGGTGTCTTTGCGGACGAACCAGTTGGAGTCCTGTAACGCTCTGATTAGAGGCTCAACTGCCCTGGCATCTTTGAGCATGCCCAGCGCCCGGGCGGCGTCTTTGCGGACGTAACCCCGGCTATCGTCGAGCATGCGGATGAGAGGCTCAACGGCCTGTGTATCCCCGATGCGCCCCAGGGACTCCGCGGCGTTTTCCCGGACTACCGGCTCATCGTCCTGCAGTGCTTCGATGAGTGCGGGCACGGCCCGGCGATCCTGGATTTTACCCAGCAGTTCGGCGGCGATCTCCCGCATGCCGGGGTCCTTGCTCTTCAGCTGGGGAATCAGGTGCTCAGTCATGTGCTGTAAAGCGATTTTTGCGTTCTTCCGGACGTCCGGGTCTTCGTCCTTTAGCGCTATGGAAAGCGCATCGATTGCCTTGATATCGCCGATCTCGCCAAGCGCCAGCACCGCGTCTTCCCGGACGAGCGTGCTGGAGTTGCTCATCGCGCTGATGAGCACATCTACGGCTCTGCGGTCCCGCAGCTTGCCCAGCGCCTCGGCTGCGCTTTTTCTGACCATCCACGACTCGCTACGGAGCGCCTTGATGAGGTGCTCGGTAGCCCTCGTATCGCCGGCGATACCCAGCGCCTCGGCTGCCGCTGCCCTGACTGTCTGCTCCGGGTCGGTACCGAGAACCCTGGTGAGAATGTCGATAGCTCTGCTGTCAGTGGACCTGCCAAGCGCCAGCGCTGCATCTCTACGGGCATAGGCATCCTGGCCGAGCACCATGGCGGCCAGCTCGTTGAAGGACGGCACGGAAGCGACATCCACCGTACTGGCAGGCGCTTTCGAGAGCTCTGGCGCAGGAGCTTCTGCCTGCAGTGTCGATTGTTTAAGCCGCTGCAAGGCTTGCGAAGCCGCCTCACACACGGTGCCGTCAGCGTCGGCCAGAGCGGCTTTCAAAGCCAGAGTGGCCCGAAGATCGCCGATTCTGCCCAGCGCCCTGGCGGATTCCCGGCGGACTCTTGCGTCGGCATCCCGAAGGCTGCCCATAAGGGGCACTACAGCCCGAAGGTCGCCGATGATTCCCAGCGCTTCGGCAGCGCTGCACCGGGTACCGTAATGCTGGTGCTGCAGCGCTTCAATAGCGGGCTCCGTCGCCTTCGGTCCCAGCAGGATCAGAGACCGCATTGCCTCGCGACGTACCAGGACGTCGGAGTCGGCCAGCGCGTCGATCAGGCGAGAAAAAGTGCCGGCTCCTCCGATGCCCGAAACTTCTGAGTTACCCTCCATGGTGAAAACCCTTAATTCACCTGTAGCAGTCTAAAATCTGGCGATAAATAGCTTTTGTTGCCTATTGGTAATTACCGTAAGGAATCTGCTGCGAGCCGGTTACAGCCGGCCCGACCTGACAATCCCGGCGAAGACTTTGACTATCTCAGGATCAAACTGAGTGCCCGCATTGCGGAGGATCTCTTCCAGCGCGCATTCGTGGCTGAGGCCTTTCCGGTAAGGCCGGTCGGCGATCATGGCATCGTAAGAATCGGCGATGGCCATGATCCGGCATTCCAGTGGTATCTGGCTGCCTGAAAGGCCCGAGGGGTAGCCCGTCCCGTCATAGCGCTCGTGGTGGTGTCGAATCAGAGGTGCGATATGATTCATGTGGAGGGACCTGCTGGCGATGTTGGCCCCGATCTCCACGTGCGACCTCATGAGCACCCACTCATGCTCGTCCAGCTTCGCCGGCTTCATCACGATCTCGTCAGGCACGCCGATCTTGCCCAGGTCGTGCAGCCGGGCCAGCAGCTTCAGGTTAGCCCGGGCATCCTCGCCGAGCCCCAGCTCCGAGGCCATGGCATCCACTATCACCGTCAGCACCCGGGTATGGCCGTGGTCCATATAGTCTCGCTCAGAAAGGGACAGGAGGATCATATCGATGGATTTGGACCGGGCGTAGTCGTCCCGCTTCAGCTTGTGCTCGTACATCAGCCGGTCTGCCCGCTTATAGGCGTCGTAGAGGCTCTCGCCCGGATTGATGGCCGCTATGCCAGTAGAGATACTGAGGGGAGGGCCGGGTTGCCGTTCGTTGTAGCGCCGGATTTCTTCCCGCAGCAGCTCCAGCATCTTCCCCGCGGCGGCTTCGCCGCAGCCGGGGAGTAAAATGCAGAACTCGTCGCCGCCGGTCCGGCAGACATCTCCGGATGCGGAGAAAACGGCGGAGATCATGTTGCCCGCCACCTTAAGGTGCTGATCCCCTGCAGTGTGGCCCAGAGTGTCGTTGATCAGCTTGAGCCCATCGACGTCCGCCGCTACGATGCTGACCGGAAACGCGCTCGAAGCGCTTTCGAGGCGCCCCAGTTCCTGCTCGAAATACGCCCTGTTGTGCAAGCCCGTCAGCCCATCGCGATAGCTCATTTCCTGCAGCCTGCGCTCGCTCCGCTGCAACTCTTCCAGCGTGGTGTTGCGCTCGTTGATGTATTTCCCCTGCCGGAAGTTCTGAATCGCCAGCCGGGTCACTTTATCGGCCACCATGCTGAAGGTTGCCACAATCTGGTTAAGCTGGTGCTCCGTCATCCGGTGCACCCCTGCAATCAGGTTCCTGACGTCGGCCGGAGAAATACCCTGGTCTGTCAGAAGATCCTGAAGCTTTTCCCGGGCAGGCTCTCCGAGGCTCACCTGGCCGACGATCCAGAAGGCAGCCGGTTTGCCGTTTACTACCAGAGGTATGGCTACTTCGGTCATGCCGGTGCAGGGACAGGTACAGCGGGCCTGCTGTCCGGCATCTGCCCGCCCGGCCAGGTCCGTGATGCACTTGCCGCATATCTGTGCTGACACGGTGCCCGGGCGGGCGAGGCTTGAGCAGAGTGACGTTACGTTGCTGCGCTGGTTCAGCGGCGTCCCGCCCGGGGTCACGATTACTGCAGATACACCCATTGCAGCGGCCAGCGTGTCCTGCATCACCTGTATTTCCGGATCTGTGATCAGGTCTCTGAAATCGAGCGAGGAAAGGCCTGCCTCCGGGCTGGTAAGCGCAGAGATCAGGCGTTCCATCCGAGTTTCTGCGTACCGGCTGTCGGTGATATCCTGCAGGAGGATAACGTAGGCGAAAATGGCTCCGGCATCGTCGCTCCGCGGCGTGATAACTGCCAGCGAGAGACGTTTCTGCCCACGCCTGCTTATGGTAGCGAGCTCTGTGTTCGACCCGCCGGATCGAGTTACGCGTAGCAGTTCCTTAAGCTTCGTGAAATCGGCCTCGCCGGCCAGCAGCCCGGAAATGTTACAGCTTTTGAGGGCCCCATTCGAGTACTCGTAGGTCTCATAGCAAGCCCTGTTAGCGTATACGATCGTCCCGGCCCGGTCAATCATCAGCAGGCACTCGGGGAATGTATCGGCAATGTAGGATAGCTTGTTCACTTCGTCCTGCAGCCGGGCGCCGAGGTTGCGGGTGCGGTTCCGGGAGATCGTCTCCAGTATGGCGGCGATCGCCCCGCTTCCCGGGCACTGAAGTCCGGCTACCTGGACCAGTGCCCCGGAGAGCACATACTTGATGGCTTCGACGGGCATATCGCACCTTTCTGTGCCGGACATAACAATGACAGGCACCTGGGTGCCAGAGTTCTTCAAAAAGGCTATCGCAGCAGAGACAGATTGGTCACTGCCCAGCAGTACTGCATCAAAAGCCGTGTCTGCAGCCAGAAAGCATGCAGAGGCAACGTCGACGGCATGCCGGTAATCAAGCCCGGCCAGGGCTAAAGCTTCTCCGATTGCCGCTACCTCTGCCCCGTCGCCAGTAAGGAGCAATACATCGCCATTAATTCCGGCCAAAACTGAATCCTCGCCTGTTCTCAGCCCGCTTTTCGGCCACTATCGACTGAGGGCCGGGAACTTTTACCGGTGATCAGGAATTCTATAGCCCATGACGCTTCCTCGCGCACACGCTGGCTACTGTCCCGCAGCCCGGCTCTCAGCACCTCAACAGCCCGCTGATCCCCCAGCATGCCTAGAGAGGCGGCCGCGTGTGCTCTCACTTCGCTTCCCGGGTCTCCGAGAGCCTGGATCAGCGGCTCCACCGCCCGGACGTCGCCGATTTCCCCGAGGGCGGCGGCAGCCCGGCACCGGACTTGAGCGGACTCGTCTTTTAGCATCCTGATGACCGCCGGAGTCGCCCGCATATCGCGAATCCTTCCCAGGGCGCTGACACTGGCCTGCCTTATCCGCTCATCCAGATCGCCCGTGAGCGCGACGAGAGGCCCTACTGCCTGTAAATCGCCAATCTTGCCCAGCTTAGCCGCTGCGTTTACACGGGCAGAAACATCGCCGCCCCCAAGCTGCTTTATCCACTGTTGAACCTCTGCAGCCGGGATTTCCTGCCGTGCCGCAGGTTTTGCAACAGGTATGGAAATACTAACAGGGGCCGGCTGTGTCCCTGCAAATTTTTTCAGTGCCCTCGCTGCAGTCTGGCGAACGCTTTCATCCAGATCGGCCGTAGCCGCTGCCAGTATATCCCTGCATCCGTCGCCGCCGATTTTTCCCAGTGCCCAGATTGCTTCTCTGCGCACCCTCGGATCGGGGTCGCTCACAGCCCTCTTAACCGGCTCTATAGCTGCGGCATCCTGGATTCTTCCCAGGGCGCAGGCCGCTTCCCGCCGGACGTACCACTCCTCGCCGGTGAGCACGTCGATCAGGGCCTGAACTGCCCGGGAATCGCTGATCCAGCCAAGGGACTCAGCAGCGTTCCGCTGTCGGTACCCCTGCCGGTCCTTGAGAGTGGCTATCAGCGCATCGATCGCGGGCTTGCCGATTTTCCCGAGCGCCATGGAAGCTTCTCTGCGCACGGCGATGCTGCCATCGTCCAGGGCGGCTATCAAAGTGTCCACAGTACGGGGATCGCCGATTTCGCCCAGCATCCATGCGGCATCTTTACGCGTCTGAGCATCAGGAGCTGATGTTAAAACAGATAGCAGGTGATCAACATCTGAAACAGCGCTGGTCCGCCTGCCGCTCCCTGGAATGTCCTCGCTGACGCCCATAGAATCCCCGAATAACGAGCAAATTTCTATTGACCTGGCGATAAATAGTTTTGGTTATTTTTACCTAATTATGAATAATGAAGGGTTTCCTGTACAGGATATTTATTATAGTAATAACACCAGTAGTGGGGCTTATCAGAAAATGAGTAATCTAATGTCGGGCGGTCCTGTACAGCTTCAGCCTGCGAATAAATAAAACGGATGATACTCCGGCTTATTTTTCCTCCGACTCCTTACCCTTCTCGATGAGCTCTTTGACTCGCTGCCCGCCCTTATGGCCGCCGGCTTCGCCGCCCTTATGGCCGATCTCCTCGTAGAACTCGTGACCGTGAGTCTTCGCCGTCTTCTCGCCGCCCTTGTGGCCGGCTTCGCGTACCGTCATCTCCTTCTTTTTCTCCACCGTTATCACCGAGTGTTGCTTGTCACTCCGAACTGATTAACCTGCCCCGTATTATCGGCAGCCTGCGGCGAGAGACTACTCCTGCACACCTTTTTTAGCCAGACAAACTTAAATATCAGCACATTGAAACAACGACTGCAATGTCACAGGATCTTTCCCTCCAGAAGTTCGGCTTTATCAAGAGAGATACCCCCCGGACAGTCAACCTCGATCCCCTGCAGACCGGAGGCTTGCTGACCCCGGAGGCACGCGAGGCGCTGCTCGAGTGGGGCGACGGGTACTCCGTCTGCGACTACTGCGGCGGCATGCTCGACCAGATCAAAACGCCGCCTATCTTTGATTTCGTTCACAAATCCCTGCCGTCGTTCATCGGCATGGATCACGCCAGGGTGACCAACGGCGCGAGGGAGAGCAAGTTTGCCATCATGCATGCGATGACCAGCCCCGGAGACTGGATCGTCATGGACGGCAACGCCCACTACTCCTCGATCGTGGCGGCCCAGCGGGCCCGCCTCAACGTCAAGCTGGTGCCGAAGACCCCGGCCCCGGACTATAAGATCACACCGGAAGCTTATGCTGCAGCCATCGAAGAAGTGAAGCAGCAGTCCGGCAAACCTCCGGCTCTCGCCCTGCTGACCTACCCCGACGGGAGCTACGGTAACCTGGCAGACGCTAAAGCCATCACGAATTTGGCGCACGACTTCGGGGTACCCATTATTATCAACGGCGCCTACGCCATCGGCAGGATGCCGTTTAAAGGCAAGGATCTCGGAGCGGATTTCGTCGCGGGCAGCGGCCACAAGTCCATGGCAGCCTCCGGTCCCGTGGGAGTCCTCGGCGTAAACGAGCAGTATGCGGCCAAAGTGCTGCAGAAGTCCCCGACCCACAAAAACAAGGAGATCGAGTTCCTGGGCTGCACGGCAAGAGGCGCCACGATCATGACCATGATCGCCTCGTTCCCCGCAGTGGTAGAGCGGACGAAGCCGGAGAGCTGGGAAAAAGAGGTCAGCAATGCCCGGTGGTTCTCGGAGCAGATGGAATCTATAGGCATGAAGCAGCTCGGCGATAAGCCCCACAACCACGACCTGATGTTCTTCGAGGGCACCGTCTTCTACGACATCTCCCAGAAAACAGACAGATACTTCCTGTACAGGGAACTGAAGGAGAAGAGCATCCACGGAATCAAGCCAGGGCTGACGAAGAACTTCAAGCTCAGCACGCTGGGCGTCGGAAGAGAGAAGCTGGGCTTTGTGATGGATACGCTGAAGGACATCATCAAGAAGTACGACGGCTGAGCCTGATGGCATCTGGAACTCTAACCCTGGTTTTCCCCCAGTGGCAGGGCTCGGGGAACAGTAAAGCCACCTACTACGGTGCGAAGTACATCAAGGATAATCTGCTGAACGGCTCCTGCTACCGGGAAGTGCCGGTCGGCCCGGACGAGGGCCGACAGGAGAAGGGGATCAACGGATACGGGCATATCCTCAGCCATCTCGAAGGCGCATGTGAGATACTACGCCAGGAAACTCCGGATAAGGTATTTCTGATAGGAGGGGACTGCGGCACCGAGCTGGCGCCCGTCTCTTATTTGAACAAGCTGTACGGCGGCGATCTGGCGGTGGTATGGTTCGACGCTCACGGCGATCTGAACTCCCCTGCAACTTCCGTCTCACACAATTTCCACGGCATGCCGCTGAGATGCCTGCTGGGCGACGGAGATGAGGCTCTGGTGAAAAACTGTTTTTCGCTCCTGACGCCGGAGCAGGTGATCATGGCGGGGATCAGAGAGCTGGACCCGCCGGAGCAGAAGTTCATCGAGGAAAAGAACATCGACTGCGTCACTGTGGACGACATCATAGCCGATGCCAGGAAAATAGCCCGGATGGTACGTGAGAAGGGCTACAGCAATGTGTACGTACATATCGACCTCGACGTCCTGTACCCTGAAAAGTATCCATGGGTCCAGTGCCCGTGCGATAATGGAATAGATATGCCGGAACTCATGGCAGCTTTAACGGGCTTGAAAAAAGAACTGAATATTGCCGGCATCAGCCTCCTTGAATTGAGGCCCGGAGACGATATGGATGCAAGCTACCTCCGGGAACCGGTCAGCTTCTGCCGCTCCATATAAGATTTTTAGAACTTTTTGCCCCTGACGCGGTCGATATCGAACACGGCCGTCTTCGCCACATGCATGACGGCGAAGGTGCCTGCTTGAATGGGGTCGGTGACCACCAGATCGGCGACGTCCGGCACGCTGCCCGCCATGTTGAGGGAGATGATCGGCATGCCCTCGTCATGCAGCTTCTGGACTTCCTCGGAGATCCGGCCGCCCATGATGGAGCCGGCTAAAACGAGGATCTGGGCCCTGTGCAGTCTCTGGACAGCCTCGACTGCATCGGCCAGGTTATCTTCGCCCACCAGCGGAATAGTGTCGACACTGATACGCTCGCCCCTGAGGTTATGCCGGTCTGCTTCGCTGATGGCGCCCACGGCGACCTGTGCCACCTGGGCACCGCCGCCTATGATGATGACACGGGAGCCGAAAATGCGCTCCATGGGCGGGTGGAGGGAGACACCTTCGACCACGCCCATCTTCTCCAGGGCGACTACCAGGTCATCGATGTCCTTGACGTTCTCGACTTCGATGTAGAGGGAGGACTTCCCCTCGTTCTGGCCTTTGGTGATGATGAACTGTTGAGTATAAGTGATGTTGCCGCCGTGCTTGGCGATCATGCCGGCAACGTCCCGGAGGACGCCCGGCTTGTCCTTGCAGATGAGCAGAAGGGCAGACTTGCCCAGCAGCGCTGTGCTGCGGGAGAAGATGAGGTCGTAGTCGTTGACATAGTTGTCGATGTAGAGGACTTTCTCCGTCTTAGCAATCTTCATCTCCCAGCCTTCTTTGTCATAGACATCCAGCGTCCAGCCTTTGGCGCCGGGCTCTACGTCTTCCAGAAGATCGTTGAGCTGGGAAGAGGGCAACACAATCACATGTTCAGCATCTTCGCAGATGAGGACGAGGTGCTTGATGCTGAGATTGTTGAGGAACTCGGGCGGGATGGAGAAGTAGAAGTGGCCTTCCTTGTTTTTACTGTACCGCAGGATCAGCAGGTACTGGCCGTCCACCCTGTACACGTGCTGCAGGCCGGAAAGGTAGTACTCTTTCAGCTCCACTTCTTTCTCGATGATGTCGATGACGGCCTCTACGGCCCTTTTCATCTCCGGTGTGTTATAGCGATAGCCCATTTTGCTCCCCAGTTCTATACGTCATTAACATCTTCAACTTTTCTAGAGTCCTGAAGATGTCATTCACATCTTCAACTTTTCTATAGCCTTGAAGTCGAAAGGCGGCCTGAACACGCCTTCCTCAGTGATCAGCGCGGTCACGTTCTCCATCGGAGTGGCGTCGAACGCCGGGTTGAGCACCGGCACTCCGGCAGGAGCCAGCATCCGGCTGCCGCACTTTCGCAGCTCATCCGGGTCACGCTCTTCGATCACCACGTCGGCCTCCTTTCGCCTGAAGTCGAAGGTAGAGAGAGGGGCTGCCACATAGAAGGGGATGCCGTGAGCTTTCGCCAGCACCGAGTGAGTGTAAGTGCCGATCTTGTTGAAGACCGCGTCCTCGACGATGCGGTCAGCCCCCACGATGACGGCGTCCACCAGTTTTTTCCGCATCACGTAGCCGGCCATATCGTCGGCAATCAGCGTCACCGGGATCTTATCTTCGGCCAGCTCCCAGGCCGTGAGCCTGCTGCCCTGGTTGAGCGGCCGGGTCTCGCACGATATGACCTTTATATTTTTACCGGCTTCCACCGCAGAGCGAATGACGCCCAGGGCTGTGCCCCAGTCCACGCAGGCCAGGCGGCCGGCGTTGCAGTGCGTCAGCACCGTGTCTCCGTCTTTCAGAAGCTCCGCCCCGTGCATGCCGATCTCCCGGCATCGCTGCACGTCGTCCTCCGCCAGCATCTTCGCCTCTTCGAGGGCAATATTGCGAATGTCCTGCACGTTGTCTGCGTCGAGAGCCCTGTCGAGGACGCGCTCCACACCCCAGGAGAGGTTGACCGCCGTAGGCCGGGCATTTTTGAGCTTGAGCGCCTCAGCCCGGAGCTGCTTCACGAAGCCCGGCACGTCCTTAGCCTTGATGTTGCGGGCGATCAGAGCCACACCATAGCCGCCGGCAGCGCCGAGCGCGGGGGCTCCACGAACCCGCAGGGTAATGATAGCCTCGATCAGGCTCTGCAAGTCCCGGATTTCGAGCAGCGCCAGCTTTTCGGGCAGCAGCGTCTGATCAATGATGGTTACGCAGTTTTTCTTCTGATCCCAGTCTATCGTGCGCATTAGAGTGTAAGTAAGTAAAACTAGTTAAAAACCTTTGGATATGCTCATCAATAATGGCCGGCGCCATGCCGCCTTGTTATTAGTTCGCAAAGAGTCGGGTGATGATCGGAACCTTGATCAGGCATAATTGAAAGTTGGCCCTGTATAGGTCGAAAATACCGCCAGGCACGCCAAGGAGCCAAGCACTCGCCTTATGAAAAATGTGGTATTCAGGTAGAGGCTATGAAAAATTAATAGTTGGCCCTGTGTGAGTCAAAAATACCGCCAAGAGCGCCAAGGAGCCAAGCTCGCCAAGAGCTATTTTCATGGAACGCCAAGAGCTAATTTTAATGGAACGGCAAGAGGCCAGGCACGCTAGAGACGTTTTCGATCGGAACCACGCCGATCATTAAAATTATTGCCTGGCGTCCCATGAAAAATCTGGGTCCGGGAGGTGTTGAGAGGTCGGAGGGGAGGTCGGAGAGGTTCACGGAGTTTGGAGAGGATACGTTCAAGCTGGGAGGTCATGGAGGTCATTGAGTTCAGAGAGGAGGTTATGTGAGGTACCCGGAGGTCAGAGAGAATTTACTTAAAAAATCCTCCCAAACCTTTCCACACTCCCGGACCTCCTCTCAGACCTCGCAACCCTCTCCAACCTCCCAGTTTGAAAATCCTCCCCCGCCTCCCGGGAACTCCCCGACCTCCAGAGGTTTTCATCTTGCTCTTCAGACATAAATAAGGCAAGCGTTTCGGGATACTTCCAGACTAATTATATAAATGTGTCAATACAATCTTGCTATAGAGGATCTTTGATGAAGCCATACTACGTTGCCATGATTGAGAAGGACGTCTACTGGGTGGGGTCCAGGGACTGGAACCGCAGGATGTTTGATGCGCTCATACCGCTGCCGCAGGGGACGACGTATAACGCTTACCTTGTGGTGGGCAAGAACTCGACCGCCCTCATTGACACTGTGAATCCCGGCTTTCACTCTGAGTTGTGCGACAAGATCAACTGCGTCGGCGACGTGTCGAAGATCGACTACCTGATCATGAACCACGCCGAGCCCGATCACGCCAGCGCCATACCCGTCATCCTCGACGCCAGCAAACAGGCGGTGCTGGTAACGTCTAAGAAGGGGGCGGAGATGGCTGCCACCTACTTCAAGGTACCGGAGGAGAGGATGAAGATCGTGGGAGACGGCGACAGCCTCGAGCTGGGAGGTAAGACTTTGCGCTTCATCGAGGCCCCGTGGCTGCACTGGCCGGAGACGATGTTCACCTACCTGAGCGAGGACCGTATCTTATTCCCCTGCGACTTCTTCGGCGCCCACACGTCGGTCGGACTCTACGACGACGAGGTTCAGGATCTGATGCCGCTGGCGCAGCGATATTTCGGGGAGATCATGATGCCCTTCCGGCGCATGGGAGCAAAGGCCATGGAAAAGATCAAAGGTATGGACATCTCCATCATCGCCCCCAGCCACGGGCCGATCTACCGGAACCCGCAGCGTATACTGGAGGAGTATCGCAGGTGGACGGCAGGAGAAACCAGGCAGAAAGCCCTGATCGTCTACGCCAGCATGTGGGGAGCGACCGAAAAGATGGTGAAGGCGATGGAGGAAACGCTGTCCTCGGAAGGCATCGAAGTCCGGATATTCAACCTGGCCATAGCGGATGTCGGGGACATAGCCAGAGAACTCGTCGACTCGAGGGCGATCGTGCTCGGCTCGCCGACGCTGATCGGAGGCATGCACCCGCTGGCCACCTATGCCACCAGCCTGGTTAACGTCCTCAAGCCGCCCGCAAAATATGCGGCCTTCCTGGGCTCTTACGGCTGGGGAGGCGGGGCGCTGAGACAGGCGCAGGAGATGCTTCACCCCACAAAGATGGAGATCATGGGGGCTGTCGACATTCACGGCCCGCCGGGGGACGACGAGATAAAGCGAGTGGCCGAGCTGGGCAGGCAGCTGGCCGGCAAGATCAAGGGCAGCGAAGCAACAATAGCTACAAGCTCAGCCGTAGCTTAAGTAACCTATATCATCGCCTGCGCCGAATAATAATTGATCGATATGACTGACGGCAGGATGAACAGGCGAAAATTTCTAAAAGCGGCCGGCGCAGCATCGGCGCTCTTCCTGGGCTCGGGCGTGCTGGGCTGCATCAGCGCAGACACAAGGACTCCGGGCACGCTGCCCGGCACCAGCCCGACGTACACCATAACAGGCAACGTGGCGACGAAGTTCGCGGAGTTCGCCCCGGTGCCGGTCGGCGTCACGCCATCTCTCCCGGCTTACACCGTATCCGACCTTGCGGCAGTAGCTGGCGCAGATAAAGTAAGCCTCGACAGCGCTGGAAAAGACCTGCTGACACGGAACCTGTTCATCGCCCGGCCATCCCGCTACGACCAGGTGTACGAGATCTACAAGCACTGTAAAGACTCCGGCACTCCCGTAATCGTCACCTCTGACTCAGTGCTGCACACCTACCATATTCTCTTCGACTACACCCTGCGCATACTCGAAGTGGACAAGTTCAGCCCGGCGGCGACGGAGATGACGCAGTTGCTTCTCCGGGAATCCCTGGCCCAGCTGAATGCGGGCATCCCCGAGCTCAAGGACCTGTCCGTGAAGAATGTTGCCTTCTTCGCCGTGGCCCAAAATCTGCTAGCGGACTCCTGGGACAGCGTTCCGGCTGAAGCCAGAAGCCTCGCAGAAGCAGAATTAAAGCTTATCGAAGCCCACGAGGGCTTCGCCGACTCGCCCATTTTCGGCATGAAGGAGGACTACAGCCAGTATGTGCCCCGGGGCCACTATACCCGGAACGACACCCTGAAAAAGTACTTCAAGGCCATGATGTGGTATGGCCGCATGTCGTTCAGCCTGTACAGGCAGCCGGGCGCAGAGCCGGACCTGGACAGCACCAGGCAGGCGATCATGATCTCGCTGGCGCTGAAAGACAGAGCGCTGGATCTGTGGAAGTCGGTCTACGACCCGACCGTGTTCTTCGTGGGGGAGACGGACGACCTGTCCATCTACGACTACATGCCGCTGATCCGCGAAGTCTTCGGCAGCCAGGTCTCGCTGGCCGACCTCAAGGACGACGGGAAGGTGCAGGCCTTCATTGAAAAGGCCGCAGCCCTGAAGGCGCCGAAGATCATCTCGGGCCTGATCGTGGACTCGGAGAACAAGAAGGTGCTGAAAGGCTTCCGGCTGATGGGCCAGAGGTTCATCCCGGACTCGTACATCTTCCAGGGCCTGGTCTACGACAAAGTGGGCACACAGGGCAATCCGAGAACCTTCCCCATGGGCCTCGACGTCATGGGAGTGCTGGGCTCAGAGAGGGCTTACGAGATCCTGGACAAGGTCTACGGGCAGACAGAGTATCTGAATTATAAGGAACAGTTCGAGGCGCTGAAAGCAGAGTTTGCCGCCCTCGGCGCGGAGGACTGGACTCAGAATCTCTACTGGTGCTGGCTGTACTGCCTGCTGGCCCTGCTGAACGAGAAGGGCGAAGGCCACCCGTCGTTCATGACCAATCAGGCCTGGGTGGACAAAGACCTTAATACAGCGCTGGGCAGCTGGACCGAGCTGCGGCACGACACGATTCTGTATGCCAAGCAGAGCTACGCAGTCCTGACCTCCATGCCGATCGAGCGGGAAGAAGCGAAAGGCTACGTAGAGCCGAACCCAGAGCTGTACGGCCGACTGGCGTCGCTGACGAAGATGACGATCGACGGGCTGACGTCGAGAGGATTACTTGTAGACGAGTTCTCGCAGAAGCTGGAGAACCTGCACAACCTCCTCGTCTCCCTCAAAGAGATATCGGAAAAAGAGCTAACGGGGACTACCCTGTCCGAGGACGAGTACTGGCTCATCAAGAACATCGGCGGCACCCTCGAAAGCATCGCCACCTTCTCGGCCGAAACCTCTGAAGCGATCGAGAGCGAGGCGGACAAGAAGATGGCCGTCGTGGCAGACGTCCACACCGACCCGAACACGGGCATGGTGCTCGAAGAAGGGGTGGGCAAGCCATACGAGCTACTGGTCATCGTGCCGATCGAGGGTAAGCTGACGCTGGTGACTGGTGCATCGTTCAGCTATTATGAGTTCAAGCACCCGATGAGCGATCGTCTGACAGATGAGGCGTGGCAGGCCATGCTGGCGGAGGGCAAGGCACCGGAACCGCCGGAGTGGACGAAGAGCTTTGCAGGATGAATTATATTTTTCTTATTTCATCGTTTTTTAGGCATGCCTCGGTAGCCTGTCTTATGTTTGTACCCACAACCGTTGCGTTAGCAACCACTAAATATTTATGTTCTCCTAACTAATTCTGTCACTAATGGAAGGGGATATAAAGGATATTGTGCTGGCGCGGCTCGAGCGGCGCCTGAAGGATAAGGATGAGGAGATCCGCTCGCTGAGGGAGCGCATTTTAAAGATGGAGTCGGAAGACCCCAATGACGTTAAGGCACTGGAGGCGAGAGTGACACGCCTGGAGTCAGAGTTGATGGAGACCCAGCTGGCGCTCTCTGAAACCCTGAAGAAAATGTGCAACGTTGAGGCGCTTCTATCAGAGCTGATGGAGAAGACCTCGGAAGACGACGGCGTGATAGAGCTGTCGGACCCGGATCTGGTGCTGGACGGGCAGAAGAACCCGCATGGCCTGGAACTGTACGACAAGTATGTGGCAGCGAAAACAGACCCGGCAAGCCTTATGAAGGAGATCGAAAAGGAGAACAAGGGCACTCCCGGAGACGCGCTGAGCTTCTTCAAGGTCTCTAGAAATACCTGAGCGTCCCGTCGACGTGATTTTCATGCACATCAAGGAGATCGAGCTGTCTAACTTTAAGTCATTTGCCAGAAAGGTCAAAGTGCCTTTCTACGATGACTTCACCACCATCTCGGGCCCCAACGGCTCGGGCAAGAGCAACATCATAGACAGCATTCTCTTTTGCCTCGGCCTCTCGAACTCCCGCACCATGAGGGCTGAGAAGCTCACTGATCTGATTTACAGTGTGGACGGTAAGAGCCCGGGCACTGCAGAGGTCACGATCCGCTTCGATAACGTTGACAGGGAGTTGCCGATCGACCTGGACGAGATCACCGTCACGAGGAGAATCAAGTCCAGCGACAGCGGCTACTATAGCTATTACTATTTCAACGATAAGCCCAGCTCGCTCAACGAGATCCACGAGCAGCTGGCGAAGGCCAGAATTTCCCAGGACGGTTACAACGTAGTCCTCCAGGGCGACGTTACCAGAATCATCAGCATGAGCGACACCGAGCGGCGGAAGATCATCGACGAGATCGCCGGCACCGCGGAGTTCGACGACAAGACAGACAAAGCGCTCTCAGAGCTGGAAGTGGTCAGGGAGCGGATCGAGCGGGTTAATATCATCATCGCAGAGGTCGAGGCCAGGCTTTCCCAGTTAAAGAGGGAGAGGGATCAGGCGCTGCTTTACCAGTCGTACAGGGACGAGAAGATCAAGAACGAGGGCTACCTGCTCTTATCGGAGCTGAAAGAGGCCCGGAAGTCGCTGGACTCGCTGCTGGAAGACCTGAGAGACAAGACCGCGAAGCGTGAAGCCATCATCGCCGAAGTTGAGGCAAAGGTGATCGCAGTCGACAAACTCAAGGCAGAGATCAGGGCCCTGAGCGAGGTCATTACCAGTAAGGGCGAGGGCGAGCAGATCAAGATCAGGAGAGAGATCGAAGAGGACCGGGCAGGCATCAAAGCGTGCACCAACATCATCGAGTTCTCTAAATCGGAGACGGTCAACCGGGAGAAGGAAAAGCAGAAACTGTTCCTGGAGATAGAGGCTTCGAATACCCAGATCGAAGCTCTCGGCGCCAGGGTGGCCGAAGAAGAGCAACGTAAGGCCAGCCTCGTCGGCGAGCTCAAGCACCAGAAAGCGGCTCTCGAAGAAGTCCACGGCAAAATCATGGTCATCGACTCCAGGTTCGAGGGCGTGAGAAGCAGGCTGTCAGAGATGAAGAACGCCCTCGAAGCTTCCAGGAATCAGCGCAACGAAAAGATCAGGGAGAAAGACCGTATTCTGGATGCAGCCAGGCGCAAGCAGGACGAGGAGATGGACGCTGAAGCGGCCATTACCTCTGGCCGGAGCGAGATCGAGAGCCTCCGGGTGGAAGGCGGCAACATCGAGCGGGACATAAAAGAACTCCAGCGGCGGTCCCAGGCTCTGGTCTCCGACATCGCGGACATGGAGAGCGCCAGGGCCCGGGCGAAACAGGATCAGCTGGCGATCGAGTCGAAGCTCCGTAAATTACAGGAAGAGTACGCCAGGGCGGAAGGCCGGATCAAGGCATACGAAGAGTCGGACTACAGCCAGGCCGTCGAGACCATTTTGCAGGCCCGCAACACCAGGGAGCTGCCGGGCATCTACGGCACTATCGCCGAGCTGGGTAAAGTGGACGACAGCTACTCTACTGCGCTGGAAGTGGCCGCGGGCAACAGGCTGCAGAACATCGTGGTCGACAACGACGAGGACGCATCCCGGTGCATCTACTACCTGAAAGACAGGCGAAAGGGCACTGCCACGTTTTTGCCGCTGAACAAGATGCGCCAGCGCCCGCCCATGCGGGATTTCAAGAACCAGCCCGGCGTCATCGACTACGCGATCAACCTGGTCGACTACAACCCGAAGTACGACGCGGCCTTCTGGTATGTGTTCGGGGACACCCTCGTGGTGGACAGCCTAGAGACCGCCCGCCGCATGATCGGCAGCGTCAGGATGGTCACGCTGGACGGGGATCTTGTGGAGAAGAGCGGCGCTATGACCGGCGGTTTCCGGCAGAAGTCGAAGCTCAAGTTCAAGGCTTCGGAAGAGGAGCGGATCAGGACTCTGGCGGAGCAGATCACGGTCGCCGAGTCGGAGAGGGACATGGCCATCTCTAAAGTGGAGTCGGTCGACGGCCATATCTACTCCTTAAAGAAGGACCGCTCTGAGCTGGAATCGCAGATCCAGAAGCTTTCGTCCCGCAGGGACGAGATCGCCGCCCGCGCCGGCAGGCTGGAGATCACCATCAGGGAGAAGGAGGCTGCTATCGCCTCGCTCAGGGACGAGCGCCGCATGCTGCGGGACGACATGATCCAGATCGAGGATGCGATCGCTAAGGCAGATGCTGACATCATATCATTATCATCAGAGACTGCTAAGCTGGAGGACGAGCTGAAAGGCTCGGAGATCCCGAAGCTGACCGAAGAGGCCACCCGCATCGAAGAGGAAATGCGCCGCCTCGAAGACCGAATCAGAGACATAGAGAGCGGCATAGCCTCCACTAAAATGGAACAGGGCTTCGTCACCGCCCGGATTGAGGAGAACCGCAAGCGCCTGCAGGACATCGACGCCAACATAGTCGCCTTGCGGCAGAAGGTGACGGAGAACGAGGCCCAGATAGTCGTCCACCAGCAGAGGATGGCCGAGCTGGGAAAGCGGGAGAAAGAGATCGAGGCGGAGCTGGTCGGCCTCAAGAAGCAGCGGGACGAAATGTCGGAAGCCCTGACCAGAGCTGACCACGACCTGTACGACGCAAGACGCTCGCTGGAGAGAGTCACTGGCCTGCTGAACACGCTGGAGATCGCCCGGGACGAGAATATTGAGAAGATCCGGCGGATGGAAGCGACGGTACAGGAGCGGGGCGTCGTGCCTTCGGAAGACGTGCCGCCCATCGACAAAGTAAGGGCGAACATCAGCCTGCTGGAGCGCAAGATGCAGGAGCTCGAGCCCGTCAACATGCTGGCAATTACGGAGTATGACTCGGTGGAAGCCCGCCTCAAAGAGACTACGGAGAAGCGGGATATCCTCACCAGGGAGCGCCAGGACATCCTGGACAAGATCGAGCACTACAAGACCATGAAGAAAGAAGCCTTCATGACCACCTTCACTGCCATCGCCGACAACTTCAGAAACATTTTCCACGAGCTGTCGGACGGCGTGGGAGAGCTAGTCCTGGAGAACCCCGAAGACCCGTTCGCCGGAGGCCTCACCATCCACGCGCAGCCCCACGGCAAAGCGCTGCAGCGCATGGAAGCCATGTCCGGAGGCGAGAAGAGTCTCACTGCATTAGCCTTCATCTTCTCCATCCAGAGGCACCGCCCGGCACCGTTCTATGCCTTCGACGAGGTCGACATGTTCCTCGACGGCGCTAATGCGGAACGGGTCGCCAGGATGATCAAGTCGCTGTCGAGCAATGCCCAGTTCATAGTGGTATCGCTGCGAAAGCCCATGATCGAATCGGCGAACAGGACTATTGGCATTGCCATGCAGGAGAATAACATTTCCAGCATCACGGGTGTGAGACTCTATGGCAATTGAAGCGCCTCCGGAGGCGTCACCGGGGGAAGCGCAACAGCAGCCCAGGCAGGAAGAGTCCGTCGAAATCCTGCTGGAGATGGCCCGCAACAACGAAATCGACCCCTGGAACATCGACATCATAGACATCACCGACAAATTCCTCCGCAAGATCGAGGAGCGTGAGCGGATCGACCTGCGAGTCTCGGCGAGGACGCTGCTATACGCATCGATCTTGCTGCGGATGAAGTCTGACGTACTGGTGAACGCTCCGCCACCGGAGGACGAGTACATCGAGGAAGACCCGGGCTTCGACATCGACCCGGAGGAGTTCCCGGTGCTGGAGCCCAGGCTGAGGCACGTGGCTGCAAGGCCTGTCACCCTGCAGGAACTGATCGAGGAATTAAAGAGGGCTGCGGCAACTAAGGACATCAACATGGCCCGGCAGGCCCGCAGGGTGGAAAAGCCCCAGCGGAAGACGCTGGAGGAAGTGCTGGGCATCGCCCACGAGGAGGACATCGAGAAGAGCATCATGGACATGATCAAGGTGCTCGACGCCGAATTTAATTACAGGGAATTCGTCACCCTCAGCGAATTAATTAAAGAGCAGACCCCGCACGGCATCATCAACGTGTACCTGCCACTATTGTTCCTGGCCACCAGAAAGTACGTTACGCTCACCCAGGAAGTGCTGTTCGAAGAGATATTCATCAGGAGAGGGGAGAAGCTTGGTAGATGAGAAAAACCTGCTGGAAGCCGCCCTGTTCGCCGCAGGCGGCCCTATTACAGACGCCCAGCTAAAGGCGCTGATCAACCGCTCGAGCGCTTACGTGGCGCAGATCATGGACCAGCTGATCGACGAATATAGGTCCAGAGGCTCCCCGCTGGAGATCATCCGCCTCGACGGCAAGTACGTCATGCAGCTCAAGCCGGAATACTCGAGCAAAGTCATGAGCGTCTCCCCCAAAGAGCTCAGCCCCGGCGTGCTGCGGACATTATCTATCATAGCTTATTACCAGCCCATTTTCCAGAACGAGCTCGTCAACATCAGAGGCCAGTCCGTCTACGACCATGTAGCCGTGCTGCTGGACAGGGGCCTGATAGAGAAGACCAAAGAAGGCCGTTCCTTCAAGATCACCACCACCCCGGCGTTCTGCGACTACTTCGGGCTCACCCACGGCGACGTGGAATCGATCAAGAAGCAGATCCAGCAGAAGGCGAAACTAAAGAAGCAGACTCTGACCCAGTGGATGGAGTCGAACGTGCCGGAAGGCGATCCGTTCGGGGCAGTGAAGCTGCTGGTGCCGGTAGCGAAAGAATAAACAACTCTTTTCGGCCCGATCGACAGTTCACCAGAACCTATTTTATATACATTAGTCAAATAATAATTGAGGCATTGTTCATGATCATCAGGCACGCTCCCGCACCGTATAGTAAAGAGCCCTTTGAGATCGTCGAGCGTAAGGGGCTCGGCCACCCGGATACGATCTGCGACGGCATCTCGGACGCCATATCCAGAGCCCTGTCGAAGTATTACCTAGATCACTTCGGCACGATCCTGCACCATAATGTGGACAAGGTGCTGCTGATCGGCGGCAGGTCGAAGCCGGTGCTCGGGGGAGGGGAGATCATCCGCCCGCTGAGTATCGTCCTCGGAGGAAGGGCTACGGACGAGTTTGAAGGAGCGAGGATACCTGTATACGATATCGCTACCAGAGCAACCGCAGAGTACCTTGAAGATACCATCAGGCACATCGAGGGATACTTTACCATAGAGCCCCGGCTGGGCAGCGGGTCGACCGAGCTGAGGAGCCTGGTAAAGAAGGCGGGAGCTAACGACACGTCCATGGGCGTAGGGTTTGCGCCGCTGAGCCACCTGGAGCAGGACGTCTTTGAGATAGAGCGGATAGCAAGAGAAACCCGGGGCTCCGGGGACGACGTGAAAGTCATGGGCATCCGCAAAGGCGAACGGGCACAATTCACTATAGCAGACGCCATCGTATCCAGGTACGCCGGAAGTATGGATGCCTACGAAGACATCAAGGCCAGCATCGCCGCCAGGGCTATCGCACACATCTCCGCCCGGTGGATCGACTCTGCCGTCGCAGTCAACGCCGCCGACCACGGAGACAACATCTACCTCACCGTCACCGGCACCTCCGCCGAAATGGGCGACGACGGCGAAACAGGCAGGGGCAACCGCGCAAACGGCCTGATCACCCCCGGCCGGCCCATGACCCTCGAAGCCCATGCCGGCAAGAACCCCGTCAACCACGTCGGAAAGATCTACAATATGATAGCGATCAAGGCAGCGGAAGACATAGTCAAGCTCGGGGCAGAAGACGCCTACGTCTACCTCGTCAGCAAAATCGGCGCCCCGCTGAACGAGCCCCAGATCAAGGCTGTGACCATCCACGGCCAGGCGGATGAGAAGAAAATAGAGTATGCAGTCGACTACTGGCTCGAACAGATACCGGCGTTCGCGGAAGAGTTCATTGCTGGAAAGTACTGATTAACCGCAGCGAACACCGAACACAAACACGATTATTCACCACAGAGAGCTAGTAACCACAGAGGCACAGAGAAACACAGAGACGCACAGAGATTTTTGATATAAGGATATACCGATGACCAATATTGAGTAAATCTCTGTGTAACTCTGTGAGCCTCTGTGCCTCCGTGGTAAACCGTTTCTCTGTAAGCCTCCGTAGTGAATAATCGCAGTTGTGTTAGCGCCCGTACTCACCGACGATAGGAATCTTTTCCCCGCAGGCCGGGCACTTTTTATCCGCTGGTATGGAGTACCGTATGATGTGGAACCCATAGCGCTCGATCAAAAGTTCGCCGCAGGCGGGGCACCAGGTGCTTTCGTACTTATGCCCCGGAGTGTTGCCGAGGTAGACATACTTGAGGCCTTCGGCTTTTGCGATGTCGTGGGCCTGCTCCAGTGTTTGCAGCGGTGTCGGCCTGACGTCGTCCATGTGGTACATGGGGTGGAAGCGGGTGAAATGAACGGGCGTATCCGGCCCGAGCTTATCGTTGACCCATTTCGAGAGGCTCCTGACCTCTTCGGGGCTGTCGTTCAGGCCGGGGATGAGGAGTGTGACGACTTCGACATGCATGCCTGCTTCTCTGGCTATGACTGAGGACTCAAGTACCGGGGCCAGCCTGGCCTTGCAGGTTTTCCGGTAGAAGTCCTCGGTAAAGGCTTTGATGTCAACCCGGTAGGCGTCGAGCAGGCCTTTCATGACGTCCATGTGCTCCTCAGTAGCGTAGCCGTTAGTTACGTAGACGGTTTTGATGTCCCGGCTGTGGGCGATCTCAGCGCAGTCACGAGTGAATTCCACCCAGATGGAGGGCTCGTTATAAGTCCAGGAGATGGTCTTACACCGATCTCTGGCCGCGTTCTCGATGGCCTGCTCCGGTGAGATGTCGCTCGTGTATACGCGCTCTATGTCGGCCTGGGAGATGGTCCAGTTCTGGCAGTGCTCGCAATGAAAGCTGCAGCCGACAGACCCCATGGAGTAGGAGTAGCTGCCTGGGTAAAAGTGATAAAGAGGCTTCTTTTCGATGGGGTCACTGGCCACCGAGGTGACAGTGCCGTAAATCAGGCTGAAGATCTTGCCGTCTATGTTCTTGCGGGTCCGGCAGTTGCCGGACCGGCCAGGCGGGATCAGGCACCGGTATGAGCATACGTTGCACCTCAGCTTGTTATCCCCCGCCTGTTCCCACAGGATAGCTTCTTTCAGCATGGTAAGATCTCCCGCTCTTGAAACTTTATATGCTGCAAAATATATTAGGCTTTGTCATCGGGATGACATTAGAAAGTGGCGTATGCCACCACACTTTCGAAAGATGAAAACAGGTACTGCGGGCTGAGATCCTTTATACATAATATATATTGTGCTGGGGGATGGTTGACGGATAATAGGATAGCATTTATATACTCGCTGCTAATAGTAGCTATTCGATAAGCTACCGGCTACATACGTGCGGATAGGAAAAGGAGGCATAAAAGCGCCTGCAAACGGCGTTTAAACGTCCCTGGCGCAAGGATGCCCGGCTGTTCGAGCGAGTAAAGCTATAAATAACATGCTGAAAAACATGCAAATGCTCGTCGCTCTACAGGGCATTTCCAGGCTAAAAAAGCCGTAATAATGCCTCGTATCGAAAACACCGTGGATATAACCGGTTATACGATAAAATATTTGTAGATGTAAAAGCTTAATTCAGAAGGTCGGAAGGTCGAAGGATGAAAAAGGTACTTGCCCTCTTATTAATCAGTTTCTTCGTTTTACAACTCATCGCTGCCCCTAACGTATATGCGGCAAGCCTGCCGTTCACTGCGCTGGGACAGGTTGTGGACAGACACGGAAAGCCTGTACAGGGTGCGACTGTAATCCTGTACGATGGCATTTATCAGGAGATCGGCAGGACCGTTTCAGATGAAAGCGGAGCCTTCGGCTTCAGTAACGTGGTGGCTAACAGCCCGGGCTGTAAGGTAAAGGTAGAATTCAAGGACAGCGGGACCACTTACGAGACAAGCGTGGTAAACACACTGTGGTACCCGACCGATACTGGCATCGTCAAGTTCGATATCAGAGATACGACTCTGGAAAAGTATCCTCCCCCTGAATACGGATTTATCTGGGGTGTTATGCAGCAGGACGGATCCAGCCAGAGGCCTTTAGGTAATGGTGTTGTCTACGCATCTTCCGGCGATCAGAAATTCTACACCTTCACGGACAACTCTAAAAACAGAGGCACGTTCCTCATGCGCCTACCGGTCGGCCACTACAAGGTGTGGGGCCAGTACATGGAAAACGGCATGATCTTCCAGTCCAGCAAGATTCTGGATGTTGACGTGATTGGTGCCACTAATTATCTCGACAGTCTTTCGACTACTGTATTAATACCAATGTCTGCAGCAGCGCAGAACCCCCAGCCGCCAGAGATGCCGACTCAGGAACAGCTGAATATCTTGAGCGGCTACGTCACCTATAAAGACGGCAAGCCCATACCTGACCAGGTAGTAACGCTTTACCAGTCCACGGACGATGGCATGAGCGGCTATCTGAAGGTAGGAGAAGCCAGGACTGACCAGAACGGCTTCTACCAGTTCTACGGAGTCCAGGTTACCGCAGATGCGCCGGACAATGGCATCGTATACGGCTCCAAGGGATTCAATATCACCACTATGTATACGGACAAGAACGGCCAGGTATACGGTGATAGCAAAAAGATCACGCTATATAACCCCAATTTCGTCACCCAGGACCCGAGCGCAGACCATAGAGCCCGGAACCCGGTCGTCAACTTCACCATACCATACTCAACCCAGGGCTGGGTAAAGATAAACACGATTAACCCGGAGATCACCGGAATCAAGCTGTATGTAGATGACAAGTTGATCACAGACTCTGAGGGCAAGCCAGTCACATTACCATATACTGCTTACATAGAACCCGGGAGTCACAAGATCAAGATTACTGCACCGGGCTACGATGACTGGGAAACACCTGTCAACATAGTTGAGAATACGCCCACGCAGGACGTCTTTGTGGGCATGACCAAGTCTGTCGTTCCCGCATGGGTGCCAGTTGCAGCAGCCGTAGTTATTCTCATCCTCGTAGTAGTGGCAATACTGGCCCTGCTGTTCACCAAACGCCAGTGGATCCTGGGAATATTCGGCGGCATCATCGCCCCGATCCAGGGCGCGCTGGGCAAATCGCTCAACAACTACAAGGCCTCCAGTCAGACGAAGAAGGCTAACAGGGCCCAGAGGGCCGAGGCTCGCAAAGCCGAGCAGGCCAGGATGGCACAGGCCCGGGAAGCGTCCAGAGCAAAACTGGACAGCAAGAAGAGCCAGGAGAAGGCTTTCAACGCAAGGGCAGAGCAGCCCCGCCTTCCGGAGTATCGCGGTGAAGAAGAGGAAGTTCCGAGCATGGTCAGCGCCCGCGAGATCTACAAAAAGCAGGACAGGCCGGCCGTAGAGAGGATACCGTCCTCGTACGCCAACAGAGGCCCGTCTGTAATACCGCCGGCTGCATATGATGATGAGCCAGCTCCGAGAGCTCCTGCATACGAAGACAGGGAAGCCAGAGCGCCCGCATACGAACCCAGGGCTCCGATCACGTCTGAGCCTGACGGGCGGATACGCTTACCCAGGTCCATGCCCATAGGCAGAGACCAGCCGCCTTCCGCAAGCATAAAGGATAAGGAACTTGTCATCAAGTATATTCGGGAGCACCCGGACGGAGTCTCCTTTATCCAGATGAGCAACGATCTGGAGATTCCCCCGAACACGCTCACCATGATCACCAAAGAGCTCGTCATCAACGATGACATCGAGAAAATCAAGGGATTGTACTACTATAAGTCACACGATTCCTCGTCCGATGACAGAGAGTCGTCCGTAGTCGTATGGAGGCTGGACGGGGAAGATTAAAGGGTGGATATAAATGGATGAAATGAATGCTCACGATAGCAAAATGTTCACAGACGGCAGCGGAGGCATGGAATTAGCCGGCGCCGGTTTTGTCGATACTGGATATGTCAAGAAGAGATCCAATGAGGCAGTGCCCATAGGCCTGAAGATAGGCTCGACCCGCACTGTGCTGGTCATGCCCAACTACGAGGGCAGCCTCGATATCGTCCGCACGCTCACCTGCGTCGCCCGCTATCGGGACTTATTCACCGGCAAGCTCGCCACCAAATTCGGAGACGAGGCTGCCGAAGAGTACGCCGATTCAGTCTACTTCATGTTCAGGGCAGGGCTGCCCCAGGACGACGACAGCGTCAAGCTCGCCGCCCAGTTCATCGAGTACCTCGTGTACCGGTACAACATCCCTGAGAACAGCTATGTAACACTCGCACACCCCGCAGTCGAGAACGAAAGGGGCCGCAAGAACCTGAAAGAGATCATCTCTGGAATGTCCATCGGCAGGACCGGCAGACAGGCGTGGTCCGAAGCCTTCTGCGGCGCAATCCCCGCCTTCGAGGGCCTGGAAGCCATCAAGAAGACTTTCATGAGCGTCAACATGGGCTCCACTACCCTGGAGATCAGCGCGTTCAGGAACGGCGAGCCGGTCCACACAGTCACGCTCGGCACCATCAGCGGCAACCTGGTCGACAGGAAGATTCGCCTGGGCGTGCAGAACGAGACTCAGGGCATCGTCAACATCGACCTCAATACCGCCCGCAAATACAAGGAAGAGTTCGCCAACTTCATCGACTACAAGCCTGTCTACGACTCCGTCCACATCCACGACAGAGGCCAGTACGGCTTCAAGATCGAGAAGAGCATCATGAAGCCCGTGGAAGAATACGTCAACAACGTAATCGAGGCCATTATGGAGAACTTCTTCCCGCAGCTGGCCCAGGACCACTACCAGACCTACAAGAGGGTCCTGACAGAGCCGATTATCTTAACCGGCGGCATGGCATGTATCCCTGGCCTCAGGGAGAGAATCCAGCAGATGCTCTGCGACGAGCTGGAGCAGAAGGTCACGGTCATCTCGAGCGAAAGGCCAGACCTGGCGCCGGCCATCGGGGCTTTCAGGATCTCAGAGTACACGCTTAACTATAAAGAGTAAGGGGACCACCCTTACTTACTATTTTGTCTAATAAAGCATTTATATCATATTGCTAATTCTAATAGCGTATGTTAACTGTCCAGCCGGATGCAATCAACTGGCTACGTATTGTGATGTGTCTGGCAATAATGGGATACTCCTGTATCACAGACTGGAAGTCCAGGCGGGCGCCGCCCATACTCTGGGAAGTAATGACCGCTGCCGGGGTTATCCTGCTACTGACGGAGATCTTTACATCCTCGTACGAAGTGCGGTACAACGTGCTGTTCTTCTTCGCCCTGAGCTTCTGTTTAATCTACCTGCTGGTGAACTTCATCTACTACCTGTTCAACAACGTACTGAAAGGTGCCTTCGGAGGAGCCGATGCCAATGCACTGCTGGCTATGTCGGTGCTGTTCCCGTACTACCCGGTCATGGACATCCTGGGCGTTTCGCTGCCGCTGGTCAAAGATCCGGTCACGCCCATCTTTACACTTGCAGTCTTTGGTAACGCCCTCATCCTGAACATCGTCCTGCCCCTGTCGATCTTCCTCTACAACGCGTACAAGTTGCCTTTCAGGGAACTGAAATCTAACTTTATTACAGCGTTCTTCGGGTACAAGATGAGCCTGAAGGACCTGAAGGATAAGCACGTCAGGCTGATGCATAACTACGAAGAGGAAGATGGCAAAGTCGTCAGGCACATGTCCATGTTCAGGTACCCTGAGCTGGACGACGAGCTCTACGGCCAGCTGAAGAAGTGGAGAAAAGAGGGCAAGATAGAGGATACGCTCTGGGTTACGCCCAAGATACCGCTGCTCATACCGATCACCTTAGGAGTCGTTGTAGCGCTGGCGTACGGCGACATCATGACTCAGATGATCGTAGGAATCATGGGGCTGCTTTAAAGTTTCCGAATGGCTCGCAGGCCTTCCGGGCTTGCGAGAATCCTTCCGCGCTAACTGTAAAATATTTAAGCATCGAAACATGTATGTATTAAGTTCACCTTAATTAAAGTTTACAACGCAGGACTGGAGTAATAACGATGGCAAATATTAACGAAAAATCGGTGCTGGATGTCCTCGAGCTGCTGCTCACCGCCGAGATATACAATAACTCGGGTGCGCTGACAGAGGACGATCTGCCGCCCCGTATTCGCAAGCACTACTGGGACGCCAAGAACAATAATGTGCCCCGGCCGATCAAGGTTGTCGATTCGGACATCAAGGCGATCCTGAACTTCGACGACGCCCATGAAATCATGTCTTCGCTGCCCTTCGTCAACTTCGACGAGTTCGGCTCGATTTTCACACTCACGGTGCTGGACCTCGGCACCAAGTGGTTTGCGAAGAAAGACGTGAAAGACCGGATTAACAATAACCCTGTCCTGGCTTACTATTACCAGAACTACGGCACCTTCCACGTCGACTATAAGGAGGTCAAGTCCAGGAATCCCCCGAAGGAATCCGACAGGGCCTGGGTCGAGGCGCTGAGCAAGAACGTGGCCACCGAAGGAGGGGAAGAAGGCGTCGACATGCTGAAGCTTGTCCACGTATTCGCCCCGGAGGACGTCAACCAAAAGATTGACGACATCGTGCTTACCCCCGAGCAGGAGGCTGAAGTAGAGAAAATCGTGAAGGCCATCCAGTACCGCGACTACCTGCGGAAGATCGGTTTAAGAGAGATTGGCAAGCTGCTGTTCGTAGGGCCCCCGGGAACCGGCAAGACGTCAACGGCGAGGGCCATGTCCGCGAGACTGGGCCTGCCTTTCCTCGAGGTAAAACTTTCCATGATCACCTCGCAGTACCTCGGCGAAACGTCCAAGAACATCGATAAGGTGTTCGAGCTCGCCAAGAAGATGAGCCCCTGTATCCTCTTCATCGACGAGTTCGACTTCGTCGCCAAGACCAGGACGTCCGACGAGCATGCAGCCCTCAAGAGAGCGGTAAACACCCTGCTGAAGTGCATTGACGACATCAGCCTGGTCAACGACGGCGTGCTCCTGATCGGTGCCACCAACCATCCGAAATTACTGGACAGCGCCGCGTGGAGAAGGTTCGACGAGATCGTCATGTTCCCGCTGCCCGACGTGGAGATGAGGGAACAGATCTTCAAGATGGTGCTGGAGCCCATCGATGGCAAGTTCAACACGGAAGAGCTTGCCGCCATGACGGAGAACTACTCCGGCTCAGATCTGCGCCTCGTTGTCAGAGAAGCAGTGCTCAACGCGCTCACCGAAGACAGGACCACACTCACCCAGGAAGACATGGTCCGGGCAGTCAGGCAGTTCGAGGAACGGATCAACCTGAGATTGAACGACGGCCAGAGCAGTTAATGAAAGAGTATGACTGACGGGGAACTTTTTGGGCAAGTTCCCCGAAGCCTTATTTTCGGCGCATCACTTTTCCGGCTCGCAAGAAACTTTATTTTATTTCACAGCCAACTGGTAGTCCATGCGTATCACTCTCCTGGGCACTGGCGACGCAGTAGGCACCCCCAAGATTGGCTGTAAGTGCCCGGCATGCCTGGATGCGAAAAAAGGCGGCAAAAGCAGGCGGTACAGGCCAGGGATACTTGTCACCGACGGCAAGCTGAACGTCATGATCGAAACTGGCCCGGACCTCCGGTCGCAGTTGCTGGATAATGACATCGAGCGCATCGACGCTGTCGTCTGGTCCCACCAGCACCGGGACCACACCGGCGGCTTCGGAGACTTCTGGAGAGTGAAGAGCAACATGCCAGTGTATGGAGAGAAACAGGTGCTCGACTACGTCCTCGGAGAGTTCCATTTTATGTCCTTCGATCGCCACGATTGCGAGCTTTACAGGCCGTTTATGATCGGCGAACTGGAGTTCACACTGTTCGAGGTTACACATCCCCCTATCCGGATGGCGACAGGAATGCGCATCAGGCATAACGGAAAAACCCTCGTATATACAGGCGATACCAACAGACAGATACCATCCGAAAGCATGGCCATAATGATGGACCCCGACCTGCTGATCGCCGACGCCATCGTCCCGCCGCACATCAACATCGATAAGCATATGAACGCTGCCGATGCGATGAACCTGGCCATGGAAACACGGGCAAAAACGACCCTGTTAACCCATATTGCCCACCTGTTCCCGCCCCACGAGGAGGCAGCCAGGACTTATCCACTGGGCTATGATGGGATGATCATCGACCTATGACAGAGAATAAACAGGTAGTAGTTATTAGCACTTTTAGAGTAATTCCGGAAACTTTTTGGACGTTTCTGAGACATTGCTCATGAGATTATGAGCGTACACGGACGCTGCGATGTACCTCACCTGAATGTACAGGCTCTCCCGAGATAGCAATTCGAACGCTGCGCTGTGCTAAACCTCACAGATGCCACAGATTCTGACTGATTCCACAGATTTCTCTGCTGGATCCACAGATTACTACACGATAGCACAGATGGAATACTCTAATAATAATAATCGATCACCGATGGCAATCATAAGACAATCGATCAGAATATTTTTAGTTATCTGTGGAATCAATCGTAATCTGTGCTATCCATAGAAATCTGTGGAATCAGTTTCAATCTGTGAAATCTGTGAGGTTTTGCACAGCGCAGCGTTCGTCTTGCTGTCTCATCGCACACGAGCAACCAAAGAACGCCCAGCCCAGCATAGGCTCTTGTTGATAGTGTACTGTTAGAAATAAATAAGAAAATTACTAAAAATACTAAAAATAGTAAATTATGGCTTATTTATAATGCCCATACATAACGCCCAGCGCCTCGCCGACTCTCATCCCGCTGGATTTAAGCTGGGCCGGGGCGGGCATCATCTCTCTCTTGTTACGGGCCTGCACGATGGCCTCTTTCTCATCGACGCTCAGGATGTTGACCTCGGCGATCTCCCTGATGGCCTTCATGATGATCGATATATCCATGTCGTTGATGCCCAGCGGTGTGATCTTATTCTTGATAATTTTATTCAGCTCATCGTAATCGGTGGCTGTGATGAAGAATGACAGGTTCTTTTCGCCGCTGGTGTGGTAAATCTGGAGGACGCCGTTAACCAGTTTCAGCTTGTTGGCGATCTCGTCGAACTGCGTCGGCTGCACTCGGGCATAGACGATAGCGCTGCAATTGAGACCTACACGAGGTTTGTTGATGATCGCAGTATACCCTTCGATGATCCCCTGCTCTTCCATGAAGCTGATGCGCTCACGTACAGTCGACTCTGCCCGGTCCATTTCTTTGGTAATGTCTTTGTACGTGATCCTGCCGTCACGCTGAAGCAACTGCAATATACGTTTGTTCAGTCTGTCTATCTCCATTTTCCGAAGCACCGCCTGTGTTTTTCGATTGCCAGCATCATATGACAACCATATGCCGGGCCAACCGTTTTCTGAATGTGTACTTACTGATATATAATTACTTTCATATTATATATATGTTTTAGTATTATTAGGCAATCACATGTACAGCTACAGTATCTTGCCCAACTATTACTGTATATTGTATTATTATATATTTAAATTTATGTATATACCAGTTTTAGGGCATGCATACCAGCTGGGCGTGTGGAATGTCGGCTATGTACATCACGCAATTTGAATCGATGATGCCGGCGCTGACGGCACAGGCCACGCTCTCTTCTCCGACCAGGTTCGCTATCGTGGCTTCCTTCAGGGCGTCGACTACTTCCTCACAGCAGGCAGGCTCCCGCCCGTAAAACTTTTCTGCCACTATTAGCTGGGCATCCCCGTCAGAGAACTCCTTTCCAAGGTATTTCTCGTCGCAGACGGCCACCATCACTTCGTTGTCTATCCGGTAGACTTTCAGGTACACAGTCAAACCACACCTATCTGATCGTTTTTACAGGGTATCTCGCACCACAAGCCTCGCATACGAGAGTAGTGGTACGTTTCTCCTTGACCATCCGGGTATCGGGGAGGTGACACACATTGCACATAACGTAAGCGTCTACGAACTGGTGCACAGCGGCGTCGATCTGCTCCGAAGAAAAGACGCCTGTAAGTGTGATCCTGCCATCCGTGCGGGTGCCGGCCGTGCCGATTTCCCGCAGCAGGTACTTCGCCACAGTATCAGGGTCCCGATTAAGACGGTCGCATATGTCGCCGAAGTTCTCGATGACGGTCTTCTTGCCTTCGAGGCGTACCCGGGCGGCAGGCACCTCAAAGCGGGCTTTGCTTTTGACGCTCTTCGGCAGTTCTGCTTTGCCCCGGTTCAGAAGTGAATCGTAGTCCATACTCATTATCCTCCTCTTACGACAGGCTGAGATGGCCTGACTTCGGCTCGAAAATTTCCCCGATCTCCCTCAATTTTTTAAGCTCTTTTTCTACTTTATCTTTTGGCATGCCACTTTCGACCGCCCGGTCAATGAGCACGTCAACTGGCACCGATCCCTCGTACTCCCTGGACAGGTCTTCGATGAGGTGCTTCAGGTTCTTGATCCGGTCCCGCTGGGACTTGGCGACGCCCACCTGCAGCACGTCGATGTCCAGCCTGCCGGTCTCAGTATCCATGCCCACCTGCTTCAGGCTGGTCATAGTGATGCGGATAGTGCGGGCCACGTCGTCGGCCGTCACCTTGTCGCTGAGGCGCATGCGGGCGCTCGCCTCCGCAAGCCTTACCAGGCCTTCGAGCTGACGGGCTGTGACCGGGATGGGAGCGTTGTCACCTTCGCCCTGCTTACGCAGGCCGAGGTAGAAGTTGATGATCTGCGCCTTTGCGTCTTCGGTCATGATAGGGAAGACCTTGCGCTTGGCATATGCGACGTATTTCCTGAACAGCTTTGGGTCGATCTGAGGCTTGATAGTCGACATGGCGGTCCTGACCATGTCATCAGTAACATGGCTGGCCGGATTGTTCTTCCTGTGCTCGTGCAGTTCGCCCGCAAAGTGAGACTTCAGGATGTGCCCGGCGATGTTCGTATCCCTCTTTTCCTCGGGCTTGTCCTGTAAAATGAAGATCAGGTCGAAACGGCTCATCAGCGACGGGGGCATGTTGATCTGGTCAGGAATGCTCTCGTAGGGGTCGAAACGGCCCAGCTTAGGATTTGCGGCACCCAGGATGGCGCAACGGCATTTTAGAGTCGCCAGAATGCCCGCCTTGGCTATACTGATGCTGTTATGCAGGATAACACCTTGCGAGACGAAGCAATGGTAAGGCTCGACGGTGACATCATATACATAATCTGTCCGGTACTGGCCCTCATTGGGTATGACTTCCACAGCAGTCACATACAATGAGCATATTTTCGAGCCTGTTTGCTCTTCAACCGGAGCCGGTACTGGATCACCAATAGTTACAGCAGAAGCAGGGATACAGGATATTCCGTCTTTAACAATAAAGACAGGGTGTTCTGGTGTAACAATTATCTCTCGGTCATTTGAATACCGGATTTTTATGAAATGATCTGGGGCTTTATGCCTGCTAACACGATCAACACGCTGCTCCGTAATATGATTCATGTCAGTGCTTAGGACAGAAACACCTTCGCACGGCACTATTTCGCAGTCGATGCCTTCAATGATCTCGTCAGCCTTTGCATAGGTCTGATCGAACAAGTCTCCTATTCTAATTTTTCTCCCATCAGCCAGCAGAATTTCTGTCAAAGGATGATAGCTCTGCTGTTCCATGCCCTCATGCAGCGACGATCGGTCCTCATTTTTCATCTTGTCCATTTCGTCGATGGCTGCGATACCCTTGTCTGCCAGCACCAGCGCACCGGCCTCCAGCGTCCACTGGCCGTCGAACTCGTCCTTTACTGCCGCTGCAGTAAGACCGGCGGATGACGCGCTCTTGCCCGACGCGTAGACGCCTCTCGGGGCCAGCTTGACCACGTACCGCAGGATCTGTGATTTGGCGATACCGGGGTCGCCGACCAGCAGCACGTGAATGTCGCCCCTGATGCGGCTGCCGTCAGGTAGCTCCTTGACTACCCCGGAGAAGAGCTGATGGGCGACAGCCTCTTTGACCTCGTCGTAGCCGTAGATGGACGGAGCGATGGAGCCAATCACCTTCTGGTAAATCTCCGGATCCCTCGACATGCGCAGGATCTCTTCCTCGTCCTCGAGGCTGATCTCCACCTCGTCGAACTCCTGCTCCTCCAGCTCGACAGCGACGCCGTCCAGGTAAATGTCGAAATAAGCCGTCTTGCCATCCTTGTTGACACGCTGCGCCGAGCGCAGGATGCCCGTGACGGTGATGAACTCGCCGGGAGTCACGATGCCTGCCAGGTCGTCGCTCACGTTGATGTCCAGCGTCTGAGGCTGCTCGCCGCCCTTGAGGTTCTCAGGCGACTCCTGGATCTTGATCCGCTGGTAGTCCTCGAACCGTGACTCCTTGTACATCAGCCTGAAAATGCCTTTCTTCTCCTCGTTGCACTGGCAGTAGGAAGGCTCGATGAACTTGCCTGACCCCTCCTGGGGTATGTAGATGATGTTCTTACACCTGGCGCACTCGAAGGCAGCCTCGAGAATCCGGGGGCGGACGTCGGTGATCTTCCTCACCGTGCCCTCCAGCGAGACGAGCTTGTTGACGTCGCTGCTCCGCAGTTCACGGACCTGCGTCTTTCTCGGGACTTTGATGACCCGGATCTTGGCAGATACCTGCGTCTTGACAGGCAGGTCCACCAGCGTCAGCGCGTCTTCTGCGTGAGAGAGCACCAGGTCCGGGTTGTTCAGCAGCTCCTCGGCAAGCCTGACGTCGAATTTGGTGATGTTCGGAAACTCGATGGCGAGCGCTTTGTTCTTGACGTCAGACACAGCCAGCTGCTGAATCTGATTCTTGTAATACCGGGTCAGGAATTCCTTCCACCGGGCGACACTGGAAATCACGCTTGCGGCCATACTGTCCTCTCACCTGGAAGTGAGAATATCAGTTCTTAAACTATATGGTTTTTGCATGGTAGCATTGTGAAAGTAATTTTCATTTGCATGAAAATATCAAGGGCCTGCAATGCAGGCCATTAAGTGACGTTGATATCCCTGCGCTTGAAGGCGATGACGGCCAGTGCGAGGAATACTACCGCGGCGGCCAGCAGGATGCCCAGGTTGCCCCAGTTCACGTCGTGGTTGATCACGATGTTGGTAACTTTAGCGTAGTGGTACAGGGACAGCTTTCTCGCCCAGTCGATGCTGGTAATCATGGAGCCGACATTCTCCACGAGGAACATGACCAGCAGGACGCCGATCGCCGAGAACGCCGCCTTTTTACCGTCGCTCATCAAGGCTGACAGGAGCAACGCGCCTGCGCCCACCGCCAGCATGAATACGCCTGTGAACAGCATGGCGTAGGCGAACCACACGAGATCCACCGGCTCCCCGATGAAGACCGCGCCTGTATAGACGGCCAGCAGCATGGCCGCGGAGACGAGGATAGATACTGGCACAATTACCGCGAACCGGGACAGCACGATGTTTTCTCTGCTGACCGGCAGCGACAGCATCAGCTCGCTGGACTTTTGCTCGATCTCCCCTGCGAGGAAAGAAGCGGCAAGGAACGCTGCGTAAGCTCCGACGACCAGGCCGATGTAGCTGAACAACTCTACAGCCATAAACCCGGAGAACGTCCCCATGCTTACGATCTCACTGCCGAGCATGGCCTTGAAGGTCGGGTTCTCCAGTAGCTGATCGTACATCGCCATCGAGTCTTTCAGCGCCGGGTAGAAAGATGCCATCCAGAAGACGAAGAGGAAAAGGAGCGCTGAGGCAACTATTGCCCCCTTGTACTTGTCCTTGATCGCCTGTCTGAACACTTCGAGCGTCATCTTACTTACCTCCCTCATAGTAATGCATGAATATCTCTTCCAGCGTCATCTGGTGGATGCTGATGTCCGCCACCTTGTGCCGGGAGATCTCTCCGAGCACGCTTTCCATGTTGTCAGTGACGGTCATCTTTAGATAACCATTCTGCCGCACAGGGCTGACCCCCGGCATCGCGAAAGCTGCGGGATCGACCTCTTCCGCGAACTTCACCCGGACGACGTTGCCCGCCTTCTTCCTCAGGTCTTCGACTTTCTCCTCGGTGGCGATCCTGCCGCCCTTGATGATGGCAACCCTGTTGCAGACCTTCTCCACGTCGGAGAGCACGTGGGAGGACATGAAGATAGTCGTGCCTTCGGCTGCCTTCTCGCGGATCATGTCCATGAACGTCTGCTGCACGAGAGGGTCCAGGCCGTTGGTCGGCTCGTCCATGATGATCAGATCAGGATTATTCATGAACGCCTGGATGATGGCGACTTTCTGGCGCATGCCTCTGGAGTACTCCTTCATCTTCCGGTCGAGCCTGATGTCCAGCCGGGCCGCATAAGCTCTGGCATCTTCTGCGTCGTATCCGCCGCGGACCTTGCCGAAGTACTCGAGGAACTTCCACCCGGACATGTTACCATACAGTCCGAAATCACCGGGGATATAGCCGATCCGCTTCTTGATCTGTACACTGTCCTTCTGGCAGTCCAGGCCGAAGATGCTGGCGCTGCCGCTCGTGGGCCGGATGAAGTCCAGCAGCGTGCGGATCGTCGTCGACTTGCCAGCCCCGTTGGGACCGAGGAAGCCGAAGATATCGCCCCGGTTCACGCTGAGGTTGACATCTTCGATCCCGCGGCTCTTGCCGTACGATTTCGTCAGGTTTACCGTCTTGATGATTGGTTCCATGTGTAGCCCCTCCGGACATTCCCCGGATAATTCCTCGACGGCATGGTCAGCATACGAGGCCGATGCGGCCCGCTTACGCCAGATCATGTCTGCAAACGATTCATTCCGAGACGGTGCTATAAAAGGCTTCTGGGGAGACCTGAACACGTAGTATAAAAAGATTACGATCGATATACATCTCTGGTAGCAGTGGATACCATTGCAGCACAGAATTTTTATACCCATGCGCTCGTCAGGCTGGCAGGCACCCGCGATTACGCGGGAGGCAGATCAGCATCTGTCTCTTTCAGAAAGGCCTGCAGGATCCGGTTGAACTCGTCGGGCTTCTCCCGGTTAGGCCAGTGGCCGCACCCGGCGATTACCTCGAACTTTGCCTTCGGGATCTTTTCAGCGGCCAGCTTTGCCGCTTCGACGGGAACAAGATGGTCCAGAGAACCGTTGACGACCAGCGTCGGACAGCGAATCCGGCCGAGTTCCGGCAGGTGGAAGGTCTTGAGCCGCCTGGGGCCGATTTCATCGAGCTGCCAGTCGCTGTAAATCGATTTTTTAGCTTTGAGCTCCTGGTATACCTCCCCCACGATCTCGTCGAGGTCCGGAACCCGGCTCTTGAAGAACTGCTTTTCCAGGCTGTAGCGAATGGAGGGGCGGTTGAGCATCAGCATGGAAGTAAGCTGGGGAAACAGGGGCGTTTTCAGCAGGAGATAGCTGAGGAGATGCCATTGTACCCGCTCTGTCAGCCCCCCGCTGTCCGTGAGCACCAGCCTGGCCACCCGCTCCGGGTGCCCGATGGTAAAACCGGCCGCTACGCTCGCCCCCATAGAAAGGCCGACCAGCGTCGCCTTTTGCAGGCCCCATGCATCCAGCAGCTGTAGCAGGCAGCCTTCGAGCATTTCCTGGGTAGCCTTGCCGCGGTACTGCTTGCTTCCCCCGTGGCCCGGCCAGTCAGGGGCGTAAACCCTGTAGTCCGGGGCCAGTGCCGGAATGGCCTTCTTCCAGGAAAGCCAGGCCGTGTCAGTGCCGCCGCCGTGGAGCAGAACGATAGGCCGGCCAGTCTCACCAGCTCGATAGTAGTGTATGGGACCGTTTTGTAGTTCGGCGACGCATTCAGCGATGCCTTCGGGCAACGTAGCACTTTTCGACAGCAAGTATTCCACCCCGCATGCAGTTGTTAAGCGGTTAACAACGGATAGTAAGCCTGTAAGCTATAGATATCTTGCGAGATAGTAGTTAAGTGTTTCACAACTGCTGACGAATGTATGAAAACTCTCCATTCCGAGGATGCGATCGTGCAGCTCGAAGCCCTCGAGAGTGAGTTCGTGGCAGAGGCGCCTCAAGAGACATTGTGGTCGATCTACGGAGCACCGAGCATCGAAGCCAAGCTGGAGGATATGCTGGATACCGCTAAAAAGAGCGTCCTGTGCATGGCGCCGGAGCAGTACCTCGATAGCCTGAGAAGGATCGCCGGGAAAGGCCTGGAACTGTCGCTGGTGATCATCACGGAAAACAAGACGATAAAAAGGGAACTAGAAGAGTGTTTCCACGGAGATAACGTCCGCGTCAGGACTCTGACTCCTGCGCAGGTGGCGAGCATGTATACCACGGCAAAAATGTCTAATCGGGTCTCCTCGATGCCGGAGTACAGGGAAGCGATCGCCGGCTTCGATTTTTTCAACAATCTCATCCTTGTTGTCGACCACTCCGAGTTCCTTTATGTCCCCCCGCTTCCCGGAAAAGTCTACAGTGCGTTGCATACGACCAGCAAGCCGCTGATCATTGGCACGTCGCTGATCTTCGGCGGCCTGCAGATCGCTGATCTGCCGGAGTAAAAACCAGTCTTACTGCGGCGCCTTCGGCGCTCTGGCTTTCCGATCCCCGATGATCAGGAATACGAGTATTCCGGTCAGCGCCAGCAAGACGGCCTGCCCAAAGATGGTTATAGGCAGAGAGAACTTCACTACCAGTGCCCCTCCAAGGAACGGCCCGATAGTCAGCCCGATCGAGAAGAGGGTGTTATAAATCCCGTAGAGGAAGCCCTGGGAACTGCCCTCCGGCCCTCCGAAAAGATCGGTCAACAGCGGCAGCATAGGCGTCAGTGCCATGCTCATGGTAACGCCCACTATGGCGAAGGCCAGAATGGTGAGCTCCATGGAAGGCATGAGCATCGTGAGAGCTATGATCAGCCCCGAGAGTACCAGGCCGGATGCCAGCAGGCCTCTTCCCCCGAAGCGGTCGTACAGGTTTCCCACCACCGGAGCGGCCACCATGTTTAGCAGGGACATCGCTCCGAAAGCCAGCCCGATGAGGGTAGGCGTAGCTGAAAACTTCTCGAACAGGTACAGCGGCATAAAGGGCTCCAGGAGGCCGAATGTCAGAGCTCCTACGATAGTGGCGATCGAGCAGACGGCAAATACCACGGGGGCTTTTTTCAGCAGCTTCGCGTAGCTGCCCTTTTCGCCCTGCGATTTTGGCGGGACGTGGATCAAATAGAACATGCAGCCCAGAAGGATCGTCAGCACCGAGGGCAGGACGAAAGTCATCCTGTAGCCCAGCAGGTCGTAGACTATTCCGCCCACTACGGGGCCTGACAGCGTACCGGCGGACATGATTGCCATAGCCATTCCCAGCTTCGACCCCCGCTCGGATGCGTCGAAAGTGTCCGCTATCAGGGCAAGGCCGGCCGACCAGGTCGCCGCCCCTGATATGCCCTGGATGACCCTGGCCACGATGAGGAGGTACAGGTTATCGGAGATCACGAAGACAAGGTTGGTCAGGGCCAGCAGAAACATGCCTGCGACCAGCAGCGGCCTCCGTCCCACGCGATCGGACAGTGCCCCGAACGGTATGCTGAACAACAGCAGCGCGATAGAGAAAGCCCCGAAGATCACGCCGATCATCATCTCGTCGGCGCCTAAAGTTGTAGCGTATGCAGGCAATATAGGGATGACCAGCGTATACATCATCATGTCTATGAGGAGCGCCGCTGCCACGAGCAGAAATATAACGTTCTTCCTGTTCCGGTCCATCCGTTCTGTCCCCTGTCTAAATATATGGCTGTCAGGCGGATATGCCGGACAGCGTAGGTAGGCTAAAAGTGCCGGTCAGATATCAACTTTTCGCATCACACCAGAGGTCACTTTATTATTTGCCACGAGTAATATTACAGACAATGTGCGTAAAATACGATGCCCTGTGCTATGGCGCTATATCGCTAGATATATCCGGCCGGGTAGCAGGGCTGGCCCCGGGCATTCAGGATAGTGCTACTGATTATGAGATTTACCCTGGCGGCGACGCTACGCTGGTGGCCCTGACACTGGCCGGTCTGGGATGGAAAGTAGCTCTGGCAGGGGGGCCCGTGGGAAAAGACCCGATGGGCGACTACCTCCGCCAGAGAATAGCGGAAGCTGGCATCGATCTGTATGCGGACACCAGGGGAAAGACGAGCGTTTCGGCCGTCACAGTCGACCGCAGGGGGGACCGGACCTCGATCACCTTCCACGAAGACACGCCCCTGAACGAGATCCCCGTACCAGTGGATCTGGTATCCCGGTCCCGCAGCCTTTACGCCTGCGGATGCTACGGTGAAAACTCCGCCCGGCTCGGGGAAAAGGCGCGAGCTGTGAAGGTGCCTTCGGTGCTGAACGCAAGGGCGGATAACCTCAGCTTTCTGGGATGGTTCGACGTCGCCATAGCGAGCATAGCCAATGTCAGGACCCTTGCGAAGGACCCTGCGGAAGCGGCCGCCATCCTGCATGCCGCAGGAGCAGGTACAGCGATCGTAACAGCAGGAGAGCAGGGCTGCGCCTATTGTACGACAGATACGGGGATATTGTCCGCATACAAGGTCGATCCAGTCGATTGCACAGGCGCTGGTGCGGCCTTTGCCGCAGGCTTCATTCACGCAGGCCTCCAGGGACTGAAGCTGCAGGACAGGCTAAGATATGCCAGTGCAGCGGGGGCTCTGAAGTGCCTGCACAGAGGAAGCTACAGGCGATTAACACAGGAAGAGCTGGACCACTTGGTCGAATCATGGCAGGTAAATACGAATCAGACCGTAGCTTAAAAAAGATTTAATAGATAACGGCACGCTAGATATTTTTGATCCATATGAAACCGTTCGCAATCATACTGATAACTACACTGGTCCTGCTGATTATTACTGCCACAGCAGTATCAGTCGCCCAGACACCGGCAGTCAACGCCAGCATATCGGGCAGAGTTTCCTCTGCGACAGGCGCTCCGATCACCGACGCCCAGGTCATGCTCGTGAACGCGTCGAACACATCCGAGCAGATCGGCAACTTCACCATGCCAGTGGATGCCAACGGGTACTACCAGTTCGTCAACGTGCCTGAGGGCAACCTGGCAGTCTTCGCCTGGAGCCCGAACTATGCTTCCGGCCTGTCCAACTCGGTGAATGTGTCGGAGAAAGTTACCTATACAGCCAACGTGGTCATAGTACCGGAGCCATACTTTGTGGACATAGACGTCAGCCAGAAAGTCATACCTCTCGAGACCGGGAAGTCGACCATCACCTTTACGGTGTACGACCACTGGATGAACAAGGTGGGCGCAGGCTGGTTCATCACCACCCACACGACCGCGGGCACCTTAGACCCGCTATACGGCGAGACTGACGCTAACAGCCAGTTCAAGACCACGATATCCGCCCCGATGGAGGGTACCAACGCCACCGTCGAAGTCTTTGCCAGAGCGAAGAACGGCACCTATTACCCCCTCCAGATGACAGTAGTCACACCGACCCCGACGCCCACCGTGACCCCGACAGTGACGGCCACTCCTAATGCCACTGCACAGGTAACCGTAACCCCGGTCGCGAACGTTACGGTCACACCGGCGGTTACCGCTACCCCGGAGGCCACTCCCACGACGGCACCGACCCCCACCCCGACGCCCGGCTTCGAGATTATGGCCGCCTTAATCGGGCTGGCAGCGGTTGCTGCAGCATACAGAAAAGCATAGGCAGAACATTCTTTTTTCGATTGCCGGCGGGCCTATACAGCGCCGGCAATCACCTTGTACCCGACGAAGATAACATACAGTACGACCAGTAGGATACCTTCGCGGTGGCCGATCTGCGACCGGGTCACAAGGATGGGCAGCAATAGCACGATAATCCCGAGCAGTATCAGGATGTCGATCACCCCCGCTATAGGCAGGGGCGAGACAATGGCGGCTGCTCCGAGGATAAACAGGGTGTTCACGATGACGCTGCCGATGCAGTTCCCCATGACAAGGTCGCCCTCATCCTTCCTGGAAGCTACGAGGGCGGTGACCATTTCCGGCATAGACGTACCTATCGCGATGATCGTCACCGCGATCAGAAAGGGGCTAACCTGAAAAGCGTTAGCCAGCGATACGGCGCTGTCTACGGTCACCTTCCCGCCGAGGATCACGCAGGCGATTCCGATGGCCAGCAGGACCAGGTTTTTTACCGTATCAGTGTCGGCGACCAGGACTTTTCGCTCTCCGCCCGCCCGGCGGTAAATGTTGTATATATACAGTATGCCTGCCCCGATGAAGATGACGCCGTCGATCAGCCCTATCGTGCCGTCCAGAGAGAGTAGCAGGAATAGCAGAGTAACCCCAAAAGCAAAGGGCATGTCGACCCGGGCTATGGATCTCGAGACGTGGATCCTGTTGACTATAGCTGCAACTCCGATGATCAGGCACAGGTTAGAGATGTTCGCACCGATCACATTTCCGACCGCGATCTGCCCGACGCCTGATAAAGCAGAGTCTATGCCGACCACGAACTCCGGCACTGAGGTCCCCATGGCCACCAGAGTCAGGCCTATGACTGAGGCGGGGATTCCTGCTGCGAAGGCCAGATCCCGGGCGGACTCGACCAGCCAGTCAGCCCCTTTGACCAGCAACCCTATGCCGACAAGCAGCCCGATCAGTTCCAGCAGCATGATCAAGAGTTAGCGCGTGCCAGAATTATAGCTTGTGCCTGACAGTGTTGCCAAAAAAGGGACATCCGCACGTTCAGGGTGTTTCGGTCTTGTACCGGCCCCGGTACTCGATCTCCCTGACCCGCCGGAGCACCTCGTTCGCCCCCGGGAAAGAGGACCGGTAGCCTTCGGCAAACGCCTCCATCAGCTCTTCGTGGTTCTCGTGGGAGCTGACCAGGGTCTGGTAGTAGACATGCACATCTACGCCCCGGGCTTCCAGCGTACCGTCCCAGTAGGAGAGGCCAAAGTCGATCACGTAGATCGTGCTGTCGGTGACGATCATGTTGGAGGTGGTCAGGTCGCCGTGGATGAGGCCGCCCTGATGCAGCTTTCCCACGAGAACTCCGGCCTTCCGGGACAATTCGGGCGAGAGCACGTCTTTCAGCGGCCTGCCCTGTATCAGTTCCATCTCCAGAGAAAACTGGCCGACGTCATACACGACAGGGGTCGGTATGCCCAGCCTCCGGGCCTCGCTGATGATCTTAGCCTCAGCCCGGGTACGCTCCCGGCGCAGGCGCTCGTCCAGCTCCCGGATCCGGTAGGATTTCGGCACCCGGGTCTTGATGACCCTGTCGGGCAGCAGCTCTACGACCGCTTCTGCGCCCTGCCTTCTGATTACAGCCATGGGATCTCCACCTCGTCCGTGCGATAGATCGGGTTGACGGCCGAGTCCTCGACTGGTATAGTCTGATCATACTTCAGCTGCAGGAGGCCCGTATAAGCGATCATAGAGCCGTTGTCCCCGAAGAATTTCCGGGGCGGCGCGTAGAACTTAGCCCCCCGGTCCCTGCACATGGTATCCAGCATCGACTGCAGTCGCATGTTTGCGCCCACGCCCCCGCCGATCAGGACTTCGTTCTTGCCCGTGTGGGCCAGCGCCCTCTCGGTCACTTCCACGAGCATGGCGAACGCGTTCTCCTGCAGGGAAAAACATACGTCCTCCTTCAGGTACTTTGCCGCTGCTTCCTTGGCCGCAGACATCATGCCCGAGTAGGAGAGGTCCATTCCCTTGACGACGTAAGGCAGATGTATGTAGTTTTTGCCTTCTCTGGCCAGTGCCTCGATTTTCGGCCCTCCCGGATGCTGGAGGCCGAGGTGGCGCCCGAACTTGTCCAGCGCGTTGCCTATGCCTATGTCCAGCGTTTCCCCGAATACCCTGTACCGTCCCCGGCGGAAAGCGATCACCTGAGAGTTGGCGCCGCTGACGTACAGCACGACCGGGTCGTGGCAGCCTGTCTGCCACCTGCCGACCTCGATGTGGGCCACACAATGGTTGACCCCCATGAGGGGTACGTCGTATGCCAGAGCCAGCGCCCTGGCAGCGGTGGCCACGGTCCTCAGGCACGGGCCCAGCCCGGGGCCCCGGGAGAATGCGACGCCGTCGAAGTCGTAGCCGGAGTCCAGCACCTGCCGGACGATCTGGCTGACGTGGCTCGCGTGATGCTGGGCGGCTGCCATAGGGTGGATGCCCCCGGTTTCCGGCACGTACGGGTGGGATGCCTCCGCATACACCTTATCCCAGCCTACGATAGCCGCCGAGAGGCTCCAGGCGGTGCCCTCGATGCCAAGCACTCTGCTGCACTGCATAAGAATTCAAGCCTATATAGGTGAAGGATGATAAAAACGTGTTGCCGGCGGGAGAGAAAAAGAAAGAAAAAGGTGATGAACTTACTTCATCAGGCTGCTGTCGATGAAGTCTGCAATGATCGGTGCCCGGAACTCCTTGCCAGAGTAGACGAGGAAGCCGCCGTAGATCATGTACAGCCATACCAGGAACCCGACGCAGAACCATGCGGTCACCACGACGATGATACCGAGTATGATCGCCTGGAAAGCGTGGAACTTCATTGCCCTGTCATCCTTTCCCATCAGGAGAATGATGACACCACCCAGCCAGGTTAATATGTAGCCTATAAATACTATCAGCCGGTTTTCTTCCGGTATTAAATATGCTTCAGCCATAGTTGTAAACCTCCTTACTCTCATAATACCACCAATGGCTATATAAGATTTTTCAAGCCTAACGGCTTCATACAGGGCGCCTGCTGAATAATATGGGGCGATTTTGGGCAGGCCGATAAAAGACCCGGCTATCGTTAAGTGTTAGTATATTAATGTTGCGCTTTTAAGCCGGGTTTCATGACAGGGCAAGAACACTGGCTGCTAAAGATAGCGATTACGACACAATCGTCGCCCCTCCAAGTAGAAAGTTATATATCGACTTTTCATCAATCTTTTACAAGATTATTATGACCGTAAGAGTAGGCATTGTTAAGTTAGGTAACATTGGTACTTCCAGGTTCATCGACCTGGTGCTTGATGAGCGCGCAGACCGTGACATCTACGTCAGGACAGTAGGCGCCGGCGCCAAGATGGGCGAGGCAGAAGCAGAGGAAATGAAGAAGATCATCGACTTCAAGCCCCAGTTCTGCATCGTCATCAGCCCCAACGCAACCGTTCCGGGCCCGACCAAGGCCAGGGAGATGCTGAAGGAAGCCGGTATCCCGACCATAGTGATCTCGGACTCCCCCGTGCTCAAGATCAAGGACGACCTCAAGGCAAAGGGCTTCGGCTACTTCGTCGTGAAGTGCGACCCCATGATCGGCGCCCGCAGGCAGTTCCTGGACCCCACTGAAATGGTCCTGTTCAACGCAGACGTCCTCAAGGTGCTCGCCAACACCGGCGTCGTCAGGCTCATCCAGAAGGAGCTCGACGCAGTCATCGAGGGCTTTGCCGCAGGCCAGACCCCCGCTCTGCCCCAGATCGTCATCTCCGCTGACAAGGCTGTCGCAGCCGCCGGCTACAAGAACCCGTACGCCAAGGCCAAGGCCATGGCAGCGTTCGTCGCCGCCGAGAAAGTCGCAGACATCGACCTCCAGGGCTGCTTCATGCAGAAGGAAATGGAGCAGTACATCCCCACCGTCGCCAGCGCTCACGAGCTGCTCAGAGAGGCAGCCAAGCTGTCCGACGAGGCAAGGGAGCTCGAGAAGGCTACCGACGCCATCCTCAGGACGCCCCACGCAGCAGACGGCAAGGTCCTCTCCAAGACCCAGCTCATGCTCAAGCCCGAGTAAAATTCTCTACCATCGCGCAGGCATCCCCTGCGCACAATTCTTTTTTGCCTGAAAAGGCTCAGGATAACCGATAGCAGCCCAACCTTTATATTATTGCAGACAATATAACCTGATTTGCAATGGCTGCCGATAGTACCGTTAAAAGCCCGGAAAGCAAATACAGCAACACGATAGGAAAAACCCTGGACGTAGTCCAGTCCGCCATATACCTGCTGGTAGCGGTCTTCCTGATCCTTATGGCATTTATGGCATTCTACATCGTGGCCCAGGACATGATGAACTTCGTCAGAGAGCCTGCCAGCATCCTCCTCGTGGACAAAGCCCTGGAAAACCTGATGGTAGTCTTCGTCATCACAGGCCTGATCCAGACGCTTAACGTGTATATTAAGACCCACGCGATCGATACGAGACTGGTCCTCGCAGTAGGCCTGACAGCAGTGATCAGGCGAGTGCTGGTCTTCGGCGCCACCCCCAAGCCCTGGGAGGATACGGCAATGACAGCCATACTGCTGTTTGTGCTGCTCCTGGGAATCTTTATGATCGGCAGGGCAGATACCCGAAAAACGAAAGGCGGTGAAAAACATGACTGATGGCAGCAGGAATTTCAGCAGCATCATCGCGGAAGCGATCGATAAGGTGGAGTCAGCCATTTACCTCCTGGTCGCCCTCTTCCTCATCATTATGGCGATAGCGTCCTTCTTTATCGTGGCCCGGGACCTTTCGGGCCTCGTGAGCGGCCACATGACAATCGACACTATATACATGTCGCTCAACGACCTGCTGGTCATCCTCATCCTCGTAGAGCTGATCCAGACGGTCGTAGTCTTCATCCGCAGCCACAGGCTGGACATACGCCTGATCATCGCTGCCGGCCTGACCGCCATGATCCGGCGGGTGCTGGTCTTCGGAGTCGAGCACATCCCGGTGGAAGAGATGGCGATCACTGCCGTGCTAGTCGTAGTGCTGGTCGCCGCATTATACCTGCTAAGCGTGCGGAAGCCAGAGCAGCAACAGCAGCAGAGGGAAAAGCAGTGAAGACTGCGCTGAAGATCGCCTACGTCGGGACCAATTTTTACGGCTCCCAGGCCCAGCCAGGCCTGCCCACGGTGGAGAGTGAGCTGAGAAAAGCCCTGGAAGAAGCGGGAGCAATTAAACTCGGGACTAAGATCGCCATGGCAGGCCGGACAGACGCGGGCGTTCACGCCCTCGGGCAGGTAGTCGCCTTCGAGCAGGCGGACCCAAAGCTGACCGCCCCCCGAATTATCAATTCGAAGCTGCCCAAAGATCTCTGGGCTTACGCCAGGGCAGAAGTACCCGACGACTTCGACCCCCGGCGGCACGCCACAAGCCGGGAATACAGATATATATTATATGCACCAGACGTGATCGAGCGCCGCCTGAAGGAGTGCTCGTCCCGGTTTTTGGGCACCCACGACTTCACCAACTTCTCCAGCGTAGAGGCCGGCAAGTACCCGGTCAGGACAGTCACCAGGCTCGACATCGCAAAGCGGGGCGACTTTTACATCATCGACATCGAGGCCGACTCATTCCTGTGGAACATGGTGCGTAAGATCGTGACAGCGCTGCGCCTCGTAGGCGAAAACAAGCGGCCCGACGGCTGGATAGAGAAGATGTTCGACCCGGAGTACCGGGAAGGCATACCGCCCGCCGCCCCCGGGGGACTGTACCTGTCCAGAGTCAATTACGACGGCATCGCCTTCGAAGAGGATGAGTACGCCAGACAGAGAGCTTATCAACGGATGCTCAACTCGTTCGAGTGGCATCATACGATTGCTGAGATTTATAAAGAGTTTAAGGATGCGATGAAATAGTCGAGACGACAAATGCCCGGCGACAAGCCGCCTCGTACTTAAATCGCGAATATTTAAAGAGTTGGATGATGAAAGGAATCTCGATCAGGTATAAGAGATAAAAAATCGAAAGTTGGCCCTGTGTGAGTCGAAAATACCGCCAAGCACTCGCTGGATGATAAATGGGGATTTTCAGGTAGAGGCTATGAAAAATCGAAAGTTGGCCCTGTGTGAGTCGAAAATACCGCCAAGCCCGCCAAGGAGCCAAGCTCGCCAAGTGCTAATTTTTCATAGAACGCCAGGCAATATTTTTTATGATCGACACAATTCCGATCGAAAAAGTCCTTGGCGTGCTTGGCCCCTTGGCGAGCTTGGCGGCATTTCAACCCTCGCCGAAACAACAAGTTTTTCATAGGAGTCCGATCAATGAGCAGCAGTACGCTCAAGTCTGAACATTGAAATGTTTTCATGCGACGCAAAAAATTAGTATTATCTTTGCGCCTTTGCGACCTTGCACCTTTGCGATTAAAAACCGAGGCGTTAAGCGCCGGGCACGTTCCCGGCCATCACCGGGTAAATAAACATTTATATATTTAGATTACTATTTTTATAGTATAAGCAATCAGGGTGCAGCCACATGCTTACCGAACTCCAGAACATCGTCGGCACGGACAGGGCTTCTTCTGACGAGGCAGAACTCTATTGCTATTCATTCGACTCGTCGTACGTCAGAGGTAAGGCGGACTACGTGGTGAGGCCTAAAACGGCAGAGGAAGTATCGGCAGTGGTAAAGCTTGCCGCCGCGCACCGGATACCTATCGTGCCCCGGGGCTCGGCGAGCGGGCTCACGGGTGGAGCGGTGCCGGTCCAGGGTGGCATCGTGCTGGACATGACCGGAATGAACCGCATCCTGGATATCGACCTGGAGAACATGCAAGTCCTGATCGAGCCCGGGATCATCCACGGCCACCTCAATAGAGAGCTGGCGAAGCACGGCTTCTTTTTTCCGCCCGACCCGGGCAGCAGCGAGATGTGCAGCCTCGGGGGTCTGATAGGAAACGGCGGGAGCGGGATGCACTCGGTCAAGTATGGCACTGTCAAAGACTACGTGCTGGACTTAGAAGTAGTGCTCCCGGACGGGGAGATCATCCACACCGGCTGCAAGGCGCCCAAGACTTCGGCCGGGTACGATCTCACAAGGCTGTACGTCGGCAGCGAAGGGACGCTGGGGATCATCACCAAAGCCAGGCTCCGCATATGTGCGCTGCCCGAGACTAAGTCAGTCATCACCGCAGCTTTCGCCCGGCTGGAGGATGCGGGAACGGCGGCGGTCGAAGTACTGAAGGCAGGCGTGACGCCGGCAGCCATGGAGATAATGGATGCCAGCGCTCTCCGCGCGATCAGGAAGTACCAGCCAGAGATGGAAGTCCCCGAAGGCGAGGCGATGCTCATCTTCGAGGTCGACGGCTACCGGGAAAGTACGTCGAGGGAAGCCGCCCTCATCTCCGGGATCTGCCGCAGGTGCGGCGGCGCCACGACGATTGCCAGAGACAGCGCTGAAGTCGAGCGGATCTGGACTACGAGGCGGCTGGTCAGCGTGATCATCAGCCGTCTGAGCCCGGGAAAAGTGGCGATATACGAGGCAGAGGATATAGGCATGCCGATCAAAGACGTCCCCCGGATGCTGCGGAAGATCCGGCAGATCAGCGAAAGGCACGGCCTCGACCTGGTCGTCTTCGGACACATAGGCGACGGCGACCTCCACACAGGGATCGCGATCGACCTGCTGGACGAGGGCGAATGGAAGAAAGTCCACGCCGTTAAGGACGAGATATACGACGCAGTCCTCGAAGCCGGCGGCACGCTGTCCGGGGAACACGGCATCGGCGTCATCAGGGGAGACTACATGCCGAGGATATACGGCAGAGGCCACGAGATCATGCGCGCCATCAAGAAGGCTGTCGACCCTCTTAATATTATGAACCCCGGAAAGATGGGGTTTTGAAGCATAGTTCATGCGTAGTGTAGCTGCTCCGTCGTAGCTCGAAGATAATCGCTACGGGTTATGCGCGGATAACAGCTATAAATTTGCCAGTTTTATCTCTGTCTATGGTCGAAAAGGAAAATCTGACTCCCGGCTTCCGGTTCGAGCAACTCTTCAGTGGCATCAGATCGCAGGAGTTCATCGTGCTCATCGCCGATACGCTGCTGTTTTTCGTCATCGGCGTGCTCGCAGTGATAGCCATCTTATCCCTGTCGCTGGACTTCGGCCAGAATATCTCCTTCATCATCGTGGCTGTGGCAGTACTGGTGGCGATTCTGCTCATAGGCCTGTACCTCGCCGCCCGGAAGTCGATCAAAAGGGTAAAAAGCGAAGCGCGCTGACGCCCGGCTTAGCTGCCATGGGCTTCCAGGAACTTTTTAGCTATCTTCCGAGTCTTCGGGCTCTCGCACTGCAGCCAGCTTCTGGCGAACTCGATAATCAGGGCCTTGTCCTGCGACGCCTCGAAGTATTCGGCCAGGGACTCGATAGCGTAGCCGGCGATCAGGGCCTGGCGCTTGTGGTCGAACTCTTCGCCGCCCAGATCTAACAGCTTCCCGGTGATCCTCGACTGCAACACCGGCTTTGCCCGGGCGATCTTGCCCGCGCTGCCGGCGATGTGGGCTGCAATACTGGTCTTCTCGTCGGCCAGCAGGCCGAAGTAGTCGTCGAAAATGCTTTCGAAGATGCCTCGCTCGTCGACGGCCGCCAGGTTGGCCAGGAGGAAGAGGGAATTGTACTTAGAGTTCGTGTTGCCGCTCCGCAGCAGTCCGGCCAGAAAATCCCACCGCTCGTATAGTAGCTCCGGGCGGCTCTCGCTGACGAGCATCAGAGCATTAAAACTCTTGAAACGCTTATCCTTATCCTTGTTTTCGGGCAGCAGATCGTTCAAGAGCCGGTCTAAGACTGCTGAGTCCTTAATCGCCTGATCGCACAGTACTTGCTCATCCATGGTTTCAAGGTTGGAATTTTTTCCACGATAAAGCTTACAGCTACCAGTTATCCCGGATAATTCGCTCGATCTCGACCGTCTGCTCGCAAGCTGTCATATCCAGGCGCAGAGGGGTTATCGAGACCTGCCTGCGCTGGTGAACTGTGTGTAAGTCAGTGCCCTCGGGCGCATCGGCTACGATGGTGCCGTCGACCCAGTAGTAGGACCTGCCTCTCGGGTCCATCCGGTGGTGGACGATGGTGTCGTACATCCGCCGGGCGAGCCGGGTCACGACAACGGGCGTTTCAGGCGTAGCGCCTGCAGGGATGTTCACGTTGAGCAGATCGACTCCTTCCGGCAGGCCATTCTCCAGCACCTGCCTCGCCAGCTTTCCAATAAGTCTCTGCGCCACTGCATAATCCTGGGCCATCGCCGCTGTCGCAAATTTATCCGCCTCCTCGAGGACGTGCATCGACACCGCAATCGCCGGCACGCCCTGGTTGGCCGCCTCCATCGCGGCGCCGATGGTGCCCGAAGTGGTCACTGCCTCCGCGCTCAGGTTCTCCCCGATGTTGATGCCGGAGATCACCAGATCAGGCTTCCTGTCCGCCATCACCACGTACATGCCCATGATCACCGAGTCCGTCGGCGTCCCGTTGACCGCATAAGCCATTGTGCCCTGCAGGTTCATCTTTTCTATCCGCAGCGGCTCAAAAAGCGTCATCGACCGCCCGACAGCGCTCTGCTGGGAAGCCGGAGCCACAATGACAGCTTCGCCAAGAGACCGCACAGCCTCGTACACTGCCATCAGCCCCGGCGAGGCCACGCCGTCGTCGTTGGTGATCAAAATGCGGTACGTCATCAGACCTAAGTTCGTCCGGGTGAGATATAATAGTTACTGGCAGGCAAAGTATGAAACTGGCCTTAACCCGAAATGCTATTATACCTGTCCATCCCTCATCTCTCCGTGTTATTATGAAGGTCATGCTGGCTGAATATTCGGTGTGCACGGGCATGGATGCATCTCTGAGGAGAGAAGGGGCTGCAATGCTGAAGACGCTGAAGGCGGCGTTTGAGGCGGCCGGGTGTACGGTGTCCGTGCCTTCGGATTTTGACGCGGATTTCAGGCGGACGGCGGATGCCTGCGACGCGGGGCTGGTCATAGCGCCGGACGAGGTGCTGGCAGACTATACTGAAGTGCTGGAGGAATACTGCATTAACCTGGGCAGCAGCCCTGCGGCAACTCGTCTGTGCGCGGATAAAAAGGAAGCCACCGAGCTTCTTTTGCACAATGGCCTGTACGCCCCCCGCATCGTGAGAGAGGATGAGCCGGTGAAGTGTGTGGTCAAGCCCAGGACAGGCTGTGGCTCCGAGGGCATCTTCATCTCCGACCGGCCGGTAGAGAAAGAAGGCTACATCTCGACCGAGTTCGTGGAGGGCGAGCACCTGAGCGTTTCCCTGGCAGCCGGCAAGGGATGGATATTGCCGCTGACCCTGAACAGGCAGCATATAAATATCAATGACGGCATCGACTACGACGGCAATGACGTCAACATCTCGCACCCCGCAACGGCGGAGATCTTCAGAGCGGCGGTCACGGCAGGCCACATGGCAGGCTGCAGAGGGCTGTTTGGCGTGGACGTCGTTTTCGGAAAGCACCCCTGGATTGTGGACATCAATCCCAGGCCGACTACCACTATCGTCGGTGTCGTGAATGTGATCGACGCCAACGTTGCCGATCTGATGTTGATGGGCCACTTTGGCGCGATGCCGCCGGAGATCCACAGGAAAGGCACTTATTCGTTCACCAAGAGAGACCTGGAGGAATTTTTATAGCGCTGGGCATAGATATCGGCGGGGCAAATACTAAGGCGGCGTCTGCCGACGGGAAATACGTTGAGACCATCTATCTGCCGCTGTGGAAAGGGGCGGACCTGAAGGGCACACTGGAGCAGATCAGGCGCAATGCCGGGAAAGACTGCGGCCCCGTGGGCATTACGATTACCGGAGAGCTGGCAGACTGCTATCCGTCTAAGAGGGACGGAATCGCCCACATCTCGGCCGTGGTCAAAGAGGTCTTCCCCGACGCCCGGTTCTACGGCTACGACGGGCGGTTTTATGAGACCACCGAGAACCATACCCTGTTCTCTGCCGCTAACTGGTCGGCTTCGGCCAGGTACGTGGGGAAGGTCCATGGCAGCGTTGTTTTCATAGATACCGGCAGCACGACCACGGACATCATCCCGGTCCGTGAAGGCGAGCCTGCAGCCATGCTGACCGATTTCGGCCGCCTCGGAAACAATGAGCTCATCTACGCGGGCACGCTCAGGACGAACCTCGCGGCCCTGTTGCACACGGTGATCGTCAGAGGCAAGCCCGTGAGGACTGCGTCGGAGCTTTTTGCCATTACAGGAGACGTATACCTGCTTCTCGGGCGGATATCCCCTGAGGACTACGCTTGCGATACCCCCGATGGCGGACCGAAGGACGTAGAGGGCGCCGCCCGGCGGATCGCCCGGGTGGTCTGCGGTGACCTGGAAGAGATAGGCATGGACGACGTCAGAGAGATCGCAGAGCAGGCCCGCAGGCGCCAGATCGATGAGATCAAAGCTGCCGTCACCGCGGTCTCGGAGCAGCATGACATCAGGAAGGCGGCGATCTGCGGCCTTGGATCATTTATAGTTAAAGATGCGCTCATCGAGATGGGCATGACGTTTTCAGTCGTGGCCGACGAGCGTTTGTCCCGGGTGTTCCCGGCGTATGCCGTTGCCAGATTACTGGCAGAAAGCGAGGAGGAGTGAAGCGGATGGAGAGGAAAGGCAAACCAGTAATATATCTTGTGTTGTTGACAGCGATCGTTGCAGTGGCCGTTGCATCCTCGGGATGCACAGGCGACAGAGATGACACGACAACGCTGTATGGTAAAGACATTTTCGATCCGGCCAAATTCAGCATGGCCAGATACGACGTCACGGCGAACGAAAGCGGCACGGTGTCTCACCGGGATCTCGTAATAATCACCGCCAGGAACGAGAAGGACGGAGACAGGATCACTACCCAGGAAATCTACGGCAACAACTCGGTCAGGACGAATGTCTGGGTCAACAAGGACAGGACTGCCGCCACCAACGTCCTCATCACAGCTATTAACAGCTCCACCCTCATCATTACCGGTGGTTACCCGCCGTTCAACATGACCACGGCTGACAAAGCCTGGAATTCCCTGGATGCGACCTACGCCCTGATCGGCACCGCTACAGTCAATACCAGCGCCGGCATGTTCGATAACTGCTCAGTATACGGCGCCGGGCGGATGATCGGCTACGGGGACGGGCTGATCAACATGAGCGTATATTATTATATGCACCCCTCTATGCCAGTTCCAGTCCTGTACGTAGTCCAGATGCCGGATGCCGTGTACGAGTACAATCTGATTAGCGCGTACGGCCCCAACGACAGAGACAGCACCCCTGAGAGAGTCATCCAGGCGTTTTTCGACAGCCTGGAACAGGGTGACAACGCCACCGCTTCGAGCTACGTCGTAACCTACGACGGCACCGACAGCAAGTTCAAGCCGCTCAGCGGCTCCGCATACAAGGAGTTCCTCCAGGGTACCGGAGCGATGTACGGGAACGCGGAAAGCGCTACCAAGGTACAGTACGTACTGACAACCAGGACAGGAGAGGAACAGCAGATCGGCGGCAGGGAAGTAGTGGCCGCCAGGTGGACGAGTGTTCAGTACCAGCCTGCCCCGCTGTCGGTGTTCGAGCTTAACGGTAAGCTGAACGTCGTGAACATCGGCGGGCACTGGAAGATCGTAGGATAGTTTTGGGGGAGGGCGGGGGGCCATTCTGGTGGAGTGGTCCCCTTGCTCAACCGGTAAAAATGTTTTTCTTTGTTTCAAAAAAGTAATTAGATTTTTATCAGTTGATGAATAATCTTTGCCTGCTTCTGTTAATGCATCCAAAAAAATTTCTTTTTGACACTAAGTTTATATACCCCCAGACGCAGTAAGTTATATTACGATAACTATTACGATAACCGGTGAGTCAGTTCGGGGGTACTGGCTCACAAGCTGGTGGGGGCGGTGCAGAGGTTACGTAATACTAGCCGGAGTTCGGCGCGCAGTAAAGCCTTTACGGAGAGGGTAGAGTGACAGGAACCGGTAACCCAGGTATTAACTTCGATACCCACGACGATGACAAAAAAACGTTTTACGGTTTACTTAAGAAGAAACAGGCCGGACAGGCAGCAGAGAAGGTGCCTGTCAGTACAGAAGAGCAGATCGCTTCTGCAGTGACTGCGGTAGATACAATCGAGCCTGCTTACCCCGCAGAAGAGCAGCCGGTTAACCTGCCGGACGAAGTCATCGCTGAACCTCAGGCACCTGTTGAAGAAGAGCCTGAGGAACTGAGAAGAATTTTAAGCAAGACTTACACCGCCACGCAGGAATCTGCCATACCTGCGCCCGAGCCGGCGCCGGCAGCCCCGACGATGTACGTGCCGGAGCCGCCAGCAAGGCGGATGCCTGAATCTCAGGCTAAGCAGGAAGAACGCCTGATCAGCTCGGCGGAAATCGACTCGATCAGGCACAACAAGAGCGAAGAAGACATCATAGACGAATTTAATACGCTGATTTCCAGGTCCAAGGGTGCCGACATCCAGGAGCAGGCGCGGGGAGAAGCCAGCGTCAAGAAGGGTAAGACAGACAAAAGAATCAAGAAAAAGATCGAGTTCGAGCCCTACGACCCGGAGAAGCATGGGCCGATGGCGGTTTTCACCGGCCTCGCCGACTACGAGGAGATCGAGCGCTACTGGGTTATCGAGCCATACACATTCGTCGTCATCCTCTACAATGAAAAGGCCAACACATACCTGTATTACGTCTGCGAGCCCACGCTGACGGTCTTCGAGAAAGAGCTGCTCGAAGACATTTACCAGCGGCTGCAGGACGTCCTCCTCATAGAGAACATTGATCCTAAGTCCGACAGAAGAGAGATGCTGGTCCGCAAGACGACGGAAGTCATCGTGGACTACATCGGCAAGATAGAAACCAAGTCCTACCACAAGCTCATCTATTACATTGTCCGGGACTACCTCCAGGTCGGCAAGATCGAGCCCCTCATGAACGACAACTTCATCGAGGATATCTCGTGCAACGGTTTTGATGCGCCGGTGTTCCTGTACCACAAGAACTACGAGAACATCATGACGAACATCACCTTCAACGAGAGACAGCTCGACTCCTTCGTCATCAGGCTGGCCCAGAGATGCGGCAAGCATATCTCGATCGCCGAGCCCATGGTCGACGCAACCATGCCCGACGGCTCCCGTATCCAGATGACGCTGGGCAAGGAGATCACCACGAGGGGCAGCACGTTCACCATCCGTAAGTTCAAGGAAATCCCCATCACGCCGGTGGACCTCATCGCCTGGAACACCTTCTCTTCCGAGACGATGGCATACCTCTGGCTCTGCATCGAGAATAACAAGAGCCTGATCTTCTCTGGTGGCACGGCTTCGGGTAAGACGTCGTCGCTGAACGCCGTGGCGCTTTTCATTCCGCCCAAGGCGAAGGTCGTCTCGCTGGAAGATACCAGAGAGCTGAAGCTGCCGCACCAGAACTGGATTCCCGGCCTGACCAGGGACTCGTTCACGGCCGACGGCAAGGGATCTATCGAGATGTTCGCCCTGCTGAAAGCGGCGCTGCGTCAGAGGCCGGAATACCTGCTGGTAGGCGAAGTCAGAGGCAAGGAAGCCCTGACTCTGTTCCAGGCCATGTCGACTGGCCACACTACGTTCTCGACGATGCACGCAGATTCGGTCGAGTCGGCCATCCACCGTCTGGAAAACCCGCCGATCAGCGTGCCGAGGACGATGATCACAGCGCTGGACATCATCAGCATCCAGTCGCAGACGTACCTCAAGAACAAGCGTGTCCGCCGGAACATGAAGCTCGTGGAGATCCAGGACATCGATCCGAACACGAGGAACATCAGGACGAACGACGTCTTCGTCTGGAACTCGGCCACTGACCGGTTCGACCACGTGGGAGAGTCTCAGGTGCTTGCCGAGATTTCCCAGCGCAGGGCGTGGAGCAAGAAGGAGCTGCAAATCGAGCTGTACCGCAGGCAGCGGGTGCTCGAGTACATGGTAAAGAAGAACATCCGGGACTTCCACCAGGTGGCGGCGATTATTCAGGCGTACGCTGTCAAGCCGGAGAGAGTCCTGGAGAAGCTGCAGATCAGGGACTGATTACATGGACGAGTTTAGCCAGATTGCACACGTCATCTTTGGCCCCGAAGTCAAAAAACGGAAGGATCGCTACTACCAGCTACAGAAGCAGCTACGCCAGGCCCACATGGCCCAGTCGTACGAAGTGTACGTTTCTGTCGCGTACCTATCCTCGGTCATCGCCGCGATCGTCGGCGCAATGCTCGGCCTCATCATAGGCTTCCTGTTGCGGGGAGTCATCATCGACGCGGTCGGCGCGACCAACCTGCACATGCCCCAGAGCATGTCCTGGATATTCCCGTTCGCCGGCATTATCGTACTGCTGGTAACGACGATACTGGCGGGAGCGCTGGGCGGTATTATAACGTTCTCCACCTTCATGCTCATACCGTCGTTCAACGCCAGCGACCGGAAGTCCAGGATCAACAAGGGCCTTCCGTCTGCGGTCACGTTCATGTACGCCATGTCCAAGGGCGGCGCCGACATCATCACGATCCTGCGCTCGCTCTACGAGGCTGAAACTACATACGGGGAAGTCTCCCGAGAGATAGGCTTCGTCATCCGTGACATGGACTACTTCGGCAACGACCTGAGGGCCGCGCTGATCAACTGCGCGAACCAGACGCCGTCGGACCTGCTCCAGGACCTGCTGTCCAACCTCCTCTCGGTAATCGACAGCGGCGGCGACGTCACGACGTACCTGAACAACAAGGTCGAGCAGTACAGGATGAGAATCGCCCTCGACCAGAAGTCGTTCCTGGAAATCCTTGGCCTTATAGCAGAGTCGTACGTCACCTGTTTCGTCGCAGGCCCGCTTTTCATCATCATCATGTCCTCGGTCATGACCATCATGAACGGCGGCAGCCCGATGATCCTCTACATCATCATCTACGCAGTGCTGCCCCTGGGCTCGGTGATCTTCATCGTCATGATCAGCATGATGACCCCGCAGGACGACGAAACCCCCAGGCCGTTCGAAGTGCAGGTGATCAGCCAGTATGACATGCTGCCGGAGAACGCCGCTGACGCAAACACCGAGAAAAAGAGGACGGCCGAGCTGCAGAAGGCCAGAGAGAACCTGAAGTTCAAGCAGTTCACCAGGAACCCTCTGGAATGGGTCAAGAAAGACCCGATCAACGCTCTCGCCATCAGCGTGCCCGTAGCGATCATCTTCGTGCTGCTGCTGATAGGGCTCACGTTCGGCAACATGACTCAGGCGTTCGCGGACGTCGCCACTTTCCAGAAGGACCTGGCGATGGGCAAGGCTGAATGGACTACCGACCCGTTGATCATCTACGGGCCGATCATCGGCTACTTCGATGACCTGATCGTGTATTTCCTGATCATCTCGCTGACCCCGCTGGCCCTCTTCCACGAGTCGAAGAACATGAGAGAGCGCAAGATCGCCTCTGAGATGCCCGACTTCCTCAAGAAGCTGGCGTCGACCAACGAGACGGGCATGACGCTCACCCAGTCGATCAACCTGATCGCCAACTCGAACTTCGGCACGCTGAGCAAGGAGGTCCAGAAGATCCACAAGGATCTGCAGTGGGGCACCGACGTGAGCACCGCACTCAAGAGGTTCGCCAACTCGCTGCGGACATCGTCGTCCACGAGGGTGATCACCCTGATCACCAAAGCCAGCGAATCTTCCGGAGATATTAAGGACGTCCTGAACATCGCCGCTAACGACGCCAGGGCTAACGAGCTGATGCGGAAGGAAAGATTTGACGGCATGCTCATCTACGTGGTGATCATCTTCATCTCGTTCCTCGTGTTCCTGTACTGCGTCTACACGCTGACCTCGAGCTTCATCCCGGTGATGGCATCTGCAGCAGGCAGTGCTACGGCTGCGGCAACCAGCTCGGCAGCAAGGGCGACTGCATCTCAGGCGACCTTCATCAAGGCGTTCAACCCCGACGACTACGTGAGGCTGTTCTTCCACGCTGCGCTAATCCAGGGCCTGTTCGCAGGGCTGCTGGCAGGGCAGATGGGCGAAGGCAAGTGGATGTCAGGGCTCAAGTACTCGCTGATCATGCTGGTCGTCGCCTACGTGATCTTCACAGTATTCATATGAAGGGAACGAAAGGAAGGAGCCAACGAAAAAGTAAAAATAGCATAGCGACAGAAAACCTTTCGCAAAATGACCGAAGAACAGGCGGAGACAGCAGGGGTTACCCAGGAAAATCCGGAAGCAGTAGTCACGAACAGGCTGCCTACCGGCATGAACATCCTGGACCGGACGCTCAAAGGAGGCATACCGAAAGGCTCTCTGGTCTATTTCGGGGCTGATCCGAAAGCTCAGCCCGAGATTTTCCTCTACGAGTTCACCACCCCGAGAAAGACGTTTTACTTCACCACGGGACGCGACCCGGCGCACATCCTCCGGCACATGGCGGAGCTTAACTTTGCCCCGGACAACCTGGAGTTCATCAACGTCCACGGCGAGTACTACGACAATATCTACGTCTCTTCCCAGGACATTGCGGAAGCCGACCGCAGGGTCATCGAGTTCATCGATGCCAGGCTGGACGAGATATACACTAGCTGCGCCGAGCCCTTCACCATCATCTTCGACAACTTCAGCTTCCTGGTTGATATGGGCATAGATCTGACGATCCTGAAGAGGCTGCTTGACAAAGTCTACGATATGGTAGTGGACAGAGATAGCACCTGTATACTACTCATCATCAAAGGCGTCCACCCGGAGCGCATAGAGAACCTGTTACAGACGTACTGTGACACCATATTCACAATCGACTCCGACCTCAAGGGTGACAAGATCAGCAACAAGCTCTCCATCCCGAAGATTCGTGGCATGCCCCCCGTCGTCGAGTATATCAGGTTCAAGATCATGGACCGGGTGTATATCGATACCTCGAGAGACATTGCATAACTCTTTTTATCGATCAGGGATCGACTGCTTCAGGGGTTTAAAAAAGAATAGGGAGGCTATCGCCGCTCCTCATCATCGATCTCACGCCCTTCCTTAGCATCCTGCTCTACCGTAAGTATGGCGGAGAAGATCCCGGCCAGTAGCAGGATGGTGGATAGCTCTGTAGCCAGGCCTCTGTCGATTCCGGCGTAAACTGTGCCGGGCACAACGAAGACGCTGACGGTGATCAATGCAATGCAGGCAGTCAGCAGATGTCGTGCTTTCATGGGACTCCTGTAGTCCGATATCACGAAAGGCATTGTCCGCGGATACGTCGGGCGCCGCCAGGACATAAAAAAGAAATGGCCTACTGTCCGCCGATCACGAAGGTGCACCGGCCATCACCCATCGCATAGCACCCGATCTCTTTTATGCCTGGGTCTTTACCGAAGCGGGCGATGAAGATGGCCTTGAGAATGCCGATGTCGAAAGCGCACGCAGGGCGGCCGAGCTGGGGCAGGTCGGCGCACTCGAAACAGTCGTACACGTAGATTGTCAGAGGGTCCATCGACGCCACAACCATCCGGCCGAGCTGGTGATCTGACCAGAACCTGGCGATGTTGCCGAGCATCTCTCCCAGATCGTCGCTCCTGACGGATTCGTAGAGGGCCTGTCCAATCTTGTACCCTGCATCGGTCAGGATAGGCTCGATGTTGACGCCCTGCCGGTATAGTTCGACCCGGATAGCTCTGAACATGAGCCGGTAGAAGGCGAACATATCGGGCAATCCGCCTTTCGCCCTCGTGAAGTAGTCCCTGATGTCATCGTCGATGCCTGCCTCTTTCTGGAGGCCTCCAAGGTAGCTGGAATTGATGAAGAAGATCTTCTTTCGCCGGTCATCCGGATCGAGCCGGGAGCCGATCACTCCGGCCTCGATCATGCGGTTGAGATGAACGGAGATGGTAGATTTAGCCTTGCCTGAATTTGCCACGATCTCGTCAAACGGCATTTCCCGCTCTTTCAGCATGGCCAGAATTTTCACGAGAACAGGGCTGTCGATAGCCCGAATACCGCTGTCGGTGGCAAAAAGTTCTATCGGTACCTGATCCTGTACGTTCCCATTTTTCAAACTGTTCGCTCCCCGCAGAATGATTAAACCGCAAGGTACATATACCTATTGTTCGCATATAATAGAATGTTCGGTGTATCACGAACATTATCGACACCAAACCAGCGCTGATGCCACATCCCCTCGGGCAAACACGGCGATCCGGCGGGATGCGGCATCAAAAACGCTTACAGACAGGTCATGATAAGCAATCGGCACGGAACAAACCGCCTATCCATACCGGGAGACGTGCATCAGTCGCAGAGCTGCAACTCAGCGAGTCGTCCACCTCAGCGTCTCCCGCTCCTCCCATTTTTACTGAGAATGTATTATGCCAGTAGCCTGATGCAGTAAAGGTGAAGAAAAGAAAAAGTTATATCCCGGGGAACATCGCCGTCCACCCGAACAGGGAGTGGAAAGTCGATGTATTCAAGCCCACGATCAGGACGAATACGAGTATCCAGAGCCAGATCATCGCGAGCACGATCAAAGGAAGAAACTTCATAGCTGAACTACGGTACTTTCCAGTCCGGGCGTCCACATTTTCTGTGTTCATTCTAAGAGTCACTTGCATTACTGCGATTGTACAATAAGCCCTGGCAAGGCTTAAAGATTACGAAAATATGTCCGATTATTTAATTATATTAACCCAGCAAGGACACAATATTATCCATTAGTCGCTTGCCTGTACGACTGGTTCTGCGCTCGATTGTAGTCATGGCGCAGCGAAGCCAAGCTCCCGGTGAAAGATTAATATTGGTATAGTGATCACTGCTTAGTATATGGACTCCAGCGTTGACAACAGCACGTGTGTAGTGGATAGGGATGGCATGATCGTGTGGGCGAGCCCCTCGTTCATAGAGCTTTTTTCGCACCGTGCTTCGCCTGTAGGTATGATGTTCAACCAGCTTTTCTCTGGCCTGGTCGACGTGTGCAGGCATGGTGAAGTGCTGGAAGACCGGGACAGGCTGGGCAGGCGCCGCTTCTTCTCCGTTGAGTGCCAGCGTATGACGGGCCCGGGAGGAGAGCGGGTGAGCGAGATTATCGTGCTCCGAAATGTGACGCTGATGCGGACGCTGTATGACATTTCCCGCCTCACCACCCAGACGAAGTCACCTAAAGATCTGCTGGAGAAAGTGCTGTGGATCGTCAAGGAGACCTACGGCTACACAGGCCTGGCAGGGTACGTCGCCCGGGGCCAGGAGATCGAGCTGCTGGCCAGCAAAGGCTGGACTGAGAAGCTGAAGTCTATGATCAGCATCGGACCGATAGCGCCGGATGCCCCCTCGATGGCCGGGCGATGTGCATATCACCGGGAGCAGATGGTCACCACCATAGAGCAGTACGGGCTGATGACGACAGTGAAGGATGCCATCGAGCGCATCGGTGCCGAGTTCGTGGTAGCCACACCGATGATCGATCACGACGGGCTGGTAGGTGTGCTGACAGTCCTGCATGGAAGGGCGCTCACCCCTTCGGAGCTGGATACGCTGCAGACGATCTGCAACCACATAGCTATCGCGCTCAACGTCCGGGTGTCGGAGGAAAACCTGACATCCCAGGCGGATCAGGCCCGGCTCTTCGTGGAGCTGCTCGCCCACGAGATTGCTGCCTACAACAGGATCATTCAGGCGTGGCAGGAGCAGGGCGCCGGAGAAAAGCTTCCGGAGGACGTGCTCTGGGCAATCCACGGCAGCGATGAGGCGCTTAACACGGTCAGGACGATCAGCGATGCCAACGGCGCCCTGGTCAGATCGATCCCGGTGGAAGAATCGGTGAAGCGGGCCATAGAGGATTCGACAATCCTGGCGAAGCCATACGGCCGCAAGCTGACCGTCACCATAAAAGCGCTGCCGCAGGACGTCAAAGTCGACCCGCTGTTCCACTATGCTATGCGCAACATCATCGTCAACAGCGCCAGGCACTCGACGGGCAAATCAGTGGACGTCGACATCAAGGGCACAAAAGACCGGATGGGCACCTGCAAGATCGAAGTGTCGGACAACGGCCCGGGCATACCCGACGAGCTGAAGTCGGGCGTCTTCCGGCGAGAAGACGGCCAGACTGGCATAGGCCTCTATATTGTGAAGAAGATCGTCAGCCGCTACGGCGGCAGAGTCTGGATCGAGGACAGGGTGCCCGGGAACCCCGGCAGAGGCGCCAGGGTCGTCATCACGCTGCCCCAGGCGCAGGATTAAAGCTACGGCTCAGATGTCGAATACTATAGTATAAGTTATACCGTCAGCCTGATCGACTGAGAGGGTCCCTTCCAGCTGCTCTACCAGTACCTCGACGATGTCGGCGGTGATGCTCCCGGGATTCCCGGTCACAGTGCCGACATTTTGCTCGTCTCTTATAGTCAGAGCCAGTTTTCCCTGCCCCGACTCACGGACTGTCAGGCATATTTCTCCAGCCTGCCCGGAGGCTGCGTGTCGGCTGAAAAGCCCGGTCAGCAGCTCGTTGATGATCAGACCGCAGGGGATGGCCTTGTTGACGTCGAGCCTGACTCCGGGGGCGTCGACGGTGAGCCGGACCTGCTGGTTAAGCTGGCCATGAAAAGTCTGGTACAGCTGCCAGGTCAGCGACTCGGCATACCTGCCGAAATCGACACGGGAGAGGTCGTCGGACTGGTAGATGGATTCGTGTACCAGTGCTATGGACCTGATCCGGTTCTGGCTCTCCCGGAAGATGCTGACGTCGTGCGGGTCTTTGAGGTCCGAGACCTGCAGGTTGAGCAGGCTGGTCACGATCTGGAGGTTATTCTTTACCCGGTGGTGGACCTCTTTCAGCAGGACATCCTTTTCGGCCAGAGAGGTGCGGAGCATTTCCTCCGCCAGCTTCCGTTCTTCGATCTCCCCGGACAGCGCGTTGTTAGTCTCTGCCAGTTCGGCCGTACGCTGCACCACCCTCATTTCCAGTTCATCGTGCGCCCGCCTCAGATCATCAACCGCCTGTTCAAGTTCAGTGACGTCCTCGAAGGTCAGCATGTAGCTGGAGACCTGGCCAGTCGCGGAGTAGGTGGGAAACATCTTCACCCGGAAAAGCCGGCCTTCGAGGCCTGCGCTCGCCCGGTGGACCGTCGTAGAGACGCCCCCCTTTAGCTGCTTCGCCGGCCCGCACAGGCCGGAGCCGAGCCGGTCGCAGTCGTTGAAAATGTTAAAAGACCCCACGATCCCGTCCTGATTCGTGCCCAGCAGCCGGCAAAACTGATCGTTAGCCCGGACGACTTTGCCATCCACATCTGCCACGCACATGGCATCGGGCGTGTGCCGCAGCAGGTCGTCTACCAGGCGCCTCGTATCGTACAGCTCCCTGTTCAGCCGGTCTACCAGAACACGGTTGACGCTGCCCATGGAGTACAGCAGCAGGGCAAGAGTCACGAAGGCCATCATGATCGAATAGGTGATCTGAGAGTAGTTCGTCACGTCGGCGATGCCCAGGCCGGTGAGTGCGCCAAGCATATCCCCCACGAAGCTGAGGAAGAACGAGACCAGAATGATCCCGTACAGGTACCGGACGACACGGCGGAAGTTGGCTATGAGGAGGAGGGCACACATGCCCGTTACCAGGAGATCGCCGATCATAGCATAGCCGAAGATCAGCACGCTGAACAGCGATCCGGGATTACTGTAAATGTAAAGGGCGAGGCAGGCAGATACGCTCGCGATGGCCCCCAGTGACGATCCCAGGATAATGTAAAGCATGGGTGACGGGGAGTATCTGATGGTGAGCACGGCGACGGCCAGCACGTATAACAGAGGAAGGTACGCCAGCGGCATCAGAAGCATCGCGACGTCTACCACAGCCGGAATGGCGTAAATAAATGAAGCCGCCTCGACCTGCGGGAGGACGTACCAGAAGACCCCGGACACGGTCTGGAGAGCGAAGAACGCTATCAGCCCCAGCACCACTGGCTTTAGCTTTGCGTCACCGGCAGTCCAGTAGATGATGAGTAAGAGAGGGAGGCATAGGAGCATCAGGATGAGCATTCCGGCCTGCGCCGGCAGCGCCTGGAAGTTGTTCATGGCAATGGACAGGAAAAACAGGGAAACAGCTATGGCGATAATGAGCTCGATCCCCACCATCAGGTAGGGCGATTCGTCCGGTTTTTTAAATCCCATGGTGATCGGCACTCGTCAAGGTAAAAAATCAGTTGATGGTACATATCCTTGTTGGCGCTAGATCTGCCAGACATCAGAGGGCGTTCCCATTACTGTCGTAAACCGGCTTATGGGGAGACCGTTTGGCGAAAATTATTCAAGCATATGAATACAAATCAGATAAATCTAATTATAAAAAGCAAATGTTTATCTAGAAGCCCTATCAACAATAGTCGTAGAGGTGGTTAGGTGTATCAGCAGAAAACCCCTAAAGACTCCGGTAAACCCGGGTCTATTGTTTCTATTGTTGACAACTATTTCCAGATATCGGAACGAAAATCAACTATTAAGACAGAACTGCTGGCCGGTTTGACGACGTTCATGACGATGGCCTACATCATCATCCTGAACCCCATCATACTGTCCGCCGCAGGAATGGATTTCACGATGGTCTTCGTAGGCACCTGTGTAGCCGCTGCCGTAGCGACGCTACTCATGGGCTTCGTCGCCAAGTACCCGTTCGCGCTGGCATCGGGCATGGGGCTTAACTCCGTGCTCACGTACGGCGTAGTCATCGGGTTAGGCCTGTCGTGGCAGACCGCCATGCTCATGATCGTCATCGAAGGCGCGCTGATCACGCTGCTCGTGCTGACGAACCTGAGAGAGATGGTCATGGACGCCATCCCGAAGTCGCTCAAGCTTGCCATCGGCGCCGCAATCGGCCTGTTCATCGCGTACATCGGTTTCATGGACGCGAAGATTATGGTCGGGAACTCGGCCACTCTGATCGCGTTCGGCAGTCTTTACGACCCGATGGTCATAATGGCATTTGTAACACTTCTCATCATTATCGCTCTGATGGCTTTCAAGGTCAAGGGCAGCATTCTTTATGGTATCATCCTGTCCACGATCCTCGGGCTCGTCCTTTGCGTAGCCGGAAACGCCATGGGCATCGCCTTTAACATGTACAACATAGAGGGCGTCCCGAACACGATCCAGGCGCTGCCCGCCGGGATGAGTAACATTCCTGCTGGGCTGACCGGCCAGATCTTCGCCATTCCGACCCTGGAGTCTTTCGGCATGTTCTTCGGAGCGTTCTCCCCGATCGCATTCCAGGGACTGTCCATCGCCATCATCCCCATAATCTTCGCGTTCCTGATGGTCGACTTCTTCGACACTATGGGCACCGTAGTCGCGGTAGGCGAGCAGGGCAGGATGCTGGACAAGAAGGGCAAGCTCCCCGGCCTGAAGAACGTCCTGCTGGTCGACTCCGTCGCAGCCATGATCGGTGGTGCCTTCGGTGCCAGCTCAGTCACGACCTACGTCGAAAGCGCCTCGGGCGTCGCCCAGGGCGGCAGGACCGGCCTGACTGCAGTCACCGTCGCAATATTGTTCCTCGCAGCGCTGTTCTTCGTGCCCCTGGCATACTTTGTGCCGATGGCAGCCGCAGCGCCTGCCCTGATCATCGTCGGTTACCTGATGATCACGTCGATCAAGGACATCGCATGGGACAAGATCGAGGATGCTCTGCCAGCTTTCCTCACCATCGTGGGCATGGTCTTTACCTTCAGCATCTCCAAGGGTATTGGCTTCGGCTTCATATCTTACTGCCTGATTAAGGTAATGTCCGGCAAGTGGAAGGATGTCCACCCCCTGATGTGGATTGTGTCAGTAATCTTCCTCCTGTACTTTATCTTCGTATCGAACGTGATCTAAAAAAGTACAGAGTCGACAGGGGCGGGTTTCCCTGCCCCGCAATTTTTATTAAAACTTTAAATTTGGCGCATATCAAAATTTCAAATTTTTTCTTGGCCATAATAAGATATTCGCCGAAATATTTAAATCTTCAAGAAGTTAAGTAATGAGCAATGGGTGGAGTAGAGGCAGGTATGCATGAGCTTGATACATGGAAGCTTATGCTTGCAGCAGTAGGGACAACCATAGTGCTAAACATAATAGCTTTGCTATTACCTGCGCTCTATTCGAACTTTTTCTATGGTACGATACAGGTCCTGTGGCCGATTTTAATAGTACTCATACTGGTGAGGATATACTTCAGGGAGACCGACCAGCACGTCAGGCAATTTATCTGGTTTTTCGCGGCAGCCATGGTGGTCTGGTCGTTGACCACGCTGCTCTGGGAGGTAGTATTTTTTCAGATCCAGGCCGACCCCATCGTTTATTATATCAGCGGGTTCGGGTACCTTTTCGCTTACTTCATCATGATTTATGCCCTGCTGGAGATCAGGCACTCACGGCAGTGGTACCTGAGCAAGCCGATTAACTTACTCATCAATATCATAGGGATTATAGCGATTGCCACAACTGTGACACTCGTCGCGGCCGGCATCGACTGGGGCGACCCGAGAGCGTTTGACATGGTCACCCTGCTCGTCTACATGGTCGTCGATCTGATAATCATCCTGCTATGCTTCAAGCTCCTGAACATGGACATCAGGGATGAGCTGAAATACCTGGTAAGCGTCATATGCGGGTTTGCCGCCGTCAACATGATCGCAGACGTGCTGTTCGAGATCCGGTGGATGCTCCAGATCAGCACGGTCTTCTCACATAAAATATCCGTGTTGACGGACATCATCTACACTGTATCGCTGGTGTTTATGGCAATATCGCTATTGTTTTACCTGTCCGACAGCAGAGACAGGCTCCTGACCACGATCAGCAGACAGATCAGCGATGCCAGGCCTTATGTTCAGGACATCATCGAAAATTCCCCCGACGCGATGTTCCTGTGCGACGTGAGCGGGCGCCTTGCGATAGTAAACGAGCCGATGACCAGGCTCCTCAACATGGACAGGGCAGCCATCATCGGGAAGCTGAACTTCTTCGAGTACCTGGGCAGGATGGACGAGGGCATGATATCAGCCATAGGCAGGCTAAAGAAAGGCGAGAGCTACAGCGTGTCGAAGATGATGTTTTGCAGCAGTGGCAAGACAGAGGGAACATACGTTTCTATGAGACTGTTCCCGCTGCTGGATGGCCGAAAAGAGATCTCTGGATATGCAGGCATCATCCAGGACATCACCGAACAACTGCATAACGAGCGGGAGCTGGCCGAGTCGAAGAGACAGGTCGAGCTATATATGGACATCATGAGCCACGACATCAACAACATCAATCAGATCGGCAGGAGCCACCTTGAGATCGCCATGATGAAGCTCGAGAGCGAGGGAAGGCTGGGGCCGGAGAGCAAACAACATATCGAAAAGCCGCTCGAGGCGTTCACCAACAGCTCCAGGCTGATCAGCAACATCAAGATGATCAAGAAAGTTCAGGCCAGAGAAGTCCAGTACCAGCCGATCGACATAGGCGAGGTACTGGAGGATATCGTGAAAGAGCACAACGGGTCGATCGACAGGATTATCAACATCAACTACACCTCGACGAGAGGGCTCACCATCAAGGCAAACTACCTGCTGAGGGAGGTATTCTCGAACCTGGTAGGCAACGCCATAAAGCACTCCAGCCCGGAGAAGCCGCTGAACATAGACATCATCACAGAAACGATACTCAGGAACGATAAAAAGTACTATCGGATACTCATAGAGGATAACGGACCCGGGATACCCGACACCAGCAAGTGTGCAATCTTCAACCGCGTGAATACGGGGCGTTCACAACAGAAAGGCAGAGGCCTCGGACTATATATTGTGAGTGCGCTGGTGGAAAACTACGGAGGCACCATTGGTGTAGAAGACAGGGTACCGGGCACACACGCCAGCGGAGCAAGGTTTATCGTCGAGTTCCCGGCAGACACAGGTGATACGGCTGTATAAAATATATCCCTGAGAGCCCATTATCGCTTTTTTCCTCCTGATGGCTATTTGCGCCACCGAAGAAAAAGATTAATGGGGCATTCCGGATCGCATGGCGTAAATATGGCTGTGCGTATCGGGGATCGGCCCGCATGACATAAGCAGACTCAGGAGGTAAGTGATGTCAGCATTCAGGCTGAACGGAGGCCGGGTATTTTACGTAGAGCACGAGTGCGCCAGCGCCACGAGCGAAAGCCCGAACAAGAAACACCTGCAACATAGTCAGGCACATAATTCGGTATATATCGTCAGGATGTTTTACAGGGGAGACCTGGACGTCATGCAGGCCAGTGTCAACGAGTTTGCGTACATGACCGACGGAGTCACAGGCCAGGGTGGAGCCAGCGCGTACGTCAACTGCCCGCTCTGCGGATCGGAGGGCCGGGTGGTCACGAATAAAAAGGGAGAGGTAGAGATAAAGGAAGCCTTTAGCGGCAGAATGGCGCAGGAAACGCCGTTCAGATAATAAAATAATCCGGTCTGGCCTGCCCCGTGGTCTGCAGCGGTATAAACACGTACTGGAAAAAGCGACGGGACTGTCACCCGCAGCCTGCAGCCAGAAAAGTAGCGGCTATTCTTTTTTCTGCTGGTACTCCTGAAGCAGAAACTTGTAGACGTCGTTCATCGTCTCGCACCCGATGACGGACTTCAGTTTTTCGAGCTCTACGTAGAGGTCGTCGTCGATCACCCGGTCCTCCCACAGGAGCACGATGGCATCGTGGATGGCATACTTAGGAGAAGTGCCTTCCAGTGTCATGCCGAAGTCCCGGAGGTCTTTGCTGAGCTGCTGATCAAAGGCCACGTCCCGGCATACCGAATCGATGGCATCGGAGAGCGTCTTCTCTTTTCGCAGGACTTTGATAATCTGGAGCTGATCGTGGGTGTGCTCGGCAATCTTGATCGTTTTAAGACCAGAGGGGGCTGTAGGGGTACTTTTAGTATTTTTCATACATTTAGTATAAGTATTCACATACGTAAATAGATAGCGATATGATTGCAATCCGATTATACTCTGCCTTTTTTGAGTTACGAAATCATGAAAAATTCCCTGTAAAATTTTTATATTGCCACTTATAAGACAAGTTTAAAGCTAAATCCTTATATAATAAGCAAGCTATTGATTGATGGGTAGAGAATTGGGGACGCTATACAAGAAAGCCATAATTGCCGGGCTTACGGGAGCCCTGGTTATGCTAGGGCTGTTTGCTTTTTCCATGTTTATGGCCGATCAGGACATGAAAGAGTACTATAAGATCCCCAGAGGCTACGACAACGATTTCGTGGGCATACAGTGGATTTTCTTTTTCATCGCAAGCTCGCTGGGCACGTTCGGCCTCATCGGAGCCGTCGCAGCCCGGGTGACGGCTGGCGAGGCGACATCGATAATAGACACAATAAAGGCGTCGACAGTCGCCGGGTCAGTGCCGTTACTTCTCCTGACGACAGGCATCCTCTGCTTTGCCGTAGCCTACGTCGGCGGCGCTGCCTTTAAAAGCCCTCTCGAGGCGGTTTTTGCCATTGCTTATGTTTTAATCATATCCCTGTTTATGGTCGCACAGTACCTGATCTTCGTACTGGTCTGCCTGTCCATATCTGCGATCGGTGGAATATCTTACGCCGCGGTGTCGGGGATGGCGCGAAAAAGGAAAGCGCCGGGTGCACAGATCAGCTATGTACGTCCCGCTCTCGCTGGCCTGGCCTGCGGATCAGTAGTTCTGGCTATGTTTCTGGCCGGCCACGCCATAACAGGGGGCCAGTATTCGATGCCCCTGAACTTTCTGGAAGTGCTGCTCTTCCTGATCATTTCTCTGGTAGCTGGCGCTCTCGCCGTACACGTGATAAATGTCCGGGACATCAGAGTCACAGATGCTTTGAAAGGGGCGCTGGCTGCCGGTGCGCTGACAGGCATTGCCGGCGGTGCGGGCAACGTGGCGGGGGCGATCATAAGGCAGTATAATGTACAGGGTATCCTCATCGAAGCCGGGACGAAATATTTCCTCAACGGCCTGATCATGGCTACGGTCGGAGGCCTCATGTACATGGCTGTATTCCGCAAAACTGAGATGAGGAAGGCCGCTGATGCCAGTGCCACCGTCCGGCTGTCATATATGAGCGCCATCAAAACCGGGCTCCTGGCGGGCGCCGCGATGGCCGCATACTCAATGCTAAGCGGACTTGCCTCTATGGCCCTGTCGCTGTTCAACGCCGGTAGCGATACGGCGTCATCGGTAAACGTCTGCATGATCACCTATGGTTTACCCGGCCAGGTGGCCTTGCTTGCCCTGCTGATTGCTGCAGCAGTAATTGCAGTACGCCACTCGCAGGCCATGACGTTAAACGGTGCGATTGCTGTGGCAGCGGTTACTGGCGCACTGGCAGGACTTGTGTCGATCGCCGGAGACACGATCAACCGGTTTTTAACCCTGTGGTACACGCCCTATGCATCTGCGGACTTTCGCTCTGCGGACATCATCACCTCCAACCTCTCTGCTATCCTGGACTGTGCGCCGGCAAAAATCCTGATCATAGTTGCCATCTGCGCTCTGGCAGGCACTATCTACGGGGCATGGATACTTCAGCTGAAGTTTGCCGGCGACAAGGCCGCCGAAGAACGGCCAGCCAGCGGAGGACGGTAATATGGACAGAGCTTCGCCCGCGTGGTCCGGCACAGCAAGACTGATGTTATTAATGACCGGCTGTGCAGTTCTCGCCACCATCCTGTTAACAGCCTGCGCGGACACGGCTTGTGCCGGATCGAGCCCTCCGTCGCCTCAACTGTACGTGTGTAACCACCAGAGCCGGAACATCTCGATCATCGATACCGGTAGTATGACAGTGGCAGGTAGTATCGAGGGCATCTCGTCTCCGGCAGGTGTGGCAGTCAGCCCCGATGGCACCATCCTCTACGTAGTAGGCTCGCAAAGCGGCACCGTCTCAGCCATAGACGTCAATGCCGGACGGGTCATTAGCAATGTTAAGGTAGGCCAGGGTGCAGACCGGACGGTGATCAGCCCGGACGGAAGCAGGCTCTACGTGAAATGCGGCAGCAACGTCAGCGTTGTAGATACAGGTACCATGCAGATCGCCGGGACGATTACGACAGATGGAAAGGCACTCAGAGGCATGGCCCTCAGCCCCGACGGCTCCCGGCTATACGTGGCCGACCTCAAAGGCGGCAGCATCCTCGTGATCGATACTGTGGCCTGCAGTGTAACCGAAACAGTGGCGCTGGCCAGCCTTCCTATGAGCCTGACAGTCAGCCCCGACGGGAGCAGGATATATGCTGCGTGCGTGAACAATGCGGCCAGGGACGAGTTCAGCTCTTCGACCTGCGTCTGCCTGTCACCGGTGACCCTGGTACAGCTTTTCATAGGCTGGATCACAGGGAGCAGCCAGAAGGACATCAACGGGATATACATCATAGATTCTGTCAATTATTCCGTGATCAGGACGATCAATACAGGAGGTATCCCCTTCGGCATGGCGCTGAGCGAGGACGGTTCCCGGCTGTACGCTGCGTGCGCTGAGCACTACGGCAGTTACGTCACAGTCATCGACCCGTCTACAGGCGAAATGACGGATAAAACGCCAGTGCAGATTGGGCTCTGGACTACGTATTCCCTCAGAGACGGCGTCGACGCCCTCAGCGACGGCAGCCGGTTCTACGTCCTCCCGGCAGCTGGCAGCATGCTGTTCAGCATAGAACAGGCCAGCCTCACGCCCGGCCAGCCTGTACAGGTAGGGGCCGATTCAGTCGGCATGTGCCTGAGCCCGGACCGGAAAAAGATCTTCGTGGCCAGCCGTGGCGGCAATACCGTCACCATCGTCGATACGGGAAATCACACGACAGACACGCTGAAGCTGTGGTGGGACCCGCAGTACATTGCCTTGAGCCCGGACGGCACGAGAGCTTATGTAACGAGCGAAAACAGCGGCACGGTCACAGTCATCAATACTACTGACAGGGCAACGGTTGCCATCATCGACGTCGGCGAGACCCCGAGAGAGATAGAGGTCAGCCCCGACGGGAAGAAAGCATACGTCACCCACTACCGGAACGACTGGCAGACCGACGGCATGCTGACCGTGATCGACACGGGAACTTGTACCGTGATCAAAAAGCTGACCGTCGGCGTCAATCCCGGAGGAATGGCGTTCAGCCCGGCCGGAGATCGGCTCTACATCGTATGCCAGATCCCGGCGCTGATGATGCTTAACCCCTACGGCCACGAGGTAGAGAGCGTCGATTCAGGCAAGTCAGATTCACTTTACATAATCGACACCGAAAGAGACGTGGTAATGGATACCTCCGATGTCCGGTACATGCCCAGGGACATCGCCGTAAGCCCGGACGGCTCCCTGCTATACGTCACCTGCATGAACGGAAGCATGACAGATAAAGGCAACGTGAGAGTGCTGGACGCCAGAAGCTACGCTCAGACAGGAGTCATCGACGTGGGACCGGAGCCGAACGGTATCGTAGCTACTCCGGATGGTAAGTACCTGTACGTAGTCACTCCTGCCGATTACAGCCTGACGGTGATCGATGCTGCAGCAGGCAACGTGACGGCAAAAATCAGCTTCGGCACTTACAACAAGCCATATGGCATTACGATCAGCCCCCGGGGTGACAGAGTCTATGCCACTGTTGGCGACTGGCCTGCCGGGAAGGTCGTAGCCGTCGATACCGCGACTAACGTAATCGTCGGCTCGGCAAGCGTAGGAAGCTGGCCTGCCGGACTGGCTCTCCATTGATGCGGGGAGATCGCCGGGTTTATGTGCCACGAGCAAACTGATAGAAGAGATCGAAGCCCTCGCCGCCTATCCAGAAGAGCAGTTCCTGCAGATCATCAAGGACGCAGGCTTCGAGTGCACCCTCTGCGGCAAGTGCTGCACCAGGAATTTTAATGATCATGCCTTCCTGCTCGACACCGATGCCGAAATTATCAGGAGCCTCGATGAGAGCGCTTTGATGCCGGCGCCTTACTACGAGTTTTGCGACCAGAACGGAGAGTTCTATGTCTCCGGCTATGCCATACGGGCAAACCGGGACGGCACCTGCCACTTCCTGGAAAAGGGCCGGTGCAGGATCTACGAGCAGCGCCCTGGCTGTGGCCGGAACGTGAACGAGTGTATCGTCGACAAAGACGTCACCAGCTCCGTGTACCCGATGTAAGGCCGGGAAAATTTTCCATTTTAAGCCGGGCCGGAGATATATATGCCCACAGGATAATATTGACCCGGGAGATTATTTTCGGACAGGTTACCTCAGGCTTAATACCACCTGGAGCATAAGGTGCTGATATAGAAAGGTGTGATCACTATCAAGAAGATATACCTCTATGTTTTCGACACGATGGCCGACTGGGAGCCAGCCCTGCTCATCGCAGAGCTCCGCCTCGGGCGGTATTTCAAGGACAGGACGCTTAAGTACGAAGTAGCCACGGTAAGCTTAACTTTAAACCCCGTGACCACGATGGGCGGAGTGAAGATTCTCCCGGATATGACTCTGGCAGAACTGAGCGCTGAAGACGTGGCACTGCTCATCCTGCCCGGAGGAAACACCTGGCTGGAGCCGTTCCATGCACCAGTATTCCCAGTAGTAAGGGAGCTGCTGGAGAGAAGCATACCGGTAGCAGCAATTTGCGGAGCCACGATTGGCCTGGGCGCAAATGGGCTGCTGGACCGGCACAAGCATACCAGTAATGACCTCGGCTTCCTGAAGGCGTGCTGCCCTACCTACGCAGGTGAAGCTATGTATGTCAACAAGCCGGCAGTATGCGACGGCCCGCTCATCACCGCCTCAGGTGTTGCCCCGCTAGAATTTGCATACGAAACCCTGAAAAAGCTGGACCTGTTCGCCCCGGCGACCCTCGACGCATGGTACAGGCTTTTCAGTACACACGAGCCGGAGCACTTCTACGCGCTGATGGGGTCGCTGCCGGTGACGAGTTGAGAGACGAACATCCACTCTCTCAGCTTGTTGGTACGCAAAATGATTTTAACATACAGCGTACCTACATGACTTCAAGGTTCGGATAAGACGCGGGAGGTGTCACAGGTTACAGCTTTTTCATTCGACGACAAAATCCGGGAGCTAAAAGAAGAGCTCAGGGGTCTCGAAGAGTACCCCGACGAGCAGTTCCTGCAGATCATCAAGGACGTAGGCTTCGAGTGCACCCTCTGCGGCAAGTGCTGCACCAGGAATTTTAATGATCATGCCTTCCTGCTCGACGACGATGCCGAAATTATCAGGAGCCTCGATGAGAGCGCCCTTGTGCCGGCGCCTTACTACGAGTTCTGCGACCAGAACGGGGAGTTCTACGTTTCCGGCTATGCCATACGGGCAAACCGGGACGGCACCTGCCACTTCCTGGAAAAGGGGCGGTGCAGGATCTACGAGCGGCGCCCGCAGATCTGCCGGATTTACCCGTACATGCTCCACCGGGAGGAGGACGACGAGGGAGTCTTCGACTGGAGGCAGATCAGCGGCCTGAACAGGCACGGCAGCTACCATGCCAGTATAGGGGACGAAGAGTGCCGGCAGATAGCGGGAGAAGTGAGGGAGTACGAAAACGGCTTCCTGAAACAGGAACTGGCGTTCCTTGAGGCGATCAGGGGGCACTTCGAGAAGCAGGGGCTCAAACACTCGCCCATGGCTTATGATCGGCAGATGCGCCTGTTCGAGAGAGGCGGCAAGGTCAGGGTAAACGTATTCTACAAGGGCGGGTTTGTGCCGGCCGCTACCACGAAGAAGGACTATTGAGACGATCATTTTGTTCTGGCATAGCGAAGGTACATAAAGTCAGAGCGTGTTCATGTAAAAGAGTGTGTTTAATTGAAGTGTCCAGATTGTGATGTAGAAAGTGCCTTTTTAGGTTATGTGAACGTAGCCCAGCGCAAGAGCGGAAGCTCGGTCAGGCTGGCTCAGTACAAATGCCCTAAATGCGAGCAGGTGTTTGAGAAGCGCCGCTAAGCCGGATTTATTGTATTCCTCTACGGCTGCCGGTGACTATGTGAACTACCGCAGCCGGATATTATCTCGTACCTCAGGGAAATGTATAGCGCCTGTTACTATGGAGACATGCAGGTGCATGATAAAATAAAAAGGGGGGTTAACCCCCGAATTCTTTTCTATCTCCGCCTGAAGAACAGCCAGTAGCCTGCCCCGGCGACGATTACGAGTACTGCAAAGCCGATCACTGCCATATACAGTACTGGCATCTGGCCCCGGCCTTCACCGGAAGATGCTGGTGTAGGCGATGCTGTCGACGGCACTTCGGTGGAGGCAGGCGTGGGCACCGGGGTAGCCGTGGCCGGAGCCGGCGTCGGAGTAGCGGGAGTAGCCGTGGGCGACGGAGTAACGGCAGGCTCTGGCGTCTTCGTTGCCAGGGCATCGTAGATCATCGTCCCGCTGATCGGGTCGTATATCTGCATCACCCGGGTACCATTAACATATACGATGGCGGTCTCGTGTCCGTAGGGATTTGAGATCGACACCGGCTGTCCCGGTTCCGCAGGAGTCGGAGCAGGCGTCGGGACAGGAGTAGGCGTCGGAGCAGGCGTGACTGTCAAGTCTGCTACCCAGCTCGTTTCGCCCCAGGCGCTCCAGCTAGTTCCATCAAATACCTTCACCCTGAAATAGTAAGTTTGCCCGTCGGTCAGGGGGCTTCCGGAATAAGTGACCGAGGTAGCAGAGGTGGTTGCAGGCGCCGGGTCCCAGATGTTTATCCCGGTGCCGCCAGCGCCGGTCCAGGCCTCCGCTTCGTACATAGTCTGGGGAGCGCCTTCAGTGTCTGTATAGGTCCACGAGATAGTGGGCGTCTGGCCTCCCGGAGTCACGCTGACAGGGGTGGAGGAGGGCGGCATGTTGATCTCGAGGCCGTCCCAGGCGATCTCGACCCAGCGGTTCCGAACATCTTCGTACTGCCAGGTCCTCCTTACGTCATCCGAAGCTGAAAGCGTGCCGGTGATATCGGCGCCGCCTGCGGACAGGTCACGGGCATACACCATGTTACCCGGGACTTCGCCACGCGACAGGCCTGCGTAGTCGATCGCCGCAGGATCGTACATGTAGTCCTGCCATATCCGTACTTTGTAGTCTCCGTCCGGATCGGGGAGATAGAGGCTCAGGTCGAATACGTGAGTCTGGTCGCCAGATACGGGTACAGACCAGGCGTCTCTCTGCACCCAGCCATCGCCATCGTAAGTGTAGACGAAATAAGTACCCATAGGGATATAGTAGCCTTCAGACATGAAGACGAAGCTGCGGGCTTCTCCTGCCGCCGGCGGCACAGCAAACTCCAGCGTCATCGACTCTGCAGAGGCAAGGAAAGCGTAGCCATTATCGGAAGTTGTCACTGCCGCCAGAAGATCGCCGCCAGACTGGTGGACAGCGCTAAGAGGCTCCAGCGTGTTGATGACTACCGGCGCCTGAGGGGAAGCATCCAGGCCGACATAGTCGAGCAGATGATACTTACCTTCGTTACACGAGGTGGAGTAAAGCCTGACAAGCTTACTATTTGTCAGGTGTCCTGCCAGATCGTACGCGTTCGTCGCCCATTCCATGCGCGGGTAAAAGTGGTTGACGGTGACCCAGTTTCCCCCTGCATCCTGAGTCTGCACCAGTATACGGGGGGCGGCAGGGATAGGGCTTCCGATGTCGGCGTCCTGCTGGAAGCCCTGAGCCCTGAGCACAAGGGTAGCACCAGCAGAGGTGTCCACATTGCCGAAATCGAGGATAACGTAGTCGCCATTGTAAAGCCTGACGGCGTAATCATCCTCCGTTGCGACCATGGCTGCTACATTGCTCCCATTATCGGCTACTGCACTCAGGGGCGGAGATGGAGTATGGTAGGTCCAGATATTGCCGGCCTCATCGTTAGCCACCCTGACGCTGGCCGGATGATCTATCGTAATCAGCCTCACCATATCAGTATAGGAGGCTTCGTCGTTCACTTCCTGCAACACGAAGGAATACTTGCCGTCCCGGGGCACGGTAGCCGCGTTAAGCAGGTAGTAATCGACGTACTCCTGAGCCGGGCCTCTGGCAGTGGAATAGACATCGTTGTCGAGCCGGTAACCGGAGCCATCCCAGCTGCCCACCCACGGGCAGGATGCGGATATGCTGAGGTCCTCCGACGCTTCCAGCGTCAGTGCCGTCCTGGTAGCGGGTGCTTCAGATATGACCACAGCTACGTCGTCGATATAGAAGCCAGCCATGTTATAGGGTGTGGATAAAAAGTAGTCATTATTGTCGGCGTACAGGCGGAAGCGCAGGTATATATCCTGCCCTGAGTACTCAGATACATCGAAATAGTAGCCCGTCCATTCGCCGGACATCCTGTTGAAGAACTGAGATTTCGTCACCCAGGTAGTGCCGTCGGCGGAGACCTGAAACTCGCCCCTGTCCAGCATCTCGTCGATGAAGATCCAGGCGTAGAACCGGACCCGGGCAGTTTCGTCGGCGGTAAGCGCCGGTATCGAGATCGCCGGCGATGTCAGGTACGAATTGGAGTTTTTGGGCACGCTGCCGGTTGTGATCGCGGTGCCCCAGCAGCCAGACCCCTGGTGAGCACCGCCCGGCCCGTTCGGAGCTACAGGCGTCCCCCACTGCCACTGGTCACTGGTACCGGAGTGCAGATAGCCCCCGTCACTATCTTCGAAACCTTCGGAGTAAACGATAGTTTCGGCGCACGCTGGAGCCGCCAGTAGTGTGAAAGCCACGGCCACCAGTAGTATCAGAACAAGCTTTTTCCAGCCCATGTCAATATCCCAACATTAGAAGTTTTTCAGGCTTTGAACAAAACAGGTAATTTGGGGAAAAGCACTTAAGATTGTCGGTTATTCGCTTAACCGATCTCTGCCCAACCAAAAATGGTTAATATAGGCCAGGCCATAGAATTCTAATTTATACTATTTGGTGGAGACTATGACCAGGACAAACATACCCGAAAAAGGAGCGATCATCCAGAGAGACATGGAGACGTTTTCGATATCGCCCCACATCCCCGGCGGCTTTGTCGAGCCCGCAATGCTGAGGAAAATCGCCGACGTGGCCGAGAAATATGGCGCCAGGTACGTGAAGATCACGGGCGCCCAGCGCATTGCCATCATCGGAATACGTGAAGAAGCCCTGGACGACGCCTGGGCGGAGTTCGACGATCGCTCCAAGGCCATAGGCATGACGATCAGGAGCATCCAGATGTGCCCCGGCACAAGGGCGTGCAAGAAGGCCAGACAGGACAGCCCCGGGCTGGGCTTTGCCCTCGATGAGGAGTTCTACGGCAAGCCTGCGCCGGCCAAGTTCAAGATGGGAGTATCTGGCTGCCCCAACTGCTGCAGCGACTCCTGGATGAAGGATCTCGGGTTCATCGGCACCGAAAAAGGGTTCAACGCAGTCGTCGGCGGCAAGGGCGGAGGGACGCCTAAGCCCGGCAGGGAGATCGCCGAAGGCCTGACGGCAGAACAGGCTGTAGCACTGGCCAGAAAGGTCATCGCGTTCTACCGGGAAAACGGCAAGGCCCCGGAGCGCCTGGGCGCAACCATCGAGCGCGTCGGTTTCGAGGCGTTCCTAAAAGCAGTAAACTGAGACGCCCTGCGGGCGTCAAATTATTGCCACAAACCGTTTCTAGCAGGCGGCTCTGGAAGAATAACCTCGTCAACAGAGCTCCTTGCTATCTTTTTTCAAGTGAGCCGGAACGCCGGAATTCACCACATACAGCAAAGTAAAGCGATTTTTTATTGCCAACTCGAGCCAGTTTCCGTCGCTGTCGATGCTTGGGCCACAAAAGCAAACCTATATATAATTGTATTATGTACATATTACTAATAGGTATACTAGACTAATACATAAGTAATAACTAATACATAAGTAATAGTATGTGGTACAGATGCAGACCGATCTGGACAAATGGCTCAAGGAATTGAGAAAAGGCAGCTCCAAGCTGGCGATGCTCTCGCTGCTCTCGAAGCGGGACATGTACGGCTACGAGATCACCAGAGAGCTGAACAGCATCACGGAAGGAGTCATCTCGCTGAAAGAGAGCAACGCTTACCCGATCCTCCACACCATGGAGACCGAAGGGCTGATCAACAGCTACTGGAAGGAAACGGAAGCCGGCATGCCCCCCCGGAAATATTACAGGATAACTGACCAGGGCCGGGAATTCTTCGACGAGATGCGGCGGGAATGGCAGAAGCACAACGAAGCGATGGGAAAAGTCTGGAAATACCAGGGATAGGGAGGTAATAACATGGAATTTGCCGAAGATGCAAAGCAGGAGATAGAGAAAAATCTGAAAGAGATCATGAGAAACACGAATGCAGATGACAGGGACCGGATAGAGATCGAGAAGGAACTGCGTTCGACCTACTATGAGGCAGCGGAGAGCGCCGCCAGGTCCAGGGGCGCAGCCAGAGTAACGGCAGCCGATGTCGTAGCGGCGAAAGCGGACATGGGCTCCCCCTTAGAGACAGCCGAATGCCTGACGAAATCCTATGCCGGCACGCTCCGCAGAGCAGGTTTCTGGCCCCGGCTGGCGGCGTTCCTCATAGACAACATCATCATGGTCGTCGCCTCGCTGATCATAATGGCGCCGATGTTCTTCGTGATGGCAGCCCTTGACTCGCCCACAGATTCGGCAATCCCGCTGGCAGGCAATTCAATGCCGGTATATACCCTGGCCTTCGCGCTCATGTTCGTCACCATGATCTCAGTCATAATCATCGCTTTCGGCTACTACATCGTCCTGGAAGGACGCTATGGCTACACCGCCGGCAAATACCTCCTGGGCCTGAAAGTCCTCAAGACCGACGGCACGAAGGCAGGATATAAGGAAGCCCTGCTCAGGAACCTGTCCAAGTACATCAACAACCTGATCGTCATCGACGCGCTGATCATGCTGATCTTCTTCAACAAAGAGAAACAGCGGGGCTTCGACAGGATAGCGAACACGATGGTAGTGCACGCGAGGGGCTGAAGAGGGGGAGGGGAAAATCCCCTCGATAAAAATCAGAGGATCTGGTCGCCCGCAGCAGGGCCCGGGGCGCACTGGTAAACTCCGGTGATCTTCATGATCAACAGGTTCTTTGCATGCGCGCCGGGCATCTTAGACCTGACTATTTCGTTCAGCTTCTCGAACTCGGGACCGCTTGATTTCACTGTGATGTCCCCTTTTAGCTGATAGCAGCCCTTTGTTTCGGGCCCGTGCAGGTAGATCGATGCCCGCGGGTTTTCCTGGACATTTTTAAGAGTCGTCTTCATGAAGATGTCGCCGATCCAGACAGTCTGATCGTCGACCAGCATCACGAACCCGTGAGGAGTTACGTTGGGCTCTCCAGCCTTTGAGGCGGTGGCGATCGGAAACAGCTTTACGGTGTCAAACGCCTGCTTGATCTCGTTTGTTAAATTGACCATAGATGGTTCACCAGTAGTAGATATATACTATACCACTATATACTTAAGCGTTATAAAAATGTACAAAGTGCACTCTGTTGACCCTTTTCGGCAGTAAAAGAAAAAAAGGATCTCAAGGCACCGGCTTAAGAGTTCAGGGCCGCGTGGACTTCATTGATTTTGTTCATCACCGTAAACCCTTTTTCAGTGATGAGATATTCCCCGCCTTCGTGCTTCTGAAGGATCATCCCGGTATCGAGCAGCTTCTGGATGTGGAACAGCAGGTTGCCCCCGCGAAGCCCGGTGAGCTCCGACAGAGCCGAGAAAGTCTTCGTTTCTACGTACAGCGCTTTCAGGATCTGCAGACGGGCCTTATTGGAAAGGGGATCCAGGACGCTTTCGACGAACTCTTCTTCCGGCAGGGCCGTGATACTCGTGCGCAGTTCCTCTCCGGAATTATAGATCCGGAGTGACTGCATCAGGCTGACCTCCTTCGCGAAGAGCTTCGAGACCTCGGTGAAGCAAACGCTGCATTTCTTGTACGGCGCCTTTTCCCGGATCTTTTCCAGCTCGGCCCTGCGTTCGCCGATCTGGTCTTCGCCGACCCTGTCGAGCAGGATGAGCCCGGCGTTCCGGGAGAGCACTTCGCCGAACGTATTGCGGCAGGTCTCCCGCATATCGCAGCGCTTCACCATGCCTGTATCCAGCCCTTCGTCGATATCTTCGAGCAAGTGGGCCTGCAGAGCCCGGGTGACGTCCTTCCGAGAGCTGGCAAGCAGTAGCTCGAAGTACTGCTGGTTGGTCTGTTCAGTATACTTCCTGAGGTCGTTCTTAACCTCCGCGAGCTGCTTTTTAATCTCGGCGAACTCCCGGCTGGCCTGCTTACAATTATCCATCACGGATATCTAGCCCGGCCGGGCAGATAAATTTTTTTATCACAATAACTTTTAAGGTCACAAAGATGTACTTTGTACAATTTCATGACGCTCATGTATATATTTATCACCGGCATACAGATAATACGGGTATGCTAGCTGCCCAGAAAACGACACATGAACGAAGGAGGTTTACAGACGCATGACCGCGAGAAATGAGTTCTACAAGCAGATCACCGGCGCCCTCGCCGGAGCAAAGTTCCCGATCAACACGCCCCAGGAGCTGCTGGCCGCTTTCCCCAACGGCGCAGACACGACGTGCCAGGCCGACGGAGTCAAGATGACGGCCGGCGAAGCAGGAAAGCTCCTCAAGCCGGGAGATTTCCCGTTCAAGAGCGCAGGGCAGGTGGCAAACACAATACTGGAGCGCGCAGGATTGTAAAACTAGTTTCCAAATTTTTTTAATTAGTATTCTCCCGGCCTCTCAAACGTATTTTACCAGCGACAGCCGGACCACCACATAATGGATTGCAGGAAACATACAGGCACCCTGATCGGGCAGATGCATGTTTCCTGATCCCTGTCCGGCCCGCCGCTCATTTTCCGGGGCCCGGGACCGGGAAGGTGATCTTAAAGCAGGTTCCGCGGGTCCCGACCTGCATAATGACCCCGTCAAGCTGCCCGACGAGGGTGTTGACCAGCAGTAGACCCAGGGAGGGCGACGTGCGGAAATCGAAGCCCTCTGGCAGCCCCTTGCCATCGTCAGCCACGGTCAGCTCGTATTCCCCGGCGACTCGTTTCATGCGGACGGAAATTGTTCCGGGCCGTCCCCCGGGGAACGCATACTTGAAGGAGTTAGATACGAGCTCGTTGATGATCAGGCCGCAGGGTATCGCAACGTCGATGTCGAGCGAAATATCGCTGATGTCCAGATCTATCCGGACGTTTCCGCCTGCCACATAGGACCGGGACAGGTAGCCGGTCAGGCTGCCGACGTACTCCTCAAAATCGATGTGCGACAGGTCCTTCGACTGGTACAGCTTCTCGTGAATCAGCGCCATCGTCCGGATACGATCCTGGCTTTCGCGGAACTTTTTATCGAGGGATTCTCCGGTAATGCTCCCGGCCTGGAGGCTGAGGAGGCTGGAGATGATCTGGAGGTTGTTCTTCACCCGGTGATGGATTTCCTTGAGCAGCACCTCCTTCTCCTGCAGCATCGCGAGAGCCTGGCCTTCGGCTTTCTCACGATCTGCAATTTCTCTCTTCAGGGCCTCGTTCGAGCGAATAAGCCGATCGCACGCCGTCTGCAGCTTTTCTTCAGCACGCTTCCGATCAGTGATATCCCGAAGCACGTATAGCCATCCGGAAGGCTTTCCACGGCTGTCGTGCAGGCAGGATGACCGGATGTCCAGCCACCGGACATGGCCGCCGCTATCCGCCCGGGCCTCTACAGGCGTCTCCCGGCGATCCTGTAAACAGCTCTTCAGCCCCGGCGCCTGAACCAGCACGTCATCCAGAGATATGCCTACGGCCTCCCCCTCAACACCGATCATCCGACCCGCAGAATCGTTCAGCTCGACTACGATGCCCCGGCCGTCGATGACGATGATGCCATCGCCTGCATCGGCGATCAGCTGTGCGCTGGCGATAGTCATGATGTCGAAGAGGTGATTGCTAAAGATACACCAGCTGACGTAGACGAACGCGATCGCCAGCAAAAACGGGAACGGGTCGATGCCGCCCGGCAGGCGAACGCCGAAAATGTAGAGCAGGTTCCCGGCGATAACCAGTGCAGCTGCAATCAACACGGACGAGATCTGCGCGCGACGCTCGACAGACGATTTCATCGCAGTAGCTATTAGCGCCATAACGCCCACAAAAGCGAAGAAATAGGCGTAAGCGGTAAAGAGGTAAAAGAGAAGGCCATGGCTATAAATGGCCATTTCCCCCGGCACAGGCCCGAGCGTTACACTGGGCCATAAAAGGCCGTGCCATTCGTTGGTGAAGGCCAGCACCAGCACGACAGCAGGAAAGATCCACAAGGCCAGCGCCTGCTTCCCCCGGATCCAGGTTTTACGCCCGCAAAAGTCCATGGCAAAGGAGAAGAAGAGCAGGCCGAGGGATACCACCGCGATGTAGGACAGTTTCCCGAAGAGAATCTTGGTCGGCAGGTCTACCGCCGCCATCTCCAGGACTGCCATCACCGCCCACTCGCTGATCATCAGCATCAGTAGCGCAAAATACCGGCCTCCCGGCGATGTGCGACGCACCCAGACGTACACAGCCATGAGGAGCGTAACGATCCAGGTGATCACCATCGCTATCATGTAAGGCGTATCGTTGAAAGCGAAGAGGATGCTCATGACGTCACCGGTGTCAGGCTTTAATTGTTGACTGTACAGCTCGAGAGGAATGGAGACTCTGGCCAGCAGTCCAGTTGTCACCATGAAAATTGTAAGATGGTTTTACTGGTCGTTTAATGAGTGGGAATGAGATGTTAATGCCTCTTTATAAGTATATGCTTTCAAAAAGGTAATTAGATAAAGATAACCAGAAAGTTAAAAAGGGGCTGCATCCCGGCCTAATTCTGCTTTTAAGCGACGCACACTTGAAGGCCTGCATAAAAGTCTCTATTCAAGGGTAGAGCGCTACCAGAGTATATGAGAGGCTTCCATTGCCCGTCAATCCGGAGATAACCCTTTCATACCAGAGTTTCTTGTTTAGCTGGATGATCAATGAAAGTACATCGTTAGACATACCAGGTCATCGCACTGAGGCTAAATTTTTAGATGCCACAAGGGCTGAAAACCCTACCAGGTCAATCCAGCACATCCATGGCATGCCATGCGCACGTGGTGCCGATGATGCCAGATACATAGCCATATTTTCTGGTACTATCCGTCGCTTTTCCATATACACTTCCTTTATGGCACTTATGCTAGGCGAAATAATATACCATCAAAAGGTATATATCTTTGCAGATTAACCGCTTATTATACAAGTATTTATTAAAGAAGGCGAATTAATGTTCGGATTTGACGATCCTTTCGGCATGGAAAAAACAGAACAACAAAGAACGGGATACCCGGCGGAGCTTTACTGCTTCGCAAAAGAAACAGTTGCAGTATCAGCAGGGCGGTAAATGTGCAATGTGCAAGAAGCCGCTCGACCCCAGAGACATCGAGTACGACCACAAGAAGGCCTGGGCCGACGGCGGTCGCACCACGATCGTCAACGGCAGGGCGTTATGCGGCAGTTGCCATAACAAGGCCTCCCATGGGCAGCACCTGAATAAGGTCGAGAAGAAGCCGAAGAAGCCGGCGAAGAAATCGACGAGCCCCTTCGACGTCTCGCTCCCGCCGATGGAGTTGCCGAAGATGAAGACGCCAAAAGGCAAGGGCGGGTTTGGATTATTCTAAAATTTCATAGACAAAAGACAAGGAGGTGACAGGCATGGCGAAGGAACGTGTAAACAACCCCAAGACTCATACCGATATGAGGATCAGGCAGCGCACCACCGAGAATGGCCGTAAAGGCCAGTTCATGAAAAAGTGGTCCCCGAAAGACTAAACGTTATAAGGGGCTGCGTAGCTCCCATTCTTTTTTTCCAAGTGCGGGGGGTGCGATTCGAACGCACGAACTCCTTCGAGATAGGATCCTAAGTCCTACGCCTTTGACCTGGCTGGGCTACCCCCGCGTGTTATGCAGAATTTGGCTTCAAACCTGTGATCAGTACGAATATTTTTTGTCCTATGTACCGAGTCAGGAGAGGCATTAGTCTATGGCTGAAAATACTATAAAAAGCCTTCGTGTGAATCAAGAGAGTAAGCAGAGGACAGAAAGAAAGAGGATTAGCTTCGGAACGATACAACAAGCGCAGATAGCTGTCAATAAGCCCTTAGATAAATACGCCACGCTCGAAAGGCTTGAGAACTACCTGATTTACACGAAGAGATATAGCAAGGTCAATATCAAGGCAGTAATGGACTCTGCTACATACCTTCTTAGATACTACGACCTGTCAAAGATAGATGCAGAAAAGGCGCAGGAAATCGAGGAGCACCAGAGAGAAAAGGGAATGAAATCGAGGACTATTGTCCGAAGGCTGCACACCCTTGAGCTTATTAGTGAAGCCATAGGCCAGCCAGTAAAGATCAAGAAGCCGAAAGTCGTAAAGGAAACTAAGGTCGGACTGACATTATTAGAGTGTCGGGCTTTGATGCAGTCGGCTAACTCAATCCGTGATCGTGCCATTATCAGCTTAATGCTTTGTACAGGGGCCAGAGCGAAAGAGATCGTAGCTGCGAACGTTGATGACATTGACCTTAAACAGAGATTCTTCTATATTCGGGCGCACAGCCCTGACGAGATAGTTAAAAACTACCGTGAGCACAAAGCCATTTTGACGAAGGATGCCGCAAGGTATATTCAAGAATGGCTTGATATTCGGCCAGAGGTCGATGAAAAGGCGCTATTCCTCAATACGTGGGCTGAGAGGCTTACGAAAAGCGGCCTGCATAAGATCGTAGTCAGTACAGCCAAGAGAGCAGGCATCGAAAAGCGATGTTATTCACACTTACTAAGGGCTGCTTGCGCCACTAACATGCTGCGGTCTGGTATAAGCCTAAATGACGTGGCTGCACAGCTAAATCATAGGTCGATTCTCAGTACCATGGTCTACCTGACAAGTGACACTGAAACCCTACGTGATAGTATAGATAAGCGATTTATCCTTTAATCTCAACCATTTTTCTTTTGATTCAACCAGATTTTATATAGTAATCTTTTCATTAAGGTATTGTGTATCTTAAACATCCATCTTTTAACAGTCCGGACGACCCGAATATTAAAATTTGGAGATATATGAGTTTTCCAAAGTATGTTTCATTACTTGAAAAACAGGCACTCTACTTTACATCAATAGATAATTTCCCAGATAAATTGAGGGCACGTTACCAAAAGCGAGTAGAGAAGCTTTAAAACAAATGATAGCACCAACTGATGATAAAAAGCTAAAACAAAGACGTGAAAAACTTGCCCTAAAGGGATTTAATGATGAATCTATTGTTAATTGTTGGCATATGAATGATTCGGAATCACCTACGATGTGGAACTATTATTCAGAAAATGCCCAAGGTATAGCGATAGAATCTAATTTTTCAAGATTATGTGATAGCTTTGTAAATTGCCCATTTGAGGTACGTATCGGCATTATTACATATATGGATTATTCAAGAGAATCAATACCAGTGCCCCCTAATGCTTTTGATCAACTTTTAATAAAAAGGAAAGAGTTTAGGGATGAAAGGGAGCTAAGAGCAGTAGCATCTTATTACCCACAGGAATCTAATGGTATACGAAAGAAAAAACTGAAGGGCAAGTATTTGCCAGTAGACTTAGACATTCTTATTAATGTAATTCATGTATCCCCAGATTCTCAGAGATGGTTCAAAGATTTAGTCGGATCTGTATCTGTAAAATATGGGATCGAAAAAACGATCAAACAATCGAAGTTATATGGTAGAGTTTGACTCGTAAACGATTCTGGGAATACATCCTTCCCTATCATGCCATATTACCATTATCTTTGACATGTTATTATGCGTTTCTAATTCTGCGATAGCGGAATTAAGACTATCCATGTCTAAATTATCTCCATATATCAGAGAGATCCCATATCGGTAACTTGTATTATTTATAAATCCCAATAGCTTAATGATATCATCTTTTATTTTAGATATCCTATTATTAGTTGTTTTTATTTCTATTATTACAAAATTACTTATTTCATTTTGTATGCCCGGGGTATGGATTATAAAGTCAGGTTTAGGGCCGTGCTTAGGTTCAACACCATACGCATTACAAAATGACTGATGAGAGCATTTATCTAATTCACCCATTAAGCAATATTCATAATCGTCACCTAATTGTATTCTTAATTGGTGATATAGCTCATAACAATAAACCCTTTCTTTATAGCAGTCAACCGATTCAGCTCTTTTTACATGATAATATGAATCATTAATTTCGGATATACTTGTAAAAAGTTTGCTTTTAAAAAAATCCCAATCTCCAGGCATATATGAAAAATCTACAAGCTCTTACTTAATACTTCTTCATCAATTGTATTTCCATAACATCCTCGTATAGGCAAATATTAAACAGATATAACGGCTACCAGATGGTGTAGGGTCATAAGCATATTTTTCTGATAAACAACTCACTACCAAAAATATAATACTAAATAACTTCATTATAATAAAAATATTTAAAAAATATTATTCGGTAAATACTTTTGAAATTTTATTCTTTCCATTTCTTAAAAGTGTATTCACAAATACGCCTCTTGAGGATAGTTTTTCTGAAATTTCTAGAGATTTAAATGTAGTAGGAACAGTAAGTTCAGCATTTTCTACATAATCTCGAAGTCCAGAATAAAGCTCCAATATAGAATTATCAATACATGCATCAAGCTTTATGTAAATATCCTCATAATCCGTAATACCTAACTGTTTAAATGCCTCATTATAAAGCCATAATATCTGATACGCAGATGACTTCCATTTTGTCTGATCTGGCTGGTTTAGTGTTTCCTCTTTTAAGAACTCCCGAATCTTTTTTAACATTAATGAAGGTATTATTCTTTTTAAAAGGAATAATCTGACGCTTTCCCGATCACCAGTCTTTTGCAAGGTTTTCATTTCTTCAATTGGATATATAAATGGGTAGTAATTCGGATTTTCGGTAAATATCTTTGATGGAGTACCATATGATACATATGGGGCATTTAAATAAAACGCAACATATGCCTGACAAATATCTTTCATTGTTACCGATACGTGATCTCTATCTGCTTTTTCGCCCCTTCTAAATATATAGCATATTCTATATTCATTTTTTAACCATTCTTTCATTATTTTATGGGCAGGTTCGATCGCACGCATATCTTTATTATTGGTCGCATTTTGCGCGTTAGAAGAGCGTGTTAGTTCCCGGGCGAATGTAACATCTAAATCTGCGACTTTTATTACTTTAACAAAGACCCAAATAGGTTCCGATAAGGGGTTATTTTCTAAATATCGGGATATTGTCGTGATGGTTTGGGCGCCATTAACAATTGTTAGATTTCTAAATTCAATTTGGTTGCTTGGTGTAGGTCTACCATAATGGGTACATAAGCAAACAATACCATTATTTAATTTCCAAAACATAGAACGTTTTTGTTGATCGATAAGGGAACCTTCAATTTGCGAGTTAATCGTTCCTTTTGGCCCTAAATATTTCCGGATGTTAAATGCGAGCAAATCTTCATTATAAATTTCATCCTTTAGCCCACTTGCATCAAATAAACCAAATAGAGAGTCATGCTCAAAAATTGGTGGCTGTTTAAATTTTAACCAAGCATTAATTCCAATAATCCTATCCCATAACCTTCTAAATTCATCTGCATCAATTACTTCAATCTTATAATCAACATCTCCGAAGCCATTATTGTCTAGCCACCTTCTTACTACTCCCCTTGTAGTTCCAAGTATGCGCCTTAATGGAGCATCCATCGTAGATAGTGAAACAACGTACAGCTTAACCAAACTACATTTTGAGATAGAATTATTTTGCTCATTTTCCGCTTTTAATCCTCTCTGAATATCCCTAAATGCTTCTTGGACGTAAGTTGCATCTTCGGAATATTTAAATTGGTATATTTGTAAAACGTTATTTTCGTCGTCATAATATATGGCATCTCTTCCGTGATCCCAGGGGCCATCAATGACCATTTCTTCAGCCTGTTCTGGACTAAAGTCTTGATACCCCTCAATGAACCAATAACCAAAAGCACGATCAGGGGCCATATTTCGCTCTTGGGCAATTTTATCAACTTCAGATCTTATATCATCAATTATACTCATAGAGGTACCCACTTTTTAAATCAATCCCTAGCCCATTCTATTAGGATTCTTCTGTAATATAACTATTCCAAACACAATCAATTATTACAATATAGTATTGTTTATAATAATTAATTATTAAATGAATAACTCGATATTCGAATAACGTACGACGATTATCTGATACATAATATTTTACTATAATATGTGGTAAATAGCCTATAGGCATCAATAATTTGCACTTATTATGGATTTGAAATTAATTCATGATAACTACATTATTTTTATATGAAATATAAAATTATATAATGGTTAATACTTACATATTATTTTACTAAATCTGAAATGATATAGTCATAGAATCTCATATTACCGGCGGTGCCGGCGGTTTACCTACCCATTCATATAAAAATATTATAAAAGTAATTTATAAAATATAATAGGTATACTGGCGGTACTGGCGGCACAATAGTAATACCAAGTAGATACTATACGAAAACAAAAAATGGATGAAGGTTAGGCCGTTAAGCCTCAACCATCATCTATACTTGCAGCGATCAAATCTTCGCAGGTCGCAATAGCGATTTTAAGCTTAAGCCCTATCCGGAGATTTACGGTGCGTTTCCTGCCATCCCGGTCAGTCCGCTTTGATTCTCTAGACTTGAATCCCGAACTCGTAAGACGCTTACCGAAGGCCGTTGCGCTCTGAATCGGTGCGCCTACACGCTCTTGCCAGCTCTTGAATGTAGTGTAAAGCTCCCCTGCATCGACTTCGGCAGATGGATCAATCACGCACATATCCGAGAGGAAGGCAGCGAACCAATCAGCATCCCGCCAGTACCGATCTGAAGCTTCTTTGACTGCCTGTGATATCCTACGAAGGTCATTTGCTTTCCATTTCTGATAGCCCTCGATCATCCACAGTAATATGCCTTCAGCTTCGGCTTTAAGCGCCTCTTCGATCCCCATGTCTACCTGATGTGGTTCAAGTTGAAGATCGAAGGGTACTACGAAGAATTTAGTCTCCGTAGAGCGATCTTTGGGCATAGCCGGCAAGTGATTGCATAGGAAGAATAGCTTGCCTTGGGGTTTATAGTCGAACTCCGCGCCAAACTTTTCTTCCGCCGTGATCGTGTCGCTAAGGAACTCTTTTATCCTTACGTCATTCCATACGGAGTTTTCGGGTACTTCACTGCACCGGATAAACCGCTTTCCCCTTAGCCTTGCAAAGCTGAAGCTTCTGATATTGCCGTTCTTGGGCATGATGAAGGCCGTTGCGTTAGCAGATGAAGCATAATCGCCCATTAGGTAGAGGATAGCCTCAGCTAGCTTAGACTTGCCGTTACGACCGTTACCGAACCACGCAAAGAATTTTTCTTCGCCGGTATACCCAGATAAGGCATATCCTAAGCTTCTTTGCAGGTAATCTGCTAAATCCTTGTCACCACAAGTGATCTCGTCGATGAATTTATCGAACCTTGGCCGCTTCGCTTCCGGGTTATACGCTACATTAGCCCTCAGGGTCATAAGATAGGGCTTAGTACGCTCACCGTGAGGAATAAACTCGCTAGTATCCAGATTAAAGGCACCATTCAGTAGGTTGATCAAGTGCTTGTCCTTGTCAAGTTCATCGACACTATCCAGTATGATGCTCTCAATGGTCATTGACGCCATTTTGATCATGCTCTTGATGTTGCCCACCGTACGCATTTTGTGGAACTGCCTGTATAGGTTCTCTATGTGCGCTTTATGGGCCTTTCTAGCCTCACCTTCAGTAATGGTCTTTGTAAGGCTGCTTAAAAAAAGCAGCCTATCCATGACTAAATCCGCCATACAGGTTATCATTCTGGACAGGTGCGCCTCATCAACGTCCTCTGGCCAGTTCTCACCGTTCCAGGTATACCACTTTTCTGTACCCCTAACATAGCGGATGTCATCACCGTATAGATCAGCAAGCATATCTGCTACGCCTTTCTCGTCTTTGGCATTGTCATACGGCCAGTTCTCAACGTAGTATGTGTTACGGTAGTTCCAGGCAGGTGACTTCACCTTATTGCAGCCTGCGCCACCAGTACACAGCCCGTTAGCCTGCATCGTGACGCACGTCTGACACTTGTACCCCATGCGACGGTAGTAGTTTAAGTAGTGTTCAGTAAGGCCCCTATCGAACTTGGGCGACACACTATACACGCTCAGGATAGCCTCATTTTCAAGGTTCAACCCCATCAGGTAGCAAGCAAGAGCAAACATGCTGTCATTGTCAGCCTTGCCCTCCTTGAGGCTATCAACAATGCCCTTGATGCATATCGGAGCGAACTGCTCCTTGTAGTACCGGTTGGGGATAGGCTGCGCCTCTACTTTGCTGTAAGCGGGGTCAGCCTCAGCCTTTTCGAAGGCTTCAGCATCCATAACTCTGCCAGTCAAACGCAGCAGGTCAATCAAGCCCTGAGAGATAGGCTGTATGGGCTTATTGTTTAGTACCTTGTATTCGCCTTTTACATCTACGCTAGGGGCTGCTACCGCAATACTTCCATTTGCACATATGTCAACACCCGGCCAGTTCTTGTCAGCCCACTTAGGGACTTTCTTACCGTCTGCAAGCTTCTTCATGAAGATGTCAACACCTTTTTTGACGGTCAGATCGCCGCAAGTAAAGTATACATGCAGCCCGCCGCTACGAGTCTCTTCGATATAGGATTCCTTTAACTCTGGGTATAGCTGACACATTAGGTTGTATGTCTCAAGCCCTCCATGCTTTTTATCGAAGTCCCATACTATGTAACCAGACTTGCCGGTCATAACCCCAATTAATGCATACGGGAATTTTTCCCAGAGGTAAAAAACACCTGATCCCTCAGATACAGACCAATCCCACGTACAGTAGGGTATTTTTTTCCCCGGTATTAAGGGGATAACGCTTGCTCCCCTGTGCACCCATAGGAGAGCACCATTTAGGTTCTGCTCCCTGATCGAGTCAAGCTTATCAGCCATTGTAGGGAGATCGGTACTCACACATCCGTCTATCCCAAGCTGTTCTGCCCCGTTCTTCATCTGTACTGTCGCTTCAGCAATCTGGCGAGTCCCGACAGACGGCGAATTTGGATTCGGTATACTATCGTTAACCATTTTATACATCTCCTTGTAGTCGTATCCCCGCCACTGTAGACACGCTTAAATAAACGAAGAACAGAATCTATTTGCTAAGACAGATGCCGCCTTCATGCGCTATATCCACAGCCTTGGGGGCTGCATTCAAAATTTCTCAAAGTTTTATTGAGCTAATTCCTCCAGCGACTACCTGTACTACGTGTGGGTATTTAAGGATTCCTCGCCTCGAAAAAATAAATGACTTTGACGTATGCCGATAATTTAAAAATTTAAAAAGTTTTTGTAAATTACTTCACTTACTTCACAGACTTATCTATACGCCGATAATTTTTTGCAGATTCTTCACATCTTAACAAGTGTTAAGCAATCATTTATATACCAGAGCAATTGGCAGGAATATTGACATGTTTTTATAAAATTTATCGCATTATCTTAATTTATTGCTATGGGATGCCTCGCGCCGCATTATTGGTTTGGAGAAAGTGTACATAGTCCTAAAATCTTATTCCTTGATGACGACACTTTTTAGTTATATTAGTTGCATTAGCCGATTTTCGTAAAGAATGAGATCAATAGTATCCTTTAGCCTATTCCCATAGACTTTTATCAACTACATTTTATAAACTATGTCATTAAAAAAACAAATCATGATCAAGTTCTTGCTGTGGGGTACCGCTTCTGATCGTACCATATAATTATGACATGTATTTTATAAATATTTTGAAGTTTCAAAAAAGGCTGGAGTTCCTTTAACCCCATGATCTATTAAGTTAATAATCTGTAATGCCCCATAACTACAGTTAAAGCACACAATATATGATAATCACTATGTAACCGTGGGCTTAAGTATAGAATCAATGACATCGGACAGATTTTTCTCTAATACTCCTGCTCCTGGAATACTATTTTCATATTCTATACGGCGAATATGTGAAAGATCGAAGGGAAATTTTAAATTCTCCATTGTTTGTGGTTGAATAACTAGGATTGTATCTTTTCCGATAGTATGTGCTATTCCAAGTTCATAGAAAACATTAGCGTTTAGATATGTCAGATCTGCAATCACGATTCTTGCTTCACAAATAGCTTTCCAGATATCTTGTATTATAACACTATTTGTTTTTAATTCATCAGCTCTTCTGCACAAAAGACCCTTTTTCTCAACGGTAGGTTTGATTACAGATTCATATATTTTAGTTAAGTCATCTTTAAATGGCATTAGGACAAAGACCATTTTTTCATTAAGGTTGTATGACGCAGGGCCAAATATCGGATTGATTTTTATCATACTCTCAATTTTTTCCATTCTTATTTTTTCGTAGTTGATATAAAGATTAGCAATGTATTCCAAATCGCTTTTCCGTTCTTCTGCACTTTGATCGATTAGTATTTTTGGAAATGTTATCACAATAGGATCGCTAAACCCGTATTCGGATCTTGCTTTAAATGAGACAAGATCTCCAGACAACACTTTATCCGGTTCCAAGATTGATTCGACACTACAAGCGCCCGGGTGAGGTTGTACTGCGATATATAAATTGTTTTTATCGATAATCTCTAGATAGCTTGAATTAGAGAGAATTCGAAAAATATATCTGTCTTTCTCTTGATCTACAATCGATCTAACAATGGATTCGAACTGTACTCTTAGATTTGCCACTTTTCCACTTATGTCCTCAGGCATATTGCCTGAACCCATATATAGACCATGAATCATACAAACTTAGACTATTGCTTCCCATATATTAAAGATATAGGGGATTATAATAAATTTGGTGTGATATCAATATTATAGAAAACTTTAAGTTTCTGGACAACCATTATCTAATAATCAGTAAATAGGACAGACGCATACTGATTACTGATAATATCTCCAAATTAATAGCCTAAAGTTATTAAAAATCTGAATTTACGGTCGAATCGAGCGTTACTATCCTAAGTCCTACGCCTTTGACCTGGCTTGGCAACCCCCGCGTGAAAAGTTGCGTACTCCCATTGATGCTTTTCCCTACATAAATATTCGCATCGGTTTTAGGTCACAAGCGATAGGCGAAGGTTTTTCGAGCCTCAAACCTGAAAATCAGGGAGGTCAAAGAGTACCGGAAAGGTCAGGAACAGAGAAAGTAGCTCTTACGCTGTTCAAAACTTATAATACACCCCCATCTAACTATTCGAATCCGACAGTTTCCCTGCAGGGCGCTTTAAAACCGCCAAGCTCGCCAAGAGGCCAGGCACGCCAAGAAAATCTGGATTAGCTGTATACGGCAATCCCTTTTTAACATACTTGGCGTTCCATTAAAAATGTGTATCTTGGCGAGCTTGGCCCCTTGGCGAGCTTGGCGGCATTTTCGACCCACACAGGGCCAATAACCAATTATCAGCATACCATTCTTCATCTGAAAAACGAAGGAGAACCAGATTTCTATTATGAATAAAAACTCGTTCTCCCAGACCTCCAAACCTCCCTGACCTCCCAGCTTGAAAGTCCTCCCCGACCTCCTTTACCTCCATAACCTCGTACCTCCAGACCTCCGGTACCTCCCTGACCTCCCGGGAACTCTATCCTCCCAGTTTTTCCAGATATCAGAACGACACATCAGGCACATTCTTTCCCTGTGCCTTAGCATCCGACGCCTTCAAGGTAGCGAACAGCCCCTCTTTGGCCACAAGCTCCTCGTAGCTGCCGATCTGCACTACACCACCATCGTCTATCACGATCACCCGGTCGGCGATCTCGGTCAGCGACATCCTATGCGAGATGATGAACGTCGTCCGCCCTTTGACCAGCTCGTCCAGCGACTCCTTCAGGTACATCTCGGTCTCAGGGTCGATCGCCGACGTCGGCTCATCCAGTATAACAATGGGTGTGTCCTTCAGGAAGGCCCGGGCGATAGAAATCCGTTGCCGCTGGCCGACTGACAACTTAGTACCACGCTCGCCGATCAGAGTATCGTAGCCCTTCGGCAGGGACATGATGAAGTCGTGGATGCGGGCCTTCTTTGCCACCCGCTCTACGTCCTCGTGCGAAGCATCCGTGCGGCCGTACTTGATGTTATTCTCCACTGTATCGTTGAACAGGAAGATGTCCTGGGACACGATGCTGATCTGCTGCCTCAGCCACGCATGGTCCAGTTCGGCTAAAGAACGGCCGTCTAACCTGATTACCCCGGACTGGGGCTGGTACAGCTTCAGCAGCAGGCTCACCAGCGTCGTCTTCCCGGCGCCGCTGTGCCCGACGATGGCGACGGTCTCGCCTTTCTTCACCTCGAAGCTGATGTTGTTCAGCACTTTCTGGTCGGGCGCGTAAGAGAAAGTCACGTTCTCGAACCGCACGTCTCCCCGGACGGAGTCGGGCTTCACACCGCCGTTGCCCCACTCGAACTCCGGCATGACGCCGAACATCTCTTTCAGTCTGTCCATGGAGGCGAAGGCCGGCTGGAAGGACATATACGTGTAGAACAGCGTGTTGACCGCCCCGGAAAGGAAGACCAGGTAAGAGATGAAGGCGACGAAGTCTCCGATCGTCATCCTGCCCGCCTGGATTTCGCCTGCCCCGACCAGCATGATGATCAGCACCAGGGCGAACATCGTGCCCCTCATCAGGGACATGGCGAAGGAGATGAGGACCGACCTGCTGATCCTCGCCCGGATGACGTCCCTCAATTTAACCGATACCTTGCCTACCTCAGTCTTTTCGGTCGCGTAGGACTTAACCAGCTCTACACCCGAGATCGCCTCCTGCATGTTCCGGGACACCTCGGCGCTGGACTCCCTTTCCCTGTAGCTGAGCGCCCTGATCCTGCCTGAGACGAGGTACCGGATGGCGAGGTACGCCGGTATGGTAGCCGCTATTACCACTGCTAGCCGCAGGTTGAGAGACATGAGGATCGCTATGCCGAAGAGGATGTAGAAGGCGCTGGAGATGATCTGCGTCACCGCATCGGAGAACAGGTACTGCATCAGGTTTACGTCATCCGAAACCCTGGACATGAGGTACCCTGTCTGCTTGTCTTTGATGTAGGCCATCGGGAACCGGAGCACGTGGTCGAAGAGGCTGGTCTGCAGGTTAAAAGTCAGCTCCTGCTGGTACACCGTTGTAAGATAGACGGCCAGAGTGCTGAGCAGCCCGAAGATGACGGCCGCGATAATCATGACCGCTGCCACGTATTCGATCGAGCCGGACAGTTGAATGATGTCAGGGATTAGAGATCCCAGCCCGAGCCACGTGAGGGCACTTTCGATGCCCCCGTAGCCGGTCTTCAGGATCACGAAGTCGATGAACACCTTGCCCGTCAGCGGCAGCAGGGCTTTGAGGCCGGTGGTGAGCATGACCAGGAAGAGGCTGATGGCACCGATCTTCCACACGGGCCTGACGAACTGCCAGAAGAACTTCAGGTCCCCGGGCTTGAATTTCGCCTTCTGCGGCGGCGCTGCGCGTATGATCGTAACAATTTCTTCTCTTGCTTTCCGAAGTTTGCTGAGGATAGCTTCTGCCTGCCTAAACATGTGCCTAAAATAACCTGCCTGTAATGCCTCAATAGTATGAAATAGTCGACGACGCTCTCGATATCACATCACGTTAGGAGGCCATAGTAAAATAGCTGTGGCTAAAGATCAACGGCTTACTGGGGCAGATATGACAATAAAAAGTGCCTGATGAAAATGTGTCATCGGCCAAAATTGAGATGTACTCGGCCCCAGGAGGCCTCGATTTTAAATCGCAAAGAGTCAGATGATGATCGGAGCCTTGATCAGGCATAAGTGATGAATAAATGGCAGTTCTCAGTTTCTGCGATTGTAAAGCCGCCAAGCACGCCAAGGAGCCAAGCACGCCAAGCAATATTTTTTGTGATCGGCGTGGTTACGATCGAAAATTAGCTCTTGGCGAGCTTGCAGGCTGTCTCATAATTCATTGTGGTTGCCTGTTAAGATAATACGCTACCCAAAAGTACACTTCGATCTCGCCAGGATGTACGCCTTTTGAACGCCTGCCATGGCAGGCGTTCTCGAAGGCGTTCCATACACGATCGCTGCGCTGTGCGTTCTCTGATTGTCCGGGTTCGGTGAGACAGCAACACGATCGCTGCGCTGTGCTGGGACACAGATTTACAGTATCCCCGTGTTTGTGGTGTTGGTGGTTGGGTTGCTGGTGGTTTGGGGGGTGGAGTAAAGTGAGGTATTTGTGTGGGGGCGGGGTTATCTCATGGTTTGTGGTAATAACGTATGAGACAGCCTCTTCCGCCCTCAGATGTGAATCATAAGTGTGTTGGTTTAAAGTCTTTATCTCGGGTGTTTAATGCATACTTCCAGTTCAGTAGGGCTGGTTGGTATTTCCTCCTATTGATCTGGTGTGCGTTGGAGAAGACTAGTATGGAGGATTTGTCTGAAAAATTGTTTTTCAGCAGCGATCAACTCTTTGTATTCTTGGGGCGGATGAGTATTGAAGAGATCACTTGCGGGGTGAACCTGCTTCTGTATCATTCTTTCAAGTTGTTATGGAAAAGAGCGGTTCAGTATTGTCCGGATATCGTGGATTCACCGGTCCTCTTGGCTATTGATACTACGGATAAACGGTATTATGGAGTCGATAATGAATATGTGCATCGTACTTTGAAGATGGAGGGGCGGAAGAAGAAACGGGTTAGTGTTCTCCGGTATGCCTCGATCAGTATCGTGGCGAAGAACTTTAAATTCACTTTGGGGGTTACGCCTAAAAAGAGGGATGAACCCCTGGACCGGGTGGTGGAACGACTTTTAAAGTTGGTCCCGGAGGAACTCAGTGTTTTCGCAGTGCTCATGGATAAAGGATTCTACCTGAGCAGTGTTATGAAAACAGTGGACAAGCAGGGTTACAAGTACATTATACCGGTGAAACAGTATGGTAGCATGTCCCTCCTGTACCGGTTGTTAGAGCTTACCGGAGTGTCTCATTGGAAGTACACGATGCGTGGTGGGGAGTCTTTGGAGTACACGTATGACGTGTACCTCGAGGATCTTGGAATTGAAGCGTACTGTGGCTTCGCTACCAACCTCCCGGTAACCAGGATGAGTTTCACAATTCTTGCTGAAGCGTACACTAACCGTTGGAATATCGAGAACGGGTATAAAGAGACTAAGGAGTACACGATAAAAACAAACAGTCGGAATCACGGTTACCGCACCTTAGTATTCGGTTTAAGCCACCTAATCCTGAACCTGCACGGCATCATGAAAAAGACACATCAAAAAGCAAAGATCACTGTTAACCAGATGAAAAACATGCTGAAACAATTTTTGGAAAGAATTTTACAACTACCTAAGAGACCAGACAACATGATCTCAAAACACCTAAAAGTTGCCTGGTAACAGCCAACCGGATAGCTCAGGCTATCAACAAAAACCTATTAAACCCCCAATTTTTAACACCGACTCGTAAATAAGCCCGCCCCCGGATAAGCACACCAATCCCACCCCACACAAACCACACCCACCCAACCACCACCACACACCACGTGGATACTGGATTTAACAGATTGTACAGATTGCACAGATGAATACAATAGATAAAACGGTAATGAGTGTCTTTACCAGTCTGATTCAACAATCATCTGTCTAATCTGTATCATCTGTACAATCTGTGTCCGAGCACAGCGCAGCGATCGTCATCGCATCGCCCGCATCGGACGCCTGCCGTGGCAGGCGTCCTGGCGGGCGAACATAGAGTATAAGATCATACTGTTTCTCTAATAAGGATAATTAGTTCCTTATTGTATAGTGAAAACGAATTATGAGACAGCCTGCTTGGCCCCTTGGCGGGCTTGGCGGTATTTTCGACCTATACAGGGCCAACTTTCAATTTTTTACAGCCACCCACCCGCAGTACAGGAAAGCTGTAAAGAACCGGGACGGCTTCTCGAACCCGGCCTGGTCGAGCAGTTCGTAGATTCTGCCCTCGGGCACGAAGTGGAGGCGCTTCAGGATCTGGCCACTGAAGCCCTCGTCCACGAGCTTCGGGTCGGCGCCTTTTGTCTTGACGTAAGTTCTCCATGCATCGACTGTCCGCCAGAATTCCTCGCTTTTCGGTTCGCCGGTGTCGTCGACTAAGATGAGGGGGGCGCCGCGTTTCAGATGCCGGCTGATGCTCTGGAGCAGCCGTAGCTTGGAACCGTCGTCGGGCAGGAAGTGCATAACCAGGATGCAGGTAGCCCCATCGTACAGGCAGCTTTCAGGTAGATCATCGCAATAGCCATTGACAAGCTCGACACGCTCTGACAGCCCCTTTTCGGCGATCTTTTTTCCGGATATGGCCAGCATCTCAGCGGATGGATCTACGCCAGTAAAATGCCAGCCACTGGACTTCTGACCGAAGGTGCAGATCTCCATGCCAGTGCCGGCGCCGACGATCAATATGCCGGCAGTTTCACCCGCAATAGAGCGAAGGCTGGCGTGGGCCATGTCGAACAGCGGCTCATAGGCAGCTGTGAACAGCCTTATCGAGTCGTCGTACTGGTTGTGTGCCACGGGCGGGTTGTGATCGAAATTGGATGCTGCCAGCACCTTCTCGTCGGTCATATTATCTGAACCCAGGTATTTACCCGGTAGTATAGATAAGTACCGATGCAGCAGCCCTTGTGGAAAAACTTATATGCTTCCAAAACCAATGACTGACCAGTCACTCCAAGGGAGAACTGGCATGTCAGACAGCGCACACGAGAAAAGAGAGGCGATCATTAATGCGGCGCTCAAGCTCTTTACTGAAAGGGGCTTCGACAATACGCCGACGGCGCTGATCTCGCAGGAAGCGGGAGTCGCCACTGGCACGCTGTTCAGGTATTATCCCACAAAGGAGGAGCTGATCAACAGCACGTACATCATCGCCAAGAATCGCTTTGCGGCGGCGATGGCCAGAGGCCTGGAGGAAGAAACGACCCTTGAGGCCAGGCTGCGCCGCATATGGGGTAACACTATTCGCTGGGGACTGGAGAGCCCGCAGGAATTGCTGTTTCTGGAGCAGTTTTTATCCTCCCCGTACATTACGAAGATTACGGAAGAGGAGGCGATGAAGAAGTTCGCGTTCCTGACCGAGCTGATAGAAGAGGGCATAGCTGAAGGTAAGCTGCGGGACATCCACCGGGGGCTGATCTTCGACATGCTATTCAGCGCTAACAGGGCAGTGATCAAGAAGATCCTGACGCACGGGATGCAGGACCAGACGGACATGCTGATAGAAGGCTCTTTCGAGCTTGTCTGGAGTGGCTTATCGAAATCGCAGTGACTTAATTAGTTTATCCGGCTACTGACTGATTAGTCAGTTCGCCGGCAGCAGATATACGGAGGAAAACAGATGCAGTACAGGACGATGAAGTCCACGGGGGATAAACTCTCGATCTTAGGGTTCGGCTGTATGAGGCTGCCGAGAAAAGGCATAGGCATCGATGAGGAGAGGGCGGTAAAACAGATCCGCTCCGCCATAGACCAGGGCGTCAACTACCTCGATACCGCTCTGCTCTACCCGGGCAGCGAAGCGCTCGTCGGAAAAGCGCTGGCGGACGGTTACCGGGAGAAGGTCAAGCTAGCTACCAAGCTGCCTCCGGCCCAGGTTAAAAAGACAGAGGACATGGAAAAGCTCCTCGACGTGCAGCTCCAGAAGCTACAGACCGATCACATCGACTATTACCTGTTCCACAGCATTACTGCCTCCGACTGGAAGAGGCTGAAAGACCTCGGAGCGGCAGACTTCGTCCGGAAGGCCAGGGCTGACGGCCGCATCCGGCACATAGGCTTTTCCACCCACAGTGGAATTGCAGATTTCAAGCAGATCGTTGACGACTACGCCTGGGACTTCTGCCAGATCCAGTACAACATACTGGACGAGACCAACCAGGCCGGCAAAGCAGGGCTGGAGTACGCTGCCGCCAGAGGCCTGGGCGTGGTGATCATGGAACCCCTCAGGGGAGGCAGCCTGGCGAGGGCGCCGCCGAAGGAGATCCAGGCGATCTGGGACGAAGCCGAAGTGAAGAGATCCCCCGCAGAATGGGCCCTGCGATGGGTATGGGACCACCCGGAAGTCACCGTGGTCCTGAGCGGCATGAACGACGAGAAGCACATCGAAGAGAACCTCAGGGCAGCCGGCGAGGCATTACCACGTTCGCTGTCGGCGAAAGAGATAGCCCTGGTGAACCGGGTGAAGGAAGCCTACCGGAAGAAGCTGAAGGTAGGCTGCACCGGCTGCCAGTACTGCATGCCCTGCCCCGCAGGCGTAAATATCCCCGGCTGCTTCGAGAGCTACAATAACCTGTACCTCGGCAGCCCGCTACAGACGAAGATCATGTACATGAACCACGCGGGCGGAGGCATGGATGGAACGAGCCCGAAAGCCCTGGCCTCCCAGTGCATCGGCTGCGGCAAATGCGTGAAAAAGTGCACCCAGCACATCGACATACCCGCCGAGCTGAAACAGGCGGCCAAAGAGCTGGAAGGCCTCGATGTGAAGCTGATGGCCCTATTCATCAGGCCGCTCCTGGGAGCTTTCATGAGGTTCTCCCGCTGGAGCAACGTCCGCAAAGCCCGGGCGAAATAAAAAAGCAGTGACCCTCTGGTCACTGCAATAGTTCTCGCAGATACCGTCCGGTGTAAGATCGCTCCACTTTGGCCACGTCCTCCGGCGTTCCTTCGGCGATGATCTCGCCACCTTTTCTTCCGCCTTCCGGCCCCATGTCGATGACCCAGTCGGCTGCTGCGATGACGTCGAGGTTGTGCTCGATGACGATCACAGTGTTGCCCGCCTCCACTAAAGTGTTGATGATGCCCATCAGCCGCTCGACGTCGGCCATGTGCAGGCCGGTCGTGGGCTCGTCCATGACGTAGAGGTTGCCCGCTTTGTGGAGCTCGCTTGCGAGTTTAATCCGCTGGCATTCGCCGCCGGACAGGGTACTTAACGGCTGCCCTAAGGTGATGTAGCCGAGGCCGACTTCCTGCAGCTTTTTCAGCTTGTGCAGGATCTTCCGCTCGCCCGAGAAGAACTGGATGGCTTCATCCACCGTCATCTCCAGCGCTTCCGCTATGTTCTTGCCCTTGTACTGGTACTGGAGTACCTCTGCCTTATACCTCCTGCCGCCGCACTCGTCGCAGGTCATCTGGACCGCGTCCAGGAAGTGCATCTCGACTTCGACGAAGCCGCTGCCGCCGCACTTGGGGCATCCGCCGTCCGAGTTGAAGCTGAACAGGTTGGCGCTCGTTCCGGTAGCCTTCGCATACGTAGCCCTTAAGTCATCAAAGATGCCGGTGTACGAGGCGGGGTTAGAGCGGCTGTTGCGGCCGACCGGGGACTGGTCGATGACCACGGCCTCCGGGTGCTCCGCGATGAAGATGTCGTTGATGAGGGTGCTCTTCCCCGAGCCCGCGACGCCTGTCACGCATACAAGCACTCCCGTCGGGATCCTGACGGAGACGTCTTTGAGGTTATGCAGCTGGGCATTCTTGATTTCGATATAGCCTGCCGGCTTGCGCCGCCGGTACTGTACGTGTTCCCGGGCGTTGAGATATTTGCCGGTCAGCGCGTTCGAGCTCTTCAGCTCGGCGACAGTGCCTGTGAAGGTGACCTGGCCGCCGAGGGTGCCGGCGCCCGGGCCCATCTCGATTACGTAGTCGGCGTGCTCGATGACGCCTGGATCGTGTTCGACCACGACGAGGCTGTTGCCGTTCTCGCGCAGCCTCCTCAGCATTTTGACCAGGTTAGCGACGTCCCGGGGGTGCAGGCCGATGCTGGGCTCGTCGAACACGTAGATGAGGTTGACCAGGTCGCAGGTGAGCTGCCGGGCCATCTTGACCCGCTGCGATTCCCCGCCAGAGAGGGTCGAGACCGGCCGGTCGAGAGAAAGATAGCCGACGCCGATGTCGATCAGGTGTTGCAACCGGACCTTCATGGGCTTGGTGATGGGGTCCGCCACCGGGCCGGTGACTGTATCCAGGAAGGCGCGGAGCTCGGTCAGCTCCATGGCAGAGAGCTCAGTGATATTTTTGCCGTTGATCCGGGCGGAACGGGCCCGATCGTTCAGGCGGGTGCCGCCGCAGGCCGGGCAGGGCATGATCTTGAAGTACTTCGCTTCCCGCTCCCTGATGTCGTCCTTGCCTATCTGCCGCCTGTTCAGGCCGGTGACGATGCCCTCGAAGGTGACATACTTGAGGCCATAGTGTTCGTTAGCCTTGATCTTGATGGTCTCAGAATAGAGCAGGCGATTCATCTCCTCTTTCGTGAAGTCCTTCAGCGGCTTGTCCATGTCCACCATGCCGCTTTCCTTCAGGGACTTCCAGTACCACCCTCCGGGATAGTAGTTCTGGTGCCTGATGCCACCTTCGGCGATGGACTTGTCTATATCAAGAAGAGCGTCGAGGTTGACGGTGATCTTGTTGCCGATGCCGCTGCATTCCGGGCACATGCCCTCGGGGTTGTTGAACGAGAAGTAAAACGAGGGGCCGACCATGGGCTCCGCACACCTTGAGTAAAGCAGGCGGAGGTAAGTGGAGATTTCTGTAGCCGTGCCCACTGTGGAGCGGACGTTCTCGCCCATGCGCTTCTGGTCGATTTTGATGACGGGTGAAATATTGCGGATTTCGTCTATCTTCGGCTTCTCGATCTTCGGCAGATACCGCCGGGAGAAAGAGCTGAAGGTCTCCAGCAGCTGCCGCTGGGCCTCCGCGTAGATTGTGTCGAAAGCGATCGAGGACTTGCCCGAGCCCGAAACGCCCGTAAACACGACGACCTGGTTCTTAGGTATCTCGATGCTGACGTTTTTGAGGTTGTGCTCTCTGGCACCGATGAGAACAATTTTACTGTCCATGACCATCACATCTTATTAGATATCCTGTTAAGCAGACGCCGGGCTGACAGGGTAGCATCACCTGAATGAGATTCTGGCCTAAAAGCTCATGGTATGAGCGGTCGGAAAGTATTCAAGTCCCCTGCCCACATCCGGGCAATACCGCTCAATCCCCCTCGGGCAGCCCGGCCAGGAAAGCATCCACCCATTCGATTTCGCCCTTGAGGAGGTAGACAGGCCGGATGGCAACGCTCAGCCGGTTTGCCGGACAGCCGATCCCCTGCATAAACGTACGAAGCTCCTCGTAGCACTTGATGTTTTCTTCCAGCTTTTTCCTGTATTCAGTCAGAGCTTCACGCACAGTCGCCACTGGGAGCAGATCACAGTTGTACGTGGCGATGTCCACCTGCCACCGGATGTGCTCCGGCTCCCTGAGAAGTGCTGTGAGCTTGGCTTGCAGCGCTTCCCTGCCGGCATCGCTGATCGAGTAGAGCTTCCTAAGCCGGTTTTCGGCGATCTCGTCCCTGCGGTTGACCATGCCTGCCTTTTCCAGCTTGGTCAGCAGCTTGTAGATGGACGACATGGAGAGTTCAGTCCAGGACCGCATGTCCCGGAACTTGACCTCCTGCTCAATTTGATAAGGATACATGGGCTGCTCCGAAAGCAGGCCAAGTAAGGCGGATTCAGCATTAGACAGCTCAGTCATAGTTTCACCGTTCGGAGTAATACTGTAATAATAACATATTGTACTCGTGCAATATTGTACGGTTGCATATTTAAAGCTGTCGGGCCTCAGGATATGGCACTATTCACACCACCCATATCCTATGGCCCCGGCGCCGGACGGATAGTACTTTCAGCCAGGGGCAAAGCAAATTATATCTATGCCTGCCCGTACTTGTACTCTGATCAAAATGAAGCGTATTTGTGTCTTTTGCGGCTCCAGCCCTGGCGCCAGACAGGAGTATATCGACGCTGCCCGGGAGATGGGCAGGGCGCTGGCCCGGCGGAACATTGGGCTGGTTTACGGCGGCGGCAACGTGGGCCTCATGGGCGAGATCGCCACTGCTGCGGTGGAAGCGGGAGGAGAGGTGATCGGCGTCATACCGAAGTGGCTCGTTGACAGAGAAGTCGCATTCACTACGCTAAAAGACCTGCGGGTGGTCAACTCCATGCATGAGCGGAAAGCGCTGATGGCCGGGCTTTCGGACGGCTTCGTGGCGCTGCCGGGCGGGCTGGGGACCATGGAAGAGTTTTTTGAGGCGGCTACCTGGGCCCAGCTCGGGATTCACAAGAAGCCCTGCGGGCTGCTGAACGTATGCGGGTACTATGATAGCCTGATGGCTTTTCTGGACCATTCGACAGAGGAGTTTTTTGTCCGGCCGGAAAACAGGAAAATGATAATGATGGAAGAAGATCCGGACCGGCTGATCGACCTGTTCGAGTCATACAGCCCGGTATTCGTGGACAAGGCGACATGGGCGCTACAGCTCACGGCGAAGGCGAGAGACAGGTGAGGATCGCCGACCCCCGGGAGACTGACCACCGTGACATGACAGCATATGGATTGAGGCGACGATCAGTTTCTAATCTTTTCTTTTATCACAGTTTTTTGGCTACCGCCTGCATATGCTCCTGCCAGTATGATCATTAGAACGAAGAATATGATCGACAGGCTGAAGGTAAGATACATCAGCGAATCGATTTTCTGCACGAGGGCTGTAGCGTGGTGGCTGGCCGCAAGATACTCAAGGAGTGCCAGCGGGTGCGTCCGCATAGCCACGCCATTGTATGCAAAGTGGTAGAAGTAGTCTACGGAGTCCAGCACAGCGAACCAGATTGCGGTGATGGCCCATGAGATCGGCTTCACTCTGGCCAGGTAAGGCAGTAGCAGAAAGCCTTCCAGCCCCATGCAGAAATGGGAGATCCATAAGCCCGCAGACATGAGAGCATTAGCTGGGTTGAAGTATATCTCCCCGAAGTACAGGAGCACGATCGTAGTCCATGCCCCGTACATGGAGAGCCCGACAGCGGTGATAGTGTTCAGGGTGTCGGAGGGCTTCTTCAACAGGATGAGCAGCAGCGCGAAGATCATGAAGAATGTGTATAGAGGGCAGTCAGGCACGGCCAGCCAGAGGTACCACGGCGTCAGCATGAGCTGTTCCCAGTAATAATACAGGCCGAATAGCGAACCGGCTACGTTGATGAGCAGAAAGATGACGAGCAGCCTCCGGTCGCCCATAATCCGGTCAATCAGCTTCCATAATAGCTTAAGCATTGTTTTTCCTCTCGATGACCCTGGCAGGCACGCCTCCGACAAAAGCCCCGGCAGGAACGTCGCTGTTGACCAGCGAGCCGGCGGATACAGTCGCGTTATCGCCGATAGTGACTCCAGCGAGGATGGTCGAGTTTGCCCCGATCAGCACATTGCGGCCGATGATGACCTTACCCGTCCGCATCCGGTCAATCAGGTACTCGTGGGCCAGAATTGTCGCATTGTAGCCTATGATCGAGTTGTCTCCGATCTCGATCAGCTCAGGATAGAAGATATCGACGGTCGTATTTAACGCCATCGAGACCTGTTTCCCTGTTTTCACGCCCATCAGCTTCATCGCTACGATCTTCAGCCTCAGAGACGGGCTGTAACGTACTAAGAGCAGCATTAAAAAGTTGAAGGTAACCCGGACAGGGCTGCGAGTCCGGGTCCACACCCATAGCGAATTCGTACCCTGCGGGGCCGGGACTTCGTTAAGCCTGCGTGCGGGCATCTTTTCCCATCAGCCTGATCAGCAGCGCTTTCTGTGCGTGGAGGCGGTTCTGGGCCTGCTCGAAGATGACGGAGTTAGGGCTGCGAATGGCATCGTCGGTGATTTCCTCGCCCCGGTGCGCGGGCAGGCAGTGCATTACCAGGCAGTCTTTCTTAGCCAGGCCGACCAGTTCCATGTTGATCTGGTAGTCCCGGAGGTCTGCAAACCGCTGCGCCCTTTCTGCCTCCTGACCCATAGATACCCACACGTCAGTGTAGAGCACGTCCGCATCTTTCGACGCTGCCTTCGGGTCCCGGGTAATCGTAATATTGCCGCCCATGGACCGGGCCTGCTCCAGTATCTGTTGATTCGGCTCATAGCCTTTAGGACACGCCACGACCATCTCCATGCCCATCATGGCACAGGCCAGCATGAGGGAATTGCACACGTTGTTGCCATCGCCCACCCAGACGAACTTCAAGCCTTTGATCTTACCCTTTTGCTCCCGGATGGTCATCAGGTCGGCGACTGCCTGACATGGATGCTCCCGGTCGCTCAGCCCGTTTATAACAGGCACAGTAGAGTTTTTCGCCAGTTCTATCAGCATATCGTGATCGTTTGCCCTTACCATGATCCCGTGGACGTAGGACGAAAGTATACGACCGGTATCGGCGACTGTTTCGCCTCTGCCGAGCTGCATCGACGCCGGGTCGAGGTACAGCGCGTGGCCGCCAAGGTCAGTCATGCCTACTTCGAAGGATACCCGGGTGCGGGTCGACGACTTCTCGAAGATCATGGCAAGGCTACGGTTCTTCAGGTAATCCGTGATCACGCCCTCCCTGCGCATCCTCTTGAGGTCTTCCGCCCGATCAATAAGTGCTTCGATTTCAGCAGGGGACATGTCGGCAAACGATATGAAGTGCATTTACTGGTATCTCGCTCCTTTTAAAAGTTATTTTGATACATTACTGCAACGATAATAAATCTATCCTGCATAGGCTAAAAGGGAAAGGTAAAGAAGCCCTGAGTATGATCGGCGTCACGATCTGCCCGAAGGGATTGAAATGAGGCCGATTTTTCTGCCGGGAGAGCCGTTACGCCCGATTATGGCCGGGATTCATAACGCGAAAACACCGTAATCATGTAAAAAAAGGTAATGTGCACCGTTAGTTATTTATAGGTTAAAAGTACTTTTAAGGTTCGCAAGATGGCAAGTTGCCGCCATAACTCAGTTGGTAGAGTGGCTGGCTGTTAACCAGCATGTCACAGGTTCGAGTCCTGTTGGCGGCGCTTAACCCCAAAAGATCATTTGGGGGTGTAGCTTAGCCAGGTCAGAGCGCCCGGCTCATAACCGGGCGGCCATGGGTTCGAATCCCTTCACCCCCATGATTACACCGGCATAAGTTCAAATATTTGTGCTGCAAACTATATACCAACAAGCCCTGTTAGCTCAGTTGGGAGAGCGCCAGACTGAAGATCTGGATGTCGCTGGTTCAAGTCCGGCACAGGGCATTTCTCCTTATAAAAAGTTCTTTTACGCCATAAGCAGCATGGGATCTAATGACCCTGCCAGAGGCATTCACTGCAAGCCCAAGAGAAGTATTTTGTATTAGTAGATTGTTATACTATAAAAGCCCCTGCAGTACATAAGGAGGTTTAAAATGAAGCAGAGTTTACTATTACCCGGTATTATTGTAATCGCATTAATAGCGCTACTGAGCGGTTGCATTACCAGCAGCTACGACACAGGCGCGGAGCATGCAACTGCCCCGGCTGAGGCAATGCCCACCTTTTCCGCGTTAAGAACTAACGATACCACGGTCATGATCATGCTCCTGAGCCCTGGCGACGCAGAGGAGATCAAGGGCCTGAAAGTCGTTAGCCCGGTGATCAGCTCGCCGGACGTCATCGACCAGAACACCGCAGTTCCCGCTGGCAAAGAGATCAGAATTACCGACCCGGCACTTTCCGGTAAGGTAGACCTGGTCGTCACTACTACAGTGAATGGTGAAAGCCTCGTCGTACTGAACGGTACCGTTTAAGAATCATATCACCTTCCCGCAGGGGATATCATACTATCCCCGCAGCTCTATTTTTCAACGCCAAAATTTGCCGCTGGTAATGTGCACCAGATCGTCATTCGTATGCTTGTGACCGGAAGACAGAGCAGGCACTACGCATCAGTGTGCTACATAGATATTTTTATATAATATGCTGTAAATAATTAATCGATTGTAGAGTAACCAGACAATGATACTCTGTTAATCCATCCTCCCAAAAAGGTGATCAAGCATGCCAGCATCCATTATTAACGATGAAGAAGTCTGGGACCGTTTCGTTGACAATAGTCCCTACGGCACACTCTTCCATAAATGGAAATTTTTGAAGATCATGGAAAAGTACAGCCGGTACCAATTGCTGCCATACGGAATATTCAAAGGTAAGGAACTCGCATGCTTGTTCCCCCTTTTTTACAAGGCTGAGAAAGGGTTACGCTTCGTAGCATCTCCGCCACGACAATCCATCCTCTACGTGCCGTACCTCGGATACGTGATGAGCAGGGAATTCGATGGCTGGAAGCAGCACAAGAAAGAATCTTTTACCTGTGACATAGTCCACGACATCAACCGGGAAATATCCAGGCTGTCGCCCAACTATACCTCCATTTTTCCAGTGCCAAGATGTACGGATATGCGACCCTTCAGGTGGTCGGGATATACAGTCGACCTGGGCTACACATACATCACCAACCTTGAACGCACGGAGGAAGAGTTATGGAACAGCCTGACCAGCAACTGCAGGAAAGACATCAGAGACCTCAAAGATAAATCGCTACAGTTTAAGGCATATAACGACGTGGATCGCTTTTTCGAAGTCATGAGGTCGGTGCTGGCCCAGGAAGGGCCTACCTTTTTCCATGCCCAGACCCCGGAATACCTCAAGGAGATCATAGCAGCCTTCCCGGAGAATGTGAAGATGAACGCCCTGTACGAGGATGACACTCCACTGTACATCAGCACTACAATCGAGTACAATGGCAGGCTCCTGATGTGGATGGCCGGCTCTGCCAGCGACAGGTACAACAGCGGGGAGTGCTTTGTTTGGGAGCTGCTAAAAGATGCCAGCAGGCGCGGCCTGAAAGTGGCGGAGAACTGGGGCACCGAACAAAGGCGCCTGTGCAATTTCAAGTCCAAGTTCAACCCGTCGCTGGAGATGACCTGCATAGTGAGAAAAACTGATGGCATCGGCAAGCTGGCAACCATGACATACAATGGCGTCGCCCGTATGCCATTGCTTAGCTCAATCATAAAGGCATAACATAAGAAAGTGGATATACAGCAGGGCATAGGTTAAGCTCGCCGGCGAATTCAGGCGGCCGTTGCCCTCATCCCCGTTCATGGCTCACAGGTGTTCTCATCACCTCAACTAAAAGAGCACGGAGTACACACTTAGCGGTGATGGCATAAAGCTATAGCTTGTGTACCCAACATTTATATACAATTTATAATAATTATACTGTTATATATTATTCGTTTACTACTCCACCGGATGATCAACCATGCCTGTAAGAATAATCGAAGAGGAGACACTGTGGGATAAGTTCGTGGAAAGCAGTCCTTACAGTACGCTGTTCCACCGGTGGAAATTCCTGAAGATCGTCGAAAAGTACAGTGGCTACCATCTTGCACCTTATGGAATATACAAAGGAGAGCACCTTTCCTGCATCCTGCCCCTCTTTACCCGGAAGAAAAGCGGGCTAAAGCTCGCTTATTCTCCACCACAGCAGGCAGTTGCGTACATTCCATACCTGGGCTTCATCCCGGACAGCGAGTACGCCAGGATGAAGCAGCATAAGAAAGAACCGTACCTTGACTTTATTTCGAAAGGCATAGACGAAGCGATCTCTGCTGAAGCCCCGAACCACGCATTTTTATCCCTCGCCCCAGGGCTGACAGACCTGAGGGAGTTCAGAAACATGGGGTACAGCGTCGATCTGGGGTATACATATATCATTGATCTGAGCAGGCCGGTCGATGAGCTGTGGAACAACATGAGTAAGACGTGCAGGCAGACGATCAGGTACTGGGATGACAGGCGCGTCGAGGTCAGGCCTTCAGGAGACATAGATGCCTTTTTCACCATCATGAGGAGGACGCTGGAAAAAGAGGGTAACACGTTTTTCCACAACCAGTCCCCGGAATACCTGAAAGAGATCCTTGCTACGTTCCCCGATAACGTGAAGATGTACACGATGTACAGCGAAGACAATCCCGTGGCCATGCAGGTGAACGTACAGTACAGGGACAGGCTGCTTTTCTGGATGTACGGCAGGAACGGCAACTGTGGCAGCCCTGTAGAATACCTTAACTGGGAGCTCATTAAAATGGCGAAGGAAACCGGGCTCAGAGTAGTGGAAAACTGGGGCACCGAAACAAAGAGACTCAATGCCTACAAGGCCAAATTCGACCCCGCACTGGAAGTCTGCTGTGGCCTGCACAAGTCCGACGTCCTCGGAAAGCTGGCCACTATGACTTACAGCAGCATCACCCGGGTGCCCGGGCTTGCCTCAGTCTTCCACGCCTGAGGAAAGAAGCCGGATTAGCAGTAGCTCTCGGGATACTGCCAGACGGAGGAGGGGCAGGGCGAGGACAGCGCCCTGCTGATCGAGTCCAGCAGATCCTTCAGAGAAAAGGGCTTCTGGAGCACGCCAGAAGCGCCTTGAACACGTAAACTGCATATTGCGTCAGCATCTGCGGTAGCGAAGAGAAAGCGAGCCCCGGGATCAGCCAATGCAATTTTCTCCGCAGCATCGATACCTGTCCCATCCACGAGACGTACGTCCATGATAACCAGAGACGGCTTCTCAGGCGAAGCCTCGTAAGCCTTTACAGCCTCCTCGACGCCCGAAGCGGCAAAAGAGACCGAATAGCCCCTGGACTTTAACATCAGACAGTACAATGACCTGAGCTCAGGCTCATCTTCAACTATAGCGATAGACGCTACCAATCACATCCCCACTAATAAAAGTAATTATATGCATATATATTTTTCTTTAACCGCAAATATAGCAACCGCTATTTTATTGAAAAAAATCGCCTGTAAGTGCGAAATCAGAAACTAAGGCTGTGCGATAAAAATCATGCAAAGACGGACAATACGGAGTATGATTACAACAATGGCAGAACAGCATAGCGAGTAGTCACCAGAGAAGGCACCGGGGCCCGCACCGACGATTTACCACGGAGACTCACAGAGAAACGGTCGACCACAGAGGCACAGAGATTCACAGAGAATTTTGGAAGAAGGACATATGGATAATTAATTTTAAAGTAAGTCTCTGTGCACCTCTGTGCCTCTGTGGTAAATCGAACTCTGTGAACCTCTGTGCACCTCTGTGCCTCTGTGGTAAAACAGTAACCTGTGAACCTCTGAGGTTACTAGTGGACGTGCTCCGGCGCCTAACTTTTAAAATTTTAGAGCGGGCAGATAGAGCGTACTTACACTCTATGCGCCTTGCGCACTGCATTGACCATGGAGTCCAGAGTTCTCGAGTAGTGAAGGTGGGACTGACAGCGGCAGTCGCTGCAGCCGAAGCCGGCGATTCGTGGTAAGACTGCGTCGATGCCCGCGGCTACGCTGCATTCGGGCCGGACGGAGGTCACGGTCTGGAGAACGTCAGAATGGGGCAGCAGATAGTCGATGTGCCACTTCCTGGTGCTGTTCTTGCCTGCGGCGACATCGAGGTGCCTCTTGATCCGGGAGAAGCCCCCTGAGCCCAGCGCTGAGCCGGTATAGGCATAGAAGCCTTCTTCAAAATAGATCTCGCCCAGCGCTCCCACGCGGAGCTTGCGGCCTTCCTTAAGCTGCATGATGAGCGTGTATGTGCCTTTACCTTCCAAGGTTCGTATGCCTCCGGCACTACATTTGCAGTCCGGGCTCAACTACCTTGCGGTCTATGGTTTTTTTACAGCTGGTGCATAGTTCTGATGGCTTGTCCAGGGCGTCCTCCAGCGATTCTGAGTAGCGCATGACGCACCGGTTCTTACAGTGCTGCAGCCCCATCACGTGGCCTGCTTCGTGGACCGCCTCCTTGGCCACCATTTCAGCCGATGGGACCCGGTAGGTGGATACTACCGCTGCGATGTGGTACATGGCCAGCCCGAAGACGAAGTTCAGGTTCTCGCAGTACATGTCCCGATCGACTATCCAAACGGCTGTATCAGACACGATGCACCTGATCAGGTAGTCCAGCAGCACGTACGCATCATACTGCCTTCTCAACGGATTGTAAGCCCGATCGTATACCGGAAGAAGGCCCCGGTCCTTCACCTGGACGCCATAAGTAGCGGCAATCTTCCTTGAGACCAGATCCTTGAACTGCTCACAGCCTGGCACGTAAAACAGATCGACGTCCACTCATGCACACCCCGTACAATACGAAGATTTGTCGGGGTGAATAAAAGCGTATTCCGTGGCTCGGCCGGGAAACAGGCAAGCTTTGAGCAGGTTAGCTGCTGAGGCGCAAAACGTTGGGCGGTTGTGATTAGCTCTAATCGCCCGGGCAGCCTAATACCCTTTAAACCCGTATTTCCCCAGCAGGGGCACGAATGCCACGCCGCCCTTGTCGGTAGTGATGATCTGGCCGCCCTTTTTCTCGACGAGCATGAGCTGCTGGAAGTACCGGCCTACAGGGATAACTAAACGACCTGGGTCCTTGAGCTGATCTACCAGAGGCTGCGGGACGTCGGGGGCCGCTGCAGCGACGCTGATTCGGTCGTAGGGGGCGAAGTCGGGGAGGCCTTCAGTGCCATCGCGTAAAAATACTTTAACGTTGTCGAAGCCCAGCCGGCTCAAGACCGATCGGGCCATGTCAGCCAGCTCGGGTATGCGCTCGACAGTGTAAACAACGCCGGAGGCCCCGGCGAGCACGGCCATGACGGCAGCGTGGTAGCCGAGGCCTGTGCCGATTTCGAGGACTTTGTTCCCTTCCCGGATGTCGAGCGCCTGGCACATGATCGCCACCATACTTGGGGCTGAGATCGTCTGGTTATGCCCGATAGGGAGCGGAGTATCATAATAGGCGTCGGGCCGGACATCTTCCGGCACGAACTCTTCTCGAGGCACCCGATCCATTGCCTCAAGTACCCGATCGCCGATGCCCTGGCGCCGGAGCAGATCAATCAGACTTTTTCGTCGCCTGTCCCACGGTATGCCTTCCTCGATCGTAGCTTGAACCCCCCGCCGCGGCCCGCCTGCCGCTCCCGCGATACGATCTTCGAGTATATGCGCGTCACGTCTTTGGCTTTAACGAACTGGCCCTGGCGCTTTGCATGCCCGCCATCGCGGGTCTTGATGCTGACGATTGCCACTTCGTAGCCCTTGAGCTTGATAGTGCTGCCGATGTCGAACTCGTGGTCGCCGGCGACCTTGTAGTGGACCGACTCGGTGACCGGGCCCTCCTGCACCGCAATTTTGACAATGACGTCGTCGATGGTGCGGGCCCACAGCGTTTCGATTTCGCCTGCAGGCGCCGACTCAGGCCGGGCCTTGGTCTTCGTCTCGATGGACTGGACTCTGACTCCGCTCACCTCGTCTTCCGACTCCACGACGAACTCGTCGCCGACGTGAATGATGTCGTCCTCGTCGACCTCGTACGACTGGACCGAGGACTTATCCTGGCGGCTGACGATGACTCTGAGCTTGATGAGCTTTTTCTTCTTGACCGGAATAGCGTGCACATAGCCGCATTCCTCACACTTTACCAGCCCGCCTTTTTTCAGTATTACGTGCACAGTAGGCTCGTCCGGGCTGCACGAAGGACACACTGCCTCCGCGATCTCGATTTTATCCATAATCTTCTCCATCTTCTTAATGGGCAAACAGAATACTTATAGCCTGCGTATGCAATATGTAGCCACAATGACGGCAGAGACAGTCTTTGCACGCGGGCACCGGAACGTGACAGCTCTCCACCCATCGACCTTCGAGGTCACCAGAGACCCGGAGATCTCGACGACAGCGGACTGCATCATAGCTGTGAGCGCTGACAAGGGCGCTGCCATGCTCAGCGAGGAGTTCAGGAGAGCGGCCGCGGATGAAGACGCTATCATTATGGCGACGATCACCTGTGCGGGCCTCACGGACGTCGTCAAAGGCTGGGGCTCTGCTAAGCTCACTTTTACAGACGACAGCAGCATGGTCTTCAGGGTAAGCGACTACGTCTGCGGGCGGACAGTCATGGTCAACGCCGACAAGCCGGCCGCCCGCCTGAACCGGAAACTCGTCGATGCCTTAGCCCGGGGAAACGAGGCTGTGATAGAACTCAAAGTAGAGAAAGGTAAAAGGCCGCAGCCGTCGCTAGATCTACTGTTCGAGGGAATATGATATGGGAGACAAAGAGCTAAGCCCCGACGAAATACAGGCATTCAGGCAGGAACTCGCGGACATCAAGGCGGACATGATGCGCAAAGAGCTGGAAGAGATCAAGAAAGAGCGCATGCGCAAAGAGCTCGAGGAGATCAGGCTGGAGCGGGAAATGTCCACTGTACAGAAGCGCCCGGCAGTCTCGGCCAGAGCCGGGGAACCGCAGCTTTCGCTCCCTAACGTGCTGCTGGCAGTTGTCTGCCTGCTCGCGGCAGGGTACCTGATCGGCACTCTGCATACGATCAACGTTACTTCGACGGTCGACGGCCTGCTGACAGGGTATGGGCTACCGGCGGCTGGCAGTATTGTCATCCTGGTGCTGGCAGTGGTGCTGGCCCTGTTCGGGGCTGGAATGGTTACTATAGCGAAGAAATAAACTTCGGATGATTTTTAGGATCGGTGTACAGGGGAACTTTTTGGAAAAAAGTTCCCCTTGCACCCTTCAAAAACGATCTTTTAAAATGCCCTTCGGGCTTATTCGGGTGTCGAGACCCGGGGGGACTTTTGAAAAAGTCCCCCGGGAGCCCCCTAAAAACTTTTAAGCGCCGAGGAGGAGACTTGAACTCCTAAGGCCTTGCGACCGCTGGTTTTCGAGACCAGTCCCTTACCGTTAGAGTACCTCGGCTTCCGAGAAAATTCCGACTTCCTTTTACATGCACGGAGTATTTAAAAGTTATGGCACAGGATAACCCGGCCGCCGCCCGGGGGGATGGCGGGCTTGAAAAAAAGTAATACTAAAACTTGTATATACCCGGCCGCCGCCCGGGGGGATGGCGGTGCTTTCGCATACTTAACTGCGTAAACTAATTATTCATACCCTGCCATATATGAAATGTAGTGATTCGCATGCCTGGAAAGTTTAGGAAGCGGGAAGTCGAGCGAAAAGGCACTGAAAAGGAAATGGGAAAGGAGAAGATTCTGCTTGATAAGAATGCTGAAGATCTCGCGCATCCCGAGAGGCTCAGCCAGGAATACGAATCCGAATCTTCTAAGCCTGCCGAGGAGAAAACGGCCGGTGCGAAGTACAGGCGGACAACTTAGCCTATGGCAGAAAAGAAGGTGGAAGTACTGCACCTGACAGTGATTTTGCATGCCGGACGGAAGACGGAGACGCAAGTCGATCTTCCCGAGGGCAGCAGCTATTTTGACCTGCTCAGAGAACTAAAAGTTAACCCTGAAACAGTGGTCGTGTTTAAAAACGGCATACCGGTGGCTTTCGACTCTGTGGTTGAAGGCGGCACGGTCGAAGTGATGAGAGTGGTCTCCGGGGGATAGAAGCCCCGGTTTCTTTTGAGGCAAGAGCAGATGTATGACGTTTACCGGATAAGGGAGGACTTTCCCGTCCTGAGAGAGGTCGTTTACCTGGATAGCGCTGCTACCAGCCAGAAGCCAGTCCAGGTGGCAGAGGCGGTACAGGAGTATTTCACCCGTTACTGCGGAAACTACGGAAGAGGTGCGCACAGGCTTTCCCGGCGCACTACGGAGAAGTACGAGGACGCCCGGGAAACTGTCGCCGGCTTCTTCGGGATAAATCCGCGGTGCACCGTTTTTACCCGGAATACCACTGAAAGTATTAACATGGTTGCCCTGGGTCTGGACTGGAAAAAGGGCGATCATGTCATTACCACGGTGGTCGAGCACCACAGCAATCTGCTGCCGTGGATCAGGCTGCAGGAAAAGGGAGTCGAGGTAACGGTAGTCGATTCGGACATGCATGGCATTGTCACGGCTGAGGCGATCGAGAAAGCGATAACGGATAAGACCAGGCTGATTGCAGTCACCCATGTTTCCAACTTCTTCGGCGCAGCCCAGGATATCAAAGCCGTTGCGAGGATTGCTAAAAAACATGGGATTATGCTGCTGATAGACGCCGCCCAGTCGGCTGGCGAAATTCCCCTGAATCTGGATGAGATCGGCTGCGACTTTGCGGCGATGCCGGGCCATAAAGGGCTCCTGGGCCCGCAGGGCACTGGCATTCTGTACGTGAGGGAGCCGGAAAGGCTTCAGCCGGTGTTCGTGGGCGGGGGGACGGTTCAGAAGGTGACGACCGGCTCTTTCACCTTCGATGAGATCCCGTCGAGGTTCGAGTACGGGACACCCAACATACCGGGCATCATCGGCCTCGGCAGAGGCGTAGAGTACGTGAAAGCCATGGGAGTCGAGAATATCGAAGCCCACGTAAACAGGCTTGCACGGGAATGTGCCAGACGTCTGGCAGAGATCCCCCAGGTAGAGTTATACGGGCCTGACAACCGGGTCTCTCTTACCTCGTTCAACGTGGAGAACATCAACCCCCACGACGTAGCCATGATCCTGGACGAGACGAAAAAGATCTGCGTCCGCAGCGGCCAGCACTGTGCCCAGACGGCGCTGGCAAGGCTGTGTATAGCAGGCTCGGTCAGAGCGTCGTTCGCGTGCTATAGTACGATGGAAGAAGTGGACCTGCTGGCAAGATCGGTAGAGGCAATTGCTAAGTCGTTCTCATAAAAAAATTTTTCAAAAAAGTTCTCACCTTCGGGACTTTTAGATCCCGAAGGCATTGTGCAACGGCGCAGGCACAGCCTGTGCCACCCCGTCGTCCGGGCCCTGAACGCTCCGCTCTTCTGCCCAGACGTACAGCATGGTGTAGTAGGAAGTGCGGATGAAGAGGTTCAGCGTCGACACCAGCGAGATGCAGACGAAGGCGACCGGCACTGCTATCGCTATTGCAACCGGGAAGCTGAAGGCCGACAGGACGAAGAACAGCCCAAGAGCAGCGAAGATCGACAGCACCACTCCGAAGAAGCCGATGATGCCAGTCAGGATGCGGATGCTGATCTCGCCGACGCCTACGATGATCACGTTGTTCTTGACGATCTCGAACGCCTTTTTCAGCGAATCCATGTATCCCAGGCCTGTGATGACGGCTACGGGCACCAGGAGGCGGACGGCGATGTCCCAGCCTTCCCTGAGCACGTCTGCGGCGAGGGAGCCTATCAGGTTCAGCAGGAAGCCTTTGTTTTTAGAGGAGTTCTTCAGCATGTTGACGATCATCTGGATGACAGCACCTGTGGCCGCAAGAAGCAGCAGGGTCACGATGCAGGAAACTGCCCGGCTGAAAGCGTCGCTGAGGGAGGACCGGCCCTGCTTGATGTGCTGGTAGACAGCATAGGAGGATGCACCCATGAAGAAGTAGCTGAACGTGTAGCTAACGAACAGCAGGGTCAGCACTGCGCCTCCGAAGATGTAGAGCCCGAGCTTGCCCAGCAAGCCCATGAAGACGAACGGGACGATGATCACCAGACTCATGATGAACCCGAAGAGAACCGACAACAGTGAAGGTATAAGGAGTTTGGGCTCCTCCAGGATCATCTTGAAACACTCGATAAGAAAGCCCAGTGCTCTTGAGCACTGGTCAATGATACGGTCAATTACCATATAGTTTCACCAGCCGACTCCGCCACTTAAGCAGCCGGAGGTACGGCATTGTATAGTGAATCCCTTCTGGTATTTAAAGATATGATACAGGTTGCGGTGTTGAACATTTCCAGGTATCCTCTACCATATAAGCTAACTGAACTATGCCCTTGCTCTTGTGTGGTGAGACAGCAATACGAACGCTGCGCTGTGCTATTCCTCACAGATTTCACGGATTGAAACAGATGCCACAGATAACAACCGATTGCACAGATAACTAAAAAATAATCCGATCGACTGTCTGATGATTGCTGTCAATGATCGAATAGTTAGAGTATTCCTTCTGTGATATCGTGTAGTAATCTGTGGATTCAGCAGAGGAATCTGTGGAATCGAGTGTCATCTGTGGCATCTGTGAGGATTGGCCCAGCGCAGCGTTAGACATGTAATCTCGGGGGAGCCTGTGCAAGAAGGTGAGGCACAGCGCAGCGTTCGCGTACGTTCCCGGAATCAAAGATAAGAATACAGGCGAATATTAACGATATGTTTATAGTTGCCAGGCAACGGCTAAAATCATAAAGTATATTTCAAATCAACGCTATCAATTGTATATTATATCCCGATTGCAGGGATCTTACCAGGTGTCAACATGGAAAACAGAGAACAGCCAGGCGAAATCAAGCAATGTCCGGTACATGGGTACTTCAGGGGTCGGGAGTGTACGTGCGGCAACCCCGGAAGGTTTGTACTCTCAGGCTACAAGGCGGAAAAGCTGGGTAAGATCATATCTGGCGCGCTGAGGCATTTCCCCGCAGATCTGGGCCTGGATATGGACGAACATGGCTGGGTCAGCTTAAGAGACCTGACCAGGGTCATAGAGCGAAAATACGAATGGGCCAGGTCATATCATGTCGATGCCATGTTTAAGACCGACGATAAGGGCCGGTACGAGAGAAAAGGAGATAAAGTCAGGGCCAGGTACGGGCATTCGCTAAACATAAAGCCGGACTATCCTGAGTTCGACGGAGACAAACTTTACTATGGTACCAGTGAAGAGGAAGCAGATCGGATCCTTGAGATAGGCCTCAAACCAGTAAACCAGCACTTTGTCCACCTCAGCAAGAGCATCGAGGAAGCGGTTAAGGTTGCCTGTATACGGACAGAGCACCCTGTAATAATAGAGGTAGATGCTAAAAAGGCCCGGGAGACCGGCATAGAGATCCTGGATGCCGGACCTGTATGCCTGACGGCTCAGATACCGGCGGAATTTTTGCAGATAGGATAAGTCCAGTTCTGCTATATAGACTTCTTAAGCCGACTGGATAACAATATTTCTATTTTTCTCGACTGTAAATCTCCGGCCAGTCAGTTTTTCCATGATCCACATATTGGTTACAGCGTGAGAGGTAACACTACTTGTGGTGATGAGGGACGAGCCCTTAGATAAAGCCATGAAGGTAATAAGCTGGTCGCATAAAAATGGGTCAACGGCCGCATCCGACTCCAGACAGTTCGCCAGGTTGATCGCTGCTTCGGTGCCCACCTTCTCCGCGGGCAGGCCCCGTTCCCCAAGGGCGCTGCCACCATGGAATCCGCTGAAAAGGGTAATGCTTGAGCCGGTAGAGAGGTCGTCTCTGACATCCAGCTCAATTTCGCCGACTTCCAGCCCCACGCTTTCCAGGTATTTACGGGCAGCGTCTCTCTGCCTCCAGGACACGTGCGATGGCAGGCGTGAAGAGGCGGAAATACCTCTGACAGGCCCGCCCCGGTGCTCATCGATTATGGCGCCCCTCAGGTCGGCAGGCTCGATATCGATGACGACGCTGCCGCTGCCTACAGGAAAATAGCCTCTGCTGAGGAGTTGCAGTGTCCCCTTGAAGCCGAACATCCTTAGAGCGGGCATCGTGACGTGCTTGAAATAGTCGATGGTCGGAGACCAGCGAACATCAGTACCGCCAGTTACATTTATAGAGACCGGGGAAGGTGCGAAAGAGGCAACGGGAGTAATACTTTGTAATACCAGCGATATACTGCCGGCAGTGCCAATATTAAGAGAGTATTTACCACCGCGGATCTCGGACGGAATAAAGGTAATTGTAGTCGAGCCTGGAGAGAGCCCTTCGATTTTGGCGTCGGACATCTGACCTACCAGTTCGATGGATTTTATATGCTGGATGCTGAGACCAGCACGTGGCCGGTTTTTACGAATATTGATGATCCTGACTGGGGTGCCTGTAATCGCAGATACAGCTACTGCAGAGCGAAGAATCTGGCCTCCGCCTTCCCCATAAGAGCCGTCGATCTCGATCATCTGCATGAAAGATAGTTGCTGATAAAGATATTTAATAATTATCCGAACTGTAAATATTGTCACTCGTTAACTAGAAAAGACTGGCCAGAGCTTTGATCATGTTATTAAGTAGATAGCTGAGGTAAGTCAGGCTTAAGGACGGGACGGCGACCATGTCGAACGACTTGCTGACCTCCCGGCCAGGAATGAGGTCGAAGCTCCCTGTTTCAGACTGGTATTCGTCTCTGACAATCTTATACTTGTATTTACCGGCAGGCGCTCTGGGTATGTTGACTATTCCGGTACCGATATACTGATCGTTCAAGTAAATCCTGGCATCTGCGGGCATAGCATCGATCGTTATCGTACCGGTACTGATCTGCATCGTACGATTGAGGAGCAGGGTTTTATCCGGCTCGATATTAACATCGGATGTGTCGTTGTAGTAGCCATCGAGGATTAAGGTGACTGTATGCCTGCCTACTGTAATGTCTGAAAGATTGCATGGTGTCAGCTTACCTGTGTCGATATCGTCAATATGGACCCGTGCTCCTGTCGGTGTGGTAATAACGTTAAGGTTACCAGTACTGGCAACATTTAGCGATAAGGGAATATAGTACTCGTGCTTTTTACCAATAGTATTAGCGTAGTAGACTTCGAAGGGAGCACTCGACTGCTCGTATAGCTGACCGCCCAGTTCACAAGATATTTTAACCAGGAATTTTTCCGAGACTGTGCGGGCATTTACGTTATAAAAGCAATAATCACCGGTTGAATTGGTCTTCGTGGAATCGACTAATTCTGAACCTCCGGCAACATACCTGAATAGCTCAACGGTAGCACCGGAAAGCGGATAGCCGTTCTTCTGAGTCACATGACCGTATACAATGTTTCTTTGTACTGTTGGTTGTATATGGTATGGTGCCTGCTCTTTCAGAGGCAGATATATCGGCAAATACCCATAATCATCGGTAGGAACTGTCACCGTATAATTTTGTGATTTATACGTTGTCAGGTTTTTATTTGTCTCTGCCCAGACGACGTAATTGCCCGCAGGTAGCCAGAAGGACCATCGTCCGCCTGCATTTCCCTCGTAGATAGTGTACATGCCATTATCGATGTAGACGACTCCGGCTACTTCACGGATCAGATAATCGTCTGACGTTATGACACCATACAGCGTGCCCATTCCGCTTGAAGGATACGTGTAAAAACGGACATCCTGAGTAGTAGTTTTCAGAGGATAGACCATAAAGAAAGCGGTATTCTCCTGTATGTGGACGCCGTCTTTGTCCATAACTGCAGCAATACGGAAGGTGCCGCTGCCGCTTTCGATAGGTACCTGATTATAGCAGAAGCTTCCGTCAGAGGCGCTCTGTACAGAACCTATCGGACGGCATTCTCCATCTTGTATTACAACTGTAACGCCTGGCATAGGATTATCATAACGATCCAGGACCTTACCCTGAACGGTGCCGTATTGAGCGGCATTTGTTACTGGTAAAGATAGGACGAAGATAATGAAAATGACGAATAGAATGAGAATCTTAGGATAAAGTGTTTTTAACATTTTTATCCCAAAAAAGAAAGGTTGAGGGGATAAATCTCCCCTCGTTGGATATCTGTACTTAGTTCTCCTTCCTCATGATGAGGTATGCAACGCCGAGCAGGCCTGCGAGGGCGAACACCGTCTCAAAACCAGGGGTCGGAGTCGGGGTTGCTGTCGGGGTTACAGTCTGGGTTGCAGTCGGGGTTGCAGTTACGGACGGAGTAACGACTGGGGTTGCGGTTACAACCTCAGAGGGTACGACATAGTCCGGCAGTGCAACGTTGTTGGTTGCGGTACCGACAGTCAGGTTGACAATTGCGAACCACATGTGTACGTTGCCCGAGGAGTCTGCCTTCTCAGCAGTCAGGTTGTAGATGCCAGAGGGGACTCTGTAGTAGGTGTACGTACCGATTGCAGCGATCTCCGGTCTGGAGACAGTGTACTGCGGGTTCTCAGGGGACTTTACAAGCCTGACAGACTCCCAGGTGTCGTTAGCCCACTTGGTGGTCCAGAGCTTGACAGTCGCGTTCGGGATACCGTTCTTGTTCTTGTCGGTTACCATGCCCGAGATCGTACCCCAGCCGACGACTTCGACTTCACAGTCATCAGTCAGGTTCTGGGTAATGCCGATCTTGGTGTAGCCGGTCACAGTGACCTTGCCCTTGGTCGCGTTGGACGTCAGGATGATTGCTGCCTGGCCTGCGCTGTTGGACACGTTGGTCTTGACGCTGGGCAGGTATGCAATGGTGTCATTGCTGCCGAAGAAGGTAACAGTCACACCGCCCCTCTTGTAGGGCTTGCCGTTATAGTACAGCTGTGCAGTGATGATCGACTGGTCTCCGCCAACCAGGATGGTCTCCGGGTCCGGGGTCAGTTCGATTGCATCCGGCATCGGGACGTGCAGGACGATGAAGCCCGAGCTGGTCCTCGACTTGTTCAGCGTGTAGTTGTCCGACTTGCCGTAGTAGATGACGCCATCGCCGATGTCAGCCTCAGCAGATGCATAGGCGTAAGCGATGCTGTTGTTCAGCTCGATGTTGTCGAATACGTAGCTGCCGGGGTACGGAAGGTCAACGTATGCGGTGGTGGTCATGTTGTAGATCTCTTTAGTGCCGATGATTGCACCACTCTCAGAATCGTAGACGTAGCCCATCAGGTGCAGGGTAACGACGGTGCCGCCGTAGGGCTTACCGAAGCTGTCCTGAACGCTGCCGAACCAGGAAGCGAGAGTCGGGCTGAAGTAGATGCTGGTCGAGCCGTTGATCTCCGGGTCAGCGGGGTACTCTGCAATGATGGTCGAGTTTAAGCCAGCTGCTTCTTCGACAACCCAGCCGAAGCTGACGTTAGCCCAGCCGCCCTTGGTCGGGACATCGTTCAGAATCCTGCCCTGGGAGTCAGAGTAGATGCCGTCCCTGCTCAGGGAGCCGTTGTAGCTCTTGTTGTATTCCGAGTCAGTGACGTTGATCCTGAAGTTGATCAGAGTGTTGTCTGCAACGGGGTCGTTGAGAGCGTCAGTGACGTAGGCGTAGATCTTAACGTGGTCTGCGGCGTCAGCTGCGATGTTGTTCCTCTCTGCGGTGACAACGATCTTAGCGGGCTGCGGGATGATGACTACGTTAGCCGGAGCAGTGGACCTCTCCTCAACAGGGAATGCGTTGGAGTAGCCCTCGCCGAACACGCTGTGGTTAGCGTAGACCTTGTACAGGCTAGCGTACTGGCCACCATTGTTTGAAACCCAGGTGTTGTTGACGTTCGGGAACTGGTAGAAACCGTTCGAGTCCGACTCGCCTTCATACCAGGCTTCACTCAGGTTAGCTGCGTTCACGATCGCGACGTACGCGTTCGGCAGGCCAGCGCTGGTGTTAGCGGTGGTTAACCTACCGGACACTGCACCGGGGCTCGGGTGAGCTTCGCTCATTGCCGGAGCCTTTGAGTAGCTCGTATTGTAATACGGCTTGACAGCAGTAGCATCTATCGTCAGGGCGATGATCGCGAGTACCGCCAGGGCGATTAATACTGCCTTAGTAGTGTTCTTCATTAATTCAACCTCCCATGGTTGTGTATATTTTGACTGCAGATATCACGCCTCGATAAAACATTCTTGTTTTATCAGCCCATATGCCGTATCTTCGACATATGTCGAACTTGACATCGCTTGATAATTAATCCATAGACACGGATTATTGGACATACATTAGTCATTACCTTAATAAAAGTTTTTTGGTCTTTCCCACGCCGAAAATACGTTTACAAAGCATGGTTTTCTACATAATACCTATACGGTACCGGGATTGTGGAATGCGTGACAATCGCAGGTCACACGAGGATCAGGCCATTACGACGTTTGTGGACATACTTCCCGGCATACCTACGACAATTGACTAACGCATAGTTCCAGTAACGTCAGACATACTATAATATATGCTTAGCTGATATGCACTATACCGCTAAATATATTTGTACTAAGCCGGCTAATGTTTGACGAACTGGTACCATGAAATATGCTGTAATTCTCGGAGACGGAATGGCCGATTACCCGATACCCGAACTGTCCGGTAAGACGCCGCTGGCGAGCGCAAATAAGCCGTGTATGGACTATCTGGCCGATCGTGCTGTTACTTACGGACTGGTAAAAACGACTATAGCCGGGCTGCCTGCGGGAAGCGACGTTGCCAACCTGTCAGCCATGGGATACGACCCCCGGAAGTATTATACGGGCAGAGGCCCGCTCGAGGCGGCCAGCATCGGCATACCGCTTAAGCCGGCTGACGTGGCCTTCAGGTGCAACCTGATCACTGCCGATGACAACGTAGTCGACTACAGCGCAGGGCATATCACAACGCAGGAAGCGTCGGAGCTTATGAGATACCTGGACAGCAAGCTTGGCACCACTGACACCCGCTTTTACCCGGGCATCAGCTACCGGCACCTCCTGGTGATAGAGAACTGCCCGGATGGAATAGTATGTACTGCCCCGCATGACGTAGTTGGACAGCCGGTGCAAGACAACCTGCCGAAAGGAGAGGGAAGCGAGAAGATTATTGGCCTCATCGAGGCTTCGAGAGACCTTCTCGCCAGCCATCCTATAAACAAGAAGAGAATAGCTGAAGGCAAGCGACCCGCAAACTCTATATGGCCATGGGGCCAGGGCCGGAAACCGTCGATGCCGACATTCAGAGACAGGTACGGGCTGGATGGTGCAGTTATCTCAGCGGTGGACCTTATCAAAGGCCTCGGCGTATTTGCAGGCCTGGAAGTAATCAACGTTCCCGGAGCCACGGGATACCTCGATACGGACTATGGTGCAAAAGCTGTACATGCGCTCAAAGCACTGGAAAACAAGGACTTTGTCTTCGTCCACGTGGAAGCCCCGGACGAGATGTCTCACGAAGGCAGGCTGAAGGACAAGATCCGGGCTATCGAAGACCTGGACGGTAAACTTATCCGCCCCATACTGGAGGGCTTGAAAAGCAAAGGCGACTTCAGGCTGATGGTGCTCCCTGACCACCCGACGCCGCTGGCTACGAAGACGCACGCATACGACCCGGTCCCATATATTATATATGATAGTAGATATAATAATACTAATAATAAGCGCTATGATGAGGAGTCCATGAAGAACGGCCGCTATATTGCAGATGGTCATGAGCTCATGGGCTTGTTCATTCATGGCGACTCCCAGGGATAACCTATGGATTCGATCACTGTGAAGGCTTCCGCCACCTCAGCGAACCTGGGGGCTGGTTTTGATGTCATGGGCATAGCCCTCGAGAGCCCTGGCGACATCATCCGGGTCGAGAAAGCCGACGAACTCTCCATCGTCGTCAAAGGCAGAGGTGCAGAGGGCATCCCGGCAGATCCCGAGAAAAACACCGCAGGCCTGGTAGCTCTGGCCATGGACAAGAAAGTCAGAATTACCATAAAGAGCGGCATCAGGCCCGGAAGCGGCCTCGGCAGCAGCGCCGCACCTGCGGCAGGCACGGCCGTCGCCATCAATGAGCTTTTTTCTCTGGGCTACTCGAAAGAAGAGCTGGTCTGGATAGCGGCGAGAGGAGAAATGGCCGCTGCGGGGATAGTCCATGCAGACAATGTCGCCCCATGTATTATGGGAGGACTTACGCTCGTATGTAATAATTATGTGGAGCACGTAGAGCTGCCTCCGATGGGCGTGGTGGCGGTTCTTCCCGAGATCGTGGTAAGCACGAAATCCGCCAGGGGCATTTTACCGCAGCAGGTGCCTCTACAGGAGATGGTGCTGAACGTGAGTAAGGCAGCCATGCTTATGGCAGGGGTAGTCAAAAAGGACCCTGTGATTATTGGCCGCTCGCTCTCGGACACGTTTAACGAGAAGTACAGGTCTCCGCTGATCAAAGGCTATGGCAGCGTCCGGGAGGCAGCGCTGGACTCGGGTGCCTACGGAGTGGCGATTAGCGGGTCAGGACCGACGATGCTGGCGCTCTGCCCGGAGGACAGGTCGTTCGACGTGGCCGCCGCCATGAGGAAGAAATTTGAGGAAGCGGGAGTGGTTTCAGAGGCGTATGTAACCTGCATCGGTAAGGGTGTCAGAATCATAAACCGTGATGAAGAGGAATGAGAACATGCTGATGAAAACCTCGATCAAGGGCTTTGTAGCCCTTGCCTGTGTGATTATAGCACTAACAATATCCGGCTGTGTATGTTTTAACATCGGGACGCCGGGAGATACGGTTCCGACACCGGAGCCCATGCCTGAGCCTACAGACGAGCCCACTCTCCTCCCGACTGAAACTCCTGCGGTGCCGACAGTGTCGCCTGACGGGCATACTCCGACGCCGGCCACGGGCACGGCCCCGACTTCGACACCGGGCATAAGCCCGGCTCCGGTGACAGGCACCATGGATGCGAGGATGATCGGTTACGGTACTGACAAAGATACATACAGCCGCGGTGATACGGCCCTGTGTTACGTAGAGATCGAGAACACTGGCGAAGTGCCGATCGACATGGTCGACTTCAGGGTAGACGTCTACAGGTCAGCCTTCGGCGTGATGATCCGCGTTATCGACAACGAGACCTATACCGTCGATAACCAGGACATCCAGCCGGGCGAGACTAAACGGGTGGAGATCGCCGTGGTTATTCCCGCCGAGTACCAGGGCGTGTCGACGGCAGGCACTTATAAGTTTGACATTGTAGTGAGTGTCGAAGGCAAGGAGATCGGCAGATTCAGTAAAGATGTGAAAGTCGTCTGATATCTGGCAGCTCCCGACAATTTAACAGTCCCCTGCAGGAGCCTAACTCGAACAGGCTCACGGGGAACCCCCGTAGGCGATAATACCGGTGCCTGTGACCCGGTTACCCTGAAAAACGCCGATTTTTTGTTTTTTCGCTTTAAGTCCAGAATAGAATGAACTTCACACACTCATACCTTTTCTCGGTGAGTGTTGTGAAAGAGAGAGACAAAATTATTATTCTTCTCGCAGTTCTGGCGATCGTGGCCTCGGCGATCTGGGCAATATCACCGTACGGTGAGGCGCAGGAAACCGGCCTCGCAGTATCAGCAACTGTTGTGCCTACCCCGGCGGTCGGCCCGACGGCATTTGCGCCCGGGGGAGATGCAACAGCCGCTCCGACGATTGCAGTAGGCACCAGGACGGTATCTACTCCAACTGTGACTCCAGCCCCCATGACTCCGACGCCTGCTGCCACGCCGGCTCCGACCCCGGTGGCAGGGGCAGCGGGCCAGCAGGGAACTTCAGCTCAGCTGGTGAACTATGGTACGGACAAGGATACCTTTAACAGGGGAGAACAGGCAACCGGGTTCATCACGATCAAAAATACTGGCAATACGGTCATCAACGACGTGACCACTGCAGTCTCTGCAAGCAGGGCAGTGCCGGTAATAGGTGAGACTACCCTCGGGAGCAAGGATTACACCTTCAGTAACCTGAACATCAACCCCGGCGAAACCAAGCGTATAGAGTTCAAGGCCGACATCCCGGCTGAGTACAGAGGCGTATCCACGGCGGGAGAATATACGCTGCACGTCACAGTCAAGACCGGGGGCACTGAAATCGGGAGCTTCAGCAAGAAGGTAAATATTGCCTGATCTCCTCTTTTTATTTTCAGGCATACCAGATACCGGAGAAGCGAGCATGACAGCCCTCTGTCCGCATTCGTGCGATAAGTCAATAATGGTTATAAATTTGTCACAATACTATTGAATGGTGATTATTTTTGGCTGAAAGGGTGGTAATAGCCCCGACCACTCGTAACGAGGGCCACGGGAAGTTCGTGCTGGAAGTCGACGATGAAGGAATCGTGACTAAGGGACACTTTCTGAGCCTGGTACTCGTCCGGGGCTTCGAAAAATTCTTAGTGGGCAGGGCGATGGAATTTGCCCCGGTTGCCACGAGCCGTTTCTGCGGGCTATGCCCGCCAACACATGCTACCGCCTCAGCAGAGGCGATTGAGGACTCGATAGGCGTGACTCCGCCACGCCAGGGCCTGCTGCTGAGAGAGTTGTGTAACCTTGGCAACCACTTACACGATCATCCGCTCCAGCAGATACTGATCCTGCCGGACTTTGTTCCGGACGCCGAAATGCAAAAAGATGCCATCATCCGCATCCAGAAGATGCGGAAGATTGGCCAGCAGATCTGTGAGGTGACGGGCGGGGAGGCGATTCATTCGCCCCACATCAGGATCGGTGGCATGGCAAAGAACATCAGCGAGGCTGCCAGACGCAAGCTACTGGAGAAGGTCAGGGAATACAGGAGCATCTGGGAAGAGCAGCGGCAGTTTATGGAGGGAGCTTTTGATGCCGCCCGGGTTCCGGAAGGGCTGGGGGCACATGACATGCCGTTGATGGCCACCGACCTCATCTATGGCAGGTCGGACGTATTCCGCAGGGAATACTATCCAGATTACTCAGAAGTGCTGCCCGTGCCTTACTACGGGGAAGACATCGGTGTAGAGGCATGCACGATCATACCTATGATCAAAGGCGGCCCGGTCGAGGTCGGCCCGAGGGCGAGGCTGTGGAAGTTCCGGGGCTACAATGCGAAGGGTACCATGGCGCTCAACCGGGCCAGGCTTATAGAGATCACTATCCGCCTGGACAGGGCGGAGGAGATCCTCGAGAAACTCGATACCAGAGCCCGGACCATTAACCAGCCTGTGACGAAAGGCTCGGGCCGGCTGGGCATAGGCGTCAACGAAGCGCCGAGAGGCACTAACGTCCATATGGCGAAGGTCGAAGACGGCCGCATCTCGTTTTATAAGGCAATGCCCGCGACTATGTGGAGCATCCCGGCCATCGGGAAGGCTACGGAAGGCTTCCACCACAGGTGGGCACAGTGGGTCATGCGGTCTTACGATCCCTGCATCTCCTGCGCTACTCATTTCATAATCGTACACGATGGCAGGGTCGTGGATCGGTACTCGGATAGCAGAGGAGGGCCAGTATGACGAAGCCTAAGTTTGCATACGTGCACCTGGCAGCCTGCTCGGGCTGCGAGATCTCGTTCCTCGACAACTTCGAGCGAGTGCTGGACATGATGGACATGGTCGACATCGACTACATGACGCTGATTGCGGATGCCACGGAAATACCGAAGGTCGACCTGCTATTCGTGGACGGCGCGGCCTGCCTGCAGTCGAAGGAGAGCGTAGAGTCCCTCAAGAAAGCGAGGGAAAATACCGGGTTCCTGGTAGCCTGGGGCGGCTGCTCCAGCACGGCTACCATTAATAACTTCTCAAGGGGAGGGCAGAGTCCCCAGCCCCAGCACGAGTCCTTCCCGCAGATCAGCCGCCTCGTAAAAGTAGATGCGTTCGTACCGGGATCTCCGCCCGGGCCCGAAATGGCCTATAACGTTATCAGGGCGTTCGTCGAGGGAGACACGGATTATCTGAAGTACCTGACAACAGAGGGCATGGGTGGTTTCGCCTGCGGCTGTGATCTCATATCTAAAATCATTGAGAATGCTCTTTGCATTGGCTGCGGGGCATGCGCATTCGCCTGCCCGACGAGAGCGATAGATATGGTGCAGGGACGCCCGAGCATTAACTGGGAGCGATGTGTCAAGTGCGGGGCATGCTATGCCCAGTGCCCCAGGAGCTTCCAGCCGGTGGATATGATGAACAGGATGCTGGAGGAATTATGACCGGCGATGGATTCGGAAAGTACAGAAGCGTAGTAACCGCCCGTGCCACGGCAGAAGAAATCAGGGCGGTAGCCCAGGATGGAGGGACAGTCACAGCGTTGCTCTGCGATGCCCTGGATAAGGGAGATATTGATGGAGCAGTCCTCACGAAGAGGGCGAGCCAGGACTGGCATGCAGGCCAGTTCGTCGCCACTACCAGGGAAGAGATCATCAGCAGCGCCGGCAGCGTGTACGAGCTGTCGCCCAGCGTGTTCCAGCTTAAGGATGCGGTCAGGGAGAACGCTCTGGAGAACGTGGCGTACGTGGGGTTGCCCTGCCAGGTCGTGGCCGTGCGCAAGATGCAGCTATACCCGTTCGGCGGTCGTCATGTCGGCGACAAAATCCGCTACATCATAGGTATTTTTTGTAGCGAGAACTTCCACCACGAAGGCTTGAGAGATATTGCCGAAGGCTACGGAGGCGTACCCCTCGATCAGATGAGCCGGATGCACCTTTCGAAAGGGAAATTTATGATCGAAGGAGAGGAAGGCACACGGGAAGTCGGAATCAAGAAAGCGGCAAGGTATGCGCAGGACGGCGATCACGTCTGCCCCGATCTTACTGCTGAGTACGCAGATATCTCCGTAGGATCTATCGGTTCGGAACCCGGATGGAACACGGTCTTCGTCAGGACCCGGAGAGGCGAAAAGCTGCTGAGCGGAGCGCAGGCAGACGGAGTGCTTGAAGTCAAGGATATCAGCACCGTGCAGCCGGGCCCCGGCCTGCTTCAGAAACTGGCGCTGGCCAAGAAAACTATGGCCAGGGAGACGATAGACAAGCGTAAGAGCCTCGGGCTCTTCGTCACCCGGGACATGTACTATTGAACCATTTTTAGCGGGCGTATGCCCGCCATTTATCTTAAATTGAGATGTATCTTTCTCTGAGTACAAATAGGTAGCGGTAAGCCGTTTTTTCCCATATCGGCAAGTATATATGGCTTAAAAGCCAATGGACTATTGGTAATATACCTGTGAAAAGCTGTCAAACACAACATAGTGTTTGAAGGCGAAAACGCAAAGGCAAGAAGGTGTTCAAACCCACTGAAGTCTGACACCGTACAGTTGTCGAATACCGAAAGCATACGAACGCTAAAATAAATTGAAGAGGGTGTTCAAACCCACTGAGATTGTAGCATCGTAAAGCTGTCGAACGCGGAATAGCTGAAGAACGCAACAATGCAGCAACAAAGAGGTGTTAATCCCATATTGGCACCGAACAATTTGTTGAGTGCAGTGTAGCAGCTGCATAGGGTATAGCAAAAAGCACATGGCAGCGGCGGGCCATGAATCCGCCGCAACCTTCTCTTTTGACGATTTATATTTTAAGAGATAGCGAAGCGCCCGCCCTTGACGTGCAGGCTTTTCGCCAGTACAGGGATTAAAAGTGATATTCCCGGAAGTACCACGATTTTATGTCGTGATACCCGCATGGCTGAACCTCACATAGAGCTTATAGATGTGTATAAAACAGTAGCCCGACAGCCAGGGGCACTCTCACGATCTGAGATCCTGAGCGGTGTAAGCCTGAAAGTATACAGGGGAGAGCTTATCACCCTGATGGGCCCGTCAGGGACGGGAAAATCGACGCTGCTGCGCCTGATAAACCGCCTTACCGAGGCAGACTCCGGCACGATTCTCGTAGACTCTGTCAATATAAAGGATTATGATCCCAGAGAGTTGCGCAGAAGAATAGGCATGGTATTCCAGACACCGGTCCTATTCAAGGGAAGCGTAAGGGACAATATCTCTTTTGGCAAAAAGTTATGGCACACGGATGCCGATATCGAGGCTCTTGCATCCGAAGCAGCCATACCCGAAGAACTGCTCGATGCAGACGCTACGCATCTTTCCGTAGGAGAGAAACAGAGAGTAAGCATCGCCAGAGCGCTGGCCAACAAGCCCGAAGCGCTTCTGCTGGATGAGCCGACCTCGGCACTGGACAGAGCGTCGGCCGAAAAGGTAGAAAGCCTGCTCCTGAGGCTGCAGGTCGAGCATAACCTGACGATGCTCTGGGTCACCCATGAAAGAGCGCAGGCAAGACGAGTCTCCAGACATAACTACGTCCTGGAGGACGGTAAGCTGAGGGAAGAGCATGGTTGACGTCATCATGCTCGGGTTCGGGCTTGCTCTTGCATTTCTGATCATATCCGCCGTCCTGGCAGCAAGGTATCACATATGGAAAGAAGTGACAGTATCCGGCGCACGGGCCATCGTACAGATACTTATATTATCATCAGTCATCATCCTGATGTTCAATCTGCCGGTCTACTGGAGCGCCCTGATCCTGCTCGCCATGGCCACTATTGCTGGCTATACCACGTATGCACGAGCCGGTAAGCCGGAACTGGTCTTTCCGACAGCTGTAGCTTCAATTGCGATAACGTCTATAATGATGCTCGTGCCATTTTTCCTGATCGGCATCTTCCCTCTTGAGCCAAGATACCTGATACCGACAGGCAGCATCCTCATCGGCAACGCCATGAACGTCAGTTCGCTTGCCATAGACCGGTACAGAGGAGAGCTACGCAACCGCAGAGGCGAAGTTGAAGCGTATCTTGCGCTGGGAACATCGCCCAGAATGGCGACAGAACACTGCTTAAAACAGGGAATATTATCGGCTCTGATACCGTCCATCGATAACATGAAAAACTTAGGCCTGGTGTGGATACCCGGAGTCATGACAGGCATGCTTCTGAGCGGCTCGAACCCAGTACAGGCTGCAGCCATACAGGTCAGCATCTTCATCGCCATCTTCCTGACCGGGATGATCTCTTCGAACATTTTATTGTACTATGCTACCTCAAGCTTTTTCACCCGGGCACTACAGCTCAGAGAGGATGTATTATAAAACTCGACAGCGAGTCACTACTGAGATTCAGAGGCGAATGGATTACCACAGAGACACAGATAAACACAGAGAAACGGCTCACCACAGAGGCACAGAGAAACACAGAGATTTTTCTATAGATAGTTATATAGTAACCCCATATTAAGAAAGTCTCTGTGCACCTCTGTGCCTCTGTGGTAAACTGTACTCTGTGAGACTCTGTGCACCTCTGTGCCTCTGTGGTAAAACAGTCGCTCCATGAGCCTCTGTGGTAAATCACACCCAGAGTACTCTGGAATAAAAGTTAATCGTTTTTAGCCATAAGCTCGTCAGCCTTTTCGGTCGCGACCTTGATGGCTTCTTCAATTGTTTTCTGGTCGATCTCCTGGGTACGGTCGGTAACCAGGGTGATATCGATGGTAAGATCCCTGCCTTCGATGCCGATCGAGATGTCGAGGTCGGCGATTCGTTTGGCGGGGACGACAGAATAGATGTGATCGACGACGGCCTGGTAGACCGCGTCGATGATCTCTTCTTCCTTCATAGATTTACTCGGCACGGCCGCCGGTTGCGGGGCCCTGGCCCTGCATCTTGCCCAGCGCGGACTTAAGCTGTTCCTGGAGCTGGTTGAACCGGGACTGGAGACGCTCTTCCTGGCGGCTGAGGGACTTGAGGCGGACGTCGAAGTTGTCCTTCTTTTCCTCGAGGTCCTTGAGCACATCCTCGCGCTTGGCCTTGATCAGGAGCTCGCCTGCGCCCTTGTAGACTTCGGCGCCTTCTTCGGTCTTCTGGAGCTCTTCGAAAGCGCGCTCAGTCTCTCTGAGCAGCATTTCGACTTGAGCCTTCTGCTGCATCAGGGCTTGCGCCTGCTGCTGGACCTGCTGAATCTGGGCCAGCTGGTTCTGGATCTGCGGTGGTAGTTCGTTCATTGTAAAGTCACCCTCGTGTTAAAAACATGTCCTCTGAAATCTTGATGAGACGGAGCCATGTGTTGATGGCGGCTCTCAGCGAGACGACGTCTTCGGCGACGACGAAGAGCTTCAGAGTATCGCCGGATTGTTCCAGCGATACTTTTGAGCGCTCCGATGGTATAGCCTGCAGCTCGGGGCGGAGTGTCTGGTAGACAGACGAAGCCATGCTTCCGAGCTCGAACTCGACCGATAGTGTGTGCATTATGCTGCCAGCACTCCCACATGATACTGCGGGGCAACCGCACTATACTGCGGGCACTCTTTTGATTGCGGTCGGCCGCTCTTTGATCAGTATACGGTGGCCGCAGTACTGACAGCGTACGCCCTTCATGTCTTTGTCGACTTCTACGGTCTGCTTGCAGTGTGCACACTTGTAAACCATCGGTTACTCACCCTTGGCAGCGATCGAGAGCTTGCTGATAGTGCGCAGTGCTGTCTTGCCGCTCGGGGTCTGGGGCAGGTAGGTGCCGCCGGTGTACGAGTACTTGCACTTGATGCAGGACCAGATACCGGTGCCTTCTCTCCATACGGACATGCGTCCGCACTTCGGGCACTTGTGAGCCTGCCTCATGTTTCCCTCGATGTCGGCTACCAGGTTTCTTGCCTTACGGCCGTACCTGCAGCCCCAGCGGCCTGCGCTGCGGGTCTTTCTTCCCTTTGCACTTTTTGTTACCATTACTGAATTCCCTCCAGTTTTTCTCTGAGTACGTTCGCCTTCTCTTTCGCGAGGCGAATGATATGATTAATCTGATCTGGTGTCAGCGTGCCGACACCGCTCTTCTGCATGCCCGAGATGGCGCCTTCCTTGTTGGTGATCACCGTCAGCTTGCAGGGCGCGACACTTTCCTCGTCCAGGCTCGGATCGAGCATGATTGCGCCGCCGATGTTGACCGCCGTAACGCCGATTGGCACGTCGTTCAGGGGCAGCTTGACGTCCTCGCCGAGGCCAAACTTGGAGTTCGGGATCTTCGTTGCCTTGAGCGCTGCGATAGCGCCGAGCGAGGCTGCGTCCATCAGGTTGCCATCGTGATCAAGTACATGAACATCGATGAAGACCATCCAGACTTTCTGACCACTTTCAATACATAACTTAGATAAATCAATTGCGCCTGATTCGCGCACCCCACGGTCTACGACACGTGCCAGCTCAATCGCGTCCTCTCTCGGAGGCCCGCTCTCGAACGTCGGGGATGCGAGCGGCACAAGCTCCAGGTTAGTAATGATGACACCGGAGTCCGGGGTGTCCGGGAACGGCTCGCCGGGCTGGATCTTGACACCTACGACGACCTGCGAGTCGCCGATTTTTACCCTGGCGGAGCCTTCGGCCTTGTTGATTACGCCGGTCTCCACTGAGATAGCGCGGAACTCGTCGAACTTCCGACCGTCCGCCCTGTCACCCTGATTGGCGAGGCTGTATATATAGTCTCGCTTGATCTCTGCGATAACGTCTTCACTCATTGGTCTCGCCTCCTGCTTCGGGCACTTCCACTGCGATCGGAGCGACGCCTCTTGCGTACTTCTCGACCAGCGCCTGCTTCTGCAGTTCGTGGAGCTTCTTACATCCTTCGATGGCCATGTTCAAGGCGGTGCTGAACTCGTCGGACGTCATGTGGCCGTCCATCTGGCACAGCGTGATCTCGCCGAACTGGTTCATCGCGATGGGCAGGTCGGCCTGGCCGTAGTTGTCCTCGTCCTTGTTGAGGTCGAGCACGAGCGTGTCATCAGCCTTGCCCACTGCGCAAGCCGAGACCAGGCACTTCATGGGGATGCCCGCGTCGGCCAGCGCGACCGAGGCAGCGTTGATGCCCGCCACGCGAGTGCCTGCGTCGGCCTGCAGGATCTCGACGAAAATGTCGATGGCAGACCTCGGGTAAAGTTCTTTGAGAATGACAGATTCCAGCGCTTCCCGGCTCACCTTGGAGATCTCGATGCTCCTCCTGTCCGGTCCCGGCCTCTTCCGCTCTTCCACCGAGAATGAAGCCATGTTGTACCTGTAGCGCACGATTGCGTTAGATGCCTGCTGCAGGTGCCTCGGGTGCACTTCTCTGGGCCCGTACACGGCGGCCATGACCTTGTTGCCGCCAAACTCTAAGTAGCAGGAGCCGTCTGCACGCTTGAGCACTCCCGCCTGGAACTTGATAGGGCGCAGGTCGAACGGCCCTCTTCCGTCCAGCCTCTTCCCATCCACAATTAGTTTCTCTGGCTTACTCATTTTGATTCCTCATAACTTCAAGCTCGTTTTTCAGGTACTCCTTGATCTTGTCAGTCAGGCCCGACGTGTGCGCCTCACGCTCGATCTTGAAGATGGTGCGAATCGCGAGGTCGACCTTCTTGTCATCTCCCTTTAGCCATATCCTGCCGTTCTGACCGACGAAGATGCTGCAGTCCAGATCTTTCATGAGCATCTTGATCATGGAGCCGTTGCGGCCGATCACCCTGGGGATCTTCACGTGGGAGATCTCGATTACCCGGCCGTCCTTGAGAATTTTCAGGTGTTCCTCCCGCAGCGTGAGCTCTACCTTCATCGACGGGTCTACGTCGGAGATTTTGGCGATGATGAGCTCGCCCTCGTGGAGGTACTTGGTCATGTTGTTCTGGTCCACCCTCTCCGGGTACTCCGATGCGTGGAGCAGGCCCTCGTAGGGGGAGTTGATATCGACGATCCAGTTGGAGAACGTCACGTCAGTGACTTTCCCGATGACCAGGTCGCCCCGGGCGGGTATGTACCTGCCCGATAATGGGATGACTTTGATGCTGTTCCGGCGGTCTACCAGGCCGAAGTTGGCCGCGTATACTTTGCCGTCCTGCACATAGGTGCCGTGGCTCGCGAGTTTCGGGTCCTCTCCGAGCAGATCGCCTGGAACTACCAGTTCTCTTTCAGACATTGTGATTCCTCTCACACACTCAGCGGAGCAGCTTGGTCTCTGCCTCACCCTTGCTCAGCTTGTTGACGAGATCGTAAAATTCGGGCTGCATGCCCGCCGGTATCTGGATAACTCCGATCCACGTGCCGTTGTTCTGCCACTCGTCCTTGATCAGCTTTCCGAAAGACGTGATCTCTCCGAAAGCCCGGGGAGCATAGGTCCCGGGGATCTTGACGGCGATCTTGACTTCCTCAAAGCGGATAGGAATGATGGGCCGGATGGCTTTCATCACTATGTTGACGTTCTCTTCTACTGATTTGGTGAGATCGATGTGGACACCCGCTTCCTCCATTGCCCGCTCGATACGCTGGGGCGGATGGGGTGTCATGGTTTGCGGGTTGATAGCGTTCCGGGAGATGAAGCTGACTACCTGGCGCCGCTTCTCTTCGATCATGCGGTGCCTCTGCTCGGCAGTCAGGTTGATCTCGCCTTCAGTGATGATCTTGCGGGCGATCTCGAAAACGGCGGTGGTACCGAAGGCCTTCACCAGGTCTTCTTCAGGCACCCGGTCGCCCCTGGACGCGTTGGAGAAAACGTCTTCAACGGCCAGGATGTCTTCGATCTTGATCGGTGCGCCACGTTTTAGCTCCTGCGCACCGTCGGGGTCGACGAGGATCTCGAAGTGCTCACCGTGAGTCTTCAGCCTCGCTACGACCGCGTTGTCGAGCGTCACCATGCTTGATCACTCTTCTCTCTCTGGTCTGGCCGCAGATTCTGCGTCCGGCTTCTTAATGTCGGCCTTGCTGATATAGTCTTTGACTTCGCTCTCCGACAGCTTCCGGAACTTCCGGGTCTCGACGTCGATGACGCCGATCTCGATGGTCGGGACCTCGCCCTTGGCTTCCATCGACTTGTATAGCGCCTTGATACCGAGCACTATTGCCTCTTCGAGGGACATGTCGGTTCTGTACTGGCTTTCCAGCATTTCCATGACGGTGTTCCGGTTGGCGCCGATGGAGACAGCCTTGTACTCGTACAGAGCACCCGACGGGTCAGTCTCAAACAGGCGCTGGCCGGTTTCGTCCACGCCGGCGATTAGGAGGGCACTACCGTACGGCCTCATGCCGCCGTACTGGGTGAGCTGCTGGATGTGATCGGAGATCTTCTTCGCTAATATGCCTATGCTGATCGGCTCGTCGTAGGTGATGTGGTTGATCTGGGCTTCTACCCTTGCCCGGTCGACCAGCGCCCGGCCGTCGGCCACCAGACCGGAGGCGACCGCTCCGATGTGATCGTCGATCTTGAAGATCTTCTCGATTGATTCTGCCTCGAGCAGCTTGGTGGAGATCCTCTTGTCCACCAGCAGTGCGATGCCATCTTTCGATTTCAGGCCCATGACGGTCGCTCCCCTGCGGACCGCCTCCTGTGCGTAATGAACCTGGAACAGCCGGCCGTCGGGGCTGAACACGGTGATAGCCCGGTCGTAGCCCATCATCTGTGGTGTCATCTGCTGCATCTTGTCTTTCACTCCTGTTGATTAGTTACTGTATCAGAAGAGGTTAGGCTGAGATAGCGGGTGTTCCCGCGTTTCAGTACCTCCCGTTCATCCGGAACAATGTCAATTTCATCTCCCTTCTCTCTCACCGCAGTTCCGGACATGCGCCCATGGCGAATTTGTATAGAAAGGATATTAGTGGAAGCTATGTTTTCTGGAACAATATATTTTTCTGTTGCAGCCCGTATCGTACCCGATACTCCTGAGATAAAGATGTGAGCGCGGGTGCCTTTGATGACGTAGACAGTGGCGATCGCTGCCCGGGCAAGCTCCACGGCACCGTGGTTCACCCGCAGGATGCCCCGGAAGCCATCGAAGTCCATGAGCCGGTAGCCGATCTCGCTGCTGCCGGTATCCCCGAGAAGGGTCTGAGTGGCGAAGTATATCTCGTCCAGCAGCACCTTCCGGTCTACAGGATCGCCGCTCTCGGTGACGACCTTGAAGGCGATGTACCGCTTCTTTTCCCGCAGGGAAGATGGCAGGATTTTCATTCGTCGCCCCCTCCCGCCCCGACGATCTCGACGCCGTCCATGACGTAGCTGGCCGAGGACCGGCGGATGATCTGCTCCGGATAATAGGTGAGGCCCTTGATCGCCTCGGCCTCGTTCAGGCCGAACAGTCTGGCTATCGCGATCATGCAGCGCGGGTCCCGCAAATCGTAGTGGGACATGGCCCCTGAAGTGATCACGTAGGGAGCCCCGTATTTTCTGACGAGGGCAAAGTTAGCCCTGTAGCTGGACAGGGTGCGGACTCTGGTCCCGCCCCGGTTGTGGATGATGGGAAAAAGGCTGAACTCGATGGCCACCTGCTTATCGGCGGCCAGCTTTGCGATGATGTGGTTGATGCCGCTGGTCTTGCCCCCGTCGTGCGGGTGGGTGAGCACGTCGGCTCTGCCGTCCTCGCAGGCAGCCCGGTTGATCGCCTCGTCGCCGCCGTGAACAGCTAGCACCTGGACCCGGCTGCGGTACTTTTCCACCAGCCGGCGCAGCTCGTTGGCGTTCGCCGGCGAGACTTCGACACCCCGGAGCACTTTGAAGTTCTGCGGTAGTGGCTCCTTTCCGGCGAAAAAGTCGTGGTGTGGCGAAGCGCATATCCCCGACAGGCCCAGTCTTCCGGCCTCCAGCGCCATTCTCGAGACGGAACTCGAGCCCTCCGGGTAGGGGTGAATGTTCATGTCATAGTAGTGTAGCTCTTGCTCACTCGCCGGCATGGAAATAGTCCTGGAGTATCTTGAGCCCCAGCTCATATTTGGCGGGGTACGCGGCCACCTTGGCCTTTAGTGCTATGGCGTCCTCAGCGTACGTGATCCTCACGTCGCCGAGATAGGCATCCTGCTTGGACAGGCGGAGGAAGAATGTGCAATCTTCGCTGACCCGCTCCGGAAGCTCCGAGATCAGTGCCCTGAGATCCTCTTCCGGCAGCTTGTCACGTAGAAATTTCATGTACTGCGTCGCAGCCTTCTTTTCCAGCCGGGCAGTAAAAATAGTGATAGGGTTGCCGAAGTAGCCTTCGGTCTCGAGGGCTTCGATCGGAGTATCCTGGGGAAGAACGTTCTCGAGGGCCTGTCTGACCCTCGAGGGTTCCTCTGTCGAGTGTGCCTGCGTTCTGAACAGGATATAGTGGATCATTTGCCCCTGCGGTCGTGAGCCTGGACAGACGGGTAGTTCTTCTCGGTGCCCTTGCCCTTCCGCCTCTGGCCTCTGCCCTTCTTGCCGGCGCTGGTCAGGCCTCTCTCGGCCCTTCCCCGGTGGGTGCCCTTAGTAATCCAGCTCAGGTTCTTGTCGCTGGCGATACTCGGGTGGTGGGGGTCGACGAGGATAATCTCATACCACTTGTGCTTGCCGTCCTGGCCAACCCAGTAGGAGTTCAGAACTTCCATGTTGGGGAACTTGCGGCTTGCCCTGACCTCTGCCATCCTCTGGATGCTGGTGCGCCTGGTCAGAGTCCTCAGACCCATGTGCTTGGACTTCCTGCCTCTGGAGTACCTGGACTTGCGGCGGCCGCCGCGGCGGACGTGCGCGCGTGCGACGATGATGCCCTGCTTGGCCTTGTAGCCAAGTGCTCGCGCCCTGTCGAGCCTTGTGGGCCTGTCGATCTTGACGACTGTGGGCTCCTTCCTCCATTCCTGGAGGCGTTCCCAGAAGAGTTCGCCGACATACGTCTTGCTGGGGTTCTTCCAGGCATCGCGTATGTAGCTGTATGCGGATTTTACCATTAGTTTCGTGTCTCCTTTGAATAGTGTTTCCTGGTTCAACCTATCCTGTCATGATGAATATGGATAGGCCACATCCCGGCGGGAACGTATCCCGCGACTGAAACCGTTGGAACAATAAACAGGTCCTATAATATAAATATTTCGTATTGTCCGGGCGCTAAAGCAGCCTGCTGGCACATGGCCAGAGAAGGCGTCAGCAGGACGGAGAAAGAGTTTAAGTAAAAAGAGAAGGGCCTTACGGCCGCATTCAATGATTGTAACAGTAAACAGGTCCCGGGACTCTTAAAGATAAGCCTTACGCCTTCTTCTTCGAGTCCTTAGCCTTCTCGTCCTTCTTAGGCTTGCTGCCGCAGCCGCATCCACATCCTGCCATCAGTAGTCACCTCTTTGAAGGTTTATCTATGCTGGATAATCGCTCAAGGTACAAATACTTTATTTTGTTATGAGGTCGGCCAGTTCCTCGACTCCGGCACCAGTCTTCAGGTTGGTCTTCAGGATCTGGATGTTCGAGTTGTGGCGCTTCATGTCCTTTTCCATGCGCTCGATGCTGGCTCCGACGGCCCCGGCAAGGTCTACCTTGTTGATGATGCCGATCTGGCATTCCCGGAACATGGCCGGGTGCTTGTTGACCACGTCGTCGCCTTCGGTGACGGAGACGATGACCACCCGCTTGTGGCTGCCCACGGGGAAGTCGGTGGGGCAGACCATGTTGCCGACGTTCTCGATCAGCAGCAGGTCGATGTCGTCCAGGGGCAGATGATGCAGCGCGTGGTGCACCATGTGTGCGTCGAGATGGCATTCCGTGCCGGTGTTGAGGTTCTCCGTCGGGATGTTCAGGGCGTGGATGCGCTGATAGTCGTCGTCGCCGTAGCAGTCGCCGACAATGGCGCCTACCTTGAAGCCTCTGTTCCGCAGGACAGGGGTAAGCTTCTCGACCAGCATAGTCTTGCCGGAGCCCACTGCTCCGAGAATGTCGATCGCCTTGATGCCGTGTTCCTCGAGGTGTTCCCGGTTCTCTTCTGCCTGCCTCTTGTTGGCCTCTGTGACGCTGGCACCTACGTTAACCTGAATTTTATGCAAGATATCACCGTGAAGATTTTAGATCAATCATGGCATCATCAATGAAATATTTGTCGCCGCCGGCGTATCTGCACCGGCGCAAGTGCACGACCTTCGAAGCATAAAGTTAAAGATTGGTAGAAGAAGTATATAACGGAAAAAGAAGATAATGGCACAATGCTTGGAATCATCAGGCATATGCTGCAGCTGTTGATGTCGAGTGGGATGGAAGATGGTTAATGCACGCTTGTTAGTGGTCGAGGATGAGAGCATTGTCGCCAAGGACATTCAGCACCGGCTGAGAAACCTCGGTTACGAAGTGCCGGCGGTAGTCGCCTACGGTGAGAAGGCCATCGAGAAAGCGGGAGAATTACAGCCAGACCTGGTGCTGATGGACATCTTCCTGAAGGGGGAGATGGACGGTATCCAGGCTGCGGAAGAGATCAAGCGCCAGTACGACATTCCGGTCATTTTCCTCACCGCTTTCGCTGATCCGAACACGCTGCAGCGGGCGAAGATCACAGAGCCGTTCGGCTATATCCTGAAGCCGTTCGAGGAGAGAGAGCTGCTCACTGCCATCGAGATGGCCCTGTACAAGCACAAGATGGAGAGACGGCTCAAGGAAAGCGAGCGGTGGCTGTCAGTCACGCTCAAGAGCATAGGGGACGCGATCATCACCACGGACATGGCGGGCAAGATCACGTTCATGAACCACGTTGCCGAAAACCTGACCGGCTGGAAGCAGGAGGAAGCGCACAGGCGGGATCTGTTCGGCATCTTCAACCTCATAGACGAGGCGGGCAGGACGCTGGAGAGCCCGGTCAGCAGAGTCATCAAAGAAGGCGCTGCCGTCATTCAGCAGAACGACGTCATCCTCATCGCCCGGAACGGGAACGAGATCGCCATAGACAGCAGCGCAGCGCCCATAAGGGATGACAAGAACAACACTATCGGCGCCGTGCTGGTCTTCCGGGACATCACCGAGCGGAAGCAGACGGAGGAGGCGCTGCAGTTCACCCAGTTCTCGGTCGACCACGCCGCAGACGCCGCCTTCTGGGTCCGGGACGACGGACACTTCTTCTACGTGAACGAGGCCGCCTGCCAGTCGCTCGGCTACCGCCGGGACGAGCTGCTCAGGATGAGCATAGCGGACATCAGCGAGGATATCACGGAGCAAGAGTGGCCGGACCACATGAATCGGCTCAAGGAGCACGGCAGGTGGACCTTCGAATCGAAGCACAGGAAAAAGGACGGCAAGGTCTTCCCGGTAGAGGTCACCACCAACGTCCTCAAGTTCAACGGACGGGAGTACATCTGCACCTTCGCCCGGGACATCACCGAGCGTAAGCAGGCCGAGCAGACCTTGATGGAAAACAACCGCCACCTCGAGATCATCAGCTCGATCACCTCCACGATCAACAAGTCGGACAACACCAGAGACATGCTGGACCACGTGCTCCGGGACATCCTGAACCTCCTCGAGATCGATTCGGGCGCCATATACCTGTTCGACTCGGAGGATGCTTCTGAGATGAAGCTCAGGGCTGCGGTCACCCGCTTAGAGAGAGGCAGGGTAGTCAGGTACAAGCAGACGGTGCCGGGGATCACCATTGTAGACCAGGGAAGCATCTTCTACAGCGACAGCACCCAGTACCTGTACGAGAGCGACGGCGCCAGCGCAGTCACAAACGTGCCGATATCCGTCAAGGACAAGGTGGTAGGTATCATGACCCTGTCACCCGGGAGGAGCCTCGATGCCAGCGATACCAGAGAGCTGCTCAGCATCAGCTCCCAGCTGGGCATCGCAGTGGACAACCACCGGCTCTTCAAGAAGATCCAGGATACGAGCAACTACCTGGCCAGCATCATCAACGAGTCCCCCGACCCCATGCTGACCACCGATGCCTCTGGCCTCATCGTCTCGTTCAACCGTAGTGCGTCGAGGCTGCTCTCCTACGCACAGGACGAAGTCGTCGGCCGGCCGGTCAACTCGCTGCTGCCCCCCGGAACGACGCTCGACCTCGGAGACAGCAAGAGCTATGTCAGAGAGTTCAAGTGCAAAGACGGCTCGGTGATCAAGCTCACCACCTCGACGGCCAGGCTATACAAGGACGGCATCAAGAGCGGCTTCATTATCACCCTGAAGGATCTCTCCGAGATCAGTGGCCTGAGGGTCGTGCCGGTCACAGAAAACACGGCAGCCCCCGAAACTTCGTCCGCATACAGATTCGATCCCGGGGTCATCTACCTGTTCGACAAAAAGAAGCGGCAGGACCACATGGAAGTATTCGCAGACCAGGTCAAGCACAACATCCAGGGTTTATGTATAACAAGGCAGAACCCGAAGAAGATCAGGGAGAAGTACGGCCTGGAAAAGACTCCCATCATCTGGCTCAACAGCGGCGAAGGAGTCGCCGGCGAGAGCGTCATCAAGCCCGACAACATGACCAGCCTGGGCGCCACGATATACAAGTTCATGTCAGAGGCTAAGGACGGCTTAATTCTGCTCGACGGCATGGAGTACCTGATGATGCGCAGCAGCTACGAAACCCTGCTCAAGTTCATCCACTACCTCAACGACCGGATCATGATGAGCAACAGCAGAGTCGTCTTCTGCATAGACACCAGAACCATCGACGAGCGGCAGCTCCACATCCTCATGAGCGAGATGATGGACTTTGATAAGGTTGCTGTCGCAAACGACTCCATGCAGATCGCGCCGAAGTTGAAGGTGGAGTAGTAAAAGACGCATTTTTATTTTCCCCTCGCTAATGCGAGGACAGGCCCGAAAAACCTCCGTCGACCGCATACCGACAATACTTGTTGTGTAACCCTATCAATGCAACCTGAATGGTTTAGCGGTCGGCGAGGCGTTTCGGGCTTGTCCTGCCCGTCAGGGCAGGATACGGAGATGACGGGGCAATGAACGCCAACCGAAGGTGGCGTTGCTTAGCGCTTGCGAAGGAGGTTCGACTGGCGCAGCCGAAGGCGCAGCCAGGTCGTCCGACGAGGGTGCGAGCGCGGCCCCGGCATCGGAGTACCCGAAACGACGAGTAGCCCGCCATCAGGCGGGCGTCGACCCGCGATTATTGTTACCTATAACTGCCAAAACAAGCGTAACTGATAGAACGGGCGTCGACCCGCTATGTGCGATCATAAATACGGCTATAACGTGAGTCGAACAACATCCTGTCTTTTCAACCCGAAAGTCATATAGAGGATAAGGAGTAAGTTTAGAAAGATGCAGCGCGAAGAGATGAAGGAAAAACACCAGATAGTAATTTGGCCCGTATACCTGGACGCGAACAAGGCCCGGAACGAAGGCAGGTTGACGCCCATGTCCTGCTCGGTCAAGACACCGAGAGTGATGGAGATATTCAAGGCTGCAGAAAAGCTGGGCCTGCACCCCGAGCATGTGACCGGCAAAGCTCACCCGGCAGCGTGGGCGGACAAGAGCGGCTACGTCCTCGTCGACAACATCGGGCCTAAAACGGATCTGCTGCGCAGGATAGGCACAGAGATTATCCGCATGCGTGGCGGTAAGCAGTAATCTTTTTTCTTGACTTTTCTGCCCCTGGAAAAGAATTAATATTCAATCAGAGCTTACTTTCATTCATGATCGATCTCCACACCCACTCTCTTTTAAGCGACGGCGAACTCCTGCCCAGCGAGCTGGTGCGCCGGGCGAAGGTGATCGGCTACGAGGCTATCGCCATCACCGATCACGCCGACTACACGAACCTCGAGAGGCTGATCGACGCCTCGAAGAAGGCGAGGGTGCTGGAGGAGAGCTATGGCATTGTCGTCATATCTGGCGTGGAGCTGACTCACCTGCCGCCGGAGCACATCGCACCGCTGGCGAAGAGGGCGAAAGAGCTGGGCGCTGAAATCGTCGTGGTGCACGGGGAGACGCCTGCGGAGCCTGTAGCTCCGGGCACGAATAAAGCGGCGGTTAGCTGTAAAGACGTGGACGTGCTGGCGCACCCGGGCTTTCTGACGCTGGAGGAGGCCAGGCTTGCCGCATCTAACGGCATCCTGCTGGAGATCACGTCGAGGGGCGGCCACAACATGACGAATGGCTACGTAGCCAACACAGCCCGGGAAGCGGGTGCAATGATGGTAGTGGACACGGACTCGCACGCGCCGGGCGACCTCATCACGGGCGCCCGAGCCCTCGCGGTAGCAAGAGGCGCAGGCCTGAGCGAGCAAGAGGCGGCCCTGACGCGAGAAAACGCCGTACGTAAGCTGAATTTAATAGTAGGCCGCAGGTGATCCGGCAGAGGCCGTATAACAGGTAATAGTCTTACTATACAGGCAATTTAGAAAGTTTTAATATCCACTGGCTACATAGTAATAAATTAACGCACTAATTCATGAAAATGCGCAGATAGCGCCGGTATATTCTAATATAGCATAGCATATTAAGTATTGCGTAAAGTTTTTATACTATCGCATAAGACTATATATAGTTTTGGAAGTGACGTTTTTTGAAACGACTTGGCAGAGTTTTGCATTTATCCCCGCATGGCCACCTGATTATCAGACTGGAAGAAACGTCGCTGCCGAAGATGAACGCGAAGGTTGTAACGAAAAAGATGGACAGGGTTGGCACTGTTTACGATATTTTCGGGCCTGAAAAAGCCCCTTACGTCTCCGTGAAAGTAGATAGAAAGTTACCGAAAGCCAGCGTGCAGGCGCTGGTGAACGAGCGAGTATTCGTCGCGTAGAAGGTGTATTACCGTGGCAGAAATTGAAAAAATAAGAGAGATAGAGAAGCGAGAGGTTTCCAGAGAGAAGTCCCTCGAAAGAGTAAAGAAGGAGACCGAGAAGACCGGTGAAAGCGAAGAGCGCATCATGGAGTGCCCGGAATGCGGCTCTCGCCAGCTTGTACACGACTATGAGAGAGCGGAGCTCGTGTGCAACGAATGCGGCCTCGTAGTCGACGAGGACTTTATCGATATGGGCCCTGAGTGGAGGGCTTTCGATCACGATCAGCGCATGAAGCGGTCCCGTGTGGGCGCCCCCATGACATTCACCATTCACGACAAAGGCCTGTCGACTATGATCGACTGGAGAAACAGAGACTCTTATGGCAAGTCCATCTCTTCCAAGAACAGGGCACAGCTGTACAGGCTCAGGAAATGGCAGAGGCGTATCAGGGTATCGAACGCAACAGAGCGTAACCTCGCATTCGCCCTGTCGGAACTGGACAGGATGGCCTCTGCGCTGGGCCTGCCCAGGAACATCAGGGAGACATCCGCCGTCGTATACAGGAAAGCAGTCTCCAAGAACCTGATCCGTGGCAGAAGCATCGAAGGCGTCGCTGCCGCAGCACTTTATGCGGCCTGCAGGCAGAACGGCGTTCCCAGGACGCTCGACGAGATCGCAGAGGTGTCGAGAGTCAGCAGGAAGGAAATCGGCAGGACTTACCGGTTCATATCCAGGGAACTCGGCCTCAAGCTCATGCCTACGTCGCCCATCGACTACGTCCCGAGGTTCTGCTCGGGCTTATCGTTAAAAGGTGAGGTGCAGAGCAAGGCAGTGGAGATCCTGAGACAGGCGGCCGAGAAGGAGCTGACCAGCGGCAGAGGCCCGACGGGCGTCGCAGCGGCGGCAATCTACATCTCGTCCATCCTGTGCGGCGAGCGCAGGACGCAGCGCGAGGTCGCCAACGTGGCGGGCGTGACGGAAGTCACCATCCGTAACAGGTACAAGGAACTTGCAGAAGAGCTGGACATAGAGATTATTCTCTAAGCCAGAGCTTCTACTTTTCTCACTTTTAAGCTTGCCCGGAAACGGGCAAAGCATTTTTCATATTCAAATCTGATATCATAACCGTTTAAAATGCTATCCGCCGTCAGCATCATACTGTTTTTGATCACTGGTCTGATAGCCGGCGCTTTCGGTGGCCTGCTCGGCCTGGGGGGAGCGGTGATCCTCGTACCGGTGCTGACGCTGGGCTTCGGCCTGCCGATACACCTGGCCATACCTGTCTCGCTGATCTCCAACATCTTCGTCTCGCTGACGTCGGTGATGAGCTACAGGCGCCGGGGATTACTGCACAGGAGAACGATCTGGATCATGAACGTGTGGTCTGTGACCGGCATCATCCTGGGCACTCTGGTCGCAGCCTGGAGCCCGGATACACGTATCAAGCTCCTGTTCGGCATTTTCCTTCTGTTCATGATAGCAGAGGCGGTACTGGTCAAGAGAGAAATAGATCTGGGCGAGGCGCAAGAGCCGGAGAAGCTCAACGTGCCGGCGTTCTCAGCACTGGGATTTTGCATGGGGCTGCTGGGAGCGCTGCTCGGCATAGGAGGCGGAACACTGGCGGTGCCGGTGCAGAACTCGCTCTTGAAAGTCCCGCTCAGAAACGCGATCGCCAACTCTCTCGCCACGATCGTCGTCTCGGCATCCGTCGGGGCCGTCACATACTTCATCGTGGGCTCGGGGACACTCTTCTCCGCTACTGAAGCCCTGGTCATCGCTGCGGCGATTGTGCCCGGGTCAGTCATCGGGGCAAAGCTTGCTACAATGTTCTCGGACAGGCTGCCCGTCAGGTACATAAGGTATATTTTTTACCTCGTGTTACTCTATATCTCGTATAACATGATAAGAAGCGGCATGGGCTGGTAACTTTGATCGTGCTGAAGATAGGCGGCAGCCTCTTTGATCACTCCCGGGCGCTGGTAAAGCGGATAGCTGAGGAAGAGTTAGCCGCAGACATCCTCATCGTTCCCGGGGGAGGCGACTTTGCCGACACGATTAGGAAAGTCTACCGGGAGAAGCAATTATCCGACGATGCCGCCCACTGGATGGCGGTCCTCGCCATGAATCAATATGCGTATTATCTGGCCGACGGCACGGGCATACCGCTGGCGGATTCGCTGAAAGGCACAGGCATCAGAATCGCCCTGCCGTACGAGATCCTGCGGAAAGATGATGCATTGCCGCACAGCTGGGACGTGACCTCGGACACCATCGCCGCATGGATGGCCCTGAAGACCGGAGGCAGGCTGATCAAAGCCACGGACGTGGACGGCATTTTCGCCGACGGCAAACTTTTGGAGACCGTAGAAGCTTCCAGACTCTGCGGCACCGGCGAAACCTGCATCGACAGCGCGCTTCCCGAATTTTTATTAAATAACAGGCTGGACGCATTCGTCGTAAACGGCCTCGATACTGCCCGCGTCTCTAAAGCCGTCAGAGAAGAAAAGACGATGGGTACGCGTATACTGGGAAGATAGCGTTTGTCAGGCAGTACGCATTGAATATCTTAAAAAACAGGAAGGAGCGTTTTTTGCTCACTCTTCGTCGTCAGCTTCATCTGTGTAGTCGATGCCGCCTGCGAGCACGGCTGCGATAGAGTCAAGGCCGTCGATGCCTTCGGCGACCAGGCTGTCGGGGGCGACCTTGTCCAGCGCTTTCTCGCTGTCGAACGACTTGCCTGCCAGTACCAGTGCGCCGGCTTTGCTGACCAGTTCGAAGGTCTTGTCCATGTCTTCGGCTTCCTCAGCCTTGAAAGCATCGATGATGAGCTTTGTCGGATCCGCTTTAGGGTCGAAGTCGCCGGCTACGAAGTATTCGGCTGCGCCGAAAACCGCCACGAGCGCCCGCTGCACCGATTCAATCATCTCGTCCTTGTCGGGGTCTATGGGCTCCACGGGAGAGAGGATAATCCGTTTCATGTTCTCCAGGTTAGCTGCCGCATCCTCTTTAGTGATGTACTTGTTCTGGAGCTTGCCCGTGATTTTGCAGATCGCCAGGATGACGTCCTCTTCCATGTCCAGGAAGACGATGCCTTCCCTGCCGAGGCCTTCTGCGCTCGGGTCAAACTTGAACTTGCTCTCTTTGACCTGGTTGATCCAGTTGTTCCATCTTTCCTCGGAATAAAACATGAGCATTGATTATCTCCTTCCGTCTAAATCCATACATGAACCGGCTGCATATAAATGTTTTCGCTGCGAGGGATATCCGACAGGGGCGCATTTATAGCTTGCTCTTTATCTGTTCCCCGATTTTTTGGTCCAGCAGAGCCATGAACTCTACCTCTTTACCTGCGGGGATCGTAGCTCCGGCGGCGATGTCGTGGCCTCCCCCGGCGCCGCCTACGGCGGCTGCAGCTTCGGATATGGCCCGGGCCAGGTTGAGGCCGCGCATAATCAAATCATGGTTGCCCCTCGCCGAAACCTTGATCCCCTCGGTCGACGTGGCCAGCCCGACGATGGGCATCCCCCGGCTGACGCAGTCCAGGCTGCTGCTCATGCCGGCGATGATGCCTACGATCGTTTCTCTGATCTCGCTCCTGGCGTCGAAGTACTGGACGTTATTCAGCCGGGTGACGCCATGGTCGCTGACATAGTTCAGGCCGTTGACCAGGTTGCGGCGGTGCTGCTCGAGCAGGTCCCGGGCGTAGTGGAAAGCCTCGCCCCGGTCGCCCGTACAGATGGCCAGGCCGGTTTCGGCGTACTCGTACCGGGCGGTAGCGTTCAGCAGCGTAGAGAACTCGGATGCGTCCCGCATTTCAGTGCCTGGCTCTTCCTTGCACAGGGTATATACCTCGCCCACCAGCCGCTGGATTTTATGGGAGGGCATACCGCAGGCCATGCAGTGCTGGAACAGGCTGGAGATGACCCGGGTCTTCTCGTCCCGGCTCAGGTCGATCCACCGCCTCCAAGACTCCGCCTTGACCGGGATACCCGCGTTCTCCAGGAAGGTGACGCAGGCCTCTTCACACCCGCTCAACCCGGGCATGTACGGGTCCGAGCAATACTGGAGAAGCTTATAGACAGGGCGGGTCTGCCGGCCGAAGAGCTTGATGTCTTTCTCGAACGACAGGTAGCCGCCCGATACCCCAAGTGTCAGGATCTGCCGGTTCACCCCGACCAGCGCGTTCGTGCGCATGTCCTGCAGATCGCCGACGGCCCCGACGATGGCCAGCGAAGAAAGGTCCTCGTTGGGGCCGAGCTTGAGCGCCAGCAGGAACGTTACTCCTGAGCCGCTGATATCGGTAGCCCCGTTCAGCCCGACGAGGTGCGGGTTCAGATGGTACGGGTAGTCGGACGGCTTCGGCTGGTGGTGATCGGCGATCACCGCTGTCAGCCCCAGCTCATTGATCTGGTCGATCGCCCCGCTCCCGAGGTCGGTGAAGATCACAGTACGCTTCCCGGCGATGGCCGCTATCTGCTTCAGCGCCTCCGCGTCCAGCTTCTTTACGAACCGGGTATCGTAGCCCTTGCCGAGCCTCTGCAGCGCAGTACAGATGATACCCGCTGAGGTCAGCCCGTCCGCGTCAATGTGAGAGACAACGAGCAGCTCGTCGCTCTTTTTAATCAGATCCGCACACCGCTCCGCTGCCTGGCTAAATCGTTCCATCGATAGGACATGAGTGTTGTGGGTTTATACTGTTTACGCTAAAGGGGAGTGAAAGTATTATTTTCATGTTATGGAAAATAAGTGCCCCAATTCGAATATAACCACAGAGACACAGAGGTGCACAGAGACTCACAGAGCGATTGTTTCACCACAGAGACGCACAGAGACGCACAGAGATTTCCACATTAAATGATTGCTCCTACATTATCCATAAAAATAGCTGTGTGTCTGTGTCTCTGTGTTTCTCTGTGCCTCTGTGGTAAACCGTTCTCTGTGCGTCTCTGTGCACTCTGTGGTGAATGGTTATCTTTGCCCCAGTGGTTAAAAAGCCCTCACAGCCCGGCGAGGGCAGGCACGAGGAACACGACGAGGATTGACAGTACTACCCCGCTGATGAAGGCGACGATGCTCATCTCGCTCCCGGCATACTTGACCACGAAGGGCAGGGTGGTGTCCATAGTAGTGGCGCCGCCGGGGGCTACCGAGGCGATTTTGCCGAAGTACTTGACTACCAGCGGGAGCATCATGATCGACAGGATCTCCCGGAAGACGTTGGAGAGAAGTGCCATCGTGCCGATGTCTGCTCCGACCATGGTGGTGAGCATGATGCCGGAGAGGCTGTACCAGCCGAAGCCCGCGCCGATGGCCATGCCGTAAGCGGGAGTGATGCCGACCACGAAGCTGGCTGCCAGTCCACCGGCGATGCTGCCGCAGGCGATGAACAGGGGAAGCAGCAGTATCTTCACGCCCAGCCGCCGGATCTCCGTTATTACGGTCCGGTTCTGGCTCAGGTCCAGGCCGATGAAGAAGAGAAGCAGGCACAGCATGGCGGTGAGGATCGTGTCGAGGCTGGCTGAGACTGCGTCAGGGATCAGCCCGAAAACCGCAAGGGTAATGCCTAGCGCCAGTGCTGCTATAATCTGCCAGATCACTTCGACCCGCTCCTGAGCACGAGCTTATCGAACAGCACGGCGAAGAGAATGCTGCCCGCTATGGCCGCGAGCGTGATCAGCAGAGCCTTGAGCCCGAAGATTCCCAGGCCTTCCATAACTGACTTATTAAGCCCGGTTTTGACGCCCATGAGGAAGATGAGGATGAAGACCATTCCGGTCATGGCCATGGAAATCAGCTTTTTCTCCCTGTCGCTGAACTGCTTTCGAATCAAGCCTACAAGGACGCCGGCGATCAGGGAGGCGATGATCAGCCCGATGGATAGTAGCATCTGGTCGAACATGGTGGTGGGTATGGTCTGCGGTTGTATTATTTATACTTAGCTTCCGGCATCGCTTAAAGGCAACCGCATCTACGGTAGACGATACCCCCGGGGCGGCCACCAGGCCGCCTCCAAGATAGGCACCACAGCATGGCGATTCTTCGTATCATTGGCGGTAAATTATTTATAGAAGTACAATCCTAATTATGCACCATAATCAGGCATATTTCTGGAGGTATGATTTTGGCCAACGAAGGTGCTGGCGGTCAGCCAGTATACATACTCAGGGAAGGAAGCACCCAGTCCAAGGGACGGGATGCCCAGCAATTCAATATCATGGCAGCGGTAGCAGTGGCTGAGGCAGTCAAGTCGACTCTCGGCCCCAAGGGCATGGACAAGATGCTTGTCGACCCTACGGGCAACGTCACTGTGACCAACGATGGAGCCACCATCCTCAGGGAAGTCCAGATCGATCACCCTGCCGCACAGATGATCGTGGAAGTCGCCAGGGCCCAGGATGATGAGGTAGGCGACGGCACGACGACCGCAGTGGTGCTCGCGGGCGAGCTGTTGAGGAAGGCCTCGGATCTCATGGACAGGCAGATCCACCCGACGGTCATCGCTACCGGCTACAGGATGGCTGCGGACAAGGCTAAGGAGCTGCTGCAGACGATCGCTGTCCCGGTTGAGAAGACAGACAGGGAGCTGCTCGAGAAGATCGCCTTCACCGCCATGACCGGCAAAGGCGCGGAAGCAGAGGGTGCCATGCTCTCGAAGCTGGCAGTGGACGCAGTCCTGGCAGTGGAAGATGCCGGCAAGGTGGACACCGACAACGTCAAGGTCGAGAAGATGGTCGGCCCCGGCGCCATGGCCTCACAGCTCATCAAGGGCATCGCCCTGGGCAAGACCAGGGTTGTCGAGAACATGCCGAAGGCTGTCTCGAAAGCTAAGATTCTGCTGCTCAACGCGTCGATGGAGATCAAAAAGACACAGGTCGACGCATCTATCAAGATCAAGAGCCCGCAGCAGATGAAGACCTTCCTGGAGCAGGAAGAGGCCATGCTTCTGAAGAACGTGGAGGCAATAAGCAAGAGCGGTGCCAACGTGCTCTTCTGCCAGAAGGGAATGGACGACCTGGTAGCCAGCCACCTGGGCAAGAAAGGCATCTTCGCCATCAAGAGCGTCTCCGAGTCGGACATGAAAAAGCTATCCAGGGCTACGGGCGCCAGGATCGTGACCAAGATCGAGGAGATCGACCCGAAGGACCTCGGCTACGCAGGCATCGTCGAAGAGCGCAAGGTGAGCGGCGACGAATCGCTGACCTTCGTCGAGGAGTGCAAGAACCCGAAGGCCGTCACTCTGTTCGTCCGTGCCGGCACGGCCACCGTGATGGACGAGCTGGAGCGGGCATTACATGACGCCATCAGGGTAGTAAGTGTCGTAGTGGAGGACGGAAAGGTCGTCCCCGCCGGCGGGGCACCTGAGATAGAGCTCAGCCTCCGGCTGAAGCAGTATGCGTCCACAATCGGCGGCAGAGAGCAGCTGGCCATCGAGTCGTTTGCGAACGCCATGGAGATCATCCCCAGGACGCTTGCCGAGAACGCCGGTCTCGACCCCATCGACATGCTCGTCAGCCTGCGCAGCAAGCACGAGGCTAAGAATGGCAAGAATTTCGGCCTGAACGTCTACGAGGGCAAGCCGATCGACATGCTCGCAGCCGGCATCATCGAGCCGCTCAGGGTCAAGACCCAGGCAGTGGGCTCCGCAGCCGAAGCCGCTGTCATGATCCTGCGCATTGACGATGTAATCGCCTCGGGAGGTCCGAGCGAGCAGACGATCTCCGAAGCAAAGCAGCAGGCAAAGAGGCAGCTTGCAGCCGGCCGCATGGGCGGCGGCATGCCACCCGGAATGGGCGGCTTCATGTGAGGGGCCTGATGGCCCCTCTTAGTTTTTTAGTTCGTAGTTTTTGTTAACTTTTAAAGGTACAGGCAGACCGGCAGAATGCCGCTTTTATCGTGTCAGCGCTCTTCGGGGCCATCAGGCCACCCGGAAAGATATTTAGTCGATCAGCAGACAGGTGTATTAAAAGAAGGGCAAATCATGCTGAAGTACGACCTGCACTCTCATTCCCGGTACTCCAAAGACGGGATCATGGACGTCAGGGACCTCCTTAAGATAGCGAAAAAACGAGGCCTGGACGGGATTGCCATCACCGATCATGACACCATCAGGGGAGGTATGGAGGCTGTCAAGCTGAAGCCCGAAGGCATCGACGTCATCTGCGGGTGCGAGGTAAAAACGGACAGGGGCGATGTGATCGGGCTGTTTCTCACAGAGGATATCAAAGCCCGGGAGCACACTGCCGTGATCGAGGAGATCAAGGCGCAGGGAGGAGTTGCCATAGTGCCCCACCCGTTCGACAGCATGCGGAGCTCTGCCTTCTGGCTCAGGGAAAACGATGCGCCGCTCATTGACGGGGTAGAGGTGATCAACGCCCGGTGCGTCTTCAACAGATATAACGATGCCGCCGACGCGTATTCGAACAACTACGGCAAGGCTAAGACTGGCGGCAGCGACGCCCACTTCGGAGCGGAGATCGGCAACGCCTACACGCTTCTCGAAGAGGGGTCGGACCTGCGGGAAGCGATCCTGAAGAGACAGACCGTCGCCTTCGGCCGGTGCTCCTCTCCCGTATTCCACGTACGTACGACTGCCCTGCTGGTCAAGCGAAAGATCAGCCAGCGCCGGATCAAACAGTAGCGAGGCGTTTCCCGCATCTGACGCGTCTGTCGTGCCAAACATTTTTCCCCGGAGCACTGGATAGGTCTCTATGCTTCGGGAGGACGCGAACGGTGATTACATCGGGAGTTTCGCCTTCGAGGGCCGGCGCTGCGAGTACAGGGTCAGGGGCTATGGGAAGCCTCTGCTGATCACCGCCGGCATCTCGCCGATATATGGCTCTTACGCTTGGCGGTATCTTTTCGAGTGCCTTGCGGGCACCAGTTTCGTATATTCTCTGGATATCGAGAGTATGATGAAGTCTGACGAAACCCGGGACCATGCGTACCACTCGAAGCTCATCGAGTATTTTCTCAGGGAGGTCATCGGGATACGGACGGCCATACTGGCGGGTGACCAGGAATATGCCGCTGTGACCGCTGCGGCTATAGAAGCCAGAGCTCTCGTGGACAAAGTGATATTCCTGTGCCCCGACAGGGCCGGCAGATTCAGGCTCAGGATCGCGATCGTCGCGGGTAAAGGGACTGAAAAGGGGGTCGCCCCCCTGCTCGACAGGCTACATCGAATATCTGCAGGCACCGCTGTCTGCACGAGATCGCGGGCCCGAAGAGGCGTCACATCAGGGAGCAAAAGTCCGGCAAGGATATGCGAGGATATCATGAGACTGCTGAGATAGTCCGGCAGTATACCGGTTATGCTGCGGTAAACTCAGGAATACCTGCATCGTACATGCCCGTTATTCCAAAAGATACATATAGAAAAAACGCGTTTAAATCATCTGCCAGTCTGGCTTTTTCATGCGCGGCTATGGTCTAGTGGCTATGACATGAGCTTCCCAAGCTCGAAGTCCGGGTTCAATTCCCGGTAGCCGCATCGCATATTTTATTATCGCTGTCGAAAATTTTAAGCCTGCGATAAAAAAATTTTTAGAATTGCGTCCGATAAATCGGGCAGTTTCTGGCACGTCTAAATCTATAGACTTTTAATATATTCTATAGTTGATTAATTGCTTGTTAAGAAAGAGTTAAATATGACCATGTGATAAATGATCATTAGGGTATATTGGTAGGGATAGAAATGGATTTTATCGTTAATGAGATCACTAAGCGTCTGGATGAGTATCTCAAGTCAGATGTGAGCGGCATTCGCAGGACCGTGTTGCACGCATTCGTCAAGCTCAAGAAGCTGACTGCTGACACGCTCCACCGGATCCTGATCGAGCGCAACTTCGCGATCACGCTGAAGCAGGTTACCGCAATGCTTGGCGTCATTCACTCCAAGCTGGGCATTCTCCACGCCCACAAGAACTCGTATGATGCAAAGTACGAGTACAGCCTGAAGGAGAAGTACGCGGGCATCGTCGAGTGGACGCTGGCTAACACCAAAGTCCCCTTCTAAATTTTACGCTTATACTGGAAGGCAGCAGATAGATGGTAGTTAGCTATGTCTATGTCATCGCGTTCTCGGGCGAACAGTTTCTGATGGTCCGGCACGCCCGCCGTGCCTGGGAAATGCCCGGCGGCAAGCTGGAGCCGGGGGAAGCACCAGAGCTGGGAGCCGCCAGGGAGTTCCGGGAAGAGACCGGGTACGAGGTGCACGACCTCAGAGTCCTCGAGCACGAGGAAGACGGGCTGGTCTACCTCGGCGACCTCGGGCCCAAAACCGAGACCGTCCCCAACGCGAAAGAGATCGCCGAAGTACGCCTTTTCGACGAGCTGCCTGCAGATCTGTCATTCCCCCTCGTCGAATACCAGCGCATGCTGGCCGCTGCGCGGAAAATGAGATTGTCTTCCTGATAGATCGCTTACGCTTTTTAGGCCTGCGAAGCAGGCCGATTTCGGCCGTTTTTTACCCGCCTAACGTATTTGTTGTGCCGAATCCAACCTGAACGTAGAATTCGGAGGCATTTTACGTCATGTATCATCCCAGGGGAGTCTATGGGGCCATGCCTACGCCATTCAAGCGTAACGGAGACCTGGATGGCGGCCTGCTGAGCGAGCTGGTCACCCATTTCGAGGAGTCGGGAATCAACGGCCTGCTGGTCATGGGTACGGCGGGAGAGTTCGCCCTCATGAACGAGGCGGAGCGCAGGGCGGTCGTCGATATAGTAGTCGGCGCGGCGAAAAAGATTGAGCTTATCATCAACGCCGGCTCGGCGTCTACGAGGGAGACGATCCAGCTGGCAAAGTATGTCAGGGACGCGGGGGCCGATGCGGTTGTCGCAGTAGAGCCGTACTTTTTCCACCCGTCCCAGGAAGGTATCGCCCGGCATTATCTTTCCATCGCAGAAGCCGTCGACTTTCCCGTCATCGCCTATAATATACCTTCTTTTGCGGGTAACAGGATGTCGCCGGACATTCTCGATGAGTTCGCCCGGGACGACAGGATCGTGGGGCTCAAGGATAGCGAGGGGGATGCAGCGAAGCTCTCCGAGTTTATCCTGAGATCGCCTAAGAACTTCTCAGTGCTGGTGGGCATGGACAGCCTGGTCAGCTCAGGCATTGCGCTAGGGGCTAAAGGTATGGCTATAGGCAGCGCATGCATAGCTCCCCACATCTGTGCCGAGATGTACCGGGCGCTGACTAACAAGAAGTACGACAGGGCGTTCGAGCTGCAGAAGTCGCTGGATCACGCGATCCGGGCGATGCAGGTCGGCACCTTCCCGGCTGCGATTAAGTATGCGCTGACGCTACAGGGATTCCCCGCAGGCCATGTCAGGGCTCCACTGCAGGAGCTGACGGATGCCGAGCGGATAGTCGTGGAGGATCACCTGAGGAATGCCGGCATTGGCGAGGAGCTGTTCGCATGAAAGGGCTCTGGGGTAAATTACTGCGGGTTAACCTGACAGATCATACCTACGCTGTGGAAGACGTTGCGGAAGACGTGGCCAGAGCCACCCTGGGAGGTAAAGCGCTTGCTGCACACTACGCGATCAGGGAGATCAAGAGGAATACAGATCCGCTGTCGCCTGAGAACATCCTGTACCTGTTTACGGGCGTACTGACCGGAACGCCGGCGCCGACCGGAAACCGGTTTGTCGCTGCCACTAAGTCGCCGCTGACAGGCTCGTTTACCGACTCTTACGGCGGCGGGTTCTGGGGGCCGGAGCTTCGCTTCGCCGGCTACGACGGCATCATCCTCGAAGGGAAGTCGAAGGCCCCGGTCCGCATGCATATTACAGACGACAAAGTAGAGTTCCTGGATGCTGCTGAGCTGTGGGGGATGGACACGTGGGAGACCACTGAGCGGATAAAGGAGCTGCAGGGAAAGACCCCCAGGCCGATCAAAGTGCTCAGTATCGGCCAGGCCGGAGAACGAATGGCCCTGCTGGCGGCAATCATTGCGGACGCACGCGCTGCTGCTCGAGGCGGGGTAGGCGCAGTCATGGGCTCCAAGAACCTGAAAGCGATCTCCGTCCTCGGCAGCAAGAGACCGCAGCTTGCCATGCAGAAGGAGTTCATGACCCTGGTAAAAGAGCAGAACATGCGGCTCAATAAGAACCCGGTTACCTCCGATGCCCTCAGGTACAGGGGAACGCCCAACATCCTTCTTGGCGTAAATGCCGCGGGAGGGCTGCCGACCAGGAACTTCCAGACGGGACAGTTCGAGGAAGCCGAGAAGATCGACGGCGAAGCCATGCGAAAAGAGCTGTGGAACGACGGCAGGAACTGGCATCCGTGCTGGAATTGTACCATCAAGTGTACCCACTTCCACGTGCTTGACGCTCCCGGGTATGAAGGTAAGATCGATGACGGCCCGGAGTATGAGACAACCGCCCTGCTGGGATCCAACTGCGGCATCAGCGATATCAAGGCGATATCTCTCGCAGACTACATCATCGACGGCTACGGGATGGACACGATTTCGCTGGGAAACACGATAGCGTTCCTCATGGAGTGCTATGAAAAGGGCCTCATCGGCAAGGACATGACCAACGGGCTCGACCTCCGGTTCGGCAACAAGGAGGCGTGGATGGCTGCAATACATGCTGCGGGCAAGGGGGAGGGAGAGCTGGGCAGGCTGGCGTCCAACGGCGTCAGGCGAGCCGCCGAAGAGATCGGCCAGGGCAGCGCCGACTTTGCCGCCCACACCAAAGGCCAGGAAATGCCCGCTTACGACCCGAGAAGCGGCCAGGGTACCGCTCTGTCGTACGCCCGGGGAATACGAGGCGCCGATCACCTGAAGCCGTGGGTGTTTAACAAAGAGTGGCTCACCTCGGGGGAGCGTACCGACCCGTTCAGTACGGAGGACAAGCCCGCTCTCATCAAGCGAGACGATGCTGACTCGGCGATCCTTGACTGCATCTGTGTCTGCAGATTCGTCGCTAACGAACTGAACCTGGAAAACGATTTCCTGATGCTGGTCAACGCTGCAACCGGTTTCGGCTACGACCTGCAGGAGTTCCTGGATATAGGCGAGCGTGCCATCAATCTGGCCAGGGCGTTCTACTCGAGGGAGGGCTTCGGGCGCAGGGAAGACGTGCTGCCGAAGCGGTTTAACACCGAGCCGCTGAAAGATGGCCTCGCAAAGGGCAATGTAGCGAAGATCGAGGAGATGATCGGCAGGTACTATGAGCTCTGCGGCTGGGACGATAACGGCGTGCCCACGAAAGAAAAGCTCCGCTCGCTCGGCCTCGATTTCGTGATCGACATCCTGTACGGAGAGGGAGGCCCGGTTGAGACTGCAAGAGCAGCTTAGCCCGGAGGTTGTCCGGGTCATAATCGTAGGTTACTCATCAGACGTGCTCGATCGCAAGTCCCTGGAGTTCCAGTTTCGCCCGGGCATGACGATGAGGGACCTGTTCGCAGAGCTGTCACAGTTCGGCAGGCAGGGGTTTGAGAAGGCGATCTACGACCCCAGGACCGGCCGGATGAACGAGTATCTGGCAGTCTTTGTCAACAGCCGGGAAATACGCTCGCTGGACGGGCTGGATACCCGGCTTACCGGAGGTGACACGGTCACGATTATGCCCCCTATGGCAGGAGGCTCGGCCATCGGTTAAGCTACTCCAGGAGGGCAGTGTTAAAAAGGTGGGCGCCCGTAACTAATGCTGTTTTTAATAGAGATTAGATTTAAAAAACTTAAAATATAATTTGGTTTGGTCGATATCATGAAAATTAGCGTTATGCACTGGGCATTCCCCCCTGTAGTAGGGGGTGTCGAGTCCCATCTTGTTTACCTTTATGAGGAACTGGCGAGGCGAGGGCACGAGATATCGCTACTGACCGCACCCCATCCCGAGAGAGACGATTCATCCTACGACTGGATCAGAATCACGTCAGATGAGTACATGAGCCTGGAATACCTCCAGAAGAAAGCCCCGGTCTCCGGCCGGTACGAGAAAGTGTACGATATGATGGAGCGGTTTATCCTCAAGGAAAACCCCGAGGTCATCCACGCTCACAATTTCCACTACTTCATACCTGATCACGCCGAATGCCTCGACGAGCTGGCGAAGAAGTACGGCATACCGATAGTGCTGACCATCCACAATTACTGGGAAGATGACCTCTGCAAGCATTTGATGCGGGATATTAAGTGGGATAAGATCGTGGCAGTCAGCTACTTTATGAAGAGCCCGTGTATTTTCCACTCGATGCTGCCTCAGGACAAAGTCGAGGTCCACTACCATGGTGTCGACCTTAACAAGTACTGCGTACCTACAGACAAGGATGCAGCTAAAGCCAGGTTCGGACTTGCCGGGCGGAAGGTGATTTTCCACCCTGCCAGAGCCTGCAAATCAAAGGGAACGCTGCACAGCATCGAAGCCGTGTCCCGACTGATAGAGAAGTACCCGGACATATGCCTAATTGTCAGCGGTAACGGTGACTCGGTGGACTTCGAGAACGAGAGGCCCGCCTTCCGGACCTGTATCAATTCTATGATCAGCGACCTGAAGGTAGGCGATAACATGCTTTTCGTGGCGGCCAGCGGCGAAGAGATGCCACTGTACATGCAGGCTGCCGACGTCATCCTCTACCCGACGATCACACCCCAGGGCGAGGCGTTCGGCATTGCGCCAGTAGAGGGCATGGCCTGTGGCAAGCCAGTCATAGTTACCCGAAGCGGCGGCCTGGTCGAGAGCACGCAGCACAGCATCAATGGCATCGTGCTAGACGTCAGCGAATCACTCAGTGAGGAACTGGCCCGGCATATCGACCACCTCCTCAGTAACCCTGACCATGCTGAATACCTCGGTAATAACGGCAGAGAACTTGCGCTGGAGAGGTTTGACTCTAAAAAGATGGCCTTGAAGATGGAAGACCTGTACAACCGGCTGGTCAACGCCAGCATCGTAGAGAAGGTCGACCGTATGGACACGGTGATTAAGCCGGGCGCAGGCAACAAGGGCCTCGGCACGGATTTCGCTGGCCAGTCCAGGATTTAGCGAAACAGTAACGGGTCCCACTTATGAACGATACGATCGTCATCAACGAAGGCACGACCTTTATGGTCACCGATAACGTGGGTAATGTGCCGAGAGGCACCCCGCTAGGCCTGTTCCGCTCTGACACCAGGTACCTGAACAAGTATATCCTGAAAGTCAACGACAGGGACCTGGTGCCGCTGAGCTTCACCCGCCGGGGGTATATCGCCAACATATCGTTGACCAACCCGGAGCTGAAGGGCACGGACGGGAACGTCGTGCCGGAGGGCACACTCCACATTCTCCGGACCATGTTCATAAGCACGAACTTCTACGAGAAGCTGTTCGTGAAAAATACCAACAGCTTCCCTGTGAAGCTTAGCCTTGAGCTATCGTACGACACGGACTTCAGAGACATCTTCGAAGTCAAAGGCATAAACCCCATGCGACGGGGTCTCCGGGCGCTAATCGAGGGCGATGAGGGAAAGAACATCATCCTGCGCTACGAGGGCCTGGACAACGTCATCCGTCGCACTGAATTCTACTTTAAGCCTGCTCCTGAGATCTACTGGGACACCGCCATCTTCAACGTCGACGTCGAACCCTACGAGACGAGGGAGATCGACATCGAAGTGGTCATGACGCTGGGCGGCGTTCCGGTGATGAGGCAGGAATACGGCGTGGCCAAGAAAGAGATCGAGGAATCGTACGGCCAGTGGCAAAAGCAGCTGACCCAGATCTCCACCGACAGCGACGTGATGAACAGCGTCATCGAGACGTGCATCCTGGACCTGCGATCGCTGATCATCAACACCAAGAAAGGCCTGCTCGTGCCGGCCGCCGGCATACCATGGTACGACACCATCTTCGGCAGGGACAGCATCATCACGAGCCTGCAGACGCTGATGCTCAACCCGACGCTCGCCCAGTCCACGCTCCAGTTCCTGACGATCTACCAGGGGAACAAGGTCGATACGTGGACGGACGAGCAGCCCGGGAAGATACTGCACGAGATCCGGGAAGGGGAGCTGGCCAACCTGCACCACATCCCGCATACGCCTTACTATGGTACCATCGACGCGACGCTGCTATACCTGATCCTGCTCTCGGAATCCAACCGCTGGATGGGGGACCAGACGCTGGTATCCGATCTCAGGGGCGGGGCAGAGCAGGCTGCGCTCTGGATCGATAACTATGGAGACCTGGACAAGGACGGCTACGTCGAGTACATAAGGATGTCTGAAAAGCTGGGCCTGGTCAACCAGGGCTGGAAGGACTCCCACGACTCCATCGTATTCAGCGACGGCCGGCTGGCAGATGCGCCTATCGCCCTCTCGGAGGTGCAGGGGTACACGTATGACGCCCGGCTCAGGTTTGCCGAACTGTACCCGGACAGCGACCTGGCAAGGCTGATGAAAAGCAAGGCTTCCGAGCTCAAGGCGAAGTTCAACGACCAGTTCTGGATGGCCGACAAAGGCTTCTTCGCCGAGGCGATGGACAAGGATAAGAGGCTTGTCGACTCGATCACCACCAACCCGGGCCACTGCCTGTGGTCAGGGCTCATAGAGGGGAATAAGGCAGAAGCCATGGCAAAGCGGTTCATGCAGGAGGACATGTACTCCGGGTGGGGCTTACGCACTCTGGCCTCCAGCGAAAAAGCCTACGATCCCCAGAGCTATCATGACGGATCCATCTGGCCGCACGACAATTCTCTGGTCGCCTGGGGCCTCAAGAACTACGGTTTTGCCGACGAGGCGAACATGATCATCACCAGCCTGATAGAGGCCAGCAAGCACTTCGACTACAGGTTGCCAGAGCTCTTCTGCGGCTACAAGCGAGAGGAGGGCAAGGCTCCGATCATTTACCACTCCACATGCAGCCCGCAGGCCTGGGCTTCAGGCAGCATCATCCTCTTCATTCAGACCATGCTCGGGCTATACCCGGACGCTCCCAACGGGGTATTATACGTGAAACCTACGCTCCCCCACTGGCTCAAGTACGTCACCGTGAAAAACCTGCGCATGGGTAAAGAAAGCCTGAACCTGGAGTTCAGGAGAGTCAACGACAGGACCACCTTCGACGTGATCGGAAGCTCCGGGAAGATCAAGGTCGAAGGCTTATAGAACCGGACAACGATCAGATCGGCTCGCCCCTTTTTCGGTAAACTGTTTTAACCCCGCGTGTCGAAGACGATAAAGGGTAGTTAGAGGACGTGATTACACGTCATAAGACGCGATCACACGTCCTGAGACGTTATCACACGTCTCTATATCAGGAGGGTATCAGATGAGGGTGAAGTGTGCGAGTTATTTTATGCCGGTGCTGGTGATAGGAGTGCTGGCGATGATTCTTGTGCCGGTATCGGCATCACTGTTCAGCATGCCGAAGTTTGACCTGGACGCGTTTTCGTTCGGGGACCGCTACGATCAGCCCGGGACGACGACGAAGATAGAGAAGACGATTTCGCCCCTCAGCGATCTGTCGCTGTCGTCGGGGATAGGCCTGCCGTTCGGAGGATTCGGGCTCTTCCGCAGCCCGGTCACATCGCAGAGGTCCTATACGAAGACAGTGATGACGCCTGAAGGTCCCAGGACGCAGATGGTATACCAGAGCTACGATGGCATGACGGGCGAACGCGCTACTACAGTAACAAATTCCTGAACAGCACAGCGGGCTCAGCCTAATCCGGGCTGGCAGCGCCCGGGGCTTTTCTTTTTACCCTGCCAACACCAGCAACTCAAGCTTACGTTTTTAGCTTGCTTAGGATAGCAGTGCGTCTGCCATTTTATCTTGCGGACGTAACTGTCATCATACCGCTGGCACGCCAGCACATGTCTTGAAAAATCATATCATAGCCATATATGTCTCGAAAATTCATATTTCAGGAGCACACGTTTCGATAAAATATATCCTGACGGCACAGATTTTAAGGAAAAAGTGTATCGGGCAGCGCAGGCATAGTTTCGAAAGATTGGCGCCGCCATGGAAAGATAAACTTTTAATCCGCAGGTAAATTATAAAAACGCTCCCGAGAATGTTCTTTTTGCAGGGATGGGATTGGTACGGTAGATGGAGCCTTCGGCTCGATTTACCCGGCGCATAAGATCAGATATGCCAGACAACAATGCCTGGCGACCCGGAACGTGCGTCGAGTACATAACATCTACCGTGACGTAACCCTCACCTTATCCATTACCCTCCCCATCACCCGGGTGGTGATGGCTATTGATGCGGCGGCATACCCTCCGCCGCACTACCCTCAAAAAAAGAATTGAGTACTACCCTCAAAATAAGAATTGAGTACTACCCTCAAAATAAGCAAATGGATAAGTAAAGTACTACCCTCAAAAAATAAGTACTACCCTCAAATATACCCTCAAAGCAAGTAAAAACGTCAACCCTCTTCAACTAAAAACGTTTTTCCTTTTATTGATCTTTTACACATGGCGCCTAGCAAGATAATAGTCCGATGAAAAATGTGGATGTCGTCGGCGCCGGGCCGCCTTGTATTTAGTTCGCAATATGCAAGGATTCGACCCTTCGGTCGCGTCGGCGCAACGACGCAACGACGCAAAGTCTAATCAGAAAACCTTTGCGCCCTTGCGCCCCTGCACCTTTGCGAATTAAAACCGAGGACTCCAGTGGCCGAGCCAGTTCAATTTTTCGTATCCCCTGCTTGAAAACCCACTTTTCATAAGCGAGTTATTCTTAAAACTTTTAGGACAGTCAGGTACCGTTTACACAAAGTACACAAGGTACACAAAGTACACGAAGTTTTACGATAAGATCATTTTCTAGCATGCCGTTATTATCGAACTTTGAGTGATTCGAGTACTTCGGGTATGGTCTTTCCTGTAACTTTTTGGACAGTTCATTTGCCGGATATTCGCCTTGAGAACGCCTGCATTCGCAGGCGTTCAACAGGCGATTTCTGATAGCCGATTTTTCCTCTCCAATCCTCCGGCCCCTCACCTTCCTCCTCTCAGACCTCCTGACCTCTCTGACCTCCCAGTTTGAAAAAAAGTCTCCCGGACCTCCGGGCACTCCCCAACCTCACATTTTCCATGGTACGGATACGCAAGCCGGGCAACAGTGAGGTTTCGGAGGCCCCGGAGATCAGAGAGAACGATCTCGGGGAGAGGTCAGAGGTCAGGAGATCAGAGAGGAGTATAGTGAGGAACCGGAGGCCAGAGAGGATTTAAATGACGAATGTCCAAAACGTTTCAGTAACGACTATACTTCGTGTAAATGGTACGGGTACACGTATAAAACGATTCAGTAAGGACGATAGATAAATAATATGTACGTAACACGCTTAGATAGGAGTAGCATAAAAACTCGCGGCCGGGCCCCAAATTTGCTGAATATTCAGTATCGACCACCATTACGTCCAGACGATCGATCCTGATCTGCAGCAAAAGGAGGACATCCCCGGCCCGTGGAATTATATCCACACAATATACTCACACCAAAGGTAAACTCATGTCCAGAGAACTCACAGACCTCGACTGGCAGATTCTGCAAAAGCTCGCCCCCGAGCTTTGCGATAACGGTATCTGCGCCGGCTCGGGTAGAAGATACAGGTCTATCCTGCCGCCCATTTCTATGCACTATGCTAAGTCCAGAGAAGACTTTCGGCAGAGAATCGAGCGCCTGACGGACGAAGAACTTGACTATCTCCTCTGCCTGGCGGAGAACGGCGAAGAGAGCATGACCTGCCTTCGGCCTGAACACAAGGAAGAGTTCCTCGAGATGGTGGGCCGCAGAACATCGGAGGAGCGGGCGAAGAAGCTGAGAATGTTCGTCGAATTTTTGGAATCAATGTGAGTCTGCGCTGCAGCTTATTTATTTCTAATTATTATAAACAACATAAATGTTAAATAATACGAATTAATAATTAGCTATCAGTCGGCAGCCCAGTTTGGGGGTAAGCAGTGATCCGTTGCCGGCCAGGGGGTTAAGGTATGATAAAAAGGTTCATTCCTGCAGGCATCACTACACTGATGATTATGTTGATTCTGGGGCTGGCAGTGCCGTCGATCGGAGTAGCCAGCGGTCATGCGGCAGCAACGCCTCCGACAGAGCCGACCACCCTGGGAGAGGTAACAGTCAAGACCAGCCCGACAATCTACTTCATGCTGATCGGAGCCTGCATTCTCGGATGCGGGGGCTTACTGATCTTCCTGCGCTACCGATAGGGCGCTAATACATGAGCGAATTTTACCAGTAACCAGCGCCTGCCAGAAAGCGACGCATACAAATAAGCGTTAGAGACAGGAGAGCGACCTTATCTTTTCCAGTAATAAGACGGCGTCTTCCGCTTTCAGGTTCAGCGGGCTTTCGTGCACGAACTCGAGCAGCCGATCTCCTTTTGCCCGGGAGATGGCTCCCGCCTCGATCGACTTAGCCAGGATATTTTCGTAAGTCCGCTGCGGATAAAAGATCCGGCCGGTCATCTCTACGATTGCCCGGCGCTCTTCTGGATCAATAATGCCGGCATGTTCGGCGGCCTTGAGCTGGTACCGGACGTTGACCATGGGCTCGGACATCTGTTCCCCCGTCACGGGGTTGAAGGTGACGGCGACTTCGTCGTCGTTGGTGATCCGCCCCGACCTGTAGCACTCGAAAATTCTGCCGACGCCGATCATCCCGAAGTCCGCAAGCTCCGCCGCCCGCAAGGCACCCATGCTCGAGCTTCCCACGACTGTGACGCCCTTCTTCATGACCTCGATGATCTCTTTGTGGGCGACGGCGGAATCGCTGTAAAATACGCCATCGATGATGCCGACTATCTTCGTCTTCCGTGGCAGCTTACTCAGGTCACCCCGGACAATGGGTGGACGGTAGTTCGCCCCATCCAGGACCGCCCGGGCTTTTTCCACGGGCAGGGTAGGGCCCGTATATATAACGATCATGGCCTGACCTTTCTCACGGCCGGCGCAGCCGCTGCAGCCCGCGCTACAGAGGCTTTCTTGCACCGGTCTCCGATGCGTTCCTTGTCGATGGCGAACATCTCGAGGCCGGGAACTGTGACTCTGACCACAGGCACTCCTATGGACCGGGTGAGGTCGGTGACGATCACGCCCTGAGCGATGCCCTTCAGCTGCCTGATAGACTTCTCTATGTCGCCTTTGTGAGAGGTGGTCGAGAGGTCGGGCAGGCTTTTAAGCGATACTGTTTCCGCTGCTTCGGCATACCAGTGCTTGTTCAGGCGCTTCATGCGCTCGTAGCCGATGGACCGGGTGATTCTTTCCCGGTCCGTATCTTCCCTGCCGCCGTGAATCTGGGTGGCCCGGCTCTGTGCGACTTCAGTCAGCGCCCGTAATGTGGCGATCCGCGCATCGAGATGAGTGCCAACGCCCATGACCAGCAGCGCGGGATCCAGTAGCTCTTTGTCGTCGGCAGCCGCCAGCACAGTGGGAATGCCCGTATCGGTGGGCAGGTACCAGAGCTTCACGTCGATGTTGGCCTTGCCGAATTTAGCGTAGAGATCGTAAGCAATACCGTCGTCCTCATCGATAGAGATCGCCTGGCCAGTGTTCCGGGTTGCTTCCGCCAGCGACAGGGCGTCCCGCTCAACGACTTCCATGAGCGCGTGGAAGATCGCCTCCTCCATGGTATTGCCCGATGCCAGGCCGTTAGTATTGCTCCTGAACAGGCGGACTGCGGCAGAGGTATAAGGGTGGAAGACAGCGTTACAGGGCAGCTTCACATCCTTCTTGCCAATCAAATCGTAGCCATCGAACCATTCCAGCTTAGTCCCGGGCAGCAGCCGGCCGGGCAGGATCAGGCTCTGCGGGTCCACCGCGGCGTGCTTCTCAGAGACTTCCTCGTAGGTGCCCACCAGCACCTTTTTCTTGTCCTGCTTATGCATCTCGGACGAGTACCGCTCGATGGACTCCATGATCACCGAGACCTTCGCCTCGACGGGAGTGGCGCCCTTACCGGCATAGACTGAGATAGCACCCTTCTCCGAGCCAGGCCGGATGGCGGAGTACACAGGTATGCCAATCCGGTCCAGGCCCGAGATCTCTGCCACACGAGTAACCCCGATGTCAGGCAAGAGCTTCTCGACCCGGTTTAAAGTCTCTTCCGGAGGAACGACCCGGTGGGTGTCCTTCGTGTATCCTTTTGGCGTCGCTTTCAGCGTAATCTTCATCCGGTCACCTGCCCTGTAAACTAAAAGCGTATAGGCTGTCGAGTGTCATAAAAGTTTTTGGGCACAGGCATAAGAATGGTACGAGTTAGAAAGTAAAAGTGAAAGAATAGACAATGGATTATTTGTACTAAGTATCACGCTACATGTGCTCTTATATACCTAATTGAGGTATATAAATAATTGAATGTCTCGAACATGTAAGGTGTTAACATGGATAGGCTTTGCATCTGGTCTTTTGCCGGTATTATAGTACTGACTCTATCATTAGCAACGATGGTACCGGTTATGGATGTGTTAACTAATGCAGGATATTCGGAAGAAGATGCGATCGAGGTAGCCAGGGCGTTTATCATACACTACGAGACTTACGAATCCATTGGCGTAGAAGAGACATTACGTGTATATATCGACAACAGTACTCCACAGGTACCAGGCCGCTATAATGTAACTGTAGAATTTGTTTGTAGATATACGGGCTATGGCCACAGGAATGGCGGAGTGGCTTCATTCGAGGCTCATAAGGGGTACGTGATTGTCTCAGGAGATAAGGTAATAGATGCCCGCCTGGATGATTATTGGGACATGATCAAAGAAGAACGGGTTGAAGGAAAATTATATCCTGTAAACCGATACAGGGTATTCGTTAACATTTCAGCTTAGAGAAGACACCAGTAGTATAGTCCTATGAAATTATGGTCTACTGTTGCTATGATCTTATGTTTGTAGGCCGCCAAGCACTCGCCTTATGAAAAATGCGGTATTCAGGTAGAGGCTATGAATAATTAATAGTTGGCCCTGTGTGAGTCGAAAATACCGCCAGGCCCGCCAAGGTGCCAAGCTCGCCAAGAGCTAATTTTCATGGAACGCCAAGGAGCCAAGCACGCCAGGCCCAGATAGATCGACCTCAGAGTTCCATGAAAAACGTTTTTCTTGGCGGGCTTGGCCCCTTGGCGGGCCTGGCGGCATTTTCGACCAATAGCATGATAACAGCCAGCTTTTCATCTTCTCAACTTGAAAACTTTCAAGACCAAATAGATACAGTTCCTTTGTGAATTGCCTTCGTGAACTCTTACGGACACAGGCGTTCAAAAGGCGAACGCTCATACAGAGGAACCGTTTAAAATTTTAATAATGACAATAATTTCTAATCGGAGATGGAAAGTATGTGCATATACTGTGGCAGTAAGTTTATTTATATCAAAACTAGATTATTCTCCGGAGGATAGCATGGAGGCAAGCGAAACGATCACGGCGACGGACCTGTACGGCAAGCCCATCAAGATCGGCACAATGGTCCGCTACATCACCACGAGGACGCTGGGCAAGGTTATCGACCTGAAGAAGGAGGAAGACAGGACCTTTGCGCAGATCGACACCTCGAAGCTCTATTATGATACGCATTACCTGACCGTGACAGACGAGCAGGGAGCGGCCGAGGAAGACGAGGATACAGTTAAGATAGACCTCGCCGAAGTGGAGAGAAAGATCAAGGACATGGAAGAGGCCCTGAAGATCAAGGATGTTTACACTGACAACAGCTGCGAAGGCGGGGGCTAAATTAGATTATACAATTAAAAAGGCTACAGGGAACCGATCAGGTTCCCCATCATTAAAAATTTTTTAAGCACTGGCTTTCGAAGCCTTCTTCGCTGCAGGCTTCTTTACGGCCTTGCTCGCCTTCATGCGCTCGTCGTAGCTGGCGTTAGGGCCGGTAGTGTCCGCAGCGATCTCTGCGAGCTTCTCCAGAACGATCTTCTCGAACTTCTTGATCGTCTTCTTGTCACCCCTGATGGCCAGCAGCTCCCTCTGGATGTCGCTAATGCCGATAGGTACGTAGATATCGGTCCTGGTGACCAGCTCGACGTCGAACTCCTTCGCGAGGGTAAGAATCAGCTTTCGGGGCGTACCGGGCGGGAGGATGAGGTCGAACTTGCCGGGGATGATCGGCTTATTGCGGGTGTCTTCGAACTTCTTGATGCCCAGCAGCTCATCCATAGACTTGACTTCCATGGGCCTCGGGGTGATCAGGTCGTTGACCGTCTTGCCTTCGGACTTCGCGGCCTTAGCTTTTGGGGCTGTTTTTTTAGCTGCCGGAGATTTCGCCGCAGCCTTAACAGGGGCCTTTTTAACGGCGGGTGCCCTGGCCGGCGCTTTTGCCGGCGCCTTTTTAGCGGCAGGTGCCTTAGGAGCGGCTTTAGCGGGAGCCTTAACGGGAGCCTTCTTAGCAACGGCCTTTTTCGATACGGTAGCCTTTGACGGTGCCTTAATCGCAGCAGCCTTCTTCGAGGCAGCAGCCCTCTTAACAGGCTTGCTGGCGACTTTCTCAGGTGCAGCCTTTTTAGGCGCTGTACCAGTAGCGGCCGAAGATTTCTTTACAGCAGGAATAGTAACACATCCTATCAATTGATGAAAGTTATGAAGTCTCTTTCCACTTCTTCAGCGTCAGGTCCTTCGAGTAGTTCTCCCGGACCCGCTTTACTTCCGAGGGCACACCGTTGATCCTGATGACCAGCGGTCCCATCGTAGAGTCGTGGAAGGGGAAGATGAGGTTATTTTCATCCTTGTCGTCAATAGCCACTGGTATATAATCTTTACCCAGCGGCCGCAGGCCAAGCACCCGGAATTCCGGGGGGAAGTAGTAGGTTTCCCAGTATTTCGACCGGATGAACTTTTCGCACTCCCGGAAGGTCTTGAAGTGGGACAGGATGTCGTAGTTGAAGTTCCTGAGAGAGACGTCTAGAGGACATGTAATAGCTTCTGCCCGGGCAGTCTTGCCGGACGAGCCTGTCCATCGGTCCAGGGTGAGCGATTTGGTATAGCCGGTCCGGACTCTCTTCACCTCATCTGGAACTCCCGGAATGCGGAGGACGAAGGTGCCCATGCACGGCTTGGTATACGTGAAGATGATGGTATCGTCCGTGTTATCCTCGATGGCTACCGGGATCGCGCCCTCTCCAAGGGTACGAAGGCCGAGCACCTGAAAGCCCGGCTCGAAGTAGTAGGTTTCCCAGTATTTCGACCGGATGAACTCCTCGCCCTGGCGGAGGGTGCAGTGGGAAAGCAGGATTTCGTAGTTGTAATCGTTGAGACAGGCCATAGGTACACCGTTATTTCTTATTCTGAAGCTTCATACGTTCTGCCAGGATGCACTTACCGCCTCTCCTGCCGCCCATCGGGTGCTTTGGGGTGCCGAAGGAGTTCATGCAACGGGCCATTACGGCTGCGCCTCTGGCCAGGCCGTCGTCGCAGAAGACTATGTTATCGTTGGGGTTGTCGTAGATGCCAAGCGAGCCGATCTTCTCGACGATCAGGTACGGCTTGTTGCCCGTAATGCCAGCCCTGCCAGTGATACCGATCGCAGTCTTGCCGGTGATCAGCTTGTTGTCGAGGGCGGTCTTGACCAGCCGGTAGGCAATCATGGCGCTGGTCAGGTCGAGGGTGGCCAGCAGGGTCTGGATACCATGCTTTTTGTAGACCTCTTCGCCCACAGCATTCAGCTTAGGCAGATCTTTGCCATTCTCGCCCACTTCACAGCCTATCAGGACGACGCCATTGGTCTTCGCTGCTTTCGGGTTGACCGGGACGCTGCCGTACCATTTGCGGCCTTCAGGCACGACCTCGATCTGAACCATTTCGTGGGCCATCTTAGCGTAGTCCTCGATAACCTTATCCTTAAGCACTTCAGTAATCACGCCGGGCTTGTACTTGCCGGTCACGTCCAGCACGTTGCCGTACTTCTTGTCTACGAGGCCGGTGCCGCGCACGATGGCATCAGGAATCGCGCCTGCAAGGCCGCAGAAGCTGCCGACAGTCTTAGCGTAAGGCATCTGGTCGTTAGTGACCCTGCCTTTGAGCGTGGTGCCGAAGTCAATGCTGCAGCAGGGGTTTCTGAAATCCACATCAGCCCACTTCGCAGCCTCTTTGATACCGGCGGTGGCAAGTTCGCCTTCCATCTCGTTAGCCACGATCTCCACGCCCGAGCTGCCCACTGGAGGCAGAGTACTGGCAACCGCGCCATCGAAGAAGACTTTGTCGAGGAATGAGTAGGGACGAAGCCTGGCGATAATGTTATCCTTGTTCATCGCCGGGCACATGTTCTTGGGCGGGACTTTAGCCTGGATGCAGCCATCGGCCAGGGCCAGAATGAACTCGCCCACGTCGTCGGGGCTGTCGAATCCCGCCACGACGCCAGTGCTGCGCACCACGAAGTTCAGATCGTTCTCGACTGACAGGTTAACCGCTTTGAGAGATTCCAGCAGATTATCCCTGACCATCTCGCCCACAGAATTTCTGGTGAGCCTGCGACCGTCGAGGGTCTTGCCGAACACCTCTTCCCCGGGCTTCGGATCCCTGACATCACGCGACATCTTCACGGTCTTGTTGAGCAGGTAAGTCTTGCCCGTTTCAAGGTTGGTGGCCGTGAGAATGCACTTGGTGGTAGTGTTACCCATTTCGACGGATGCAACAACGTAATAGTTGGTCTTGGCTATGTCGACTTTGAAGTTCATGCCTGGAGACGAAGTCTGGGACACGAGAGACAGATACGGGCTCTCAGCAATGTGCGGCTTCGGGCCGAGCTTTCTGAGTAATGGTTTTAGTTGCATCCTGATCACCGTGGAATAATTATCGATGGTTTTTACGCTGATATCATATATTTTGTGCTTTAATGAGGCATAAAGGATACGGCGATTTATGTAAAATGGTAAACAAGCGAGCCGATAATATTTTTAAAAAAAAGAAAGGATAACTGGCAGTCTCCTGCCAGCCATTTATACTTATACCAGCTTCTTGAGCGGGTGCTCGTCGACGGTCACAGTGCCCAGGTCCTTGGCAGCCTCTGCGACGATGATGTCGTTCATGGCGACTGCGGGGAAGACCTCGACGGAGTGCTCGATCGGACCGTACAGGCAGAAGTCGCAGCCGAGGGTGATGGCAACGAGGTTGCTGCCAATGTCGGAGGGCATGTATGCGCCTTCCTTGCCGGGCTGCTTCTTGAACTTCTTCAGCCACGCCCATGCGGACGGGATGTTGTGGTAGCCGCCGCCCACAGGCTCTCCGAGCTGGGACTTGACAGCGAAGATGGACCTGTAGGTCGCACCGGAGCCGCTGCCGAGCGGGGTTGCTGCTACGTCGAGGAGGGGCCTGGTGATGCCCTTCTCGGTGGCGAGGGTGAGCATGCCCTTCGGCTGGCCTGCGCCGCCCTTGGTGAACATTTCCATCCTGCCCTTGACCGACATGTCCATGGCGTTGAAGCCGAGGACGATGGCGGAGGTGAACTTCAGGGGCTGCAGTGCCTCGATTTCGGCTGCCTGTGCGGCGGCGTTGATCGAGTTGTAGATGACCCTGTCGCTCAGGCCGATTTCGTCAGCCTTCTTGGCGCCGGCGACCCTCGCGTCTGCGACGGTGGAGTCGATGAGGAATGCGTCCTTGCCGATGTCTGCGTACCAGGTGATGTACTTGCCCATGGCCTCGCCATAGTCTGCGACAATCTGGAGCCAGATCGGGTTCCCGGTGATGTCGCTCATCTCTTCCTGCTGCCTGACAAGCTTCTCTGCAACTTCCTTGTCGAACGCACCGGTCTTGGTGTCGGTGACGATCTTGTGCTTGCCGTAGAAGATAGAACCTGCCAGTACGGTGGGGTACTCGCCCGGCTGGCCGCCTACCTTAGCTCTACCAACCTCGTAGACTTTCTGTTGATTTGCATACTTGAACATTGGTAAACCTCCCTTAAATCAGTCCTAACTGGATAAATATGCTGTACGCGATGTAGATTAATGCTCCGAACAGGAACCCGTACAGTATTCCGACTTCTCTGCCTAACCTCTTTCCTTCGGTCTGCTGGATCTCGGCGAAGGTGAACTCCACCTTCTCCTCGATGCCGTCGACCTTCTTGATCGCTGCTGCGTAGTCCTTGGGGTCTACGTACATATTAGATACCTCCCATCAGCCACACGGGGATCAGTACGAACGCAATCACGAAGACTGCGCCCAGGACGAACCCGAGGACTTTCGTTGCGCCTACAGCAGAAGTCAGCTTCTGGTTTCTTGCACAGAGCTGTGCACGGTAGCAGACGTCGTCTACCAGAGGCGGAATTTCCTTGTCCGGCTTGGCAGCTGCAACGGTGGTTGCGACTTCGCCGCCGGCTTCTTCCTCTTCCTCGCCGATCTTGGTTTCCTTGATCTCGAGCAGCATCGGCTCACCGGCAAACGCACCGGGATCCTTAGCGATACAGTCCTTGATGGCAGCCGTAATCTTCTGCTCATCCTCTACATCAATCATGTAGACAGTCTGGACCTGCTCCTGGAACCTCTTGACAGCCTTGTCATCAAGGTTCTCAATAAAGGGAATAGCACCCTTAGCACCGACAATCCTGCCGCCCTTAAGACCATTCTTGTGCAGACACTCCAGAGCATCGCCCGAAATGTGGCCCTTAACCTCAGCACCGGTAATAATGATAAACCGGATGTTCGGATTCGAGATAACGTTAGCCACAATCTTCTCGATACCCAGGTTCTCAGTGTGGAACGGACCCGAAATGGCAGCACCAGCCTTAATCGGCCACTGGCCGAAGTGGGAACCCGCAGTCGCTACTGCAACACAGCTCTTCGGGTCACCAACATCGAACTCGCCCTTAATAACCGGCCATCCCTTTGCTGGCTCTTTCTTTTCAACCATATTAGATCACCTACTTAATCCTCAATGTCGATAGGTCCACTCCCTGCGGGAACAGCAGAGCGAGCAATAGCAGGGACAGAACGAGGCCGATCATGACGCCTTCCATCTTGCCTGCGTACCAGCCCATGGCGAACTTGTTCAGGTAGCCGATGCCCTTGACATCCTGCTTGATGAGCCTGATCCTGCTCTGGATCATCATGATCTCAGAGGCCATGCCGCTGACGACACCGCCTGCGGGGACTGCGCCTGCGACAACTTCGCCGCCGGCTTCTTCCTCTTCCTCGCCGATCTTGGTTTCCTTGATCTCGAGCAGCATCGGCTCACCGGCAAACGCACCGGGATCCTTAGCGATACAGTCCTTGATGGCAGCCGTAATCTTCTGCTCATCCTCTACATCAATCATGTAGACAGTCTGGACCTGCTCCTGGAACCTCTTGACAGCCTTGTCATCAAGGTTCTCAATAAAGGGAATAGCACCCTTAGCACCGACAATCCTGCCGCCCTTAAGACCATTCTTGTGCAGACACTCCAGAGCATCGCCCGAAATGTGGCCCTTAACCTCAGCACCGGTAATAATGATAAACCGGATGTTCGGATTCGAGATAACGTTAGCCACAATCTTCTCGATACCCAGGTTCTCAGTGTGGAACGGACCCGAAATGGCAGCACCAGCCTTAATCGGCCACTGGCCGAAGTGGGAACCCGCAGTCGCTACTGCAACACAGCTCTTCGGGTCACCAACATCGAACTCGCCCTTAATAACCGGCCATCCCTTTGCTGGCTCTTTCTTTTCAACCATATTAGATCACCTTCGCGAGTATCAGCATTACTAATACGAACGCTGCTATGCCACCAAAGATGAAGCCGTAGAACAGGTTGGTCCCGATGCTGGCGTAGTACAGAGACTTTTCCCTGCCGGGGTATGTCTCCAGGAATGGGCCAGTGGGGGTCAGCGAGTTCATCAGGTCATCTGCGTACTTGTCGAGCTTGTCGAGGTTCTCGTTGATAGGCTTGAAGTTGTACTTTACGACGCCTCCTGCCTCGGGCTCGACTTTACCCGTCTTGTAGTTGTACGAGAGCTTGTACTCTGGTAGTAACTTTACGTAGTCCGTCATTTACTGCTCCTCCTTCTTGGGTAAGAGACCAGTGGCGAGTACAGGTACTCCGCTTTCCTTGACCTTGCCGAAGTATGCCAGGTATGCGATGAACCAGGCGATCAGGCCCAGCGCGATGGTGATAACGCTGGAGATCATGGTCTGCATGGTGATCAGCTTGGTGTCGACAATCGCTTTGCCAGTCGCTGCGTCAACGGTGAATGCCGGAGCGGCGAAGGACAGAATGCCGAAGATAACCATGCTCATGGTGGCAGCCTCGACGGCCAGAGTGAGCGTCCTCTTCTGGAACTCATCCGGACCCATGCAAGCGTTGAACGCGTGCAGCATCGGGAGAGCGCCTACGATGAAGAGCGGGGCGATGAAGCCGGTGTCGACGACCTTGGTCATCACAGAGCCGAAGTCGAATGCTCCGCCAGTGATGGCGACCGAGTAGCCGAGGTAAATCATGGATGCGGCACCCGCAATCATGGTCATGCCGACCTGCATGGTCGGGATCTTCATCTTGATGATGTTCTGTGCAATGAAGCCGATGATGGCACCCTGGATCAGGGAGAAGATCAGTGCGGCTACAGGAGCGACTAACAGTGCGACGGAGATGCCCGAGACGACCATGGACAGGCCGTGGGTTGCGAGGTAGTCTCCGAGGGCGAGGCCGAGCAGAGTCGTGGCCAGACCCATACCGAAAGCGAGCATGCCGATGGACGGCACACCGGTACCGATACCGAACTTACAGATCCTTCTGACTGCGTCTGCACCCCAGACGGTGGCCAGAATTGCGCCTACTGCACCCAGGAAAGCAAAGTAGCTTACACCGAGGACAGTGTTCAGGGCATATGCAGCGTAGATACAGATCAGGCCGCCAATGATTCCTATGCCGGCGAGAGTGTACCAGTCAATATCCTTGTGTTCTGACATTGTTTAAGCCCCCATCAGGAACATGATTGCAGCTGCCCAGATGCCCAGGACAACCGATGCGATGAGACATCCGATGAATGCCCTCGGCCACCTCTTGAACTTGGGGTCGTGGAAGCCTTCGATGGTACCAGCGATGTTGTACGAGGCCAGCACGGAGTTCACGAAGAAGATGCCGATTGCGACGAATGCTGCTGCTGCGATAGAGAACCCGCCAGCCAGGAGTGCCAGGTAGGTCAGAGCGCCGCCGATGCCTGCGAGGAAGCCGCCGATGAGGGAGCTTACTACAGCTACGGTCGGAGTGCCGTGGCCTTCTGTACCCTTGGTGACGTAGATGTCCTGCCTGTCGCCGGTTACGGGGTCAAACTTGACCTTGGCCGATGCGAGGGGGACACCGAGTCCGAAGATGTACAGTACGTTGGGTACTACGCAGAGGATTGCGATCATCAGCATGGCGCCGATGATACCGGCGACGATGATGATGGCGATGGCACCGATGTTAGCGGTGATGCCGGCGATGCTGAAGAGCGTGCCGTTAGCCAGTGCTTCTGCAAATCCGGGGTACTGGATCTTGTTGATGAGTATTTCTTCAGTTACCAGTCCTGCGCTGATCAGGCCGAGGAAACCAGACGATGCGGCCAGCATGGTGGTGCCAGTACCGATACCGGTTGCCTGCGCCATTGCGGCAGGTGCGCCGCCGACAGGCACGAAGTGGACACCAAGACCGACGAGAAGTCCGCCGAGGCCGATGCATGCGACTATAATTACGAGAGTTAACGGATCCATGTTTTAGTCCTCCGCTTCCCTGTACGGGCCGTAGTTCTTCCTCGCCCACAGCTCGATGATCCTGTTGAAGGCGACGATAATCAGAACGATGATCAGGCCAGCGATCATGGCGCCCCAGCCGTTCGCGAACTCGATGAAGATGATGTGTCTCCACAGGTCCACGAAGACAGTCAGGCCGAGACCGAGACCGGTCAGCGGACCGCCGTGCTTTACGCAGAAACCGGCGATGTCAGTGCTGCTTCTGAGGCCAGCCTCGCCCTTCTGGATGATCTTGCCCGAGCTGGCGATCGGAAGGCCCATACCGAACGGCTTTGCCTGGTACTGCCTCTCGGCACCGTAGTGTACGTCACCGACTGCAGAGCCCATACCGCCAGTCATGATACCCCAGAGAAGAGCCAGAATCGGGAACGGGAAGGGTTGTCCAATGATAACATTCAAAAGGTACGAGAAAGTTGCGATTGCCATCGTTGCAATAAATGCATGTGCAATAATCGAAGGTGTAGTTACCAGCAATACATCGAGATACACGGGCTGGCCGAACCTCATCTGGCCGGTGATCCTGCCCATATATGCCGTTGTAGCATATACACCGTACATCAGCGCTGCGACGGTAGCGCCGAGAGCTAACGATATTACTATGTTGAGGCTAAATGCCGTGGCCAGGGCCAGAGCAATAGCAGCTCCAGTAGCGGCTAAAAGCCCATAGGCAACAGGCTCACCGCAAACCGCTTTGTTGTATATACGGTGAAGATAGCCTACCTGTGGAGCCAGCTGCACTTGCGAGTTTGCGTTGGACTGTGAACCGAAGTCGGATTCAAGGTCCTCGGCTGCACCCGCGATGGTTGCGCAAGCGCCCATCAGTGCGAGGGTTCCAAGGCTAACTGCCAATTCATCCATGTGTTATCCTCCTTTAATTTTATAATTATGGATCGGTATTGGGACAAACATCCATAATTAGCGCTAAACTATCAGTTAATCAAAGGCTTGCTGAGTAATAAAACTTTCGAGACAATAATTTAAAAAATGGCATAGAGAAGTGCCATTTAGTAATATAAAAATGTTATAATATCAGACAATTAACGAAACTAAAAAAGAAAAGTGTTGGAGCCTTACGGCTCCAAATATCTCTGCCCTTACTTTGCGGGAATGACGAGAGATCTCTCGCCTGCCGGCATGAACTCGCGGATTGCGCCGCGGGCAAACTCCTTCCTCGGCTCGGTGAAGTCGAAGGCAAGGCTCTTGTCTGCGAAGGCAATCTTGATGAGCGGGCTTGCGACCCACGCATCGCCACGGCCGTAGTGGGCTGCGCCGGCGATACCGGTGTAGCCACCCTGGTGGCCTACGTTCATTGCGTAGTTCGGGTAGTTCGGGCCTCTCAGTTCATCGATTGCGCCCTCGTCGGACCTGCAGGAGAACACGTTGGTTGCACCGCACTGGTCCTGCAGGTCGTAGCCGAAGAAGCCCAGCCTGCCCCATGCTTCCTTGTGCAGGTACATGGACAGGTACCAGGCCGACAGGCCTGCGTTGGCGTTGCCGGTCGCGAGAGAGGTGGTGACACCTGCTGCTGCGGACAGGACAGTCGCCCTCTGCGAGCCACCGAAGTGGTCCTCGAGGGTGGTCGGGTACTTCTCGTACTGCTCGATGCCGTACAGGGTGACTTCAGTGCCGATGTCGTTGACTACGTCCATGGTCGGCTTCGCCTTGGCGATGCCGTACTTGCCCTTGATGTAGTCGTAGCCGTAGTAGCAGAAGTCATCGAGGATGTCGTCAGTGTATGCAGCGGTTGCATACTGGGTGAAGCCGACACCGCCGGACATGTAGCTGCCGAGCCAGATCTGGTCGTACAGCATGCAGCCGGATGCGACGGTCTCGAGCGAGGACTTCACGGGGTCGTCCGGGTATTTCCTGTGGGTCTGGACAATGTCTGCCAGGAAGCCGAAGGATACTCCACCGGGCTCGTTGGGGCCACGGGCACGCCTTGCGGGCAGGAGGTTACCCATCTCGACGACCGATGCGTGCTTGGCGGCGAATGCGAGGTCTGCGACTGCTGCCTCACCGGCGCACATCTTGTATGCGTCGATGAACGACATGCCGATCTGCATTGCGGACCACCTGGAGGTGGTGCCACCGTCGCAAGTCCTGACTACGATGGTCGGGATGTGGACAGCCTGGAACAGCTGCTTGCCGATAGCCTTCTTGAGCTGGGCGGCCTGCTCCTTGGGGAATGCCTTGTTGATGTCCAGGACGTACTGCTTGTCGATGGAGTCGGCGAGCTCGTCGTCACCGGTGAAGACCTTGACGAAGCAGTCGTCGGTGAGGCCCGGGTGGGTCTCGACCATGTGTTCCTGTACGACTGCTGCGCCCGGCATTGCGTGGTTGAGCACTGCCAGGTAGTTGCTGATCGTTTCAGGGGTGACGGTCTTGCCTAACCTCTTCTCGAGGGTGGCGTGGGCGGTGTCAAGGCCTACGATGACGGTCCTGCGGATCTCATCCCAGAACTGCTGCATTGCAGCGTTGTTGACGAAGTGCAGGTCGTCGCCTTCAACTGCGATGTCAGTGCCGCTGACTACATAGTTCATCAGCTGCCTCTGACCGAGGGGGATACCTCCCATGTGCACCATGGGGTTGTACATGGAGATGCCTCTCTTCTTCGCGATTGCGTCGCCGGTCTTCTTGAACTCGACCTTTCTCTTGGACTGAGTGTAACCTTCGTACTTGAACTTGGTTACCTGGGCGGTCGGCTCTTCGGCGAACTTCTTCTTCATTGCCTTGATGAATCTCTTCTGAGTTTCCTTAACTGCCATTTAGCTCACCTCTCCTTACACCTTCGGGTAGAAGCCGCACTTTGTCCTGAGGGTGAAAATCCTCTGGACCCAGCCAACTACCTCGTCGTCGGACCTGAAGGAAACGCCATCGATCCTGTAGATGGTCGTCCTCTTCTTGAGCTCTGCTTCGGACATGGGCTTGCCGAGGTTGACCTTGCGGTCGAGCGGGTCGCCGACCTGGTCCTTGACTGCCTTGACGGTGCCGTCCTTGTCCAGGACCTGCCTCTGCAGCATGTCGAACATCATGCCGTTCTCGTTCAGCCTGAGCGAGTGGCCGTGCACAGTGCAGCCTCTGAGGGATGTCCTGGCGGGGTCGAACATCTCGGTCTCGAAGGTTTCCTTGGTGATCTTCTCAAGGTCTCTCTCACGAGCTTCGATGATCTGCCTGCCGGAGAGGGTGCCTGGGTCTACTCCCCTGTACCTGGTGACTGCCATCCATGACCTGAGGTAGGGGACCATCGGGGCGAAGTACATGGAGTCAGCGTACTGGTTGTACCTGATCCTGTCGCCTGCCTTTGCGCCGGGGGTGGGCTCGACCAGCTTGCGGATCGGGCAGTCCGGCTCGTTGCTCTCGGTTAAGGGCGGGTGGATGGTCTTGTATGCGGAACCCGGAGCGCGGTGTCCCAGCATGATGACGATGTCATCATCGGAGAGGCTCCTGAGCTTCTCCATCTTGTATGAGGGGTCCATGAACTTCTTACGGTTCTGGGCCACAGAAGTCTTACCTGGGTAGAACTGTGGTTTGTATGCCATATCATTCAACTCCTACTTTGTAGTGAGCTTTTGCGGGTTTAGTTCAATGATATGCTTCACGATCTCGTTCAGCTTGTCTCTTGCACAAGTCTGACCTCTCGTGATACCGGTTACGATCTCAACGACTGTTCCCTGTGTTTCGACTTTGTCCTCGGGCGGCTGGACCACGCGGGTCTTGACGCCTATCCGGGCGAAGTCCTCGAAGTCTACCGGGGCCTGACAGACGATGATTGCGGGGATGTCGACAAAACGCAGGATGTCCCTGGCTTTGTAGATCACGTGAGATTTCACGTTGCCCAGATGTATCAATGCCACTTTGTGCCGGCGTATCTGCTCGATCTCCTTCTCGTTCAAGCCGAACTTAGGCCCGTGGCCGATAGCTGCGTCCTCCGCATCGGAGGGCACGCCACCGCCGGAATAGAGCACCAGGACAGATACCTGGATGCCTTCTTTCCTGAGCCCGTGGGTGATCTCGCAAACTGGCTTGGTTATGTGCCGCCTCCCGGGAGTCATGGCGATGGCGACCACATCGGGTCGGCCCGTTTCTGAAAGGGTGCCTCTCTGGGCGAGGCCTCCTCCCTTATCCAGGCCCATGCTTTCTCTGCAATCCACAACCTGTGTCTCACGGTCTATTGGCATTTTTACTTCATCTCCGTTTTTCGTCTCTGTCGTCCGATTTCGGCGGGCAGTACGAGTATTTCTGCATCGCCCCGGGATCGGACATGCCCACAGATATGTCGTCGACTTTACCGCCTTTTCTCACGTAGTCCGTCAGCGTTTTCTGCGTCCGGATATAGAGACCCTCGTTGATCTCGAACGGGAAAGGCAAAGTCTTTCGACACGCTTCGTTGATTTTATCTTTTACTCCAGGGTTCTCGATCTCCACGAAAATCCGCCCCACCTGGACGGTCAACTCGATTTTTTCACCCATGATGTCGAGAAATTTCTTCTCGCGGGCATCGAACTTTCCATCCAGGAGGTCTTTCGGATCATCCTTCGGGAGACGGGGGCCGTACACGATCATGCGGGTGATCCCGCCGATCTTGTTCAGCTCGTTGAGCAGAGCCTGGGCAGTCTCGATGTTGAGTAGCCGCTCGGGGAAAATCTCGATTTGCATCAGGCGATTTTTCCCGGTAACCGGCGCTACCATTCTTAAACTCCGCTTTGTTCAGTTACCTGTCTAAATCTTGTCCTTGATTTCCTTGGCGCCCTTCGCTACTGCGACGAGCGGCTGGTTGAACTCGGGGATCTCACCGAAGACTTCCATTGCCTTGGAGGTCGACTCGGGCGAGAACATCTGAGTGCCTGCATCAAGTGCGCAAGCTGCCGACACGCAAGGTACAGCGAAGCCCTTGGAGTGCCTGGTCACGACGTGGTTACCGTTGAAGATACCCGGTCCGCCGCCACCGTAGATCGAGTGGCTGAAGAACGAGAAGCCGACAGCGGTACCCTGGACCTTACCGAAGTCCACACCCGGAAGTGCGGTCTCTCTCTCGAGAAGGTCGTTGTAGTACAGCAGAGTCGAAGACACAGCCTGGGCGCCTCTGAGTGCACCGCAGTTGACCATCGTGGCTGCCATTACACCGGCTGCCGCGTAGGCGTTCCACTTCGGGATGTCGTCCGTGGTGTACACCTTGTATCCGGACGGAAGTGTCTTCTCGACTTTAATAACTTTGTCCTCGATGGCCTTGCCAACGATGGTGGCAACGACGGAACCGACGGTGCCGTTCTTGCCGTTCTCCTTAACAGTGGAGTATACGAGGTTGTTCGCGTTCAGGCCCTGGTATGCGAAGCCCATTAACTGGTACCTCTCCCACGGACCGATTGCATCGCCCATTTCCCACACGCCTGCCTGCTCGAAGATCGAGTTCAGGGCAGCTGCGTTCATGGCGTTTCTCTTAGAGATGATGACGCAGTGGTTGGTCGGAATGTTCCTCAGTGCGTAGCCGACACCTTCGTCCTTCTGGGGGACATCGAGAATCGACTTGACGTTGCCGCCTTCGAGGTCGATCGTCTGCGGGTACATACCCCAGACAGCCGCCTTGACGAAGGCACCGTCGAACATGTCAACCTTGTACAGCTCGAGGATGGACTCGACGGTCGCGGTTGCGGTAGAGCTGATGCCTGCCACGAACTCTGCGCCCGCTTCTATCCTCTGGGTCGGTACCTGCACGAGCAGGCTCTTGCCGCCGCCGAGGACCTTGACGTTGGTGTCGTCGCCCTTGGTTACGCGGACCAGTTCCTCGATCTTCTTGGCGATCTTGTCTGCGTCCTTGGTCAGGGGTAAGTCCAGGCTCTTGCCCAGTACCTGCCTGCCCTTGCCGCCTACCTTACCAGTCTTAAGGGCATTCTCGATGCCTTCAAGGCTGACGGAGACGGATCTCTTGGTCAGGTTGACGATCTTGCGGATAGCGGGGTTTACAATCGGGCTGACTGCCTCGAGTGGAACGTCCTTCTCCAGAAGCTTTCCCTTGTCATCATACAGGTCTATCTTGTCCTTATATTTTGGCATTTTCTCCCTCCTCCCGTAGGATTTCAAAACATATCAAGTGGCCGAAGTGGCCGGATAACGGCTGTGGAGAGAAGCCTCGCCGCAAGCCAGGCAGTGTTTGTTGCCATGCTGCGCCAGGTCATCAATCGCTGAATTCCTAAAACGATCAGTATTGATATTCCTCTCTCTAACCACTTGAACAATAATGATATAGCATTTCAAAGATATTAAGTTTATGTCTCGTTAATCAATCATTTGAGCTTCAATATAGTTATAAACAAATGGAAAAGAAATAATCCAAATATATTCCTATAATTACCTGTCATCCATATTAATCAATTTGTTACAAAACATGATAAATAAACGTAATTAGCTTCTTAATCGATATTATTTTAATATAAAAATAACTTCTAAAAAGGAGTGAATATCATACATTTGCAAGTGAATCTATAAATAGATTACTATATGTAAAAAAAAGACAAAATTAACAAGAAATAACTTTTTTAGCACATGTATCAGCATATTATTACAATAATGGTCGGGATAAGCGTACGATCTCAAATTAGAGCTACAATATGCCACCATATAGCATATTTAGCGTGTATTTTCCGATATTTTTAGGTTACGTTACAATGTAAATAAGCGTGGAATGAGGGGTGATGATCCAGTGATTTGGGGCTATATTCTCCGCCCGATCAGGTAAGTTGTCTTTGCAGCGGATATTTCCACGTTCGCCACTGTTCCCAGCGGCAGGTCTTCCTCAATCACCACCATATTATAGGAGGGATCGCGTGCGATAACCGTGCCAGGCTTGCCCTTTTCTGATACAAGCACGGATCTGCGGCTGCCCACCGCTTCTTTCAGGTCATGAGAGGTGACTTCGTGATGCAGTGCGGTCAGCATACGGGAACGTTCTTTCTTGGTGCGCTCGAGCACGTCTGGCATCGCTGCCGCAGGGGTGCCCGGCCGGGGGGAGAAGCGGGTGATGTTCACCTTCAGCGGCCGGTTAGTCCGCAGATCTTCCAGCGTGAGGCGGAAATCCGCTTCGGTCTCGGTAGGGAAGCCTACGATGTAGTCTGTCGAGAAGGTGATCCCCGGCACCCCGGCTCGAAGCCGTGATATGATAGCCGAGTACTCCTGCTCTGTATACGGCCTCTGCATGAGCTTCAGAATTCGATCGGACCCTGACTGCACAGGTATATGGGCAAACCGGTAGACCTTCGGATGGTTCAGCACATCGACCATATCGGGCAGGATGTCGGCGATCGAGAAGGGGTTCATCATGCCGATGCGCACCTTGAAGTTGCCGGGAAGCGAAGCAATACTCCGTATGAGTGTGGGTAGCCGCACTCCCGTATCCAGGCCGTAAGCCCCTGAATCCTGAGAGGTGAGGAAGAGCTCCGAGGCGCCTTCTGCGATCGCCCGGCGGGCGGCCTCCACGATGTCCGGGGCAGGCGTGCTGCGGATGCGGCCCCTCACGAGCCTCACTATGCAGTATGAGCACTGGCCATTACACCCTTCGGCAATCTTGATGGTCGCGGTCCTGCCAGTCATCGCAATCGAAAGCCCGGCCTCCGGCCGAAGGCCCAGTGCCCGGACGACCGGCAGCGAGCCGGGCCCGTCCACGAACTCGTAGCCCTTAAGCCGCCCGGGCTCCGCCACTGCCAGGCACCCGGCCACGAGGACTCTTTTGCCGGGAAAGCGGGAGACTGCCCTCAGCATGCTATTCGCAGTATGGCCGGTCACGGCGCAGGTGTTTACAACGATGACGTCGGCTTCCTCCGGGCTTGAGGCGATCGCTCCACCCGATGCCAGCACTGCGTCCCTGATGCCTGCGGAATCCGCTTCGTTGGCGGTGCAGCCGTACGTCTCGATATAGACTCGCATAGTCACACCGGATAATATCGTGCCGGATTAAAAATCTTCTGAAAACCTCGAAAATTTCTGACAGGCCGGATACTCTTAAGTAATTTTTAAGCCCCATGCGGACTACTTGCTCTTGATGTCGCTGGAGAGGAACATCGAGGACGCCGCCGTCGAGCTGATCAGAAGGGCGGTGACCCGGCTGCCGGCCGGAGTGATTGCGGAGCTGGAGAGAGCGGAGAGGACAGAATCGCAGGATACCCCTAAGCGGGAACTGCGGGCCATGATCGAGAACGTGAGGGAAGCCGGGAGATGCACCCTGCCCATGTGCCAGGACACCGGGATCCCGTTATTCTTCGTCACTGTAGGGTCGTTCAGGGTGAAGGGGCTGGAAGAAGTCCTTGCCGCAGCCGTAAGAAAGGCTACCACAGAAGTTCCGCTCCGCAAAAACGTCGTGCATCCGCTGACCAGGGCGAATACTGGAGATAATACGGGCACCGATATGCCACACATAGCTTATTCGTTCCATGATGCCGAATATATGGAGATTTCGTACATGCCTAAAGGGGCCGGCTCGGAGAACATGAGCGCGCTGGCCATGCTGAACCCGTCTCAGGGCGTGCAGGGCATCCGCAAGTTTGTCGTAGAGACTATCGCTAAGGCAGAGGGCAAGCCCTGTCCGCCCGTGATCATCGGCGTGGGCCTGGGAGGCAGTTCCGACATGTGTATGGCGATGGCTAAAAGAGCCCTGCTGCGGCCGGTCGGAGAGAAGAATGCCGATCCGGAGATGGCAAAGCTGGAAGCGGAACTGCTGGAGTTGATCAACCGGACGGGAGTGGGCCCGATGGGCCTGGGAGGCAGGACGACTGCACTGGCAGTACACGTAGAATGGGCAAGCTGTCATACTGCCAGCCTGCCGGTGGGGCTGAATGTACAATGTTATGCTGCGAGAAGGGCGACGATACGAGTCTACCCGGACGGCCGGACAGAGTTCAGGGGTGACTGAGATGGAGCACAGGCTGAGGACTCCGGTCAGCGCCGAAACTGCAAGGTCCCTGCACGCCGGCGATACGGTTTTTTTAACGGGCACGATGATCACTGCCAGGGATAAGGCGCACATCCGGATGGCGGAGTACTTTTCGGGGGAGAAGCCGCTGCCGTTCTCCCTCGAAGGCGCAGTCATCTTTCATGGCGCACCCATCGTGCGGCAGAAGGCGGATGGATGGGAGATGGTGGCTATCGGGCCGACGACCAGCGCCAGGATGAACGACCTCGAGCCCCCGGTAATTGCCCATGGAGCCCGGATGATCGTCGGCAAAGGAGGCATGGATAGCCGCACCCTGCATGCGCTGCATGATCATGGCAGCGTATACCTGTCAATGACCGGAGGGGCCGCAGTCCTCGGCGCCCGGATGGTGAAGCGGGTAGCCGGGGTCGAGTGGACTGACCTGGGGATGGCAGAGGCGGTCTGGGTGCTGGAAGTAGAAGACTTCGGGCCGCTGACCGTAACTATGGATGCACATCTGCACGACCTGTACCAGGACGTGCGCAACAGGGTTTCGGAAAATATTAAAACCATGGGATTCAAATAAGCCATATCGAAAGGAGGTGAGCCATGATGTGTAGCGGCGGAGGCATGGCTATGGACGTCGAGCTTGACGAGATCAAGTTCAGGAAATACAAGTGCAAGGATTGCGATTCCACATTCAAGGGAGCCGGCAAGAAACCGACTTGCCCGTCCTGCGGGTGCGAAGACGTTGAGCTGATCGAGTGATGCAGGAGTATAAGCTCGGCTTCGGAGAAATATTATTTTTGGGCGATGGCAGCCATACGGTAGGCATCGTCAAAGCGGCGAGGCTAAGGCACGTTTTCATCGAAACTGAAAAGGAAGAGCTGGTGCAGTTTCTGGGGGAGGACGACCTCATCGCCGCCTCGTGCTTTTCCGGCGGCCCGGGAGCGAAGGAAGCGATCCAGTGCATGCTGTACCTTGCCAGCATGGGCGGTATGCCGCTGCTGGTGCTGCCGAAGAATCACCCTGCCACAGGGCGCTTACCAGTAGTATTGTCTGCGGGTGAGCGAATCAGGCTGACATCGTGCATAGTGCCGGGCACTCACCCGGAGCAGGACGTGCTCTGCGGCCGGGGAGGGCTGAACGGGCTGGTGGTGGCCGGAATTCCGGGGGCGGTGACAGTGACGGGCGATATTTCCGGCATCACTGCAGAAACGGAGCTCAGGCTGTTTTACACCGGATTAAAATAAAAATTGTATGAAATTTAGTTACGGGATGCCGAAGTACTCTTTCAGCTTGGGCTCGTTGAGCCTGAGCCGGATCTTCGGCCTGCCAAACGGCGTTTTCACGCTTTCTTCCTGGATGACGCTGAGGTTGACCAGGAAGTCTTTCCTGCGGGAGAACGTAGCCTTGGACGCCACGCTGCTTTCCTCGCCCCACTGAACTACATCATAGAATAGTTCGCCGTTTTTAGCAGCCGCTAGCAACGCTATGGAGACTTTATCAATGGCCTTGGTCTTGAGCACCGAGTACCGGGTGTCGTCGAAGGCTTTGCTGAACATGATAAAGTCCACAATCGTCTGTTCGGTTAGGTATCCCGACATCGAAGCGACTATATCGTTTAATTTCATAATTTAGATGTTTGCTTTGCGGGTAATAAAGTTTTTGATACAAAAATGTAACTTAAGCATAAATGAGCGCGTTTGTCAAATAAAGCCGTAATAATGCTAGATATTCCAGCGCCGACGATATCTTTTCGAAAAGCGGTAAAATTACAGGTGAAAAAAGAAATAAGCTGCGGGGGTTCAGATAAGCCCCACGAGCTCTTTCAGCAAGGCAGGATTCCGGGTGACGATCTCCTTGACTAATTTGGTGACGGTCACGTTCTCGAAGTCGACGCCCTGGAGTGAGTGAGCTGCCACGTTCATGGTGTTGTCGCTCACCTTGGTCACTACTTCTTTGATCTTGTAGTTCTTGTCCAGCGACTTGCCCAGCGCTTCCCGGACCTCGGCATCGTACCGGGACAGCGCCTTTGCAGACACGTCGCCAGCCCTGATGCAGTTCGCTATGATGTTGCCGGCAATCCTGCCGCTGCTCATGGCGTTGATGATGCCGCCGCCGGTGATCGGGTCGGATACGTGGCCTGCGTCTCCCACGAGCACGAGGCCGCCGGTCGAGAGCTTGGGCAGCATGCCGCTGACGGGCACCGCGCCGACGACGGTCTCGAGGATCTTGCCCTCGGGGAACTTGTCCGCGACGAACTCCCGGAGGTACTCGATCGGGTGCTTGCCCTTGTAGTGAGATGCCAGCATGCCGAGGCCTACGTTAGCCTCCCGGTCGCCCTTGGGGAAGACCCACACGTAGCCACCGGGGGCGTATTTGCTGCCGAGGTAAAAGTCGCAGGAGTTGGGCTTGATGTTGATATCCGTCATCAGGAACTGGGCGCAGGTCTCGATGTCTTTCATTTTCAGCGTGGTGTTGATGCCCGCCCATCGGCCGACCTTCGACTCGACGCCGTCTGCCGCTACGACTACCTTTGCCCGGGCGGTGAATTCGTCGCCGTGCCGCTTGCCGGTGATGCCGCAGACCTGGCCGTTCTCGATGATGAGGCCGGTCGCCTGGGTCTTGACCTGGACTTCGGCTCCTGCCTTGGCTGCCATCTTAGCCAGCTCCCGGTCGAAGATCTTGCGCTCCAGCACGAAGCCTACTTCGTTGCCCGCCATCTTCTCGGAAAGCTCGACCATGGTGCCGTCCGGGGAAAAGATCCGGGCGCACTTGATGTCCGCGCTGATCCACTTCGGGTCGGGCTCCACGAACTCCTGGAGGCCCGCCTTGCCGACGCCTTCGGCACACCTGACGGGGTCTCCGATCTCCTGCCGCTTCTCGATCAGGAGCACGTCCAGGCCCTGCTCTGCCGCGGTCTTCGCTGCCAGTGAGCCGCCGGGACCGGCGCCCACGACGATGACGTCGTACTCACTCTTCATCCTTCACCAGCTCCAGCGCACCCATCGGGCAGACTTTAGTGCAGATGCCGCACCTGTTGCAGTTCTTGTCGATCTCGATGAAGGTCTCGACCAGGTCGATAGAGTTTTTGGGGCAGGCGCCCACACAAGCGCCGCAATAGCCGCACCTGTAACGGTTTACTGTTATCATTACTGTTCCTCCAGTGGGACTTCCAGCAGTCTCTTCAGGTAGTTCTCCAGGTTCTTCAGCTCCCGCTCATAGTTCTGGATGTTTTCCATGTGCTCTCTCAACTGCGGGCCGTCGTCAGATCTGGCACCGGCCCTGGCAGCCGAAAGCTGATCCAGTACGACCTGGACGTAGTCGTCGTGGAGCGTCCTGAGCACCGTCCTCATGATCTCATCGAGGTCTGCCTTGCTGGAATAATAGTATTTCCGGCTATCCTGTCGCTTGTGCCGGTTTACCAGCCCTACCCTCACCAGCTCATCCAGAGCCGAGCTGACTGCAGGCACTGAATAGCCGGTAAACATGCTGATCTCGTCCTGCGTCATCTCGTTGACGGAGAGCAGGATTGCGCCGAATACACGGCCATGCAGATCCCCCATGCCCCGGGCTTTGAACAGCGCCTCGAACGTGCCGAGGATCGCTTCCCGTTCCCTGAGGATATCCGAGTAGGACTTGGTCATCAGGACATGATCTGCAGGGCAACTATTTAAATTTTTTGAAAATTCAAAAATTACAAAAGCTAAGTCATCTCAACAGATCATACTGCCGCAGCAGAGCTTCTGCCTCCCGGCGCACGCCTGCTCTGGAAGGCAGCAGGGCATCCGTAAGAGGCTCGGCATAGTCAGGTTCGGCACAGGGAAGGGCCGGCCGGGGGCTAAACCGGCCACTTATCCTGATAATAACGAGGAGGCCCGCATTGCAAGATGCGTAAAAGGTAAAGCCTGCCGCTACGGCGCACATAAGTTCGCCCTCTGGCTGATGTGCTCCGAATACCCGACAGTAGAGCGCGCGCAAATGGTGTGCATACTCAGCCTCGAGGCGTTCCAGACAGATGGGCTCGTCCCCCATAAAGATCGCCAGCCCCGAATACCCCGGGGCAGAGCGGGCCGCATCGACAATTTCCTTAACCGCCATACTTCGCCCCCAGCTCAAACCGCTCTCGGAGCCACCGGGACAGAGCATATCCTGCAAAGCCTGTGGCCAGCACGCTTAAATCTGCCACTGCGGCGACCTCCAGGCAGAAAGTTGACAGACAGAAAGCCAGCGCAAGCGTGGCCATAGATCCGAAGGTAACCATCAACCAGAAAGAAAGGCCGGTTCTGAACAGGCGATGCAGTTGTACTGCCAGCACCAGGGAAACGATACTGAGAATCGCAGCCACATACCCGGCCATCGAAAGGATGTCAGCCTGTAGCAGCATAGTAAAACCTCAGCCATATGATACAGGTAACGACCGCTATCACCGAGAAGAAAAGCATCGACATAGCTGTATTTACGGGGAAGAATGCGGACAGACATACTGCGACCCCCGCCCCGGACATGCCGGCAGCAGTGAAGTAAAGCATTTTAAAGGCTGCATTGCCCCCGGCCTTAAGCAGAGTATTTTCCAGAGATGCCGCCAGTCCGAGGCCGCTCAGGAAGAGGACTCCCCCGCAGATCACCCTGGCAACTGTCCGGTACGCTTCGTCCGGAGACGCTCCCGCAGGCGAAAACGCCAGCGCAGGCACCAGCACTGCCACAAATATGATTAACGCGACAATCCGGAGGACAAACGAAGGCACACTAGATAATTCTCCTTAAACAGCATATATTTTTTCATTGCATTGAACATAAGTATTCGTCATCTATTTTATCGTTGACCGTCAATGAACTCTGGATGAGCCACGACAAAAAGGGGTTCCTGATCAGCATCGAGGGCATCGACGGGGCTGGCAAGTCCACCCAGATCAAGATGCTGCAGCGGTGGATGCAGGACAGAAAAATTGAACACGTGATCCTGAAGGAGCCCACCGCCGGCCAGTACGGCAGGGAGATTGCCAGAAGGGCGATCGCTCACGAAGCGACCAGCACCGAAGAAGAGCTGTGGCTGTTCATGGAGGATCGAAAGGAGGACGTGGAAAAGAACATCCTCCCGGCGCTGCGTGCAGGCAAAGTCGTGGTCATGGACAGGTATTACCAGTCCAACATCGCCTACCAGGGAGCCAGAGGCCTGGATACGGAGAAGATCAGGGAAGAGAACGAGCGCTTCTCACCCAGGCCCGACCTCGTCATCGTGCTCGACATAGACCCGGCCAGAGGGCTCTCCCGCATCGTCAACCAGCGAAAGAGCCAGCTCGATGCTTTCGAGAAAGAAGAGTACCTGCAGAAGGTTCGAAATATATTCCTCGACATAGGAAGGCAGCCGAATGGTGTTATAATTAGCGCAGATCAGAGCCCGGAGAAAGTACACCAGGAGATCGTGAAGGCGATAGAAGAGAGGCTGCCGGCTGACTTTTTTAAGTAAATTCGGACAGCCTGATCTGATGATCACGCCCTAATCAGCCGCACCGCATGCTCCGTGTAGTAGCCGTAGAAAGCAGAGGCTACAATTGTAATGAGGATAGTGGCGGTAAAGCCGAGCAGGCCCAGTACAAGCACCCCACTCAGTCCCCACGTAGCAGTCGATCTCACATCGACTCCCGCCTGTACGGCATCGATGACGTACAGCATGACAGCCATGGCGCTGATCAGCGCAGGTATGAACATGGCAAGCACTGCCGTGACGAGAAACATGTCGATGATGAGCTTGATCAACATGTAGCCGCCTATTAGACCGGTCTTCCTGCCGAGCAGCGTAAAAAACTCTCCAGCCGCTTTCCTGAACGAGACTTTATCCTCGTACCGCAGCGCAAAGATCGGGTCCAGCACGACCTCCAGCACGATGCCGGCCAGAGATAACAGCAACATAGCCACAATGTACCCGGCCAGCAGCACGAAAAAGCCTTCAAGGCCCACGAATACGACCGTGAACGGCAGGAAGAAGCCCAGCACCACAAAAAGCAATCCTGCCTTCGCCAGCAGGCTCGTCCCCCGGTAATAGTTCTGAAGACGGCGTAGTTCGACGATCAGCGGATCGGCTTTATTCCCGGTCAGACCGTTCAGCCCCAGATACGCTCCCAGCCACTTCTTAAAGCCGAAGGGAAACAAAAGCTGGCGGGCCATCTTACCCGCATACCTCAACGAATCGGCGGCCGTTGGCTCTGACATACGCCAAATAATAGACGCTTAGCGATAAATACGTTCCGATAATTGACATAGAAAACAGTTCACCGCAAAGACTTACTATTCATCGCAGGGGTCCAGTCCACTGTGAGTCCCTGTGGTGAACCAGTCACTCTGTGAATCTCTGTGGTAACAAGTAGCTGCCCGGCTGGTAAAGTTAAAAAAGATCGTTTTATTTCCCGCACTGGCAGGGGTTTGAGTTACACCGGGTGCACTTTAAAGGATATTTTGATAAACAGGCATCCTGGACATCTATGTCCAGCATGTTGGCCATGGAGACCATCCAGGCGAAGACGTCGGCCATTTCGTGGGCGATCTCTTCCTTGTTCTCCTTTCTGAGGGCCTCGGCGAGCTCGCCGGTTTCCTCGTAGAACCACAGGGCGGTCTTCTCGAAGCCCCGGGCCTTGTCGTTTTCGCCGTACAGCTCTTTCATGAGCCGCTGGAATTCCCGGATTTCCATATTATGGCCTCACTGGTATGCCTCTCTGCCGGAGGTAGTCTTTAGCCTGGCCGATGGTGTACTCGCCGAAGTGGAAGATGCTGGCTGCCAGAGCGGCGTCGGCATTGGCGATCTTGAAGGCGTCGTACATGTGCTCGATGGTGCCGGCTCCGCCGGATGCGATGACGGGTATGCGGACGGCTTCGCCGATCGCTTTCGTAATATAGAGATCGTAGCCGTCCTTAGTCCCGTCGGCATCCATGCTCGTGAGCATGATTTCGCCGCTGCCCAGCTCTTCTATCGTTTTGGCCCACTCGATGGCGTCGATCCCGGTGGCCTTGCGGCCGCCATATATTACAACCTCGTACCATGCAGGAGTTCCGTCTCTGCGGCGAACGATGTTACGGGCGTTAGGGTCATCAATGTTGGTGTTACTTCGGCAATCTATGGCAGTCACGATGCACTGGGAGCCGAAGATGTCGGAGGCCTTGCGTATGAACTCTGGGTCCTTGACTGCGGTAGTGTTGATCGTGATCTTGTCCGCGCCGGCCCTGAGGAGCGCCCGGATCTCTTCGATGGTCTTGATGCCGCCACCGACGGTCATGGGGATAAAGACCTCACTGGCCGTGCGCTCGATCACGTCGATCATCGTGGCCCTGCCCTCGTGAGAGGCGGTGATGTCCAGAAAGACCAGCTCGTCAGCGCCCTGATCATTATAGCGCTTCGCCAGCTCTACGGGGTCCCCAGCGCTCCGCAGGTTCACGAACTCGACTCCCTTGACCACGCAGCCCCCGTTAGGGCCGAGAGTGACGTCCAGACAGGGTATAATCCTCCGGGTAAGCATGATATCAGGAGAGAGTATACTGGTATACTTTAAAAATATGACTATCCAGAGTCAATTAAAATAAATGAAGCCTGAGGCCTTCGGCCATGGCTCAGGCTTACAGATTCTTTCTCAACGCAAGTCCTACTGCAACCGTACCCAAAGCCAGCAGCGGCAGCAACGTCGGGATTGGTGCCGGGGCAGGCGCTGGAGCAGTCGAAGTCGGGGTCACTACTGCTGACGTCGGGGCGGGTGTCGGGGTTGCTGGTACAGGCGTGGGTACCGGTGTGGCAGTCGGAGTAACAGTGGGCACCGGCGTGCCGTCCTCTGCAAGATATATCGGGGTGATGGAGGTCGGCTTGTGGCCGATCACATAAGTCACAGGCTTATCTGCGCCAGTAACGGGGATGACGCTGATAGTGCCGTTATCCGGGCTGGCCACGAAGATACGGCTGCCATAGCTCTCGACTACGACGCTGCGGGCGGCGGGTATCGAGGCGATAGTGATAGCCTCACCCTGAGGGTCTACAGATCTGACCTGTCCGGCTGTGGGGTCGGTCACGTAGAATACCCCCCGGCTTACATCGTAAGCGATGTCCAGCGGATTTCCGCCTATGCTGGTGGTCTTGACGACCGACCAGCCGTTGGTTTCGATGATGGTCAGGGAACCATCGACAAAGCCGGGAACAAAGGCCAGCCGGTTATAAGGATCGATTCCGACGTTCTCAGGCCATGCTCCAACGGAGATCGTTTTGACCGGATTACGGCCGGCAGAGTCGATGACCATGACCGCGTTATCGATGGAGTTTCCCACGCATGCAAAACCATCGGTCGTAAAGGCGATCCCTGACGGGCCCGATCCTACCTGAATGGTCTTTTCTATGCTGCCGCCGGTCGTGTTGATCACGTAGACCCGCTGGTTGTTGAAGCTGGTCACGTAAAGTCTCATCCCGTCCGGAGAGATGGCCATGTTCGTGGGCTGGTCACCAGAGGGGATTTTCTTCATTACCTCGTCACGGTCGATGCTTATCACCGAGATGGTATTATCCCCTTCGGTGAGCACATAGGCCACTGTGCCAGTGGGGTCGGTGAGGACTTTGACCGGGTGGCTGCCAACAGAGATGTTTTTTAACAGCTTACCGGTGTCAGGGTCGACAACGTATACGATGTTGTCGTCGTAGTCCGCAACGTATAGCTTTGCGGCTGTCGCGCCCGCGGCAGTGCCGGAGAATATGGCGATAGACAGTACCGTAAGGATGGCGATAGATAACAGGCTTCTGATGCCGGGTTTGTATCTCATGGTCACACCTGTACCAGTCATTTGTATCCCAGCCGCTCCTATAAAAAGATAATCTGATCAAAGGTCATCGATTAGCAGACCGTCATGATTTTAACTGTCGGATGCATAATACAGGTTATCGGTGAATCGCATGTTTGACAGGATATTTGGCTCTAAAACGTGCGCAAGCTGCGGAAAACAACTGGCCGGGCATAAAGTAGAGAGATATGCGGGCAAGAGTTTTTGTTCCAAACGCTGTGCTGACATTTATATGCATAAGGACCTGGGTAAACTGGCAAAATAATAAAATCGGCTGGTTTTGCAGTTCCGGCACAGGTGATGCCTGATCGATCACCTGCGCCAGCCAGTAAGCTCTTTTTTAGGCGAACCGTCCGGAGTACTGGACGTAGCCGGGGTCGAAGGACTTCAGGAAGTCCAGGGAGAAATACCTGAAGTATACGCCCACGGGCATCGTGAGGAGCGCCGTGAGGATTATGAGCAGCCCCAGGCCTGCGGCAAACACCAGGATAAACGGGATTACGAGCCACATGGATACCTCTGCTGCTGCGACTGCCAGCATGGCGAGGATCAGTCCGACCGCGATGAATACGGCAAAGATGCAAAGGTAGATGATGCCGAAGATGAAGCCTACCACAGCCTCCAGTGCCCATCGGACTGCGATGTATACGAGGAACTCTACAGGCTCTTTTGCGACGAGAGAGATGACGTGCCTGATAGACTCTATCAATCCCATGTTTTTAAAGCGCATCAGAGGTACTGCGAAGTCGTAGAAGAACCCGGTGATCAGGCCAACAACCACTGAGAAGACGATGAACCCCAAAATTGTAAGCAATAGGATGCCTACGGACATCAAAACGAATCCAGCTCTCGCAGAATCCGGATCGCCCATGCCGATCAGCCAGAAGATGGTCAGCAGCAGCAAAATGATCAGCACCAGGGCTACGGTAATGGACACCAGCATCATCGCCACGTTAAAGAGGAACACTTTGAAGCCGCGCCCCATGTTTTCCCGGAACTGCCGGATAATGCTGGCCTGACCCGTAGTCAATGCGTCGATAAGGACGAAAGAGAACACCCCTCGCAGGTATGAGAAGACAAGCGTCAGGACAAGGACTGCTAAAATCAACAATACGATCAGTATCAAAAGCGTAGTGTCTGTAAGTATGCTGGATATACCATTGGTAAACAGTTCGCCGGAGAATTCGCCATCGTCTCCAGTCGTATACTGCAAGGCGTTCGTGGGATTGAAAGAACTGCCTCCGCTACCCACGAAGAACATGATGATGACTAACTTCAACCATAACCATGCATCAAAAGGCTCGAAAAGGAGCTTTTTTGTCCTGTCGAGAGCCGTGCTCACAGGATGAAACGCCCGCAACTCTGGCATAGTGCGTTAGTAATCTGTTTAAGTATAAAAAAATACTGGGTACTTGCAGTTATTCCCGAATTACCAGGATAAAATAATAAACTGTTAGAGGCATCAGCCTCTAACTAACGAACGAAGAGCAGGTAGGCCATTATCAGGTAGCCGAGGATAATCATGCCAAGCACCAGATACTGGCCATAGACCAGTATTTTGGCCTGGTTCTCCGGGTTTTCGAGGACTTTGTCGACAGCCCTCTCGAAGAAGTTTTTATTGGGCATGATTATGCTTTGATCTTCTTAAGACGGAAAGTGTTCTCGCGTTCCATCTCTTCCAGCCTGAGCTTGATGAACTTTTCAGCGTCCTTGAGCTCGGGAATTACCTTGAATTCGAGAGCGTTGACACGGCGCTTGGTCTTCTCGATATCCTCGAGGAGCTTCTTCATGGCGGACTCGATCTCGGCCGAGATGATGATCTGCTCCACGAGCTTCTCGTAGGCTTCGGCCGCTTCGTCGATCCTGGACGTAGTCCCGATGACACCGTAGCCTCTCTCCTGGAGGGGCTTCTGGATCCCGGAGGACTCTATCTTGGGGACGACTACGCCCATCACGTTCTTGCTCTCGAGGTTGATCTCAGGCTGCTCCTTGAGGGAGAAGGCGGCCGATGTAACCGCCATGTTACCCTCTACGGCCCTGGCAATGGCTATTTTCTGGGTAGCATCCTCGTACGATCTGAGAAGCTCAGCACGGGCGTTCTTAGCCTTGTCCATGATCTCGAAGAATTCCATGATCAGGCCGTCACGCTTCATTTTCAGGAGCTTGTGGCCGCTCTGCGAGAGAGCGATCTTCTTTTTCAGCTCCAGGAGCTCCGATCGGGTTGGCTTGATGTTATCCTTAATAGCCATTGGCTCACCTACCTTACTTCTTCCTCTTGCTCGGGTGGTACTTCTCGATGTACTTGTTGTCGATCTTGTTCAGGGCGTTGATCGGCAGCATGGAGAGGAGTTCCCACGCGAGGTCCAGAGTCTGCTCGATGGACCGGTCTTCTTCCCGGCCCTGGCGGACGAACTTGTCTTCGAAGGCGTCGGCGAATTCCAGGAATTGCCTGTCCCTCTCGGAGAGAGCGTCCTTACCGACGATGGCTACGAGACCGCGGAGGTCCTTACCTTCTGCATACGCAGAGTAGCACTGGTCGGATACGGCCTTGTGGTCTTCCCTGGTCTTGCCTGCGCCGATACCCAGGCTCATAAGCCTGGACAGCGAGGGCGAGACGTTGATGGGCGGATAGATGTTCTTCCTGTGCAGGTCTCTAGCGACCACGATCTGGCCTTCGGTGATGTAGCCGGTCAGGTCAGGGATCGGGTGGGTAATGTCGTCACCGGGCATCGTCAGGATGGGCACCTGGGTGATGGAACCCTTCTTGCCCTCGATGATGCCTGCGCGCTCGTATAACTGCGCCAGGTCAGTGTACATGTAACCGGGGTAGCCACGCCTGCCGGGCACTTCTTCACGAGCGGCGCCGATCTGTCTCAGCGCTTCGCAGTAGTTGGTCATGTCGGTGTAGATGACCAGCACATGCATGTCGTGTTCGAATGCGAGGTACTCTGCGGTGGTGAGCGCCAGTCTCGGGGTGATAATCCTCTCGATGGCGGGGTCGTCCGCAAGGTTCAGGAAGACTACTGCTCTCTCCAGAGCACCGGTCCTCTCGAAGTCCTTCATGAAGGTCTGAGCTTCTTCAGCGGTGATACCCATGGCGCAGAAGACTACTGCGAAAGGTTCAGTCGAGCCTACTACTTTTGCCTGCCTGGCGATCTGCAGAGCGATCTCGTTGTGGGGCAGACCGGAACCCGAGAAAATCGGGAGCTTCTGACCACGAACCAGCGTATTCATGCCGTCGATGGTCGAGATGCCGGTCTGGATGAAGTCCTTAGGCTGCCTTCTCGAGTACGGGTTGATGGCTGCGCCTACGATCTCCAGCCTCTTCTCGGGGATGATAGCCGGCCCGCCGTCGAGCGGCTCGCCTGATCCCGAGAGGATACGGCCGAGCATGTCCTTGGACACGGGCATCTTGATGGTCTCGCCCAGGAACTTAACGCTGCTGTCCCTGCTGATACCGGAGGTGCCCTCGAAAACCTGGACTGCCACGACATCGTTGGAGGAGTCCAGCACCTGGCCCCTCTTAACCGTGCCGTCGCTCAGGACGATGTTGACCAGTTCCTGGTAGCCCACAGGCTCGGTTTTCCTCACGAATAAGAGCGGCCCTGCGATTTCACTGATTGTCTTGTATTCCTTCATGTTAAGCCGCCTCCAGGCTCTTGAACTCTTTCTTCATATCGTCGTTGACCTTGGTCAGGTAAGCGTCGTAGTTCGCCTCGAACTTGACCTTGGCAAGGTCGTTCTTGGAGTTCAGGTTCAGGATCTTGCTCATCGGGACGCCCGATGCGAGGGCGGTCCTTGCGTAGGCGCCGAACTGCATGATCGACTTCAGCATCTTGAGCTGCTTGTCGAGGCTGCAGTAGGTGTCTACCTCGTGGTAGGCGTTCTGCTGCAGGAAGATCTCACGGATCATACGGGCGATCTCGATGGTCAGCTGCTGGTCTTCGGGCAGCGCGTCGGAACCGACGAGCTGGACGATTTCCTGAAGCTCGGACTCCCTCTGGAGCAGTTCCATGGACTCTGCCTTAAGCTGGTTCCACTCGGGAGAGATGTTCTTGTCGTACCAGTCTTTCAGACTGTCCTGGTACAGCGAGTACGAGTTAAGCCAGTTGATCGACGGGAAGTGTCTTCTCTGCGCCAGCTTGGCGTCGAGTGCCCAGAAGACCTTGACGATACGCAGGGTGTTCTGCGTGACAGGCTCAGAAATGTCTCCGCCTGCGGGGCTGACTGCGCCGATGACGGTGACGCTGCCTTCCTTGCCGATCGGGGTGATGACACGGCCTGCCCTCTCGTAGAACTCGGAAAGCCTGGCTGCGAGGTACGCGGGGTAGCCTTCTTCACCGGGCATCTCTTCGAGACGGGACGAGATTTCTCTCATGGCTTCTGCCCACCTGGAGGTGGAGTCTGCCATCAGGGAGACACCGTAGCCCATGTCTCTGTAGTATTCCGCGATGGTGATACCAGTGTAGCAGGATGCTTCTCTTGCTGCCACAGGCATGTTGGACGTGTTAGCGATAAGGACAGTCCTGTCCATGAGCGGGTTGCCGGTCTTCGGGTCGGTGAGGTGCGGGAATTCGGCCAGCACTTCAGTCATCTCGTTGCCACGTTCGCCGCAGCCGATGTAGACGACGATCTCTGCGTCAGACCACTTTGCCAGCTGCTGCTGAGTCACAGTCTTGCCGCTGCCGAAGGGGCCGGGGATAGCCGCTGTGCCGCCCTTGGCGATCGGGAACAGGCCGTCGAGCACTCTCTGACCGGTAATAAGGGGGATGTCCGGCCTGAGCTTCTCGACGTAGGGCCTCGGTACACGGACGGGCCACTTGTGCATGAGCTTGAGCTCGGTGCCGTTCTCGAGGTGTCCGATGACGTCCTCAACGGTGAACTCGCCCTCTTTGATGTCCTTGATGGTTGTTTCACCCACGTTGGGGGGTACCATGATCTTGTGAACGATAGTCTTGGTCTCCTGGACAGTACCGATGACGATGCCGCCCTTGACCTTGTCGCCAGCCTTGACGACCGGTACGAACTTCCACTTCTTGGTCCTGGAAAGGCCGGGAGCTGAAACTCCTCTCGTGATGAAGTTGCCCATCTTTTCCTTGAGGACCTCGAGGGGCCTCTGGATACCATCATAGATCGAGGTCAGCAGACCCGGACCCAGCTCTACGGATAAGGGCATGCCAGTGTTCTCCACAGGCTCGCCGGGCCTGACACCGGATGTATCCTCGTACACCTGGATGATGGCCTTATCGTTGTCGATTTCGATGACCTCGCCCATCAGGCCCTCGTTGCCGACCTTCACCACGTCGTACATACGGGCGTTAAGGCCGACTGCGGTCACCACCGGACCGGCAACCCGGTAAATTGTTCCTTGTTGGCTCACAGTTAACACCTTTGTTTAACAGATTACATTCAACTGCAGGTTTGATCGCTTACTTCCACAGGTCTACACCGATGGCGCGCTTGATCTTGTCCCTCAACCCTGCATCTTCTTTACTTCCGATCGCGATGAACGTCGGCTCTACAGATTCGTCGATGACCTTCTGGAGACCCGGAGAGATATGTTTGAGGTCGTCCGAGTGCAAGACGATGATACCCAGGTTCCTGTCAGTCAGGCACTCCCGGATTTTGCTCTCGAGATCCTTGTCATTTTTGACTTCGTAGGTCTTGTGGATTCCGGCCAGCCTGAAACCGACCACGAATTCACTTTTCCCAACAACTGCGATTTCCATCAGATCACCAGCTGGTTTCTAATGACCTCATTGCTGAGGTTCACTTCCTTGCCACGGGCAATAGTGCGGATGTTGTTGACCTCGACCTGCTTTCTGACAGTGTATCCCAGAATCGGCAAAATCGACAGGGGATATGCGTGCGAAATTTTATCCGCATAGCTGATGTCAGCCCGGGTGAGGGCCACTTCGATAGCGTTCAGAGACCCGGTCGCACGGTAGTTTTCGACAGCCTCGGCCAGGTCAGGCCAGTAGGGAGTATCCTTGACCAGGTTCACGAACTCGTCGAAGCTCGGCGCCTGGGCAAGCTTTCTCATTTCGTCTGCCTTGAGCTTGCCACCTGGCACGATGTAGTCCATGATCTTCTCGTGCTCGAGACCCTGCCTCTTCAGCCTGAAGAGCGTCCGGAGGTTCGTGATATCGACTTCTCTCCTGACAAAAGTCATCATAAGCTCGTCCGCACTGGTACCCGCAAGCTTGATAGAAAGCAGGTATGCATAATATGCTTTGTCCAGGTTGTTTTCGAGCCGGGAGAGGGTATGAGTCCTGTTGAACTCTTCCAGCGAACTGGAGAGAGGCTTGTAGAACCGGGTTCCGTTCAGTCCTTCGATTACATCCGGTATGCTGCCTTTGTGGATCAGGTCAACCAGGGTCGACATGCGCAGCTCGCCCGCAGGCACGAAGGTTTCCTTAATCTCATCCTCTGAGGCGCCGTAATTCTTACCTCTCAGGATCGACTTGATATTCCAGACATCCCACTTCATGAGATAGGCACCCAGGAGAATCTTCATTTCGCCCTGACAGAAGTCGAGGACTTCGTTCATCTCCCTTGCCATGTTGAGGTTCAGCGCGTACTCCAGCAGATCGATGCCGGAGTATTTGTTTGCCAGCTCGTCGATCTCCTTTTTGTACCTGCTCTCCTCGATGAACCTGCTTATTTCAGGTAGATCCATCTGCAAGAGCTTGAGGTAGGTCTCCTTCGGGTACAGGAACGATTTCCTCGTCTTGACCCTTGCGCTTGCATATGCGTAGTTGCCCATTGCACGTCGCCCTATCATGGATTTCACCTGCTGCCAAACAATATGTCAGAAACGGGCTTCATCGAGGACGTCCAGACATCCTCCAGGATAGAGTCAAAGGTATAGTCGAGGTTGACGCTGCCGTCAACGCTGGTGACCACGATTCCGCCGATGCACTTGACGTTGCCGCCGTACTCGTACCCGGAGTCCTTGACCAGGTCCGCGTCAGCTGCGTTCGTAAAGATCTTGCCCTGCGGAATGTCTTTCTTCGCCAGCTTGACCAGCTTCTGGAGCAGGTCGGCCTTCTTCTCACGGGGAAGGGTTGAGAGCTGCCTGACAAACGCTTCGTGCGTTTCGGCAAGCACATCCTTCTCGGAGTTAAGCTTGGCCTTCTTCACGTCAAGCTTGGCGCTGGAAAGTTCCCTCTGCCTCATCTTGGATATGGCCTGTTCTGCCCTGGCGTTCTCGGCTGCGATAATCTGCTTAGCCTCCGCCTCTGCCGACTTCTTGATCTCGGCAGCTTCGGCAGCGGCTTTCGCGGTGATATCCCTGCTGTCCGCCTCAGCCTTATCCATGATGTCCTTTACAACTTTGTCCAGTCCCATTGTCGGTTCACCTTAACAAAGTGTATTTACATGAACATCAGCAGGATGGCAAAGACCAGACCGAAGATGACGATGGTTTCCGGCAGTGCGATGAAGAAGACACCCATACCGAGGAACGAGCGGTCCTCAGCGACAGCGCCTACTACACCAGCACCAATGGGACCCTGGGACATACCAGTGCCGATACCAGCTAATCCGACTGCTAATCCTACGCCAATTGCAACTAATCCATCAACCATGTTTTAGTCCTCCGTGTATATTCTGTTGTATCCAAATGGATTGTAAATTCTGCCCCCGCTCTTGTAGAATTTTTGGAAAAACTCTACGAAGTGCAACCTGAGAGACTGGATGAAGGGGGCGTACATAGCCAGTACCAGGTTTACGAGGTGTCCCACAAGGAACACGATAATTGCTCCAATCATTCCTATTGCGCCTGCATCCGCCAGCATCATGCTGATGGTGTTGATCGCGAACGCGATACCGACAGAGGACAGGCCTACTGCCAGTAGACGAGTGTAGGAGAGTACGTTGCTTAATAGAGAGGTTATCTCTATGAGACCCATCGGGCCTTCGCCCATCAGGACCATGATAATGCCCAGCAGGAACAGGACCGCTCCGATTAAGAACAGCGGGTCGAACGGTGTGAACGTGCCCAGCGTCTGCGTCAGCGCCAGCGGGAACACATACCATACGATCGAGACGCCGCCCATCAGCACGCAAGCCCAGCTTACCTTGTGGAGAATAGCGGTCTTGAGGCCGTGCTGCCTGAGCTCGTTCCAGAAGCCGAGGGCATAGCCCAGCATAATCTGAGCGACACCGATGATGCAAGTAAACACCAGCAGGTCCTTAATGCCGAACACATATACGCCGTCATGTGGTCCGCCTGCCTGCATCCTTTCTAAGGGCAGCGAGAACGGGCCGATGGGGCCGATGGTGATCGAGTGGGGGTACAGGCTCGAGAGCGAGACCAGCCCGAGTATGCCGCCATGGCCGTCTTCTATAGGCTCTGCTATCGCGAAGCCCAGGAACTCTCCGAACAATATTCCGAAGAAGATCGAGGAGATCGCGCATACGATCATGACTTTGATCAGGATCTGCAGGTTAGCGGATTTCAGGACAGACCTGAGTGCAAACATCAGGATCAGGATCAGCAGACCATAGCCTATGTCGCCTACGATAAACCCGTAGAACAGCGGGAAGACGATGGCGAAGATCATCGTGGGGTCGATTTCGTTATACTTCGGCCTGCCATACGCATCGATGACGTTCTGGATCGGGCTCACGATCTTGGGATTGTTATACTTGACCGGAGCATCGATCTCGTGGTGGTCATCGTGGCTGTCAATTGCCGTGCCGGGCGCATTCTTCTCGTAGTGCCCGGGCTTCGGTTCGATCTTCGTGACGTAGACCCTGCCGTCGGCAGCCTTGTCGACCGTCGACTGGAGCCTCTCGAAGTCGTCCCTCGGAACCCAGCCTTCCACGACAAAAGTGCTCTCGGAAGTCGCGAACCTGATCGGAGCTTCGGCCTTCTGCGTGTCTATGCTGAGCAGCTCTTCCGCGGAGACGATGAACTGGGCGTACTTCTTGTTCAGGTCAGCCAGCTCGCCAGTAACCTTTTCGAGCTTCGACTCGGCCTGAGCTTTCCCGTCCTCGATGCGCTTCCGGATGGCTGCGGGCTCGCCACTTTCCCTGAGCTGCTCGATCTCGACGAAGTTGCTCTTGAGGAGCGCTTCCGAAACCTTGCCAGCGTCGTCCTTCGGGACGAACAGGGCTATGACGTTACCCTTTCCATAGGGTGCGGAAAATAGTTCATAATTAGTAGTGATGCCCTTGACGACGTTCTCGATGCCTTCGCTGGCAGTGCCGGTAAAGACTGTGACAGACTCGTAACCGGATAGCAGCTCTAAAGGTAAGCCGAGAGCTTCGTACGGCTTCAGGACCTCGGACTTGTGCTCGAGATCTTTCAGCTCTGACTCAAGCGCATTCTTCTCATTCGTCTTTTTAGTGACGGTCTCTTCGAGCGACCCGAGGTTGGCCTCGAGCTCCTGTAGTACTTTGCTCTTCTTTGCCTTAGAAGGGGTACCCTCTTTCGTGCCGAGGTAGCTCTTGATCGAGCGGAGCTTCAGCAGCTTCTCAGAGAGCGGAGTTGCAGACTTCAGGGGCTTGCCTAGTTGAAAGTACTCGTCTTCCGCTACGTAGTCTTCCACGTGCAGCAGGTTCAGGTCGTGCAGCGCGTTGATCGTGGGCTCCATTACGTCCTTGGTACCGACGATGAGGACTCTATCCATTCTGTGAGGCTCTAACATCGACGTACCTCTCGAATTCTTTTATCAGACTGTCAGTTGCAGCGCTCACATTTTTCGCCGCCGACGCCTTCAGCGCGGCAGCGCTCTTTTCGCCTTCAGCCCGCATCGCCTTGGATTCCGTGCTGATCTCGGCTGCCGCCTTGTCGATTTTCGACTGGGCTTCAGCCGCTGCCTTTACCCGGGCATTTTCGAGGATAGCCGAGGCTTCCTTACGAGCGTTAGCGATCGTCTGCCTGGCCTCTTCCTCGGCCTTTGCGCGACGTCCCCTCGCCTGCTCCTCGGCTGTCTTTAACTGGGTCAGTATTTCAGCCTTTGACATACAATTCCCCTGAATAGCATCATCTTTGTAGATAGCTGTCATTAGATGTACGGCTTCGTTCTTAAAGCTTTTTATTACCGTAGAATAATATGCGATGTTGATTATAATAAGTGAAAAAAACTCCTGCACAGGTATTGTAGTAAGATGTACTACAGGAGTGAGGATAGACCTGACATACATGCGAAATATTATCATGAAATTAAAATAGAAAGTTACATCAGGATTATGCAGACGATTGAGTATCTGATACGTACCGGCCGGATCCTGGAGGGTAAATGTCCGGAGGATTGAAGGCGACAAAAGTAAAACTATTGTGAGACGAGAAGAAAAAATTACCCTTGAAAATATCGATGCGGCCCCTTACGGGGCCTCGATAGAAATAAGAAAGTTATTTCTTAGATCTGGCCTTCACGCCGAGCACATTCTTCTTAGCCCTGGCTAAGACGCGGCGCACAAAGCCCTTGGAATCATAACGCTGTGAGGGGCCCGGCTTGTTAGCAGCAGAGTCGCCCTTGGGGACGAGCCTCATCTGGCCCTTCCTACCACGGATCTGGACCCATTCAACGCTTCCAGTCTTTCCCATGCAGAATCACCGCCTTGCAAATAGTGTCTTCCAGTATTAAAATGTTACGGCAAAGAAAAAGGGGGGTGCCCTCAGGCACTCAGCTCTTCTCCGATGGCGTCGTCGAGGTCCAGCAGGAACTCTTTGAAGTTTCCGGCCGGTATCCGGCCGCCGGCTGCGAGCGGGTGGCCGCCGGCGTTGCCGCCGTATCTGGAGGCGATGCTGCTCACGAGGGGGTTCAGGTTGATCCGCCCTATCGCCCGCAGGCTGAAGTCGTAGACGTCCCGGTGGTCCCGGTACTCTGCAGACATGCCCACAGGAGTGCCGCCGTAGACCCGGGCATAGATCGCCGCCTTGGACATGCAGGCGTTCTGGTCCAGGACATAGGCCAGATTGCGCATCCTGATCACGTCTTTCGATACGTTCAGCCTCAGCTCATTCTCGAGAGCGGAAGCCCGGATGGCGTTCTTAGCAAGGTCGGGTATATCGGAAGGCTGTACGTTTTTGGCCAGCTGCATGACGAGGTAGCGTTTCCAGTCGTAGTCACGCCTGCCGATCTCTATACCCTGTGACAGAGTGCCGGCCTGGTAGTACAGGCTGCGCTTGTCCCAGTTCTGCACCATATTATAGATGCTGAGAGAATCGTCCCGGTAGTCCCCGATGGCCCCGTAGAGGGCTACCCGGCTCATGTCCGGGGACAGGAGTTCCTTGAAGTGCCGGAAGGCCATCTCGGAGGCGCTTGAGGCAGTATTGTTGATCATCCAGTCCGCGGAGAAGCCTTCGGGGAGAGGATGGTGATCGAGGTAGATCACTTTGGTTTCGGCGGCGAGCCTGTCGATGCGGTCCTTGAGGCGGGCGCCGGTCGAGATGTTGACGGCGATGTCGGTGATGACTGCCTGGTCGAAGCCGACGGCGTTCTCGATGTCGGCCAGGATCGAGACAGCGTTGGTAAAGTAGACTGGAGAGTCGGGGAAAGCGGCAAGGGCCAGGGCGCCTGCGCAAATACCGTCGCTGTCTGCGTGGGTGAAAATGATCGTCCTCATACGTGACACCTGCAGTATATACTTATAATAGGATAGAGCCGGGGGTTCAAATAGCCTCTGATACGTGAGGGATAGGATACGGCCTCACAGACAGTATGATCGCTGCCGCCACCTGCCGTCAACTTAACCACCCCTTTTCATCAGGTTTGACGGCGGGATAAATGAAATAAGTTTATTTCCTAAATGTACTTATATAAGAAGTGATACTAAGTCGTTAGAACATCGCGAAGAGTGATATATACAGATTTCATCTTATACATTCTTTCTTCCGGAGGATACCAGATTTGTCACAGCCTGTTGTTAACATCGGTATGGTGGGCCACGTAGACCACGGCAAAACCACCCTGGTCAGCGCTCTCTCCGGCGTGTGGAGCGACACGCACAGCGAGGAGTTAAAGCGAGGAATCTCGATCCGCCTCGGCTACGCCGACTGTACTTTTTACAAGTGCAAGAACTGCAATGAGCCGGAGTGCTACTGCACTACTTCTAAGTGCCCTACTTGTGGCGGGGATACTGAGGAGATCAGGACTATTTCATTCGTAGACTCTCCGGGCCACGAAACGCTCATGGCGACGATGCTCTCGGGCGCCGCCATCATGGACGGCGCGGTCCTCGTGATAGCGGCTAACGAGCCCTGTCCCCAGCCCCAGACCAAAGAGCACCTGATGGCGCTGGACATCATAGGGATCAAGAACGTCGTCATCGCCCAGAACAAGATCGACATCGTATCGCGCGAAGACGCGCTCAAGCACTATAATCAGATCAAAGCATTCGTCAAGGGCACGGTGGCAGAGAATGCCCCGATCGTCCCGATATCCGCCCAGCAGAAGGTCAACATCGACGTGCTCATCAAGACCATCGAGGAGAAGATCCCCACCCCGAAGCACGACCTGGATAAGCCCGTCACCATGTTCGTGGCCAGGTCCTTCGACGTCAACCGTCCGGGCACGACTCCGGCTAAGCTGAGCGGCGGCGTCATCGGCGGCACGATCTCTCACGGAAAGCTCGCCGTCAAAGACGAGATCGAGATCCGCCCCGGCAGAAGGGTCGAGTCCGAAAACAGGGAAAGCTGGGTCCCGATCACGACCACAGTCACCAGGCTGATCTATGGCGGCGAAGCCGTAGACATAGCCACGCCAGGCGGCCTGCTCGCAGTAGGCACCAAGCTGGACCCCGCCATGACCAAGAGCGACGGCATGGCAGGCCAGGTCGTCGGCAAGCCCGGCACACTTCCTCCGGTATGGCAAAAATTCGTCATGAAGACGCAGCTGCTCGATCGGGTGGTCGGCGTCAGCGAAGACGAGAAAGTCAAGCCCATCGCCACGAGCGAGCCGCTGATGCTCAGCGTAGGCACCTCGATGACGATCGGCGTGGTCACCTCCGCCAGGAAGGACGAGGCCGAAGTCAAGCTCAAGCGCCCTGTCTGCGCTGAAGTCGGCTCCAGGATCGCCATCAGCCGCCGCATAGGCGCCCGCTGGAGACTGATCGGCGTGGGAGAACTGATCGGTTGAAGGTGCTGATCGACACCAACGGGCTCATGGTCCCCGGACAGCACGGCATCGACGTGTTCGACGAGCTGCGCCGGCTGGGCTACGACGAGTTCCTGGTGCCGTCGGCCGTGAAAGAGGAAGTTGAAGCGCTGAAGCAAAAGGTCAGAGGAAAAGATCGCCTGGCGCTTTCGATCGCATCCGGCCTCCTGGACCGGTGCTCCGTCATCGAGGCGCCCGGCAGCGCTGACGACGTCCTGATCGCGCTCGGGAAGCGCCTGGAGGCCCCCGTATTCACCAATGACGTGATCCTCCGCAAGCGCCTGAAAGCAGAAGGCGTGAGAAGTATCTTCATGCGATCCCGGCACAAGCTGGAAATGGACTAACTAGATCGTTATCATCAGTAATTATCACATGGATGGGATTATAGTATGTACAGAAAGGTTAGACTCGTTGACATCATCAGGATACCGCCCCAGAGGCTGGAAGAAGACCTGGAGAAAGTAATCTCCGAGACCCTTCGCGAAAAACTGGAAGGCCGCATAGACAAGACGCTCGGATCGATCGTGGCAGTCACCGACGTCGTGGAGATCGGCGAAGGCCACATTCTCGTAGGCGACGGCGCCGTCTACTACGAGGTCACCTTCGACGCCATCGCGTACAAGCCGGAACAGCAGGAGATCATCGAAGGCTCTGTCGTAGAAATCGTGGCCTTCGGCGCCTTCATAGCGGTCGGGCCAGTGGACTGCCTGGTCCACGTCAGCCAGATCGCCGACGAGTTCATGACTTACGACGAGAAGAACGCCCGCCTCACCAGCAGGGAAACCAACAGGTCCCTCAACGAGGGCGACCACGTCAGGGCCAGGATCGTCACCGTGAGCCTGAACGAGCACGACCCCAGGGAGAGCAAGATCGGGCTGACGATGCGTCAGCCAGCTTTAGGGAGACTCGAGTGGATCGAAGAAGAGCTGAAGAAGAAGGGCGGCCGCTCAGAGAAAGCCGAAGCAAAAGCCTAGATCAGCTTTTGATCTCATAGCCTTGAAAACGATAACACCAGCAGAGTTTCCGGCCTCGCCCGGAAACCCTCAAATCTTTTTATGATACTGCTCGCGGCCATTGCCAGCAGCCGACAACGGATCATGTCCGCTTGCGATGATCTCAAGGCACGCTATCCACTGCTGACCAGAAGAGCGATCGTAGCAGGAGTCCCCATACCAGCGCCGATCCAGTGGATTGACCGTAACTTTTTCAAAGGCCAGCTCAACGCCTACGCTATGTGCCTCAACCACTGGCTGCCGTTCCTGCCCGTGCCGGTCATCCTGATCAACGCCGGCTGGCTCGACGATCACAGCCAGCTCAAGGACAGGTACCTGAATGACGTATCTATCAGCTACCACCCCGACTGCGGCTGTCCCATAAAATACATTATCTGCCACGAGTTCGCTCACTTCATCTACGTCAACATGAGCGCCAAAAGCCGACGGCAGTGGGAACAGGGCTACGAGCACGCTCAGCCATCCGGCTACTCTTTCAACCCCGAGGAGAGCTTCTGCGAAGCCTTCGCTGGCCACGTCGCCGGCCTGACCGGCAAGTACTACGACGAGGCTCCACGGTTTGCCGCTGATTATGGACAGGAGTAAAGCAAAACAAGAAACCAATCAAACGCCAGGACGCCAGGAGTCAGGTGATGATCGGAGCCTTGATCAGGTATAAGTGATGAAAAATTGGCAATTCTCAGTTTCTCCGCTTGTAAAGCCGCCAGGCTCGCCAAGAGTCCAAGCACTCATCCCATGATAACTGGTTTTTCAAGTTAAGCCGATGAAAACCTCTGGAGGTTGGGGAGTTCCCGGGAGTTCTGAGAGGATTTTCAAGCTGGGAGGTCAGAGAGGGTCAGAGGTCGGAGAAGAGGCCCGGGAGTGTGGAAAGGTCCGTGAGGATTTTTTAAGTTAATTCTCTCTGACCTCGGGGTACTCACATAACCTCCTCTCTGACCTCCATGACCTCCCTGACCTCCCAGCTTGAACGTTCTCTCTGAACTCCATGAACCTCTCCGACCTCCCCTCCGACCTCTCAACACCTCCCGGACCCAGATTTTTCATGGAACGCCAAGCAATAATTAGTGATCGGCATGGTTCCGGTCGAAAATGTTCCTGGCGTTCCATGAAAAATTTGCTCTTGGCGAGCTTGGCTCCTTGGCGTGCCTGGCGGTATTTTCGATATATACAGTGCCAAATTTCAATTTTTCATAGCCTCTACCTGAATATCCCAGTATTCATAAAGTGAGTGCTTGGCGTCCTGACGTTTGATATGTTTCAGGCATCCGAAATCCACTGCTGTAGAAACTGTATACGATCTACCAATGGCTTTTATAACTAATGCCGTTGACTTTAGCACAAGGGAGTTAGATTGAAGCCGGTACACGTCGCAGGAGAAACGTTTTACATTCCAGGCATCACCAACGTCTGTCTGTATAAGGACTATATTCTGGACCCCAGCAACAACGAGAACGTGGACTGGGACAGCCCGCTGCCGGTTAAAACAGCACTAATTTCTCACTGCCATACCGATCATTTCTGGAATGGGGCAAAGCTCCACGCCAGAGGCGTGAAGATCTATGCTCCGCGCGAGGAGCGTTCCATGATCGAGAATACGGCGGTGAATACTAACGGCAACTTTTGCTGGGCGGTGCCGCCGGAGAGCATGCTGCCGTGGTACTTCCGCAAGATCTGCTGCCCGGTGGACGACACGCTGGATCGCCTCGTCTCCCCGATCAAGGTGGTGCCGCTGCCCGGCCACTCCCAGTGGCAATGCGGCTTCCTGACACCGGATGGCGTGTTCTACGTGGCGGACTCCATGGTGACGAAGAAAGTCTGGGACACCAAGCACATAGTATATTATACCAGCGTTCCGGACGCCCGAAAATCCCTGGAGACGATCATCAGGTCGAAAGCCGAATTCGTGCTCCCGTCCCACGGCGTCCTGCTGAACAGGGATCAGGCCGTGGAGCTGGCGGAAGTGAACCTGAAAGGCATAGACATGCTCGAAGAGGCGGTGATCGCCATTCTCGGTAGAGAAGAGAGGACTGTCGAGGAGATGGTCAGCCTCGTCGGGCGGAAATTAGGTATAAGGGACGACTTCTCCATGCACATCGTCTGCGAGACCACGGTCCGGTCGATGCTGTACATGCTCAACCGCCGCAAAGAGGCCGACTACGAGCTCCGCGGGCATAAAGTGTACTGGAAAGCCAGACCTTAATCAGATAACCGCTGTGCAGGAGGAGGGAAAGGCTCAGTCTGCCGCAGGCAGCAGGACTACGAACCTGGCGCCCTGGCCAGAGTTGCCGGGCACCCGGTCTTCGACCCACACTCTGCCCCGGTACTGCTCTACCAGCGATTTTACCAGGTACAGCCCGAGGCCGCTTCCCCCGGCGGTAGTCTGGCCCCGGGAATACCGGAAGAAGAGCCGGTCTTTGACGCTGTCCGGGATGCCAGGACCGTTGTCCTCGACTGCCACCTTATAGAAGATCTCATCATTCTCGCAGAGCCTCGTTGCCGTGATTTTTACATCGACGTCGCCGGGGCTGTGCTTGGCTGCGTTGGACAGGAGGTTGGAAAAGACATCTTTGAGGAGCTCGTTGGCTAAGACACGCCCGCCATTGCATGCGATCTGAACAGATACGCGCTTTCCGGCGTGGGTCAGGCATGCGTCTTTCGCGTCTCCCAGGATTTGCCTCAGATCGACTGGCCTGACGGGGTGGTCTCCGGCCCTGGCCTTCTGCAGCACCCTCACGTTTTCGATGAGCCGGGAGCTGCGTTTAAACGAGTTCATCGCGCTTTCCAGCAGGGCTTTAGCCTGGCCGTCTTCGACTGAGTCAAGGGCGAGCTCAAGGTAACCCAGGCCTGTCTGGTTATAGTTGTTGATGTCGTGGGCCATCAGGTCGAGGTAAAGCTCGGCGTGAGCCTTGGACTCCAGCAGCGATTTTTTCGTCTCTTTCAGCTCACTGTTCTCAATGATCTTCCACTCGCCGTCGCACTTGGTTATCGCGAACTGATGGGTGCTGACTACGTCGATGATCTCATTGGCGCTGCACCGGTCGAGACAATAGGAGCAGAGCACCAGGAAATTGCGGCCGTCGATGGCCCCGTTTATCGCGCTTTCGTACTCAATGAAATCTTTCCAGATGGGCTTGTCAAGCCAGAAGGTATTGCCCGTGACCCGGATTCCTTCGAAGCCCCGGTCCTGCGCCTGTCGGAGCTTCTTTTCCCAGCCGTCAAGGACACGCTTTTGATCAAAGACCCCGTCGATGACGTACCACTGAGAATAGGGCACGATCTCGACCTGGCCTCTCTGCAGGTACTCGTCGAAACGGGGCATTGCGGCTCTCATGAGGCGTTCCATCTCTACGGCATCCACCGGGTCGGCGGTGACACACATGCAGAACTCGTTATTTTTCAGGCCCGCATCGAAGTATGCTATGATAATGTCGACCAGGTCTTTGCCGGTCTTGTAAAACATGCAGAAGTGGGTTCCCCAGGGTACATTTCCAATGATATCGATGCCTGAATCGCGCAGTTTAGTATGCATAGTAACCCCGCTTCTTGAACTAACCCTACTTCTTTATCGCTGATAATATAAATAAGTTAGACTTAACGCCGTGAATTTGACGGGACGAAGTAAATAGTTTTGAAAAGACTACGCCAGCTCACTTTGCCGCCAGTAGTGCGGCTCCCATGGCTCCCGTGATCTGCGGCTCCGGAGGCACGAACAATTCCATACCCAGCTCTTTTTCTAAAGCTGCCCTGATGCCTGAATTCTTCGCTACCCCTCCAACAAGGGCAATATGACCATCAAGGCCCTTCTGCTTCGCCATCACCGCTACCCTTCTGGATATGCTCTCGACGAGCCCCGCCGCGATGTCCTTCTTTGGGTAGCCCCTGGCCCTCAGAGATATTACTTCTGATTCGGCGAAAACGGTGCACATACTGTTGATGCTGGCCGGGCCTGTCGAAGACAGCGCAACCTGGCCGAGATCCTCTACAGAAAGCTCAAGCGCCCTGGCCGTGTGCTCCAGGAACTTGCCCGTGCCTGCCGCACAGCGGTCGTTCATGAGGAAGTCGACGACCTTACCTGCGTTAACGACTATGATCTTGCTATCCTGGCCGCCGATGTCGATGATACCCCGTACCTCGGGATACAGGTGAGCTACTCCTCTGGCATGGGCGGTGATCTCGCTGATCTTTTTGGTCGCGAAGGCAACGTTGTCCCGGCCGTACCCGGTGGCTCCGATGGCACCGACGGCAGCTCTGTCTGTCCCGGTTTCCCGGAGCAGGTCGTCGTAGATCTGCGCCGCTGCCGCCGAGAAATCAAACCCGGTGGGCCGGACGATGCTGCCCGCCACCCTGCCATCGACAAGCAGTACGGCTTTGATGGTCGCTGCACCCGCGTCGATTCCGGCGGTTATCACGCTAACATCTCCAGGAAGGCGTCGATTCGGACTCGCAACTGCTCGACGTCTGAAGCCGAGTAGTCCGTCTCGATCGCCAGCATGGGAATCCCGGCTTCCCGCAGCGCCTGCTGTACTTTGAACTTCTCTACGTTGTAGCCGTGGCAGGACTGCAGGGAATAATGTACGACTCCGTCTACGCCATACTCCTTCGCAAGGGACAGGATGCGCTCGACTCGCCGGTCGTTGGGCGTCATGCAGGAGCAGGGTATCTGGAGGTACCGCTCCGCCAGCGCCTCCATAGGCGGCTTGCTCTCGTCAACAAGACTGTCGAAAGCCCTCGTACCCGTGCAGCTTTCCTCGACGACGATGACCGCGCCCCGCTCCTCGATGAGGCGGGGCACCTTGACGTTGCCTGCCGACATGGGGCAGCCGGAGATCATAATCCGCGGGCCGGAATGATCGACAGTACGCCCCTCCAGCTCGTCACACAGCCGGGCTACGCCCGCTTTCAGCTGCTGCGGGGACAGGAATAGCTGCCGCTGTGTCACCTGTAGCACCTCGAGGCCGGTGATGGGCGGCCGGGCCGCTTTCCGGTAAGCGAACAGGCGCTGCATCAGCTTCCGGAGTTCGTTCCCGGCCCGGATCTCCTCCTGCAGCCGATCGTCAGTGATCCTGTTACAGGTCAGCTGCTCCATGTACTCACGGAAAGCTTCGAGCTCCGAGAGGTAATACCGGAGAGCTGCAGGGGTATCGGGCTTCTGGGGCAGGTCGATCATGTAAGTCGGGATAAACTGCCGCATCAGCTCAAACATTTTCTTCTTGCCATCGCAGGTCGATTCCCCGACGACCGCATCTACGGCGCCGAAGTGAGGGCATGCTTCGCCTTTGCCGGTACATCCTCCCACGATAGAGCCGAAAGAGGACTTGATCAGCGGACAGATATTTCGAGGCAGGTACTGCTCGCCAAGAGGAATAGTATCTTCTCTGCCCCCGCAGAGGACAACCCTGTCGGCGCCTGCGGCGAAGATGATCTCGTCCGGGACGAACAGGCAAAAGGTGCCCACTACTTTTTTACCCGCCTTTCTCTGCGCCAGCAGATCATCTACCCTCATCCGGTACGCTTGCCTGAAAAAGTCGAGGCTCTTCGGGGGATTAACGGAATCTGCTGGTGTCGGCATATTACCAGAAAGACGGGGGCTGATCGTTTATATCGTTTTTCTTGGCCAGAGTGGTATATGGCTCGCGAACGTAGACGAACGCTGCGCTGTCACAGGGAGCCTGAGCAATCAGAGATCCATGAGCCCCGTGTCTTCATGCATGTAAGGCGGCGCGCAGATGCACAAAATTCGAACCCCGCCTTCCCCTGCCTTGATCTTGTGGGGTGTGCCCTGCGGAATCAGTATTGCGTCACCTGTGCGGACGTCGATACGCCTGTTGCCCAGCCACATGATCCCTTCTCCATCCAGCACGTAATAGATCTCCTGGGACTCGTGGTGGACGTGGAGCCGGGTTTCGTTGCCGCTTTCGACGTAGGCTTCCGCGACGCTGACGTCCATGACCGGGTGTTTCAGCGGGTGAAGCAACTCCCAGATTGTAGAGCCGTCCTTAGTAGTGTAAGGCTTGACACGTTCCCGGTTTTGTACCACGTGGCGGCCTGCATCTGGAGAACCTTTAAGGTTGTTGAGCGGCATTAAAAAAATGTATATCGTCAATCGGATATAAAGTGATGCTATGGCAAGCGAGAAGAGTGTGGAACCGGTCAGGGTTGTGGGCAACTCGTACTATCTGCCAGCGACGAGCAACACCGGGCTATTCAAGGATTACGTGATCGACCCGGGGAGCACTGGCTACAAAGAAGTGGCCGGGAAGGAGATCAATAATGTCCTTATCACCCACGGCCACAACGACCACTTCCGCCACGCCTGCGAGTTCAGGGAGCGGGGAGCGAGGGTCATAGCATCAAGAGACGATGCGCTGCTGGTCCGCTACCCGGAGGTCAACATCCGGGGCCTCTTCAGCTGGGCGAAGCCGCCGATCGAGCTGGTCACGCCGTACTTCCAGGGCAACGCCTGTGAGGTGGACAGGCTGGTCGAGGAGTGGCAGGACCCTGCGATCAGGCCCGTATTCCTCCCCGGCCACACGCTGGGCCAGTACGGGTTCATCACCGAAGACGGAGTATTCTACACAGCCGACGCGTTATACTCCGAAGACCTGTGGTCGAAGTACAAGTTGCCGTACTGCATCGACCCGGACGTCTGCCGCACTTCGCTCCGGAGGATCAAAGAGCAGGACTTCGACTATATAGTGCCGGGCCACGGCAGGCCGCTCACCCGTAGCGAGGCGCTGAAGGCCGCAGACTTCCACCTGAGCCAGCTCGACAAAGTCGACGATGTGGTCCTGGACCTGATCTCCGAGCCGGTTTCCATGGAAGACCTGCTCTCCATGCTGGCGGAGAAGCTGAAGCTCTACCACAGCATGAATAACTATTACATCGCCCTCGTGATGCTGAAAGGGCACATGAGCAGCCTCGTCGGCCGGGGCAAGGCGGGCTACAAGCTCGAAAACTTTACCCTGTACTGGTACAGGATATAAAACTCTTTTTTAATTTTCAGATCCAGTACCCGATCGCTATCGAGCCGGAGCGTTGTCATATTCTTACCGGAGGCTGTCGATATGATAGTCGGCCATCGGTCCTGCCAGTATAAAATTGAATCTGTTTTTCACATTCAGTGTTACGAACGCTAACTTTTTTATACCTTCAAGCTTACCTATCTTGTAAGAACCTGGCGAGCTATCGCTCGCCCAACGGAGTGTTTGTAATGGAAAACCAAAAGTTCGGCCTGCTGGTCGTCGGCCATGGCAGTTCCATGCCCTACAATAAAGAGCTGATCGAAGACATCGCCGCCCGAATCGCAAAGAAGATGCCCGACGCAGTGGTGCGTGTCGGGTTCATGAACATGAACAAGCCGACCATCAAGGAAGGGCTGGACAGCTTCAACGGTACCGGTGTCAGGAAGATCGTCGTGTTCCCGCTGTTCCTCGCAAAGGGCGTCCACATCAAGGAAGACATCCCTAACCTGATCGGGCTGAAAGAGGGCCAGAAGAGGATCACCTACAACGGCTATGATATCGTCTACGCGGACCCCCTGGGCTCCGACGACCTCATCGCCGAGCTGTCCTGCAGAAGAGTAACGCAGGCGTTCGCCGTTTACGAGAGCTGAGGCTCGAAGGTATAGCCGGATGGAACTGAACGCATCCCGCATCGCCATCCTGGACGTGAACCACGGAGGGCTGGTCCTGGCCAGAGAGCTGCAAAGCCTGGGCTACGACACTTTCGCGGTAGACGTTTATGGATCGGGTAAAGAAAGCGAAGATATCAGGATAGTGCAGGCTGACGAAGCCCCGGCTTTCGACATGCTCGTCGCGCCTGTGCACATGGCCCCCTATAAGCTGCTCTACGATGCGGTGCGGCGAGGCATGCCGGTCCTCACCCATCATCGCATGGCGGGCATGCTGATCGAAGCTACCGGACGGCTGAAGGGCGTGAAAAGCGTGGAGGTCACGGGCACGTATGGCAAGACCACTGCCTGTGCGCTGCTGGGAAGAATGCTGCAGGCCAAAGGAGAGCATGTGCTGGTGCACGCCAGCATGGGGCTAACCTTTGATGGCATGCCAGTGGGCGAAAGGCTGAGCATTACGCCGGCGAACATGCTCCGGGCGCTTGATTGCGCCAAAAAAGCGGGCCTGCACCCGACAGCCTGCGTGTTCGAGGTCTCTCTGGGCGGCTGCGGAACCGCAGACGTCGGAATCATCACCACGCTGGACAGGGACTACCCCGTCGCCGGAGGGACAAAACGATCATATATGGCTAAAATGCAGATGATAGAGCACGCCAAACCCCGTAGCACTATCGTCCACCAGGCAACCTACAGGCTGACCGGCGGGCGTGATGAGATCACCTTCGGAGAAGGCGGAGATCTCTTCTACGGGAAAGCCGGGATGATCGAGGGCCCGCTGCTGGAAGGCGAGACCATATATCCAGCATTTGCGCCGGGGCTGGACCTTGAATCGTACGGAGACCCGGCCCTATGCGCTGCGGCTGCCGCCCTCAGTATGGGCACATCACCGGAAGCAGTGTCCGACGCGCTGGCGGGCTTCGACGGCATCCCGGGCAGGATGAAGCGCGGCATCATCCAGGGCAGGGAACTGCTGGACAACTCCTGCTCGGGCCTCTCCATCGACGGAGTACTCAGGGCTCTGGAAAAGAGCGGCGGCCATCCGGGCAGAAAAGTGCTGGTGCTGGGCGAGGAGAAGTATAACGTCTGCGAAGGCCTGGACCCTGCGGAGGCTGCCCGAATTGCCGAAGCCTGGGCCGGAGAAGTCGTGCTGGTGGGCGATCGACTGCTATCGGTCAGCGGAGTGCACGCAGCCAGCCTGAAAGAGGGACTTCGGGAAGCGCTGAGCAGGACTGCGCCCGGAGACATGATCATATCCTGCGTGAAGACATGGAGGTAGACTAAGTTGGAAGACAACCGGATCATTCAGCCGCGGCCCAGCGCCATCGTGGCGGCGCTCTATACTTTAAGGGACCTGGACGTGGACGTGGCAGTGCTGCACGGGCCACCGGGCTGCTGCTTCAAGCACTCGAGGCTGCTGGAAGAGGACGGCATGAGGGTGGTAACCACCGCCATGTGCGACTCGGACTACGTCTTCGGCGCCCACGACGTGCTGGTCAGCGTGCTAAAGAAAGTCTCCGACCGGTTCAGCCCGAAGACGATCGGCATAGTGGGCACCTGCGCCAGCATGATCATCGGGGAGAACTTCCACCGGGCGGTAGAAGACGCGGAGCCGGGCGTACCAGTAGTAGAAGTAGAGATCCATGCCGGCCACGGGGACAACACCACCGGAGCGATAGCCACGCTGGAAGCTGCGCACGCCGCCGGAATCCTCGAAAAGGCGGAACTGGACCGCCAGAAGCAGATGCTGCTGCTGGCCACAGAGCTGGAGAAGAAGGCGGGAGCCGCGAGCAGCGACTACATTGAGCCCTCGAGAGGCGATCTCAAGTACAGGGCTGCAGCGCGCCTGCTGGAGCTGATGCGCGAGGACAAAAAGGGCATCTCCATCCTGAACGCCAAGAAGGAGACGGCATACATGTTCGCCGATGCCAACATGGCTGTAAACGAGGCTGCCCTGAGGCTGGGCGCTCCGGCTCCGGTTACGATCGCTAATCTGGATATGAGGATAGGCCTGCCGAGAATTCGCCGGTACGCCAGCACGATCACGAAGGCTTATGGCGAGAAGGGTTTCTCCATCGACCACATTACCGGCGGCCTGGACGAGTACCCCCTGGCTGGTGACAGGGCAGCGGAGATCATCAAAGAGAAGTACAGCGATTATGACTATGCAGTCATCACCGGCGTCCCCCATGGCGTCCCGTTCGAGGCGCTTCAGGGCATGGAAATCTTCTCGATCACCAACGGCCCCCGCCAGGTGGAGCCGCTGCGGAAAGCCGGGCACCAGCACGTGATGGTGGAGATCGACCTCCACCCGAAGACGCTGGGAGTAGATAATATAGTAGAGTCAGAGTTCGGGGCCACGCTCAGGAGCATGCTATGAGCTTGAAACAGTCTACGAGCCAGAAGCAATTGGCAGTCTATGGCAAGGGCGGCATCGGCAAGTCTACTACGGCTTCGAACATGGCCGCAGCGCTGGGGGAGATGGGGAAGAAAGTCATGCTCATCGGGTGCGATCCCAAGAGTGACTCTTCTATTACTCTGCTCGGCGGCCGCCGCATCCCCACTATTATGGACACGGTCAGGGAGCGGAAGAATAAGATCGATGGTATTAAAGAAGAAGACGTGGTCTTCGAAGGCTTCGGCGGCGTCAGGTGTACCGAAGTGGGCGGCCCCGAGCCCGGCATCGGCTGTGCCGGCAGGGGCATCATTGTTGCTGTCGATGTGCTCATGAAGAATTCGACTTTCATGAAAGAGGCGGATGTCCTGATCTTCGACGTGCCGGGCGACATCGTATGCGGAGGCTTCGCCGTCCCCATCACCAAAAAGATGGTCAGCGAAGCATATATTATTACTTCCGGGGAGTACATGCCCCTGTATGCGGCGAACAACATATGCCGGGGCCTCAACACCCTCAGGACTCCGCTCGGCGGCATCATCTGCAACGAGCGGGAGGCGGCGGACGAAAAAGAGATCGTCGGACGGTTTGCGGACGCGCTGGGCGTGCCGCTGCTGTCATACATTCCCCGCAGCCGGATCGTCCAGCAGTGCGAGCGGGAGGGGAAGACCGTCATAGAGGCAAGCCCTGACTCAGGGACCGCTTCAATTTACAGAGGTCTCGCAGCGAAAGTTTTAATGGAAAAGGATAATAAGGTTCCAGAAGCATTAGAAGACGCATACCTGAGGGAACTGACACTATTATGATAAAAATACCGAGGGTCATCCTGGCCGGCGACAGGAGCAGCGCGGGAAAAACGACCATTTCCGTAGGCATTATGGCGCTGCTCAAAGAGCAGGGGAAGACAGTCCAGCCCTTCAAAGTGGGACTGGACTACATCGATCCCAGCTACCACTCCATGATCACCGGCAAGCAAGGCGGCAACCTTGATGGCTACCTGATGTCGGACAAAGCTATAGCCGAGGCGTTCGTGCACTCCTCGGAAGGGTCTGACATCTCTATAATAGAGGGCGTCAGAGGCCTGTACGAAGGCCTGGAAAGCCTGTCCGACGTGGGCTCTACTGCGCAGATCGCCAAGGTCCTCAAGACACCGGTCATCCTCATCGTCGACGCCCAGAGCATCACCCGGAGCACCGCAGCCATCGTCAAAGGCTACCGGGACTTCGACAGGGGCGTCAACATCAGAGGCGTCATCCTCAACAAGATCGGCAGCGAGCGCCATGCTGAAAAAGCAAGAATGGCCATCGAAAAGTACACCGGCGTAGAAGTGCTGGGCGCCATCCCCCGAAGCAACTCGATGAAGCTGACCATGCGCCACTTAGGCCTGATCCCTGCGCGGGAGGGCGCGTCCAGAGTCGAGGGCTTCGACTCCAAGCTGGAAAAGATCAAGGAGACCATCAGGGATAACCTGAACCTGAAGCGCATCGTCGAAATCGCCGCCGGGGCACCCCCCCTGAGGGAGCCAAAACCGGACATATTTGTCAGGAAAAATCCCGGAGGAGTCCGCATCGGCCTTGCCCTCGACGAGGCATTCAACTTCTACTACAAAGATAATATAGACCTGCTCCAGTGCCGCGGCGCCGAGATTGTCCACTTCAGCCCGGTGAACGACGCCGGGATACCGGAAGTCGACGGACTGATCATCGGGGGAGGCTACCCCGAGGTTTTCGCCGCAGAGCTGGCCCAGAATGAAGCTATGCGGAAGTCTATTTTCGAAGCGTCCAGGCGGGGCATGCCCATCTACGCGGAGTGCGGAGGGCTCATGTACCTTATGAAGAGCCTGGAGACCGAGGACGGTTCCCGCCATGACATGGCAGGCGTGTTCGAAGGCGTCGCCTCGATGAAGCACGTCCGCACCATAGGCTACGTATCGGGCCGCTTCGCGATGGATACGCCCATCGGCCAGGAAGGGGCACTGTTCAAAGGCCACGAGTTCCACCACTCGGTCATCACCGACCTGGCCTCGAACGCGAGGTTCGCATGCAGGCTGGACAGGGGCACGGGAATCCACAACGGCCTCGACGGCATCATGTCAGACAACACCCTCGCCACCTACACCCACTTACACGCAGCATCGTACGTGCCATTCTCGGGCAAGTTCGTAGAATCGTGCGCTGTCTACCATGAAAAGGGATAACGAAGACTTTTTTCGCGGGGGCCAGAAGTAGCGCTCGTACCGTAATAAGCTCTTTTACCCCCGCTGGTCATGCGTTTTTACCATTAACGCCAGTACAGGGACACAAAAAGTTATAATGTATAATAACTAAGGTAATGCAAGTATAGCTACAGGAAATATAACAAAGTATATATCAAAGAATTTTTGAATATTAACGGTAGCTTTAAAAGCGAAATAACCAAGGTTGGGATTCATAATGGGTTTATTCGACAGAAAACCGAAGAAAGACGAGTCAAAACCGGCAAAAACGAAAGAAGACGACGAACGGCTGAAGAAAGAACTCGAAACACTCCAGTCTATACTTTCGAAGAGCGAACCTCCCAGGCCGGAGGCTTCGACGAAAGCTGAGCCTGCAAAGGCAGAGGCTAAGCCCGGAAAGGCACCTGAGAAGCCGGCTGAAAGGATGCCTGCACCCGCTGGCAAGACCCAGATCCCAAAGCCGCAGGCTGCTCCGCAGAAAATGCCGGAGAAAGTAGAGAAGATCGAAAAAGCACCTGCACAGAAGCCGCCGGTCAGGCCGTCGGTGCCGCCACTGCAGAAGCCTATTTTGAAGCCTAACATATTACATTCATCCCAACCCACACAGCCCCCAGCCCCAACCTCAGCCCCGGCCAAAGCGCCAGAAAAGATAGAGATCAGGGAAGCGCCGGTCAAGCCGGCAGCCGCCCAGGCCGAGCAGGCCATCGGGGAAGCCAGGCCTGCCCTGCAGCCGGACCCCGCTTTAGTGGAAGAGCTGAAAGCGCTGATCGAAAAGCAGAGCGCAGACTTCGAGAAGCAGCGCAGTGAAATCGAAGCTCTCAGGAGCGAGCTTAAGCAGCAGAACGAGAACCTCGCAAAACAGAACGAGGAGCTGATCCTGAAAGTCGCCAGCATGCAAGCCCTGATAGAGAAACATGGGACAGAGATCGAGAAGCTCGAGGCCGAAAAGCCGGACCTCGAGAAGATCAAGGCGACAGCGGCGGCGGCAGCCGCCGAAGCCGTGGCAGCCATGCCGAAGGAAGAGGTAAAGCTCCCGGAGCTGCCGAACTTCAGCAAATACGAGGCCGATATCAGCGAGAACCGGGCCATGATCGACACCCAGCGCCAGACAATCATCGCGCTGCAGGACGAGATCAGCAAACTCAAGGACATCAGCTTCGAGGACTACATCGAACAGGAAAGGGAAGTCCTCGAGACGCTCGCAGTAGAGATCAAAGACCTGAAAGACACTGTATCCGGCTATGACGAGAAGATTGCTGCAGTAAGTAACACTGTAGCCAGCGTCTCCGAGAGTCTGAGCACCTCGAAGGCAAAGTCCGAAGGCATCGAGCACGAAACCTCGGCGATCACCGCCAGGCTCAACGAGTTCGGACAGGCGATCGAAGCGCTCAAGAGCGCCGGGACGGAGCAGTCCGGAAGCGTCGAGCAGATCAAGACCTCCATTACTATCCTCGACAGCAAGATCAACTCGCTGCGGGACAACATCATAGAGATCGGCGAGTCGAAGAACAACGCAGAGATCGAGTCAATCACCGCAGCCATAGCAGGCTACGAAGAAGAGATCAGGTCGCTTAAGGCGACTGTAGATGCGATCACCGGCAGGGTAGACAGCAACGCCGAGGAACTCGCATCTGTAAAAGCAGCCATATCATCCGACATAGCCAGCGTCAGGGAAGCACTGGATGCCTCGAAGGATGCCCTGAATACCGGCATGTCTTCGGTCATGGCAGAGATCGCCACAGTCAAGGCGACCATCCCCGACATGGCCCACATCAAGGAATCGATCGCATCCGACCTGTCATCGATCAAGGAATATGCCAGAGAATCCGTTGCCGCGGACATCACCAAGGTCAGGGAGTCCATGGCGTCCGACATTATGAGGATGTCAGACGACATCACACAGATGTCGTCCGACATCACCAGGATGTCGTCCGACATCACAAGGGTGTCGTCTGACATAGAAGCCGTGAAGTCGGATATCGGAACGATGAATGACAGTATAGAGATCGTCAAGTCCAGCGTGGACTCGGTCAGGGCTTCGACGGCAGCCGACATCGAGAGAGTGTCGGCGAATGTCACCAGAGCCAGCGAGTCGCTGACCACAGATCTCGAGACGGTGAAAGCCAGCGTAGAATCCGTTAAGGCCGACGTTGAGCGCATGACAGACGACATATCAAGGATGTCGTCCGAAATCGGATCTACGAGGGATAGCATAGAGATTGTAAAGTCCAGCGTGGACTCAGTCAGAGACACCATGGCAGCGGACATCCAGAGAATGTCCGACAGCATAGAAATCGTCAAGTCCAGCGTGGACTCAGTCAGAGACACCACTTATGCGGAGATCGAAGGCCTCAAGGGAGCCTCGCTCAACGATGTTGACCGGGCCAGAATGACCACCGAGATCAGCCAGGTGAAAGAAGCCCTGACAGCCGAGGTCGCTGACGCAAAGAGCGAACTCATGGCGGAGATCAACCAGATCAAAGCTTCGACATCCGCAGACATCAGCCAGGTGAAAGAGTCGCTGTCGGCAGACATCGGCAGGGTGAAGGACACTCTTACAACCGACGTCGACACGCTAAGGGACTCGGTCAGGGCAGACGTATCCTCGATCAGAGAGATGACGAGGACCGAGATGGCCGACTTCAAGGAAGCCTTCGGGTCTGACATCAGGGCCTTCGACGGCTACCGTGACGACCTGAACAAGCTCAGGGACAGCATGGAGCAGGTGAACTCGCTTAGCAAGGCAGTCATGGACTACCGGAGTGAGCTGAAGTCGATCAAGGGCATGGTGGAAAAGTTCGCCGAAGATGTAAAGCAGGCAAGGGAATTCGCCAAGGGCAGGGAGGAGATCCTCCGCCTCAAGGACGAATTCAGGCTGTACACTAACGATATCAAGACTATCCGCGAGATCATCGGGGATCAGAAGGACGAGCTGAACGCCGTCAAGAAGACTCTCGACAGCTTCAGCGAGGAGTCCGAGAGGGTCACCCCGCAGGAAGCCAAGCTCATCAAGTCGGGCCAGTACCTGAAAGCCCAGATCGACCAGGTCAACAAGACCTTCTCCGACCTGGACGAGAGACTCGCGGCCATCCGCAAGGAGTTCATCAACCTCAACAACATCGAGTACCGCTACCGGGCGCTTGAGGACAACCTGAACGCAATGGAGCGCAACCTCGAGAACAAGATCGAGGTGGAGATGATCACCCGGGTCCGGGAGGCCGAGAGCGAACTGATCACCAAGGTCAGCGAGGTAGAGGCCAGCATCGCCCAGCAGAGCCGCGAGGCCAAGGATCTCCTGAAGGAGCTGGAGGATACCAAGGAAACCCTCACCAGCGAGCTGGAGAACACCCGCACCAGCCTGATGCAGGAACTCGAGGAAACCCGTTCCACGGTCACCAGGGAAATCCAGGGCACCAGGACGGAGGTCAAGCACGACATCGAGGAGACCAGGTCGGAGGTCACCAGGGAAATGGAAGAGGTCCGGACCCAGGTATCCGCCGAAGTCGAGGATATCCGCACTACGGTCAAGAGAGAGCTGGACGATGCCCGCTCCAGGACTATCAGCGACCTGGACGACATCCGCAACAAGACGATCACCGAGATCAAAGACGTGAGCTCATCTGCAGTAGAGCGGGTGGAGAGCGTCAGCGCCATGACGATCGAGAGGATCGAGGATGTCAGCGTCAAGACGACCACCCAGATCGAGAATGGCAGAGTGGAAGCGGTCAGAGAGATCAGCGCAGTGAGCTCGGCAGCTACCAGGCAGGTAGAAGATGCCCGGGCATCCCTGCTCCGCCAGCTGGACGAAACCCGTGCCTCGGTTACCAGCCAGCTGGAAGAGACCAGCAGCACGGCAATCAGACAGCTCGAAGAGACGAAGGATATCACCCTGAAGCAGCTCGAAGAGACGAAGGATATCACCCTGAAGCAGCTCGAAGAGACCAGCCGTGCCACTATAAGGGACATGGAAACGACCAGAGACTCTACCCTGAAACAGATAGAGGATAACAGCACTGCAGCCCTGAGAGAACTCGAAGAGACCAGAGACTCTACCCTGAAACAGATAGAGGATAACAGCACTGCAGCCCTGAGAGAACTCGAAGAGACCAGAGACTCTACCCTGAAACAGATAGAGGATAACAGCACTACGGCCTTGAGAGAACTCGAAGAGACCGGCGCCGCATCTGCGAGAAGGATCGAGGAGACCAGCAGCACGGCCCTGAAGGAGCTGGAAACTGCACGGTCGGACCTCACCGAGCACGTCGTGAGCCTCAGGGAGAATGCGATAAGGCAGATGGAGGAGACCAGAGGCGACGTCCTGAAATCCACGGCCAGCCTGAAGGCAGAGACGGTCAAGTCGATCAAGGACTCGACGGCCGAATCGATCAAGGCAGCGGACGTTGCCAGGGAATCGCTCTATAACGCCAGAAACGAGGTGCTCACCGACGTCAGCGCTACCAGAGACGAGATCCTGAAGACTACGGCGGAGCTCAACTCCGCATCCCGCAAGTCCCGGGAGGAAGTCGCCAGGATCGTCGGCAGCGTAAGCGAGGAGACCGGGGCCGCGGTCAACAAGGCCAAGACCGAGATATCGGCGATGATCAAGCAGGAGAGAGACAGCCTCCACGGCATCGTCGATACCCAGAAGAAGGAAGCCATCGAAGGCATGTACAAGGTCAAGGACGAACTCATCGTCTCCCTGCGGCAGACCGAGTCCATCGTGCTGTCGTCGACGGAGAACGCCCGGATCGTGGCAGAAAAGTCGATGGCCAAGACGAGGGACGAAATCCTGGACAGCATCAGGAGCACCAGAGAAGAGACCATCAAGAAGCTCCTGGATACCAGAGATGTAGTGATCTCCGCGGCTAACAACACCAAGGACACCACGCTGGAATCGATGTTCAAGTCCAGGGACGAGGTCATCAACACAGTTAACACTGGCAAGGCTTCCCTGATCTCGGTCAGAGACGAAGCGCTGGCCCAGCTGAAGAGCACTCAGAAGGAAGTCGAGGAATCCATCAACAAGAAGCTTGAGTCCGACAGGGAGAACACCGAGAAGATCAAGCAGATCATGAAGACGATGAACGAGCTGATCAGGGCATAGAGGTGTCGCCATGGATTTCGAGAGCTACATTTCGAGAGAGCGGCAACTCATCGCCCGGCTGGACAAAGAGAGAAGCGACAGCAACTCTTACGAGCGGCGGGCAGACGTGGGCAACTACGAGCTCGCCGAGGACGAGATCCGCCTGCTGAAAGCCGGAGAATACGTCCTCAGCCGCTCGGAAGTCGCCGCCGAAGCCGTGATGGCCATCGATGAGAGACTGGCAGAGCTTCACCGGATCGAAGCCGACGCCCAGGCCCGCAACACAGAGTTCGTGCGGAGGGTCGAGGAGTGGGAAGCGAAGTTCAACCAGCGCTACACAGAGATCATGAATCAGATCGCCAGGGAGAGCTCGGAGGTCCATGCACGGACAGCAGAGCTGAACGCCCTGATTGAGGCCGCTAACAGGAATATCAAGCTCGTCAGCGACACCGCCGCAGAGAACGTCAGGAAGATCAGCGAAGCCTCGATTGCCGATCTCAAGAGTATCAGCGAAGCAACGGCAGAAGACATGAGGAAGATCAGCCAGACGTCCGTGACAGAGGTCAGGCAGATCAGTGAAACCGCCGTGGCAGAGGTCGGGAAGTTCAGCCAGACATCGATCGACAAGGTAAAGCAGATAAGCCAATCATCTGTTGACGATGTAAAACAGGTCAGCCAGGCATCCGTTGACGATGTAAGGAAGACCAGCGAGGCTACGATTGCAGAAGTCAGAGCTACGACAGCCGCATCGATAGAAGAAGCCAGGGTCATCAGCCAGGCATCGGTCGAAGAGCTGCAGAAGATTAGCGAATCGGCAGCCGCCAGTATCCAGGAGATCAGCGATTCTACCATAGCCGAAATCGCCCGCATGTCTGAAGACCTCAAGGCCTCGCAGGCAAAGTTCGACGCGTCCGTCGGCGACAAGCTCGCCCGGGACAAAGAAACGGTCGAGCGCATCAAGCATATTATGAAACAGATGAACGAAATGATCAAGATATGATGGATCAGGCGATAACTTTTATATTTTTAAAAGCTGCCTGATCTGCCATAACATTTATAATACCCAAAGTCATTTTAAGACCGCAACTAATACTCATAGATTTCAACGGAGATCAGATTATGGCGAGAAAACCAGGAAGAATGTACAAGAAGTTTTCGGGCCCGGCCTACACCAGGCGTGAATACATGGGCGGTGTCCCGGGTGTCAAGGTAGCCCAGTTCGATATGGGCAACCTCACTGAAGAATTACCCATCGCAGTCACCCTCGTCGTCAACGAGACCTGCCAGATCAGGCACGATGCCCTCGAGGCAGCCCGCATCTCTGCTAACAGGTACCTCCTGAACGACGTCGGCAAGACCAACTACAGGTTCAAGGTAAGGGTCTACCCACACCAGGTCCTCAGGGAGAACAAGCAGGCAACCGGCGCAGGTGCAGACCGTGTATCGGACGGCATGCGCAGGGCTTTCGGCAAGGCCGTCGGCACCGCAGCCCGCGTCTACGAGGGACAGGGCGTCTTCACCATCTGGGTCAACCGCGCCAACTTCGAGAAGGCCAAGGAAGCCATGAGGCGTGCCGGCCACAAGCTCCCGACCCCCTACAGGGTCGTCGTCGAGAAGGGCGCAGAGCTCGTTAAGTAAGCGGCCTGACGGCCGCCAGATTCTTTTTCTATTCTTTATACTTCGTAAACTGAAGCGAGTAGTGTACACTATAAAAGGGTCGTGCCCGGAGCTCTTTTTTTACCAAAACCTTTTTAAATACCCCGCCCATAAGCTACTCTAACCAAAGTGTGTAACAATGGAAGGATACGACTCATTATTAAGCAGGGCGATCTCCAAAACGCCTAACCCCAACGCGAGCGGAGAGCGCTTTAATGTACCGAAGCCGAAGACTTTTATCGAGGGCCGGACCACCGTCTGGGACAATTTCGAAGAAATCCGCGACACCCTGAACAGGGAGCAGGACCACTTTTTGAAATTCCTGCTCAAGGAAATGGGCACCGCGGGCAAAGTCGAAGGCAACAGGCTTGTCCTGCAGGGACGTTTCACCTCTGAACAGATAAGTTCCCTGGTGGACGAGTACGTCGGAGAGTACGTAAGGTGCGCAGAATGCGGCCGCCCTGACACTAAGCTGGTCAAGTATGACCGGGTTACCACTCTCAAGTGCGATGCCTGCGGAGCCCAGCGCTCGATCCAGAAGAGAAGGTCTAAGATGGCCTCTGTCAAAGCCGTGGCATCCATAGAGGAAGGCAAGACCTACGAGTTCAAGATCGAGACCCAGGGCAAAAAGGGCGACGGTATCGCCAAGGTAGACAAGTTCACTATCTTCATCCCCAACGCCAGGACAGGGGAGATCGTCAAAGCCAAGATCAACAAGGTCGACGGCAACCTCGCTTTCGCGTCCAAACAATAAAAAACTCTTTTTTCTTTTTCTTGCGCTGAGAGCGCGGGCTATCAATAAAATCAAGCAAGGAAGATTTAATGTCCCGTTTACTCTAAGATCAGCAGCCGCTCCATCAGCAAGTATATAATAAATATTTCTATAACATAGGATTTACAATTCAATCGGCGAAGGCCCTGTAGCTGGAGTCGATATCGCCCGAAGGAGCAACTATGATGACAGGCAAAAATAGCTTTAGAATCTGCGCAGTGATCACATTATTCGTTATCCTTCTGGCAGCCATTGCTCCCGCTTATGCCGACCCTGTCTCAGCGTATGCCGCCGGCGTAACATCCCCGAAGCTCCTGAACTCGACACCAAATCCGGCGCTGGACGCTGCCGCCCTCGAGGCCGCCGGACAGTATGGCGTGCCGTTCGATCGCGATGTACAGATCTCCCGGATCATCACCACAGAGGACGGACGGTACTACATCGTGGAATACAAAAACTATCTGCCGCTGGCCGGAGGCATCGAAGTCCTGGCGGAAAACGGCACGAAAGTGGCTAACTCTAGCCAGGCTAAGTCGATTTTGAAGGCCGTGGCGTGGACTGAGTCGATCCAGTCGCTCGAAAACTAAGACATCGCCGCGCTCGAGATCATCAGGGACGACACCCGGAACATCCGTAACACAGTGACGCCTCTCGCCAACCTTTCGAACAGCATCATCGACAATCTCAACCTGAAGCGGAGCCTGAACAAGTACGGGATCACCAACGAGTACGCCATCGGCCTCATCACCGGCACCGTCAACAGCACCAACGCCGGGTACGAAGGCGCGGTCATCCTCATCAACAACCTGAACAACCAGCTGAACGACTTCAGCAACGCAACCGTCGAAGCCAACGAACGCCTGCCGGGGATCATCTCGAGGTCGAAGGAAATAAAGAACGGCACAGGCTACGCTGACCCTGAGCTGCAGGACGATATTACGCATACGACGACGGACCTCGACGTCATGGAGGACCAAATAGCGAAAGTCCAGGGAGCGCTGGACAACATGTCGGACGTCGGAGATTTCCTGGCCTTTATCCAGCAGTGGGCGACAGGTTTGCTGGCTTACGTGCCACTGATAGGAGGCAGCCTTCAGGAATACGCTGAATATCTGTTCGGCGTTGCGGAGGACTACCAGGAAAACGTCCTCAACCTCAAGGGCTATGCCAAAAACCTGCTCGACAACGTCCGGCAGGAGCAGCTAAAGCTAAGTTCAGTCAGCGCAGATGCGGGCCAAAAGACAGCAGAGCTCACCGGAGGCTGGAACGCCCGACAGACGGCGTGGGCCAAAATCTGGATATATGCGATCGCCATTGCGATCCTCCTCATCGCCGTGCCTGTAGCCCTGCTGGTAGCTTTCATCTACCGCAGGAACCTCTATACCATAGTAAAACGCCCTGTAGAGAAGAAGAAATAACTGTGGAGATTGCAGAACGAACACTGCGCTATGCGTTACCCGGTTGTGCAGGCTCTCCCGAGACAGCATGTCGAACGCTGCGCTGTGCCAATCCTCACAGATACCACAGATTCAGATTGATTCCACAGATTTCTCTGCTGAATCCACGGATTACTACACGATATCACAGAAAGAATACTCTAATACTATTCGAATACCGATTGCAATCATAAGAGTACTCGATCAGAACATTTTTGCTTATCTGTGCAATCGGTCGTAATCTGTGGATTCTGTCTCAATCCGTGGAATCTGTGAGGTTTTGCACAGCGCAGCGTTCGTATTGCTATCTCACCGCACATAGACAACAGTGTACGAGTAATGAACATTAAAAAGTAACAGGGGTGACTAGATAACACCGGGTTTTGCGCTACCGGACCTTCTGGAGGAACTCTTCCAGGTACATTGTGCCTGGTAGAGGGGTTGCGCTCTTAGCAGGCTCGAAGGGCACGATTTTGATGACTCCGGGCCGGCATACGACCTCGCAACGGCCACAGCCTTTGCACCGCCTCTCGTCGATGACCGGGCCCTCGACGATGTCGTCCAGCCGGATGGCTTTGAAGGGACATACGCCCACACAATTTGTGCACCGGGTACAGTCGTCCACGCTGGTGATGCGGGACACTCCGAAGCCTGCAATCCCGTCGAGGAACGCCACAGATGCATTCCTGGTCTTGAAGGCGAGACAACAACATGGACAGCACGAGCAAAGCTCGACAGTGTGTGCGGGGTCTGCGCCCATGGCGGCCAGTTCCAGCGAGGACCAGATCACGTTTGTGATAAGGCCTGCCTCGCGCGCCCTTTCGAGATGGGCGAGCGCTTCTTCCCGGGTCACCGGGCGCACCTTATTATGCCGGCCCATCTTTCGGGCGCCCTCGCCCAGAAATAAGCAGCCGATATCGATCGGGTACTCAGTACACTGCTGGCTTTCCCGACACATGCAGTCGGTGCGGACGATGTAGGAAGAGGCTTCGACCAGCGCCTTAGCAGCGTCAATGTGGAGTACTGCCGGGTTGCGGCTGAACTTTGCTTCCACGGGCACAGTGACGACCTTGAGCCTGTGCCGGGAAGCTACAATATCAAAGAACTTGCCAATGACAGGGACACGGGATAGCCGCAGGCCTACGGCAGCCAGCGAATACATGAGCTTGCCTGCCGTGCCATATCTTTTCACCCGGAATATCCGGTCCTTGCCTGCCATACGGGTTATAGTTAGCCTCCGATCGTTTAAAAACTTCTTGATACCGACATGATGCGATTTAGTAACCCGATTGGCGCGGCTGGCAATATTAAATTAATACGCGTAGAAAATGAACATTCAGGAGAATCACCATTCTTTTCTACGATCTCCGCTAAGCTCTCGCGTTAGCACTCCCACAAGATCCCGGTGTTTCTTCAGGATGTCGTGCCAGGTATGGCCTTTTTCAGTCATATGGTAGCCTTCCTCCTTGTTGCCGCCTATGAGACCATTATCCTGCAGGTACTGGATCATGCTATCTGTCTGATACTGATTGCCTGCCCTGCGGTATATATCGTACCAGAGCGCCTTGCCACGCTGATCCTGCGCCATTTTGATAATGTCAAGGTACTCCATGAGTCTCTCCGCAGCCTTTGAGGGCGGAGGCGATTTGCTCCGGGTCATCCATCAGGCTCCAAGGGTTTTTTCCATCTGAATAAGCCTTGAATAGCGCTTCTTCAGCTTGTAGTACCAGTATAGTAGGTATGGGCTGATGATTATCTGTATCAAGCCGCCGGCGATTTCGCCGATTACGATGACATAATCTGATGCTGCGCCTCCCCTAGGGCTGAGATACTGCCAGCCGGCAAGCCCCATCCCGAGGATTACCAGACCGCAGATCAGCATCAGGACCCCTCCAAACAGGTAAACCCTGATGCTCCGGTTCATGTCGATAACCAGGGTCGTCGCATCTTTCCATAGCTCATCGTATAAAGTTTTTAGCGCTGCAGGATCAGGGTCCTGCTCACGCGCTGGAATACTCCAGTAGAGCTCCCTGGTGAAAAAAACTGCCAGTGCAGAGCACAAGCCGCAAAGCACAATAGTGAAGGGTGCCTGGAGGAGAATACTAATGAGCATGGGTAAAACTAAGTCCTTCCCGTGCTCACCGCCTATTACTGGGAAGATAATACTGGCCGCTATGAGTATTTTTACAAAAGTTACGATTCCGCCGGCGATCAGCCCAGGTAGCAGAGACTCCTTAGTACTCATGACATGGCGAGACGCAAATATACCGGCCAAAGCGCCCGGTACGGCATAACATAACAGTGTGGTAGCCAGCCCGATGAATCCCATCTCGGAGACAGGAAATGCCTTGACTAGAAGCATCATGGTAAATAGTTTGGCAACAATTAACACAATACCTAATATTCCTGCAGAGATGCCAGCTTTAATCGCATTCATGATATCACCGGTAACTTGGTAATTACTACTTAGGCTACAAGAGTAAATCAGGCTGATTCTATAACTAACCAGGCCTTTATTTCTATATCTCTAAACTAACGATGACGGGAGAAATCTGCGATGCGAACTCAATTGTCCGGATATAAGGGCAATAATAGGCATTTTACCAGCTTTCTGTTTATATACCCGCATGTCCTATCCCTTTAGTATGGACCGGATGACGCTTACCCCCATTGGCTACATAAATAATGACGCGGGACAGGATACTCATTCCGATGAATTCCGGCACATGCGCTCCGAGATCGTGATCGATGAGGAATATGCCGACGGCCTCATGGACATAGAGCAGAACGAGCTGATCACCGTGATCTTCTACTTCGACCGCTCAACAGGATACCGGCTCAGGCTTCACCCCCGTGGCGACGAGTCTCGCCCTATCACCGGCGTTTTCAACACCCGGAGCCAGTTCCGGCCGAACCCGATCGGCGTCACGGTAGTAAAGCTTATCGAGCGGAAAGGCAATACTCTGGCCGTCGAGGGGCTGGACGCGCTTGACGGCACCCCGGTGCTGGACATTAAGCCGTTCGTGAGAACTTTCGACGAGGGTGTGATTGTTGATGATCCCCGGCAAGACAGAGCTCTCAGGGCTCATTAGAAAGGGACTGATTGAGGGCGCCATAGATGCTGATGCCCAGACACAGGTGAATGGTCTGGAGCTGACAGTAGAACATATAGAAGCCTTCGACGGCCCCGGGCGTATCGGGTTCGACAACGCCGACCGAAAGCTGCCCGTATACCAGCGGCTCGAATGGGATTCGGACGGCTGGCTCTTCCTGCCGAAGGGCTGCTATAAAATCGTGTTCAACGAGATCGTCAGCATTCCTAAGGATATGTGCGCCATTGCCCGGCCCAGGTCAAGTTTGCTCCGCATGGGCGCCACCGTGGAGACGGCCATCTGGGACGCCGGCTACCGGGGCAGAAGCGAGGCGCTCCTGGTCGTTCACAACGAGCAGGGCCTCTTCTTGAAAAAGGATACCAGGGCCATCCAACTCATCTTCATGCATCTCAGTTCAGAGCAGGAAGGGTATAGCGGGCGGTATATGAACGAGAATATTAAAAAGTAGATAATGATCAAGGCGCTTCAGCGCCTGAACCATTTATTTTAGGGAACTTTTCATCGCCTATGGCGACGGCCTCGGGTTAAACCCGCCGTGTGAGCCCATGCCTGGCCCCATGTCGCGGAGCCTGTTGGCGACGTCGCTGCCGGGGACCAGGTCGTTGAGCCCTTCGATGATCTTGCGGTAGCGTACTACGCCGTTTTTATCAATCAGGAATAGGGCGGGATAAGCAGTATCGGTCGTCGTGTCGAAGACGCCGTAAAGGTCAGCGATCCTGTGCTCCGGGTCGCTGATCACCCGGAAGGGCAGTTTTAAGTCTACGGCCAGGTTCTTCGCCTCGTCGAGGTTGTCGGTGCTGATGGCGACTACTTCCCCGTCCTGCTGAGAGATGTAGCCATAGTAGTCGGCCAGGTTTTTCAGCTCTTCCCGGCAGGTCTGGCACCGGCTGTTGCGGTAGAAAAAGATGACAAGGTTGTTTCGGCCTCTAAAGGTAGCGATGTTGAACTCAGTGCCTCGGACGTCTCTCGCGGCGAATTCAGGGGCGTTGCTGTTCACATCCACGGCTTTGCGCATCTGGTACATGGTTCCAGTTTCTACCCGCGGGAGAATTAGCTTGATACCACGTAAATGGCGGATAGCACTGCCCACAGAATGATCCGGGCATCTCTGGCGGTCAAATACGCTTGTTTTCCTCCCAGTCGCGCTCGGCGTCAAGCACTTCGAGCACGACTGAGTATACGCCTACGAGGGAGTAGGCGAAGATGATCCATGGCCGGACGAAGATAGAGAGCAGGATGTCGGAGATGCTTCCCCTCCCCTCTTCGAGCTGGAGGATGGACTCGGCAGCGAACAGGATGGCCAGCGGTAATACAAGCGCGATCAGGATTATGGGGGGCACGACGTTGACGTAGAGCATGAACCCCAGGAAGCCCATCAGGATGACGCTGAACAGCAGCCCTCCGGTGCTCAGGGAGTACAGCAGGATCGTGTTGAGCGTTTTCAGGTTGATGCGCTCCTTTGCAGACTGCTTGAGGTGCTTGCGCAGGACGCCCATGCTGCCCCGGGTCCACCGCACGCGCTGGTGCCACCAGTCCCGTGGGCCAAGCGCCGGCTGCTCGTAGCTTTTGATCGTGTAGTCGATGCGCATGTGGCAGTTTTTCCTGATCAGCTTCATGCCCAGGTCGCAGTCCTCGGTCAGGCTGGACTCGTCGAAGCCGCCGATGCGGTCGAACACGGTTTTCCGGAGGAAAACGTTCGACCCATAGATGGAGTGGTTACCTGTCAGGAAGTCGGAGATGAACCTCGAGAAATTGTTGAGGACCGTCGATTCGTTGCCGGTTATCGTGGTAAAGAGGTTGTAGTCCATGTTCCTGGCCATGACCTTTCCGCCGATGCAGTCCAGCTTCGGGTCCATGATGAATTCGGCCGAAGCCCGGATCAGCGCGTCCTTATCTATGGTGTGATCCGCATCGTAGATGGCGATGATCTGGCCGGTCGCATGGGTGAGGCTGTTATTGATCGATCCTGCCTTAGAGCCGGCGTGGGGCCCTTCGTTAGGAACGACCTTGACACACGGGTACTTCCGGGAGAGCGCCGCAGCGATCTCCGGTGTCGAGTCCCTGCACCTCGGGCGGACCTCAGGGGCGATGATCACTTCCAGCCTGTCGTGGGGGTAGTTCGCCTTCATGATGCTTTCGACGCACTGCCCGATGGTGCGCTCCTCGTTCAGGGTGGGGATGATGATCGTCATCGGCAGCGGGTTCCGCACGCTGGCTTCCGGCAGGCGGTACATGCGGCTCTGCTCGACAAAGCGGGCGGCAAAATAGATGGTGATAACCACCACGATACCCAGCAGTGTGTACGACGCCAGGGGTATCCATTCTCTGACCAGCACCCAGTTGACCACCGAGGCGAGAAGGATGGTCGAGTAGACGAGACTGCCGGCGAGGACTCCCAAAGCCAGCAGCATCAGGAGGACAAGCACAAAGGCGAGCTTGTTTTTCATGGTTTAGTGCATATCCACCCTTTTGGTATTTAAGAGTACTTCACAACTGCTTACGGCTCATACAATTGGAGCGTGCGTAGCAAAGCTTCAATTGCCTAAGACACAAGCTATTGTAGCATGCAAAGCAGCTACAATTGCTTGTGTCGCATTCAATTGGAGCGTGCGTAGCAAAGCTTCAATTGCCTAAGACACAAGCTATTGTAGCATGCGAAGCAGCTACAATTGCTTGTGTCGCATTCAATTGGAGCGTGCGTAGCAAAGCTTCAATTGCCTAAGACACAAGCTATTGTAGCATGCGAAGCAGCTACAATTGCTTGTGTCGCATTCAATTGGAGCGTGCGTAGCAAAGCTTCAATTGCCTAAGACACAAGCTATTGTAGCATGCGAAGCAGCTACAATTGCTTGTGTCGCATGCTATTTCCTTTTATAGGATAAGGACAAAATACGAATTGGCCTGCTTGGACGAGCAAGCCCGTCTGGCGAGTAAGCGTACTCACCAGTCTATGATAACCTACTAATATTTCAAAGTGCACTAAGACATAGGAAATTTTGAGTGGCGGAGGCGGACGTTGGCAGCAGAAGCAGTGACTATCGACGAGCGTGAGGTCCAGGAAGAAAAAGTGATGGACGTAATCCTGGGCGTCGCTAAGGGCATCTCCAAGAGCGGAGAGGGCGGCCTGATCGTGATAGCCGACCGTGCTGACATAGACGGCCTTTTCGAAACCCACTACCCGCAGTTTACCACCGCTTATCCTGTGACCGAGAAGGGCATGAATGTGGTCCTGGAGAAGCTGGCGACCATCGACGGCTCTGTTTTGATTACCCCGAGAGGAGAGCTCGTGGCCTTCGGCGCCCGTTTGCTACGCTCGACCACCCTGCCGGGCTTCGGCACCAGACACGCCGCCGCCAGCGGCATCACCGAAAGCCTGCCAAACTCCACGGCCATCCTGATCTCGGAGGAGTCCAGCTGGATCAAAGTATTCCAGAAAGGCACCATCGTGCTGGAGATGGACTCGTCCGAAGTCAACCCCAACGTAATGGAGAAAGTGGCCGCCTTCCTCACCAGAGGCGACACCGCCCTGCTGGCCGCAGCCTTCCTTTCCATCGTAGTGCTGCCCGTGACCCCGCAGAGCATAGTCTACATCGGCGGCGCATACCTCATCGTGAAGTCTACTTTTGAGACCTTATCGTCGCTGCTCAAGGGCATCGACAGCGCCTAAATATTTTAATCCAGTTGCCGGGCGAGCGTCAATGGCGAAGGAACCGGTATACGGCCATCTGGGCTGGAACGAAAAAATTATTTGAATATCTTAAACGTCACCGACTTGTTGATCGTAAAAGCGTAGATGAAGCCGATGAAGGCTACAATGACGTTGGCGATCATGACGTAGAGAGTCGCGTCGTTCTGGAAGATGAACTGGACCAGAACGAATAGCAGGGCTACCGTTAAAGCCATCTGAGAGTATGCTACCAGCGCGAAAGACGCCAGCTGATGGTGGTATTTCTCATAGGTGTTCCTGAACGTGAAGGTCTTGTTAAGGTAGAAGCTCACGCCCATGCCAACGTGATAGGAAATGATCTTCGCGATGATGTAGAAGAGGCCGACATAGTGATCCAGTGCGAACAGTATCGCCATGTCGACGAGCGTGGCAAGCACGCCCACCATCAGCGACTTTACCAGCTTCCGGTAGTCGGGGTAGAATCTCGAAATGGCGATCTCTGCCTGTAATAATATGTCCTTCACTAACACACCTGCACTACATTTTTGGCCAGAGTTAAATCATCTCTGCGAAATTTTTAAGCATCCTTAGTCCGACAGGGCCGCTTTTCTCCGGGTGGAACTGGGTGCCTACGGCGTTGCCGGCATCGTTGGAGACGATGGCTGTAAAGGCCCCTCCATAGTCCGCTGATGCCACGGTACAGGGGCTTACTTCAGCCCTGTACGAGTGGACAAAATAGACGTAGCTGCCAGTCTCGATGCCCTTGAGCAGCGGATGCTCCCGCTCTACGGACAGCGAATTCCAGCCCATGTGGGGGACTTTCAGGCCTCCCGCAAACCGGGATACCGTGCCGGGGACAATCTTGAGTCCCTCGTGCCGGCCGTTCTCTTCGCTGGCCTCGTAGAACATCTGCATGCCGAGGCAGATGCCGAGCAGAGGCACTCCGGCATCGACGCGCTCCAGGATGACCTTTTTTAACGGCTCGACCTGGCGCATGCAGGCTTCGAAAGCTCCGACCCCGGGGAGGACGAGCGCGTCCGCAGCCTCGATCTCTGCGGGATCGCCGGTGATCCTGCCCGGCGTCCCGACGAAGGCGAGGCCTCTTGCCACGCTGTTCAGGTTGCCTGCACCATAGTCGATTATCGCGATCTTCACTTTACTGTCCTCCGCTTCTCCTGAATTTGACGAGGGGGCAGATGGAGATACATTCACCACATGCGTTGCATGCCTCGCTGATGCTAGCTTTGTGGTTCTCCTTAGTTATAGCGTTTATGGGGCATGCGCCCACGCACACCCCGCAGCCGGTGCACAGCATGCCTCTCCTGATGGCATTTTCGGCCAGCCGGATGGTCTCTCCCACTGCTGCTTCGTCCTTGCCCCTGGCCACTACAGTGCCGGTGGCGAAGACCTGTACGCTCCCCTCTGCGGAAGGAATGAAGAGGACTCCGTCTATGGTCTTGATCTCGCCCAGCGGCCTGAGCATGACTTCGAGCCTCTCCAGATCCAGCGGGGCGTCGAAGCTGCCCTCGGCGCTCACGGAGCCGTCCTTGCACGGGCGATGGCCGCAGACGACGTTGAACTCCAGGGCTTCCACCTTACCCTCAGGTGTAGTAGTCGTGATACCCAGAGCCTTGCGGATCTCCTCCCATTGCGGGGGCAGGCGCTTCCACCGCCAGAGGCCGTAGGTCACGTAGCCGGGGGACAGCCCTACCTTTTTACAGTAGTCCAGCAGGAAAGCCTCCCACTGCTGCCACATTTCGGGGTGCTGCTGCCGGACGTATTCATAGTCGGCCAGGCTGGCGCTCGGGCACAGCCAGCACCCGATCCGGTCGAAGCCCCGCTCGTATAACGGATTGTAGGGCGCTTTCTCCCGGAACAGGTAGAGCCAGATGTGCAGGGCGGTCCAGTTCTGGATGGGCGACGCGCTGATCTGGTTGCCCACCCATGGGTTTTGCCAGACCCGCAGGCTCTTCGCCCGGACCTCGGACTCGTACCGGCGCTGGCCAATGAAGGAAAGGCAGCCCTCAGGGTAGCTGTTCTCAATCAGGTCGGTGATCGGGCCGAGCTTGCAGACCTTGCAGCACCAGCGTGCCTCAACCGACGGAGGCCCGAACTTGGGGGCCGCTGCCCAGAAGGACTCAGCCTCGGCCACCTTCAGCTTCAGCTGGTACTTCTCTGCCACCTCGTGCACGTTGGCCGTGGTCTCAGGGAACTCCAGCCCTGTATTGATGTACATCACATCGAAGTCCGGCAGGGCTTTCCTCACGATCAGCAGCGTGGCCAGGCTGTCCTTGCCGCCGGAGTACGAGACAGTGACGGGCAGGTTCTTCTCTGCAGCCACCCTCTTCGCGAAGCTGATGCCTTCGCTCTCGAAGCCGTCGATATAGTTTGCGTTAGCGGCTATCGCATCGTCCCAGGTCTGGCCCCCGGCCGGGACGGCGTGGTCATCGTAGCCGTTCCACCGGGTCTTGACCGCCACACCCTTTTTCCTGGCCTTCATGTCGGCGCCCGTCATCTTGGCCCTGCCCATAGCCACCGGCCTGCCGTTGACCAGTACTATGACCTCGTCGTCGATCTGGATAGACTCGTCACAGCCGACCACCCCGGGGCCAAGCATGTTGGAGCTGCCAAGCAGGGGCTTTTCCGCCCCTTTGTCGGCGATCACGAAGCCCTTGGTCAGCTTCATCTGTTTAGCCGCATAGGGCCTGGGCATGAAAATCCACCTGAGCCTGACCGGGTCGAACCTGACGGCGCCGAACATCCGGCCGTCCACGTAGATCTCGTCGAGCCGGTCCTCGTACGGAGCCTTGTTGAGCACGACAACTTTATCCTGGATCATGCCTTCGTGGCCGAAGCCATCGGCGATCGCCCGGTTTATGAGATCGACGTCGAAGGGGAAGGCCGGCCTGATGTCGCCGGGCGGCGTGACCTCTACCCGTCGCGTCTCGTTCCCGCACTTCGCGCACCTTTTGCCGAGCACGGGCACGTTGCAGGCGTCACACCAGAACAGCGTCAGCTTTCCAAGATAAACGTGGCTCATCGCGGAAAAAATGGAGGCTGCATCCTATAAAGACTTTTACATGGGCGGTCAGACGTCACGCAGACATGTGCGCGGTAACAGCTGCCTGCGTATACATTGCGAGTGAGAAGCGCCCGGTATTTGATGTTGTACAACAAAATTTATTTATCGTTTTTGACGAACTTGTTACAGTCGTATATTAAAATATTTCAGATATCACGTAGTATTAGCATTGCCATTTAAACTGAATACTGGCATCAGCGGCTTTGACCCTGTTCATCGAACTTCCGGACTGACGGGACATGGTGATAAGTGCTGAGCAAATGGTGGAAAATAGGTATGCTGGTAGCGGTGGATGAGGAACAATGATGAACGATAGAGCAGCACGATCAGTAGCCCCGCAGGGAAAAGACACACCTGCCGGCCTGTCGAGTCTGGAAGAAAGGTACGCACAGGAGCTCATGACCAGGACACAAGGCTTCAGAGACGTGCTTTTGAGTTATATGAAAGAGGTACAAAAAGAAAGGATCAGCATGGCCAACAACCTGGAGGTACAGCTACTCAGCTTGATAGAGGTCTGCGACGGCCTTTCTGGTTACATCCGGCAGTATGAAGGTAAAAACGTAGAAGGGTTCGGATGGATAGTGACCGTTTATTCCAGCCTGCTGCAGAGGCTTGAGCAGGCAGGGGTAGCAAAGATACCGATCGAAAAGGGCGAGCCCTTTGACGATATCAGGCACGAGATCATCAATCTCGCGGACCGTCCCCCCAAAATTCTCGTAAGGCCGACTGTCCGGTACGTGGCGATGCCGGGATATTACCTGAAAAACAAAGTGTTGCGCAAGGCTCGAGTGGAAGTAGACTGGGCACCCAGGCCGGGAGTATCCGGGCGGTGAGGCCGGTAAGGTTCGCTTCAGCCCGGCAGGGCAGTACCGGGCTGCTCCGAAGCTGCGACGGCAGGCAGCATGATCACGAACCTGCAGCCTTTTGTGTGCTCCCCGGCCACGCAGTCTTCCAGCCAGACTTTGCCGCCGTAGTCTTCGACCAGCACTTTCACCAGGTATAGGCCGAGGCCTTTGCCGCTGGTGCGGGTTTTTCCTTTCTGGAACCTGCTGAAGAGCCTCACCTTTAGCTCGTCGGGGATGCCCGGGCCATTGTCCTCTACTGACACGTAACAGTAGGGTTTCCCGTCGACCACCTCTTTTTTCAGCGTGATGGAGATGATCAGCTTGCCGAGAGAGTGCTTGATGGCGTTGCCGATGATGTTGGAGAAGACGTCGGTGAGCAGCTCGTTGGCCATCACGATGCACTTGCACCCGGTGTAGTTGATCTTTATATCTCTGCCGACGAGGTTCGAGTAGGTCGAGACCAGTTCCCTGATCACCTGGTCGACGTCGGTTTCGTAGTGCCTGACGCCGCCCTCAATTACTCGCTGCAGCTTCCGAACATTCTCTATCAGCCTCGTGCTGCTTTGCAGTGCTTCCAGCGGCTTGGAGATTAGTTCCCTGCTGCTCCTGTCAAGGTCCATGGTGCTCAGGGCGAACTCCAGGAAGCCGATGCCGATCTGGTTCAGGTTCGTGATGTCGTGGCTCATCAGGTCCAGGTACATCTCGACCTGTGCTTTGGCCGCTTTCAGCCCTTCCTCCGCCCGCTTGCGATCCGTGACGTCGATCAGGATGCCCAGGCCGGCTGGCTGACCCTGGTACTGGAACTGTGTGACGGAGACATCGATCCACCTCGTTTCACCGTCTTTCCGGACCATCGGATACTCGTCGTGGGTGGGTACGGCCTCGCCATTCAGCCGGCACTTCACCCGCTCCCTGACCTTTTCCCGGAACTCGGGGTGGACGATCTCTGCGATATCCATGGACAGCAACTCTTCGACGCTGTAGCCCAGGAGCTTCTCAGTAGCCGGGTTTGCGTAGAGGATTTTCTGGCGGTAGACAAGGATGCCGGCAGAGCTGGTCTCGGCCAGCGTCCTGAACCTGGATTCGCTCTCCCGCAGCGCATCGTAGACGTGAGCGTTCTCGATGGAGATGGCGGCCTGGTAAGCCAGTGCTTTTAAAAGCTCGAGGTTCTCAGGGGTAAACACGTTTGTGGCCAGGTTATTCTCGAGGTACAGAATGCCCGACAGGGCATCGTGGTGGACGATAGGAAGACAGAGCATAGACCTGGTACGATGCTCCGAGATATACGGGTCCGACCCGTAGATGCTGTCGTGGCACGCGTCGTTGAGCATGACTGGCGTCTTCGTCCTCGCCACGTAGTTGACTACGGAGACGGGGACCTCCCCGCTCTCCTCGATCGGCAGTCCCGGGAGAGTCTCGACCTGCGGGCGACCGATGACGCCTCGTGCCTGCACGAACAGCGAAGCGTTTCTTACCATCATCAGGATGCCCTTCTGGGCACCCGCATTCTCTATGGCGATGCTCGTGAGCCGGTTCAGCAGCTGCTCGAGGCGGATCTCCTGGGAGAGAGTGCGAGATGCTGCGATAATCGCCGCAGCGTCCAGCGAAGCGGCGCGTTCCCGGACGAGCAGGTACTTGTACTGTGCTTTGAGGTTCTCAGCCTTGCGTGAAGCGCCCCATATGCGATAGCAGTCGGTGGCATTGCGAAGGCTGACCCCTGCGAGATCGTCCCGGCCCAGAGACAGGTAAAATTTGGCTTCCAGCTCGTAGGCCAGCGCTTCTTCGCTTACGAAGCCGTTTTCCCGGGTGGCCCTGATCGCATGACTGTACAGGGCTACTGCCTGGCCTATCTCGCCGGTCGCGCGGGCTAATTCGGCTTCTACTAAATCACACTTATGACTGAAGTTCAGGGGCGAATGGCTGGCCCGGCTATTCAGGTCAGCGAGGACCGATTTCGCCTTCTCGAGAAGCCATATTTTCTCGTGCTCCGCGGCGTTCGGGTAGTACGCCAGCAGTGCCAGCGCATAATAGAAGAGAAAATCGGCGTAGTACAGGTAACCTTCGCCGGATTTTTCATATTCCGCACAGGATGCGGCGGACTCGATCGCGCCCCTGTAGTCGCCGAACAGGTATTGTAGCCGGATTTTACAGTACAGGGTGCAGAAGGCGGGGAAATAATTCTTTTCCATTCTCCACCGGACAAGGGCGGTGGTCTCGTCCAGAAGCCTGCCATGTAGATGCCGTGGATCGGCGGCCTCGCCGGCCAGGTTAAGCGCAGCCTGTCCCCATATCCGGGCCAGATCGCCGTGCAACTCCAGCCTCAGCCGATCCATGGTATCCAGGCATGTAATCGCGCTCCTGCGGATCTCGTCGACCTGTCCGCCAGTGCAAAAGAGATAGCCGCTGTAGTGAACCGCGCTGGCAAAAGCGTATTCGAGGTCGCCGGTTTCCATGCCGGCCTGAGAGACTTCTTTCAGTGTCTTAAGCGAGTCCCGGGCATCCTCTTTCCAGGGCCTCACGAACACGTTGAAGAGGAAGTTGATCTTCGCCTCATGCTCCCTTGCCTTGTACAGCCTCTGCAGTTTCAGGGAAAGCTGTCCGAACCGGTAGCCGGTTTCGACGTCCCCGTACGGCCCGCATAGCAGCACTGCATACCAGCCGTATGCGAAGGCCGACATGGGCGAGTTACCGTGCTTCACAGAGATGAGGACCATCATCGAGATGAGCGCCGTGAGCAGGGTATAATTCATCCTGTACGCAGGCGCGGCTAGGCTCATCATCACCCTCATCAGCGTCAGCTGCCGGGCTTCTGTCATTGCGGGCAGGTAGGCAAGGTCCTCCACCCGCGGGATTTTCCTGGCAAGTTCCTGGCGTAGCTGCGCTGAGTACTCCTGAAGCGCTCCAGGCTCCCGGGGGAGCTGTACCCCCAGCAGGTCGAGCGCTTCCAGCCCCGCCTGGATAGCTTCCTCGTCCTGCCGTTGCGTCGCGTAGAAAATGACATGCAGCTCGTACACCCGCCCCCGGACCAGCACGTCGTCCGTGTGCTGCAGTACCTCGCTGGACAGCAGTTCAGCCCTTTCGAAGTTCAGGCTGAGGTATTCTGCTTCGATGGCCTCCATGTACAGGTTAAGTGTCAGGTTGTGATACCTCTCCCACTTATCCGGAGGCAGCATCCCTATGCCCATGCTGAAGTACCAGATGGCTGCCTGATAAGCCGCCTCCCGCTTCGCCTTCTGCCCGGCGGAAAGATTTAGCTCGACCAGCCGGAGCCGCTCAGCTGCGCTATCCAGGTACTGGAAGCCCTCGTTGAGGTGGCTGACCAGGGTGAAGATCATATCTTCAAGCTCTGTTTCAGAGGTACTCTGCAGGAGCATCCGGCCCAGCTTCACATGCACGAGCTTTCGCTGCCGCCGGGGAAGTAAAGAGAGGGAAGCTTTCCTGACCCGGTCGTGCAGGAACTCGAACCGGCTCTCGTTTGCCTGCAGAGTCTCGCCCAGATCCGGGGAGATCGGTTCCCCGACAGGCAGGATCAGCCCTTCTTCGACCGCCGGCCAGAGGTGATCTTCGACTTCCTGGTCCGGCATCTCAGCTGCCGCTGCCAGTGTCCAGGTATCGAACTGGTTTCCGATGCATGCGGCCAGCGATAGCAGGTGTCTCGTTTTCTCGGGCAGCCGCTCGATCTTTTGCATCGCCAGCCTGACCACGTTATCAGTGATCCCCATGTGCTGAATGTGATCGACGTCCCATTCCCACTGACGCAGGTCGTAGTTGAAGGTGAGGTGGCCGGCTTCATACAGCGACTGGAGGAACTGTACAGCGAACAGCGGGTTACCCCCGGTCTTCTCGAAGATCAGGTTGGACAGAGGGCGGGAGAATGAGGGATCGCAGCGAAGCGTATCAGAGACTATCTGGTTGAGCGCATCCGGCGACAGGTTTTCCAGCTGGATAAACCGGATATGAGCCTGACTTCGTCTCAGCTCATCTATCGCCATGGACAGGAGGTGTCCGGGGCCCGTCTCAGTATTCCTGTACGCGCCGATAAACAGCAGGTACGGGTAGTCCTGTCCTGCCATCAGCGGCCTGAGCAGGTTCACCGTCGCGGGGTCGGCCCACTGCAGGTTGTCGATGAAGAGGACGAGCGGATGCCCTTTTCCCGCTATCGATCTGACGAAGCTCAGGAAGACGAGCCTGAAGCGGTTCTGCGCTTCGGTGGGCCCGAGGTCCGGAACCGGGGGCTGCCGGCCGATGATGAGTTCCAGCCGGGGGATCATGCTGACCAGCAAGCCTCCGCTGGTTCCGACTGCCTGTAAAATTTTCGCCTTCCAGTTAGCTACGCTCTCCACGCTCTCGGTGAGTATCTGGTCGACCAGTTCGGTGAAAGCCTGGATCAGGGCATAATGTGGGGAGTTTTTCTGGTACTCGTCCGGCTTGCCGGTGATAAAATAGCCACCGGCTTTTCCGGCAAACCGCTGCACGTCGCTGACCAGCATGGTCTTGCCCACTCCGGGAGGGCCGGTAATCAGCACAGCCTCGGAGCCACCCTCCGCAGCATCCTCTATCGCTTTGAGGAGCTCGACGGTCTCAGGTTCCCGGCCGTACAGCTTGCCGGGCAGCTGGAAGACTCCGGGCAGGTCTTCGAGGCCCGGCTGGAACGGCTCGACCCTGCCGGAGGACCGCAGCCGGCTCAAGGCCTTTTCCAGGTCCGCCATCAGGCCGTACGCTGACTGGTACCGATCTTCAGGGCTCTTGGCCAGCAGCTTCATCACGATGGCAGAAACCGCCTCGGACACCAGCGGATTGACCTCGTGCGGAGGCACCGGGTTTCTGGCCAGGATCTGGTGGGTGAGTTCTGAGCGGGAAGCCGCATAGAAGGGCAGCCTCCCGGCAAACATTTCGTAGAGTATGACGCCTGCCGAATAAAGATCGCTGCGATAGTCGATAGGGAGATTTATCCTTCCCGTCTGCTCGGGCGAAATATACTCCAGCGGACCTTCGAACATGTCGAGGCTCTCCCGCCTGACGACCCTGCCGCCGGCCACTGCCATGTCCAGGTCAATGATTGTGGCCTGCATATCTTTGTCAATGATAACATTGCTGCTGGTGAGGTTTCTGTGCAGTATTTTGTGGCGGTGCAGCTGATCCAGTGCGACGGCCAGGGACAAGGCTATCCTGAGCATGTTCTCGAGACTCAGTCGTTCCCGGAAGACCTCAGAGGCCGCCCTGCCTTCGACGTACTCAAGGACAATTGCCGGGCTGCCATCGATCGTCAGGTACTCCCAGGCTTTTCTGACGCCCGGCAGATCCAGTCCTTTCGCTATCTCGTACTCTACGTCAAGCCGCCCGGTCCCGCCATGGGCAGCATATCCGGGCTGAAGTACCTTGATTACTACGGGGCCGCCGTACTCCGACTCTTCCAGGAGGTACACCAGAGTGCTGTTGCCCTCATAGAGTAGCGGAAGTGATGAGAGGTCTTCGCGGGTTACAATCATGATGAGCCCCCCTCAGGCAGGAGGCTGCTGAAAAACTGGCGGACCTTGAAGACCCTTTCAGGGCATATGCGCTCACATCGCCTGCAAGCCATGCCCTTGCACCGGGAAGGATCGATCGCTACGACAGGAGGCTCGCTCTTCAGGGCAGAGAGCGCTTTTCCGGGACATCCTGAGACACACTGCCAGCAGGCTGTACACCCCTCGAACTGCGCATCGGCGGAACTACCGAAATCGTGCAGCGTAGTCAGGCCCATAATGCCGGTATCCTCGATGTCCTTTTTCACGAGATGCAGAACCTCTGGCGTCCCTGCCACAGGCGGCAGATCTGGCAGGCCATACCGCTTCAGCAGGGACCTGTGAAGGTGGGCCGGCATGCCCTCGGTCCAGTACGAAAGTTCCAGCACGTAGGCCTTTTTGAAGACGGCCGACAGGGCGAACATACAGTGGTATCTTTTCAGCTTCCGGGCAAGCTCTGACATCTCCCCGAGCTTCGCCGGGTCTGATACCAGGTCCCGGGCCATTGCCAGAGAGGTATTGCCGACATGGCACACTTTGCTCACCCTCGGCGGGATCAGCCCCAGTTTCTGCGCTTTCAGGGCATCCATATAAGTGCCGGCCGATCCTGACATGTACACAGTATCGATATCCTGAATGGCAATGCCCGCACGCTTGCATAGCGCTATGTACCCTGCCCTGATTGCGCCCATCGCCTTACCGGCCTCTATCAGGTCTGCTTCCGCCAGGTACACGTCTTCGCCGAAGTGCAACCTGCGATCGGTAGTGGTGATATGTGGAAGGCAGATCAGGCGGCACTCGATTCCCTCATAGATAGCTGCTACTGTACCAGTGCCCGTGATACCTGCGGGCCTGGGCACGCCGGAGCCGACGAAACGGCTTTCACGGAAGTCGACAACGGGCCCTGGCACAGGAGACATGCCGGCATCCAGCATCATCAGCCGGTAGAAGGGTACGTCGGTCGTTTCTTCCGGCTCCAGGTCACATATAGCGCCAGGAATGGCTATTGTGCCGCAGGTGATCTGCTGCCCTTCGAGAGCGGGCCCCGCCGCAGTTGAACCAGTATACACCACCCCGTTATGGAAGAGCGCCATCTCGGCGTTCGTCCCGTAATCGATCGCCAGGGAGGTCTCGTCACGCTCAAGCATGCCTGTTTTAATAATGAGGGCAAGCGCGTCTGCCCCGACTTCGTGGCGTACCGCCGGAGGAATGAGGATGTCGCAGTCCGGGGGGAGGAGAAGCCCGGGAAACTGCCAGGCCTTGAGAACAGCCGCTTCCCGCCGGGGAACATTCACGCCGAGCGAGTCAAGCTTTCGCTTCCCGGCATAAGCGAGATCACGTATTTCCATACCCTGGAACAAAGATAGCTGGGCGGGGTTGCCACAGACGCCGAACACGCTTACCTCGTCCAGAGGCACCCCGAGGGCTGCGATGAGACGGTTGACTGCCTCGACGATGAGCTTCCGGGCGACCTCGATGCCGGCATCTAAGGCAAAGCTGATATGATCGATCACATTGTCCCCCGGCAGCGGGTGGCATGACGTGATCACGGTGGACAGCGTTTCCCGGGACTCCAGGTTAAGGGCCTGAGCCCTGAATCCGCTCGTCCCCAGGTCAAGGGCAATAGCGAGTCTGGCCATCGGGTCACTCCGTTAAATCCATCCTTATCCATATTTATCAGTCTCATAGCTCGTAGGACGCTGGCTTGAACGCTTTGACTCTCTCGTATTTCTTCAGGCACATGTCGATGAAATCGCCTTCCCTGTCAGGGAGGGCTTCAAGCTCTTTCATGTACCCCAGCAGAGAATCCCGCTCGTAAGCGGTGAACCTGAGCCGGGCATCAGAGAGCATCAGCTGGCCGCATTTCAGCGCCGCCGCCTTCGCCCGGGAATACATGCTGTCGTTGTTCTCCACGATCGCTTTGCCGATCTCCCACGCGATGTCGGGGCAGAGGATGTAGCCGTGGGGGCTCCGGTACCGATCGGAGTTGATCATACAGGCCTGGAGTTCTTTATGGAAGCCAAGCGCGATCGAAGAGTTCATCATCGCTGCGTCGTACCCCAGCATCTCGGTGAAAACGGCGGGAGTGGTGCCGCCAAACATCTCGTGGTACTCCACCGCCTCGTTCGCCCAGAGGTCGCACACGGCGGCGGTCACGTTGCCGCACAGGCTCAGGTGCGCGCAGGCGCTGGTTTTGCCCTCGGCAGACATGGGCAGCCCGGTGATCGCCTTGATGATCGGGTTCTCGTACCCGCAGTCCTTACCAGGGCCAGTGGCGCCGCACTCGTAGGCGACGAGAGACCTGCCGGCTGCCATGGCCCGGCAGAGAGCGGCCAGCGAGTGAGGCACGTCCTTTGAGGCGAAGCCCCCGGCGAGGTACATGGCTACGTTCGCCTGAGCGCAGTCGGTATCCCCGCCGGCGATACAGCCGCGCTTCTTCGCGATGCCGACGATCTGCGGCCACAGCCATTCCATGTCCCGGCCGCCCAGCACTGCCTGAGCGAAGAGCATCCCGGTAACGTCGTTCCGGATGATGGCGTGGTCCGAAATTTCCTTGCCGCCCACTGATTCTATGGAGATTATGTCCGCGTGCTCCGCGCAGGCCTCGAACGCCTCCAGGATCAGAGAGGCCCGGTCCGACCGCCTCAGGTGGGCCACCTCGGGCTTTCTGAGGTCGGCGATGGTCGCCCGGTAGCCGGCGCTGAGGCCGTATTTATCGTAGTAATCGTCGATCTGCCCCGCCGTCTGCCTGGCGATCTCCTTTCCCCAGTCAGGGTTCTGCGTCATCTGGGACACGTGCTCGTTCTCGATGATGATGCCGGGGAAGCCCAGGAGGATGCACTGCTCCAGCGCATCGCCGTTGGCCCGCTCGAACTCCCGGAGCAGCGTCTTGAGGTTCTGCTCGCTCCCCAGCCGGGGATGCGGGACGATCTCAGGGATGACAGCACCTCCCCCGATGGCCATCCCGCACCTGACGCGGACAGGCTTCAGAGCCGAACCGAACATCATCAGATCAGGGCTCTGGTAAGCCATCGAATTCGACAGTTTAAGGCTCATGTCAGGGCCTCCCTGCTCACCCGTTCCATTTGGCCCGCATCTCCTGCCAGGTCATGCCATTCATCGCGTCTTCCGCCATCTCCGGGGCCTGGCTGGCGTCTCTCCCCCAGATCCCCAGGTCGAAGCTGGTCACGAACTCTTCAGTCACTGCACCTCCCCCGCAGACGAACGGAATGTCGAGGCCCAGTTCCCTCAGCCCTGCCGCAGTCCGGGGAAAAGCGGTCATAGTCGTGGTCATCAGGGCAGTGCCGGTCAGCATGACAGGACGCCGGAGCCTGCAAGTCTCAACGACCTGCTCCACGGGCACGTCCACGCCAAGGTTGACCACTTCGAACCCGGAGGCGTTCAGCAGCGCGTTGACGATCACCTGGCCGATGTCGTGAATGTCGCCTTCAGGCGTGTGGGTTACCACCGTGGCTTTTTTCTTGACAGGCTTGCCCAGCCGCTTCTCGCATAACGAGATTCCGGCCATCATCGCGTCGGAGGAGAGGATGACCTGGGGCAGGAAATATACGCCTTCCGCCCAGAGACGGCTGACTTCTTTCATGCCGGGGATCAGCCCGTCGTTGATGACCTTCATCGGCTCCTCGTGTTCAAGCGCCAGCTCTACGCTGGCTTCTACTCCTGCCTCGTCTCCGGCTACCAGCTGTTCGACTACCTTCTGCAGGAGGACGTCTTCGGAGACTTCGCGGGCTTTTTGCCGGGCTACTTCTATAGAGATATCGTAGCGTGAAAAGATCCCGGAGGTATCGGCAGCATACTTCATGCGGATCAGCCTGAGTTTAGTTAGTGAAAAAGTTACTCTGGCAGCATAATAAATGTATTCGAATAATAACCAGAACTATAATGTGAAATTTATGACCACTATCGCAGGATTAGGGAGCAATGGACAGGTACTGGAGATCCACCTCCGGGAACGGCTTGAAATACGCCTGCCCGAAAGCCGGATTTCCGGGTACATGTGGAAATACCATGAGCCCGGCTGTCCCCGCCTGCAACTCGAAGACTCGGACTACCGGGAGAAAGGCGAGGCCAGGTTTACAGGGCTCGGGGAGAGATGGTGGCGGTTCAACGCAATCGCCACCGGGGAATGCAGGCTGGTATTCAGCCTGATCAGGCCCTGGTCGGCGCCGTCCCAGGAATATTTCATAGTGGTCCGGGTTTCATAATGGCATACGGAAAAAGCCATGACATAGATCAGCGACGGGGAAAGAGGGATGAGAATGCTCAGGCTATGAGGACATCACTGCGCCGCCGGCGATTGGCAGACCCCATATTAGATTGACCCCCTTGCCCCACTATTATATGCTCAGAAAATTATTTATAGAAGTGTAATCTCATATTTCACTGCAATTTTCCCCGTACAGAAGGGAAAAAATCAAGTGGGCACTACATTTGTGGTCTATCAGCGATTTGCGCTTCGGAGAATCATAAATCCCTGTATGCTAACGGCTTTGGATGGCTTGTGGGCAAGACAGGCAATCGCAAATTATATATAGAATCACAAACTCATAAATGCCTGCTACATAGCTTACTTTACATTTAAGGAGGTTACACATTTGGCACAGCAACAGTCTGGTCAACCAGTGATTATTTTAAGGGAAGGCTCCACCCGGACGAGGGGCCGCGACGCCCAGGGCATGAACTTAATGGCCGCGAGGGCAGTCGCAGAGGCAGTCAGGACGACGCTCGGCCCGAAGGGCATGGACAAGATGCTCGTAGACTCTCTGGGCGACGTAGTCATCACAAACGACGGCGTCACCATCCTCAAGGAAATGGACATAGAGCACCCTGCAGCCAAGATGATCGTTGAGATCGCCAAGACCCAGGACGACGAAGTCGGCGACGGCACCACCACCGCAGTAGTCCTCGCAGGCGAACTGTTGAAGAGGTCCGAGAGCCTCCTGGACCAGGACGTCCACCCCACTGTCATCGCCTCCGGCTACAGGCAGGCAGCCAGCAAGGCAAGGGAAATCCTGAACAACCTGGCCTTCGACGTCTCGCTCAAGGACGAGGCACTCCTCAAGGAATTCGCGATCACCGCCATGACCGGCAAGGGCGCTGAAGCAGTAGGCGAGAAGCTCGCCGACATCATCGTCAGGGCCATCAAGGCAGTCGTCGACGAGAACGGCAAGGTCGACGTGGACGATGTCAAGGTCGAGAAGAAAGTCGGCGGCACCATCGGCGACTCCGAGCTCATCGAGGGCATCGTAATCGACAAGGAACGCATCCACCCGAACATGCCGAAGACCGTCAAGAACGCAAAGATCGCTCTGCTCGACACCCCGATGGAGATCGAGAAGACCGAGATCGACGCCAAGATCGAGATCACCAGCCCCGACCAGCTTCAGAGCTTCCTCGACCAGGAAGAGAAGATGCTCAAGGACATGGTTGAGAAGATCAAGAAGGTCGGCGCAAACGTCGTGTTCTGCCAGAAGGGCGTGGACGACCTCGTCCAGCACTACCTCGCCAAGAACGGCATCATGGCAGCCCGCAGAGTGAAGGAGTCCGACCTCAAGAAGCTCGCCAAGTCCACCGGCGCCAGGGTGAGCACCAGCATCGACGAGCTGAGCAAGGATGACCTGGGCACGGCAGGCCTCGTGGAAGAGCGCAAGATCGGCGACGAGAACATGATCTTCGTCGAGAAGTGCAAGAACCCCAAGGCAGTCAGCATAGTCCTCCGCGGCGGCACCGAGCACGTAGTAGACGAGCTCGACAGGGCAGTCCACGATGCTCTCCGCGTCGTAGGCGTCGTAGTACAGGACAAGAAGTACGTCGTGGGCGGAGGCGCCTGCGAGGTAGAGCTCGCGCTCCGGCTCAAGGAGTTTGCCTCTACCGTCGGTGGCAGGGAACAGCTGGCTATCGAGGCGTTCGCAGAGGCCATGGAAGTCATTCCGAGGACCCTCGCAGAGAACGCAGGCCTGGACCCGATCGACACTCTCGTCAGCCTGCGCAGCAAGCACGAAGGCAAGGGCGCCCTGAAGACCGCGGGCATCAACGTCTTCACCGGCGAAGCCGTAGACATGAAGAAGGAGAAGGTCGTAGAGCCGCTCCGCGTCAAGACCCAGGCTGTCAGCGGCGCCTCTGAGGCAGCCGTCATGATCCTGAGGATCGACGACGTCATCGCAGCCTCCAAGCTCTCCAGCGACAAGGGCGCACCGGGCATGGGCCCCGGCGGCATGGGCGAAATGGACATGGGAATGTAAGGCCAGACCTTACACCCCCACCTTTTTTCTAATTTTTTCATTGCTTCAGAATGCCCTCAGCTGGCATTCGTGGAAAAAGCCGATCAGTCTTAAGTATCTGGCTGTTCACCGTTTTAATATATGTCCGTCCGTCTGCCATCGTCTGCTTTACCCATAGCTGCGGCGATCGTACTATTCCTGTCCCTTGCAGGCATTGCTCATGCGGGCCAGACGGCAGACGCGATAGTGGTGACTATACCATCACAGTTCCCGCTATCCGGCCCGGCCGAGCTGACAAGCACAGGATCGACAGCGGGCGCTGTGGCAGGAAACATTCAGATAATACATACAGATACAGCCTCTTTTTTACTCATCCCCGCGGTATCAGCAGAGAACGGGGCAAGGCTGACTTCGCTGCGGGATTCTGAGACAGGGGTAGTCTTCCGTAACAATACGATAGCACTGCCCGTAGTCAAGGACTCCGATGTGATAGCAAGACTGGTACTTGCCACAGACGAGATGATAGCGGGCAGGGATGGCTATACAGGAAGGATTACAGGTGTGGAGCTTGACATCCCGGGAGGAGAAAGAACTGTAGACGGGCACAGGTTCTCTGCTGGCACAGCCATCTTTCTCAAAAGCCTGCCACAGGGTATCGCCTATCGAATGGTTACGACCGAAGGTCAGGACATGAAAAGGGCAATCGATGCCGCCCTCGAACCTGCCGGGCTGGCTCCGCCCGCCGTGCCGCTGGCTATAGAGGTAGACGGCGTTGACCAGAAGAGCCGGAGCATGATAGAATTTATCATAGTCTCCGTGAGCACAGACCAGGATTGGGTGGAGAAATACTGCAGCGACAATATCACGATCTACGGGCGACACGACACATCCGTTGTGCCGGTAGCCACCCGCTTAGTGAAGGCGGACGATAATACCACTGTCGTATACCAGGCAGTCGTTTCCGGCCCCGGCAGATTCGCCCTCGCCGCAGCCGGAGAAAAGCCCGGAAGCGGCCTCGAATGGAGCATATCAGGCGCAGGCGAAGTGCTGATCTTCGGCGGCCTGCTGACTGTCCTGATATCGGGGCTGATCATCATGGTCCGCAGGGTCCTGAAGAAATAAATCATTTTATAGTCATTCAATCCTCAGGGGCCTCCGAAACCTCCCTGTTGTCCGGCTTGCGCACACATACCCGGCAAACTGGGAGGTTGGGGAGGGCCCGGAGATCAGGGAGACTTTTCAAACTGGGAGGTCAGGGAGGTTAAGAGGTCTGAGAGGAGGATGGTGAGGGCCCGGAGGATTAGAGAGGAAAAATCGTCTGTTGGGAATCGCCTTGAGAACGCCTGCATTCACAGGCGTTCAAAAGGCGAACGTCACGGCATACGAAAGATTCTGCTCACAAATATGTCTTATTCGCCCATTTTTTACCGTTCAAGAGCATCAAAAAAGTTCCAGAACCGACTATGCTTTACATTTGTTTATCGCCGCAGAAGAAAATCTTCACATATACCAGATGCGCTATGAACGACTTATTATCACAGCTTCCACCAGAGGAACGGCTAAATGTTTTAAAGGCTGAACAGCCCGAGTGGACGGAGCCGATGCTGGCGACACTTACCCACGAGAGGTTTTCCAGCCCTGACTGGATCTTCGAGAGGAAGCTTGACGGAGAGCGAGTTCTGGCCTTTAAGCGTGACGGCATAGTTCGGCTGATATCCAGGAATAAAAAGCCGTTGAACGATACCTATCCGGAAGTGGTAGACGCCCTCCTGGCACAGCCCGAAAAAAGCTTCGTCCTCGACGGCGAAGTGGTTGCTTTCAAGGACGGGCAGACCAGCTTCGAGGCACTCCAGAGGCGGATAGGCATCAGCAATCCCGGTGAGGCCCGCAGCCGGGGCGTTGAGATCTTTTACTATATCTTCGACATACTATACCTGGCTGGATATGACCTGACTTCCCTGCCCCTTGTCATAAGAAAAGAACTGCTCAGGCGGGCTCTCGTCTACAAGGATCCCTTGCGGTATCTGGATTATCGCAGGGAGCACGGCGAGAAGTACTTCGGGGAGGCTTGCGCCGTGGGCTGGGAGGGACTGCTGGCTAAAAATGCTAACAGTGTCTACGAGCACCGCCGCTCAGATAGCTGGCTCAAGTTCAAGTGCGTCAATCAACAGGAGTTCGTCATCGGGGGCTACACCGAGCCAAAGGGTAAACGTATCTGCCTCGGAGCACTGCTGGTCGGCTATTACGAGGGCGAAAAGCTTCTGTACGCGGGCAAAGTAGGCACAGGCTATACCGACGAGACGTTGAGGCAGCTGTGCCAGCTGATGGCTCCTCTTGAGCGGGCAACGTCGCCATTCTCAGGTGGCGGCTGGCCTGATAAGGAAGTCCACTGGCTGGAGCCGAAGCTCGTCGCCCAGATCGGCTTCGAGGAGTGGACCCGCTATAACAGGCTCCGGCAGCCAAGGTTTAAGGGCCTGCGGGACGATAAGGAGCCTGAAAAAGTAGTCCGGGAGGACAAAGGATGACTGCACGAGTTACCACCGATTCAGATAGAGTCGAACTCTCTCACCCAGATAAAGTACTATTTCCAGAGGACGGCATCACCAAGCAGGAGCTGGCCGATTATTTCCGGGACGTGGCAGAGTTTATGCTGCCTCAGGTCCGGGATCGGCCGATGACCTTGCAGCGTTTCCCGAACGGCATCGGGGAGCCCGGCTTCTACCAGAAAGAGGCCCCTTCTTACCTGCCTGAGTGGATTGACACCGTCACCTTTCCGCTCCGGGAGGAGGGCCGGGAGCAGCGCCAGATCCTGTGCAATAGCGCTGCTACGCTGGCTTATCTGGCCGACCAGGGCTCGATTACCCAGCACGTCTGGCTTAGCAGGGCCGACCGGCTGGAGTACCCGGACCGGATGATCTTCGACCTCGACCCGCCCGACGACGATTTTAGCATTGTCAAATTCGCGGCGAACACCCTCCGGGCGAAGCTGAAACATCTTGGCATACCCGCCTTTCCCATGACTACCGGCTCCCGCGGCCTGCACGTCGTCGTCCCGCTCGACAGGTCCGTCGACTTCGATACAGTCAGGGCATGGGCTGCGGAATTCGCCCGGAAGCTGGCCTGGGCAGTCCCCGACAGCTTCACCACAGAGCTCCGAAAGGAAAGCCGCGGCGACAGGCTGTTCATCGACTATACCAGAAACGCCTACGGCCAGACCACCGTCGCACCATACACAGTCCGAGCGAAAAAGGGCGCACCCGTGGCGATGCCGGTAAGCTGGGAAGAGCTGGAAGACCTCGAATCATCGCAGGCCTACAACATCCGCAATATTGTAAAGCACCTCAGAGAGACTGGAGACCCGTGGAGAGATATCGACCGCCATGCGGGGAAGCTCCCTGCTTTGCAGGAGAAAAAATAACCAGCATCACCATTGCGAGTGGCCTTTTAACTATGGAAACGCTCAGAGTGGCTGGTTTTCGGCTGCATTACTTCTCTTACTGACTCTGGGGCTTGGGCAGCATGGGCCAGAGCCACCCGACGAAGGTCCGTGGTGATCTGGTCTGGACGTACAGCCTGCCCGGGCCTCTCAGTCTTAAAACCAGGCCTTCGCCGCTGAGCATCGTGGACTTGATGCCGCCGACTTTTTCTACGGTGTAGGAGATGCCCTGCTGGAAGGCTACGAGGTTGCCTGTGTCTACTTTGACTTCCTCCCCTTGCTGGAGGTCGATGGGGTGGATGGCGCCGAAAGAGGATATGAAAAGCTCCCCCTGTCCGTAGATGCGGAGGAAGAACAGGTTTTCCCCGGAGAAGACCCCTTTGAGGCCCTGGAACTTCGTGTCAATGCCCAGCTCCGGTGTTGAGCACAGGTACGACCCGCTCTGGACGAACCACTCCCCGGTGAGGGGTATGTGCTCTACGTCGCCCATGTATGCGGGGCCGAAGCTGATCACGCCTTTGCCCTGCCTGCAGGTGAAGGTGTTCTGGAAGAAAGATTCCCCGCCGAGTATCGACCTTTTAAGCGACGAGAGGACGCCTCCTTTCGCGCTGGTCTGGATATCGATGTTCGGGGTCATAGTGACCATGGCGCCCGACTCGGCGCTGATCGACTCTCCGGCCTCCAGCTCGATCTGGAGCAGAGAATAGACCGGACGGTATAAGATTTCATGCTTCATACTAATCCCTTGAATAGGATACTATTGGGCGCCGAGATTATAGTCATTACTGATATGTTTTGTATGAATGCCCGTACCGTTTACACGAATTTTAGTCCTATGAAACTTGTTGCTTCGGCGAGGGTTGCAAGATCGCCAAGCACTCGTCGTATGAAAAATGGAATATTCAGGTAGATGCTATGAAAAATTGAAAGTTGGCCCTGTGTGAGTCGAAAATACCGCCAGGCATGCCAAGGGGCCAAGCTCGCCAAGAGCTAATTTTTCATGGAACGCCAAGAAGCCAGGCACGCCAGGGACTTTTTCGATCGGAACCACGTCGATCAATAAATTTATCTCTTGGCGAGCTTGGCCCCTTGGCGAGCTTGGCGGCTTTACTAGCGCAGAAACTGGGAACTGCCAGTTTTACATCACTTATGCCTGATCAAGGCTCCGATCATCACCTGACTCTTTGCCAAAACGTTTTGGACAGTTCCTTTGCCGGGATATTCGCCTGTTGAACGCCTGCATCCGCAGGCGTTCTCAAGGCGATTCCCGACAGCCGGTTTTCCCTCCCACACCCTCCGGGCACTCACCTTCCTCCTCCCAGACCTCCTGACCTCCCTGACCTCCCAGCTTGAAAAGTCTCCCGGACCTCCGGGCACTCCCCAACCTCTCACTTTGTAGTGTACGTGTGCGCAAGCCGGGCAACAGGGAGGTTTCGGAGGCACCGGAGATCAGAGAGGAGGAATGTGAGGGACCAGAGGCCCTGGAGGACCTGAATGACAAAGATGACTATACTTGAAAATTAAAAAAAGATTAGAGGGCGCTGAAGTCTACATCAATTTCGCCCTCGTATACGGTTTCAGCCGGCCCTTCCATGTAGGCGATGTCGCTGACAAAGCTGATGTTGAGCTGGCCGCCCGCTGTATAGACAGTGGTCTCGTCCCGGGTGTAGCCCAGGTACCTGGCGACTGCTGCCGAGGCTACGGAACCTGTGCCGCAGCTCAGGGTTTCGCCTTCCACGCCTCTCTCGTATGTCCTCACTCTGAGGTTGTGGCCCTCGCGCTGGACGAAGTTTACGTTGATGCCCTTCGGGAAGGTCTTGAGGTCGTACCGGATTTCCGGGGCCACCTTCATAAGGTCCACCGCGTTTACGTCATCCACGAAGATGACGGCATGGGGTACTCCGGTGTTGACGGCGGTGACTTCATAGCCGTGCAGGGGCTTGTTGATGAAGTTGTTGAGGCCTGCGGCCGGGATCTTCTTCGGGTCGAATAATGGCTTGCCCATGGAGACTTTGACCAGGGTTTTGCCATCCTCTATTCTTGCCTCGACTTCGAGGATGCCGGCTTTCGTCTCAACCTTGTCCTTGCCGGGGTTCATGTGGCCGTTGTCCACTGCATATTTCACGAAGCACCGGATGCCGTTGCCGCACATCTCGGCTTCGCTGCCGTCCTCGTTGAAGATGCGCATGTGGAGCGACGTGTGCAGCGGCTTTGCCAGGAAGAGCACGCCGTCGGCACCGATGCCGAACCGCCTGTGGCAGACCTTTTTGGCGAAGGCCGCCTTCTTCTCCTCGGGCACGGGGTTCTCGAACTCATCGATCACGATGAAGTCGTTGCCGTTGCCGTGCATCTTGGTGAACTTGATCTTCGTCATTACAGTAACCTGCCTGGCATGATCTGGTTCTGCAACAGGTCGTCGAACGTCTCCCGCTTCCTGATCAGGTCTGCCTTGCCGTTGTGGACGAGCACCTCGGCGCACCTCGGCCGGCCCACGTACTGGGAACTCATGCAGAAGCCGTAGGCGCCCGCGTCGAGCAGCGCCACGATATCGTCCTTCTCCACCACTGGCAGCTGCCTGTCGGTAGCCAGGATGTCGCCGGACTCGCAGATCGGGCCTACGACAGTGTACTCGCCCTTCGCAGGGGACCCGGCTTTGTTGGCTATTACAGCCTCGTGGTACGAGTCGTACATTGCCGGCCGTATCAGAGTGTTGAAGCCCGCGTCGGTGCCGACGAAGTTCTTGTAGGCCTTCTTCACAGTGTTCACCCTCATGAGCAGGACGGTGCTGTCTGCGACCATGTACCTGCCCGGCTCGAGATGGAGCTCGGGGCTGATGCCGATCTTCTTACATCTCGCCTTGAAGGTCGGCAGGATAGCCTTAGCCCAGTCCTTCGGGGTCGGGACTTTCGTTCCCTTCTGGTAGGGGATGCCGAAGCCTCCGCCCAGGTCGACCCATTCCAGGTCGATGAAGCCGCTGATCTGCTCCACGAGGTCCATCATCTTGTTGGTGGCCTCCGTATAGGGAGCGGTTTCTAAGATTTGAGATCCGATGTGGCAGTGGATACCGACCGGGTTTACGCCCGGAAGCTTCTTTGCCTCCTTATATATCGATACGATATCCTTCGTCGGAATGCCGAACTTGGAGACCTTTAGCCCGGTCGCGAGCTTGGGGTGGGCGTCCGCGGATACGTCGGGGTTCACCCGGAAGGCGATCTTGACTTCCTTCTTCGCCTTTTTGGCCAGTTTCGACAGCGCCAGCAGTTCGTCCCGGGAGTCCACCGAGACCATGACGCCGGAGTCGATTGCGTACTGCAGTTCGGCGTCCGTCTTAGAGTTGCCCGTAAACAGGATCTTCTCTGCGGGGATGCCGGCCATGCGGGCGAGGTAAATCTCACCGTCGGAAAAGGCGTCCGCGCCTGCGCCTTCCTGAGCGAAGATGCGCTGGACGACCAGGTTGTTGTTCGACTTGGCCGCGAAGAAAATGGACACGCCGGGGAATGCGGCGGAAAACCGCCGGTAGTTGTCCCGCAGGCGGTCTTCGTTCGTCACGTAGAGCGGCGTCCCGTAGGTTTCAGCGAGGCTGACAGCGTCAACTCCGCCTATAGTGAGATGGTTGCCCTTGACCTCCAGGTGGCCGGGGATTTCGTAAGCTTTCATGGCTGGGTCAACCTCAGAGTTTCTTCATTCTTTCGACGGCCTGCTGAATGCGCTCGAGGGGGCTGGTGAGCGAGAAGCGGATGTAGCCTTCGCCGTACTTGCCGAAGCCGGAGCCGGGCGTGCCGACGATGCCCGCCTTGTCCAGCAGGTACTTGGCGTACTCGATGGACGTGTAGTTCTTAGGTATGGGCGTCCAGACGTAGAAGGTCGCCTTCGGGGGCGTCACGTTGAGGCCCATGGACTTGAGGCCGCTGCAGAGCGCGTCTCTCCTGACCTCGTACATCTTGTTGGTCTTCTCAGTGAAGGCCTGAGACTGCTTCAGAGCCGCTATGCCGGCCATCTGCACTGCGAGGAAGGCGCCGGAGTCCACGTTCATCTTGACCTTGCCGAGGCCTGCGACGATCTCGGGGTTGCCCACGGCAAAGCCGATGCGCCAGCCGGTCATGTTAGAGGTCTTGCTCAGCGAGTGCAGTTCGATGCAGCAGTCCATGGCACCCGGCACCTCCAGGATGCTGGGAGACCGGTAACCGTCGTAGCAGACTTCTGAGTAGGCGTTGTCGTGCACGACGACGAGGCCGTTGTCCTTGCCGAAGTCCACTACTTCCTTGAAGTAGCTCTTGTCAGCCACAGCAGCGGTCGGGTTGTTGGGGTAGTTGATGAAGATCATCTTCGACTTCTTCACGACGTCTTTCGGAATGGCGGACAGGTCGGGCTTGAAGCCGTTCTCCTCGAGCAGGGGCATGTCGTACGGCTTGCCGCCTGCAAAAGAGGTGCCGGTCGCATACACGGTGTACCCAGGGTTAGGGCAGAGCGTGTAGTCGCCCGGGTTCACGAACGCCAGGGGAATGTGGGCAATGCCTTCCTTGGAGCCGATCAAAGTGATCACTTCGGTCTCCGGGTCGAGCTTGATGCCGAACCGGTTCTTGCACCACGTGGCGGCCGCGTCCCTGAATATATTGGACCCTGAGTACGCGGGGTACTGGTGGGCTGCAGGGTCCTTAGCCGCTTTACAGAGTTCCTCGATCACATAGTCGGGGGTAGGCGTGTCCGGGTCGCCGACGCCGAAATCGATGACGTCGACTCCTTCTTTGAGCTTCTGCTGCTTGGCTTTGTCCACCTCGGCGAACAGGTAAGGTGGCAGCGAGTTGATCCTCTCAGCATAGGTTACCATTATCTGATGACGCTCCTTATGTCATGGACTTGAGTCCTGTTACTAATAGGGGCAAAAGGTGTAAATAAACCTGATCATGTGCGGTGCGCGGCGCGCAAGGCATTATGAAAAAGTCATAACTATCGCTGCGCTGTGCTATCCATTATTACAAGGATACTCGCAAACAGTTGTCTATGTGCAGGTGAACGTACACAAACGCTGCGCTGTGCTAGCCACCATTACAAGGATACTCGCAAACAGTTGTCTATGTGCAGGTGAACGTACACAAACGCTGCGCTGTGCCAATCCTCACAGATTCCACGGATTGTGATTGATTCCACAGATTCCTCTGCTGAATCCACCGATTACTACTCGATATCACAGATGGAATACGATTATACTATTCGATCACCGATAGCAATCATAAGACAATCGATCAGAATATTTTTTATCTATCTGTGGAATCCATCAGAATCATCAGATTCTGCGTCATCTGTGCTATCCATTAGAAATCTGTGGATTCTGTATCAATCTGTGGCATCTGTGTGGTTTAGCACAGCGCAGCGTTCGACTTGCAATCTCACTTCATATAAGCAATCTGTTATGCACAGCACAGCGTTCGACTTGCTATCTCACTTCATATAAGCAATCTGTTATGCATAGCACAGCGTTCGTTATCGCATCGCCAGCATTTGACAGCCTGCTTAGCATCCTGGCGCCTTAGCGTTATAAGATCAACCTCCCGGGCGTAGGATAACACATTATCACTAATGTTGATAGTCCACAGTATCACGAGTGATCCCGTCGGAGAGAACGATACGATCCATAGCAGCCGATTGTAGAATGGTTTTCGTTCCCATGCACTCAAAGCAATTATTGCGCAAATTTTATATAATACACTTGTATATATTATGCTGATTACATCCCAAGGGGTTGAACATGGACGATTTAAAAAAGATCATCGAACGGAAAGGCCCGATCCGCAAGGTCGGCGTTATTGGTATGGGCTACGTAGGGATTCCCGCAGCAGCGCTGTTTGCCGACTGCAGGCAGTTCGAGCATGTCCTCGGATTCCAGAGGGACTCGCCGTCGTCGGGCTACAAGATCGATATGCTTAACCGCGGGGAGAGCCCGCTGAAAGGTGAGGAGCCGGGCCTCGAGGACCTGCTGAAGAAGGTGGTTTCCGAGGGTAGGTTTGAGTGTACCCCGGACTTTTCGAGGATCAGGGAGCTCGATGCGGTCACCCTCGCTATCCAGACGCCCTTTAAGAATCCCAAGGATCTGGTGCCTGATTTCAGCGCGCTGACCGAAGGCCTGCGCATGGCCGGTAAGTACATCCGGTACGGCACGCTCGTAGTCATCGAGTCGACGGTCACCCCCGGCACTACGATGGGCATGGCAAAGGAAGTGCTGGAGGAAGAATCAGGCATGAAGGCAGGGGTAGAGTTCGCCCTCGCCCACGCTCCGGAAAGGGTCATGGTCGGCCGCCTGCTCAAGAACATCCAGGAGCACGATCGCATTGTGGGCGGCATCGACGAAGTGAGCACGAAGAGGGCGGTGGAGCTATATTCACCGATCCTCACGAAGGGCAAGATCATCCCCATGTCGGCGACAGCAGCAGAGGTCACCAAGACAGCGGAGAACACCTTCAGGGACCTGCAGATCGCAGCTGCCAACGAACTGGCACTCTACTGCGAAGCAATGGGCATTAATTTCTACGACGTCCGCACTGGCATCGACAGCCTGAAAGGCGAGGGCATCACCAGAGCCATCCTCTGGCCCGGCGCAGGCGTCGGCGGGCACTGCCTGACCAAGGACACCTACCACCTGGAGCGGGGAGTAAAGGTCCTGAACGGCCACCTCGACTATCCGGAGGGCAAGGACTCGATGTTCGTGCTGGCCAGGAACATCAACGACTTCATGCCCCGGCACATGTTTAACCTCACTGTCCAGGGCCTGAAACGGGCGGGCAAGAACAGGAAAGGCGCAAGAGCAGCCATCCTCGGCTGGGCGTTCCTCAGCAACTCCGACGATGCCAGGAACACGCCATCTGAGACGTTCAGAGACCTGCTCCTCCTCGACGGCTTCGAGGTCAAGGTCCACGACCCCTACGTGGAGAAGTACCCCGGCGTGCCCATCCTGCGCAGCATCGAGCACACGGTCGAAGGAGCTGACGTAGTTGCCATTATGACTGGCCACAGCCAGTACAAGGATCTTGATCCGGCAGTGATCAGGGAACTGACAGGCAAGGAGCACCCGGTCATCGTCGACGGGCGCAATATCATCGATCCCGACCAGTTCATCGCCCAGGGGTTCGTGTACAAGGGCATCGGCAGGGGAGACAAGAACGGGCACCGGATCGCAGATCTTGCCCGGAGCAGGAAAATGGCAGAAGAGCCGATCCCGGCCGCATAAGCACCATTTTGACAGCCGGCCCCGGAAAAAGCCGGGGCATTTCAACTTTTTTCAAACGCTTTAGAAACCGATATGCTGCAGCCACGTTTTCAGGTGAACGGCTAGCTGCTGCCATAGATTAAGCCCGGCATGCGGTGAAGTGTTTACAGGTTCAGGGGCGCTGCGAGGGGTTGTACAGGGCTCTGTCGCAGGGGGCGGAATAAGATAATTGTACGATGCCTCTGCAAGGGGATATTGATCTATGACCCCATTCACAGTATAGCCTGTCTCTCCGATGCCATTCCCGTCCGCATCACGGCCGCTGTAATCGCCATAATGGTTCCCGAGATAGCCTGTATACGCGTTACCCGTGTAATAGTAGGTTTCTGGCTGTGAGGTATTCCAGTAGTTACCGGGGCTCGCTGAGTAGACCCCGTCGAGAAAATCGTTCAGGTACAGCCGGTTACTGGTCGATCGCTCCAGCCAGATGCCTTCGCCGTTATCGTAGGCGCTGTTTCTCGTCAGCAGGTTGTAGCTGGAGTTGGAGAGCCACAGGCTCTGGTATCCCGGAGCGCTGTCGCTCCAGGTGCAGTCCTCGATCGTGTTATACCAGGAGTCCGTCAGGGTTAGGTCATACATGCCCCCGGACATGGTGTTGTTCCGGAGTGTGCAGTTGTGGGCGTTCAGCAGCCTGATGTTCCGGCCGCTTCTGGAGAGCACGTTATCGGCTATCAGGCAGTCCCGGGAATTTTCGACGATAACGTTATAGTATTCCCCTGACGCGATATTGCCGGTGACAGTGGCATTTTCGGAGGCGTCGATCCAGACAGCGTAGTGGTCGTCTATCATCACGTTGTCCTTTACCACGCTGTCCCGGGTATTCTTCAGCTGGACTCCATCGCCGAGGCGGTATACGTGCGCTCCGCCGTCCCTTGCTACAGTCCCGCCGTTGAGCTGCATAAGGTTATCAGAAACGACATTGCCGTCAGACTGGTAGATGCTGATAGCGTTTTTATTTTCGAACTCAACGCTCGACAGCGCGTTGAAACTCACGTTATTTCCGGAGATCAGGTTATTATCGGAAGCCTGCTCTATGCTGATCGCGTCGTCGGAGTTATAGCAGACGGCGTTATTCAGGATGGAGTTCTCCGTCGAAGCGTACAGCTTGATGCCGTGAAAACTGTTGCCATTGACGATATTACTCACGATCACGTTACTGTCCGACCGGTTAAGGTCAATGCCGATGTAGTTGCCATAAAGGTCGTTGGAGTCGATGGTGTTTAGCCGGGAACCGGAGACTTCGGTGCCCAGCAGATGTCCGAAGATTTCGCAGTCCCGTATAGTATTGTTGTCGGAGTATATGCCGATACCTGTGCCTTTGCTATCTGTGCTTGTTATCCTGAGTCCTTCGATCTGCACCCCGTCGGCAAGGATAGAGATAGTGTTTCCAGCACCGTCCCCGCACACGACAGGAGCGCCGCCACCATCGTCCAGGCCTTTGATGTGGACAGGCTTATCCAGTTCGAGGCTCTCCCGGTACGTTCCGCTCTTCACCAGGATGGTATCCCCGCCGCCAGCACTTTCTATCGCCTGCTGGATACTCTGATACTCCCCCGTCGGGCCGACCGGGATCGTTCTGGCTTTTGAGCTGACAATACCCGGGCTCAGGAAGAGCAAGAGCAGGCAAATAAAGAGAGCAGCGTACCGGATTTCTTTTCTAATGTCGAGTCACCGCCGTGCGGCTAATCTTTTATGTATAGTATGTTAAATATAGATGCTTGCGGATAATATAGTTACTCATCAACAGGTATTGTGCTGCAATTAAAAGTTCTTCAGGTACGACAAAAAGAGTGTGAGGGGGAATCCCCCCACATTATTTAACGCGCAGTTCGTAGTTGACCGTATCCTGGATCTCCGGGTGGGTGGTGGACTTCACCTGAATATTCACGTGGTATGTGCCTCTGGTTGTCGGCGTGATGGTCACATAGCCGTACCGGAAGTCCAGTGGCTGTACCAGAGAATCCTCGTACATAGTCACCTTGTACCATGAGGCGGGAATACCGCTAACGTAGATGGCGTACGTGTCCGGTTTCGCCCCGATGTTCTTGTAGTAGATCTCCTGTGTCAGGCTCTTGCCGGGAGCTACATTGAACTGTTCCATCCGCTTTACTTTACCCTCGTAGCTGGCCATAGTCCGCATGTTATCCACGGAGTAGTCGGGAGTGCCTGGAACAGGCACTGGCGTAGGAGTGAGGATAGGCGTCGGAGCCGGAGTGGCAGTCGGCGTCACAGTAGGCTTCGGAGTTGCAGTAGGCTTCGGTGTCGGCGTGGGGGTAGGCGCTAAAGTCGGCTTAGGCGTGACAGTGGGAGTAGAGGTAGGGGCAGGGGTGGGCGTAGGTGTCGCCGATCCAGGTGGCAGGTACCTGTCGTGGGTCTGCATAAGAGGATATGCGTCGCTTACCCCGTTCTTTGAATAGGACGTGTCGCCTATGCCATTCCGGTTGGCGTCCTGGCCACTGTAGTCCTTGTACTTGTTGCCGACGGTGCTCGTGTAAGTGACGCCGTTGTACTGGTAGGTCATCGTCCCGGGAGACGTCCAGTAGTTGCCGGAGCCGCCGGAGCTTACTCCGTCGAGGAAGTCGTTCAGGTAGAGCCGGTTGTTCTTAGACGAATCGATCATCAGTGGGCCGCCAGTGTTAGCAATTCTGTTGCCCTTGAGCGTGTTATAGCTGGAGTTGGTGAGCCAGAGGGCGTTGTAGACATAGCTGCTGTCGCTGATGACGTTCTCCTCGAGGGTGTTGTACCACGCGTTGGAGAGCGTCACAAGGTATGTCGACCACTCGGAATTGCCCCCGCCGGAGACTTTGTTGCCCCTCACTGTGTTATAGCTGGCGTAGTCCAGCCATATGCCCCTGCCGCCCTTAGACACGGTGTTGTCTGCGATGGTATTGCGGTGGGACTGCTCAACCATGATGTTGTAGTACTCGCCCGAGGCGACGTTGCCGGTGACGGTGCAATTGGTCGACTTATAGATCCAGACCGCGTAGTGGTCGTCTATCATGACGTTGTTCTTCACCACGTTGTCCCTCGTCTCGTACAGCTGCACCCCGTCGCCAAGCCTGTAGACGCGGTTGCCGGGCTGACGAGTAATGGTGCCGCCATTCTGTTTCATGGTGTTGTCGGAGATGACGTTACCATTCGACTGGTAGAGCTTGACGGCGTTTTTATTCTCATACTCCACGCTGGACTGCGCGTTGTAGCTCACGTCGTTCCCGGAGATGAGGTTGTTGTCGGAGGAGCGCTGGAGAATGATGCCGTCTATCTTGTTGTACCAGATCGAGTTGCCCAGAATCTTGTTGCCGGACGCCTGGTACAGGGATATACCGTACTCAGAGTTATCCCGGATCGTGTTGCCCTTGATAGTTACACCAGTAGTAGCAACGCTAATGCCGCTCTTGCCCCTGGTCACCACGAAGTTCTCGATCCAGGCACCGCTGGCCGTGATGCTGACAGCGTCCCTGCCGTTGAGCATGCCGTCGATGACAGGCCTGCCCGAGCCGGTGTCCACGCCCCTGAGCGTAATCCGTTTGTTGATATTCACGTTTTCCTTATACGTGCCGCTGTTGACATTGATGACGTCGCCGGCCGCAGCATTGTTGATCGCTGTCTGAATGCTGGAATACTGCCCGCCGGGGCCGACAGTGATCGTCTGGGCCGTGACATTCATGGAAGTCAGGCTGAGAGATGCGACGAGAAGCGTGCACACCAGAGCCGCTGTGAGGATAAGTTTTTTAATAACAACACCACCGTTTTTACGCCCGGTAAAAGCTGGCGGGCCGGTTAACGGTCAACAGGTCACCCACTTTAACCGTGCGTATTTATCAGCTATTTAGTAAGCACTTTCTGGTTTATTTATATCCCATATATACTTTTTTCTGCTGGCGGTGAAGATTTTTTAAAAAAATTACATAAATATGAAGGAGTTATACCACGTTCCCCGGATCGATTCAGCTGTGTAAACGGACATTCACGGGGTGGAAGTGAAAACCGGTATTGGCCCGGCCCCAGAAATATTCCGGCCTTCGAAGAAGTGTCGCAACCACAGCTCAAGGTTGATCCACTTGAAGATGAGGTCGCCGGCGTTCCTGCGGCCGGTGATGTGGTCCCGGAAAATTTTCTCCACCTCGGGCCACTTCCAGTACGGCCGGCTCCGGAAGCTGTCGGAGTAGATGATGTTTTCGCAGAAGGCGATGATCTTCTCGTTCCTGAAAAATTCGTCGGCCGGTGCGGCGAACCCGATCTTGTCTTTACGGTCCCTGATAAGCGGGGGCAGTATATCGTCCATGGCCTTGCGGAAGATGACCTTGGTCTTGCCGTCCTGTAGCTTTTCCTCTGCAGGTACGGATGCCATGGCCTCCACCAGATCGACGTCGAGGAACGGCGGCCTGGTCTCGATGCTCCAGCGCATGGAGTTTTTGTCCTCCCACCGCATCATTTCAGGTATCGCCGTGCTGAAGAGCGAGAGGTTCAGGATGTCGTTCAAGGGCATCCGGCTCCAGCGGGGATCGTACGTGTCGCCGCAGACCTGCTTCAGGTAAGCGTGGTTGATCCAGGTATTGAGACGGCTTTTCCACAGCCGTACCTGGATCGCTCTCGGCAGGAGCAGGAACCCGAATAGGGCGCTGCTGTAGGTTTTCCGGGAGTTCCGGGAGTAGAGAAGCATCTCCCGTGCCAGCTTTAGCCACCGGAATGAGCGAAACAGCTCGTAGAAATAGTAGCTGTAATAGTAGACGTAGCCGGCGAACAGCTCATCCCCTCCCTGCCCGTCCAGCAGGACTTTGGCCCCGTGCTCGTGCGCCAGTTTCATCACCCGGTACTGTGCGTACGGGCTCAGCCCCCCTACAGGCTCCTCCTGTGCCGCGACAAAGTCTGCGATCTCTGCCAGGAAGCTGTCAGGGTCAAGCGCGGTGAAAAGCTGCCGGGCACCAGTGGTCCGGCCGATCTCCCGGATATACTTGCTTTCGTCGATCGGGCTGCCCGGGACCACGAAGGAGTACGTGCAAAAATCCCCGTCCAGAAGCTGATCGAGGATGCAGACGATCGCTGACGAGTCGACTCCGCCGCTCAGGCAGCTGCCGATGGGGACGTCAGCTATCGTCCGCTGCCTGACGCTTTCTGTAAAGAGGGTTTTAATGTCTGGCGCAGCAGCGGTAGCTGTAGTCCGGGGCTTTCGATCGTACCACTTCAGATACCTGTGCTCGTGGCTCTTCAGGTCGTAGAGGAGGAGAGAATCGGTGGCCAGGGACTGGATATTTTCGAAGAACGTATCTGTACCGTGGTCTTCCAGGTTGAAGGCAAGATATTCCATGATTGCCCTGGCGCGGGGAGCCGTCTGAATCTCATGGCAGAGTATGCCGGAGATCATCGATGAGAAGATGATCTTCCCGGGGCTGAGGTGATAGTACAGGGGCTTGATGCCGAACTGGTCCCGGGATAACAGTAGCGTGCCCCGGTTCTGGTCATATATGCAAAATGCCCACATGCCCCTGAGCCTGCGTACAAAGTCATGGCCGAACTCTTCATAGGCGTGAATGATCACTTCGGTATCGGTGTCGCTCCTGAACCTGTGGCCCTTCTCCAGCAACTCGCGCCTTAGTTCCCGGTAATTGTAGATTTCCCCGTTATAGGTGATCCACACGGTCCCATCCTCGCTGGACATCGGCTGGCGACCCTTCTCGGAGAGATCGATGATCGACAGCCGGTTATGGCCCAGCGAGACCATTTCGTCCTGGTAGATACCATGGTCGTCCGGCCCCCTATGTCTGGTTACATCGTTCATCTGGCTGATCAAGCGCAGGTCTTTCCAGTTGAATCCGTTAATACCACACATAGAACATTCCTTTTAAGTCCGGCTTCTTGCCAAAGCATTATATTATACTGTTTGTATATAATTGTTGCACAAGGACATCCTTACCATCCGCTAAGAGAGCTGGCAATTAGATCGCGTACGATAGTTAATTATTTAAGTTATTAAATAATAAGCACTTAGTAATATCGGTTCAGGTCGATGACGAGGCGAACTGATGAATGTCCATGTACCTGCATATTTACGAGAGCTAAGATATCACCTGAACGATCCGCTGTATAAGAATTCTGTGTTTATCTTCACCACCAGACTCCTGACAGTGGTGGTAGGGTTCGTCTTCTGGATGATCGCAGCGAGGCTTTATTCCGTAGAGGATGTAGGCCTGGCCGTAGCCCTGATCTCGTCGGCAACCCTGATCAACCTGTTCTCGACACTGGGTATCGAGCATTCCATCATCAGGTTTTTCCCGGCCTACAGCATGGCCAGGGTCATCAACAGCAGCATAATCATCGTTACCCTTACATCGCTGGCCATAGGCGTAGCGTACAGCATTGCACTAATTCTGCTCTCCTCTGACCTCGCGTTCGTGAGTAACCCGGTCTACCTCATAATATTCGTCGCCTTCGGAGTCATCAGCACCATCGCGGTCGTCACTGGAAACATATTCATAGCCATGCGTAAGACGCTGTACTACCTTGTCCAGAACGTGTTCATCTCTTTCAGGGTCCTGTTTCTCATACCGCTGATCTTCCTGGGAAGCTTCGGCATCGTGGGCTCGACGATGGCCGCATACATCGTGGCCTTTCTATTCGTGCTCTTCATCCTCAGCAGATTCATCAGGTTCGACTTCAGGGCAGACAGAGACTACATCCGGAACTCGTTCAGCTACTCATCCCGGAACTACGTGGCTACCTTGCTGTCCGAAGTGCCATTTCTGCTCATGCCGGTGATCGTTCTCCACGTCCTGGGAGAAGCCGACGCTGCCAGGTACTACATCGCGTTCACGATCGGGAGCTTCCTGATGCAGATCACCTACACGATCAGTACCTCGCTGTTCGTGGAGGGAAGCCACGGAGAGAGCATGAAGAAGAACGTGATCAAGTCGGGGATAGCGATCTATTCGCTGCTCGTGCCTGCCTTCCTGTGCATCTGTCTGTTCGGCGAATATGTCCTCAACATCTATGGCAGTGAGTATGTGGCAGCTCTCGATCTTCTCAAGCTGGTGGCGCTGTCGAGCTTTTTCCAGGCGATCTATTCCCTGTACTGTGCCATCCAGAAGGTGAATATGGGAATGGACAGCGTCATTAAGCTGAACCTGATCATGTTCTGCCTGTTCCTCGGACTGTCTTACGCGCTGATGGGACTCTTCGGGACTACCGGGGTGGGGTATGCGATGGTCGTCACCTTCATCGTGATAGATCTGTTGATAATTGGTATTTGTAAGAAGGAGAAATGGATATGAACGGATTGTTTCTGCTCGCCGCGGGCCTCATCGTCGCAGGATTTCTCCTGGCACTGTACGCGACCAGATTCTTCACTGCGGACAGGCCCTCGTTTTTGTACGACCTGACAGTCGATGCCGTGCTATACGCGATCCCCGTGCTGGGCCTGCTTGGCATGGCGGCCCTGCTCGTCCTGCAACAGTGGAACCTGCTGGTCCTGGGCACCTACCTGATCATCCCAATAGTCCTCGGCCCCATTCTCTTCCTCGCCTACAGCCGGAGGAAATGCGGAAATGGCCATGTTAACGGACTAACCTTCAGATTCCTGCTGATCGTCTACCTGATCAACTTTTCCATGTCCCTGATCCTGCTCTACACGTTTGAGACCCGGACGTTCCTGTACTACGCCCTTATCGCGATCATCGCTACGCTGATCATGCTCGAGATATTGTTGTTCGATAAGCGGCAGGTCAGCGTACCGGTCATCCTGGCGCAGATCTCGATGCTGGTCCTGAACATCATCTGGAGCATCAACCTGAAATACTACTTCTACGTCGGCAGGACCGATGTCCTGCTTCACTCGTGGTACGTCGAGAACATCGTGAAATACGGGTTCGTGAGCAGCGTCTTCGAAGACTACCAGACCTTTCCCCTGTGGCACATCCTCAACGCAGCGGCTTACAGGATCACAGGCGTGGACTTCCCCGTGCACGACATCATGTTCATCAACATCGGCATCATCTACGTCGTCATTGCGATGGGAGTATTTCTGGTGGCGCTGAAGGTCACGGGAAACCAGCGCACTGCGATGCTCTCCTCGCTCTTCGTCGCGGTCTACCCGTACTTCATCCTGATCGGCTCCGAAGCGCTGGCCAGGAGCGTCGTGTCATGCCTGGGGGTCATTCTGCTCCTGCTTCTGCTCGACAGCAAGGTTAAATCGCGTTTCTGGCTATCGGTGCTCGTGACCGCCGGGATCATCGTCTTCCACCCGGTAGCCATCCTCTTTATCCTCGTGATCCTGGCTACTATGTACCTGGCCCAGAAAATCTTTGTCAGGGACCCTGAATTTTCCCTGATCCCGGGGAAGTACTTTGCAGTAGCGATCCCAATGCTGGCGCTCTACTGGCTGCTGTTCGGGAACAGGATCGTACAGGCTCTACTGTACAGCGTCCGAAATCTCGGGGCCTCGACGCAGGTCATGGCATCCGTCATCGCCAGCCCGGCCAGCGAACTGTTCAACTACCTGCAGTTCGTGCCGTTCCTCCTCTTCATCATCGTCGGCACAGTGGCCATCCTGCGCTCGAAAGGCCTGGGCCATAATGCCAAGATCATCGCTCTCACTGCGCTGGTGCTTGTGCCGCTGACCTTCCCCGGCCCTGCGCTCCTCATTAACAAGTTCTTCATGGACGTGGAGATGGAGAGATTTTTCGAGAACGGGTTCGTCTTCATGGGCCTCACCGCGGCGATAGGGTTTTCGGCGCTGTTCCTGCGATCCGGCAGGGCGATGAAAGCAGTCCTGACGCTGCTCTTCGTCACAATGGTTCTCCTGTCGGTCTCGAACGACTTCGTTGCCACAGACAATCCCCTTGTAAAGCGGCCGTTTTTCACCCATTACATTTCATCAGGGGATGCCGCTATCATAGAGCATCTCACGACGATGACCACCGGATACATATTATCGGATTACGTACCTCACCGGTACCTGTACGGCTCTCCGGAAAGAGTTAAGACACACATACTGGAGGTAGACTCCCGAAACCTGACGTTCCTGAGAAACAGCGGAGAAGACCTGCTGGTCATCAGGTCCGGGGAGCTTGAGGGCAGGCCATTGTACGTATCTGCAGTGGATGACGGGAACTTTATCCATACGCCTGGGTGGCGCAATACGGTTTATTACACCGGGGACTCGCCCCTGTGGAACGATCTTGGCAGGTACAGCAGGGTCTACGACTCAAACTCAATACAGGGGTATAACTGATTTAAGCCCTGCCGTAAAATTTTTTTTCAGAACGTTCTTGTAAGCCCATTCAGCCGCAGCGCCCAGCGGGTCCTTTTTGCTGGCCACGAAAGTCTGCCTGAGTGCAGGGTTGAACTTGGACTTAAAGAGGCACAGGTGTTTGAGGCCTGCACCTTCCAGTTCAACTTCCCGGAGGCCCTGCTGCTTCGCCTGCCGGATGAACTCCCACTTCATGAGCTCGTTGCCGGGGATGTCTTTTCTGATATTTATCTCCCCCAGCCAGAACATCAGGCTCTCCTTGTAAGCGCAGTTCAGTGCCAGAGATACAAGCTCATCCCCGGCATAAGCGAAGTACATCTGCACATTATCGGGAAAAGCATCGAGGATATCCCGCAGGTATTGAGGGCTGAGGAGCGGAGAGCCCATGCCCCGGCTGGCAAACCGGTCCCGGGTGATAGCGTAGAACGTCTCGACGTCGAGGGTCTGATCTATCGAAAGGTGGTATTTGTCGCCTGCCCTGATCTTCTTCTTGCAGTCAGGATCAAAGCCTTCCAGGATTTTTTCCAGCGGCCGGCCCAGGTCGAGGTAATAGGTATAATTGATCCCGAGGTCGTAGCCGGCCCACATGAAAGGCCTGGCGTCGTCGAAGCCCGGGACTGTGGAAACAGAGATGTAGTTCGGCACCAGTTTTTTCAGTTCCCCGCTTACTTCCTGGAAAGCGTCGTTCAGGTAGCTTTCCTTCCTCTTCTGCCTGAGATGGTGATACCCCGGGCTGAAAGCGGGTCCAAGGTAGGGGACACATGTCCCGGGGGGAGGGGAAAAGACCGTCTTCAGCCCTTTAAAGGATCGGAAAAACAGGGGGAATACACAGACCAGCTCCCTGCCTCTGCGGACCCCCAGCGGAAGCAGCCTGTAACTGGAGTGCTTCTCGATGATCTTCAAAAAGTCCCACCTGTGAAAGAGCATGCTGTCCGGGCTCGTTTCGACAAACTCGTCCCACTGGCCCCGGTCATCCAGAAGCTCTACTGGCACAGCCTACTCACCCTCCGGCAGGCGTCCCGAAACCGTCGCAGACCGGGCTTTTGCAAGTGCGATGTAAGCCCACCGGGCGCATGTGCCGAAGATATTTTTCCGGCTGACGGAGTAGCACTTTTCCAGCCCTGGGCCGAACTTCGACTTGAACGGGGTCAGCCGCCTGGTGTGCCCGTCGTAGATCTCGAATCGGCGGAGCCCGGCAGCCTTCGCCCTTTTGATCAGCTCCCAGATCAGGTACTCGTTATAGTGGCCATTGGCGCTTCCCAGCCACAGGAGCAGGGTATCCCGGTACTCGCACGTCACCTGGACGCCGGAAATGCCATGGTCACACAGGAAGTGCATTTTCACGTTCTCCGGGAAGGCTGTCAGGATGTCCCGCAGGTACTCGTGGCTCTGGCTACCGTAGACGGAGCTCTGGCCTTTGAGCCGGAGCCTCTCGTCCATAATCTGGTAGAAGGCACGAGTGTCCTCCGATCGCCGGATCTCCGGAGCCGTGTGCTCACAACGCCTGATTCTCTTTTTACAGCTTGCGTCGAAGCCTTCCCAGATCCTGTCCAGAGGTCTGGCGAGGTCGATGACGTAGGTGTACTTAACGTCTACGTCGTATCCGCTCCACAGGAAAGGCCGGACGTCGTCGAAGCCCGGGGCGGCGTCTACAGCGACATAGCTTGGGGATAGCCGGGCGATCTCCCGGTTGACCTCCTCGACGGCATCGTTGAGGTAGCTCTCTTTTCTCCGCTGCCTGAGGCCATAATACCCCTCGCTGAACGCCGGGCCGAGGTAAGGGACGTTGGTCTGCAGGGGCGGAGAGAATACCGCTTTCAGGCCGCCGTATGACCTGTAAAACAGAGGAAAGATGCAGACCGGCTCTTCACCCCGGAAGACGGCGTAGGGAAGCATCTTAAAGGAGGAGTACTTTTCCATGATCTCCAAAAACTTCCACCGGTGAAACAGCGTGCCTCCGGGGCTGTCTGCGGCAAACCTGTCCCACCAGCCCTGATCATATACTATTCTGGCATGCATAGGCGATCCTCGTCTTAGAGATCTCTTCCGCGCTGGTCATCCAGGCGTTTTTGCTGCTGCAGTAGTCCAGTATTTTGCAGTACAGCCGCTTCCACTCTTCCCGGTAGGGAGAGCCAAAGACGGTGTTGTGCCAGAGCAGGGTGATGACTCCGTGGTAACGCTCGACGGTGTCTATAAGCAGCTTCGCTTTCTCCCACGCCCGGGCGGGAGTGCCGGCGTAGCCGAACAGCGTGCGGTCCATGATAGTCAGGGGAATTTCCACGATGTCGACTTCTCTGCCCAGCTTCAGGTTAAACGGCCTGAACGGGTGGCACATGCCGTTGCGGAAGCCGATCATGTTATTATAGCCCAGCGTCGTGTCGTATTCAAACCCCGCCCGGGCCAGGAGTTCCCACGTGTCGGGGATCTTAAAGCAGAGGTAGTGGTTCCTGTAGCCGGTCACCTTTTTCCCGAGCACGGTTTCCAGGTTCTTCTTTTCCTCCAGGATTTCGGCGAGGTCATCGTACGCGTAGTAGCCGCCATGTAGGCCTATGTCCCAGCCCCGGTCAGAGATGAAGCCCAGCTCATCCTCTATGGAGCGCAGATCATAGAGGCCGGAGCCTTTTTTCCCGGGGCAGGGAGCCATGAAGTAAAAGGTCGACCTGGCGTCGTAGGCTTCCTCGATCTCCATTATCTCTCTGAAGTTAACGTAGGTACCAGGCCCCTTCACGGTTCTGTTCCGGAAGAGCTCTTCTTTGAGCCCTCCCAGGTTCAGGCCCTTGAGGAAATGAATGGAGGACAGGGCCTTGTGTGGTAAGGTAGGGTAGATGATGTCTATGTCATGCGTCAGGCATACGGCGAACTGTCGGTCCCCGGGATAAGCCACGTCCAGGTTATTTTCGACCAGATACCGGGAGACAGAGGGCTCCAGGATCGAGTCCCTGTCTGGAGACCTGTAATAAGACTTGTATCCGTTCCGCTGCATCAAAGGGTACTCGTGCCTCAATGTATACAAGTCCCATAGCCCTCTGTTTTGCCTGACAATTGACATAGGTATCGCATTCTTTTTCATTGTAACAACACATTTTCCTGGGCACGTTACCGATGCTTACGGAGCCTTCCGCGGACGATGCTGACATCATGGAGTAGTGCCGGCGTCGACTATGGGCTGATAGGAGTGGTGTGTGGCCGGGTGCCAGACTTTCGTAACGCTCTCCGGATAATTCTCGATGAACCAGACCATGTAGGAGGTCATGTCGATCTTGTCCTGCAGCATCCTCTCCCTTTTTGCCTTCCACCGCTCTCGCAGATCGGGTTGCTGTATGAGCTCGACGGCTTTTTCGATCGCTTTCCCTGGCTCGACGTAACTGTAGATCAGCCCGTACTTCTTCTCCAGCTCTATCCAGTTGCCGGCGTCGTTCTTCACGAAGGTCATAGCCCTGACGGCTGGCGTGCCCAGCATGGCTGCCTCGGTCGTAGTGGTGCCCGTATCCGTGACCACCAGCTTCGCGAAGCTGATGACGTCATGGATCCTGTGCTTGGGCACTGGCAGAAGGCGGTCTCTGATCTCTTCGGGGACTTCTCCATAAGTGGAAATGAAGACAGGCGCGTACTTCTCCAGTTCTCTGACGAGCCCGATCTTGTCGGCGCCGCTGAAGCCGGTGATCCCGACATCGTGGATCGCGTCGAAAGCGTTGAACCGCAGCAGTACATAGTCAGATCCTTCGGGCAGGCCCAGGAGCTGATATACCCCTCTGTCAGGGCTGAAATGGTTCGGGTGCAGATAGGCCAGCTCCTTGTAGCTGGACACCCGGATCTGCTTTTTACCCAGTGCCTGCCGGAAGGAAGATGGCGTCACCAGAGCGCCAGTAAACCTGCGAAAGAAGTTGAAGGGCACCGCATAGGATGCCGGATAGATCATAGGCTCGTCGTCGCAGAAGGTGATGTCAGGAACGCGGAGCATACGAGCTGCGCAGGTGCTGTAGATGCCAAAGCCTGCAATGAGATCAAGCCTCTTCTCTTTCAGGTACCGGTAAGCCCTGAGGATGTCCCACGGGAAAGAAGTGATCCGGGCAGACTTGTCCGGGGTGGAAGAATACGGATAGTACGGGATCTCCAGCTCATCCAGGAGCTCGCAGGTGATTCCCTGATTGCGGGCGACGATAGCTACTTCATGGCCATCGGCTTCCAGCTGCCTTACGATGTTCCTGAAGAAGTGAGCCTGCCCGGCCGTGTTGATGAAAACCCCGATTCTCATGACGTTCACCTTTGCCCCGCAACCTGCCCGGTTTCCCGGGCAGAAGTGGTCAGAAGCGTAAAAACACAAAGGATGCCAAGAATAATGCTTAGCATACTGACAGACGTTATGCCTATGAGGAGATTACGAGAGAGATCGTAAGGCTCGATCGCCAGGAAAGAGAAACCGGTCGTGCCCAGCAGCAGGAGCAACACCCCGCAAAAGCCGCATGTGACAGTGTAGTTCTGCTGAAAGAGTGTTTTCACTATCGAGCCTGCGACGCTGACGCCGTGGACCAGAGGGTTCAGCGTCGACCCGGAGACATCGTACCGCACGTTGATCTGAACTTCTTTGACCTGCAGGTTAGCCCGGGCTGCTTCGATCAGCATCTCGCTCTCGATCCCCATTCCCGTCTGCATAAAGGAGAAACAGTCAAAGGTGTTTCTGGAGAAGGCCCGGAAACCGCTCTGGCTGTCAGTGAACTTATGCCTGGAAACAACATTGGTCAGCACGTTCAGCACGCCCTGTCCAAAGCGCCGGTATTTCGGCACGTTGTGGCTGTCTTTGACCAGGAACCTGGAGCCGTTCACGATGTCGGCTTCGCCCGAGATGATCGGCTTGATCAGCAGAGGTATCTCATCCGGGTTGTGCTGCCCGTCGCCATCCATCAGAACGAGGATGTCGGCATCGGCTTTCTTAGCATAAGCAAACGCATTTTTAATTCCTGCGCCTTTCCCCTTGTTGACTTCATGCCGGATCACATGCGCCCCTGCAAGTTGTGCAACTTCGGCAGTCTTATCGCAGGACCCGTCATCGATGACGACTACATCGTCCGTATAGTACTTAGAGCGAAGAACTACGCTGCCGATGTATACTTCTTCGTTGTAGCACGGGACAAATACCATGATTTTTAGCTTGCGGGACGGGCGAGCAGAGTTATTTACTATGGCATCGTGCCAGATACTTCTGCCATAATCCGCAACCATTTCACCACTATTCGGTAAATATACAGACGATGCCATCACGACTGATCTCCAGCTAACCGCTTTTTTAGTAAGTATAAATTTTATTTTATATAATAATTGTGATATGCCGCTATCACAGGCGCGCACCAGATTTGGGCATAGCAGGACATATTAAAGTAAATAATTGGCTCGAAGGGTCACCCGTGACGGAGAGCATCAACCGCCCGGAGTAACCCCCTGTAAAGCCTTTGCACGGATATACACTAGGGAGTGACGGTAGTCTCGTTACTGACGCTGGCATTAACGGCCGGCTCCGTCACGTTGACCCACAGGTTGCACTCCCGGTACGGGTCTGCCGGAGAGCCTTCCATGTACAGCAGGAACCTCATGTTCTGCATATTACCCACCCGGTCAGGTGCCAGATAGATGGTCTTCTCCAGCGTCTCGTTATCTGCGAGTACCATGTGGTCGAGGAAGATGCGGTGAGACTGGTTGCCGTCGGTGAGGGTGACCGCCAGGTCATACTCCTTCGACATGCCCTCCTTATTCACGATCCCTATGATGAGAGGCTTTTTCTCCCCCAGGGTAAAGTTGGTGGGATAGTTGCTCATCTTTCCTTCCGGGCCGTAGAGGTAAAACTCAGTATACCTGTCAGCCTGGTAGGGCATGACGACGAGGTAGCCGATGACCGACAGGATCAGCAGGAGGGAGCAGATTAGCAGCCCGGAGATAATCGTGTCGCTCCGGTCCTTGCTCGCGGGCAGTACCAGCTTTTTCGCCTGCTCCACAGGACCGCGAAAGTCCACCATGAAACGCTTCTCGGCAGGCAGCCACTGCCTGCGCACGAACGCCACGAGGAGGCAGACCAGCAGGAGGGCTGTGACAGACAGCAGGATGGAGTTCAGCGTAATCCCCCAGATCGTGTAGTTGAGGATGTAGCCCGTGAACGGGACCAGTATTATGCTGAGCCCCACAGACAGTACTGCCCTCTCCAGGTTACCGAGATCCTCCTTTCCGGGGTACAGCGCCGCTATAAACGCATAGCCAGGGAGGAAGAGAACCATGACGAGCCCCAGTGCAAACCTGATCACGTTATGGCTGAGAAACGGGACATAGATAAAGACAAGTAAAATAATTGCCAGCCCCAGGACGATTAGAAGGTCTTTATAAGTATCGAGCGCTTTTCCTGGAAAGCCGGTTCCGGTAGTCGAATGTTTATTAAATATGCTGTCGCTGTTCTGCATCATATACTCACCTGAGGTGTCAACACATGTTATATGATGATTTTAATATTAATAGTTTATTATAGATAGACTTGTAAAGCAAGAGCATGGCACATAAACGATACACACCCGTGCCCTCGATACCTATAAGATCCACGTACGCAGGAGCACTGTCAGTATCTGGCAGGTCACTACAGGGCACACTCCTGTTACCCTTTACCCCAGGCCCCGCATAGCAGGGCAACCCAGGATAACCGGCAAAAATATTATATATTATGCTCTTATAAATATAAACACGATAATTAAATAGTTGCCGTGCAGGCGAAATCAACTCCTGACACGGCAGTATACGCCCGGCCGTACCACTGGCGGGAGAAAGGTAGTTGAACAAAATGGAGTTCATGCCCATACCTGGAGAGGACATCGAGATCTATGATACGCTCGTAGACGAGTCTGTGGAAGGGACGCTCTTTCACAAGAGCTGGTGGTTCAAGATCTTCGAGGACAGTGCCGGCATCAACGCCAACCGGGCAGAGCTGTTCGGGGCTTACCAGAACGGGGAGATCGTGGCCGGCTTTCCGGTGCCTTACCGGAAAAAGCTGGGCACCAGGTGGATCATCAACCCGCGCCTGACCCCTTACTCAGGGTCAGTCTTCAAGCCCGACGGGACGAAGAAAGGCCATACGGAAAACTCGTTCAGGAAGGACGTCAACGCCAACTTCGCCCGGATCATCAAGCCCTTCGGAACCTGCCTGTACTACCCGTTCAACGTGAACAGCATGGACCTCCAGCCCTTCCTGTGGTCTGACTACTGTCCGACACTCCACTATACATACATTCTGAAGCTGGACAACCTGGATACCGTCTGGAATAACATCTCCAGAAAGCGCAGGAACGACATCAAAAGCTCGGCCAGAAACGGCTTTGAGGTCACCACCGGGGACATCTCAACCTTCGCCCGGCTGAACGACCTCACCATGGCGCGCCAGGACCACGGCCGCATCACCGGCCGGATGTGGGAAAACATTTACTCCCACTGTAAAAAGAGAGGCTGCGCTGAAGTCTTCACCACATACAGCGGCGGCGAAGCCCTCGCGAGCCTGATGCTTGTCTGGGACAACAAAAGATCCTACTACATCGGAGGCGGCATGGACGGCAACTCCCGTGGCGGCATGCCGATGCTCATCTGGGAAGCGATCAAGTTTACGAAAGAGAAGCTGCATCTGAACGAGTTCGACTTCGAGGGCTCCACAGTGCCCGGCATAGAGTTCTTCTTCCGCAACTTCGGGGGAGAGCTCCGCCCGTTCTTCGGGATCAAGGACCGGAAAGTGGAGCTGGCGATGAGCATCATCAACATGGTCAAGAGATAGGGTAAGCATAAAAGGCGAGACAGCAATGCGAACGCTGCGCTGTGCCGGCGCTATAGAATTGATGAAAAACGTTATGAGGTCTGAGAGTTCCCGGGAGGCCGGGGAGGATTTTCAAACTGGGAGGTTGGAGAGGGTTAGAGAGGTCGGAAAGGAGGACTGGGAGTGTGGAAAGGTCAGAGAGGATTTTTTAAGTTAATTCTTTCTGACCTCCGGGTACCTTACATAACCTCCTCTCTGACATTTATCTCCTGGCGGGCTTGGCGGTATTTTCGACTCACACAGGGCCAACTTTCAATTTTTCATAGCCTCTGCCCGAATATCTCATTTTTCATAAGGCGAGTGCTTGGCGCCCTTGCGACCTTGCGCCTTTGCGAACTAAATTTGTGACGCCAGCACAGTGCAGCGATCGTCTTGTTGTCCTCTAATTACAGCGAGAGCAGGCTGCTTATTATCCTCCACAGCCACGAGAAGAAGTCCTCGTCTTCTCCGGGCCTCGGGGAGGGCACGGCGCTGGCATCCACGGTGCTCGTAGGAGTAGGACTGACTTTAGGCTCTTCCCCGTAGTAGTTGGCGCGCCTGTCGTTGTCTCTGACGGTGCTGCCGGTGCCGGAGGGATAGATGTCGTATTCGTTGTCGTGAAGGTAGTTCTGGATGATCAGGTTATCCGTGGACTTGTAGAGCCTGATGCCGTAGGTGCTGTCGTAGACGTTGTTGTGCCGGATGATGTTGTCCCCGGAGCCGAAGAGGTAGATGCTGTCTTTTCCGTTGGAGACGAGGTTGTACTCGATGAAGATGTTGCTGCTTTCGCCTGCGACGAGGATGTTGTCGACGCCGTTGCGGACGGTGTTGTTGCTGATGACCGAGTCGTGGGTGCCGAAGTCGAAACGGATGTTGACGCCGGAATTTTCGACAGTGTTATTGGATACGGTCGTGGTATCGGAGTAGTAGACTTTGATACCGTAGTAGTGCTTTCCTACGTAGTTGTCCCGGATGGTCACATTCGAGCCGTAGCGCATGCCTATGCCATCGCCGCCGCTGCGGCTGGACTCTTCGTTGCCCTCGATCCGGTTATTGCTGATCACGGAGTTCGAGATTTGCTCGAAGTACATATCGATGCCGGTGTTGCCCTCGCAGTGGTTGTCGGAGATGACGTTATTCCGCAGGTTGTAGCCCTGTATGCCGAACTCGTTGTTTTTTGCGCGGTTGTCCGTGATGGTGTTGCCGTCCGAATAGTGGATGTAGATACCGTCGCCGTTGTTGCCAACAAGAGTGTTCCCCCTCACCAGGTTACGATCGCCCTGGTCGAGGCGGATGCCCTCGTTGCACTCGGTAATAGTATTGCCGACGATCTCGTTGTCGCTGGATTCCACCAGTATGGCGGACGCGTATTTCTCCGAGTTCTTGACGACGAAGCCTTCGATGCGGACCCCGTCGGCGGTGATGGTGATCACGTCGCCGGCGCCGCTACCGTAGATGACGGGCATGCCGCCGCCGTTGTCCACGCCCTTCAAAGTAACCCGCTTATCGACGTGCAGGTCTTCGTTGTAAGTGCCGCTGTAAACCAGGATAGTGCTCCCCGGGACGGCAGCATCAAGGGCGCTCTGGATGGAGGAGTAGCTACCGCTACCTTCCACGATTACCGATTCTGCGGCCAGGCAGCATGACTGGCCAAAAAAGCACAGCAGCAGGCATGCCAGCACTGAGATGAATAGACAACGCATTCCAGGGATAATAGCATCTCCTTAACATTATAATATTATCTTTATAAATAAAGTCTAACAAATAAATAAGTTGCGATTGGAGAGCAAGAGAATGCGGTTGAGAGTACCCTGGAGCCGGGGTTTAAAAAAGAAAGGTGTGAGGTATTACCCTCACTTCACTTCATTTAACTTTACTTCACGTTCAGCACGTAGTTGACCGTGTCCTGGACTCCAGGGTTGGTCGTGGACTTCACCTGGATGTTCACCTGGTAGGTGCCTGCCGCTGCAGGGGTGATGGTCACGTAGCCGGAGCGGAAGTCGGACGGGTCGACGGTGCTGGTCTCGTACATGTTCACCTTGTACCAGGCGGCCGGGATGCCGGATACTACGACTGTGTAGGTATCGGCTTTTAGCCCGATGTTCTTATAGTAGACGTCCTGGGTCAGGGTCGTGCCTTTGGTGACGCTGAACTGTTCCATCCGCTTGACGTCGTTGTTGTAGTGCGCCATAGTCCTCATGTTGTCCACAGCGTAGTCGGGGGTGCCCGGCGATGGAGTGGGTGTGGGAGTGGCGGTCGGCTTCGGAGTCGGCGTCGGAGCAGCAGTCGGCTTCGGAGTCGAGGTCGGAGTCGGAGTCGGAGTCGGGGTGGCGGTCGGCTTCGGCGTCGGCGTGGGTGTCGGCGCTACGGCCCCGTTGGAGTCGACGGAGACGTATCCGGCGAGGAACTTGCCGGTGGTCGAGCCGGCCGGCGGGCTGGTCACGACCCAGTGGTTGAAGATCAGGTTACCTGCCTTGGTTGGCACGTTTTTGGTGGAAGTCCAGACGATTTTATCGTCGATAATGAACTGTACCCGGTCTCCCAGCCAGTTGTACCCGTAAACATGGTATGATGTCGACGGGTCGAAGGGCAGCTCGTACTTGTACTGGTTCTGAGCACCGGCTGCAGTGGTCGAGAAGTACACGTAGTTCTTGCCGTCAGCCTTCTGGAACTGGACCTTGATCTCGTCGGAGCCGCCAGAGGTCATGAGCGTGGCGTAGGTGCCGGTGGTCAGGTCGACCCTCAGGCTGGCCTTGTAGTTGCCGTACGAGTAGGCCTTCAGGCTCTTGTACTCTCCGCCCGTGTGCTTTACTGCGTCTGCGTTAATCACGAGGCAGTTGCCGACGAACTCGATGTTCTCGGGCAGGTACTTAGTGCCCTCAGGGCCGCTGGCCGAAGAGGTCTTGCTCCACAGGTTCGTCTGGTGGTAGCCGAAGTCGTCGTGCAGGATGGAGCCCGGCGCAGGCGTCGGGGTAGCGGTCGGAGCAGTGGTCGGCCTCGGGGTGGCGGTCGGAGTCGGTGTTGCCGGCTTCGGAGTCGTCGTAGGCACCGGGTTGGCTGAGGTCACGTAGTTCGTGTGTTTGGCCATCAGCGGGTACGAGTCGGTGGCGCCGCCGTTAGAGTAGCTGGTGCCGCCTACGCCGTTCTTGTCGCTGTCAGATCCCGTGTAGCCGGTCCAGTAGTTCCCGAGCCTGCTCGAGTAGCTGGCCCCGTTGTACTTGTAGGAGACTGCACTGGGGGAGCTGAAGGTGTTGCCCGAGCCGGATACTGACACGGACTTGAGGTCGTTCAGGTAAACCTGGTTGTTGCTGCCGGAAAGGTAGACGCCGTAGGTGTTGTCGACGAAGTCGTTTCCGATGATCTTGTTTCCGGAGGTGCTCTGAGCCCTGACGCCGTACGTGTTGCTGTAGGCGGTGTTGCCCTGAATGACGTGGTTGTTGCACTTCAGGATGTAGATGGCCTGCCTGTTGTCGAACAGCTTGTTGCCTTCGACAGTGATGTAGCTGGCGCTGCTGTTGATCAGGATGCCTTCGATACCGTTGCTGACGGTGTTGCCCCGGGCGACACAGTTGGTCGAGTCGAAGTCGAACCGGATATTGCAGCCCGAGTCCTTGACTACGTTGTTGGAGACGGTGGTCTTGTTGGAGTAGTAGACCTTTATACCGTAGTAGTGCTTGCCGACGGTGTTGCCGTCGATGAGCATGTTGGTGCCGTATCTCATGCCGATGCCGTCGCCGCCCTGGTTGTTCGCGCCGGCGTTCGCGCCGACATTGTTGCCCTTGATGGTGCCGTCGGAGACACGCTCCATGTAGATGTCGATCTCGTGGTTGGTGCTCAGGCTGTTACCGGAGATGGTAGCGCCCTTCGTGTCGAACATCTCGATGCCGAAGTAGTTGGAGTTGAGGGTGTTGCCGCTGACGGTAGCGTAGTTGGCGCCGGTGAGGCGAATGCCGTCACCGCTGCCGCCGGTAACAGTGTTACCCTTGACTACGACGTTGCTGGCGCCGCTGACCAGGATGCCGTGCTTCGCTCCCTTGATCGTGAAGCCCTGCACTGTGGCGCCGCTGGCGGTCACAGTGATGCCGTTTTTGCCGCCCGGGCTAAGTACAGGAGAGCCGGACCCCTGGAGGATGATATTTTTGTTTAATGTGATGCTTTCGGAGTAAGTTCCGCTGTTGACGACGATGGTGTCGCCAGCGCTGGCCGCGTTGATAGCGGACTGGATGCTCGTGTAGCTGCCGCCCGAGCCGACCGTGATCGTTTTAGCCACGGCGGCGCTGGGCACAAAGCTCAGTAACGACACCAGGACCATTGCGATCAGGGCCGTCGATATTATCCGTTTATTAATTATTTTCACCACCTGTTTTTACGTTTTTGTCACCCGGACGCGAAAAGTGGCAGATACATCTTCCGAGTGATCACCTCTGATAACCAGCGTCCGGATGACGGTTTCCTTGTCTGTTGGTTAAAGAGCAATCTTATATATACTTTTTACTTAGGATGGTAAAAATTTTTCACTATATACCTGAGAAAGTAGAACCAATTCTATAACCTATATAAGCAATAGATAATTTTTCCTGACATTATCCGGAAATTTCGCCCGCCAGGACGCCTGCCTTGGCAGGCGTCTGATGCGGGCGATCCGATGACGAACGCTGCGCTGTGCCAGGGTCACAGATTGCACAGCCCAGCGATCGTGTACGGATCGCCTTCGAGAACGTCCGCCTGACACCCTGACGTTTTATCAGTTTTCGGTTATCGTTCACCATGTCACACCTATGTCCACTGATCCGGCGTTTGTCGGAAATAATTCTACAATTACCATGCTATAGGCAGGGTAACAAAAGAGTTAAATATAAATTTTGATATATAAACAATAGTTCAATAATAGCATTCCGGGCATATGGCTGTCTAGATACCGTATAAGGGACATATTCGGGGGTCTCTGAGGTGCGGTGGGCATCCGTCAGCCCGGAACAAGAACACCCTATCTTTCCGGAGCAGTATTCATGAATGCCCTAAAGTTGCAGACGTCCGGTAACAGTGGTACGTTAAGCAAGTATCTGTTTATCTTTACGCACGAAGTCGGAGACATCGAGTTTTATCCCACCTACAGCAGGCTGGTGAAATCTCAGTGGAAGCCTTACGAAGAACTAAAGGCAGAACAGGAGAAGCAGCTCAGAAATATCATCTATTACTCGTATTATAATATTCCTTATTACCACCGGCTTTTCGACAGCCTCGGGCTGAAGCCTGAGTCGATCCGGACGATCGAGGACCTGCAGAAGCTGCCGATCCTGACCAAGAGCGTGATCAGGGAAAACTGGGAGGACTTCAAGCCCCTGCACCTGAACCGGATGAAGTACCAGGAGGAGACTACCGGAGGCTCCACGGGCACCCCGTTCAAGTACAGGATCACTAGCCATGACAGGTTTTTGAGCGGAGCTATACTATACCGGGGCTGGGGTTACGGCGGCTACCAGCTGGGTGACAAGACGATCTTTCTCGCGGGCACCTCTCTGGGCGTAGGCCCGAAACCGTACCTGGTCAAGCGATTCCACGAGATAGCCCGAAACCTCCGGAAGTTCTCGTCCTTCGACATGGACGATAAAGGCATGCGGCAGTTTGTCAGCGTCATGAACACGTTCAAGCCGAAGTTCCTCCGGGGCTACGCGTCCTCCATCTACTTCTTCGCGAGATGGCTGGAGGAGAACGACCTCAAAGTACACCAGCCCATGAGCGTGTTTACCACCTCTGAAAAGCTCTACCCGCAGATGAGGGAGAAGATAAGCAAAGTATTCGGCTGCGACGTGTACGACGGGTACGGGCTGAACGACGACGGCGTCACGGCCTTCGAGTGCTCCGAACACAGGGGAATGCACATCTACACGGAGAGGAGCATCGCCGAGGTAGTAGATGAAGATGGAAACCAGCTCGACCACGGGGAAGGCCGGATCGTCGGGACCAGCCTCCACAACTATGCCATGCCCTTCCTCAGGTACGATACCGGCGATATCGGCAACCTGTTAGAAGAGGAGTGCCCCTGCGGCAGAGGATACAAACTGCTGAAGGAGATCTGCGGCAGAAGCGGCGACATTCTGATCACGCCGGAGGGAAAAGCGATTAACTCGCTGTTCTTCGCCACCATCTTCGACGAGATCATGTCGGTGCGGGAATACCAGATCGTCCAGGAGAAGCTGGACCGGATCGTAGTCAGGATATCGACGGGCAGAGATTTCGATCAGAAGCAGCTCCAGGACATCGTCCGGCTGATCAAGGCCAGAAGCCAGGGCTGGAACATCGAGTTCGACATCGTCGACCGCATAGAGAAGACTCGGGCGGGCAAGTACAAGTACGTCATCAACAAGGTGATGAGTGAGCAGTCCCATGGCAAACTTTCCGCCTTCCCCTCCTCGTGACCCGGGCGCAGGACACAGGCCGGGAGAGAGAAGCGCGGCAGGATTCCCTGCAACTCGGACTGTAACTTTTTATGCGCAAGGCGTGCCGCAATATCAGTAAAAAGGCTTACTCCGGCATGATTTTTACCATGTGCTTACTATGGAAACAATTATATAGTAAGCTGATTATAATTTATGTGGTATGGCACTAGCTGACGTGAATTTGGCGGGGTTTGTCAGGAAAGGCCTGAACATCCAGCTTTATAAAAACTCATTCTTCATCATCACAACCAGATTCCTGACAGTCGTCACCGGGTTCGTCTTCTGGCTGGTCGCAGCCAGGCTCTACTCCATAGAAAACGTAGGCCTGGCGACAGCCCTGTTCTCGGCCGCCACGCTGATCCTGCAGTTCTCCACTTTCGGCCTGGAAAACTCCATCATGCGGTTCTTCGGATCCCACGACAAGAACAAGGTCATCAACACCAGCCTGATCGTGACCACCGTCTCCGCCTTCATCTTCGGGCTCGTCTACATTATGATAGCAGGCATCGTATCCCCTGACCTGGGATTCATCCAGGAGCCGCTGTACGGTACTATCTTCCTGTTCTTCGTGATCATCAGCTCAGTCGTGATGGTGACAGGCAGCGCGTTCGTAGGCCTGAGAAAGGCCGAGTACGCTCTTTCCCAGAACATCGTGCTCATGTCCAGGATAGTGTTCCTGGTACCCCTGTTCTTCCTGGGCGCGATCGGCATCCTGTCTGCCATAGGAATTGCCTACGTGCTGGTCTGTATCCTGGTATTTTACCAGATGAGAAAGTTTGTCCGGTTCGCGTGGGACGTGGACTACGGGTTCCTCCAGAAGTACAAGAGTTTCTTTTCCGGGAACTACATCTCCAACATGCTCTACAACGCCACGTACTCTATAACGCCTATCCTGGTCCTGAACATCCTCGGCGAGGTGGCCGCGGCCAAGTACTATATCGCGTTCACCATCGGCTGCTTCTTCTTCCAGATACCCTACTCCGTGGGCACGTCTCTGCTCGTGGAGGGCAGCCACGGGGAATCGCTGCGCAAGAATGCGTTCAGGGCGCTTGGAATCATCTACGCAATCCTGATCCCCGCTAACATCTTCATATACTTCTTCGGAAGCTCGGTACTCGCGCTATTCGGGGCGCAATACGTCGAGTCTACCGATCTGCTGAGGATCATCGCGTTCTCGAGCTTCTTCTTCGCGATCTACGCGCTGATGATACCCATCCAGAACGTGAGGATGAAAGTGAGAAGCGTGCTGACCCTGAACGTGGTACTGTTCGTACTGTTTGCAGGGCTGTCCTGCATTTTCCTGATCTACTTCGGTGTCGTAGGAGTCGGCTATGCCATGCTGACCACTTACCTGATCATGGCTTTGATCGTCCTCGGCATCATCAAAATGGAAGGTTGGTTATGAGCTTATTTACCCGGAACTCGGAAAGGACTTTCGGACGAATAGGGACTGCAGCTCTGTATCTGCTCCCTGTTGTCGGTATAGCAGGGATTATCGCCACGATAGTCATAGGCCAGGTGAACTTTTTAGTCCTGAGCACCTACCTGATATTGCCTTTACTGATAGGCTCGGTGATATTCCGGAGCCTCGGCAAGCAGGAAAAGGAGTACAAGAGCCTCGACGACAGCGCTTTTAAGCTCTTGCTGGTAGCCTTCCTCCTGTGCTACACGATCTCCGTCATCCTGCTGACCATCAGCGAAGTCAGGTCCTTCCTGTACTACCTCACGGTAGTGACCATGACGCTGACAGTGCTCATCGAGATCCTCGGGTTCGCGCCGGTCAGGGAAAAGATAGCGATCATCCTGGCGCAGATCATGGCGCTGATGCTGAACGTGAACTGGGGGGTGACCATGAAGTACTTCGAGTTCATCGGGCGGACGGACGTCATGTTCCACAACCAGTACGTCACAAGCCTGGTGCAGACAGGGCACGTCACAGAGATCTTTTTCGACTACCAGGCCTTCCCCCTGTGGCACATCCTGAACGCGGCCATATATATCATAGGCGACGGCTACTTCTCGACAAACAAGATCATCGCCATCGCTGGCGGGCTGATCTTCCTCTGCCTCCCGGTGCTGCTATACCTCATCACGCTGCGGCTGTTCAAAGACCAGCGCTTCGCCCTGATAGCGGCGCTGCTGGCATTCTTCTTCCCGGACATGACCTACTTCACCATGTCGGGCATATCCAGGAGCGTAGCCTCCCTCATGCTGATCTTCCTCCTGTACCTGATGATCGATAACAAGAACAAGCACAAGCTGCTCCTGATCGGGCTGGCCACCGCCGCAGTCATCGTCTACCACTCAATATCGATCATCTTCGTAGTCCTCATACTGGCGCTACTGTACATGCTGCAGAAAGTCCTGCTCAATAAGGAAGAGCGGCTCAAGAAGCTCAATCTCTGGTACCTCGTGATCACGGCAGTGGCGACGCTCGCCTACTGGGCGGTGTTCGGCAGCATCCTGCTGCATGAACTGTACACTAATATCGTAGTGCCTGCGCCCTCAGGCGTTATCACCAAGTCGATTATAACAGCGCCGACCACCGAGGCATTCAATTACCTGCAGTACATGCCGTCGGTACTCTTCATAGTGATCGGCATCCTCGCCCTGATGCTCACCCAGAAGTTCGACGCCAGGGCCAGGTTGTTCGCCCTCGCCGCCCTGCTGCTCATGTGGCTGACCTTTCCGGGGCCGCAGTACCTCGTGAACAAGCTCATGTACAACTTCGGGATAGACCGGTTCGCAGAATACACGTATCCGATACTGATCGTAGTCTGCGCAGCCGGCATCGGAGCGGTCTTCTACAGATCGAGCAAATTCCTCCGGGCATGCGTGATCGTGCTGTTCGCAGTATGGGTCATGCTGTCCATCTCCAACGACTGGGTCGCCTCGGATAACCCGCTGGTCGAGCGGCAGTTCTACACCTACTACCTCACACAGGACGAGACCTCGGCTTTCAACCGCATAGCGGAAGGCGCGACAGGGCTGGTGATGGCCGACTACATTCCGATGAGGTACCTGGACAGCTCCAGGTACGGCGATAAGGTGAACATGCTGGAAGTTACCGGCGATAGCTCCCGGTTCCTGCTGAACGGGACGAACGACGTCATGCTGGTCAGGCACGGCGAGCTGGAAAAGAGGCCGCTGAAGATATCGAGGATCGAGGAGGATACCTTCAAGCGCATCCCGAGGTTCGATACCTTCGAGTACGCCGACTCGAACGCAGGTATGTGGAGCACTCTGGGAGGGTACAACAGGGTCTATGACTCCGCGTCCGTAGGAGGCTACATTGGATGATCATGCAAAGCCGTCTCCTGGGCGGCTTTGCCTGACGTCTTATCGCAGTGACGAGAACTGAGCATCATATAGGGTGTTTGCCATGAGCTTGTTTAACATTAACTCAGAACAGGCGTACAAGACGATCGGAACAATTGCAATGTACCTGCTCCCGATCATAGGCATCGCAGGAATTGTGCTGACCACGGCCCTGGGCCAGACAAATTTCCTGATCCTGAGCCTGTATCTCGTCATACCACTCCTCCTGGTCTCCATACTATTCAGAAGCCTGAGCACCAGGGAGGAAAGCACTTCGGCGAGCCTGGACGAAGGCACATTCAGGCTGCTACTGGTAGCCTACCTTCTCTGCTATTCACTCTCGGCCATTTTGCTCACCGTCTACGATCTCCGGCCTCTCGCGTACTTCCTGATCATTACGACGATGACGATCACCGTGCTCATCCAGATCATGAAGTTCAGCCCGACCAGAGAAAGAATTGCCCTGGTCTTACTGCAGATCATGGGCCTGGTGGCAAACCTCAACCTCGGGGTGACTCTCAAGTATTTCAGGTTCATCGGCAGGACCGACGTGATGATTCATAACCAGTACGTGAACAGCGTGGTCCAGACCGGACATGTCACAGAGGTCTTCTTCGACTACCAGGCTTTTCCCCTGTGGCACATCCTGAATGCGATCATATACATGATAGGGGACGGGACGTTCCCCACTGACAAAGTCATGGCAATCACAGGCTGCATTATCTTCCTCTGCCTGCCCTTGCTGGCATACCTGGTGGCGATCAGGCTGTTCAAAGACCAGAAGACTGCGATGATCGCCGCCCTGCTGGCATTCTTCTTCCCCAACATCACCTACTGGAGCATCTCCGGCATCTCCAGCGCGGTAGCCGTCGTCCTGATAGCGTTTATCCTCTACCTGGCGGTCGATGGCAGGCAAAAGTACTGTCTGCTCCTGATCGCTCTGGCAACCCTGGCCGTGATCGTCTACCACTCAGTATCGATCATCTTCGCCCTATTCATCCTGGGCTCGCTATACGTGGTCCAGAAAGTCCTCATGAAGAAGGATGAGCGGCTCCGCAGGATCAACTTCAGGTACCTCGCGCTCACAGTGGGAGCTACGCTGGCCTACTGGTACTTCTTCGGGCCCATCCTGCTTCAGGAGCTGTACAACAACATCGTCCTCCAGGCACCCTCAGGAATCGTCACGAAATCCGTGGTACTGACGCCGCTCAGCGAAATCTTCAACTACCTGCAGTACTCGCCCGCGGTGCTTTTCATCCTGACAGGAGCGCTCGTCATCCTGCTCTCCAGTAGGTTCAATGTCCGGGCGAAGCTGTTTGCCGTCGTGGCCTTTATGTTTATCTGGATCACCTTCCCCGGCCCGCTGTACCTGTTCAACAAGCTGCTGTACAACTTCAGCATCGACCGGTTCGCGGAGTACACCCCCTTCCTCCTGGCCATCGTCAGCAGCGCCGGCATAGCCGCTCTCCTCACCCGGTCGAACAAGTACGTCAAAGCCTGCATCATACTCCTGTTCGCCGTATGGGTGATGCTCTCGATCACCAACGACTGGGTCGCGTCAGACAATCCGCTGGTGAAAAGGCCATTCTACACATACTACCTCACCCAGGATGAGATAGCGGGCTTCGACCGCATAGCCGTCGGCACTACAGCCATGATTCAGGCGGACTTCATCACGACACGCTACCTGGACAGCACGCCATACGACCCCCAGTTCAACATCCTCGAAGTCGCCGGCGACAAAACCGACTTCTACAAAAGCAGCCCTGACGATATCATCCTGATCAGAAACGCCGAGCTGGAAAAAAGGCCCCTCAAGCTCTCCACGAACAACATCGGAGAGTTCAAGCGGTACCCGAGAATAGACACCTATGATTACTACTACAAAGACTCGGAAATCTGGGCCAACCTCGGCCGGTACGACCAGGTATACGATTCTGCCAGAGTGAGCGGGTACATCTAAACAGCTTTGCTGAGAGTAACCCCGTCGGCGAGAGCCAGAGATTTATTGCCGGATGGTAACTTGATCCACGGCGACATGGCGGGCTGACGACAAAGAGACAACTACATAATAGTCCTATGAATATTTGAGCTACGGTTGCTCTGATCTTGCGTTTGTAAGCCGCCAGGCTCGCCAAGAAGCCAAGCTCGCCAAGGGCTTTTCGATCAGAATTTAGACGAATAGGTGTATATAGCTTGGCGAGCTTGGCCCCTTGGCGGGCTTGGCGGTATTTTCGACCAATAGCAGGGCAAACATTAAATTTTTCATAGCCCTGCTTGAAAATTCCCTTTCATCCACGATTCATTCTTGAAATGTTACATACGAGCGCCCGTACTATTTACTCGAAGTACGCGAAGTACCCGAAGTACTCAAAGTACGATAAAACGGATGGCTGTAAACTGATCTTATAATGTAACCGTCTCCGTACCGCTGTGGTTCCTGTAACCATCCGGCAGCATGCAGTTTTCACCGGGCGGCGACAGTCTGGAGCGGGGTGCTGTCAATTTTCCCCTCAGGCCTGTATTCCACATAGTTCTGCCAGCCGTCGGCTGGCACGAAGTGACAGTTGTGGACGTGGTAAACGTCTAAGGGGGTGAGACAGCCTTCGGCGAAGATCCTGATGTCTTCGGGTGCGCCGGTGAAGATGGGGTATTTGCCCGCGTTCATGGCGTACTTGAAGGTGGGGATCTTCCTGTAGTCGAAGCCCATGACCATGCTGGAGATGAGGTCTACTGCCACCGGGTTGGTGCCGGCGATGAGGACGCCGCAGGGTTTGGCGGTGTTTCGCATGGGGCCTTCTTTTTCGCCTCCGGTGATGCCGTCCACCAGTATGAACATCCGGCGCTGGGGGGTCTTCTGCATGACGCCGTTCTTGTCGGCGTAGAAGATGATCCGGTTGAGGTCGGAGATCGTCCTGGGGATGGTATCGTTGCCGTGCCAGCTTCCTCCGGGGCCGTCCGCCCTGAAGGGGACGAGGTATTTTGAGAAGAACAGGACACCGCAGGCTGCTCTGAGGGGGATCATGGTCAGGACGGTGCTCTGGCTGGGGATCTCGTCCTTGAGCCGTCCCATGAGATCCTGGCGGAAGTCGCTGCGCTCGTAGTCGTCGCCGCCTCTTTCGGCTGAGCCTGCCCGGTGGTGGGGCAGCCAGCCTTTGAAGACGTTGATGCCGACCAGGTTCTTCAGCGCGCAGGTGATCCCTGCTTTCCCGTGGGTCTTTAGTTTGGGGAGGTTGATAATCACGTCTGCCTGGAGGATGCTGCCGGCGATCGGGTACTCGTTCCGATCCCGGTTGTGGTGTTTCACCAGCTCGTTCTTGTCGTAGTAGCCCAGCCTGAACCGGTCGCACTGGCCGATGATCTCGGCGTGGGCGGAGTCGCCTTTCAGGTCGACTGCCGCGTATCCTTTAGGATCGCCGGGCAGGGGCTCTTTTTTCAGCGCCCCGAACCGGACCTGGCCTTTCTCCTGCCGCAGGTCCAGCAGATCGATGTGCATGCCTGCGACGTCCCGGTAGTAGTCCACGACCTCCTGCAGGCCGGTGAGTCTCACTACCTCCGGGAAGTCGGTGTCGAAGAAGGGAGCGTCGCCTATGCCGATGCTGCCCTTGCCCTGGAGGGCGATGAAAACGTAGTCGAGGACGGCCCGGATGACGGAGCCCTGGGTGATGATGGCCTCGACGCTGCCCGCGTTATTCCTGTGGCTGACCATGTTGGGCTTGAGGAACACCCGGTCGCCCGGCCTGATCACTTCGCCCAGGGGGTTCCACTCCGGGGTGCCGAAGTGCTCTTTGTCCAGGCCGAGCCGGTACAGGACGTCCCTGACCTCTCCATAACAGGGGTTATCAGAGCACAAGTCCCCGAAGGGGTATTCGGGATACTTTTCCGGCGGGTGGAACGGAGGCTGTTTACAGTAGCCTGCCTGCTCGTTTCTGGTGATGGCGACTTTCATGGTGTCACACCCATTTCTTTCTGACGATGTTCGCGTAGGCGACCTCTGCCAGCTTGCCCAGGTTGTCCTTCTTGTAGATGTAGTGGCACAGCTCCAGGGTAGGGCTGAACTTGGACTTGAATTCTGAGAGGCGCTTTTCACCGGCCCCCTGAATTTCGAGCCTCTTGAAGCCCCGCTCTTTGGCGCTCTTGATGAACTGCCACACCAGATAGTCATTGGCTGCGAAGTCCATGTGCATGTTAGCGTTGCCGAGCCAGAGCGTGACTTTGTCTTTATATTCGATGTTCCCGTTGAGCCCGGCTACTTTGCCCTCGTTGTAGAGGAAATAGAGCTTGATGTTGTCAGGAAATGCTTCCCGGATGTCTTTCAGGTACTTCGCGCTGATCATGGGCATCTTGATGCCCTGCTCGTTGTACCGGCGGTTCATGATGTCGTAGAAGGTCTCCACGTCCGTAGTCGGCTCTATGGGTAGGTCCAGCTTCTCCATTTTTTTGATGTTCTTTTTGCAGGTCGAGTCGAAGCTGGCCATGATGTCCTCGAGGGGCCGCTCCAGGTCTATGATGAAGGTGAAATTCAGGTCTCCCGCGTAGTGGTTCCACTTGAAAGGCCGGACGTCGATGAACCCGGGGATGATGTTGGCCGAAATGAAATTGGGGCCAAGCTTGTTGATCTCCGCGTTCACCTCGTCCACCACGGAGGAGAGGTAGTGCTCCTTACGCTTCTGCTTTAAGCCCGAGTACTCAGTGCACATGGCAAAGCCCATGTATGGCACGCAGGTGTTGGGAGGCGGGGAAAAGATCGCCTTGATGCCGTTGATGTTCCGGTAAAACACCGGGAAAACCCCTATGATGGCATTGCCTTTGTAGACAGCGTAGGTAAACAGCTTGTACCCGGTGTGCTTTTCGATGATCTTCAGCGCGTCCCACTTGTGAAACAGCTGGCCCTGGGGGCTCTGATCGATAAAATCATCCCATACTTTTTTATTGTCTATCAGTGCAATGGTCATTCCTGCAACTCCATTTCCAGATCTCTTCACCGCTTGTGATCCAGGCGTTTTTACCACTACTATATTTTAATATATTTATATATATCTTTTTCCACGTCTCCCGGAAGGCGGAGCTGAAGACGTTGTTGTGCCAGAGGACTGTGACGACTCCGTTATACCGCTCGACATCATCGATGATCCGCTTTGCCAGCTCCCAGGCTTCCGAAAAGGACTCCGAGGCGCCGAATAGAGTGCCGTCCATGATGATGAGGGGGATCTCCACCAGGTCGATCTCTTTCCCGGTTTTCAGGCTGAAGGGCTTGAATGGGTGGCACATGCCATTCCTGCATCCGAGCACGTCGTTGTACCCCAGCGTGGTGTCGTACTTGAAGCCCGCTTCGGCGAGGAGTTCCCAGGTGACGGGCACCCTGAACCGGAGGTAGTGGTTCCGGTAGCCGACGACCTGTTTGCCGAGCACTTTCTCCAGCCTGGCCTTTTCCTTCTTCATCTCCCCGAGGTCGGCGCAGGTGTAAAAGCCGCCGTGCAGCCCGACTTCCCAGCCGCTGTCGGATATGTAGCCGAGATCGCTTTCCAGCTCTTCGATGTCGTACCGGTGCCGCTTGATGTCCCTGTCTGCGGTCATGAAGTAGAACGAGGACTTCGCATCGTATTGCCTCTCGATCTCCATGATCTCCTTAAAATTCCGGTAAGGGCTGGTATGCCTGCCGGAGACCTTCCACAGCAGTTCCCTCCGGAGCTTGCCCAGCCTCAGGTTCTTCGCGTGGTAAACGGAGGACAGCAGCGTGTGGGATAACGGAGGATAGACGTCGTCGATGTCGTGGGAGAGCATGACGGCGAACTTTTTGCCGTCAGGGTATTCTGCCTTCAGGCCACTGTGGGCCAGGTAGCTGGAGGCGACAGGGCGGAGTATCTGTTTCCGGTCCTTCGGCACGTAAATGGAACGGCACACGTCCTCCCGGGGCGGGACGTACTCGTGTTTGAGAGTGTAGAGGTCCCACATCCGGGGGTGCTTGCTTAAAGTATCTGGTATGTTCAGTGTGGCCACCCCTGTAAAACGGTTCAGGCGGTCAGCTTGTCGTCGATGTGGCTGACGATAAACTTGAACTTCCCGGATGTCGTCCGCTCGATGTGGTCGACGATCTGGAACTCCACGGTCCAGCCTTCGCTGCGCTGTCTCACGATCTCCCGGATCTCCTCGAGCTGGCGCTCCTTGAAGGATTTGTCCGGCACCAGCTTGATGACGATTCTGTCGAGGCTTTCCTGGACTACCTGATATTCCTTGATGCCTTTCTGCTCCCAGAAGATGTAGAGGAAGAACCACCCGTGGACGTGCTTTCCTTCGGGGGTCAGCAGGATGTCCGTGCTCCTGCCTTTGACCTCTTTCAGCAGCTTGTAGCCCCTGCCACAGCCGCACATTTCGTCTGTGAGGTAGCCGTCGTCAGTAGTATCGTACCGGATGAAGGGCATGGCGTAGTTATACAGACTGGTCGCCACGATCCTGCCCTCGCCTTTGGTGATCTGTGCGCCTGTGCCGTCAACGACCTCCATGATGCTGCGCTCCGTGTCGATGTGCAGGCCGGAGTGTTCCGGGCACTCGAAGGCAGTAACGCCTCCGTCGCTCAGGCCGTAGGTGTCGAAGACCTGGCAGTCGAAGACTTCGGCGATCTTCTTCCGCATGGCGGGGTAGAGCTTTTCAGAGGTGGTAAATATCCCCTCTGGAGGGTTTACTTTGACGTCGTTCAGCTCCAGCCATGTGGCGAACGTGGACAGAGAAGAGGCATACCCCCTCAGGAATTTGGGCTTGAAGGAGTTGATTACCCGGGCGTATTCCCGCATCTCTTTGTCGCCCATGTCGAAGGACGAGAGCTTTTTGAGATTGCGGGCAACTTCGTGGGCCCGGGTGACCAGGCCGGGCTTCAGCCCGACGTCGAGGGAGGAGCCGGCCAGGAAGACCATCCGGTCTCCCAGCTTGTAGCCGCCATACCCCCAGCCCCTGTACAGGATCGCTCCGCTCAGGAACCGGTCGAAGTTCGACAGCCGGTAGTTGAGCGGCGTGCCGCTAGTGCCGCCGGTGGCCGCCGTCGTGTACTTGATCCGGTTCAGCTGTACGGGCTTGAAAGCTTCCCAGTTCTCGTTGATCATTTCCTTGGTGATGATGGGGAGCTTTTCCAGGTCTTCCAGGGTCCTGACATCTTCCGGCTTCAGGCCGTGCATGGAGAACAGCCGGCGATAAAAGGGCACGTTACGGTAAGCGAAGTTAATGATGTTGACCAGTTGCTGCTCCTGCTCTGCCTTGTGCTCTTCGTAGCTTTTCCACTGGTTCTTCAGCAGTCGCCTGTAGGTCGGATAGAAATTCATGTCTCCTATCTCATGGGCCAAAGTAAACACGTACTTGTTTAACATTCTGTTGCGCCTTCTATGCCTTCTAAGCAGAATACTCCTCGATGATTTCCCTGATCCTCGTCCGGGCGTTGCCATCACCGAAGACGTTTTTCGGGCTTGAGGCCGGGCGGAAGTCCCGGTACATTCCGACTATCCGGTCTTTGTCGCTGCCCACCAGCACGTTCCACCCGTCTGCGACGGTCTCCACCCACTCTGTGTTTTCCCGCAGGGTGATGCAGGGGATGTTCAGGATGTAGGCTTCTTTCTGGACCCCTCCGGAATCGGTCAGGATCATGCGGGCGTTTTTCTCAAGCGTGATCATGTCGAGGTAGCCTACCGGCCGGATGATTTTCACGTGGTCGGCCAGCTGGTCCCAGAGGTTGAACTTTTTGAGGTACTTCTCCGTGCGGGGGTGCACGGGGAGGACTACGTCGCCGATCTCCGAGAACGCGTCCACGATGTTGCTGAGGTTCAGGTAGCTGTCGGTGTTTTCCGCCCTGTGAACCGTGGCGAGGCTGTAGCCTTTCTTGCTGAGGCCGTTATCGGCCAGCACGTCGGTCCGCTTTTCGGCGATCTCCGCCACCGCCTTCATCGCGTCAACGCTGACATCCCCCGTCAGGTGCACTCCTTCAGTGATACCTTCCGCCGCCAGGTGCCTTACTGCCGCCTGCGTAGGGCAGAACAGTAAGTCGGAGATGTGATCGGTGAGCACCCGGTTGATCTCCTCCGGCATCCGCCGGTCGAAGCTCCGGAGCCCTGCCTCGATGTGGGCCACGGGCACGTGCATCTTGGCGGCGCCCAGCGCACCTGCGAAAGTGCTGTTCGTATCGCCGTATACCAGCACGATGTCCGGCTTTTCGTGAGCGATGATACCGTCGATCTTCTTGAGCATCTCCCCTGTCTGGTAGCCGTGGGAGCCGGAGCCGACGCCGAGGTGGTATTCGGGGGCAGGGATCTGGAGCTCGTCGAAGAAGATCTTGTCCAGCTCGTAATCGTAGTGCTGGCCGGTATGAACGATGACCTCTGTCATGCTCTTCTGCAGCTCTCTGGATACCGGGGCCATCTTGATAAAGTTCGGCCGGGCCCCGACTACTGTAAGGACCTTCATGCCGGCACCTTCTTTTCGACGGCCAGAGTAGCTTTTTTCAGGCTTGCGGGGTAGCGCTCGATGAAGTCGACCATAAACTGGGTCACGTCGATCTTGTCCGCGAGCAGCACGTCCAGCTTTCGCTTCCACTCCGCTTTCAGATCAGGCCGGCTGATCAGCTCCACAGCTTTATCGATGCCCTGGCCGGGGTTATCGTAGTTGAAGATGAGGCCGTACTTCTTCTCCAGCTCGAGGAAGTTGCCCATGTCGTGCTCGCCTACGAAGGTGTTGCACCTGATCGCCGGGGTGCCCAGCAGGGCTGCCTCAGTGGTCATCGTCTGCGAGTCGCCGATCAGCATCTGCGCATAATACAGGACGCTGTGAATGTTGACGGGCGAGATCTTGATCCGGTACTTTTCCAGCTCGGCCGGCAGGGGCAGCTCTGAGGTGATGAACACCCGGGCGTGCTTCTCCATCTCCCGTACAGCCCGGATCCTGGCCTCGTCGCTGAAGCCGCCTTTGCCGAAGTCATGGCCGGCTTTCCAGGCTACGAATCGCATGACCACGTACTTCTCCCCGGGTTTGAGGCCCATCTTTTTGAGAACCTCAGGATCGGGGGTGAAGTACTTCGGGTGCAGGTATGCCAGCTCAGTGTAACCGTTGTAGCGGACGTGCTTCCTGCCGAAGTCCTTCTTGAAGCAATCCGGGGTCACTATGGCATTAGTGAAGGGAACGTACAGCAGGTGTTCAATCGGAGACGGCTCGCTGTCGTCGAACGCCACGCATGGCTTGCCGAGGAGGAAGGAGACATGGGCATTGCGGATGGATCCGAAGCCGAAGAAGACGTCGGGTCTGAAGTCTTTGACTGCCTGCAGCAGCTTGAAGTCCAGGATGAGGATGTTCTTGACCTTGTCCAGTAACGAAATACCATATGTGCCTAGTTTCTTGTATTCCAGCCCGTACTCGTTCAGGAGCTGGTAGGAAATCTCCTTCTCGCTGGCGGTAATCATGACCTCGTGGCCCCTGTTCTTCATCTCCCGGATGAAATGCCTGAAGTAGTGGACGTGGGCCGGGTGGTTGATGTCGACTGCGATCTTCATTACATCGCACCTCCTGCGCTCGGACTGGGCTCCTGTCCCGCATCCAGTACGCTGCCCAGCTCAGCTCTCGCCGGGTAATTGATCAGCACAGCCCGGCGCTTGCCATGGAACACGAAGAAGCTCCCGGCCGCGACGGCCGAGGCGCCTGCCTTAACCGCAGGGGCGAAATCATCTATTTTACCGGCGCCTCCGCAGGCGATGACAGGCACTTTCACCGCCGAGGACACGGACTTGATCAACTCAAGGTCATAACCGTTCATCATGCCGTCGCGGTCGACGGAGTTGATGAAGATCTCCCCGGCGCCCATTTCTTCCATGCGCCTGGCGTGAGCTGCGGGGTCGAGACCACAGGGCTTAGCGCCGCCATGGGTGTACACCTCGTATTTGCCGTCCGGCCGGCGCCTGGCGTCGATGGCCACGACGATACTCTGGCTGCCGAAGATGTCGGCTGCCCTGCGGACGAACGCCGGGTCTTCGACGGCCTGGGTGTTGATGATCACTTTTTCCACTCCTGTGCCAAGGATGTCCCGCACCTGCTCTACAGTCTTAATGCCGCCGCCATAAGCGAGGGGCATGAAGCACTCGTCCGAGATTTTGGCGATCAGGTCCACTCTCGGGCCGGTGGCTTTAGGCCCGAAGAGGCTCTTCTTGCGGGAGGCCATGATGTCGAGAAAGATGAGCTCGTCTACCTCTTTCTTGTTGTAGATGCGCACTGCGTTGATGGGGTCGCCGACGTATTTCGGGTCTTTGAACTGTACGGTCTTCACCAGGCCGTCGCCCTGGAGCAGCAGGCATGGGATTACTCTGATCTGTAGCATAGTTACCATCTCACGAAGTTTTCAAGCAGCTGGGCGCCATACCTGTGGCTCCGCTCCGGATGGAACTGGACGCCGAGGATATTGTCGCGCTGCACCATCGATGTAAAGTCAATTCCGTAATTCGTGGTTGCCAGCCTGTCAGCCGGATCGTTGCAGCATACGTGGTACGAGTGGACGAAGTAGAACCGGGAGCCTGTTTCCAGGCCATTCATCGCCTGCCAGTCCCGGTCTACGGTGATCGAGTTCCAGCCCATGTGGGGCACGCGAAGGCCGCTGCCGTTGAGGCGGAACCTGACGGTCCGGGCGTCGATCCAGCCGAGGCCGGCTACGTTGCCCTCCTCGCTGTGCTTCGTGAAGAGCTGCATGCCGAGGCAGATGCCCATGATGGGAGTCTTCTCCCGCAGCACTTTCTTCTCCAGCACAGGGATCAGGCCCCGCTGGCGGAGGTTCTGCATGGCGGCGTCAAAAGCCCCCACGCCAGGCAGCACCAGCTTATCCGCCCGCTCGATCTCCGCGGGATCGGAGGAGATTTTCGCCTCCACCTCCATGCGCTCAAACTTGTTGAGTATGGAGCGGAGGTTGCCCATCCCGTAGTCCACGATGACGATCATAGCCTTACCCCAGGTACTTCTGGTAAAAGATCATGGGCAGCAGGTCAAGGTTACAGGCGACCTTGATCGGCATACGCAAAGCTTTGATCAAGGGGTAGTACGTGGCGTAGTCATGGAAGGTCTTCGGAGGGGTGGACATGATCTCCTCGAACTGTGCCTGGGTCAGGCCGAGCTTGGAGATCGTGTACTTGACGACTTCTTTGTCGTACGGGTAAGGTTTCTCGAGGTCCTTCAGCGCCGCTTCCCGGTCCATCTGGCCCGAGCGGATGAGGGCAGAGTACTCCACCTTCCTCTTGTCGATCTTGAACTTCTGCGGGAGGAGGTAAGACTGGAAGAAGTGGGTGTACACGTTCTCATGGTGGTGGCCGCCGTAGTACTGCCAGCCGAGTTCCCGGCTCATGATCTCTCCGGCCTTCTTCTGGTCGTACTCGATGTACCGGAGGAGGTTGACGAAGGTGATGCGCTTCACCAGGGTGTAGTAGATCAGGTCGGACATGGACATGACCGGGAAGCTCCTGATTCTCATGCGGCCGAACTGCTTGTGGACGCTGTGGACGTACCTGCCGTCCATGTATGTCCAGCCCAGCGGCACAATACCCTCGGTCCTGAAAGAGTGGCCGTTCAGGATGTACCGGGTGCCCGCGTTGGCGGCTTCCCTGTACAGCACGGACAGAATGGCGTAATCGGTGGGGATCTCCGCGTCGGATACGGAAGCTTTCAGGAAGGACTTCTGCAGGTCCTTGAACTCTTCCCAGTCGGCGACGACGGTATGCAGGTCGACGTTCAGCCTGGTCGTAGCCCGCTTGATGTTGCTGACAGCAATATCGGAATTCCACCCGTTGTCAAAGTGGACTGCCAGCGGCCTGAGGCCTAGCTTTATGGCGTTGTACAGAACGTAAGTGCTGTCCCTGCCACCGCTCACTCCCACCACGCAATCGTACTCTTTCTTCCGGCCCTCGTGCTTGATTTTGGCGATGAGCTTCTCGAACCGGCGCTTGTTCTCATCGTTCAGCTGGTGAGCTTTCTCGAGCTCCTCGTGCATCCTGCAAAAATTACAAACCCCTTCCGCATCGAACTTGATACCAGGTATCGTCGTATCCGAGACACACCTGCTACATACGCTCTGTTGCTTAGCCATATCCATCACTCCATAGTCGAAATAATAGTGTGAAGACTCCGCCCGGAGCCCTCACCTTTTTAATTGTTAATTGACTTCACCGACTCCCGGTCGATCTGCGCGTCCATGGCCATTGCAGCCAGCAGACTTTGCAGCCCGGCCAGAGCCAGGATTGTGGCGAACAGCCCCACGGGCGCGAAGGCCGGGGGATTCAGCCACGGGAGCGCGAGCGACAGGAGTCCCGTCAGGATTCCTGCCGGCAGCAGCGCCATTCCCGCCAGATAAAAAAGAACCAGCGGGTGGAAATCGAGCACAGTATATTTAACGCGCAGCCTCCAGAGGAAGCCGCGGAACAGCATGGGAGCTACCTTGAAGATGAACCGCCCGTACCGTATCTTGGATTTCTCCCTGCCGTACCGGGCAGGGATGGGCACGTCTATCGTTCTGAAGCCGGCCGCGTTTAGCTTGACGAGCAGGTCATTACAGTACCCGTAGTACGTGTAGATCGAGTCGAGGTCCAGCGTCTCCAGCGCCTCGCGTGAGATGACTGTGTAGCCGTTCTGCGGGTCGCTGATGTGCCAGTAGCCGCTGGCGATCTTGTTCAGCATCGTGAGCATCGAGTTGCCCAGGAACCTCCAGCTGCTCATGCCTTTTCTCATCTGCCGGCCGAGCAGCCTGTTGCCCTTGGCATAGTCGGCTTTGCCTTCCATGACAGGCAAAAGCAGCCTTGGCAGTTCCTCCGGGTCCATCTGGTTGTCCCCGGCCATGACCGCCACGTAGTCCATGCGGTCCTGCAGGGCAAGCTTGTAGCCGTCGATGATCGTGGCTCCGACGCCCTTGTTTACCTCGTGTCTCAGGCCCACCACCCGGGGATCTTCATCCGCGAGCTTCCGGAGGACCTCCGGAGTCCTGTCAGTGCTGCAGTCATCGATCACGTAGATGCGGCTGACGTACGAGGGCATTCCTCTGACAGTTTCCCCGAGCAAGACCTCTTCGTTATACGCCGGCACGACGACGCCGATCCTGGCCATGCCCAGATACGAATAGTCCGGAGCCGGGTCGACGTTACGGACCTTGATGCCGCAGCGCCTGGCATGATCCTGTATCTGCTGCGACAGGTCGGTTCCCGGCCGGATGCCGATCCCTTCCAGGGCCCGGTGCGACGCAGCGATAAACTGGGACTCAGGCATCGTCCGCTTATGATTGTTCAGCAGCCTCGCTGCATCTCTGGAGCCAGACGACTGAAGCGGTGCTCCGGCGACCACGTCGCTGCCACCCGACGCCTGCCTTAACAGGGCAGGTATCCGGAACGGATCGTGAGACCCGTCACCATACATAGCAACGACTGTGCCCGCCTCAGCCAGCACAGAGCCGAGAATACTGGCACCATCAGGATCTGCGGGCACGACCCGGGCGCCCAGGGAGCCTGCCAGTTGCTCCAGCCTGGCATCGTGCCGTTCCGGCACCACGATCACTGAGTCGGCACAGCCTCTGGCTACCGCCACAATTGTGCCGAGAACGAGCGGGTTCAGCCTGCCGTGGATCAGTACCACGCTACCCGACAGGACGCCAGGAGAAGGAACAGCGCTTAGCGCAGTGGTCCGCTCGTGAAACAGCGTGCTCATATTTTCACCATAGTTATACGGTTGCCTTCGAAGGCTGGTCTGCTCTCGGGATAGCATACCGGGCCGAGTGGATCTTCACCATCGAGCGGCTCTTGTATGAGTCGATCGCGGCGATGGCCACGTCCAGGGCATGTATGCCATCCGGGCCGGTGGTCACAGGCTCTTTGTGGTGCTTGCACGCGTCCAGGAAGCTTTCCAGCTCCAGTGCAAGCGGTTCCCTCTTCTCGATCTTGGCATCCCTCACCCACTCTTTGTCGTGGATGGTGACCCGCTGCTCTATGTAGTCCCCGTAGGCGACGCCTTCCGTGCCTATGACCGTGAACTTGCGGGTCTTGTGGGGCGTCAGCCAGTTGACTTCCACGACCCCCGCCCGGTCGCCTTCGTACCTCAGGAACATAGAAGCGTGATCCTCGAGGGAGTGAACTTCCTTGCCCGCGATGGCGTAGACGTCGGTGACCCGGCTGTTGTAGAGGTAGGAGATGATGTCGATGTCGTGGACGCCGATGTCGAGGATCACGCCGACGTCCCTGATCCTCGGGTTGTAGGGGCCTACCCTGCTGGTGGAGATGGAGACGACCTTGCCCAGCTTGCCGCTGTCGATGATCTGCTTCATCTTCACCACGGCAGGGTTGAAGCGCTCGATGTGGCCGACCATGAGGGTCAGGCCCTCGGCGTCCGCTGCATCAGTGATAGCCTGAGCATTCTCGATCGTGTCCGCGATAGGCTTCTCGACCAGAATGTTGGTACCTGCGTGAATCGCATCTATGGCCACCTTCCTGTGCAGGGTGGTCGGCACCACGATGCTCACCGCGTCGAGGTTCTGCTTCAGGAGCTCGTTATAGTCAGTGAAACCCATGGTGTTATACTGCTTCGAGAGGGACTGAATGCGCTGCTGATCCACGTCAGCGATGCCGACAAGCTCCACGTCGTTCATCTGGCTATAGGTGCGGATGTGGTTCTGGCCCATTGCGCCAGCTCCGATGACGCCGACTCGCATCTCAGAGCCTCCGGATAGTGGCGGCGATAAAGTCGATCTCTTCGGGAGTCACGGACGGGTGCACCGGCAGAGAAATGACCTGGCCGGAAAGCATCTCCGATACCGGGAAGGAGTCGGTGTAGCCCATCTCCTGGTACAGCTGCTGCCGGTGGACAGGCACAGGATAATAGACTGCGGAGCCGATGCCGGCGTCGCCGAGCCTCCTGACGACCTCGTCCCTTGACAGGTGGAAGTCTGGCGTAATCCGCAGGGTGTACTGGTGGAAGACGTGCCTGTGACCGGGCCGAACTACGGGCGTGACGATGCCTTTGATGCCCTGCAACTGCTGGCTCAGCCGGCTCGCGTTGGCGATCCTCTTCTCGTTGTACTCCTCGATCTTCCTGAGCTGGGCCAGCCCGATGGCTGCGCTGATGTCAGTCATGCGTAGGTTGAAGCCCAGCATCTCGTGATAGTACCGGACCCGGGAGCCGTGGGACCGGATCATGCGTGCCCTGGCGTCGAACTCTCTGTCGTCAGAGGTGATCATGCCGCCTTCGCTGGTGGTCATGTTCTTGGTCGGGTAGAAGCTGAAGCAGCCGACATCGAACGAGCCGCATTTCCGGCCGTTCACTGAAGCCCCGTGAGCCTGGCAGGCATCTTCTATGACTGCAAGCCCATGGTCTCTGGCGAGGTCCATGATGGTCTCCATGGCCGCCGCCTGCCCGTAAAGGTCCACCGGAATGATGGCTCTGGTACGTTTCGTGATCTTCTCCTTGATCTTCTCCGGGTCGATGTTGAAGGTCTCGGGGTCCACGTCTGCGAACACAGGCTTTGCTCCTGCGAAGAGCACCGAGTTGGCGGTGGCAATGAACGTGAACGGCGGTACGATAACCTCGTCATCCTTGCCGATACCCTTCGCCAGCAGTGCCACGTGTAAGGCGGCTGTGCCTGAGTTTACTGCAATGGCGTGCCTTACGCCGGTATACGAGGCGAAGGCCTCCTCGAACTCCTTGACCCTGGGACCTTCGGCGAGAGTGCCCGACTGGAGGACACTCACGACTCCGTTGATCTCTTCCTGGCCTATCAATGGTTTTGCAATAGGAATCATAGCATCAAATCCTGTTTAAGCTCCTGAGCGCTTCTGGCAGTTCGACGATCTTCGCCGGCGCCCCGATGGCAAGCTTCCATGCCGGCACGTCTTTGGTGACCAGCGCGCCTGCCGCAACCATTGCTCCCTCCCCGATCTCAACTCCGGGCAGGATGGTGGCGTTAGCTCCGACGGATGCCCCTTTGCGCAAGACGGGGCCCTTCAGATCGTAGGGTATCCTGATCGGGTACTTGTCGTTAGTCAGGACTGAGCACGGCCCGAGGAACACGTTGTCCTCGATGGTCGTGTTTGTCGGGATGTACACGTTGCTCTGGATGCTGACGCGGTTCCCTATCCTGCAGTTGCCGTCGATGACGACGTTGGTACCGACGAGCACCCGGTCTCCGATCAGAGTATTTTCCCTGATCAGGGCGTTGTGCCCGGTTCGCAGGGCATTCCCGATCACTACGTCACAGTAGAGGGTAGATCCTGGCCGGATCACCGCATCGTCGCCGAGGCGGACCCCGACGTAGGAATAAGTCTCCGGCGTAGCCCCGGCCGCTGCGATCTCGTCCAGAATGCGGCCGCTGGGATAGCCCAGAGTGACGTTCTCGAGAATGGTGCAGTTCCTGCCGATCGTGTTGATGCCGTACAGCCTGCACGACTCGTGTATACGGCTTTTTGCTATCACTTGTGTCTCGATGCTTTCAACCCCATCGTGTTAAATAATGCCACAATTATATTTACTGTTTAATACTTAAACATTTCTATAAAAATACCTGTATGCATTATGGGCTGTCAGGCAAATGCAGACCCAGGGAGAATAATTCGGCATACGTAGCCGCATGGCCGGCATTCCGGTCAGGCAACTTTTTGGCTGGCCGAGCGCAGCGGCATGGGCGTCACCCGAGAAGTGCTGCAGGACATGGGAGCCCTGGATCTCGCCCGCCGCAACGGAGTAGACGTTATCGTCCTGGACGATTTGCAGGACATGGGAGACTGGGTACAGCACAGCGCCAGCCACTGGAAGAGAGGCTACCTGTTCGCCCCATACTTCGCCGACGCCGACCTGACTATCCAGACCTGCTGCCTCAAAGCCCACAGGTTCGGCGGCCACTTCACCATGTCCCTGAAAAACAGCGTAGGCATGGTCGCCCGGTACGACCCCGGGGATAATTATGACTATATGGACGAGCTCCACTCGTCACCTTACCAGCGGGAAATGATCGCCGAGATCAACGCCGCGTACTCCCCCACAGTAGCTATCATGGACGCAATCAAGGGCTTCTCCAGAGGCGGGCCGGAGAAAGGCACTTTAATAGAGCCGGGCCTCATGCTCGCCAGCAGCGACCGCATTGCCATAGACGCCTGCGGAGTCGCAATATTAAGATCGTACGGGACGACCCCGGAAGTGGCAGACGGCGACATATTCAGCCTGCCCCAGATCAGGCGCGCCGCCGAACTCGGGCTGGGGGCCAAAAGGCCGGAGGATATTGAGATTATACCACTCAACGACGGCGCCCGGGATGCGGCCAGAGTTATCGAAAGCGAGCTAAAAGGCGCCACAGTTGTCCGGACAACCTAATTTTTACAGCAGAAACACAGAGAAGACAGTGTAGTGAATTATCACATGTATAATTCAGAGGTGGAGGATATACCCAGTCTTTTCGCCCCGGACGAACCCTGCCCGGTCATAGAAGTTCAGCGTAGCCTCGTCTTTGTGCCCGGTGAGGAGCATGACTTTGTAGCAGTTGTGTTCCCGGGCGATGTCGACCGCCTTATGCAAGGCCATCGTGCCGTAGCCTCGCTTCCGGTAATCAGGATGGGTAATCACGTTCTCGATGAGGCCGTATGGCCGGAGACCCCTGGTCAGGTTTTTCACGATAGCCAGCGTGCAGGAGGAGACGATTTTTCCGTCTGCGACGACTACAGGGTAGAACAAATTTTTGTCAGCAATGATCTCTTCCCACAACTGTGGCAGGCCGGGATTTTCCCGGGCGTCGGGGTCTGTAGGATGAAGCAGCCGGTAGAGTTCCAGCAGCTGATCGAGCTCTTCCGGACGGATGAGGCGCACTTCTTCGGGCATCAGATCACTTTACTATCGGTAGCGAGAAAAGATTTTCCTACCGAATGGTTCTTAGAATCTGGTCAATGAACTCTTGCGAGGGTATCTGTTCCCAGCCGTCATCGTAAACGGGCACCTGCTCCAGGGGGTAAACTTTCAGCACGCCCTGCCGGCAGGCGATCTCGCACAGGCCGCAGCCTTTGCAGCGATCGGCGTAGATCGACGGGCCGTCCTCGGTGATGTAGACGGCTTTGAAGTAGCACGCCCGCTCGCAGTCGCCGCAGGAGGTGCATCCATCGTCTGCCCGGGCGATGGCGAGGCCAGTCATGCCGTCGATGTACGCCTGCATGCCGTCGCCGGTCCTACGGTTTATGCAGCAGCACGGGCAGCAGGAGCACAGCTCGAGCGCATGGTCAGCGTCGCCTCCAAGCGCTCGCAGTTCCCGGCTGGTCCAGAGGATCATGTGAACCAGGCCGAGCTCTCTGGCCTGCCGGACTACGTCGAGGCCCTCTTCTACGGTGATCTCCCTCGCGTTGCCTTTAGCCACTATACCTCTGGCGCCCTCGCCCAGGTACAGACAGCCGAAGCCGGGGGAGTAGTTCTCGCACTTGCGCTCTGCACGGCAGACACACTGGTCTGCCAGGCTGATGAAGGAAGCCTCACGGACGGCCTGCTCGGCCGTCTCAGTGGTCAGGACGACGGGGCGGCTTTTTATGCGCAGGCTTACGGATACGACCTTTCGGTTGCCGTGGAGAAGCTTGTCAGCCATAGTATCTCCCTGACAATTGGCTCCGGGGATTAAAAACTCTCTGCCTGCCGGCTGTTCACTTCACAGGGAAAGGTCGGGGGCAAAGGGTCAAAGACGCTATTTAGGGGGAAGAGATCAAAAGCCGCAGAGCCGCAAAGTAATTTCGAAATTTGTTTTTATCATACTATAAGGAACTTATCCCAATTAGAGAAACCGTAAAATCATATACTGTATGTTCGCCCGCCAGGACGCCTGCCGTGGCAGGCGTCCGATGCGGGCGATGCGATGACGATCGCTGCGCTGTGCTCGGACACAGATTGTACAGATTATACAGATTGCACAGATGCTCATCGAATCAGGCTTGTGAAGACAGTTATTACCCGTTTATCCATTGTGTTCATCTGTGCAATCTGTACAATCTGTTAAATCTGTGTCCCAGCACAGCGCAGCGATCGTGTTGCTGTCTCACCGAACCCGGACAAACAGAGAACGCACAGCACAGCGATAGTGTACGGATCGCCTTCGAGAACGCCTGCCATTGGCAGGCGTTCAAAAGGCATACATCCTGGCAAGATCTAATCGTATTTTCGGGTAGCGTATTATTAAAACAGGCAATCACCGTGAATTATGAGACCGCCTGAGAGTTCCCTTTGCGGCTTAGCGGCTTTGATCTCTTCACCTCAAGTATAGCGTCTTGGGCCCTTAGCGTCCAGATACCCGGGGTAGTCCATCGGGACGTTTGCGGAGAAAGTGAAAAAGAAGAGTCTGCCCGCCGGGATCAGACGAGGTTGTAGTACTTTAGATAGTCAGTATACTGGCGCAGCAGGCTGATGCCGGTCCGGGCGTCGGCGACGTCGAGCTTGCCGGTCATGACGTCTTCGTCGTACTGCTCCAGGCGGTTGATCAGCTCCTGGCGCTTTTCCGCGTCTTCCAGCCCGTTCAAGGTCCTGCCGTTGATCACGTCGGATTTGGTCATGTAGTACAGGCTCATAAACCGGTTGTAGAACTTGTAGAACGCCGCCCGGTAGTCGCCGTCATCGGTGCTGAGGTTTTCGATGAGCCGCTGCTTCAGGACGATCGCTGCATCCACAGCCTCCGCGAAGGTCTCGGCCGGGGTTATGGGACGAATTTGCTCTTCGGTCATGCGATATCACCAGATTGTTCTATCATTAACGAACAGTTACTCGCAGCCTTAAATACTTTCCCCGTAATCGATCGCACCTGCGTGCGGAAGCGTACCGGTTACTAAGGGTCGGGCAGTTCGGCGCCACGATTATGCAATAAGCGCTCCAAACTAACGAACGAACGTTAGTTTTATATACTCATAGCGTATCTACAGGGATGACGAACGTTCGTTCGTTAGTTGAGATAAAAAGTCGAATAAGAGGTAGAAAAGTATGAAGAACACTGGACCCGCCGCCAGCACTAAAGAGCTGATCATGGACGCAGCCATCGATCTCTTCTCAAAGTGGGGCTACGACAAGGTATCCATCCGGGAGATCGCCCGGGAGGTCGGCATCAGGGAAAGCTCGATCTACAACCACTACAAGGGCAAAGAGGAGATCATGGACACGATCACCGACTACTTTATTGCCGAGCTGGCCCGGGCCGCCCCGTTCGACGTGCCTATGGAGGACCTGCTAAAGCAGTACGGTGCCGAGGAGTTCATGAAGATGGGCGCCCGGAGCTACCTGCAGTTGATCAACACCCCCCGGATTGCGAAGATCTGGCGGATCATCGCCATCGAGCTCTTCCGGAACGAGAAGGTCAGAAGGTTCTTCAAGGCCAGCATGGTGGAAACCCCAGTCGCTTCCTGGCAGCAGACCTTCGACATCATGATGAAGCTCGGCTACATCAAGGAATGTGACACCAGGCTGCTGGCCCAGGAGTTCTTCTACCACTGCATCTACCTCTTCTTCGACTACTTCATCATCCGGTTCGACGAGACGACATACGACACGTTTACAGATAGCATGCTGAAGGACCTGGAGCCCCACATCAGGTTCGTATTCGAGAGCGTCAGGGTAAAGGAGGCGTGAGGATGGAAGTGGTCACCTACTCCCTCAGGAACGGCCAGTTCAACTCCAACCAGTACTACCAGGATGCGGCGGCCTTTACTGACGAAGTCCTAAAAGAGGCGAAGGTGCTTCTCCCGATCGTCGGACGCTTCCAGGAGTACGTACAGAACGAGAGCATTGAAGCAATTCGGTCGGCGGAGGAGTACACTTTCGAGCTTTTGATGCTGGGGACGCTGTGGCGGATATACGCCGACGACGCCCAGGACATTTCGAGCGGCTGGACCGGCATCATGGCATACCTGTCGAGGCTGCGCCAGCGGAACCAGACGCTCAAGCCCGTCGCCGACGGCATCAGAGGCGTCCTCGCGACCATTTTCCTGGCCCCGACAGACAGGGCATGGTCCCCTAAGGCATCCCTGAAGCACCTGGACCAGCTGCTCCAGTGGATGGAGGCGACGGGGGATCACGTGCAGGAGGTCAGGAGGCTGCACAACTGGAGTGAGTACTGGGAAACTCTCTCTGCGGGACAGGTATCGGGGGATATTGAGGCAGCGATTGCCTTCGCCAGGTGGTTTGAGGAGCGCAGCCTGAAAAGTCTGGGGAAGTACACCCCGAACGTCGAGCAGTTCCTGCAGGAGAAACACCGGGAGCACAGGTGGAAGGAAGACGTGGTCTTCTCCGCCCGCCGCAGGGTGGAGTACCACCTCAACATGGTGGGCGCAGAGATCATGAACCGATCGTTCCGGGCGGACTTCCAGCAGACGAAACACAAGGCGGTGATTCTGCCGGCCTGCATGCGCTACCACTCGAAGCCGAAGTGCCAGGCCCGCTCGAACGGCCTATCGTGCGAGTGCACCGGGTGCGAGCCGAAGTGCCGGGTGAACATGCTCATGAAGCTGGGCCAAAAGCACGGCTTCAGCGTCCACCTCGTGCCCCACGAGTCGTCCGTGTTCTCGGGGGACGCAGGAAAGCAGCTTATCGGTGAAGGCGTAGGCATCGTGGGCATCGCCTGCGTGTCCAACCTCGTCTCCGGCGGGTGGAAGGCGAAAGGGCTCGGCCTGCCGCCCCAGTGCGTCCTGCTGGACCACTGCGGGTGCAGAAAGCACTGGCACGAGCAGGGCATTCCTACGGACATCAACTTTGGCAGGCTCTACCAGATCATAGGAATTACCGATGAAAAGGCTGCGGAGAATGCGGAAAAAGCGCAGGGAGCAGCTGCGGCATAGGAGGCTAAAAAGATGAAGATCATTGCTATAATGGGCAGCCCGAAAGGCAAGGGCAGCGGCTACAAGGTAGTCAGGATGGTCGAAGAACGGATGAAGCGGAAGGGCGAGGTCGACTTCGACTACGTCTTCCTGAAGGACGCAAATCTCCAGCTCTGTAAAGGCTGCTTCGCCTGCGTGACGAAGGGCAAGGAGTACCACTACGAGACCAGGATTAATCCGATCAAAAAGGCGGCAGTCAACTTGGTGGTCAGCCTGGTCATGAATATGATGAAAGATATGGGGCCAGGCGAGGTGCAGTGGCCCCCGAAACAGAAGGAGGCTTAGAGATGAAAGCGTTAGTAGTATATGGGACCAGAGGCGGCGCCACCACGGCGATCGCTGAGGAGATCGGTAAAACGCTCTCGGCGGAGGGCTTTGAATCGGTCGTGAAGAACGCGTCGGACCTGAGAGACGTGAAGGTAGAGGACTACGATCTCTTCGTCGTCGGCAGCTCGGTCTACGCAGGTATGTGGAGCGGCAAGGCGAAGGGCTTCCTGAAGAAGAATCAGAAAATGCTGGCCTCCAAAAAGGTCGCGCTGTTCTCCTCTGGCCTCGCAGGCAGCGATCCGGCCCAGGCTGACGCCGCTAAGCAGAGCATCGAAAAAACTGCGGCTCAGTTCCCGGCCATAAAACCGGTAGCGCTGGCCTACTTCGGCGGCGTCGTCAACTTCGACAGCCCGAACATCTTAGCGAAGATAATGGCCAACGCCATGAAGGCGGACTTCGAGAAGAAGGGTATCGACACCAGCAAGCCTGTCGACCAGAGGGACTGGGAAGCCATCCGCCAGTGGGCGAAGGACGTGGCCGTTAAGGCCAGATAATTTTTTCTCTATCAATCGCATACCTGAGTATGCGGGAGTGATCACGATCATCTGGAAAGAACTTTCAGTACCGACCAGCACCAGGGCGCAGTTCATCGACGTAACCAGGCAGGTATCAGCCGAGGTGGCGAAGAGCGGTGTAAAGAACGGCATGTGCTACGTGTACGTGCCCCACACGACCGCGGGCGTCACCATCAACGAGAACGCCGACCCCGACGTGGTCACCGATCTTTTAGCTACGCTGGAAAAGCTGGTGCCAGTCCACGGGAACTACCGCCACGCTGAGGGCAACTCCGACGCACACCTGAAGGCGTCTATGATGGGCTTCTCCCAGATGATACCGGTGGTAGAGGGCCGGCTTGCCCTCGGCACCTGGCAGGGCATCTACTTCTGCGAGTTCGACGGCCCACGGAGCCGCAAGATGCTTGTGGGTATTACCGGAGAGTAGAAGTCAGCGCTTATTCTTTTTATAGGACTGCTCGTACGAAACATTTCAGTAAGGACTATGCACGAAGTATATTTCTTACTGTAACCTTTTGGATATTCGCCATTCAAATCCTCCCTGACCTCCGGCTCCTCACTGTACTCCTCTCTGATCTCCTGACCTCCCTGACCTCCCCCTGAGATCGTTCTCTCTGATCTCCGGTACCTCCGAAACCTCCCTGTTGTCCGGCTTGCGCACCTGTACAATGGAAATCTGGAAGAAGAGAGAGTGGGCGCAGGCGCTGCTCGCGGGCAACCGGTAAATGTGAATGAGCGTTAACTTTTTATAGCGGATATCCCATATGAATTTATGTGAGTGAATGTTAACTCACATAACAGGATGAGGCAAGATGGAGAGAATCAGGATGTCCTTACTGACAATAATCATTCTAGTCGCAGTTATTCTTGTACTGCTGGCAATAATCGCCCTCGTAGCAAGCGGGGGTATCATATGTTCCGGTTTGACGGGCAAGATGGCTACGGGCGCCGAATCGCTGAGCCCTGCGGGACAGATCGCCGGAAATGCTCTGGTCGTCTATGATCCGGGCGTCACAGGGGCGGCGAAGAAAGCGGCAGCTGAGATTGCCGGCGACCTGCAATCTAAGGGCTATAAAGTTGAGCTGGCGGGCGTAAGCAGCACGGCAGCATCCAGTGCCTCCGGATACGATGTAGTCGTAGTCGGCGGACCCATCTACTTCGGGAAGGCCAGCAACTCGATCGAGGCGTACCTGAAGGGGCTGGAGCTACAGGAGAATACGAAACTGGGCGTCTTCGGGACCACCGGCTCAAATGACTTTGTTGCAAGCGATCTGACTTCGCTGGAGAGCCAGGTGGCCTCTCTTCAAAACCGCAAGGCAGAGGTCATGTTGATCGGGGATCGTGACGAGATAAAAGCTGCCCGGAGTTGCAGAGACCTGGTGGCAGTAGTGACACAGTAGGAAGGTAATGTTTGTGAAGATACTGGCAATCATGGGAAGCCCGAGAAAGAACGGTAACACTTACAGGCTGACCAGAAAAGTCGAGGAGAAGATGAAAAAGCTCGGAGACGTGGACTTCGAATACGTGTATTTAAAAGACCTGGATCTCAGGCCATGCCTCGGCTGCGGGGCCTGCTTCGTCAAAGGTGAAGACCACTGCCCTCACAAGGACGACCGGGCGATGCTGGAGGAGAAAATGCACAGGGCTGACGGAGTCATCTTTGCCTCCCCAGTTTACGTCTTCAACGTCTCCGGCCTGATGAAGAACTTCTTCGACAGGTTTGCCTACGTCTGCCACCGCCCCCGCTTTTTCAAGAGCGCTCTAGTGCTGGCTACCGCTGGCTTTGAGCTGGGAACAGGCCAGATGCTCAAATTGTTCTCATTCATGGCAGAGGTCTGGGGCTTCAGTATCGCAGACCGATTCGCCGTAGCTGCCAGCGAAGTCCCGGAATTCGGCACCCGGGCGGCTAAAGCCGATAAAAAAGTAGAGGTAGCGGCGAAAAAGTTCCACAGCGCAGTGACAGCCGGCAGAGTTAAGCCTGGCCTGGTTAACATGGCTGTATTCCTGGCAGCCCAGGCGTCCATCAGGAAGCTATCGTCGGAATACTACGATTACGACTACTGGAGAGAGCACGGGTGGCTGGAAAAAGACACATGGTATTACTACGAGCCCCGGGCGGGCCTGGTAAAGAAAACGGCGGCAAAGCTGCTATCCAGATTCTTTAGCTTAGCCGCAAGGTAATCGTGGTACGATGCAATCAGGAGCAACAGATGAGCCTGCTTTACGTGTTTAAACCCCTTAAGGACCGGACATTGATGCCGATCAGTTGTGCTCTTCATAGGGCGGGAGTAACGCCTAATATGGTCACTTCTGCCGGACTGCTGATGTCTGTGATCGGGGGGCTGCTCGCCGCTTCAGGTCAGCTCTACGCGGGCATTGCCGTCTTCACATTGGGGGCTATAATGGATGCGGTCGACGGCTCACTGGCCAGAGTGTCGGGTGAGTGTACAGAGTTCGGCAGGTACTACGATAGCGTCTGCGACCGGCTTTCTGAGCTGTCCTTCGTGGCGGGAGCAATTATAGGAGGTGCCCCGGTCATGGCGCTTGTCGTCATAGCGGGCTCGTGCCTGCTGCTGACTACCAGAATTTTCAATCATAGAAGAGGACTGAACTCGAACGCCGCCTGCTTCGGCAGGCCCGAGCGGTTGGCCCTCTTAATTGCAGGGCTGCTGGCGCCGGCGCCGTACGATCTGGCCCTGTTTACGATCGCCGGCCTGCTCTGCCTGATCTCTTCGGGCCAGGCGTTGGCGTCAGGTTTACGTAGCAGCAGAGATCAAAATGAAAGCACAGGGCCGGTTTTAAGATGAGGAAAGAGAGCATGGGCGAGAAAAAGCAGGCCGGCAGGACCGGCAGGCCTGCAAGAGTGCCGGGAGAAAAGCACACGAAGGAGAAGATCTTCGACGCTGCGGTGGACCTGTTCGCCGAGAAAGGATACGACAGGACATCCATCAGAGACATCGCAGGAGCAGTAGGCATAGCGGAGAGCGCCGTCTACAGGCACTACCAGTCCAAAGAAGCCATCCTCGATGCGATCTTCGACTACATGGAAAGTCAGATATATGCCCCTCTGCCCCCGGCGCCGGACGCAGAGAATCGTCAGGAAAGCAGTATTTTCAGGGATATGCTCGCGGGCCTGCCCTGGTTTATCGAGGCCAACCCGATCATGATCAAGATCGCGCACATCATGTTCACCGAGATGTATCACAACGACCGCATCCGCGACTACGTGCGGAGAGAGTATATCGAAAGGGGAGACGCGACGACCGAAGCCATCTTCAAGGAGCAGATGGAAGCAGGAAAAATCAGGCCCTGCAACGTGAGGGCGCTCTCCGGGCTCTTCAACGCGTACAGGTTCTCGTGGATCTTCAAGAGCTTCGTCTTCGATTACGGCAAGCCCCTCGACATGGATGAGATAAAGGCAGATCTGGAAGCCCAGATCGGATTGTTTGAGGACTTGCTGAAGCCGGAGAGTTCGTGAGCATATGCCCATGTGGCATTAAAACTCTGGCATGCAGATCAGGACAGGTAAGAATTTAGCCTATCGCAACAATATTTTTTACAGTATGCCCGGGCTACGCTCACGCCCTGGACTGCTCCGGAGGTCACGATGGATTACAGCAAGAGAGATGGCCGGGTAGACGAGTGCTTTACCCACGACATGGCAGACATGATCGCCGCAGGCGTGCTCAGGCGCAGCCACGCCATGGCCAGGCCGTTTCAGGTGAGCTATGACCCGCACTGCGGCTTTTGCAGAAAAAACAGGCTCATCGTGCTGATCAACGAGGAGTACGAGCACCCGGAGCCCACTTTTATCAGGCGCCTGCCTGTCAGCGTAGCCGCCCTGAGCTACGATCAGACTTTTCCCGGCCGCTCGGTGGTCATCCTGCGGGACCACGTGACTGACCTGAACGAACTGATGAAGTACAAGCAGATGCTGTTCATGGCATTCATGGAGGACGTGTCGGCCACGGTCGATGCATTAAAAGTAGTCTGCAACCCGGACCGCATGAACTACGCCATCTACATGAACCAGAACGAGCACCTGCACGTCCACCTCATCCCCCGGTACAAAAGGGAGGGAGACGCGTATTACGGCCCTCCGCCGTTCAGGGGAATAAACCAGATGTTCCCGGACTTCGACTACCGCTCGCTGGCGGTGAGAATCCGCAGGAACCTGAAATTCGAGCAGTCGGAGCTCAGCAAGTACTGCGAACAGCTCATTAATCAAGGGCTTCCACCATAGGTGCCGCTATAGGTAGCCAGAGGCCCGCCACGGGTACAGGATAAAGCTAGCCGTCGTTCTCGTAATACAGCTTCGGCGGAGGGAACAGATCCGGGTAGTCCCGGGCAATGCGGTCGGGGTCTTTGTGAATGTTGCGTAGCGCCCTCAGCGCCTCGGCACATTCTTTGGGATCCCGAGTTTCTCTCACCCGGTCCACGATGGAGCAGGTGCCTTTTTCGGAGAACGCCCTGCAGGTCTGGTCGCAGATCTGGTTCTTTTCGAAGAAGCACTTTTTGAATGCGATCTTCTTGCCGCCGCCGAACAATTTCTTCAGGAATCCGAACACTCTGGTACCTCAGTTAGTCATGAGCTTGACGTAGATGTCTTCCAGCGCCGACTGGCGGACCGACAGGTCGACCAGCGCCCAGTTGTTGTCGGAGATGTTGTGGAGCAGGCCGGCGATTTCGCTTATGTCGGCGGTCTTGAACACGTAGTTGCCCTCGTGCTGCTCATAATCGAGGCTCTGATCTGCCTTAAAGATTACCTGGTACTCCCGGATGCCCAGGCTCCTGCGGATAGCCTCCATATTGTCGCAGACCAGTAGCCTGCCGTCCTTCATGATGGCCACCCGGTCGCAGATGTACTCGATGTGGAAGAGGTTATGGGCGCTGAGCACGATGGTCTTGCCCTGGCCCCGGAGCTGCTTGAGGTAGTCGATGATGAAGAAAGAGGTCAGCGGGTCGAGGCCCGAGTTGGGCTCGTCGAGGATCAGGAGGGATGGGTCGTGGAGCAGGCATCTCGCGATGGCTACCTTACGCTTCATGCCCTTTGATAGTTCCCCGGTCAGCTTTTTCTGGTCCTTCAGCTTCAGCGAGCCGAGCAGCTCGTCTATCCGGGCCTTAGCGGCTTTCTTAGGCATGCCGTACAGCTCGGAGAAAAACAGCAGGTACTCCTCTACAGTCATGTTCTCGTACAGGGGGCTCTCCTCTGGCAGGTAGCCGATCTGCCGCTTGACGTTTGTGCTGTCCCGGGACATGTCCCTTCCCAGGATCTCCACTGAGCCGGCCGTGGGAGCCACCAGGCCCACCATCATCTTTAGCGTGGTGCTCTTTCCCGCGCCGTTGTGGCCAATGATGCCAAGAATTTCGCCTTGCCGGACCTCCAGGTTCAGATCGCTGACCGCGGCAAAATGTTTATATAATTTCGTAACCCCTGTCAGTTTAATCATTATCTTTCCAATAAATAGAATAATTGATAATCTTTTCGTGCGCATCGGGGCGGGGGCGAACGAGCGAGTGAGTGAGCGAGCGGGCGTGATGGGGTTCCGATGAAGAATATACTGATCATCGCTACGAGGGAAGTAAAGCGCTTTAGCACCCGTTTCCGGGGCAACTCCCGGGCCCTGATCCTGGCGATCATCGCCGCCTCGCTGCTCATCTCTTATTTCGTCTCCCAGGGCGGGCTGACGCTGAGCAAGGGCATGTACACGGTGGGAGTGTCTGCCGATGGGCCGGCCATCGACGACAGCCGCTTCCGTCTGGTTTACACAGACCCTTCGACGGGGTACAATCTGGTGCGTAACAACTCCATCGATGCCTACGTGAGTGCAGATACGGTAACAGGCAGGAGCGATTCCCGGTCGAGGTATGCGATAGGCGCGCTCAAGCAGTACCTGGAAAAGCAGGAGCTCGAAAGGATCACCGAGCAGTATGACATCGACAGGGCTTATCCCCTACGCATCGAGACTCATTACTTAAACGTCAATACTACCGCGCAGGCCGCTGGCGGGTCAATCACGGACCTCATCGGGCATATACCAGAGCCGGCCGCATCGGAAGCCCCGGTGCCGACCCCTACGACGAGCGCTCCAGTAGTAACAGTGACTGCGATTCCTGCTCCGACGCCAACTGGTGGCGGCACCGGCAGCACTGGCAGCACCACAGATGCGGCTGTGAAAGCACAGCTTGAGCAGGCGATGAACGGCACCCAGCCTAAGTTCAAGGCCCAGTTCGTCTCGGAGAACGAGATCATCGTCCCCTCGCTGATGAACCCGCCGGTGCCCCTGTCCCAGGTCATCATTGCGTTCCTCTACATCGTGCCTATCTTCTTCATCAGCGTGTTCTTCACGAGCAGCTTCATGGACGAAAAGATCAACAGAAAGCTGAACATCCTCATGTCGACGCCCGTCTCTGCCCTCGACGTCATCATGGGCAAGATGCTGCCCTATCTGGCCTTCGCCCTCGTCGTCATCGTGGGCGTGACGCTGGCGCTGAACGGCAACCTGCTGCTCGCCATCGCCATCTTCACCCCGATCGTCCTCTTTATCTTCGCCGTCTACCTGATGGTGGCGCTGTTCTACCGCACGTACAAAGACCAGACGTTCTTCTCTATGGCGGCGATCACCTTCATCACCGGGTACCTCGTGTTCCCCGCCCTGTTCACCGGGATCAACAACCTGAGCTTCATATCGCCCCTGACGCTGGCGGTCCAGATGTACCGGGGGGAAAGCTTCGGCCTGCTGGAGTACACGTTCTCCACCCTGCCGATGTACCTTGTGTTCCTGCTGGCGATGTACGTGGGCGTGCGCATCTTCAACGAAGAGTACCTGCTGAGCTACGGGCCGCTATACAGGAAAGTCGGGGACGCGATCTACCTGGCCATCAACAAGAATCATGTTTATCTGTCGATCGCCCTGCTGAGCCTGCTCCTGATACCAGCCGTCTTTATGGTCCAGCTCATCATCGTAGCCCTGGCGACCAACATCCAGCAGATGTTCCTCATGTTCATCGTGCTCCTCGTCTTCAGCGCTCTCGTGGAAGAGATCGCCAAGTCCGCCGGCATCGTGATGCTGCTGGAGAACGGCATGCTCAAGTCTTACAAAGAGATCGTGGCGCTCTCGTTCCTGTCCGCCCTCGGGTTCCTGATCGGGGAAAAGGCGCTGCTGTACCTGTCGCTGGGCATCATCTCCGGCAACGTCCTCATGGAGGCTATCAACGACGCGGGACTTTTACTGATACCGCTCGTCGCGCACTTCATCTTCACAACCATCGTATGCGTCTCTACGAGGAAGCTGGGCACGAAATGGTATATTGTGGCCGTGCTGGCGGGCACGCTGGTGCACACGACCTATAACATTTACAACTTAAGAGCTGCGGGGTTATTCTGATGGGCGCCTTCTGGACCATATTCAATAAAGAGATCAGGGCGATAGGCAAGGAAAAGACGATCGTGCTGGCCATCGTGATCCAGCTGATCATCGCCTCGCTGTCCTCCGTCATCCTGATCGGCCTCATGTCGTTCTACGACCCGGGCACCATCGGCCAGAACACCAACATAAAGCTTAACGTCGGCATCATCTGCGCCGAAAACACACAGCTGATCCAGGACCTGCGGCGGGCGCACGTCAACACGACATACTACGACAACCCGGAGATCGCCCAGCAAGCCTTCGCCGGAGGCAGCCTCGACGCGGTTATCTATGTACCGCAGTATACGGGCGGCCCCATGGATTTGAAGCTGTTCCTGCCCGAATCCGACTCCAGGAGCACCGTCATCCTGATGGTGCTGAAAGAGCCGCTCAAGAAGTTCGAAAACCAGCTCCGGACAGCCCAGGGCATAGACATCAAATTCGCGGAAGTCACAGGCCGGTCGAGCACGACCTACGAGTTCCTGTTCTCCTTCATCGTACCCATGCTCATGCTGTTCCCCGCCTTCATCGCCGGCAGCATTGTGATCGACACCCTCTCCGAAGAGTTCGAGAGCAAGACAATAGACACCCTGCTCGCCGCCCCCGTAGCTCTCAAAGATATGATCGCCGGCAAGCTCGCCGCATCGATCTTCATCGCCGTAGTCCAGTGCATCCTCTGGTCGATACTCCTGTCCTTCAACAGGATATACATCCAGAACGTAGTCCTCGTCATCGTCATGGCCGGACTGATAGCCGCTTTCGTAGCCACCGGCTCAGCCCTGATAGCGCTGTACTTCAAAGACAGGGAAAGATCCCAGTTCATCTACTCCGTCCTCCTCATCACCGTCGCCAGCCTCAGCTACCTCGTCGAGCCCTCGCCCATCGGCCTCATCACCAGGCTCGCCACCGGAGCGCCGGGCGTCGGGGCGATCAACGTTTTACTGTACGTCATACCGCTCGTCTTGCTGCTCGCTGCGATAATGTTAAACACTAAGCGGCTTGTTGCGCTGAAAGCTTGAACAAAAACACCAGTTCAAGGATATTTTCACCACAGAGACACAGAGAACGGCTCACCACAGAGACACAGAGAAACACAGAGACGCACAGAGATTTTTAATTGAAGTATGATATACAACAGATAATGAAGTAAGACTCTGTGAACCTCTGTGCCTCTGTGGTTGACCGTTTCTCTGTGAGTCTCTGTGAACCTCTGTGCCTCTGTGGTAAAACAGTACTCCGTGAACCTCTGTGCCTCTGTAGTCAGAAAAGCGAGCGATAGATCATCATGGCTAAGGTTTTAGCCAAAGCTGCTTATGGTGGGCTCGGTGACGGCTTTCCCGGTGTCGAAGCTGAACTGCATGCCATCGGCGCCGGCGATGGTGCGGACTCTGGACTCCTTTTCGATGCGCCGGGCTACGGCGTCTGGCCTTGCTTTGACCACCTGCATGCCGAAGTGGTTGAGTATTACCTGCCTGGGCTTCGCTACTTTCAGGATTCTGATCACGTCTTCGGGCAGCAGGTGCTCGAACCGGGCGTCGTGGGTCATGCGGACCATGTTGACGATGAGGTAGTCGCAGCCTTTGAAGGCTTCAGGCAGGCCGTTGAAGTATTTTGTGTCGGTGATGTAGCCGAGGGTCTTGCCGTCGAAGGTGAACTTGAGGCCGTACGACTCGACATTCGCATGCATCATCCGGACGGCCACTTCGATTCCTACGCCGTCGAGTGAGTACTTGAAGCCGGGCTCGAGGACTTTGATGTTGTTCCGGATGTAGGTGCGCACGTACCTCAGGACTACCGGGTCGTCGCCTTCCAGTGCGTCGGAAGGCGCGAGCAGTATGCCCCTCGGCCGGAAGCTGCCGCCGGACATGGCCTCGATCATGATGTTGACGTCGTTGCTGTGGTCGATGTGCTTGTGGGATAAAACGATGCAGTCGAGATTGGCCGGCTTCAGCCCCAGCTCCACGCTTCTCATGAGGCTGCCCGGCCCGGGATCGACGAGGATGTTCTTGCCCGCGAGGCTCAGCCAGAACCCGCCGCTCTTCCGCAGCTGGCTGGTGACCACCATCCTCCCCCCTGCAGTCCCGAGAAAAGTGACGCCCGACATATCGATATATAACTAGTATTATATCGTATAAAACAGCTTGCCCCGGGATGAACTTGAGCAGTCAGAGATATGAGCTACCTCGTTTCCACGAGATACTTCCCCAGCCCCATCACAGCCCCGGTGCCGATCCCCAGGCCTACCAGCATGGCAAGCCCTGGCAGCCATCCCATGTAGGGGAGATAGTGAGAGTGAATGAGGAAGATGCTCGTATGGTACAGCCCTAAGCCCAGCGCACCTCCCGCCACGAATCCTATCGACCCCAGTATGACGAAGAGTTGGGACCTTTTCAGCGGCAGCCCGAAGATCAGGCCTACTGCCACAATGCCTGTCGCGAAGAAGAGGCCGCCCGAGAGATGGTGTCCTTTCATGATCAGCTCAGTCGCGACGACCATGAAAGCGAGGCCAGTGGCGTACCCGGCGGCGCTTAACGCAGCCATTTTGAGCCGGTTTCCGGGCAGGATGTCGAGACAGTAAGCGCCGGAAAACCCGAAGATCAGGCCGCCGGCGATCCAGAACAGAATGCCTGTGTAAGAGCCGCTGGACATCCAGGACAGAATGTCAGTAGAGACGCCAGAGAAGCCGGGGAAGAAGACCTGGAGCACGCCCCACAGGAACCCGCCGAGGGCGAAGCCGATGATGCCGGGCAGGCTGTATTCGGCAATAAAGCGCAGCTCATCAGCCGGGTTTACGGATTTACGGCGAGAGACCGCCATCCACCGGCCTGTTTCACCCGGGATCAGTTCACTATCGTGCTGTTGTACTCCAGAATCGAGCGACATGTCAACTCCCGCCACAGTCCGCGTACTTGAGAAGGCCTTATTTCTCCCGGAGCCAGATCTGGACTTCGTCCTCGCCCGCGACCTCGAACCGGTCCGCCAGGCTCTTCCGTATCTCCGCAACAAGTTCCTCGGAGCTCAATCCGTGGCCTTCTCCGGCCACGATGGCTATCTGGCGGTCGCCAGTCGTGATGTCGAGGCCGAAGGTCATGAAGTCAGTATCCTTGTCGAACATCAGCTCTTCTCCGATGGTGATGAAATCGCACTGCTGCAACGGAGCTTTCACTTCGATGATCAGTCGCTTCTGGTAGTTGGTGCTCTTGTCCACTACGTTGATGATGATCCGGTCCATGAAAGAAAGGATGGAGACGATCGGTATTATGTTTATCGTATCGAGAGATAAAGATTAATAGCCGGGAATATAAATACTGTGATCAGGAGGAATATAATGGTAAAGCTAACCGATCAGATCAAGGAATCGCTCACCGGCACGAAAACTTTGTTCCTGGCCACCGCCTCGAGGGACGGCACCCCCAACGTGGTGCCCATCGGCGCCTTCAAGCTGCTCGACGACGAGACGCTCCTCATCTCCGACCAGTATTTCCTGAAGACGCTGGCAAACATGAAGGAGAACCCGAAAGTAGCCCTGTCCTACTGGGGAGAAAAAGGCGGCTACCAGATCAAAGGCCCCGTCACCCTCCACACCGACGACGACGTCTTCAAGCAGAACGTGGCCTGGATGAAGGAAGTAAGGCCCAACCTCACCCCCAAATCCGCCGTAGTGATGAAGATTACGGATGTTTACATCGTCAAGGGCGGCCCGGATGCGGGCAAGAAGATACTGTAACCAGAAGATGCAGGATACAATCGGCCCCGCTTCGCGAGGCCTTATTTTTAAATCGCAAAGTCGCAAGGGCGCAAGGACGCAACGAATAATCGGAAAACCTTTGCGTCCTTGCGCCTCTCAGGCTGTCTCATAAGTCATACTGTCCAAATTCGGTGAGACATCAATACGAACGCTGCGCTGTGCTTGGACACAGATTTAACAGATTGTACAGATTGCACAGATGAATTTAAAGATAAAACAGGTAAGGGCCGTCTTTACCAGCCTGATTCAATGATCATCTGTCTAATCTGTACAATCAGTGCAATCTGTGGCCCTGACACAGCGCAGCGTTCGTCATTGCATCGCCCGCATCGGACGCCTGCAATTGCAGGCGTCCTGGCGGGCGAACATCGGGGATAAGATCATACGGATTCTCTAAAAAGGATACATGTCTCCTTATTGTATAACGAACATGAATTAAGAGACAGCCTGCTCTGCGCCTTTGCGAGCTAAATACAAGGCGGCCTGTCGCCGAAATGGTTCCTGTTAGAATTGTTGATCACTGCGCAGGCGTCGTAAGTATTTTTTCCAGCCTTCGCAGCTCTTCTTCCTGGCTCTCCAGCCCTTTTTTGAGGCTCATGAGCATGTTGCGGGAAGCGGGGCTGGCCTTGAGCTTGTCCTCCGGGTAAAGCTGGGACATCAGTGTCAAAAGTTTTTTGTTGCGCTGGGCCTGGGTGTGTAATTTTTCATACCGGTCCCGGTAGGCGTTGATGATCTCGGCTGCCACGCCGGATTTGCGGGCCATCTCCAGGGTGCGCTCGATCCTGGTGCGGGCGGTGAAGACTTCTTCGAGGGCCTGCTTGAGGGTGGCGGCGCTGACCGGCTTCATGATGTAGTTCTCGATGAGGACGGATCGATCCCTGACGTCTTCGAAGGTCAGGGGTTTGGCGGTGACCATGATGATGGGAATGTCCTTAATGGCCGGGTCGTTCTTGATGATGCGGGCGACTTCCCAGCCATCCATGCGCTCCATCATGATGTCGAGAAAGATGAGGTCGGGGCGCTCGGCCCGGGCGATGCTCAGGCACTCCTCGCCACTGTACGCTTTGAGAGTAGTGTAGCCCGAGCGGGCGAGCATTCCGGCGATGATGTCCACGATATTACGTTCGTCGTCGGTGACCAGTATGCGCTTGCTATCTATTGCCATATGTGGTTGATCCTGTGAGCGCCTGGAGTTGCAGGTTGTTCGCTACATAATTCCAGCCTGCAACACATAAATCTTTTGTAGTCGAATGACAGGATCAAAAAAGATCGGCCTGCCCGTTGGCAGGGGAAGGCCTAGTACTCTGTGGTTTCCCGGTATAACAAGCTGCCTATGATGCTGATGGCAGCGCCCATCGCAAAACCTACGCCTGCCGCCATGGCAACGCTGGCAAGCGGATGTGATCTGATGTTACTCTTGACGGATTCCGTGCTGTTATCCATGGCGACCCTGGCAGAGCTCATGGTGTCAGAGACTTTTGCCCGATAGTTTTCCGGCGCGACGTGGGTGATATCGTCCGCCGCCCTGCGGAGGATATCGGATATCCTCCGGCTGGCCATGGCTCCCTTTTCAGCCGCCGTCTGAGATAGCTCCGTGCCTTTGCGCTCGATCTGGCTCGCCTGCCGCTCCATTGTGCCGGCCATTCCGGTCCTTCTACTTCTGCCAAATACCATTCGTATCACCTGATTAAGATATCATTTGCACAATCCACGCCGATCGCCGGCCTGAGCGTGCCCTGGCGTTCATGCTGTTCACTACTAAGCCCGGCAATCTTCTCTAACTTGAATTTTATCCAGCGCCGTATTAACCATTGGTAAAAGAAAAATGATTTATGTGGTTGTTATTAAGGTATAAAATCGAATTAATAAGGGCATATGCCTTTTTACGCTTACTGTACAAAAAATAGATGGACGGGTTTACTTACCCGTCTTATCTTCTTTCCCCGGCAGGGACGCCGGCTCCTGGGCTTTGGCGGCCGGGGCTGCTCTGGCGGCGGCTTCGGCGGCTTTGCGCTTTTTGATCACCGGGGCGTTCTCGTTGGTGACCTTAGTGTAGATGGTCAGCCGTTCTCTGGAGGGCTTGGTGTAGACCTCGTTCTGGACGATGGCGTTGGTCGGGCAGACTCTCACGCAGTACCCGCAGCGGATGCACTGGGTGTTGAGGTACTCGATCTCCTCCTTCTCCTTGTGGATGATGATGCACTCGGGAGGGCACGACCGCTGGCACAGGCCGCAGAGGATGCACTTGGTGCCGTCGAAGGTGACGTCCGCCCTCGTCCCGGGGAAATGCTGGTACGGGGTGTACGGATAGTTGGACGTGTACACCGGGCTGAACGCGTTTTTGACGATGTTCTCGAGAATCTTGAGCATGTCTTATCACCGCCTACCTGTCAAAGCACCCTATGCATGGGTCGTAGCTGATCGTAATCGGCCCTACGTCCGCGAGCTGGCAGCCCTTGATCACAGGGATGAGTGCCGGTCCGTTGGCGTACGTGGAGGTCCTGACCTTGACCCGGTCCAGCTCCTTGGATTTCTTTCCCCTGACGAAGTAGAACAGCTCGCCCCGGGGTGGTTCTACCCGTGCGAAGCCGTCGCCATCGGGCATTGTCTTGGACTTGGCCAGGATATCGTCGGGCAGCCCCTCGAGCATGGGTACCAGCTGCCTGATCAGGTCGATGGACTGGAATAACTCTCTTACTCTTACGATAGAGCGGGCCCAGACGTCGCAGCCCTCTTCCACGACGTGCTTCATCTTGAGCTCTCCGTACAGCAGGTAGGGCGCGTCGATCCGTACGTCGTACGGTATGCCGCTGCCTCTGGCGATCGGACCTACTACAGAGTAGTCGAGAGCAGTCTGTTTCGAGAGAATGCCGACTCCCTTCATGCGGTCCTTGATCGTGCGGCTGTGGACGATCATGTCTTCCAGATCGCGGCAGCGCTTCTCTATGGTGTCGCAGAAATCCATGATCTCCTGCGCCATCTCCGGGCCGATGTTCCGTGTGACGCCGCCCACGAGGTTGATGCCGTGGAGGACGCGGTTGCCGGTGGTGCGCTCGAACACGTCGAGGACAATCTCTCTGTTGCGGAAGCACAGCATGAACAGGTTCTCGAAGCCGATCGCCTCGAGCGTGAGCCCTATGGCCAGCAGGTGGCTGTGAAGCCTTTCCAGCTCCAGCATGATATTCCTGATGACGGCTGCGCGGCGGGGGATTTCCAGCTTCATGGTGCTCTCGACTGCGAGACAGAAGCAGGTGGAGTGGTGCTGGGTGCAGATGCCGCAGACTCTCTCCGCGAGGTATGCTGCCTTATTGTAGTCCCACTCGAACTTCTTTTCCAGCCCCCGGTGCACGTATCCGGCTTCCAGCTCGACGTCTTTGACCAGCTCTCCGTCGAGGGCGAGCTTCAGCCTGATAGGCTCGATCCATACCGGGTGCTGGGGACCAAACTGTACTGTAGATCTCATGGCGTTTTCCTCCTTAGCGGCGCGGTGATGCTCTCGTGCAGGAAGAACCTGCCGGGCACGCCTTTCACCTTTACGCCGAACATCTCCGAGACCTCGTTCTCGGCCACGTAGGCGGCGGGCCAGATGTGGGAGATCCCCTCGATCTCCTCATTGCCGCCAGTCTTAGGGACCACGACCCGGTACTGCTCGGTCTTACCGGTGCCGGTGTGGAAGAAGTAGGTGACCTCTATGTTTGCGCCGGCGTCGGTGCCGACGATGGTGATGAGCCGGGCTCCCGACTCCTTCATCCGCTTTGCGACTGCCTGTAGCTCCTGTTGCGTGACAATAGTTACTTCCATCTATGCCATCCCCTGGGCTTTAGCCTTCTTTTTCTCTTCCAGAATCTTTCTCTCCTTCTCGTTCAGGATATCAAGGGCCAGCACCAGGCCGTCGATGATACCTTCGGGCCGGCAGTTGCAGCCGGGCACGTACACGTCGACAGGGATGACCTTGTCAAGCGAGCCGCAGGTGCCGTAACAGCCCTGGTAGATGGCGCCCGTGCTCGCGCACGAGCCCACTGCCATGACTACTTTAGGGTCCGGCATCTGGTTGTAGAGATTGGTGATGATCTCCTTGTACTTCAGCGTCACCGGGCCGACGACCAGCATCACATCGGCGTGCTTGGGGTTGCCCGTGCTGTACACGCCGAACCGGCTGATGTCGTACCTCGGCGTCAGGCACGACAGGATCTCCAGGTCGCAGCCGTTGCAGCCGCCGGTGTTGACGTGAATGACCCATGGCGATTTTTTCCGGGACAGTTCAACAAAACTCATGCGATCCACCTCCCGGTAATGAGTATGTATACCAGGTTCAGGACGATCAGGATCAATCCTATAATGTATACTTGTTTCAGCATCTGATCAACCCGCAGCCTCGCGGTGGCGTTGTCGACCACGATCGAGAATATGTAGGCGAAGAACATCAGGCCCAGCCTCATGATCCAGCCTGGGATGGTGATAGCTCCGATGACCAGGTCATGCACGAAGAACAGGCCGATGAACCAGAGCATGAAGAACATCTCGAAGAAGTGCGCCGACTCGATGAGGCCGAGGTACTTCCCTGCGAACTCCGTCATGGGGCCCTGGGCGATCTCCTGGTGTGCGGACGAGATGTCGTACGGCGACTTGCGGAACTTGATCGGCAGAATGAGGAAGATGGCGAGCAGCGCCAGCGGCAGCGTGTAGAGCAGCGGCTCCACCTTGTAGATAGCCTCTACCTCGAAGCTTCCGGTGACCAGCCTTATAAGGAAGACAACGAGCAGCAGGATGGGCTCGTAGGTCATCATCTGGAGCAGTTCCCTGTTCGAGCCTATGTAGCTGAACTGGGAGCGGACGCTGTAGCCTGCCAGCACCAGAAAGATGAAGGACAGGCCGAACACGAACGCGATGACTAACAGGTCGTACTCGAACAGCAGCAGCGCCAGGCTCAGCACCACAGTGGTCTGATAGGCGAGGCCGAACACGAGGTACGCCTTGTTCATCACGTTGTCCTCCTTGCCGAACAGCTTGAAGACGTCGTAGAAGGGCTGGACTATAGGCGGCCCTCTGCGATTTTGCAGCCGGGCGGTAAGCTTGCGGTCGATGCCCATGAGCAGGCCGCCGATGATCGGTGACAGGATCAGCAGCAGCACTGGCAGACCATAGGTGGTGACATAGCTGTTGGTCAGTATTGAATCGAGGAACGTGTTCATATTAACACCGCCGCGAAGAGGGCGATTAACAACAGAATGCCGATCGGGACTAAATATTTTAGCAACCTGCTTTCACCGATCAGACTCTCAAAGTAGCCTCCTCCGATCTCTGGCTCCGTGCCGGTACCGCACGAGTAGGCAGGGGTGACCGAGTCTTTCCTGATGCGGATGAAGATCATCGGCACCAGTATGATCAGCAGGAAGATGATCAGGAACAGCAGCGGCGAGAAGCCTCCGAGCGCGTTCTGCAGGGCCACCCAGCCGGTGACCAGCTGCGAGGGTTCCTGGCCATAAACGTCTGGAAGATCGATCAGCTGGCTGAAGAAGACCGTGGTCAGGCCGACAGACACGAAGATGCCGATGGTGAGGATGATCAGGGGCACTTCCATGTACCAGTCGTGGTGCGGCTTTGCGGGCGTTTCGTCGCCCCGGGAAGCCATCATCCGGCCCGCCCACCTCGAGTAGTAGAATACTGAGAAGATGCTGCCGAAGATGATGAAGAAGATGTCCAGCAGCGACAGGCCGATCTCGGTGAAGGTCGAGGCCGACTGGAAGGCCAGCCACTTGCCCACGAAGATGCCGAACGGAGGAGCCATCAGGGAGATGAGGCCGATCACAGTCAGGATGGCTGCCAGCGGGGCCTTAGTGATGAGCCCCTCCATCTTCTCGATGTCCCTCGAGCCGATCAGGTGGGTAATGTCTCCGACACAGAGGAACAGCAGGCCTTTGGAGACCGCGTGGAATACCAGCAGGGCGACGGCTGCGGTGAGCGCCAGCGCCGTATTGATGCCCGTACACATCGCGATCAGGCCGAGATAGCTGATGGTCGAATAGGCCAGAATCCTCTTGGAGTCGGTCTGTGAGATCGCCAGCAGCGCGCACATCATGAAGGAGAAGCCGCCCACGATGGCGATAATGGAGGACAGGGTGGTGCCGATGATGAACGGCGCTATCCGGATGAGCAGGTATACTCCTGCGTTGACCATCGTCGAGGAGTGCAGCAAGGCTGATACAGGTGTCGGTGCTACCATGGCGCCGGTGAGCCACGAGTTGAACGGCATGAGGGCAGATTTGGTGAAGGCCCCGAACGCGAGGAAGGCGAAAGGCAGCACGATTGCCGCTGCCGGCAGGAACGACAGCGCTCCGGGGAGCATCGCTTTTGCGCTCAGTAGCTCGGACAGGAAGCGGGTACCGTAGAACATCTCTATCAGGAGAATGCCGGTGACCAGGCCTAACCCGCCCAGCAGGTTCATCCACAGGGCCCGGTCCGAAGCCTTGATCGAAGCCTCGTCCCGGTAGTGCCGGATCAGCAGGAAGGAGCACAGTGTGGTGACCTCCCAGAAGAAGAGCAGCCACGTCAGATCGTTGGCGAAGATGAGGGCGTTCATGTCCCCGAGGAACAGCATCATCACGAGGAAGAACGGAGACACGTTTTTATCGCCTTTCATGTAGCCGATCGAGTAGATAAGGATCAGCGCTCCGATGATCGAGACGATAAGGCACATGACGATCGACAGGTCGTCAATCACGAAGGTCGAGGCTGCGGCCGAATGCGAGGCCGGCATGAAGAACTCCAGGTACACCAGAGGTATAGCCTGCAGGACAGCCAGCGCCATCACCTTATACTCCTTATCCTTGATACCGAAGTACAGGAACGTCAGGAGCAGCAGGAAATCTAAGATAACGATGATGGTTGAGATAGGTATAGCCGTGTTAATCGACTCAACGGAGACGCTCTGCGGACCGCTGTACAGTACGAGCAGCGAGGCTGCGGACAGCACCACCGCGCACAGGATGACCGCGTACTTTTTGAGGCCATAGCCCGGCAGCAGGTAGGTGATGATGCCTAAAACGGCAGGCACCAGTACGGTAAGCGACAAAAGCAATAATCCGTCCATACAATACACCAAGCAATAAAAAGTCATAGTCAATCATGATATATAAAGTGAATGGGAGAACATCGACACGATGATAAGGCCGCTGACAGCGAAAATATCAGGAAACGCCGTTAATTATTGCTGTAAGAGCGGATTCTCCCCATGCGGCGGCACGAAAACAGATAAGGGCACATGAGGATGGCCGGCGGAAAAAATAACACAGTTTCCGGGCCTGCAGATATATTCGTCATTTGTCGTAATCGATCGCCAGGCCGGCGGAAAAATTAATGATCTGACGTGTGGCGAGGAAAATCTAATATAGCAGAACAATTGCTGAGCGGCCATGATTCAAAGCGGCCGCAAGGAACGGGTGTGTCTATGGGCGAAGAAAAATATTAATTGTATGAATATATAAATTATCATAATGAACTCAATACGCCTCGTGCTCAGCGACTATGACCGGACATTTACGGACTCCAGCCTCCGTGTCGAGCCCGGGCTGGTGGACGCGATCATCAGGCTGAAGCGCAAGGGAACGCTGTTTTCCATCGTTTCGGGGCGAAAGTACTCGTTCATGTACGACCTTTACCAGAGCATGGGCGGCGTGGTCGACTCCTTCATCGCCGAGAACGGCTGCGTGGGCTACGCGAACGGCCGGAAGCACTACATTGCACGGTCCGAGGGCAGGGAAGAGATGCTTGTCGGGCTCCGATCGCTCGATGTTCCGTACGACGCCGGGGACGTAGTCGTTTCCGTGAGTGTTGATTATGAGCGAGAGGTCGATCAAGTAATAAAGGGCTACCAGAACATGCACGTGGTCAGGAACGTGGATTCGCTGATGATTCTGCCGCACAGCGTCTCTAAGGCTACGGGCATACAGTGGCTGATGGGCGTGTACAACCTCACCCCGGTCCAGATGGCCTGCATTGGCGACGCCGAGAACGACCTGGAGATGCGCAGCCTCTGCTCCCTGATGGGAGCGGTCTGCAACGCGCTCCCCGCGGTGAAAAAAGAGTCGGACTACGTGTGCCGGCAAAGCTTCGGCTTCGGCCTGAAGGAATTTTTGGAATACATAGAGACGCGGGCCATAAAAACTATTGAATAATTTATATAAATTGCAGGCGTAACCTTCTCACATGTACGGTATCATCGGCAATGGCGAGACCTGCGCCTTCATCAGCATTTTCAGCTCGCTGGACTGGCTTTGTGTGCCCCGGTTCGACTCGCCCACCTTCTTCGCCCGGGCGCTGGACAGCACGAACGGTGGCTCGGTCACCCTGTCCTGGGAGATGGGCGGATCCACACTGCCATTCGAAGGGGGAGAGCAGCGGTACGTCGAGGACACCTGTGTCCTGGAGACGACGACCTACGTAGGGGACGACACAATCAGGGCCACCGATTTCATGCCGTGGGGCAAACGCCGGCTGTGGAGGATACTGGGCATCTCCGGCCCGGACAGGCTCAAGCTCCACATAAACATCGACCCGAGGCCCGACTACAACCGCGCCATCCCGGAAATGGCGACAGGCGAAAATGACATCACTCTGTCTGTACCTGGCCAGGCGATCAGGATCTCGACCACCGAAAAGCCGTCCATCAGGAAAAGCCGGCTCACCTTCGACGTCGAGCCGCCGCTCACGATACCGTTGCTTCTCACGTACGGCGAAACCCCGGAAGAGTGCCACAAGGAGGCGAAGCGGGCCGACTTCCTCAAAGACCATCAGGCCGACCTCCGCTTCTGGCGGTGCTACGCCTCCAAAGCGCACCCGGTCTTCGAGCTCAGCCCCAGGTTACACTATTATTACATGCGCTCGCTGCTGGTGCTGAAACAGCTCATCTACGACCCCACAGGCGCCATCCTGGCAGCCCCCACGACCTCGTTCCCCGAGGTCGTCGGGAAGGACTCCAACTGGGACTACCGCTTCTGCTGGGTGAGAGACGGCGCCTACAGTGCCGAAGCGCTGGTACTGGCAGGCATGAAAGCCGAGTCCCGCAAGCTCCTCGACTTTTTACTCCGCATAGCCAGCAAAGAGGGTAAGCCGTACCCGTATCCGCTCGTATCCATCGACGGCGATCTGAACGGCACAGAGGAAGTGCTGCTGGACTCCCTGGTCGGCTTCGGCAACAGCCGCCCGGTCCGGATAGGCAATAAGGCCGTGGATCAGAAGCAGAACGACCTGGAAGGTGAGGTCATCCACGCCCTCTCGCTGTACGACAGGTATTCCGGGGATACGGAATACGTGCCAGAGCACTTCGGCGAGATCGAGCGTATAGTGGACTACGTCGCCAGCCACTGGACCGAGAAGGACGCCGGTATCTGGGAGTTCAGGAGAGAGGACATGGACTACGTCCACAGCAAAACAATGTGCTGGGCGGCGCTGGAACATGGTGCCCGGCTTGCCCTCCGGGTGGACAGGGAAGACCTGGCCAGGCGGTGGAGGCACGAGTCGAACGCGATAAGAGAAGACGTGATCGCCAACGGCTGGTCGGAAAAGAGGAAGTGCTTCAAGCGTGCGTACCAGGACGAGGCCTACGATGCCTCGATACTGGCCATACCACTGATGAACATGCTGCCCGTTACAGATCCGCTGGTGAGGACGAGCGTCAAGAGCATCACCGATCACCTGGGCACCGGAGGCTTACTAAAAAGATTCGAGGAAGAGCCGGGGGCGTTCATGCTATCCTCATTATGGCTCGCGCAGGTCATGATGAAGAAGGGGAAAGTGGTGAACTCGCTGGACATCATTAACAGAGCTGCGCGATATGCATCCAGCGATTTAGGGCTGTTCGCCGAAGAGTATGATATGTATTACCAGCGGCTGGTGGGGAACATCCCGCAGTCGTTCTCGCATGAGGAGTTCGTTAAATCGATACACTATCTGCTGGGGAAAGAATAATGGAGGGCCTGATACAGGCCCGGCTACCTCCAATGTGTTATCCCGTCAGCAGTGATTCACCGGCCCCCGAGTTATCCTTCATCCTCTTCTTCAGGTGGATGGTATCGTAGATCTGGCAGTGATCTTTGTAGCCCCGCTCCACGCAGAACTTCGTGTGCACCAGCTCCTTACCAATATTCCCCATCTGCTTCCGCAGCTCAGGGTTCTCTATCAGTGAGCTGATGTACTGTGCGAGCTCCTCATGTTCGGTCGGCTTGAATAAAAAGCCGTTCACCCCGTCCACGATCTGCTCGGGGATGCCGCCGATGTTGGAGCCTATGAGAGGCTTGCCGAAGCACATTGCCTCCGATAAGACGAGGCCGAAGCCTTCGTTGATGGACGGCAGCACTACCATGTCGCAGGCGTCGTAGCCGGCCAGCAGGTCATCCTGGCAGACCTTGCCAAGGAACTTGACCTTGTCCGCCACGCCAAGCTCGGCTGCCAGCGCTTTCAGGCTCTCGACCCTCTCGTTCCGGCCCATGAGCTTCTTCGTCAGCGAGCCGTTCCCGATAAATGCACAGCTCGTATCGGGGTGCTTCTTCACCACTTCTGCCAGGGCTTTGATCAGGTATTCCTGGCCTTTTCTCGGGTCCATCCGGGAAACGCACAGGATTAGATTATCCTTCTCCGGTATGCCGAACTTTTCCCGGAAGTTGTTGGGGCCAGCGAAACAATAGTTAGTGGTTTCAATGAACGGGTTGATCTTGGTCACCTTGTCCGGGCTCAGCCCGCTCTCCACGGCCGTCCGGACGTACTCGTCCGTCGAAAAGATCACCTGATCGTAGTAGCGCAGGTACCTCACCATGAAATCCCGCCAGTCTGCAGGCATGGCGTTCGTGAACGGCACGTGCCAGGTGAAGACCAGAGGCACGTCGATTTCATCCTTGAGCAGGAAGGCCAGGGGCATCACCTGGAAGTCGTGGACGTGCAGGATGTCGAACTGTTCTGTCTGGTAGACTTCCTTGACTTTCTCGTACATGGCCAGGTTGAACCCGAGGTAATCGTAGTACCCGTAATCGAACCGGTCGTCGACGCTGACCGGAGCCTTGCTACCGTGAGTGGTATCGATGATCAGTTCCTTGAACTTAAGATAGCCGTCCATGGACTCCCTGAGCCCGGGGGACTCGGCCATACGGTAAATCCGGATGTTATCGACCACTTCGTAGTCCGACATTTCCGGCGTTTTGTAATGGATGACGATCATCTCGTCACCCCTCCCGATCAAATGCTTGCCGAGGGCCTGAAGGTACCTCGTCACCCCACCAACGTATGGATAAAATGACTGGGAGACAGAACAAATTTTCATAAACACGGGTATTTTTATCTAAGAATAAGTATATTTTCCGAATTTTAGCACGGGAAAGTACGGTGATTAGTGGTAGTAGAGCGTTAGGTGCGATTAGTATAGAAAGAAGATAATTGAATCTGCATACGCCGAAACTGCAATCGGCTATCAGTTAGAGGACGGGAGTTGAAGTTGATACAAGACATTACAACAACAAACAACAAATCAGATAATATATCTAAACGCTGGTCGACGGCCGACCCTTCGGGTCGTCCTACTCCGGTTTTTCGGGTGCTGCGCCGTCAGGGCCGGGCTCGCACCCCCGCAACGAAAGCCCGGCGGGCGCTATCGCTGCCGCCGGTTTACGTTGCTTCGCAAGCCCTAAACACCGCCACCTACGGTAGGCGGTCATTGCCCTGCCGCCTCCGCATCCCTTCGCTACGCTCCGGGCAGACCCGAAAAACCTCCGTCGACCACATATCCATAAAACTTGTTGTATCGGCGAATCTATGCAACCTGAAAGGTTTAGCGGTCGGCGAGGCGTTTCGGGCTTGTCCTGCCCATCAGGGCAGGATACGGAGATGACGGGGCAATGGGCGACTGCCATATACAGTCGGCGCCTGCTGAAAGCGGCGTTGCTTAGCGCTTGCGAAGGAGGGTCGACTGGCGCAGCCGAAGGCGCAGCCAGGTCGTCCTACGAGGGTGCGAGCGCGGCCCCGGCATCGGGGTACCCGAAACGACGAGTAGCCCGCCATCAGGCGGGCGTCGACCCGCTTAGGATATTAACAACAAATAGGATAATTGTTGTCGAATTGTTAAAAAGAGTGAGAAATATGGACTCGGTTAGTCCGAGCCCGTTGCATAGTATTTTTATTACGGGTTAAACCGGCTGATCGTCCTCGGGTAGGGTATCGTGTCCCGAATGTGCTCCTGGTTACATATCCACCGGACGAGGCGTTCTGCACCCATGCCGAAGCCGGAGTGTGGAACGGAACCATAGCGACGTAAGTCCAGATACCAGCCGTACTTCGCCGGGTCCTCGCCCTGCTTTCTGATCCGCTCCTCCAGGAGAGCCAGGTCCGTCTCACGTTCGCTGCCGCCGATGATCTCGCCGAAGCCTCTGGGCGCGATCATGTCGACGTTGAGGACTTTGGCATTACCTGCGTCCTTCATGTAGAAGGCCTTGACTTCGAGCGGGTACTCGGTGATGAACAGCGGCTTATCATAGTGCATCGAAAGCTGGCGCTCCTCGTGGGTGCCGAAGTCGTCACCCCACTTGAAATCGAAGCCGTCTGCCTGTAAGATTTTGACTGCCTCGTCGTACGTAATACGGGGGAAGGGGGGCTTCAGGTTCTTGAAGTATTCAGGATCGCTGCCCAGCATCCTGAGCTCTTCATGACGCTCTTCAGCTGTCTTGTTACACACGTAGGAGACAAGCTGCTCCAGCATGTCGATCATCTCGTATAAGCCGACCCACGCCATCTCGCCTTCGATGTGCCAGTACTCAGCCAGATGCCTCGTGGTCCTGGATTTTTCCGCCCTGAAGGACGGGGTGACGGAGTAGACCTTTTCCAGGCCAAAGATGAGGGACTCGAGATAGAGCTGGGCGCTCTGGGACAGGTACGCCTTCTCGTCGAAATACTTGAGCTCGAACAGCGTAGAGCCGCCTTCGCAAGAGCTGGACATGATGATGGGGGGAGTGACCTCGTAGAAGCCGCTGGCGCGGAACCATTCTCTACAGGAGCTGAGCACCGAGTCCTTCACCTTCATGATGGCGACGAGCTCTTTGCTCCTGATGTGCAGGTGTCTTAAATCGAGCAGCACCTCGGGGTTGTGGCCCTCGCCGAAAATCGGGTAGTCCCGGGACGCTCCGACGATCTTCACATCAGTGGCCACCAGCTCCCGCCCGCCCGGGGCTCTCGGGTCCGTGCGGACCTTGCCTTTGATGATCGTAGAAGCCTCAAGCGACAGTGCATCTGCTTCCCGCAGGGCGTCGTCGCAGACGTTGCCTTTCTTAGTGGTGACCTGGATCTCGCCCGAGCTGTCCCGTATGACCGTAAAGACGATCTTGCCGCTGGACCGGTTCTTCACGACCCAGCCGCCGACCTGGACCTCCTCGCCGTCCGGGTACTTGCCGGCCAGGATGTCCTTGATTTTCACGAACATGTCAATCACTGCTAAAGGAGATACATGGCTGGCATCGATAAAAAGCTTTTAGCGTGCCAAAGAGGTGCACGGTAAGTTAGAGTTGCAAAGGCGCAAAGCACTCGCGTAATGAAAAATGGGATATTTATGTAGAGGCTATGAAAAATTGAAAGTCGGCCCTATGTGAGTCGAAAATACCGCCAGGCTCGCCAAGAGGCCAAGCTCGCCAAGAGCTAATTTTTCATGGAACTTAGGGAGAAGAGACGTCAGGCCGCAAAGATGCTAAGTAGACTGTCTTATAATTCATTCTGGTTGCCCGTTAAGATAATCCACTACCCAAACGTATAATTTAATCCCTGCCAGGATGTTCGCCTTTTGAACGCCTGCGAATGCAGGCGTTCTCGAAGGCGATCCGCACACTATCGCTGCGCTGTGCGTTCTCCGATTGCTATGATTCGGTGAGACAGCAACACGAACGCTGCGCTGTGCTGGGACACAGATTTAACAGATCGTACAGATTGCACAGATGAACGCAATAGATAAAACAGGTAACGGTCACCTTTACCCGACTGATTCGACGACCATCTGTGTCAATCTGTGCTATCTGAGCAATCTGTGACCCTGGCACAGCGCAGTGATCGTAAGGAGTTATCACGCGAACGGATGCTTAGCAGTCTTGCGCCGGGCGAGGATCTCGTCGATCTTCGGCTCGCCGTCGAAGGCCCGCTTGATAGCCAGCTTCGTGGCCTCATAGTTGTAGTCGTAGATCTTCTGTTTATCCTTCGCGTCCCAGTGGATGAAGACGGAGACGATGAGGAGCAGGTCTTCTGCCTGTCCCTTCGGAATGACCCCCTCGGACACACAGTCAGTGACTGCGTTGGCGACCGCGGCCTGGGCTGGCCCGAACATGAGGGTCGCCTGGGAGGCGTTCTTGATGGTCACCTTGTTGGCCATCAGCGTGGACGGCTTGCAGGGCAGGTTCGGCTCCAGCACTGCCAGTAGTGGAGAGTGGCCCATTGCCGGCTGCATCAGCGCGGACATGAAGGCCGTCTCGAAAGGCGTGCCTTTCAGCCCGATGGCCAGGTCGATGTGAGCCACTTCGTTGCCTTCGCCCACAAGGGCTTCGCCGATTAGAGATTTCATGGTGTTGTCCCCCTATCGCGCTATCCTGAGATCTGCCCGTGCTTCCGCCGGACGTACTCCCGGCACATCTCGAAGAACACGTCGACGTCCGCATCCTCGACGTTGGTCAGGTGCCGGGTGACCAGGGCCTCGTACCGGTCGAGAAAGTCCATGGTGGTATCGATCTTCTTGCTTTCCTTCCTGATCAGGTTATAGAGCCAGTCGCAGTAGAGCCGGACCGTATTCGGGTCCCTCGACGGGCCTTCCTCCAGCAGGTCCAGCAGGCCTTCGCTCACGGCCAGGGCGATCTGCTCGGCGGGCTGGCCTTTTCCCTGGAAGTACGAAGCGGTCCTGAACTCGCTGGCAGCGGCTCTGTTGATGCGATCTCTGAATTTACCCAAATCGATCCTGGTTTTATCTGATAACATGATCTCGTCTCCCCGGGCCTGTTAATTATTACAGCGGGCGTATATGCTATGTATCGTTCCCACCTACGCAGTGTAGATGCATATACGTATGTGCCGGATCGTACATAGACAGGGAGATATTCCCGTGCCAGGAGATGCCGGCTTGTGAGCTACAGTATGTGGCGATAACAGGTAGGTAGATAGGAAACCTTATGTTACAGCCTGCTACTATGTTATACTCATGAAGTCCATGGAGCACAGGCTCTGGTTTCTGCTGTTTGTCACGCTGGGCAACGGCCTTGTCGTCCTGCTGTTGCTGCTACATAGCATCGAGCCGGCGATCAGCCTGTGGTCGATGCCGTTCAGGTACATCCTTATCGGCCCCGCCATCGCCACTGCATATTTGTTCGCACTGGCCGTGGCCGTATCCAGCCTGCTCATCCCGGCTATGGCCGACGGCTACCTGCTGCGGCTTAAAAAGCGGCTGATCTCGCCCACGTGGCTGATCTGGTCGATGGCCAGGCTGATCCTGTCGCTCATCCTCATAGTAACCATGGATATGATCTGGATAGGCATAGCCCTGTACTATTCTTTAAGCAGCCAGCATGTGGCGCTGGACACGTTTATCAACAGCTTTGGCCTGCTCCTGGGCATCATGAACCTGATCCTCGTCGGAAAAGTCTTCCTTGTCTACATCTACGGCCACATGAGCAGCAAATGGCCGGTTGTACTGCTCGACGGCCTGGCCTCGCTGATCATCGCGCTGGTCCTCGCATGCGTCATCCTCATATCGCCGTTCGACGGCCTGCTGCCGTTTTCCATCGTGCTGCTGATGCGGGTGATCATGGGCGGGTTCTGCATACTCCAGGCCACCGATGCCGCCGCACGGATAACCCGGGCGTTCGAGTACAGGTTTGCGGAGAAGAGCCTGCAGGAGGACGTTTGCTGGTACGAGCCGGCAGGCTACAACGCCTCGTAAGTGCCGGGTTTTCAAAAGAAAAATAAAAAGAGGATACGCTTATTCAGCCTATTTTTTCCTCGCCAGCGCATACGCCAGGGTTACCCCTGCGAGAGCGGATGCGATCCCGAAGCCGGGCAGGCCGGCGGAGTTGGTCTGAGGCGCAGGTGTGGCTGTGGGCGGCTCAGCTGTCACAGTAGGCCCGGGCGTCGCCGTAGCGTTTTGAGTGGCGCCGTTAGATGATGCCACAGGAGTCAGGTAGATGTCCTGGGTGACTGTGGAGTCAGGGACGATCATGATGGGGGCGGTGAAGATCTCTTCATAGCCAGTTTTTTCCACCCGGAGCTTATACCCCGGCGCATCGATGTACTCGACTCCGGAGAAACGGTACCGTCCGTTGCTGTCTGTGATAGCACTGGTGATCGTGACATACTGGTGGTTAGCCTTCACAAGCGAGACTTTGGCGTTGATGACCCCTCTGGTAGTGTTCGAGTCTATCACTGTGCCCGCAATGGCTCCGGGCGAGGGCACTGGCGTCGGGGTGGGCGTAGCTATGGAATAGTTCCGCGTCATGGTTACGTAAACGATGGAAGTGGTGGCCGGGCTGACGGCAAACGCGGAAGAGGTAGCGTCGTCATATCCTGGCTCGGTCGCCAGTATCCGGTATACCGGGCTGCCGTTCGTCGAGTTGACGCTGGCTATGGCGAAGTAGCCGTTGCTGTCTGTCGTGCTGCTGCTGTACTGTATGCTGCTGCTGGCAGCGTTGACTATATACACCGTCACGCCGGCCATGGGCTGGCTGGTGTTTGTGGTCACTCTGCCCGTCACGCTGCCGGCCGTATGGCCGGGCAGCATGGGAGGATAAGGCTCGGTAGCACATACCGCAGCCACCGCCGGCAGGATCAGTACGATGATCAGCATCAGTAAAAGGATGCGTGATGAGAGGTTAGGTAGCAATCGTCGGAGCATGAGCGTGTATATGAGCAAAAATATGATAAGCTTTTTCTTACAATCGGTAAATATCATTTTTAGGGTATATTAAAAAAGTGGTTGTAAGGGGAAGATACGTGGCCAGGCGCATCGCCTGACATACAGCCCTAAAGAAATTTTCGCCGGCCTAAGCAGGCCTGGGCAGAACGGTCATGACCGGGTATGAGATCTCGATGTTCTCTTCTTTGAACCGGACGAGGATCTGCCGGTACAGCTGGTCGGTCACGTCGAGGTCTTTCCGGTAGTCGTCTATCCACGCGAGCAGGACGATCTGGACTGCGAAGTCGCCCAGCGAGGCGACGTAGGAAGAGGGCCTGGGCTCCTTCAGAACCTGCTCGTTCGCTTCGGCAATCTCTACCAGGACCTTGCAGGCCTTGTCCAGGTCAGCGTTATACGCGACGCCCACCTGTAGTTTCAGGCGGAGCCGCGGGTCGGGCAGCGAGAGGTTCACGATCTCGGCGTTCGCCATATCTTTATTGGGGATCACGAGGAGCTGGCGGGTGCGGGTCATGACGCGGGTGCTACGCATGCCGATGTCTACCACGTCTCCCTGGCCTGTGCCCGGGATGAGGAGGCGATCTCCCACCCTGTACGGACGATCCATGAGGACGGCGACAGCGCCGAAGATGTTGGACAGCGATTCCTGCGCGGCGAGGGCCACGGCGATACCTGCAATGCCCATGCTGGCTACGAGCGCAGTAATTTTGATGCCGAAGGCGCTGAGAATGATCAGGAAAGCCAGCAGGTATATGACGGCGCTAGCCAGCTTTTCCGCGAACGGGATCAGGTGATCGTCCAGGTCTGAGTCTGTATGAGGCGCCACTTCCCGGGAGTACCACCGGAGCAGGGCTGTGAGAAGGTTGCTGACGAAATACGCGACGACCAGGACCAGCGCGGCGAGGGCCGTGTGGTCGAGCGTCTCTATCAGGTCCGGGGAAAGGTTATCTATGGATTTGACCGCGAGGTAAACCCCCGTGACCAGAAAGAGCACGGCGATCGGGTTCCTGATCGAAGCGAGCAGCTCGTCGTCCAGCGTCGAAGAGGTGTGCTTCACAAGGACAGGAGCGACTTTCTTGACGAGGTACCTGGCTACTTCCGAGAGCGCCATGAAAATGACAATGATGAACCCCGCAGTCAGTATATCGGCCGCGAGGCCCGAGGTGCCGGTGGTCGCGGTGATAAAGGCCTGAATCGGGTCCGCCAGCGGGTGGACGTCGATGGAAAAGCCCGTGACAGCCGACGCGTTGGAAGCCGCTGTAGTATTCGCAGCCTCAGTACCATTCCCGGATATAGTAGCGCCTGGCTCCTGCATCGCTAAACACAGTGCTACAGGAATATTTAAACTTTTAGGCCGCACCGCAGAAAGGGGCGATCGCATCCGGCCGGCCCGACGGAGAGATGCGTATCCGGGCCGCGGATATTTAGATGGCGCGAACGATGTCGCGCCGGGTGATAATGCCCACCAGCCGCCGGCGGTCGTCCAGCACAGGCAGGGCGCCGATGTCGTTCTCGAGCATGATCCGGGCTGCCTCCCTGATGTCGGTCTCGGGGCTGACGGTGATGACGTTCACCCTCAGTATATCCATCGCGATCATGCGCTCGACGTTATTGTCCTCGTGGTTCTGGGCCGAGCGGCGCTTGACCCCCCTGAAAGCTGCGGCAACGTCGGTCTCCGAGACCATCCCCACGAGAGTGGCCCCGTCCATGATGGGCACCCTGCTGACGCCCTGCTCCATCATCAGCCTGCGGATATGCGAAACCCTGGCGTCGGGCGGCGCCGTTATCGGGGTCTTCATGAGGGACGCCACCGGGCCCGAAGGGGCTACATGGCGAAGGATATCGCTGGTCGAGATCGAGCCCCGGATGCTGGTATCTGCGACCACCACCGCGTCGACTTCTTTGAGGGCCTGGATAGCTTTCTCCAGCTCGTCGTCAGGGCTGAGGAGCGCAAAGCTGTTGCTCAGCGCGTCCGCCGCGTGGAAGAGCGAGGGCGGATGGTTGTACTTCCGCCGGGAGCCGAGCGATTCGCAGATGCTGCGGATAGAGATGATTCCCATGACCTGGCCGGAGTGCCTGACAATAAGCCTCCGCACGTGGTGCTTGTCCATCATGTCGAGCGCCTCCGTGATGCGATCTGACTTGTCGATGATCAGCGGCTTTGACATGACGTCCTTGAGCTTCATTAGTGTTAACTGTGTCATTCCTGGCCCTCCGACAGCCACTTCAGGATATTTTCCATGTTGAACTGCCCGACGAGCACGTCGTCGATCACCGGGAGCATGTCGAAGTCTTTCTCCACCATGATTTTGGCAGCATCTTCAGCCATGGTCTTGCGCTGGACGGCAATGACAGGGGAGTTCATCACGTCTTCCGCTACAGTCGGCAGCTCGACATAGGCCCTGTACCGCCGGGGCCCTCCGGGCTGGACTCTCCGGGATTCCTTGAACTCCTTCCCTCCCCTGGGATTGATCTCCACGAAGCCCAGGTCGTCCAGGGTGATCATGCCTGAGCAGACCTTCTCGTTGTCTGCGTCGGTGACCACCACCCGGTCAGTGTTGTTCTCTGCCATGATGTCGAGGACGCTGTTGATCGTATGCAAACGGCTTACTGTCGGCGGCTTGCCGGACATCATGTCGCCCACCCGGAGCGGGCAGCCGACCAGCGTGAAGTATTTGACCAGGTCGAACTTGGTCACTATGCCCAGGACCCCCTGGGGATCGGTATAAACGATGAGGCTCGACACGTCCCGGTCGAGCATGGTCCGGGCTACCGCCTGTATTTCGTCTGACGGCTCGACTGTCACAGGATCGGGCGTCATGATCAGGTCGACTGGCACCTGGTCCAGCGGCCGTCTTCTCCACTGTGGCTCAGACTGGTTCAGCCGCATGCCCAGGTCTTTCCTGCTCACGATGCCTCTCAGCCGGCCTTCGTCGACCACAGCCAGCCTCGATACTCCGTTGCGGAGCATCAGGTTCCTGGCCCTGGCCATGTTATCCCGCGCCGACACGGCAAAGACCGGCGCAGACATGATCTCTTCGACGGAAGTCATACTGCCTCCTTCAGGGACATGACAATATCGTGCTCGGTGACGATGCCGGTCAGCCCGGAGCTGTCTATGACGGGCATGCACCCGATGCGGTTCCTCGCCATGATCTGGGCGACTCCGCCCAGGTCTTCGTCTGACCTGATCGTGAGGATGTCGGTCTTCATGATAGAGCTGATCGGGGCTCCCATGGCCTCGTGGACGTTCCCCGTGACCAGCTTCCTGAAGGCGTCCCCGCTGCCGAGGTAGCGCATGATATCCGTGGCTGTGATGATGCCGCATACCAGGTTGCCCGCGGTGACCGGCAGCCGCCGGAAGTCGCTCGAAACCATCATCCGGGCAGCCTCTTCTATAGTCATGTCAGGCGGCGCCGTCGTCACTTGTCTGCTCATGATGTCACTCACCTTTCGTCCTACAACTGCGTCACCCATGATCCGGACGACGTCCCGCTCGGTGAGAATGCCCACGATCCGGCGCTCTTCGTCGATCACGGGCAGGCCCCCTACCGATCGGCTGATCATCAGGGAGATAGCGTCTTCCAGCGAGGACTCGTCGGACACTGTCACCACGTCGTACTGCATGATCTCGGTCACAGGGGCGTTGATCGCAAGAATCATATTGCCATCATATTTGCGCTCGATGATAGCCCGCTTTTCGCCGCCGCCCAGGTAGTCTATGAAGTCCATCACGGTGCAGATGCCCTCAATCCGCTTCGTGCCCGGATCGGCAACCGGCAGCCGCCGGTAATTGTACCCGACCATGGTTTTCGCCGCGCCCATCACGGTGGTGGTCGGCGGGATGGTGACGACTTCTTTCTGAGAGACGGTCATGATGCCGCTTTCGCGCTTCGAGATGCGCTGCTTGAAGTTCAGGTCCCGGGTCACCTGGCCCCGCTGCAGGTCGGCCTCGAACCGCCCCGAATTGTATCTCCGGCTGCGCCGCTGCCCTCCGAATTCACCAACT